>JAURKC010000005.1 GCA_030831945.1 Ferruginibacter sp.
AAAGCAACTTACTCTACCCGCGAGTTCCTTGATTTTAGGCTGATATTTAATATTTCAGCCTTTTTATTCGCAGGATTGATTTTTTTTGTTACTTTTTTGCATCAAGGCAAAAAAGTAAAAGCACTCTATTCCAAAGGAAATTTCAGATCTATATAGTTAACTTTATTTTACAAAAAAAGGAGAAATTATTAATCAATCAATTTTGATCAAAAGCTTTACCAAATAATCGCTTGCGATTTTTGAGGATCAACTAGCTAAAAAGGTACTCAACATCTGCCTTGCTCAATGCTTTTACAAAATTGATGTCGTCAGATATTAGTTCGCTTGCAAGTTTACGCTTACGCTCTTGAAGTTGTAAGATTTTATCTTCTATCGTATCAATACAAATCATCCGATAGGCGAAGATGTTTTTTGTTTGGCCAATACGATGTGTCCGGTCAATCGCCTGCTGTTCAACTGCTGGGTTCCACCAAGGGTCTACAATGTAAACGTAATCAGCTGCCGTAAGGTTTAAACCGACACCCCCTGCTTTTAATGAAATTAAAAACACCCTACTCTCCTCCTTATTTTGAAAGTTATCAATAGCGGTTTGTCGATCATTAATACTGGTACTTCCATCAAAATATTCAAATGGCACCCCAGTATCTATTAATTTATCTTTAATTAAGGAAAGCATTCCCAAAAATTGGGAGAATATCAATGCCTTATGCTGACCAATATTTTCACCTATTTCCCGAGTTAACTCATCCAGCTTAATCGAATGGTTAGGGTATTTTTCTTCTTCATTCAAAATTGCTGGACTATCGCAAATCTGTCTCAGTTTCATTAAGCCCTGCAAAATGGTAAGCTGCGATTTGTCAATACCCTGTTGATCAATGACCCCCATAATTTTATCTCGATAGCTATTGCGATAAGCGTCATAAATTTTTCGCTGCTCCTTGTCCATTTCACAAAATAAAATAGTCTCTGTTTTTTCAGGTAAATCTTTTGCTACTTGCTCCTTAGTCCTTCGCAAAATGAAAGGATATAATAATTTTCTGAGATGCTCTTTTTGTTCCTGCTCTCCAAATTTGTCAATAGGATTGGCAAATTCGTTTCTGAAAAAATCCATGCTTCCTAATAAACCCGGATTGAGAAAATTCATTTGTGCAAATATGTCAAAGGTGTTATTCTGAAGAGGAGTACCGCTCATGCATACTCTATTTTTAGCGGTTAAAAGACAAGCAGCTTTTGTTACTTTTGAGGCAGGGTTTTTAATTGCCTGACTTTCATCTAACACCACATAATCAAACTCCATTTTCATCAGCAATTGTATATCACTTCGTAAAGTGCCATAAGTCGTGATAATAATATTTGCCTCTTGCAATACTTTCATTTCCTTAGCACGTATACTGCCGTGATGTATTCTCCAACTAAGTTCTGGAGTAAATTTCTTTATCTCATTTTCCCAATTATATATCAAGGTAGTTGGACAAACAACAATAGCGGTTAGTTTTCCTTCCTGTGATTTATAATGTTGCAACATGGTAAGCGCCTGAACAGTTTTACCCAATCCCATATCATCTGCAAGTATGCCTCCCCAACCTACCTCATTTAAATAATTAAGCCATTGATAACCTGCCGTTTGATACGGTCTAAGAATAGCTTGTAAATTTACAGGCGCATCAATTGCTGGTATATTTTTAAACTCTCTAATTCGTTCAAATTTTTCATCTAATGCAAAACTCAATTCTGTAGCATCGCGATTTTGATACAACTCATCAATCACACTCATGTGATATTTTGATAAGCGGAGCTTGTCATTTTTTCCGTCTCCTACTTTAAATAATAGGGAGTATTTTTTTAGCCATTCATCCGGCAATATTCCTAAAGTGCCATCACCTAATTGAACAAAGGATTGTTTGGAGGCTAATGCTCTTTTAATATCGTTGATCCCTACACGCTGACCCTCGAAATCTAATTCCACCTTTGCATCAAACCAATCGAGTCCGCTACTTACATGAATATGAGTAGACGGCCTTGCTGTATTAAAACGAAAATTTCTGAGTGCCTCAAAACCAAAGACAGGAACTTTAGATTCCTTCATGGAGTCTACAAATAAGAAGAACCAATTATTTTTTAAAACCTCCGGCCCTTTTAATATTAAACTATTTCCTTCCTCAGGACGTATAAACTGAGAGTGTAATGAATTGAGCTGGTCAATAAACCGCTGTTCCGCTTCTTTGTTTCGATGGACAATTAAAATTTTATCTCCATCAGGTATGGTAATTGTATCCTTATCGGTAGCTTTTGTCTCAAAACCCTTGTACGTAAAAATGGGTTGAAATACAAGGTACTCTCCCTTTTCCTGCAACATTAATTTTACTTCTGGCTCGCCACTCTTTATTTCTTTGATAAGCGATTTATCAAACTCAACAAGATATTCTTGAGTCAATGGCATGATAAGCTTTTGCATTTGGCTGGACCAATTTTCTTTGGTAAGTTTTATGTTGCCGCTTTTTATAAAACTTTCAGCTTGTAATGCATCTTCAGGTCTTTGCCAGAGATAAAAAGTATGATTGTATAAAAAAAGAATACTGTTACTGCATTCATTATCAGTAACTGGCTGAGTAGCTCCGTTGATATTTAACAGGCACTGCAGTTCAAACTGACTGCCCTTTGATGCAATCTTAAACTGGGGTGCAATGCAATTTGCACTTAAAGACACTTCAACCAAATTGTCGGTTTTGAAAACCTTTTTTTCTGGCAAAAAATAGATGAATGAATTATTTTTTTGCTCTTCAAATATTTTTTTAAGTTTAGGCTGAAAGTATTCTGTAATCAATAATCTGGTTTCTTCTGGCAATTCCTCTCCATCTGTTTGAATAATATTTTCCCATATTCCGCTAAAAGGAGAATTTCTATTTAGATATTTATTTACTTCCGAAGTCTGCAATTTTCTGATTTGCTGTAATAGCATTTTATCCTCCTCGCTATATAAATCAGTGTTGACATATTTCGTGAGGTCTAATTTTTCAGCTTTTCCAACTAAGGAATATCCCTTTTCATCCGCATCGCCTTGTATGGCATCGATTATAAAATAGGGATAGGCTGTAGCATTAAAATTAAAAACTACTCCCAGTTTTTTGGTAGCAGGATCAATTACCTCTGCCTCCTCTAATTGAATTGGACTATCCTCCTGAAAATACGCTGGCTTTGAAGTAGGGAGCGTTGTCTGAGCCACTCTTTTAATAGACGTGTCTAGCAAAATAAGAAAAGGCTTTCCCTCTTTATATACAAACTCAAACTTTCCAGATAAGTCATCGGTTAAACTATACCCATAAATCTGTAATAGTTTATTCTTTTCCTTATCCCAATTGCGAATAGTATCAAAATAATATTGGCCGTATTGTCTAAATATTTGAAGAAATAAAATCGTCTTGTGAATACATAATGGATAAGAAGATTCTTTGCATTTACAAGAGGTGTCAAAATTTCTTTCGTCGTTTTTTTGAATTACAACAGGATAAACTTGGCCTTCAGTTTTCAATTCCGCTTCCACCCTTTCATTTGCCGAAACTAATATATCGGCTTTAGTAGTTTCTAAAAATTCATCAGCTGCTTCATAAATTTCTGGCGAACAAAGCATCCGAATTGTTTTAAGCTCGATGGACTTCATCTTTGCTACAGTATGCCTTTGATTATAAACCGTATTACTACTGCCCAGCATATTTTTATCAATCAATTCTTGCAGTTGAAAAAGTGCAGCTACTTCGTGGCGACAAATATCGCCTACATTATAAGGACAGGTACAGCGAAGTGATAAAGATTGAGGATCGGTATATTTTTGAAGATTAACTTTATAATAGGTGCTGTATACATCATCTTTTATTCTAAATACTACACTATTAAGCAACTCATCATGTTCTAACAATTCAACAGTTCCGGCTCCGAAAATTTTTTTTCCTCTCCGGATTACATCATCAGAGCCTGTATTATAAATATGTTTTATTAAATGAGATAGCGCCAAAATAAAGTCCGGTTTAACTGTACAAAGAGAAAAATATCTCCTTTCTTAGGAATGACCCATTCAGAAAAGAGCAATTTGCAAAATTAAAGGAAACTGCTTGAAAGAGGTGATATCTTTTGAACTTTCAGCTAAATAGACTGCTTTATTAATTTACCCTCTTTATATAGGCACAATATGTTGGCTACATCCACTGTTAGACAGTAACGGATATCTTTTTCAAGTCCAAATCGGGAAAGTCGGTGGTAATGGGAAGCGTTTTTTGACTTCATGAATTCATATAAATCCTCTTTAGCATCATTGTACATCGTCTCTGCCATTTGTGAAGAATCGCAATTAATATGAAAATGATCTTTAATACGACTAATTACCGCACCTGCAAATAAGGTGTCTTCAATATTAACCCTGTCTTTCCAAGCGGCACATCCCAATATTACTGGCATTTTCATAGCCACTAGATAATCGCATACTGCTGAAAGATTAGAAAATGAACCAGTAACGATCTCCTTTGCCCCCTTATCCAATGCCATATGCAATAACTTTGTCCCATTAGTAGTAGTCAGCACTAAAGTCTTACCGCCAATAAATTCTGCTGGATATTCAAAAGGGGAATTTCCATAAGACAATCCTTCTGCAATTAACCCATCTCTTTCTCCGGCTGTAATTCCCTCAATTTGCTTGCCCAAACGAATACATTCGGTAACACTATCCACTGGTATGATAGCCTTCGCTCCATTATGAAGAGCAGTTGCAATAGTAGAAGTAGCTCTTAATACATCTATAATCACTACGATACTACTGCTCACATCATATAGATTAAGTAATGCAGGTGACAATGCAGTAAATAAAGCGGGTTTTTCTACTTTCATTTATTTTATTTAAATCAAAATTGCTTTCCACTTGCTTGATTCAGCATATTGCTTAATTACCTCATTTCGATGTAAAAGCAATTGATGCAAATAACTAGTAAGAAATAGTTGGTTGGTTAATTGCCCAATTATTCCATAAGGACTTTCAAATTCAATGATATCAATTAAAAAAGTACCATTATCAATTGGCTTAAAATGATGTTCGTGACGGAAACTTTTAAAGTCGCCATGTACCATCTGAACTATAAAATGATCTGGAAAATTCATACTAGTGATTTTAGTTTTAATCTTCCTGACTTTATAGAGATGTTTGGCCTGCCAAGTTACTGTTTCGTTTTCATTGATAAGCCCTGTGGTAATGCCTTCTATTGCTTTTTCATCCTTACTAGAAAAAGCTATTCTATGTAAATTAATACTGCGACTTAGGTCAAAGACTCGCTCAACTGGTGCATTGATTAGCGTAGTGAGGTGAATTTTTGCCATAGTAATAAGTAGCTAATATTTTTAAAATTGTAGCGGCACTACAATAATCCTTTCATAAAATTTAATCAATTATAATGTAAAGCATGAATTACAAATTTCATGAATCAACAAAGGTTGCTTTTTAAGCAAAAGGCATTTTAACCACTTTTGCTTTCAATAAAGAATTGCGAATACTAATGTATATCTCCGTTCCAATCGATGCAAAATCATTTGCTACATAACCCATTCCGATCGCTTTGCCCAATGAAGGAGATTGTGTTCCAGAACTAACTTTCCCAATCAACTTTCCATTTGAATCCATTATTTCATGATCATGACGAGCGATACCTCTATCTATCATTTCAAAACCTACCAATTTTTTTGTTACACCTGCGGCCTTTTGATTTTCAAAAAAAGATTGATTGGTGAAGTCTTTGGTGAATTTAGTTATCCATCCTAATCCAGCTTCTAGCGGAGAGGTGGTATCGTCAATATCATTTCCATATAAACAAAAACCCATTTCAAGTCTCAAGGTATCCCTTGCGCCCAGGCCGATTGGTTTGATGCCATGCGGAGCCCCCGCAGCAAATATTGCATTCCAAATAGTATCTGCCGCGTTGTCCTTGTCCTCAAAATAAATTTCAACTCCTCCAGCACCTGTATATCCCGTGGCACTAATAATTACATTCTCAATACCAGCAAAATTTGCTCTAACGAAAGTGTAATACTTTAAATTTAAAATATCCGTGGTAGTCAACGACTGAAGTATTTTGGTTGCGTTAGGTCCTTGAACTGCTAACAAACAAGTTTTATCAGAAATATTATGCAGCTCAACATTTTTATCATTGAAGCTGCTTATCCAATTCCAATCTTTGTCTATGTTACCAGCATTTACCACTAACATATACGACTTGTTGGGTTCCAAACAATAGACTAATAAGTCATCCACAATACCACCTTGTTTGTTGGGCAGACAACTATATTGCGCCTGGCCAGCAATTAATTTTGAGGCATCATTAGTCGTAACTCTCTGAATTAAATCCAACGCATTTTCACCTTTTAGAATAAATTCACCCATATGACTTACATCAAATACACCAGCATTATTTCTAACTGCCGCATGCTCATCGTTGATGCCTGAATAACTAATAGGCATATTAAATCCTGCAAATGCGGCCATCTTTGCGCCTAGGGCTTGGTGTTTTTCGGTAAAAGGAGTGTTTTTCATGAAAGGTTAATTATTTTATCGCTATTTAAATTGAGAAGACAAATGTAAAATAAAAAAAATTGGCAGCGCTATTTTAACATAGGCTGCCAATAATTATATTTTCTAAAAGCATTAACACCCCGGCTTTTTCAAGTCGGAATATGCTTACTATTTATTTATCAATAAAAAATACGGTTTTACTAAATAACCTCGCAAAGATTCTAGCTCAGTTTCATTATATGCTATCTTTTCAATTTTTTGTTGAATTTCCTTTTTTGCTTTTTGCAAAGAATCCCTCATCCGCATTTTATCCATCTCTATTTTCATTCGAATTGAATCCATACGCCTATCTATTTCCTTTTTTATATCATCCCCTTCTATAATTTGAATGCCATTCACATCAATTGAAACTTTATTGCCATTTTCATCAATATAAATTCCTTTGCCGTTAATTTTAATCTTAGTTTTCCCGCCATTTTTTGAGTTATCCGCTGGCTCTCCATCTATAGTATACAAACCATCTGAGTTCATGATATACTCTACATTTTGTCGCCAACCTCTTTCTTCTCCATCATTTACAAAGTCATCATCCCAATCATCATTAGCAGAATTGTCAAAATGCAATGCATCATTCCTGTTTAAACTACGGTCAACCTTAATTCTTTTTCCCACAGGTACATAAATGTTTATGATTACACCCTGATTGCGAAATTTATTTTTTTGAGAAATGCCAATACCTTTATCCAGTTGTAATACTGAATCTTTTTGTGTTACACTGAAATTGATAAGGTTCGCTGTTGTGTCTGCAACTCTTCTATTTCTTCCGTTTGCCAACTTTACTATAGTAACCCTAAAACTATCATTAGCAGATTTTAGAATTTTAATTTCTATATTTTTTATAAATAAAGTATCGTCTTCCAAGCCAATATTTTCAAATGGCGATAGATGAAAAATCTGGTTTCGTTTATACTTATTCTGTAACGTTTGAGCCGTTATTTCAAGTTTGTTTACCAAAGGGTTGGTTAAAGTAATTTCTTGTTCATATAAATGATTAGTACTCTTGAAATCTCTTACTATTTCTGATAGTAGGCTAATAAAACAAACCCATCCAATCACCCAAAGACTAATAAAAGTGAATCGCAATGCTCTTCGGTTAGACTTCATCTTTGCCAAGCGACGAATTATCCACGTAATCACTCCGATTACAGGTACTGCAATAAAAAGTATAAGCGTTCCCCAAGCAAAAATATTTTGCCAACCATCTGTCAATAAAAAATCTTTCAATGGAAAAACTCCTATAGAAAAAATGGCAAAACTAAATAAGGCTATTACTAAAGCAAAAGCAAAACAACCTATAATTAAATAAGCAAAAGCTTTAACCAGCAGTACAATAATATCTCCCAATGATTTGGTAGATTTTTTCAATAAGGTAGTTGCTTCTGCACCCACCACTTTTCCTTTTTCATCTGCTATAGACTTAGCTTCTTTGCCAAATTTTTCAGCCCTTTGCTGTACTTCTTTCATTTCGCCTACCACCGAATTCTTAATAGAATTCAGGTCGACTTTTTCGCCTTTCATTTCTAATTTTTCCAAAGTATTATTAGCTTGTGGTATTACTAACCATAAAATAATATAAAGAAATAAAGACCCTGAACTAAAGGAGAAACCAATAAAATTAGGAAAATCTAAAAATTCCCAGTGGGTTATACGAGACATAATACTTAAGAAAGGAATTAAAAATAATACCCTAGGAATCCAGGGACTTATTCCGAAGTAATTTCCAATTCCACTGCATACGCCTGCAATTATTTTTTCATCTGGATCTCTAAACAACTTTTTTCGAGAAGCTCCGATCACTGCTGATGCACTGCTAGGTAAGGCTATCCATAAAATCAGATAGGCTAATAATCCAGCACCTGTAAAAGCAACTACTACAAAAATGATCCTTACTAAAATAGTGTCTATTCCAAAATAATTGGCAATTCCACCACAAACACCTCCAATTAATTTATCATTCTCATTTCTAAATAACCGCTTAGTATTACCTGCAATGGGAGTTGCTTGGTCGGAAGAGGTAGAATTTTCTTTAGAAGAAGATTTACTAGATCCAACTTCTTCAAGCTCATCTAATTCTTCAGGCCTACCCATACTTTTAATGATGGCATTTACATCCTCATCGGTGATACAGGTAGATCCTTTTTTTAGTCTTTCCTGAAATAGTTCTCCAATTCGACTTTCAATATCATTAATAATTTCTTCCTTCCCTTCTTCGTTAGCAAAATAACGAGAAAGGCTCTCCGTATAATTTTTAAGTAATTCAAAAGCGGTTACTTCTATTGGTACAACTTGTCCGTGGAAGTTAATATTGATGACTTGCTTCATAACTATTTTTTTATGATTGGAAAGTGGATTAGCCACTTTATTTTATAGAAGGTTTTTTTATAATTGAATATGAAAAGTTTATTCGGTTGGATTCTCTGGAAAATTTTGATCCTCTTTTGAATCCTGCTCCTCAGTATGGGCTTGTTCAGCATTGGAAAGTTCTTTTACTGCACTAGCCAGTTCATTCCAGGTGGTCTCTAATTCTTTATAAAAAACAGCCCCCTTTTCTGTCAAAGAAAAATATTTACGTGGGGGGCCGCTATTACTTTCTATCCAACGGTAAGTAAGGAACTCCGCATTTTTTAACCGAGTGAGTAAAGGATATAATGTACCTTCTAATATGTTTAAATTGGCTGATTTCATTCTCTCAATATTATCCGAGGGATAAGCCTCCCCTTGCTTGATGATGGAAAGGATACAGAATTCTAAAACTCCTTTCCGCATCTGACTAGCCGTATTGTCTATATTCATACTGTCAATTTTAGTTATTAAAATACACCTCAACTAACTGAAAAGCAATCTTGCCAATTGCTTGTATAAGGTTTATTGATACTTTTTAGACTGCAAATATATAGAATATTTAGTACTATGCAAAACATACTACTGTATAATTAATAGTACTGCTCAACAGAAAGTCATACTCTTTCTTAAAACTCAATGCTGTAAAGGCTTACAGAAAAGTTTAGGTAATTTAGAATGGGATGGATGGTAAAATAACTACCTAAATGGTGCACTATTTTATCCCTAGAAATTGGTTTTTATGCCATTTTCCATCAAAATAGAGTGGCCAAGAAAGGATAGGCTAACTAAAAATAGAAGAAATTGACAGGTAATTATTTAGCTAAAAATAAGGTAGGTAATCCAGCTTAAGAAATAAGCCAATGCAGTCATATAGGCCAACTGTATGGCGGGCCATTTCCAGCTGCGAGTTTCTCTTTTCACTATGGCTAATGTGCTCATGCACTGCATAGCCAATACATAAAATACCAATAAGGATAAACCAGTGGCTAGATTGTATACTTTAGTTCCATCTGCCCTTACAGCAGCTGACATTTTCTGGCGAAGGGTATTATTATTATCATCGGCATCATCACCCACACTATAAAGAGTAGCCATAGTACCCACAAAAACTTCTCTTGCTGCAAAAGAAGTAATTAATGCAATGCCTATTTTCCAATCATAACCCAATGGGCGAATGGCAGGCTCAATCGCCTTGCCTAAAATTCCAGCAAATGAGTTTTCCAACAGCTCCATCTGACGCTTCTTATTTAATTCTTTTTGCTGGTTAGGATTATTTTGAATGAGCTGTTCATAGCGAGTAGCCACTGCAGACATTTTAGAAGGTGGTCCATATGAACTTAATACCCACAACAACAAACTGATGACCATAATAATTTTACCCGCCTGAAAAACAAATATTTTTGCCTTCTCCACCATCGTAGTTAATGCATTTTTCCATCTTGGGCTGCGATACACCGGTAGTTCAAGTATAAAGAAACTTCTTTCTTTAATATCGATAAACCACCTCATTACAAAAGATACTAGCAGTGCCATTATTGTCCCCAATAAATACAATGCCATCATGACTAATCCCTGCATACTTAAAAAACCAAAATACAATTTAGAGGGCACCACTAATGCAATTAATATGGTATACACTGGAAGTCGAGCACTACAACTCATTAACGGGGTAACCATTATCGTTAGTAAGCGCTCCTTTCGGTTCTCAATATTTCTGGCACTCATGATAGCAGGTACAGCGCAGGCTAATCCACTAATCATTGGCATCACACTTTTTCCATTTAGTCCTACGCTACGCATTAGTTTATCAGTTAGAAAACTGATCCGTGCCATATAGCCAGTATCTTCTAACAAAGTAATCAGACCAAACAAAATCATTATCTGGGGAATAAAAATTAGGATTCCGCTTAACCCCGCTACTACTCCATTAATAAATAAATCACTCCACCAGGTGGCTGGCAACAGATCGCCCAGCGCTCCGCTCAGTTTACCAAAACTCCATTCAATGGCATCCATCGGAAATTGAGCGATCCAAAATACACTTTGAAATAATAAAAATAAAACAGCCAGCAGAATCAAGTACCCCCATTTTCTATGCAATAAAATATTATCCAATTTTTCTGTAAATAGTGTCCTTTGCAAAGGATCGGCTTCCACTACAGTTTGCCCCATGATATATTTTATACGACCATATCGTTGCATTATTTCCTCTGCTTGTGTTTTGGTTGAATTAAAGCCACTACCTTCTTCAATTTCCAACATCCTCTTTTGCAAAGACTCACCTAACTTAAAATGACTATGGTTGATAAGATAATGTAGAGCGGTATAATCACTTATTCCTGGTAATAAAGATTTTAATTCTTCTATCGGCTTTTCGGCTAAAGAGGCATTATCAATAAACTCACGAGGAGAGGTAAAGTTGGAATTAAAGGTTTGCTCAATTACTTTTTTCAGTGAAGGAATTCCTTTGTTTTTCCTTGGATTAATATTCACTACCGGCACCCCTAATTCTCTTTCCAATCCGCTGATGTCAATTTCTGTCCCTTTATTTTTGGCCAAATCAGTCATGGACAAAGCCATTACCACTGGAATTTTAAGATCAATAATTTGGGAACAGAATAAAAGATTTCTTTTCAGGTTACTAGCGTCTGCTACCAACACTACCATGTCGGGCTTGATATCTTCATCTTGTTGAAGCAAAACCTTATAAGCCACCCACTCATCTGACCGCTTGGGATAGAGGCTATAAGTGCCCGGTAGGTCAATCAATGTCGCTGTAAGATTTTCACTTATCTGACATTGACCAGTTTTTTTATCTACCGTTACCCCTGGAAAATTACCCACCTGCTGATTTAAACCTGTCAAAGCATTAAATAGAGAGCTTTTGCCACTATTGGGATTTCCGACTAATGCTATGTTAATGTTTTTATTCAAAATAGAAATTAAACAGTCAATTGGAAGAGGTTTGAATGGCAAAAATACCCCCTATCAATGGTATATAGTTACGAAATAAGAAACTAGGTAAATGTAGTGAAAAAGAAACCACCAAAATATGAGTTAAAGCCGGCTTCCTTGAAAATAGCTGCCCTTCCTATGAAAATAAAATTTAAAAAATTTTATTTTCTCTTACGTTGCTCAAAATAATTTACACTTTAGTTACCATTCTAGTGCCCTACTGAACTAACTTCGCACTTTCAAAAAAACTACCACATGAAGCAACTCTTTTGGCTATTATTATTTTCCTTTCATCTTGCCGGTGCTCAAAAACTAAAAAAGGCAGATAAAGTGGCCTTGTCAAATCTAGAAAAACACATTACTTATTTAGCGGATGACCAATTAGAGGGCAGAAGAACGGGCACTCCTGGCGAGAAATTAGCATATGAATACATCAGTAAAGAATTCGAGAAAGCTGGATTAGCAGCAAAGGGAGAAAATGAAACCTGGCTTCAAGCGTTTGAAGTAAATGATGGGAATGAATTAAACCCTTCTTCACATTTAATCATTAATGGCAACGATTTAATATTCAACCAAGATTATTTCCCTTTGTCTATAAGTCCAAATATATCCATAGAAGCGGCCGCATCTGTTGCACTTCAAGAAAATGCTAGTCCTTGGTTTTATGATATCAAAGAATTACTAGATGCGATTAAGCTAAATCCGCATACAGATTTAATGGAAAGTATTCTGTCAAAAGTAACTGAGGTTTCAAAAAAAGGGGCTAACGCATTTTTTATTTATAACAGTACTTCGACCAAAGATGAATTAAAATTTGAGCCTAAAGTAAAATCAGGAACAGCTAAAATTCCTATTATTTATTTAACCAAGGCTGCCACTAAAAAATATCTTGCCGACGAAACGGCCACTCTAGATATCAAATTAAAGATTGCCATTGATAATAAAAAAAGAACCGGCCATAATGTAATCGGTTACATTAATAACAATGCTCCTACTACCGTTGTCATTGGTGCTCATTATGATCATTTGGGTTATGGCGAAGATCATAATTCTCTTTTTACAGGAACGGTTCCTACCATTCACAATGGTGCAGATGACAATGCGAGTGGAAGTGGCGCATTGATAGAGGTAAGTAAATTATTGAAAGGAAATAAAAAAATTAAAAATAATAACTACCTTATCATCGCTTTTTCAGGTGAAGAATTAGGCTTATATGGTTCAAAATATTTTACTGAAAATCCAACCATCGATTTTTCCAAAATCAATTACATGATTAATATGGATATGATTGGAAGATTTAAAGACAGCACAAAAGGATTAAATATTGGAGGATATGGAACCTCTCCTCAGTGGGAAAGTCTTTTGACACAAAAAGACAACTATTTTAATATCACTAAAGATAGTAGCGGAACCGGTCCTAGTGATCACAGTTCATTTTATAGAAAAGGAATTCCTGTATTGTTTTTCTTTACTGGCACCCATAGTGATTATCACAAACCTTCTGATGATGCGAATAAAATTAACTTCGGCGGTGAGCTTCAGATAATTAAATTTATTACGAATATAATTGAAAAAGCAAATGGCAAAGGGCCATTAACATTTACTAAAACAAGGGAAATTCCAATGAGTTCTAAGAGCAGCTTCAAAGTTTCTCTCGGTATCATGCCTGATTACACTTACAGCGGAGAAGGGGTTAGAGCGGATGGCGTAACGGATGGTAAACTAGCTCGAAAGATTGGAATAAAAGCTGGAGACATTATTTTGCAGATTGGCAATTACACTTTTTCAGATATGCAATCTTATATGGGAACATTAAATAAATTTTCAAAAGGAGAGGCTGCTAGAATAAAAGTAAAGAGAGCAAATACTGAAATATTTTTTGATGTTGTTTTTTAATATTTCAATAAGGCTACTAATTAATAAGGGCATCCAACTGAAAGAATTATTATAATGAAACTTAAAATTGACAACGAAAGTATTGCTCAAGAGTTTTTTGAAAACGCTGTCCTTTTGGGTATTGTAGCGCCTATCAAAGACTATCTTTTCAGTTGGCATTTAAACCAAATTTTAGGTTTAAATTTTAGGGTGAATACGGATATTGAAATACAATTAAGCAAACAGCAGCGGAAGTATTTTTTTTCAATTTACGAATATGCTGTTCCCTCTACTTCTATTACCCATTATCTATACAATAACCAATTTGATGGGGAATATCTTCTACCTGAATTTAAACATCTTGACTTTGTTTGGTTGATTAAGGGTGAATTTATTTCTGCAGAAGAATTAAAAACTTTAATGCAATCGATTAAGTCTATTCCTGGAGTTCAGTTAGTGAACGAAATGACGAATGAAAAAATAAAAAATAAGCAGCACCTTATTTTCTAATCAACTATCAAAAATTTTAAGCATTATGTGGGAAGAAAAAAATAACACCCTCTACAAAAAATTCACTTTCCAAAACTTTTCAGAGGCCTTTGGATTTATGACTCGTGTGGCGATAGAGGCAGAAAAAATGAATCATCATCCACTTTGGACCAACGTATATAACCAAGTAGAGATATGGCTCAATACGCATGATGCTGGAAATATAGTAACAGAAAAAGATCGAAAACTTTCTGCAAAAATTGACCAGTTGCTATAATTTCTCAAAAGAAATTATAGTAGATTAGCTTTTTATAGTCACTACGGTTTGCTGTTGCTTTACTAAAGTACCCACCGGACGAGCGAATGATTCTAATGAATGGAGTCCCAAAACATTTTTAACCTCTTCTACTGCATTTGGATTTACCGCTATCAATAAGCCGCCACTAGTTTGCGGATCTGCTAATATTGACTGTTGATAGGCTGTAAGTGAGCCGATTTTTTTTCCATAACTATCCCAGTTTCTAACCGTACCTCCAGGTATAGATTTTTGATCTAGGTAATCTGAAAGCTCGCTAATGATAATAGGAATATTACTAAAATTAATTTCAGCACTTAATCCACTGCCCTCAGCCATTTCTACCAAATGGCCTAAAAACCCAAAGCCTGTTACATCGGTCATGGCAGATACACCTTTAATCTTGCCAAGTGCTTCTCCCACTGCATTTAACTGCATCATTTGTTTCGCTGCTATTCCCTTATGTTGCTCCAACAGGATTCCTTTTTTTTCTGCTGTTGTCAAAATACCCACTCCTAAGGGTTTAGTTAAAAACAAAAGATCTCCTTCCTTCGCAAGATTATTTTGCTTGATATTCTTAATGTCCACTAAACCATTAACCGCTAAGCCAAATATAGGTTCTGGAGAATCAATACTATGGCCGCCGGCGAGCGGAATACCTGCTTCCATACAAATACTCCGACTTCCTTCAATTACTTTTTGAGCAATAGCAGGTGGCAAAATATTAATCGGCCATCCTAAAATGGCAATGGCTAAAATAGGCTTTCCACCCATGGCATATACATCACTGATGGCATTAGCAGAAGCTATTCTGCCAAATTCATAAGGATCATCCACTATCGGCATAAAAAAATCTGTTGTAGATATTAATGCCGTTCCGTTTCCAATATCATATACAGCTGCATCATCCTTGCTATGATTGCCAACAATTAATTTATTATTGTCAGGCATAGCAATATTGCTTGATAAAATTTCATCTAAAATTTTTGGAGCTATTTTACAACCACATCCTGCACCATGAGAATATTGAGTAAGCTTTATTGAATCTAATTGACTATTTTCCATATGCTTTTTTGTAAGGGTATTTTTTATTTAGGGTGTAGTTGTGTCCATTACCGATTTTGCTATTGTCGAAACATCAATGGTTTCAAATGAAATAGTAGTCAACAAATCAGTTAAAGACTCTCTATTATGAAGACCTTTGTCATAATATTTATCATAATATTTTAAGAGTATTCTAAAACATTCCTTATGATTGTTTTCCAATAAAAAACTGATTGCCAACTTGGTTTCCAATCCACCTAGCCTTTTTTGAATGCGCATAATTGCATTTACCAATTTTTCATTTTCAAATTTTCCATAGGCTGTTGTCAGATAATTTAACCTTTCCTCAAAAGGAATATCAATGAATGTCACTTTACTTTTACGCATGTTTACCCAAAGCGGACTCGGAATATTGATAAGTCCTATTCGCTGACTTTCATCTTCAATATAAATCACGGTAGATTTGGTTGAAGCTGCTAAGTCTTGAGTATTTTTCTGCTCATTAATTAAAGAAAGTTCAACAGCGAGCAAGTTTTCAAACATTTCCTGAGACGGTGGTGAATTTTCGCCCAATGCCCCAAATGCAGATCCCTTGTGGCATGCTAATGCTTCCAAATCTATAACTGCATTACCAATACGTTTTAATTCGTGCAAAAGCAATGTTTTACCAGTGCCTGTATAACCACCAATTATATTGAAATTGTATTTTTTTTCAAATTGCAATCTTACCCATTGACGATAGACTTTATATCCTCCACTCAAGGTGTATACTTTAAATCCATAGAGGTCTAACAACCAGGCAACCCCTGCACTTCTCATTCCTCCCCTCCAACAGTGAACAAGAACTGTTTTTTGAGAAGCGCTTGCTTTATTTTTTTGTTGCGTCAATATATTTTCAACCTGCTCCACCATTCCGCTCATTTTAACACCAAAATAATCCAAGCCTATTTTAATGGCGGTTTCTCTACTTTGTTGTTTGTAGGCCGTACCTACTACTTTTCTTTCATCATCCGTAAATAAAGGAAGGCTCAATGCTCCAGGAATATGCGCATGCACATATTCACCTGGACTTCTCACATCCAGAATTGTACATTCGGCTGACAGCTGAAGAAATTGCTCTATGTTTATTTTTTGAACTGCCATTAATTTGAAAGCGGTTACTTTTTTAAGAACGGTAAATATACTAACAAAAAAAGCTGCTGAAAAATTCAGCAGCTTTCACAGTTATTATGTTGATAAATTCATTTGATTATCCATTCATAGAAGTTAGGAACTCTGCATTATCTTTTGTTCCCTTCATGTTCTTCAATAAAGTATTCAATGCCTCTTCTGGATTCATATCTGCCATATGTTTACGCAATACCCACATCCGTTGGAATGTTTCCTTATCAAGCAACAAGTCGTCTCTACGAGTAGACGATGAAACAATATCAATCGCTGGATAAATACGACGATTAGATAATCTTCTATCCAGTTGCAATTCCATATTACCTGTACCCTTAAATTCTTCAAAGATCACCTCGTCCATCTTACTTCCAGTATCCACTAGAGCGGTTGCAATGATAGTCAATGATCCACCGAATTCTATTTTACGAGCAGCTCCAAAAAACTGTTTAGGTTTTTGCATGGCATTTGCTTCCACACCACCACTCAATACTTTTCCGCTTGATGGAGCAACCGTATTATGAGCTCTTGCTAAACGAGTAATACTGTCTAGTAATATCACCACATCATGTCCGCATTCTACTAAACGCTTTGCTTTTTGTAATGCAATAGTTGAAACTTTTACATGTTTTTCTGCAGGCTCATCAAAAGTAGAAGCAATCACTTCCGCTTTCACACTACGTTCCATATCAGTAACCTCTTCCGGCCTTTCATCTACCAATACAATGATTAAATAACATTCTGGATGATTTTCAGCAATTGCATTCGCCAATTCTTTCAACAACATTGTTTTACCCGTTTTTGGTTGGGCAACAATTAATCCACGCTGACCTTTACCAATCGGAGTAAACAAATCCATTATTCTAGTACTATAATTACTAGATGAGGTAGTAAGATTTAATTTTTCGAAAGGAAATAGTGGGGTGAGGTAATCGAAAGGAACGCGATCTCTTACTTCATCAGGACTTTTACCATTAATCGTTTCTACTTTTAGTAATGCGAAATATTTTTCACCATCTTTTGGAGGACGAACTGAACCATAAACAGTGTCACCTGTTTTTAATCCGAATAATTTTATTTGAGAAGGAGAAACGTATACATCATCTGGAGAGGATAAATAATTATAGTCACTGCTTCTTAAAAAACCATATCCATCCGGCATCATTTCTAAAACGCCTTCTCCTAAAATAATACCATCAAATTCTATATTAAATACCTGAGCGTCTCTGCGTTGCTGGTATTGTTTATTTTGATTAGTTGACTGTTGAGCATTATCAGCTTGCTGCAATTCAGGTTGCTGCTGTTGAATATCTTCTTCCTGCAATAAAGAGGCTATAGCAGCAGGAACAGTTGTTTGTTCATCGGTGATAGGCTGTAATTCTTCTTCGTCAGTCTCCTCTTCCACTTTTTTGCCTCCTCTTTTTTTATCTGGAGCAGCATCAAATTTTTTGATGGACTTAGGTTCAGCTTTCTCTACTTCACCCATATCTTCTTTAGCAACAGCGGAGGTTACTTTTAGCGTTCTTTTACGCTTTGGTTTTTCGTCTTGATTTCCTTTAGTTTCTGCACTCATAATGGATTGGTTATCCAGGATTTTATTAATAAGTTCCTGTTTGTCTATTTTTTTATAATTGGGAATAGCAAGTTGCTCAGCAATATCCTGCAACTCTGGAACGACCATGTCGTTCAGCTGTGAAATGTCGTACATAAAAAAGTGAAAATGATTTTTTTCAAAAAATCTAGTCTTAAAATCTGAAAATGTAATTGAGAATTATAGTTAATGGAATGGGACCGTCTGACGAAGTGATCGATTGGAAAGACCTTATCAGCAATATTCCGAGACAATATTACGCAGTTTTTCTTAAAAAATGCACTTTTTTGTTTTAAAATTTGAATTCCCCTTTAAAAACTATTTCCCATCAGGACTTTTTCAGCAATTGCTCAATCAGTAAATACATAGCATACGATCGTTTTTATAGCTGAAAATTACTTCTTCAGCCATCAATTTAAACAGGCGATTCGTATTGGTTTTTGAGCGTTCTAGGTGTTCCATTTTCACCTGTAATACTATAAAATCATAGATCCGCTAATGAATATAAAAATGCTAGTTATCTTTGCAGTCCTAAAATTCAGGCATATGTTTAATAAAAGAGTAAGGATTAAAGAACTTCTTTCCAATGAATCGGCCAACTACCAAGCTACTGTTATGGGTTGGGTTCGTACTTTTCGTAATAGCCAATTTATTGCCTTGAATGATGGTAGTACTAATAATAATTTACAGGTGGTGGCAAGTCTGGGCGATTTTGATGAAGCCATTCTTAAGCGGCTAACTACTGGTGCCTGCATAAAAGTGGATGGTGAAGTAATTGCCTCGATGGGTAAAGGACAAAAAGTAGAATTAAAAGCGAGTTCAATTGAAATACTAGGTGATAGTGATGCAGAAAAATTTCCCCTTCAACCCAAAAAACATAGCCTTGAATTTTTAAGAGAAATCGCTCACTTAAGATTTAAGACGAATACTTTTGGTTCAGTTTTCAGAGTTCGACATGCACTTGCTTTTGCAGTGCACAAATTTTTTAATGACAAAGGATTTGTATACTTACACACACCAATTATTACTGCCAGTGATGCAGAAGGTGCAGGAGAAATGTTTAGAGTAACGAGTCTGCCATTGGATGGAACTGCTCCTAAAAATGAAGATGGGTCAATCAATTATAAAGAAGATTTTTTTGGACGAAGTACTAACTTAACGGTGAGTGGTCAACTTGAAGGAGAGTTAGCCGCAATGGCATTTAGTGATATTTATACCTTCGGCCCAACCTTTCGTGCTGAGAACAGTAATACCACCAGACATTTAGCTGAATTTTGGATGATTGAACCCGAAGTGGCATTCAATGATTTGGAAGACAACATGAATCTTGCGGAGGAATTTATTAAGTATGTTATAAAATATGCGATTGATCATAATAAAGAAGATATCGAATTTTTAGCTCAGCGACTTGAAGAAGAAGAAAAGCAAAAGCCACAGAATGAAAGAAATGAAATGACGCTGATGGAGAAGTTGGATTTTGTAGTAAACAATAACTTTGAACGATTAACTTATACAGAAGCGATTGAGATTTTAAAAGAAAGTAATCATAATAAGAAAAAGAAATTTCAATACTTAATAGAAGGATGGGGTGCAGATTTGCAAAGTGAACATGAAAGATATCTGGTAGAAAAACATTTTAAAAAGCCAGTTATATTAACCAATTATCCAAAAGATATTAAGTCCTTTTACATGAGGATGAATGAGGATGGCAAGACAGTAGCAGCGATGGATATCTTAGCACCTGGCATTGGCGAAATCGTTGGTGGCTCTCAAAGAGAAGAAAGATTGGATAAATTAACTCAAAGAATGAATGAAATGAAAATTCCTGCAGAAGAACTAAACTGGTATCTTGATACTAGACGATTTGGTTCTTGTCCACATGCAGGCTTTGGATTAGGATTTGAAAGATTAGTTCAGTTTGTAACGGGCATGGGAAATATTAGAGATGTAATTCCTTTTCCGAGATATCCAAAAAGTGCAGAATTTTAATGCGATACAATAAGATCAAATGATTAAAAAACCAGGATAATATTATCCTGGTTTTTTTGTGAAATACTAATGACTTTTTCTAAATCAAGTAACTAATCAGCTTAAACTTTTTGAGTAATGCATTCATTCAAACTAGCCCTATTCATGAATACATAATATAGGAACATGCGTATGATAGATTAAATCTTTGGTCTGACTTCTTTTAAAAATCTTTTCTATCAAGCGGTGTTTTTTTGGAATGACTACTAACCAGTCTAGCTTCGCTTTATCAACGAACCAGTTAATTCCTTCGGTTATTTCATTGGCTTCTATTGAATGAAATTCGGCATTCACATCACGAAACAACTCATTAATTAAATAGCTTTCATTTGCTTTTGCTGCATCAGTAATGCCGTTGTGATAATCTACATTCATAATATGTAGTGCGGCATTAAAATCAGTTACGAATTTTTTTATTGTAGCGACTGGAGTTGTTTTTTCCACCTGACGATAATCGCATGCAAAACCAATTTTTCTTATCGGTATAAATTCTGCTTTTGGAGGCACTACTAAAACTGGACAGGTTAATTGATAAATTGCTTTAATAGTATTACTTCCAACGATCAATCGGGTCAGTGCATTATTACCTGAAAGTCCCATCACTACCAAATCAGGTTTTAATTCATCGCAGAGTTTACTAAGTCCTAACTCAAGTACATTCATTTCTGCCTTTATATTGATATTGATTTTTCTCTTTAATTTTTCCTGAGTAGTATTTTTTAATAATTCCAATTCGTGGTCGGCAGCTTTTTGCATTTCTTCCACATCAACTACCGGGTAAGCAAACTCGCTTAAGGCAATAGGAATTTCAAAGGCATGATATAACCAAATGTCAGCTCCATAAAAAGAGGCTAGATTAGCTGCGAACTCAGCCGCATTGACTGCAGGAGTAGAGAAGTCCACTGAAACGATAATAGTTTTCATTTTACACTGTTTAAGTGTCAAATCTATTTTGAAAAGCTATTGTATTTTATGAGCTAAATCAGTCCCGTAGATGATTTCGCTAATTTTAATACTAGTATGATTCATTACAAGCCTACAGATTCGAAAAATGAAAAATAAAGGATAAGGTAAGCTCTTTAAAAGAATAACTAAAGGGCGGCAACCAATCGATCGACTGCGGCTTCGAGTGTTGCTTCATTTTTTGCAAAGCAAAAACGCAATACCTTGTTTTCAGTTTTATTTACATAAAATGCAGCGGCAGGAATAGACACTACACCAGCATCCTTTGTAAGCCTTATTGCAAAATCCATTTCACTCTCTTGAGTAATTTGATCATAACTATACAACTGAAAATAGCTTCCATAAGAAGGCAAGGCTTTGAACTTTGTTTGTCTCATCAGCTGTTGAAAGTAATCCCTCTTTTTTTGTAACTCTTTTCCTAATTGTAGATAGGGTTCTTCTTGCTGCAAATATTCCGCTATTGCATATTGGACTGGACTGTGGCAGGAAAAACAATTGTACTGATGAATTTTTCTAAACTCCTTCATCATTGATGCTGGGGATATGCAATAGCCCATTTTCCAACCGGTACAGTGATAAGTTTTTCCAAAAGAAAAACATACAAAACTTCTTTCTAACAAATCGGGGTAACGCAACATACTTTCATGTTGCTTGTCATCAAATATTAAATGCTCATACACTTCATCACTTAGAATAAAAATATTGGTATTTTTTACTACCGAGCGTAATTGTTCGATATCATTTTTACTCAGAATGCTTCCCGTCGGATTATGCGGCGAGTTAAGCATAATCATTTTCGTTTTCGGACTTAGCTTTTGCTTTACCAAATCCCAGTCTATTGAATAGTCGGGATAAACCAGTGGAATTAAAATAGGAATTGCTCCATTGGTTTCTATATTCGGGATATAACTATCATAAGTAGGCTCAAATACTATTACTTCATCCCCTGGCCGCAACACGGTAGTTAAGGCAGTATAAATAGCATAGGTTCCGCCAGGGGTAACGGTAATATCAGTTTCAGGATTTAGCTGGGCGGCATAAAGTTTTTCAGCTTTTTCAGCTATTCGCTCTCTCAATATTGACAAGCCATTCATGTGAACGTATTGATTATGGCCTTGCTGCATAGCAGAATTTACCAGTGCTATCAGCTCCTTACTCATCATAAAATCAGGAAATCCTTGACCTAAATTAATCGCATTATATTGAGCTGCCAGCGAGCTCATCTGAGTAAAAATAGTAGTGCCTACTTGTGGGAGTTTACTTTGAATGGAAGGAGTCAATTTTATTGAATTTAAATAGTCAAACAGCCCCTAATAAACGATGGAGGTATTTATGTAACAAAAGAACTGACTAAAGATATTTTTCGCCTTTATTTCTTTTCACCTCTGCAACGTATTCTTTAATTGCTTGTTCTTTATCCTTTTTACAAATTAGTAACACATCTTCCGTATCCACCACAATAAAATCATCTAAGCCTTGCACCAAGACTAATTTTTTATTATTGGCGTGAATGATATTTTTAGTAGCGTCAATAATGATTACATTACTTCCAGCCACTGCATTTTCAAAATAATCTTTTTCGAGATTTTCATATGCACTGGCCCATGTTCCTAAATCGCTCCAGCCAAAAGAAGAAGGAATGATATATACATTATTCGCTTTTTCCATTACGCCGTAATCAATGGAAATATTTACACACTGAGGATAAATTCTTTCGATGGCTTCTTTTTCGGAAGGCGTATTGAAATTTTCTTTTTCCGCATCAAATACTTCATGCATCTCGGGCAAAAAAGCTTCAAATGCCTTAATAATATTTTTGATTTGCCAAACAAAAATTCCCGCATTCCATAAAAAATCTCCACTAGATATAAATGTTTTGGCTAACTCTTTGTCTGGTTTTTCAGTAAATGTTTTCACCTTAAAAACATTGTCACTGATGGATTGTTGCTCATATTGAATATAGCCATAACCGGTATTGGGATGGGTAGGTTTTATTCCTAAAGTAACTAGGGCCTCATTATTTGCAGTAAAATAAAGTGCTTCTTCACATTTATTTTTAAAATTTTCAGGTTCTAAAATAATATGATCTGCTGGAGCACAAATCAAATTAGCTGATGGATTAATTTGCTGTAACTTATAAGAAATATAAGCAATGCAGGGAGCAGTATTTTTTCTCGAAGGCTCACACAAAATATTCTCAACTGGCAAATTAGGCAGTTGATCGATTACAATTTGTTTGTACTTTTCAGTCGTTACAATATAGATATTTTCGATAGGAATAAATAAAGTAAACCTGTCAAAAGTACCCTGAATAAGGGTTCGGCCAGTATTTAAAATATCTAGAAATTGTTTCGGAAAATCGGTACGACTCATTGGCCAAAATCTACTGCCAATTCCGCCCGCCATAATCGCTACATAATTATTATTCGTCATAATTTATTTATCGGTTAATAAATTTACAGCTGTTTTAATAAAAGTGTTACGCTTAATAGTAAGCTAGTTTTAGAGACTTCCATCAAGCTATGCCCTTGTTTACAATCCCTATAGAACTCGTTGCTTAACTTATTCATTGAAGCTGTTTTCATTAAAATAATTTAAGGCAAAGTGAGGGCCACTTAACACTTGCTCATTTCAAGCAGCAAACCTACTTTAAATCATCCATAACACAAAGGGGTATTATACTCTTATTGACCTAGTGCTCAGGGCTAAATGGAGAATTTTTGTCAAATTTTCCCCATTAATAATCGGCAAGTTGAACCTCCGGTTGCTCTGTTAAAATAGAAATTGTGTTTTAAGCAAAATTGTTTAACTTAACTTATACAAGTAAAGGAGGTTAATTTGACTTTGCAAGTCGATTGAATTAACTTCGTCTACTTTAAAAAATTTTAGGACCGGCAAAGCTTCTTACTTAAAATAAGGGGTGTCCCAAACTGCCAACTATTTAAAACCAGGTAGAGGATAAAGAAAGTTATGGCTACAGAAAAAGCGAAATCTAAACAAAAGGCGGCAAAAGAAATACCCCAATCATCTGTTGATAAAAAAGCGGTGAAGGCAATCAGTCAAGAGAAAAATTTAAACCTAACTAATCAATTACAGAGTTACTTCGGATTTGATGCTTTTAAAGAGCCTCAGGAAAAAATTATAAAAAATTTATTAGCTGGAAATGACGCATTAGTAATTATGCCCACTGGAGGCGGAAAAAGTTTGTGTTACCAATTACCTGCCATTATCAGTGAGGGTTGCGCCATTATTGTTTCTCCCTTGATTGCACTGATGAAAAATCAGGTAGACCTTGTAAGAAGCTATAGCAGCAAGGATGATGTAGCTCATTTTTTAAACAGCACACTCAATAAAGGTCAACAGAAAATAGTAAAAGATGATCTTTTGTCGGGTAAAACAAAAATGTTGTATGTAGCTCCAGAAACCTTAACTAAGCTTGACAATATTGAATTTTTTAAAGAGCTGAATATTTCATTTTTTGCAGTAGATGAAGCCCATTGTATTTCTGAATGGGGGCACGATTTTAGACCTGAGTACCGCAGATTAAGGGAAATGATGGAAATTATTAATCCAACTGCTCCTATGATTGCGCTCACTGCTACGGCTACCCCAAAAGTTCAAAGTGATATTTTAAGAAACCTTGGACTTAGAGAACCGCAGATTTATATTTCTTCTTTTAACCGACCTAATTTGTATTACGAGATTCTTCCCAAAATACAGAAAGATCAAACGGTTACTAGTATTGTCCGTTACATCTCTCAAAACAAAGGAAAAAGTGGAATTATCTATACCCTCAATAGAAAAACTACTGAAGAACTAGCAGATATGTTGATGGCCAATGGTATAAAGGCGGTTGCTTATCACGCAGGGTTGGATAGTAAGTTAAGAGCGGAACGTCAAGACCTTTTTCTAAATGAAGATGTACAAGTAATAGTCGCTACTATCGCTTTTGGTATGGGAATCGACAAGCCCGATGTTCGCTTTGTAATACATTATAATATTCCAAAATCGATAGAAAATTATTATCAAGAAACAGGTCGTGCCGGTAGAGATGGTATGGAAGGCAGGTGCATTCTTTACTATTCCCATAAGGATGTAGCTAAACTTGAACACCTGATGCGTGACAAGGCTTTAAGTGAAAGAGAGGTCGGGGCTCAATTAATTAACGAAACCGTTTCTTATGCTGAAAGTGCGGTATGCAGAAGAAAAATTTTATTGAATTATTTTGGTGAGGAATATGACACAGGTCAATGTACTAAGATGTGTGATAACTGTAATAGTCCAAAAGAATTAATAGAAGCAAAAACAGAAACACAACAAGTCCTTACCATAATCAACGGATTAGATGAGCAGTTTACGATGGTTTATCTGATGCATATTTTACTTGGAAAACCTAATCCACAGGTAAAAATGTTCCGTCACGATGAAAGAGATTTTTTTGGAATTGGAAAAGAGAAGGATGAGCATTTTTGGAATTCTTTGATGAGACAAATGATATTAGAAGGATTTATAAAAAAGGATATTGAGGAGTATGGGGTACTTAAGTTTACAAAAAAGGGAACAGCTTTTTTAAAAAAGCCTGTCTCTTTTAAAATTGTGCTCAATAATTTATTTCAAGGTGCAGATGGAGACGATGATGAAGGAATGGCAGCGCCAGCGGCTTCTAATTCTTTAGATGAAAAATTAGTGTTGATGCTGAAGGAGCTGCGCAAAAAAGTTGCTAAGGAAAAAAACCTTCCGCCATTTGTTATTTTCTTAGAAGGGAGTCTAGAAGACATGGCTACCCTATATCCTACCACTATTGAAGAGTTAGAAAAATGTCAAGGTGTAAGTAAGGGTAAAGCGATAAGATATGGCAAAAAATTTGTAGATCTCATTGCAACCTACGTTGAAGAAAATGAAATTGAGAAGCCAGATGATTTTGTAATGAAGGGAGTAGTGAACAGGAATAATAATAAAATTTTCATCATTCAAAATGTAGATAAAAAAATCCCGCTAGAAACCATCGCAAAAACGAAAGATCTTACCATTGATGAACTATTAGAAGAAATGGAAACGATTGTTGCAAGTGGTACCAAATTAAATTTAGACTATGCAATTGATGAACTGGTAGATCAATATGAACAAGAAGAGATTATTGATTATTTTAAATCTTGTGAAACTAGTAGTCTTCAAATAGCACAAGAGGAGCTTGCAGAAAGTGGGTTTAACTGGGAACAATTAAAAATTATGAGAATTAAATTTTTATGCGTTTTTGGAAACTAAACTGCTTTTCATAATCAGTTTATTTATAATTAAATTGCATGGTATAAAAGATCAATGTAAAAATCCAATCGTGAAAAGTAATCAGTCATTCATTTGCAATTCCCAAGAATTACAATAGTAAAAAACTAAACAACAAAATTTTTGTTCTTAGATAGATCTCCTATTTAAAAAAGACATTTCATACTATTTATTTAAAAGACTTTTAAAACAACTTAACAATTATGACACCAACAAAAAGTTACGCCGCACAAAGTGCTACCACCCCATTAGCTCCTTTTAGTTATAACACCAAAGAAGTTGGACCTAATGATGTGCTGATAGATATTCTATATTCTGGCGTTTGCCATTCAGATATTCATCAAGCTCGCAATGAGTGGGGTGGATCTAGCTATCCAATGGTACCAGGGCATGAAATTCTAGGTAGAATTTCAAAAGTGGGAGATAAGGTGACCAAATTTAAGGTAGGTGAACTTGCGGGAGTGGGATGTTTTATAGATTCTTGTCGCAGTTGTCCAAGCTGCTTAGCTTCGGAAGAACAATATTGTGATAATGGTACAGTGGGTACGTATAATAGTATTGATAAACAAGGCAACCCCACCTATGGAGGTTATTCTACTCACATTGCAGTAGACGAAAACTATGTCCTTCATGTTTCAGATAAGTTACCCTTGGAAGGAGTAGCCCCTTTATTATGTGCAGGTATCACCACCTATTCACCATTGAAATATTGGAAAATCGGTAAAGGACATAAGATTGCCATCGTTGGTTTAGGTGGCTTAGGCCATATGGGAGTAAAATTTGGCGCATCCTTCGGAGCAGATGTTACCGTTTTGAGTACCTCCGCTGGTAAAAAGCAAGATGCTTTAAATTTAGGAGCTCACCATTTTGAGGTAACGACTGAGCCAGAAACCCTTAAAAAGCTAAAAGGGAAATTTGATTTTATATTAAGTACTATTTCTGCTCAACATGATTACAATCAATATTTAGATTTATTAAAGGTAAACGGAACAATGGTAGTGGTAGGAGTTCCTCCAGTTCCTTCTGTAGTAAACGCTTTTAGTATAATTGGCAAAAGACGCACTTTAGCAGGATCGATGATTGGCGGAATTAAGGAAACCCAAGAAATGCTGGATTATTGTGCAGAGCATCAGATAGTATCAGATGTAGAAGTAATTAAGATGTCTCAGATTAACGAGGCTTATGAGCGGGTAATCAAATCTGATGTCCGCTATCGCTTTGTAATAGAGGTAGCTTCATTATTATAATGCGGGAAGGCAGGGATAAGGGTTGAATTTGAATTTCTCTAATTTTACCTCTTTTTTTGAAATTGATAGGATTGGAACGAATTATTTGAATAGAAACTCCTATTTTTGCCACCCCAAACGGGAAGGTGTGATAGCTCAGTTGGTAGAGCAATGGACTGAAAATCCATGTGTCGCCGGTTCAACCCCGGCTCGCACCACTTTAAAGGCCTGATAATTATCAGGCCTTTTTGTATGCAAAAAAATGCAAATAGGTGCGGCTAAAAACCGATTTGCGGAGCCCCAATTTGTTCACCTTGCCAGACACACTTTTGCAACAACGGTCACTATGAGTAATGGAATTTCTTCGGAATCCGTCAGTAAAATGTTAGGGCACAGTTCGCTCAAGCGTACTCAAATTTATTCGATGATTGTAGCAGCCAAATTGAAGCAAGAAATGAAGGGGTTGAGGGATCTTTTTTAGGGGAGGGTTCTGACTAGAGTATTCCCCATAAATAACATAAATTAGTTTTTACAATGTTTATTATGGCATATGAATTATCCATGAACGGAAGAAAAAAATCGAAACCCTTCAAAAAGAGTTTACCCAGAAATTTCCTTATTTAACATTAGTTTTCTAAGATAAAGTGGAAAATCCACGCATAATTACCCCCTTTCGCCAAGTCTCATGTGAAGGAAATAAGGCGCAATACGCCAACTTATACTCTACTGGGAAATACCGAACCCTATCTTATCTTTAGAATATTAACAATTTTTCTTGCACTTACAATACAAGCTTCGGTTTCGATGAGATATTTTTGTAAAAAACCGTTGTCTGTAACACTTTCATTTATATTTCCAACTTTCAAAATATCCTTATTGTCACTTATACCTAAAAATATTTTATTGCCGACGAAACTAATATAAATTTTTGCATTTGTATTTTTTTTAAGTTCAAGTAAAAATATCATAAGGGGTTCGCTAATTATACTTCTGGCTTCCATTTCATTATCCGAATACACTACATATTCTTTTTCGAAATCTTTATTGTCGAATTTGACAAGCTGGTCGCGCCCATCCCAACTTACCCCAAATTTGTTTGCACTGGAATTCATTTTTTGAACCAACGTACCCAAGCCACCAAAAAGTTTCTCCATTTTATCAGGTAAAATTTGAGTAACGCCAGAAAAGGTTTTATTCCATGAAAATGCATAAAAAACACCTTTAAATAGTATTTTATTATAGCCGCTACCCAACATACGTTGGGTTCTGTCAGCTTTTTTCGAAACCTTAATTTCGGAAAATTCTACAGGGATTTCATTGACAATTCCTTTAAACAAGTCTTCGCCAGAATATTTCGTATACCATTTAACAAATCCACTTTCCATAAATAAAGTATCTGTAACAAAACTATTAGGGAAATATTGAAATTCGGGAGCAGATAATTCGAAAAGTTTTTTCAGTAAACTTTCTTTAAATTTTTCGGAATATTTTCTATCCAATATATCTCGATAAACAAAAAATATAAAAACCCCTACTGCTGGAAGAACAAAAAATGCTACCGTATAAAAGTCTAAAAGCACCAATAAACCCGATAAAATAATGTTTATCGGAAAAATAATTAATGCTGCCCTGTTTGATTTTCTTTTTTTTTCGGCTAATTGTTCAAGCCGAAAAAGCTCAAACTCATTAATATTAGCTGCTTTATTAACATTTTGGCCATGAAATTTTTCCATTCTTGGATTTTTAAACGTAACTCAATAAATATTTAAAACATTGTCAATTTTCAAAGCATTGACAAGCAATTCGAGTACAAGCTATTAAGCTGATCCAGCTAAATAGCTTATACTCGAATTAGTTATGTTTTTTCAATTATACATTATCATTAGGTTCAGTACCATATTCATTTTCACCTTTTACTCCTTGAGTACAAGCTAATATCAAATCGTAAATTGGGATTAAAATAAACCAACCACTTTTTCCAACATCATGCATTCTTCTAACTGCAACAGCTATACTTGGAATTAAAAGCACTAAAGAATATATGGTATATAAAATAGGTAAGTCTACTATACCACTTACAAAGCCCAAAACTATTGAAAATATAACATTGAACAATACAAAATACCAATACTCGCTTCTACTGGCTCTTCCTTTAAATGTAGCATAGTTCTGTAAAACTTTTAAATAGTATTTCATAATAATTAAATTTTAATTTTTCCCTACTCTTTTGGCTTTTCGGAATCGCCCCGTTATTTTAAGTGGTTGCTGGACTCCACAATTAGTTAACAATTTAAAACTATTAATTATATTTCCAATACCCTTTTTGTGGTATTTTTTTAGAAGCCCCATGACTATTTTAAGGCTTACTTTATATTGATTATATTTTATATAAATACTAGACGAAACAAAAATAAATAGATAACTCCCCGCAAAATGCTATCTCAAAAAATAACTACTGGCCCGTTATCAATTCACTCATTTTTTCAATTAATGCCTTGTCCGGTTTACTGTAAAACGCCCCTGATTGAGCACCTTTTCTTACGCCCCTTAGGAACAAATAAATAACCCCTCCAAAATTTGTATTGTAATCAAATCCCGGTATTCTTAAGGCTAGGTATTTAGTTAACGCCACCGTATAAATTAAATATTGAAGGTGATAGTTATTCTCATACATAGCAGCTTTTACATTCTCCTCATTGTAAAAATCAAGAGAATTACCCAAAAAATTTGATTTCCAATCTAGAATATAAAATTTGCCCTCCTGCTCAAAAAATAAGTCCATTTTACCATTCATAATACCCTCTAATTCTGCAATAGAACGAATTCTGAATGGATGAGTTTTATTTGAAAGCGCTTCCAAACTTCCTGTGTTAAATGGTTTTAGTAAGAAATCAAACTCAAGCTCATTTAATCTTTTGTCATTACTTACTTGGCTAAGTGTAAACGAATTATTTCCAGGCATAATGGCCGATGTTACCTGTTGCAATAATTCAATGATATTATCTCTATACACTTCATCAGCAGATCCCGATAAACGCTTCATAGCTTGTTCAACCACCCTAGCCCAATTATCACTATTAGAAAAATCAATATGCTCAAAAATATAGTGTAATAAATTACCAGTATGTGCCCCTTTTTTCAAATCCTGAAAAGTAAATTTATCATACTCATTGTCAATTGGATCGGAGGACTTCGGAGCTGGAACTATATCATGTTCCGGATTTAAGCCACTATAGCTTGTTTTAATCCAGTTTACATTTTGTAAAGAAAAATTTTTAGCTACTGCATACACAGGTTGAATGGTGGCAGATACATTATTGTATCTAAAGTTGCGAACTGGCTCTGGAGGTGTCCAAAATTCAACTTGTTTCAAATTTTTAGCTACTGGATTCAATGCATTGCTAAAAGTTCTTAACGTTGATTGTTTGTAATAATTTGCCTCATTGCCTGTAATATAACATTGGTATCTGGCTCTTGTTAGGGCAACATAAAGTAAACGTCGGTTTTCTTGCTCACTTTGATTTTTATATAATTTTTCCTGTCGTTCATTCCATAAGTCCTTTTTTACTACATAATATTCTCCATCTTCAGGATCTCTATAACTACAATTTTGAATATAAGACTCATCTTTCAATAAATCTAAATGAGGAGCAATCACTATATTATATTCCAATCCCTTACTCTTATGGATGGTCACAATTTGTATCGCATCCTGATCATTTTCTAATCTTTGTTCAAATTCATCACCCTCACGAGTATCGCCTTCCATCCCTTTTTTTAACCATTGAATAAGTTCTTTAGGCTCATAATTTTTTCGGACAGCCATTTTATGCAAAATCTCTATTAACTGTTGGATATTTGAAATTACTCTTTCAGGATTTTCAGCAGTAGGATCAAATAAACGCTCATTTACTTTATGATCTGAGATAAACTGTCTCAACATCAAATACACACCTTTTTCCTTCCAGGTTTCTTGATAAATTTTAAATTGAGCTAATATCGCTTCTTCATCCGCACCTAATAAACTTTTGTTATTATAGCCTCCTAAATTAGTAAGCAAAGCTCTATTCACCTGTGCGGTTGATATTTCATTGACTGCACTCAATATAAAATAGAGTTGGTTTGCTTCTTCTGATTCTAATAATCTAGTCTCGTCAATTGTTACGGCTGGAATTCTTAAAGAAGCCAATAATGCCTTCATCTCTCTAGCTTGTCTTTTCGATCTTACTAATATTCCAATATCAGAAGGCTTAATAGGATTTGTTTTTTCATCCTTAACAATAGTGTATTTTCCTTCTGAAAATAAATCAGTAATAATTCCTTTTACCGCTAATTTTAATGCCTTTTTATTGGAATGACTTGAAATTTTCAATGGCTTGGTTGCTTTACCATTGCAAAGTAATTCACCTTTTGCATTGGGATTAGGAGAGCCTACTTCTATATATTCAATTGCATTGGGTATATCTAAATCATTTTTAAAACTAAATGTATCAAAATCAGGAACTGGTTGAAAAAACTCATTCATCGCTTTTATATATGATTCTGTAGAACGATGATTGGTATTCATTTCATGTAAATTCAGTACATTTTCTTTAGCTTTAAAATAAGTGAATATATCTGCCTTCCTAAATGCATAAATTGACTGTTTAGGATCTCCTATATAAAACAGTATTTTTTCTTTGCTAAAAAGCTTTTCAAAAACAGCATATTGCTCTTTATCCGTATCCTGAAATTCATCAATGAATACTGCTTCATACTTTTGTTGTAATGCCGTTATTAATTTTTGGTTGTTACCTCCCTCTATTATTGCTTTATACAAAAGCATAATCATATCATCAAAAGTGATAATTCCTCTGTTTCTTTTTACATCAAGTATGTCATTTTTAATTGTAACAATAGCTTCGATGGCTATATTATTTACAATAAAATCAAATTCTTTTTTCTGAGTTTTTCTCAGGTTTACAATTTCAAGTATATCGTTTATAACCTCTACAAATATTTTTGTAACATAATCTGTCGTACTCTTTTCGCAAATAGTTTTTATAACCGCCTGCCAATTCTCCTCTTTAAAAGAAAGTGAAAAAGCCTTTCTAGGATTTTCACTACTATTAATTTTTTCTAATAAATTAACTTTATTGGCTATCAACTTGTCAATAACTGTATTTGTTAATTTAGCAATCGCGCTATTGTCATTCAATAGTTTTTTATATACGCTATCTTGATAGCTTTGATTCAAAAAGTCATTAGGGATTGACACAGTAGAAGCGAGCATTTTTCCTGCCAATGCCTGTTTTGCCAACTTTAAAATTTCCTCATGCTTAAGTTCTGAGGCTAACATTAATTCGAGTAGCTCTTTTTTAATCGTGGTAATACGTTTTCTCCAAAACTCATTAAAAGCATCCTCCGTTATTTGATTAAACTCATCCGGAGTAATAGTCTCAGCGCCAAAAATTTGACTGGTTTCAAAGGAAAACTCAGACAATGTTCTTTGACAAAAACTATGAATAGTCAAAACCGAAGTTTCGTCTAAAAATAATTGCGCAGTATTTAATCTCTCCTCAACTAGTGCAGGTGTTTTTTTAGCCATCTGACCTTCAACCATTCTTTTAATAGTCTTGTCTTGAATTGTCTCGCCCCTGCTTACTTTTAAAGCCAATCTTACAAAATTTCTCACTCTGGTTTCTAATTCAGCAACTGCTGCTTTAGTAAATGTGACCATCAGAATCTTTTCGATGGGGATATTCTTTTCTATGATGAGTCTTAGGGTCAGCAAGGCAATTGAATACGTCTTACCAGTGCCAGCACTTGCCTCAATTAAATTGCTTCCCTCAAGAATTACAGTCTCGGAATCAAAATTTTTATACGTATTCTGTGGCATTGAGTAATCTGTTTATACTTGTCTCTTTGTTATTTAATTTTTTTAAAAACTAATGGCAAGTGCTTATTGATGGGTTCAAAAATTGCCTTTACATTTTTTTGAATTTCTAAATAGGCCTTTTCAGAAAAAAATCCATGTTCTACTGCCTTATTTAAATAATCATCTTCAAATGTAAAATCTAATTCTTTTTCTTTGGCGTCTTCATAAATATCCAAAAATGTATCGAAATCATCACTAATCATTTCCATTTCGTTTTTTCCAATTGCAGGAAAAAAATGGAAATATTCTTGATGTCCATATTTGTAGTATTCTAAATATTGAGCCATCGTATCAATAGCTTCTTGCTGAGTGATATTTCCTGCAGGTATTCTTTGAAATCCATCTATGTATTTTGAAATAAATACAAACTCTACTTCTTTACCTTGTGCAAGCATCGCTAAGTATCTAACATAGGCTACTAATAAATATTTTAACTGCTGCTTAGAATTACAGATGCTAATATATTTGTCGCCAAATACTGGTTCAACCTTCCCAATTATTTGGGTGCTGGCAATCGCAAAATTAATGTCAACCTTTTGGGGTGTTGTATTACCCTTGGCATAATTAAACCTTTCGCGCAATGGAGCAACTTCAGCTATCACTTCCCCAATAGAAGCCTTGCCCATATTATGAAGTGGGATTTTACCAGTTTTTTTCTGCTTTTCATAATAGGCTTCTATTTCTTGAACATTCAACAACATAATCTTATCCTGCACATTCCATTTTGCAAGCTGATCAAAGTCAAACAATTCATGATCCTTTAACAAAACATCGTCCTCGGTATAGAAAATATTAAACTGTTTTTGCAAATACAACCTAGCCGGATTTTGTAAGAATTTAGCCAAGTCATCAATAGTTACGTTGACAAAAGAAAATTTCTTCTCTTCAATTTTTTTTAATCCAGGTTTTATTCCAGTTTGGTAACTAGACTCGTTTAAATAACTTATTAAACCAGCTGAAGAAGAGGGGTTATACTTACTACTAAAGCTATGCAAGGGATGTAAAGTAACCCAGTCGTTTTTAATAACCTCCGTATCTTGTTGCATGCCTCTGGCTACATAATCAATTAACTCGTCCACCATGGAAGAAGCTGGCAATTTGGCACCATCTTTTGGATTTGCAGCAGTATAACTAATGTATAAATATTCTCTTGCCGACATTAGGGTTTCAAGGAATAAATGTTTATCGTTGTTCTTTACATTTCTATCTCCTGGTTTCCAATTTTGTAATAAACTAAAACTTAATGCAGTTTCCTTACGTGGAAATTTATCGAAATCCATTCCCAACATGGCGACTACTTTAAAGGGAATACTTCTCATGGGCACCAATGAGCAAAATGTAACCCCTCCTTTCGCAAAAGATCCTGCCTTTTTCTCTAAACTAAGTCTTTGTAAGAAGCTATGCCTGAATACTTCAAAACTTATTTCAACATTCGCATTCTTTTCTAACAAAGACATTTGCTCAGTAAATTGAATAAGCTTGGTATAATCCTCATCATCTTTTTCGCCCGCTTGAAAAATCATATCCTCTACAAGCGATTGAAGATATTCAGCCCACTGAGAAATAGTTCTACTTTGATTTCTTTCGGCTAATTTCTGTTGTAGTGTTTTTACAAAATACATTAATCGAACGCGTTCAATGGCTTCAGCTCCCTCTGCAGTATCCAATGGGATAAACTGTTCCTGTCCATCATTTACATTGGGCTCCCCGCTCATACAAATACCATACATGATTTTCTTTAATCCATACTCCCAACTTATGTAACGCGTGTCATCTTCATGCCTTCCTTTAATGCTAAATATAATTCCTGCTTGTCTAGCTGCTGCCCTTAATGTTTCTTCGTCTGTAATTTTAAATCGAGTTCTGATATAAGGAGATTCCAACAGCTTTAAAACAAGTTCTACCTTAAATGTTTCAGCATCTAATGATAAAATGTCTTGAATTGCTGTAAACATATTATTCCCAGCCGAATAACTTTCGTCTGCAATATTATAGGGAAATTGATAAGGTGAATTGCTAAATACTGCGTGGATGAATGGAGCGTATAATTCAATATCACTTACTAAAACCACAATATCTTTTGGTGATAAGTGAAGATTTCTTTTATCCACTAACGCTACCAAATAATTATATAAAATTTCTACTTCTCTAACTGGAGTAAAAGCTCCAGTTAGAGTGATGGAACCATCTTTATAATCCAATGGTGTCAATAGCTTACGAGATTGCTTATTTAAGTTATTATAAATATCATACTGTATTTTCTTAACTAACGTTTTAGGCTCAACAATAGGTGCTGCATCCTCTTCATTATATACATTAACAAAATCATCATTGTCCATTAATAATTTAAAGGACTCCTTTATAATACCTCCCCAATTCAATAATAAATCATTTCCCACTAGCAAATGATCCACATCTTTTCTTTGCTTTTTTCTTTTTTGAAGCAATTTGGTTATTTGCTGCTCTGAATGGTCATCCATCCAAATTTGTTCTGGACATGGATTCACCAAATACAAATGAATATCAATAAATTTTGCAAGCGCATGAAAGATTTGTAAATAGTAAGGCGTGATAACCGCAATACCAAAAAGATGTAAAGCAGGAATTTTGTTTTTAATATTTACTTGCACATCTTCAATCAGTAATCCATCGATCAGTAATTTGGCCATTTCTACTCTATCCTGGTAAGTATCTCCTAGCTTTATTTTAATCTGATGCCAAATCCATTCCTGCCAATCTTCTGCTACCTGATTATGAATTAATCGATCATCCCAAATTTGTACTGTTTCATGTCGATATACTTGATATTGATCAAATAAATCCGCCAGCTCATCACTCAAAGCAATACGCTTGATGTCATTATTAAGATAATAGCTAGCTATATCAGTGTATGTAGTTTTAAATATGGAACTATCTAATAACTCATATATACACCAACGTATATTTTCGGTATTTATAATTTGTTTTCCTGCTTTTAAGCCTTTCCTGTAAATTTCTGCAACTATATCATTGGGTTTACAAAAATTTATATTGGCGGCAATTCCGTTTTGCTTTGCAATATTTTGCTTTAACCAACTATTCATCCCCTCTGTTTGAGTCACTACCCACTGTTTCACAAAAGCATTTTGATCGGTTGCTTGTAAATCACTTGCCAGTCTGACAGACAATGGCTGCAATGAATTTGAAACGTTCAAATATATACTCATACTTTCTTTTCTAATTATTATTGATCTACTCTTCCTGTGATACCCGAAATTCTTTGAACACAAGACTCCACCGAGTGCCTAATGGTATCCATTTCTCCTTGAATAGTAATACTTGTTCTTGCTCTTGTAATACCAGTATACAATAGTTCACGCGTTAATAAGGCATTGGATATTCCTTCAGGCAATATGACTAGTACCTGTTCAAATTCTGAACCCTGACTTTTATGAATCGTCATTGCAAAAGAAGTCTCACAATAATTGAGGTACGCTGGTAATATAGATTTGATGCCACCGAGCCCATCTTCAAACCAAACTTTTAGATTACCCTTGTCATCTTTTCTCATAATCCCTGTGTCCCCATTTAGCAAACCTAAATCATGCATATTTCGGGTGACCATTATAGGCTTGTGTTCATAAAATTCGCCATCTGGTTTTAATAGGCCCTTTTTACGAAGATGTAATTCAATAAATTTATTAGTTGCGTACAAGCCTCTTGGTCCTTGCCTTACTGCTACTAAAACTCTACGTTCATTTAGTTTTTTTAAAGCGGTTTTAATATCTACCTCTTGAATATAATTGGCGTACCCTTCCACAAAAGATTCTAGTATTTCAGGAGTATACTGATGATCAACTTTTACATTGCTTCCAGCTGCATTTTCTATTAAAGAGGTAAGCCCTTTTACATCTCCTTCAATAACTGCCCTACTCACTTTTCCAATGGCTCCCTGACTATTAAAACGATGGCTAAATTTTAGTTCAATAATATGACTAGATAATAATGGTTTTTGATCTCCAATAAACTCAGCTTTAATTTTTCTTTCAGCGTCTGTAATAAATTCATTGATCCAAGATGCCGCCTGATTAGAAAAAATATTTAAGCTTGGTAATGTCTGACATAAATCACCCAACAAACTCCCCGCTTCCACTGAAGCCAATTGATCCTTGTCTCCTAATAAAATAATTCTACAATTATCACCCAAAGCTTCAAGCAACTTGGAAAACATAGGAACATCAATCATGGAAGCCTCATCCACTACCACCCAATTATAAGGCAAAGGGTTTTCTGCGTTGTATTTAAAATTAACAGATTCTTTTTTATACCCTAATAAACCATGAATAGTACTTGGCTTTAATTTATCAATTTTTGATTTTGTATCCGCAGAAAATGGTAATGTGCTGCTTTTTAAAGATTCAAACATTCTCATGGATGCTTTACCTGTTGGAGCAGCTAGCGCTACTTTTGCGCCTGGCTCCAATTCATACAACACAATAAGTAATTTAGCAAGCGTAGTAGTTTTTCCTGTACCTGGTCCACCTGTAATAATACTAAAATTATTTAAGAGCGCTTGCATTACCGAAACCAATTGCCAATCCACTTGCTCTTTATTAATTAGCCCATTGATATTGTAGTCTGCATTAAGGGATTGTATTAATTTTAACTTCGTCTTCAACTGTTCCATTCTTTCGTCTATCACAGTAGTTTCTGCCGCAATTAAACTTTTTAATTTTTGTATAATGCTGGTTTCATACTTAAAGTAACGTTGAAAATAAAGTCTATTATTATGAAGAATAAAGGGGGTAGTATTTACACCTTCTTTTGAAACTAAATTTGAGTACTTCAATAAGTCTTTAGCTGATACCGCATTTGTATAGGGAGTGGTATTTAAATTAGAAGGAATGTCCTCTAAAGAAATACAAATATTACCTTCAGTTAATCTCTGCGATAAAAGATAGGCGTATGGCCAAATTGCATTTTCATCAAAATATTCAGCAAACTGCCTATGTATATCGTCTGTTATCGCCATATTACTAGTTATAGTATTTCAATTTTTTAGATTACTCCAACAAAATGTAGAATTATGCAGAGGAAGAACTTATAATGAAATACACTATTGAATACAAATGCTTGATAGAAATTAAAAGTTCGGATTAATTATAAAAAACTTATCGTGATTAATTATTCTATATTTTTAAACTCTTCAAATTTTGCTTTCATTGTTGGATTGCCGTAGGTTAGTTTTTTGATAGTTAAATCTTCAGCTTTTTCATTTGCCAATCGAAATTGATTTTCACTGGTTGTCAGTTCTTCTTTAACCTTCAGCATTGCTGCAATTGATACATCAATTTTTTTGATGGCTTCTTGGAAATGGCTTTGCGCTGATAAATAATTCTTAGAGAACCCATCTCTAAACTTGTTTAACTTCTCTTCAAAGTTGGTAATATCTAAGTTCTGATTTCTCACTTTAGTAAGCTCCGCTTTATATTGCAATGAATTCATAGCAGCATTCCTTAGAAAAGTAATGATTGGTATAAAAAACTGTGGCCTGATGACATACATCTTAGGGTATCGATGAGATACATCCACAATTCCAGAATTATACAATTCATTGTCTGCTTCTAAAAGACTAACCAGCACTGCATATTCACAATTCTTTTTTATTCGATCCTTATCCAACTTGTCAAAAAAATCTTCATTCTTTTTTTTGTTATTTGTTTCATCTCCTTCATTCTTCATTTCAAACATTACTGAAATGATTTCATTATTTTCTTCATCTGTTTCTTTAAAAATATAATCTCCTTTTGTACCTGAACTTGCATCGTTGTCTTTTTCAAAATAGGAATGCTGAAAAGCAGTTGCACGAAGTTTATTGAACTCAATTTCACAATGTTGTTCTAGCGTTTCTCCTAACATTTTAGTTGAAAGCTTTTGTTTCATATCTCTTACTCTGGCAATTTCGTCTTCTTTGTATCTTATAATTGCATCTTTATTTTGTATTTCAGATGCGAATTGTTGTCTAAGTGAATTTTCCAAGCCTTGTTTCTCCAATTCTTTTGTCTTTATCTCATTAGCCAATTCATCCCGTTGCTTTTCCAATGGCCTAGTAGCTTCTGCTATAGCTAATTTCTTTTCAACTTCTAAATTTTCAAGTTTTGCTTTTAACTCAGCTAATAATTTGTCTTTATTGCCTAACTGAGTCGACAAGGCAATTTCGTTATCCAACTTCAATTGCATTAGCTGTTTATCTTTTAGCTCTTTTTCCTTTTCGGCATTTTGTATTGCTTCATTAACTGCCAGTTTCTTCTCAGTGTCTGCTTTGTCAAATTTAGCGATGAGCTCGGCTAATAATTTATCCTTTTCAGCAAGTTCAGCTTGTTGAGTATTTTTAAGATGAGCTTCTGCCAATTTTATAGCCTCTAATTTATCCCTTTCTGCTAGGTCTAATCTCACTTTTAATTCGCGATCAAATTCACTGTCTTTTACCTGTTTGAGGATGTCAGCGAAACCTGCTTGATCAACCTTAAAAACTTCATTACATTTTGGGCATTTAATCTCGTTCATTGGTATTTTTTACTATTTACAGTTGGAATTAAAATGTCTATTTTATTGACACACAAGGACCATTATTGTTTTGAATAGGATATCCTTTCTGGAGCACCCGATTTACTGAAAACCATTAGTTTACAACAACAGCTCAATTGAAAATTCTCAAGAGAAATTTTCCCTGCAGCTAGCTATTAAAAATCGCTGAAATAGCAATCAGCAATTCTCTGTCTACTTTGATTCTAGCGCCCTATTCAATAAAATATTATCTAAGTTAATAAGAAAATTTGATCCAACATAAGAAGCCAAAATGAAGGCATGATTATTACCGGCGGAGGGTGAAGTAATTAGGTGTTAGAAAAAAATCAATATCAGGAAGTGTTTCTAAAAGTTGAGCTTTGCTAGATAGCTAAGCGTTTTCTTTTAATTTACATTAATTTCTCTGCTTTTTTTCATACTTAAAAACTGGAAAAGCTATCAAAGTCTATTTAATTGGAGTTAGAGAGCGTAATAAATTAAAAATGTACCTAATGTTTTGAATATAAAAAGTTAGCTATTGCCGCCACAAATATTGATGCTATGAACCAAATTTTTTAACCCTATATATCAATTTTCAATTGAAAATTTCTTGATTTGCTTTATTTATGCTTACAAAAGGCTATTCTACGATAGAGCTGATTTAGAAGCAGTATTTTCCATTTTACTAAGCAGGTTTAGTATAAATTAATATTTCTACTAAACCTGCTGTATTCGATAATTTGCTGTCAATCGTTTTTTAAATTGCAAATTATTATAGTAACCCTTTTGAAATTTTAAAAGTCACATAAAATGCTAATAAAATAGCTGCTGGAGATAAATACCAAGCCATAGCGTCTTTAGTTCCTGAAGATTTCAAAGACTGTTGAAATACATTAATCAACATTAGAATTAAATAAAAGAAAATCATGGTAGCAAATACACCTGCACCCATAGGGTTATTAATTAATCTCATTAAGTCTCTTTCTGAAGCCATTATTTTTATTACTAAAAAAATGGGAATTAGAAGGCCTAAAGGAATTCCACAAATTCCTCCAGTTAATAGTTCGTTTTTAAAATTTGGCTTTCCTGATAAAGATTTAATAACAAAACTCAAACAGGTAATTACAAACATCATAATAACAGGTACTATACTAATTTTTATGAAATTACTAAACTCCATATACTTTCTTGCTTCACCCACTATAATATAAGAACCAACTAAGTATAGAAAAAATATAGATGCGAAAAGAATAAGAGATTGTTTATACGCTTTTTCAGATGGTTTTTCTAATAATTCGTAGATCCCTTGAATCGGATTTGTAAAAACAGTGGTAAAGATATTCTTAAAGTCACCCTTATAGAATTGTTTCACCTCATCCCCTACAGTTAATTTAGGATCTTGCTTTGGAGTTTCATTTTGTTCTGTATTTTCCATTGTAAATTAAATTTTAATTTTTTCCTACTCTTTTGGCTTTTCAGAATACGCCCCGTTTTTAGAATGGTTGCTGGTCTCCACTTTTATAGGTAACTTATTTGCAATTACCCATTTCTTTTAATAGGGCTTCTGCCAATTTTTTCTTGTCAGAATCAGATGTATATTTTGATTCCATTTCTTTTACTAAACTAGTAGCCTCACTTGTTAGTTTAGTACTTTGTTCCATTAAAGACATGTCACCAGATGTTGCTTTTTGCAATAATTGCTGTGCTTTACATTGTAGATCAGCAATTTTTTTTGCATCGCTTGCAATAGAATCTCCACCACAGCTTGTAAGAACTACCGAAGCAAAAAACATTGGTCCGAAAATCAGTTTTACTTTTTTCATTTTATTTATTTAAATTTAGTCTTACTCTTAAGGATTTTCAGAAAACTCCCCTTTTTTTAACGTGGTTACTGGATTCCACAGTTGAATTGCAATCTAAATACTATTAACTAAGTTACCTATACCCCATTTGTAGTATTTTTTAACCTCCCCCATATTTCAGGGAATTTTTTTACTTACAAAATTTATGTATTATAATTAATATTAATGTCAATTAATTAAATACTGCAGCGTGGTTTAATAAAATTCATTTTGAAAACAACTAAGTTGTTGGCAGTTAAAATGGCTGAGATATTTTATCTAATTCTTTTCAACTTACAATCACACATGAAATATGCCTATTTAAAGTAAGTTTATTGGCGCCTCACAAAAATTAAAAAGCCTAATAATCAATCACATGATTATTAGGCTTTTTTGATTTGCAAAAATCTATTCTTTTCTACTAGTATGCTATCATTTCATAGAAATAATTACCACCTCTACCCTTCTATTAGCTAACTCTTCCTCACTAGTTTTTTCGGGATAAGGATAAAGTGGCCGACTATGACCGAAGCCTGCATGGCTAATGCGGTTAGCTTCAATTCCATTATTAACGAGAAATTCCTTTACTGCCATTGCCCGTGCTACCGATAAATTTTTTAACTCAGTTCCCATATCCACACCATCGGCTTCATCTGCAGATCCACAACAAATATGGCCCTCTACACGAATAACCATTTTAGAATTCTTCCTCATCACCGTTAATAATTCATTTAAGGTAGGTAAAGATTCATTGACAAAATAATGATACCCTCCAATGAAATTTATATTTTTAAGGGATATTTTATCCCCTGAATTTAATTTAGCGCCTGATAAAACTTGCTCTACTGTTACTGTTTTTTCAAATTTTTTATATAGAATTATAGATTCATTAACAATTATTTCAACCCTTCTATTTAAACTTCTTTGCTCTTTGCTAGCATTCTCATTCAGCGGTTTGTTTTCGCCATAACCTTTCTTTAAAATAATAACAGAATCAATAATACCCTCAGATAAAAGAAATTGATGAACTGCTTCTACTCTCTTTATTGAAAGGCGATCATTATAAGCCGAGGATCCAGAAGAGTCGCAATGTCCGTAAAGCTCAATATTAGCCCAAGCGCTCGTCTTTAACTCTTTTACTAAATTCTTTAACTGTCCTTTACAAGAATCGGTAATAGCAGACTTGTCAAACTCAAATAAGATAATAGTGGTTTTTGTAGTTTGGGAATGTAGTTGAAGGAAGCCTGTTGATAGTAAAAGAAAAAAGAATAATTTCATATTGTTAATTTTTAAAAAATTTGGATTAAAATAGTTATAGGTTACTTAAGTTAGAGCCTTTAACGAATTGGAGAAACTAAATATTATATATAATTGAAAATTTATACCAAATTTAGAAAAATATTTTCCATTTACAGTTAGAAGTAGTGGTGATGCTCTTTTAGAAGTTCCCAAAATTCATTCAATCATAGCAGTTAAAGAAGACAGGGGTGTTCAAACCATTTTTTTAAACTAGCATCAAAATAACCCATTTGGCAAGTAGTTTCTACGTTAATTATTTTGTACCCTAACATCACTTCCACATCGATTGACGTAAAATGTCATCCATATTATTTGAAGAAACGAAATAGATTAATCTTGTCAAATGATAGATTGCTAAAATAATACCCAGAGAATAAGCAATTTTTTTACTGTATAAAACTTTTTGAAAATAGTCCTTTTCGGTTACTAATTCTATTGATAGGATAATTATAGCAGTCAAACAAAATACAAATGTCAACGGTCCAAATAAATGATAATAAAGGCTTTTTTCTACATCACCTTTATAGAAAAAAATTAATGATTTAGTGATGCCGCAACCTGGACAAGGAAAGCCAGTTAATAATTTAAATGGGCATAATGATTGTTCTGTTTCAATAGACCGATTGGCAGATTGAAGCATTACATAAAAAGGAAATGCCAGTGTCAATAAGGCACCGGCAATTCCTAATATTTTACGAAACCGCTTTGGGTTAGTTATATAATTTGTTGATATCACCTTGTACAATCATTGCTGCAACCATAGGAAATAAGAAGCCAAGAATAATCAAAAGTGTTGTCTGGTCTTTTCCTACTTCTCCAGTTTTCTCATATACTTTTGGCAAACCTTCTTTACCTGCTAAATAATAAAAATATAAGTTGACCGGCAAGCAACATCCCGCAAATATTGCGATAGGTTGTGAAATAATTTCTTTTTCAGCTGCTGCATTTAAAACTTGGGCAGCTTTGATATTCCAATAGATTAAATACAAACCGCAGGTGATGAGGCCAAGTATCAATACAAGAACTGGCTCATTTTTAAATTGTGGAATTGGTTGTGACATTTTATTTTTTTTTGTTGGTTTTGAGGATTTGGCTTTTTACTTCGCCCAGTTTTTTATGTGGTTGCTATTCTCCACTACTCATAACAAGATAATGAATTTGATAGAATTAAGAACTTTTTCTAAAAATTATTTATCCAATAGCAAAATAAGCAGGTGCCATAAACCGAAAATCTATCTAACAAAATAACCTTACACATTTTAAATTTATTATATATACTTTCAACGCATTGAACTAAACTTGGTTTTTTTTAATTTTCCTGGAAATTCGATTTATTAAAAGCGGTTATGTAATTGTTACGGAAAGCAGAAGCAAAAATTAATGTAAAAAATAATCATACTTTTATCTAAATAATTTAAAATATGAAATACCTGTCAATTCTTTTAATATGTTTAAATTCTCTTTTTGCAAAAAATATTTTCTCTCAATCAGTATTTATAACGAAGCCTTATTTGCAAATCGGCTATGAGGGAAGTCCAAATAAATTGTCTTTATTATGGCATACTTCAGATACCACCTGTGAATGGGGCGTAGAAGTAAAATTGAATACTACTTGGATAAGAAGTCCCAAAATTTATTTTAATAGAGTGTTTCTAAAAAATTATTCCCCTTTTGTAGTTTACCACGCTACGCTACAAAATTTACCAAATGGAAAAGAGGTAAGTTATAGAGTCCTTAAAAATAAAGTGACTGTATTTGAATCCCTAGCGCATACTCCCAAATCAAAAAGTCAAAATTATAAATTCGTTGTCGCTGGAGATATTGGCGCACTGACTAAAAACCAAAAGAAATTAGCTAACATAATGTATGATTTAAATCCAGATTTTGTAGCTGTTCCTGGAGATATTGTTTACGGTCATGGACTAGCAAATGAATACTCCACCAAATTTTGGCCCATTTATAATGCTGACAACAATGACTCAACTGGAGCTCCACTATTAAGAAGCATTCCATTTATGGCATCAGTTGGTAACCATGATGCCAATGATAGGGACATGGATAAAACACCTGACGCTTTAGCCTATTATTATTTTTGGGAACAACCTTTAAATGGACCCTATGATAAAGAAGGCAGTGACCTTTTGCCAATACTAAAAGGCAGTGATACTAATAGGAATGCATTTTACGAAGCTTCGAAAAATGCCTATCCAAAAATGACTAATTTTTCATACGATTATGGCAATGCACATTGGACAGTAATCGATGCAGACCATTACGTTAATTGGTCAAATAAAGAATTACAAAATTGGATCATACAGGATTTAAAAAAATCAGCAAAAGCAAAGTGGCATTTTGTAATGTTTCATCAACCAGGATTCAACTCTTCTAAAGCACATTTTGAAGAACAACACATGAGACTTTTATCTCCAATATTTGAAGAAGGTAAAGTAGATGTGGTTTTTAATGGGCATGTACACAATTACCAAAGATCTTTTCCATTAACCTTTATTCCAGATACAATGGACGAGTCAGGCGCAAGAGTAAAAATAAAAATAGATGGTAAGTTAAATGGGAAATGGACTTTAGATAAAAACTTTGATGGGAGCAAGAATAAGAAGCCGAAGGGAATTATTTATATCGTCACGGGTGCTGGCGGACAGCGTTTGTATAATTACGAACAAACCAATTTGCCTGCTAGTTGGCAACCTTTCACAGATAAATTTATCTCTACCGATAACACCATCAGTTTTATTGAGGTTGAAAAAAATAAATTTCAATTCAAACAAATTAATACCAAAGGTGAAACAGTGGATTCTTTTACAATTGAAAAATAAGATGCAAAACAGCTTTTCATTATTCATTTGACTTCATCTAATGAAGTAGTAACTTTTGGCTGATTTCTCTTTCTAAATAATTAAGTATTATTACCTTAAGCAACTACCATTTTATTTTAAGATTTTAGTTTCAATAAATCGAAATGTTTCAACAAGAATTACAAATTATAAACTTTGAAGGCGAAGCCATCTACTATGGGCCAATATTTAGTCATGAGCAGAAGGTTACTTTTTTTGATGATTTAGTTAAAGGTATTGAATGGAAAAATGAGGAAATTATAATTTTTGGTAAAGAAATAATTAGTAAAAGAAAGGTCGCATTTTATGGAGATGAAGGGATAGAATATACTTATTCCAATAAAACCAAAAAAGGACTAGTTTGGACGGAGCACTTATTAAAAATAAAAAGTATAGTGGAAGGCTACACACAAGTCAATTACAATGGATGCTTATTAAACCTATATCATGATGGAAATGAAGGAATGGGTTGGCATAGTGATGATGAAAAGGAAATACTACCGAATAGTTCTATCGCTTCAGTTAGTCTAGGTATAGAAAGAAAGTTTTCATTTAAAAACAAATCATCAAAAGAAACAGTTTCTGTCCAACTTGAAAATGGTTCATTATTAGAAATGAAGGGTGCTATTCAAAAACACTGGTTACATGCATTGCCAAAATCTAAAAAAATCACCAAACCCAGAATCAATTTAACTTTTAGGCAATTTCTAAAATAAGCAAGCAACAGATTAACGTATTTATTTGGATTTATTTTTTACCAAATTTCTCTTCGATCAATTTACGTTTAGTCCAACACTCATCTAAAGGGCCCCCTGTTGATTTTTGCCCTTTATGTCTCCAATCACCGTCCAATACTGAATAGGAAAACTCCACCGACTTGCCAACGCTTTGTGCTGTTTTAGTAAAGTACTCTATAGTTTCAACATATTTTCCATTTACAGCAGTCTGTGTTCCGCCTCCTGCATCAAAAAATTTTCTTGTCACCACATTATAACTTACCCACTGAAAATATTTTCCTGAAATAATTTTCATAGTTCGTCGTGGAAGAAATGGATTGGGTCTTCTCGATACTATATCATTTGAAAAATTACCACTAATTATCCATGCTCCAAATAAATCTCTAGAGATCCCATCATCCAATCTTTTTAAATTGCTTACTAGTTTGCCTAAAGACAAGTGGCCATTTTTTTTAAGTACTAAAGAAAGTTCAGCATTTGTATTGACCAATGAGCTGTCTTGCGAATGCCACTCATATGATAATTGTAAATTTTTTTTATTTAAAGTATAGGTGCCTCCCCAAGTAAAATTAAACTTTTTATCTACTAAGTTATAGTTAGCAACACTGATAACATTATCAGTAAAGATGACTAGGGTCTTTATATTATTTTCCTCTTTCCCCCATGCTCCCATTATATTGGCAGTACTTTGCCCTTTTACTTTAACGGTAAAGGTTGTCACAAATAAACTAGCAAAAATTAAGATTAGAAAATTTCTCATAATAGAATTTTACAATGTTATAAATTTTCAATAAAAAATCTACCTAAAAATCTTACTTGTAATTAGTAATCATCACTCCCTTTTCTTCACTTACAGGAAACTTTAAATCTTTCAAACTAATACCATTGGTATTATTAAAAAGTGCTATAGGCAACTCAATCGCTTTAGGAACGGTAAAATTATCCAAGGTTACTCCTTTCACATCATCAAAAACTAATGCTGGACGAAAATCATCTTCCAAATAAAACACTTTTACATTTTTCATTTTAATCCCTTCCGCATGACGAACATAAAACCCCCAAGAAGGCA
>JAURKC010000025.1 GCA_030831945.1 Ferruginibacter sp.
TAGTTCCAACGGATGATAAGTTGGTTAAAGTTGTTAATGTACTATTACTTGTTGCAGTTATATTTCCAGCAGTAGTTGCCGTTGCTGCATTACCTGTTACACTTCCAATAATTGGATTAGTAACCGTTAAATTAGCTAAAGTTCCTACACTCGTTAAACCAGAACTTGTGATCGTTGAATTTAATGTAGTGCCCGTTAAAGTCCCCGCATCTGCAGAAGCAGAAATAGTGATGTCAGTGCTTCCGTCAAAAGGAATGCCATTGATATTTTTTGGAGCAGATAATTTTGTAGCCGTTGATGCATTACCATTTATACTTCCTGCTATCGGATTGGTTACTGTTAAATTAGCCAAGGTTCCAACACTCGTTAAACTAGAGCCCGTTATCGTTGAATTTAAAGTAGTGCCCGTTAAAGTTCCCGCATCTGCAGAAGCAGAAATAGTAATATCATTACTTCCATCAAAAGGAACACCATTGATATTTTTAGGAGCAGCTAATTTTGTCGCCGTTGCTGCATTACCATTTATGCTTCCAACAATTGGATTGGTAACGGCTAAATTAGTTAAGGTTCCTACACTGGTTAAACTAGAACCTGTTATGGTTGATTTTAATGCAGTACCAGCCAATGTTCCAGCGTCAGCAGTAGCAGAAATAGTAATATCAGTACTTCCATCAAAAGGAACACCATTGATATTTTTTGTAGCTGCTAATTTTGTCGCCGTTGCAGCATTACCATTTACATTTCCAACAATTGGATTGGTAACGGCTAAATTAGTTAAGGTTCCTACACTGGTTAAACTAGAACCTGTTATGGTTGATTTTAATGCAGTACCAGCTAGGCTTCCAGCATCTGCAGTAGCAGAAATAGTAATATCGGCACTTCCATCAAAAGGAACGCCATTGATATTTTTGGTGGTAGCAAATTTTGTCGCAGTTGCTGCATTACCCGTTGTATTTTGATTCAATATTGGAAAATTAGTTAAGCCTGCAGCACTTCCTGTTGGTGACAAATAATCTGTACCGGCTACTGCAATGCTTGGTACTCCAGAGCCGCTAGTGTTTTTTAAAATACCAGTTCCCAATCCGCTTAATAGCGTGCCGTTGATTCCTTTTACAGTCAATGCAGTAGTTCCTTCAGCATCTCCTGTGTGCGTAGCATTAGATACCAATCCTGCATACAAACTATTCACTGCATTATCACCGGTATTAGTTCCACTAACATTATTTAGGGTAGCCACACTCGTATTCAATCCACTTAGTTTATTAGCAGTTACCGCTGTGGTAGCAGATACAGAAGATAAAGCATAGGGCACACTGATTAATTGGACATTACCCAAGTTTGAATAATTATTATTTGCATCTGGGTCAATTTCTACCTGTAAAAATTTATCACCATCTAGCCAATTTACTCCACTCAGTGTTCCAGTGGAAGCAGTCGTTCCAGCGCTTCCAATCTGTACTGAAAATAAACCACCGGCATTGGTAGTAATAGCGCGTGTTTCGGTATAAACTACCGAACCTGTGCTAGAAAAATTATGTATTGACAGGCGAAGGTTCATCTTCTGATTGGGCAAAGGATTGCCCACCGAATTACGCGCTACCGCTTGGTAGTTTAATAAATTGGGTGCCTGAGCGAAACTTGCAAAACCAATAGCAAGAAAGCTGATGAACAGAATTGCCTTGTTAAATCGTTTCATTATTTTATGCATTGTATGTAAGATTAATGGTATTCCTGGATTAGGGTTTTATAAATTTTATTTGATATTTTTTATTCTTTATTTTTTTAAATTATAGCTATCGTTCACCAACCACTTTTTCCTGCTTTACTTTGCCTCAACTTCAATCATTGATTGTTGATTAATCAGTTAAAGCTTACTTAATTCGTTTTAACAATTTGGTAAGCCCCTTGCTTAACTAGTCTGCCATTCACCGCATGCGTTTGTTGAATGTTTATAAAATATTGTCCTGCCGGAAGACCGTCAATATCCCACTTTTGATAAGCCCCCATTCCGGAATAATTAATTTGAACGCCTTTGATTTTATTTCCTTTATTATCCAATAATTCAACTAAATGCTTTCCCTTTTCTGCATGCAAAATGTTCACTTCTACGATGGTCGTTATCGGGTTAGGGCCCACCTTTACTTCATTTGGTAAAAAAGAGGGTACGGTAGTAATTTGAGGTTGATTCTGCACACTATACTGTAATAGCCCATTGGTAAGCATCAGCCGATCGTTTAGCATTGTAGTAATAGCTGAAGATTCACCTACACTCCACTCATAATTATTTTTGCCGCTTGTTATCAAATTGCCAGCAGTATTGAAAGCGTAGTTGGTGAAAGTTTGAGCCGAGCAACTAGCACCAACCAATAATGCAATCAATTGCAATTGAAATGCTTTTTTAAAAACAAATTTTATAGTCAAAACAAAAAAATTTAAAATAAATTAATAACTATTTTTTTTCTATTGCTTTAAAGTGAATGAGCATAAAAATTTCATGTGACCCTCTATTGTTGGCACCTAATGTATTGATAGGGGAATCATAAGAGTACCCTAGTTGAAAAGACTTTTTTAATTTACATTGCAACAGTCCAGCGATTGCATCTCCAGTTCTATAGGATGCGCCAATACCAATTAAATCCTTCAGCCATACCATTGAATTAAAGTCTAGTTGTACCGAAGAACCACTTACAGACTTTGCCATTATTGATGGCTTAAACTTCACATTTTCATTGATATCAAAATTATACCCCACATAAGTAAACAGGTGAATAGCAGTAAAGGAAGAAGATTTTCCAAAATCTATTTGACTAATGGTGATATCAGATTTTAATATATTGGGAGAAGAGAGACCAATAGATAATCTTCGGTTATTATAAAAAACTCCCGTACCCAATTGACTCACACCACCTCTTACATTTTGTGAAAAACTTGCATCGCCCGGGGTATACGTATTTGCCAATGAGAGACTTGCTTCATACATTTTTCTACCAAAATCTAGTCCAAAAGAAAGTCGAGAATAAGGTGAAAGTTTAAAATGCGTTGACATGCCCAAACTATAAGTGGTGGTATGCTCAATACCTAAGCGGTCGTCAATAATTTTTAATCCAGCCCCCAACCTATCCTTACTAAAAGGCATGTCAAAGGTTAATAAGGACGTAACCGGTGCCCCTTCAATTCCAACCCATTGATTTCTGAAAATAGAAGACAAGGTTGGCTTGCCATTAACACCAGCATAAGCAGGATTAATCGTCATCATAGAAAACATATATTGAGAATACATTGCCTCCTTCTGACTATAGGCCTGTCCACAGGTTATCAGAAAAACCACTACCAGCAGAATCCGAAATAATTTAAAAGAATAGGCCATTATATTTCATTTACTTTTTATTATCAATATCAAACTCATTTTTTCTTACTTGATCAACATTTAAATTTTAATTCAATGCTTATCGTTTCAGCGTTATATATCCAGCCAGTTTTTTGTTAAGTGCAGGATTTGAATAACGTATCGTTACATTATAAAAATAAGTTCCTTCTAAAAGTTTTTTTCCTAAGAAGCTGCCTACACCATATCCATCCCATTCATTGGCATAATTATCATTGGTATACACCATTACACCCCAACGATTGTAAACACTTAGCGACACCTTGGTATTACTTGGACGGCCTATTTGGAAACGATCATTGACTCCATCGCCATTTGGTGAGAATGCATCGGGTACAAAAATTTCAATCTCTTCAATAACAAATTTTGAAGGAGCCAATGAAATGGAACCGGTCAATTCATCTAAATTCGAAGAAGTATTGGTCACCCAACCATAAGGCGAAAGTGCATTGAGGTCGGTTTGATTAAATAAGTTACCTACAAAACCATTGGCACTAAAGTTTACAACCAACACCACTGAATCTCTTTGGTTGGCCATCACTTTGCTCTTGTACGTTAGTAAGTCTTTATTGGCATTGCCATCGAATGAACTATTGGCTACCAAACTTCCAAATGCATTTAAAGACTTCAATTTGAAAGTAGTTGGACTGATGAAAGTCTTTTTCAAATCATTACTTAATTGCACGCTATCAAAATTGAAAGCACTAGGATTTTTAACATAGATAGAAATCGTTACATTATAAGTTCCATCTCCTTGAATGACTGGCTTACTTATTTTTTCAACTATCTCTAATGGAGGTAAACAGTTTTTAATTTTTAAAATAGATATTGTTTTATTTATACATCCACTCGCACTGGTAACTGCATAGCTAATTGTATCAATACCAACAAATAATCCAGTCACTACACCTGCGCTAGAAATAGTTGCCAGTCTAGTATTGCTATTTGACCAAACACCACCAGCGGTAGCGTTTGCAAGTGCAGCAGAAGTGCCTGCACATATTTCTGTAGCACCTGTAATATTTGGTAAAATTGAAGAGGATTGAATAGTAACATTTACCGGCTGAATAACAAAACATCCAGTAGTAGGGTTAGTACCTTTCACGTAATAAGTTCCTGAAGTATTGATTACTCCTGGCGATGCGACCACTTGAGTAGCAGCACTATTTTTCCAATAACTGAAATTCAGACCAGCTGATGATCTAGCAGTAATTGAATCCGTTGTTAAATCCACCACTGCTGGAGAACAAACAGCCGCAGGTTGATTGATCAACACGGTAGGCAAAGGATTGATAGTTATACTTACCCTTGCCGAAGAATAACAGAAAATATTATTAGGTATCGTATAAATAATCTCGGAAGTTCCAGCAGCAATGGCTTTTACTATACCTAGGCTATTAATTTTTACAATATTAGTATCGCCTACAGACCAAACTCCACCAGATACATTGGTTGAAAATTCGGTATTTGAACCTATACAGAATGGAGTAGTATTACTAACGACTGGTACCGGTATCATTGCCGTTACAACAACTGTAAATGTTGCAACAGAGGTAGAACTTCCACGAGTGATCGTATAACTTATAATAGTTGTGCCAGCTGATATACCAGTCACCACACCACTGCTATTGATAGTTGCGATTGAAGAATTACTGCTGCTCCATACACCTCCATCTATTGAATTAATTAAGGTAGATGTTGAACCAACACATACAGTTGAGGATCCTGTTATTTTAGGATTAATAGCAGATGGATTTATTGTAACATTTGTAGATACACTGCTAATACATCCACTACTATTGGTTACGGTGTAACTAATAGTTACATTTCCAGCTGCAATACCAGTAACCACTCCAATCGCATCAATCGGAGCCAAAGAAGAATTGCTACTGCTCCAAACGCCGCCAGAATTTGCATTTGACAAGGTGGTTGTCAGACCAACTTCAACCGTTGTATTACCGGTAATAGCAGTCAAGGCGGATAATGCATTTACTGTAACTACAGTAGTTGTTGTATTCGTACAATAGGTATTAGATACTGTATAACTTATAGTTGCAGTTCCTCCAGCAATACCGGTAACCATTCCCAAACTATTTACCGTTGCTACAGATAAATTACTACTTGACCATACGCCACCTGCCACTGAATTTGATAAGGCAGTAGTTGTTCCAGCACATAGTATCGAAGAACCGGTAATAGCAGTTAATGCTGGTAATGCATTGACTGTAACTAAAGCATTTGCAGCAACAGCACAATAACCATTGGACACGGTATAAGTAATAGTTACTGTACCTCCAGCAATACCAGTAACAAGTCCCGAACTATTTACCGTTGCTACCGCTACGTTGCTACTTGACCATACGCCACCTGCCACTGAATTTGACAAGACAGTAGTTGATCCAGCGCAAAGGGCTGTTGTACCTGTGATGGCTGCTACAGTTGGTTGTTCTAGTATCGAAACATTTACAGAACCCAATGAAACACATCCAGTTGAATTAGTGGATTGAATATAATAGGTACCCGAGCTACTGATGGCGTTTGGTGTTCTTAGTGTATCTAAAAGAGTATTGTCTCTAAAATAGCGCAATGCTGTTCCAGTAGAAGAACCAGCCAATACAGAAGCACTGGTGATATCAACTACTGCAGGCTTACAAACTGGTGCAGGATTGGTTATCACAAGAGTAGGCAAATCAACCACTGACACCACAATAGGACGAATGGATATACAACCATTGCTGTTGGTTCCTTTAATATAATAAGTACCTCGACCTGCAGATAAAGAAGTAAAGTAATTTAAACTATTAGTAGCCGCAGAATCAGTAAAATAAGTAAAGGTTAATCCATCACTAGATCCAGCTGTAATTCTAGTATTTCTTAAATCAATAGTGAAAGGAGCACAAACAGGTTCAGGATTAGTAATTACAAGGAGTGGATTAGTAATCGTAACTTCTACCGGCTTAATCACAGAAGAACAACCACCCGCGGTAATTCCTTTAATATAATAAGTTCCTGCAATGCTAACAGTACTTGGATTAGACAGGACAATCGTACCTAAGGAATCTTTGTAATAACTATAGGTAAGCGAACCAGTTGAACCCGCCGTTACATTATTGGCAGTAAGATTTACCACCGCAGGAGAACAAACTGTCGGCGGATTAGTAATTTGTAAAGTAGGTAATGGATTTACTGCAATTACACTTGTAGCACTTGTTCTTTGACAACCATTGTCATCTGTTACTAAAACAGAATAATTACCAGAAGTAGGAGTTGTAAAAATTGAAGCTGTTTGACTTTCAATATTTACGCCACTTGTTTTCCATTGATAACTGCTGATCATTGTACTACTTCCAGAAGTTGCGATTGCAGAAAGTGTATCAACGATTCCTGCACAAATAGTAGAAGAAGGTGATACTTCCACCGAAACAGTTGGTAAACTATTTACAGTAATTGCAAGTGGACAAGAATTAGAACTATTACTAAATCTATCTACAACAGTAACTAAATAATCTCCACTCACCAGTGCTTCATAACTTGAAGTATTTCCACTAGAAGAAACATTTTGATAGGTAGTTTCACCTAAAGGTTTCACTTTCCATTGATAGGTAGGTGTATCAAAACCTAAAGGACTAACATTTAATACAACTTTTTTGCCATCACAAATGGTAGAGTTGCCTGTATTGGTTAGTGAAGGCACTGATAATACTTTAGATTGAGCTGAGTAATTGGTACATCCCAAAGAAGTAACTTTCACGCTATATTGACCCTCCTCTTCAACTTTTAGCACAGAAGCAACCTCACCACTCATTTCTATTCCATTCTTAAACCATTGATAAGTTGGACTTCCCGCATTTGAAATAGCAGTTAAGGTTAGACTCGTGTTAATACAATCATTAAATGCCAATGTAGAACCTTCTAAAATACTAGCCGTTGGAATACTATTCACCGTTACCACTGTTGAGGTACTAGTAGCAGAACAGCCACTTGTATTTACAATAGTTACTTTAAAGTTTCCAGAAAGAGAGGTGATATATTCCTTACTTGTAGCCCCTGCAATAATTACATTGTTATTATACCATTGATAACTATCCGCATTGCTTGCTGTTAGGTTAACCGCAGTACCTTCACAAACAGTGGCGCTAGGAGAACTTGTAATGATTGGAACGGAAGGAGTAAGCGGCTGAGATCTGATAATGACAGCAGATGCATTGCTCAAACAACCTCCAGCATTTTTTACAACAATATTATAAGTGCCAGCAACTAAACTACTGAACAAAGTAGTAGTCTGGAAGTTGATTTGATCAACGCTATATTGATATCCTGTTCCTAAAGAACTAAAATCAATACTTCCTGTTGCTACACTACATGTAGGTTGGGTAACACTAGAAACAGGGTCACCTGGAATACGGATTACTGTAATCTTTCCTTTAGCAGAAATACCAGCACATCCTCCGGTTAATACAACTTCGTAGAAGTATTCACCTTCATTAGCTGGACTTCCAGAAATAGTGATTACACTATCTTTCCATTCACCTGTTACACCTTCTGGTAATCCATTAAAGGTTGCACCAGTGGCTCCGGTTGTTCTATAAACAATATTACTGATAGACAATTTTGCGCAAATACTAATGGTGTCGGAATTTATTGCCGATTGCAAGCTGATAGTATTTGCCTTGGTAACAGTAAAGGTTCCAGAACTACTTGCTGTTGAACATCCGCCTGTTAAAGTAACCGTGTAAGCAAAAGATCCCGTTACAGAAGGAGTGCCACTAATCGTGATCGTACTATTTGACCAAGTACCTGTAACACCTGCAGGCAAGCCGCTGAAACTAGCGCCTGTAGCGCCTGTAGTACTATAGGTAATATCAGCAATCGGTCCATTTACACAAAGACTTTGACGCGTAGTACTCAATTCAGAACTCAACGAAACGGTTTGATTCGCAGAAGAAACGATTGTACCTGAGTCTTTAATGACTGAGCAACCACCCGTTAAGGTGACTATATATTTAAAGCTTCCTGATACAGAAGGAGTGCCACTAATCGTTACTAAATTGTTTAACCAATTGGCGGTTACTCCTGTTGGCAAACCTGTTACAGTTGCTCCCGTTGCACCAGTGGTTTGATAAGTAATAAAGGTAATCGGAGTATTTACACAAATTGTTTGGGAGATGGTAGAAGCTGAAGAATTAAGTGTAATGGTATTAATAGCATTAACCCTAATTGTTCCCGTTGCAGTTACTGTAGCACATCCTCCAGTAAGGTTTATTGTGTAATTAAATATTCCTTCATTGGCCGGAGTTCCTGAAATAGTAACGACATTATTCAACCAAGCTCCCGATACTCCAGAAGGTAAACCTGTGAAACTTGCCCCTGTAGCGCCTGATGTGGTGTAAGTAATATTTTTGATTGTATCACCATTACAAACAGTCTGAGTATTGGTGCCAGCAATAGAACTTAAACTAATTGTATTGGCAGAAATGATAGAAATAGTTGAAGTAAGGGTTGTTTCACAACCATTACTATTTTTTGCAACTAATGTATAAGTTCCTGCTTCTGTACTGCTGTAAGATGAACTAGTGGCACCTGCAATATTTACACCTGCTTTCTTCCATTGATAGCTGATGCTAGATTCTGAAGTAGTAGAACTCAAGGTTCCAGTTTGTCCTGAACAAATTGATACCGCACTATTCACCATCGTAACAGCTGGCAATGCATTAACAGTTAGCGTAATAGGGCAAGTGGTTCCGGTAAGGTTAGTGCCAGTAACTATCACTCTATATTGACCTGCGCTAGAAGCTGAATAATTTTGACTCGTTCCATTGGAAGCAACATTGGACCAACTACCACCGCTATTGGTACTCACTTGCCATTGATAGGTAGGCGAAGTATAACCAGTGGCATCAACAGTAAAGGTGGATGAACCGCCTTGACAAATTGCAGTAGAAGAAGCTGAACTTGAAGGTGCAGCTAAAACAGTAGTTACATTTGAATTAGTGCTACAACCATTTTTAGTAATCACCACTCTATATTGACCTGCTGCAGTAGCGGAATAATTTGCACTCGTTCCATTAGAAGAAACATTGGACCAAGTACTTCCGCTATTGGTACTTACTTGCCACTGATAGGTAGGCGAAACAACGCCAGTGGAAGATTCTAAAGTAATAGAACTACTAGTACAATCAAAACCTAATGTAGCACTAGAGGTAATAGTTGCAGAAGGTGCAGGAAGGAATGTTATTGGATTTGAAACATTGCTTGTTACAGAACATCCACTCGCATTAGATGCTTTCAAATAATAATAATAAGTACCGGCCACCGTTTCTTGTGGTGCATAACTCGTATTAGTAGCTCCTGTTATTAAGGTACCTCCAACAGTAGTATTAGAACTGTTTTTATACCATTGTGGCGTTAAACTACTTCCTGAAATTACGATACTAATATTAGTTCCTGTAGAACCTAAACATACACTTTCGGTAACTGAAGTCAATTTATTTTCTCCTACAATTGGGCTCTCTACCCAGTTAGAACTTGCTCCAGACAATGCAAAATTATTTAATGTTCCAGTGAATGTGCCTGCAGTGGTTCTATCTATCAAAGAAGTAACGGAAGAATTGGTTCCAGCTGGTATACCCTGATTAAAATCATAGTAGGCTAATAATCCGGTTTCAGAACCAGTAGATATACTATCCTTATAAGTTGCTATTTGATCAGCAGTTCTTGCTGTCTGCCAAATTCTTACATTGTCTAGACTTCCAATAAATGGATTGTTGGTCTCCGAATTGTTTATTTGCCCAAACCTAAAGGTTGCATCTGATGGAGGTTGACTGTTGGCTTGATAATTGGAAACCCCTGATCTATCCACTCCATCAATATATATTTTTGCATTTCCAACTCCATCTGTTCCGTTACCAGTATAATCCCAAACCCAAGCAATATGATGCCAATTACCATCATCCACTCTAGCTGTATTATTAGAATTAATCCAAGAGCAACCATTTCCTACTAATCTTGGATAACCTCCATCTAAATAGAAAAGTCTTTCACCTGAATTCCAAATCGCATCATCATTTCTTTGATTAAAAATACCCTGCGTTGAGCGAGTGCTTGCAGATGCTGTAGTTCTTAACCAGGTTTCTACCGTAAAATCAGCTCTATTAAGATCAACAATTTTAGAAGACATTTTCACATAGTCATCCACCCCGTCAAAATTTAATGCCGTCTTTGTTAAGTCTGGTATAGGAGAAATAGTTACTGTTACAGGGGCTACTGCAGAGGCACAACCACCCACTGTAGTTCCTTTAATATAATAAGTACCGGCTAGTCCCACAGCAGTAGGAATAGACAATACGTTGGTAGCACCAATATTTGTAAAATAAGTAAAGGTTAATCCCGAAGTAGAACCAGCGGTAACCTCACTAGTGGTTAAATCAACTACCCCAGGCGTACAAGCTGCCGATGGATTGTTTATCACCATGGTAGGAGTTATATTAGCACTGCTTGCATAAATAGTAACGGTTAAACCTGTCGACAAACTACTCTCACAACTTGAAGTAGAAGATAAAGTTTGCGAAGCATAATAAGTAGTACCATTCACAAGCGGCGTTGATGATGCCAATGCAGTACCACCAAGTGATGATAAATACCACTTGACTGTATTGCCTGGAGCAGCAGAAGCCGTTAAGCTTGCAACCGTTGGTATTGAACTTGGATTATAACAAAAGCCCTGTGAAGCAGCAACTGTAGGCGCTGCAGGAGTAGTCCCTAAATTTACAAGGATTGCAGTTCTATTACTTTCACAAGTGCCATCAAACTGAGATACATAATAACTCGTATTATTTACCAATAAATAATTAGCAGTATCTACCGCTGTGCCGGCACTAGAAACAGTATACCATTTCAGAGAATTACTACCTGTCACTCCGCTAACTGATAAATTAGCAATTCTTGGTGCTGGATTGTTAGCACTGCAAAATATTTGATTGCTTGCAGTTAGAGTAGAAGGTTTAACAGTAACAACTATTGCACCAGAAACAGCGCTAAATCTACTACAGCTTCCTGAAGTTATTTTTACATAATAAAAAGTAGAATCTGATGTGCTAGTAGCTGGAGTATAACTACTAGTAGTTTGTCCACTAATTTCAGTTCCTCCGGTGGTGCTATTTTTTGAATTACTAAACCACTTGTAAGTAACAGACCCTATAGATGAACTTGCAGCAATTGTTAATGTGGTAGCAGTTGATCCAATACACAAAGATTGCTTGGTAGTAGAAGGCTGTGAAGAAATAGTAAATGGATCCGTTATACTTATTGAATTCGAGAAGCCGGAATTACAAGTTCCATTAGAATATTTTACTTTATAATTCCCTGCTTCAGTAGCAGTATAATAAGCTACTTTGTACAGTTTTTGAATTCTATTATTTCCATTATCAGTCACTAAAATATTTCCTGTGGTAGGGTCTTTAGCAACACCGATTGGATTAATGAAGGTAGAGCCACCCTGTATTGTACCTGCAGAACCAGCGGTAGCAGTTAATGGATATTTTACAATTCTATTATTTGATTTATCCGCTACAAAAATCCCTTTCACTGAATCAACATAGATACCCATTGGAGAATTCATCTTTGCTAAATCAGCTCCAAGTGAATAAACTGAACCTGCAATGGCAGTTACTGCAGTAACTGGATTACTTACATTTAAAGGAAATTTAAATACAGCATGTAATTGAGAACAAGAAATATACAATGTGTTGTTTACTACAGACAAGCCATAGATAGATAAATTATTTCCAGAAGGATAGGTAGCTGCAGTAGCAACGGTTCTTAAATCTGCTACCAGTGTGCCTACGGTAGTACTTGTACTGCCCGCTGGGTAGCCAAATACTTTACCTGAAATAGCGTCTGCTACATATAAATATCCGCTATTGTCTACATAAATTGCTGTAGGATTATTGATAGTAGTTGCTATAACAGTTCCAGTAGTATTATTAGGAGTGAATTTAAGAACTCTCCTATTGGTATTATCGGCTACATATAAATTGCTACTAGCATCTACAAATATCCCATCAGGGCTACCAAAGGTGCTTACACCAGTGGCAGATGCATTGGCAACGATGATTGGAGAACTACTACCAGGAGCAGTTTTAACAATCGTATTATCTGAACTTCTTCTAAAATAAGTATTACCATTCGCGTCCACAAAAATGCTACTTAAGCCTGCAACACTGGAAATCAATGTTAAAGAAGAATCTCTTAAATCTGAATTGGTTAATGAAGAGATACTAGTACTTCCATCATACCATGTGAATGAATCAATATTTGCATCTATTAAATTAGCAACCAAGGTAACTCCCACGCAACTAGTTGCACTAGATAATGCTGGGTTGCTAGGGCCAGAAATAATATTGACAGGTGTTCTAGCGCTTTCGCAATTACTTGCAGAAACTTGAGAAACATAATATATTCCACTACTTACTGAACTAGAACTACTAATAGAAGCGCCTCCAGTAGCAGCAGCATACCAAAGGAAAGTACTTCCTACATTTCCTGTTGCTACTAAATTTGAAATGGTAGGATTATTTTCTGAACAGAAACTTTGAGTAGCAGCAGTAGGTGCTGATGGTGTTGGATTAATAGTCACTGTCACTGATGCACTTCCACTTTCGCATCCGGTAGAAGTGGTTTGTGTAACATAATAAGTGGTGGCAGTAGTTAAAGAAACTGTACTGCTTAGCACTGAAGATGATAATGACGAAGAAGAATACCATTTGAGTGTATTAGATCCAGCAGCTGTTGCAGTTAAACTAGCAACGGTATTATTGTTAACCGAACAGAAACTTTGCGCACTTGAAGCAGTAGGCGCCGCAGGTGAAGAAATAACATTCACTACTACAGCAGCACGAACACTTTCACAAGCCCCATCCGATTGAGTAACATAATAGGTAGTGCTGGTCAGCGTATTGGATCCAAGTAATGCAGTGCCTCCTGTAGCAGCAGCATACCAACTAATTGTATTAGTGACTGCTGCCTTTGTTCCAAAATTTAAATCAGCTATGGTAGGACTTGCACTGAGCGCACTACAAAATGTTTGTGTGGCAGTAGGTATTAAAGTAACGGGTTGTGTACTAACAACGATTGCTCCCGATACGGCACTTAATTTACTACAACCACTAGCCGTTTTAATTTTTGCATAATAATAAGTAGTTCCTACTGCAGTAGTAGTAGGTGTATAAGAACTACTGGTAGCGCCCGATATAATTGTACCACCCTGTGTTGAGTTGGTAGTATTGCTATACCATTCATATCCATTAATGGTAGTTCCTGAAACCGTTGCAGAAACAGTCAATGAAGTAGCAATTGTATTTCTACATAAAGATTGACCTAGGGTAGAAGGCTGTGTATTAATTGTAATTGGATCGGTTACCGTAATAGAAGCAGATACCGGCGTGGCGCAAGTGCCGTTGGTATAAGTGACTGTATAATTACCCCCTTCATTAGGTATTAACTTAGCCGCTTTAGTCAACTTTTGAAGATTGGTTGACGTTAAGGTAAAATAGTTACCGGTGGAAGGATCTATTGAAATACCATAAGATTTGGCAGCTAAAGTAGTTAACACCGTTCCTGGAGTAGTAGTGGTACTTCCAGCTGGAAATCTCATAATCCTATTATTATTAAAATCCGCTACAAATAAATTATTGGTACTATCTACAAAAATACCAAGTGGAATACTCAACTTGGTTGAGGAATTACCGGCACTATTAATTGTTCCTGCAACCACGGTGGCATTGGCAGTACTACCAGCTGGGGTTTTATAAACTACATGTTCTTGATAAGAGCTAAAATAAATATCAAGACTCGGTGTTACATATACACCAGCAACTGCAGCATTTGCTCCGCTATTTTGAGCCACCTGTGTTCCCACTGTAGTGGAGGTACTATTTGCAGGGTACCTAAACACTCGCGCGTTACCATTATTTGTTCCGGCATATATACTACCATTTTTATCAACAAACACTGAATATGGAGCAGTAATGCTGGCAACTACTACTCCATTAGTAAGAGAAGTACTACCAGCAGGAAATTTCATTACTCTGTTATTTAAATAATCCGCTACATATATATTTCTAGCATTATCTACGTATACACCTTGTGGCTTATTGAACTGATTTAATGCACTACCCGCTCCATTTCCTCCTGCTACAATTACACCCGTGCTACTGCCTGGAGCATACATCAAAATGGAATGATTATCTGAAGTGGTTGCTACATAAACATTTCCTGTAGAATCTATAAATAGATTTTGATATCCTCCAGGTATGTTAGCCACATTCGATAAAGTATCAGAGAATGTATTGACATTACTTAACAAGGATCCGTTTCTATACCAACTTAAAGAACTAGCATTTCTATCTACTAGTGATGCAGTAATGGTATTACCTACGCATACTCCTGCACTCATCAATGGAGTAGTTGGACCTGCTATTACATTCACTAGTATTCTTCCACTCTCACAATTAGCCGCCGATAGTTGAGCTACATAATACACTCCACTATTTACAATAGCAGTAGTATTTGACAACGCGCTTCCTGCAATAGCTACTGTATACCATTTAGCAGTATTTCCTGCCTCAACATTTGCTACTAAATTACCAACCGTTGGTATCGTTGATGCACATAAATTTTGCGTACTTGCGGTAGGAGCTGATGGTGTTGGATTAATAGTCACCGTCACCGATGCACTGCCACTCTCACAACCCGTAGAAGTAGTTTGTGTGGTATAATAAGTAGTGCCAGTTCTTAAAGAAACTGTACCACTCAGTAGAGAACTACCTAATGAAGCCGATGAATACCATTTAATCGTGTTAGTTCCAATTGCAGTGGCTGATAAATTAGCTACTGTTGCATTATTTGCAGAACAGAAACTCTGCGCACTTGATGCAGTTGGTGCTGCCGGCGTAGTCACTACATTTACTACCACTGCACTACGAGCACTTTCACAGGTACCATCTGTTTGAGCCATATAATAAGTAGTGGTTGTCAGCGTTTGCGATCCCAACAATGCAGTGCCTCCTGTGGAAGCAGTGTACCAGGTAATTGAATTGGTTCCAGTAGGCGTGCCGTTGGTCAAATTATTTATTGTAGGACTGGCAATAGCAGCACTACAAAATGTTTGCGGACTAGTTACCGTTAATGCGGTAGGTATTTCATTTACCAAGATAGCTCCTGACACGGCACTTAATTTACTACAACCGCTTGCAGTACTAATTTTTGCATAATAATAAGTAGTCCCTGCTGCTGTGGTGGCAGGTGTATAAGAACTACTGGTAGCGCTGCTGATGGCTGTGCCACCCACTGTTGAGTTCGAAGTATTGCTATACCATTGATAACCATTAATGGTAGTTCCTGAAACCGTCGCAGAAACCGTTAATGAAGTAGCGATAGAGTTTTTACAAACTGTTTGGCCTACAGTAGAAGGTTGTGTATTAATTGTAATTGGATCCGTTACCGTAATTGAAGCCGATACAGGCGTAGCGCAGGTTCCGTTGGTATATGTTACTGTATAGCTACCTCCCTCATTCGGTATCAACCTAGAGGCTTTAGTTGTTTTTCGCAAGTTTGCACCTCCAACTGTAAAAATATTTCCTGTGGTAGGATCAATGGATACACCGAAAGGACTTGTAAATGAAGTTGCCACCGTTCCTAGAGTAGTAGTAGTGCTGCCAGCAGGAAATGAAATCACCCGATGATTACTAAGGTCTGCTACATATAAATTGTTGGAATTATCTACATAAATTCCTCTTGGATTCCACAAATTTCTCAAGGCAGTACCGGTAACGTTTGCAGTTCCTGCAACTACTGTACCGGTAGTACTAGCGCTTCCATTCGCGGTTTTATAAACTGCGTGTTCTTGATAAGCGCTAAAATAAATATCAAAACTAGAAGTTACATATAAACCATAAGCTGCAGCCCCTATTGTTCCGCCACTTATAGCCACCGACGTTCCCGCTGTGGTGGCGCTACTGTTTGCTGGATACCTATACACTTGCGCTTTGCCAGAATTCGTTCCAGTATATATTCTTCCAATTTTATCAACAAAGACCGAAAAGGGAGCTATAGCTGTGTTACCTGGATTCAAACTGCCAGTTTGAACAACTACTATACCGTTAGTTCCAGAACTACTACCTGCAGGAAATTTAATTACCCTTGTATTGTTAATATCTGCTACAAATATATTTCTAGCACTATCTACATATACGGCTTGGGGGTTATTCAACTGATTTAAACCATTACCTGCTGATCCACTAATTCCCGCTACTACTACACCTATGCTACTGCCTGGTGCAAACATCGTAATGGTATGATTACCAGCATTTGCCACATAAACATTACCAGTAGAATCTATAAATAAATTTTGAGCAGCCGATAAAGTTGTACTTACATTTTGCGTAGTATCTGTAAACGTATTGACATTACTTAACAAGGATCCGTTTTTATACCAACTTAAAGTAGTGGCATTTCTATCTACTAATGTTGCAGCAATGGTATTTCCTACACACACTCCTGCACTCATCAATGGAGTCGTTGGACCTGCTATTACATTCACAGCTGTTCTTCCACTCTCACAATTAGCCGCCGATAGTTGAGCTACATAATAGACTCCACTGTTTACAATGGTGGTAGTATTTGATAACGCGCTTCCTGCAATAGCTACTGTATACCATTTAGCAGTATTTCCTGCCTCAACATTTGCTACTAAATTGCCAACCGTTGGTATCGTTGATGCACATAAATTTTGCGTACTTGCGGTTGGAGCTGATGGTGTTGGATTAATAGTCACCGTCACTGATGCACTTCCACTTTGACAACCCGTAGAAGTAGTTTGTGTGGTATAATAAGTAGTACCAGTTGTTAATGAAACTGTACCACTCAGTAGAGAACTGCCTAATGAAGCAGATGAATACCATTTAATTGTATTTGTTCCAACTGCAGTGGCTGATAAATTAGCTACTGTTGCATTATTTGCAGAACAGAAACTCTGCGCACTGCTAGCAGTAGGTGCTGCAGGTGTAGTCACTATATTTACTACCACTGCACTGCGAACACTCTCACAGGTGCCATCAAACTGAGCCACATAATAAGTAGTTGTACTCAGCGTTTGCGTTCCTGACAATGCAGTGCCTCCTGTAAGAGCAGTATACCACCTAACTGTATTGGATTCCGTTACTGTTGATCCAGCACTTAAATCAGTTATTATTGGATTAGCGACTACTGCACTACAAATTGTTTGCGGACTAGTTACTGTCAAAGTAGTAGGTAAATCTTTTACCACTATTGCGCCCGACACCGAACTCAATTTACTACAACCGCTTGCAGTAATAATTTTTGCATAATAATAAGTAGTGCCTGCTACTGAAGTAGTAGGAGTATAAGAACTACTGGTAGCGCTACTGATGGCTGTACCACCCACTGTTGAGTTCGTAGTATTGCTATACCATTGATACCCATTAATAGTAGTTCCTGAAACAGTAGCAGCAACAGTTAATGAAGTAGCGGTAGAATTTTTACAAACCGTTTGGCCTGCAGTAGAAGGTTGTGTAGTAATTGTAATTGGATCCGTTACCGTAATTGAAGCAGATACTGGCGTAGCGCAGGTGCCGTTGGTATAAGTTACGGTATAAGTTCCTCCCTCATTGGGTATAAACCTAGAGGCTTTAGTTGTTTTTCGCAAATTGGCTCCCCCAGCTGTAAAAATATTTCCTGTACTAGCATCTATCGATACTCCGAAAGGACTAGTGAATGAAGTTGCCACCGTACCTGGAGTAGTAGTACTACTTCCAGCAGGAAATTTCATTACCCGATTATTACTAAGATCTGCTACAAATAAATTATTGGAATTATCTACAAAAATCCCTCTTGGATAATTCAAATTGGTTAAGCCAGTTCCTGGGGCACCTAGGGTTCCTGCAACTACTGTACCGGTAGTACTAGCGCTTTCGTTCGCGGTTTTATAAACCACCTGTTCTTGATAAGAACTAAAATAAATATCATAATTGGGAGCTACATATAAACCAAAAACAGCAGCACCCGTTCCGCTATTTTTTGCCACCTGCGTACCCGGTGTAGAGGCGGTACTATTTGCAGGATACCTAAACACTTGCGCTGAACCATAATTCGTTCCCGTGTATATTCTTCCAAGATTATCTACAAAGACCGAATGCGGAGCTGGCGCTGGATTAGAACCGCCGCTTTGAGCAACTACTATACCGTTAGTTCCAGAACCACTACCTGCAGGAAATTTAATCACCCGACTATTGCTAGGATCTGCTACGTATATATTTTTACTATTGTCTACATACACTCCTGTGGGGTTACTCAACTGATTTAAACCACTACCTGCTGACCCACTAATTCCCGCTACTACTACACCCGTGCTACTGCCTGGTGTAAACAACAAAATGGAATGATTACTGATTACATATACATTACCAGTAGAATCTATAAATAAATTTTGAGCATTGGATAAGGTTGTACTTACATTTTGCATAGTATCTGTAAACGTATTGATAGTACTAAACAAGGATCCATTTTTATACCAATTTAAAGCGGTAGCATTTCTATCAACTAATGTTGCAGCAATCGTATTACCCACACAGGTATTTGCACTCATCAATGGACTAGTTGGACCTGCTATTACATTCACCGGTATTCTTGCACTCTCACAATTAGCAGCAGATAGTTGAGCTACATAATACACGCCACTATTTACAATGGTAGTGGTATTTGATAACGCGCTTCCTGCAACCGCTACTGTATACCATTTAGCTGTATTGCCTTCGCCAAGGTTGGCTACTAAATTGCCAACCGTTGGTATCGTTGATGCACATAAATTTTGTGTACTTGCTGTAGGTGCTGATGGTGTTGGATTAATAGTCACCGTTACTGGTGCACTACTACTCTCGCAACCCGAAGAATTAGTTTGTGTGGTATAATAAGTAGTGGCAGTTGTTAAAGAAACTGTACCGCTCAATATTGAACTACCCAATGAAGCTGATGAATACCATTTAATTGTATTAGTTCCAACTGCGGTGGAGGTTAAATTAGCTACAGTTGCATTATTTGCAGAACAGAAACTCTGCGCACTGCTAGCAGTAGGCGCTGCAGGAGTAGTCACTAAATTTACTACCACTGGGCTGCGAACACTCTCACAGGTACCATCTGTTTGAGCCACATAATAAGTAGTAGAACTCAGCGTTTGCGTACCTAACAAAGCAGTGCCGCCTGTAGAAGCAGTATACCACTTAACTGTATTAGATTCTGTTACCGTTGATCCAGCATTTAAATCAGATATTATTGGATTTGGATATGCAGCGCTGCATAAATTTTGCGGACTGGTTACCGTTAAAGTAGTCGGTAATTCTCTTACCACTATTGCACCAGACACTTCGCTCAATTTATTACAATCAGTAAGTTCAGATATTCTTACATAATAATAGGTTGTTCCTGCAGCTGATGTAACAGGTGTATAAGAACTACTGGTAGCACCCCCTATAGCTGTACCCCCTACTGTTGAGTTAGTAGTATTTTTAAACCATTGATAGCCAGTAATGGAATTAGGAGAAGTGGCAACAACGGTTAAGGCGGTAGCCGATGAATTTTTACAAACGGTTTCACCCACAGTTGATGGTTGTGTAGAAATTGTAATTGGATCATTAACCGTTACCGTCTTTGAAATAGAATTATTACATCCAGTTACTGGATTAGTAAGCGTATAGGTAATTTGAGCCGTTCCCCCAGTTATAGCTTTCACTTTACCTGTTATAGAATCTACCGATGCCACCGCACTATTACTACTTGACCATCTGCCAATAGGTGGAATATTGCTATAATAAGATGGATTGTAATAAGCTGATTGACTAGCTTCTAATGTTAATCTTTGGTTAGCTGATAAATCTTTTCTAAATGCAGTTATTTCACTGATAAAACCATCGAGAAATTCTGTATTAAACCCAGCGGCCCCGGTATTCACTGATCCAATTACCCCATTATTGAGATAGCTAGACAAAAGTTTGTTCTCACCATTTCGATAATATGCATTGGAAGTAGCAACTGCAGGCTGAATGGCTGTAAATATTTCTACAGAAGTAGTTGGCCATGGTGAAGCGTTTTGAAAACTAAAGCCACCATTATACCAGGTATCTTTATTACCAAAAGGCCCAATCAACCAATTTCTTCCAGCACTTCCATTAATTGCCCGCCTACTTCCGGTATTAGCGCTATTACTTCCAGCTACTAAATTGATACTAAATGGTGTAGCAGTTAAATATTCGGGACCCGTAAATCCCAATCCATCATCAGTGTCATAATACAAAGTAGGTTGAGCATTTTTTCGATAAATTATACCTGAATTTATAATCCGAGGTTGCCTTGTGAAATTAGTTTGAGTCAAGTTTCTAATTTGACCACTTTGGTCATACCAAGTATCTATATATCCAGTACCTAGTGCGCCAACAAAAGACTTTAAAGCAGCCGTATCTAAATCGCCATTTGAAGTAAACCCAATATCTCTTGTCGCATTGTCAGAAGTTCTTCTAACTTTGATTGCTGGAGAAAGAAAATAATAACTATTTATTGTGCGCAAAGAATAAGATGCTCCTTGCGGTATACCGGAAAATACACTCTTATTTAATACACCTTCATAAGAAAAATAATTGGCAGAATCTCCCCTGCAAATAGGAGTATTTCCACTAATACCCGACATACTCGGTAAAGGACTTACTGTAAATAAGGTGGTGTCAGAATTTTGACATTCTTTGGCATCAGTTACTGTAAATAAAATTTTTGTCGTTCCTCCCGAAATGCCCGTTACCAATCCAGATGTTGCATTCACTGTAGCGATACCCGTATTCATACTTCTCCATCCACTAAGAGCAAAAGAGTTAGGATCAGTAGTATTATTTAAAGTACTAGTCCCATTTACACATATCGCGCTATTACCTATGCTCACTGAAACTATCGGTAATGGATTAATGGTGATCTTTCCAGAGAAATTACTATTCATATCATATCCATTAGGACTAGTAACCCTGACGTAATAATATTTTTCTCCTGCAGTTACAGTGGGTGGTAAATAAGTTCTTTGGGTAGCGCCGCTAATTAATGTGGCGCCATCCGAAGTATTGGTGGTATTGTAATACCATTGATACGTTAAATTAGATCCTGTAGCGGTAACACTTAGTATGATAGCAGTAGAGTTTAAACAATATTGTTTATTAGTAGTACTAGGCTGATTATTAATTGACCCAAGCCCTTCTACTTTAATGCTTAAGGTAGCAGTACCAGAACCTGCACTGTTTGTAGCAGTTACTGTATAAATTGTGGCATCTGAAAGTGCTGTAGGAGTTCCACTAATATTACCAGTAGTGGAAGAAAAGGTAAGCCCCGCTGGCAAAGAAGGTTCAATATTAAAATTAGTTACCTGCCCACCACTAAAAGTTGGAGCAAGTGGCGTAATAGTATAATTGATAGTATAAATATTAGGCGAAGTATAACTTAAATTATAAGGCGCCGTTTCTCTAACCGTTATAGAAAAATTTGCTGCTGTAGAGCCTCCTGTATTGGTAGCCGTTACTGTATATTCTGTAATTGGATAAGCAACAGTAGGTGTACCACTGATTACACCCGTACTGGTATTAAAACTTAGACCAGCTGATAAAGCAGGTGAAATACTATAACTTACTATAGCTCCTCCAATAGAGGTTGGATTTAGATTTCCAATAGTAACTGTGTTATAAAAAATATTAGGAGTAGTATAAGACAGTGAATTGGGAGCAACATCATTTACAGTGATGTCTAGATTAGTCGTATCAGAGCCACCAGTATTGGTAGCTATTACAGAATAATTGGTTGTAGCAATTAAACCAGATGGTGTACCACTGATTACTCCAGTGCTGGTATTGAAACTAAGGCCAGCTGGTAAAGCAGTAAGAATTCTATACGAAACTACCAAGCCACCCGTATTGGTTGGGCTCAGACTACTAATAGCAGTTCCTTTCGTAAATACATTGGGCGTATTATAACTTATATCGGGTATTAATTCTCTCACAGTAATTCTTACAGTAGCTAGTGTATAGCCACCTGTATTGGCAGCTATAACAGTATAGTCGGTTGCACTTGATAGTACAGTGGGTGTACCACTTATTACTCCAGTTGCATCAATACTTAAACCTGCTGGCAAACTAGGCTCCGTTCTATAACTCGTTACTACTCCTCCATCTCCAGTTAGAGTGGGTGATAAACTTGTAATTGCGAAATTTCTTGTAAAAATATTCGGAGTATTATATTGCAAAGTAGCAGCAGGTGCCTTGTCATTTACCGTGATAACCAATTTAGCGGTAAGCGATGAAGATCCACCGCCAGACCCTACAATTGTATAAGTAATTGCACCAGTTATGTCAGCAGGAGTACCTGTAATATTACCAGTACTGGTGTTAAAACTTAAGCCTGCTGACAGGGCAGGAGAAATAGAATAAGATGTAAATGCAGGGCCAATAGGTTTGAGCGTGTCAGTTGCTACCCCTTTGGTTAGAAATCTTGGTGATAAATAACTAAAACCTAAATCAGGGTCAATACCTGGATCAATTTGAGCTTTAGCTACAAAGGGTACTATTGTAGCTAGAACAACAATACAAACCAGTCTAAGAAAATTATATTTTTTGACCATGATATCTTCTAAATAAATAAAAAAACTTTGTTCAATATTCATCCATCAACCTATCTCAATTAGCGTTGTAGATAAAATAATTATTATTAAAAAACGCGATTCTTATTTTTAAATAACTGAGCCTTAAAGCCACTATTGCTATAATCTTTTAAGAAAGCAGTGCTCTTATTTTGTGAAATTTGAAGAGAAAATCTATTGTCACCCTTAGATTCGTTTTGACTATTGACTGAAAAACTATATTTACTTTTTTTCGTTAAGTCAATGACTCTATGTTCAAAATTATCATTGAGGTAAACGGTAGTGCCCTCAGGTAAATTATTATTATTCACTAAAAGATTGTAAGTACCATTTTCTGCAGTAATACCCAATGGAATCCTAGTATTTAAATTGCTTCTTGTATCCACCGCCAAATGAGTTTTATCTTCGGCGATTGTATAAATATTTATACCCGTATTATTTATTTTTTCTAAATCATTGAAATCAGTTCCTTTATCAGTTGAAAGGGGATCAACACTCACAAATAATTTATCTTGAGTAAACCCGGAATCAGTTACCGCCAATTCAAGATGTTGTAGTTGCTTTTCAAAAGATATATAATTAGAAACAGGTGTTCCCCGAGGACGTAAATCATTGGTAGTAACCTTAAACGTTCCTGCAGGCTGTTTCCATTGAATAACTCCTAAAACAGGGATGGTGGTAACCGTATCCGAAAGCAATACTGGACTCCAACCTCCTCTTTTTGTTCTTTTATCTGTATCTGTAGCTCCTTGATCTATTTGATAAACATAGTAGGCTCTTCTAACGCCGCCAGTTAATGCCATTGAGGTAATAGGAGCAGCAAAAGGATTGCCTGTTAAATTGAAATTATTTGCATTAGCTGGTGCAGGAATGGTAACCGTACTGTTTAAAGGAAGCAAGGTTCCTACACTATAATAATCCATTCCAGAAGGGCCACTAGTATAGGTTTCGCGTGTTGCCTCTTCTTGAGTACCCCTTATAAATATGGCATGATTGGTTCTAGAAGCAATATTTGCGTCGGTAAAATTAGTCCAGCTGTTAGTGGAATTATTAAAAACACGCGTATCAAGGGTGGGATTGTTGGGGTATCTAAAACTAGTATTAATTCGAATGAAATTTATATTGGCATTTTCTTGGATATTTTTTGGGGTAGAAAATGGATTGGCAAAAACTCGCCATCCCCTTTGAGGAAGGAGCTTTTGTCCTAGATAAACGTAGCTACAATTTACATTCCCTTTACCAATTAAGGATCCTCCGGGCTCAATGGTAATACAGTCCGCATTAAGGGTTCCACCACTAGCTACTTCTAAAATTCCCCCAGCTTTAATTCTAAGATTACTGAGAGTAATATTACAGGTAATAATTGGCCAAGGGTTGGGTGAAACGATTGCAGGGATCAATGCATTCATTGCACCAGTAGGCACTACATTATTGTCCCAGTTTGTATTTTTACAAAAATCATAATCCGAACCTTTCCATCCTCCTTTAATTGAACCAGCCATCACTCTACCCGAACCAACAGCAGATAAGTAAACACTGTCATTTTTATCAAACGCCAATGCAGTTGATGGAAATAATTGTTGACTTGCTGGAAGACCATTTTGAGTATCAAACTGGAATGTGCTACTATTTGAATTAATTAAAGCAACTAGTTTTTTTGAATGCCTATTTATCTTAAGGACTTTATTACCAGAACACATAAAAAGATCCCCTTCTCCGTCAACAAAAATTTGCATGGTTATCCCCAATTCATAATTAGTTGCAGGAACATTAAATCCGCCCATAGGGTTTCCGTAGTTGGACTGCCCACCATTTGGAATTCCGGTGGTTATTGCTTCCCAACCGGCATACAAACTCATTTTTCCTGTAGCCCTAGATACCTTCCATATTAACTTTTGTGCTGAAGCAAAAAACACATTCATACTGTCGTCTACTGCTACAGCAGTAAACTGTTGCATAAAATTGTTTTGAACTCTTTTGGGATTATAAGAATTCGATGGGCTAAGATTTTCTTGAGGAGTGGAGGGTGTAGGTTGCAGGCCATCAAAACCAGCTATTACAGTTAATCTTCCAGTTGACATAGTTAATTTCCAAAGTCTACTTCCAAAAGGATTGATAGTAGGAACACAACCTGAAGTATGTGAGCTACCCCATTCAGTAATATACAAATCTCCATATTTATCAACAGCTAATCCAGAGGGTGCACTCACCGATGTATTGGTAGCAATTTCCCCATCACCATCATTACAACCAGAATTGTTCCAATTACCATTGCCGGCTACAGTAGTAATAATATTGTCACTTAGTCTAATTTTACGGACTCTATTATTCCCATTATCTGCTATATAAAGATTATTATTTTTATCTATAGTAATGTACCAAGGTTGATTTAAAGTAGCATACTTAGCATCACCACCATCGCCGCCAAATCCAACTATATTATATCTGCCAGCTATCGTTTGAACTTCATTTTTTTTAATATCAATTCTTCTAATTACACTATGACTTCCGTCACACACAAAAACATATTTACCTGAGGTATCAATAGCAATTGAAATTCCTCCGGATTCAGTTATTCTAGAATCTGTAACACGATATGGATCACCAACCAATCCTACCTGATTCAGATTTAATATACCATTATTTACAGAAGGACTAAAAGACCAAATATTTTGTGCTTGGGTGCATTGCGAACACAGTAATAACAGTACGAAAATTGCAAAAATGCGTGGGTTTTTCATTTTACCGAATAATTAAGCAGAAAGTATTTAAGGAACAATAAACAGACTCCTACAAAATTCTCCTTTCAGGCTGTAGAACTAGTTATTTACATATACAACTTTGTAAAACGATAAAAATTTTTAATGATTTATTTGAAAAAAAATTGAATGCTTTTTCAATCATATTTAAGTTGATTAAAAATTGAAATAGGAAAAAGAAGACTAAATGAGGGGCTCTGAAGAGATTGCTTTTAAGAAAAAAGCAATGCGGATGGTAGAACATTAAATTAAAAATATGTCTAATTGAATATCTATTCTCAGAAGCAGGGGTAAAGTAAAACTTGAAAGGAAGGAGTATTGATTTAAATTAAATCATACTATATAATCACCTATTTATCAGTACTAAAATACTCAGTAGGGGTAGTACCTTTTAATTTCTTAAAGGCGTTATTAAATGACACTCGATTACTAAAGCCTGCTTGTTTAGCCATTGCTTCTAAAGTAATATTTTCCATTTTCTTAGGGTATTCTTCAACAAAATATTGTACCCGATATTGATTAATACAATCTCTAAAGGAAACTTTGAGCCCTTCATTCAGCATATAAGAGCAATGGTGAACAGGCTTACCTATGTCAGATGCCATTTGACTGATATCAAAATCAGCTCGAAGCCATGGCTTTTTCTCGGACATATATTCATGAATCCCTTGAGAAATGAGATCAAGTTGAGGAAATGATTCATCTTCTTCTTGAGTATTAATAAGTAATTGATCCGCTACTTTACTCTTCCCAGAAGGCTTTGATAAATTATTGTCTTGTTGATGAAAAGGTTCTACAAATAGATAGCCATATAAAATAACAGGATTTTTTATGGTGTACATAATTAATACAAAGAAAATGATATCCCCTATAAACATCATCTGTTTTATTTGCTCAGTAAAACTATGATTGTTAAAGGTCAATATCGTAAATATAGAAGGAATACTAAAAACCATTTGAATGGTCACTAAACTCATTAAGAATATTATCCAATTTCTACTTTTTTTATGCATAGTAGAAAAAGTACCCTTTCTAGCCTTCAGTAAAACAGCCCATGACAATATAAAATAGAAAACAATAAGACCTAATCTAGGAGGGGTAAATTTATAGGCCGTAAGAAAATCATTGACAGATAATCGATAAGATTCAACCCCAAAAGCATAATTAACAAAAACATCCTTAGCTGTAAACAAAGCGAAAATTGTTATGGAAAGGATGGGTATCAAGTGCCAAGCATCCGATTTTTTTAACTTTTTTTCATCCCCTATAAAAGCTCTTACGTAAAGATAAAATACAGCGGGTGACATAAAATACAGTATTCCAACTGGAATAATTAGAAACAAAGGAATAGTCCAAGTTTCCAATATAAAATGTTGAAATAAAATGAATTTTGCAATCTTGGCAATAAAAAATAAGGCTAATAATTGATTTAACAGCTTATTCCCCTTTCGAGAAAAGTATAGGTTGATTGAAAAAAACAATACAAACACCTCAATAAAATAGGATAAAGCCTCGGCTAGTTGCATCAAGAATATTGAAAATAATACGTAAAATTAGGGGAATTTATGCAAAAAAATCATATGGATTTACATAAATCGTTTCGACTCATTACCTAAAATGGAGGAATCAGTTACTCTTTAGCCTATTATTTTTAGCTACCCTTGATAGTATCAAATGATCGTATCAATTAAAACTCCATAAGAGATCACTGGTCAAATTTTAAATCTAATTTGTTCGATATCAATTAAATTAAGTGAACTAAATGCGAACTATCTTAATATGCAGTCGCCTCAATTGAGGAAGCTCAATAAGTCATCGGCAACAGCTAGTCGGGATTTATTAAAAGACCCAGAACGTATAATGATTGAAAAGATAAGAGATAAAAACAAAACTTGATATTGATTCAATAAACAGTTTTTTTATGATTAACCTTGACAGCTAAATCACTGCTTTGTAAAAATCATGCAGTGTTGCCATGGAAGATTATCTATGTTTTTATCAAATACAAAACCTGCTGCTTTAAATTCTTTAATGGCCTGCGCTTCACTCATTTTATGAATAGTTTTTATTGGTACAGTTAGATCTTCGGACCTAAATTCTACCAACACTAATTTACCTCCAGGTTTTAGTGCAGCTCGCATCGACAAAGTCATTTCATAAGGATAAGAAAATTCGTGGTAAACGTCTACTAACAACATCATGTCAATGGTGTTTTCTGGTAATGGTAGTTTTTGTTCTGTACTCAATATCGGTACTATATGTGACAATTTCTCCTGCTTGATTCTTTCGCTTAAGTACGCAATCATTTCTGGCTCAACGTCTACTGCAAAAACCTTTCCGCTTCCCACCATTTTTGAAAGTAATGCACTGTGATAGCCACTACCCGCCCCTATATCAGCAATCATCATTCCTGGTTTTACGGCTAAATTTTTTAATAAAAGAGAGGTGTTTTCTTCCTTTTCTCTTTCTGGCCTTTCCAGCCAATCTATTCCGTAATGACTCATTACTTGCGCAATTTGTCTGCCCATGTACCACTTATTAATACCATTTGGGTCCCCAGCCTTTATTTTATAACGATCTTGACCCAATGAAAATATGGAGAGCGATAGAAAAGTAAAAAGCAGTATAGAGGGTTTTAATTTTTGCATGGATAATATTTTGTTTAAAAGTTAATCTTGTAACCAAGTACTGAAATTAATCCAAGTAGATCATTGTATTTGTTACCACCAATTACGGCGTCATCAAATTGGTGAAAGAATTTTTTTATTGGTAAGGTTTTGTACATCTTATCAAAACCTAAATTCATTTTTGTGTGATGTATTTTCCATTGTATTTGCAGATCCACTCAAATAATATTGGGTAGATTTTCTTTGTTGGATTTCGTTAAAGAAAGTGAACAGTTTAGTCGTAGCGCATTTCGCTATTTTGACAACGGACATTACTGATAATCCCTTTTACTCCAAACCAATCCAATCTATGAGTAATTTGAAATCTTCTTCTTGCTTATTGGCTATCAAAAAACTCAATTGCTCAATACTTTTAAAATTAAAATTGGGTTTATTTAATTTACGTCCAAAAAATTGAGGATAAAATTCACTGATAGGCAACTTAATAATTTCCCACTCTCCCGTTGTTGTAAATTGGTGGACATAAGACTCCGACTGAGAAATCTGACTTTTTAAACGAAATTCATAGGACTTTCCATCTCCTTTTACACGCAATAGGATAAACTTTTTTTCATCCGCTAACTGTATTGTCTTATTTAATTGTATGGAGGCAAATCCTCCATTGTTTGCCAGCGAAACATGACCCATAAATTGCCCATTTCCTAAATCATTTAAAATCAAGGAACTTTTTGAGATACCACCCATCACGCCATCATTTACAATTCGCCACTCATTCAATTTTGTTGATGAGGTGAATTGATAGATCTCATTGGTATCTGTTTGAGCAAAGGAGCTAAGCAGTAGAAAAAATAGGAGGAATTTCATAAGTTTAAAATGTAGGATAGCTTATTTATTCAATGAGTCTTTCCGTTGGGTTTTACTTGAAATTACAGCGAAACAATTAATCAGAAAAAAAATTCTGTATTTAGGTATAAATATGATCAAAAAAGGGAATTGATTAATTGTTAACTATTTTTTATAAATAGTGGCCTCGTCAGGAATCGAACCTGAATCTGGGGCTTCGGAGGCCCTTATACTATCCATTGTACTACGTGGCCAATGATCGCTTTACTTTCCGAAATGCGATAGGTTACTTCCAAAGATCTTTACTGCAATTGCTAATAATATGACACCGAAAAATTTTCTTATCACTGTCATCCCATTCACACCTAAAACGCCTTCAATCCATCTCAATGATTTCAATACAATATAAACTACTATACAATTAATAAGAATACCTATAAAAATATTGGCATCATTGTAATTGGCCTTCAAACTCATAATCGTAGTAAGGGTACCAGAACCAGCAATCAATGGAAAGGCAATTGGCACCACACTTCCACTTTTTGGATTACTATCCGACTTGAAAAAATCGTGCCCTAATACCATTTCAAGTCCTATAATAAATATTACGATACTTCCTGCTACAGCAAAAGACTGGATATCTAAACCCATCAGATCTAAAAACTGCTTACCAATAAATAAAAAAAGAATCATCAATGCACCCGAGGCAAGAGTAGCATGGGTAGACTTTATTTCACCTCCCATCTTATTGCGGAGCGATACTAGAATAGGCACACTTCCCACTATATCAATTACCGCAAACAGCGTAAACGATACCGTTAATATTTCTTTGATAGCAATTTGTCCAAAATCCACTGTTTGTTATTTTCGACAAAGATACATTTTCAAGGATTAACGGGAATTTTACTACCAGAGCTTACAAATTGTACTGAACTTTGATACCCGCCAAGAAATTCTCAGGTGCGGATGGATTGAAAAAACGATTACCAGCCGCATTGAGATCATTTCCCAAGCCAAAAGGAGTATTAAATGATTTGTCGTAGGAAAGATAAATTTCTCCCTTTATTTTTTTGCTTAAATCCTTTTTATATCCTAACCTTCCAAAAAACAATTGATAGGAATTTGCAAAAACACTATTGGCATCATTCAAAGGAATTTGATCTGTATAACTATAGGTAAGATTAATATACATACCAATTTTTGTTGCCACATCTGTTCCCAATACCATTACTCTTGGAGAAGTTCCTGTTAATTTTTTACCAGAATAATCTGTCGCCCCCTGCTGATAAGTTTTAAAAGCTGCGTCAATGAAAGTCAAATTAGACCAACATTTAAGTTCTCGAAAAAAGTAAACACTATTTCTTATAGGATAATAATTGAGTGAAATCTCCATCCCCTTTTGTTCTGTTTGCCCCGTATTAACAAAATAATCTGCCCCAGCTGCATCTCTTCTACTAACAATGGTATTGTTTAAATGAAAGAAATAAGCAGCCAGTTCAGCATATAATTTATTCGGTATCCACTCACTTCGAAAACCTAGTTCATAATTAGTTGCCCGCTCAGCATTTAATAAATTATTAAAAACGCCAGATGAAGAAACTATCTCATCAATAGTAGGTGGAGAATATCCACCACTAACAGTAGCATATACACTATACTTGGTCCCAATTTTTTGAAGCAATGAAACTCTTGGTACAACTACTGGATCAAAATTTCTTTGTAAATCTTTTACCGGCCTACTATTCAGTCGAGTGAAACCATATCCATAATTATTGTAACTAAGTCCCGCATTAAGCATCAAATTTTTAGTAATCCCAATTTCAGACTGTAAAAAAATATTGTATTGCTTGGCGGCTATTTCATCATCAAATTGTAGTGTATCAGCTACACCGAATTTATTTCCAAAAGTTCTAGTAGAGGTAAAACCATATTGGAATTCCCCTCCCATATGCAGTTGAAAATTTTTGTGCTGATATTGAGTAACATTTCTTCCGCCAATTCCTTGCTCTGTTTTACGTTGATAATTTAAAATACTTGGATTGCGGAAACGAGTACCAGAAGTATAGACACTTGTGGTACTACTCCATGCCTCAGAAAAATGATACTCATTAGAAAAACCAGCATAGAACGTTTTGATATACAATGCAGCTTGTTGTTGTGCCGCACTTCTAATAGCACCAGCCGCAGGCCTCGACTGGCGTGGATTAGCAGTGAGCTGTGCCAGTGTTAGTCCACCGGGTGTTTGATAATATAAATCGCTATAAAAAATATTAGTTGAGATCGTTTGCTTAGGACTTATTATAAAACTTGCCGTATAATTTGCAATATCTTTTTTTGTAGCTGTTTGATCGCGCCATCCATCTGATTGTTGATGAGATACCTGCAAGGTAGAATTCACCTGATCGGTTTGATTACGATAAGTCAAATTATTTTCAACTAAACCATAACTTCCTGCCATAGAACTGAATGAAATACTATTTTCCTTATACCCTGCCATTCTGCTATTCAATAAAACTACGCCTCCAGTTCCTGCACCATACATGCTTCCACCTGGCCCCTTAATAATTTCTATTTTTCCTACATTACCAAATCCTAATTGATTGAGATAAGTATTTCCATTGGCATCAGTAAATGGAATTCCATTCCAATAAACTTTCACATTTCTTACTCCAAATGGTGAACGAAGTAAATTACCTCTTATTGACAATCGATAACTTCCTGGACTGCGCTCATCCATCTTTACGCCCGGAACAGTATTAACAGCAGGAAGAATAGATGCATTGCTATATCTTTCTAAATCAGCTTTACCCAACACTGAAACAGTAACGGGTAAGTTTTTTAGGGAAGCATTTTTTTCAAAGGCTTTAACGGTCACCGATAAAAGATTGTCATCGGTAGAATGTAATTCAACTGATTTATTTTTTCCATTAATAAAATCAATCGACAAGGATTCATATCCAACATAGGAAAATAATAACTTAGTTTTTTGAACAGCACTATTCAACTCAAATAAACCATTTGAATCGGTAGTAGCCAACACTTTATTTCCTAAGGAAATAGAAACACCTTGTAATGGTTGCTTCTGATCAAAGTCTAGCACTCTCCCTTTAAATATAAACTGAGAATGGGCTGTAAAAGAAAACAGCGTCAATAAAACAAATAGTTTACAAAAAGACTTCATGTATTGGATCTTGGTTTAGTCTGCTAAATTATCAATTAAATCTCTCAATAAAATATTTTTCAATTCACAAAAGTCAATCCAATAGTAAAATTGGCTCTTCGGCTATTGTAACCGATAATATCCATATAAAACTGATTGGTAATATTTCGAGCATCTACAAAACCGCGAATATGCTTAGATATATTATATCCTGCATAGAAATCAAGGGTATAGTAGTGTGGCAATTTTTCTGGCCCCTCATCATACTCACCCTTTAAGCGATTGCCAATAAAACGAAAAGAAGTGCTCATCGTAAGCCTTTCTATAGGAAGGAAATTTAAAACACTATTCAATGTGAAATTCGGTCTTAGATAAAAGTTTTTTACTTTTTGATTATCCATAGTTCCCTCTCCATTTACATAAGTAATATTATTTAACCACTTCAAATTTTTACCACTTGCCAACGCTGTCTCCAATTCCAAGCCATAATCATTTTGCTTATCCTTATTTAAATATTTACCCTCATAAGTAACTGGGTCTGTATAAAAAATAATTAATTGTCGAATGTCTCTTTTAAAACCTACTAATCGAATTGAGTTCTTTTTGTTATTACTTAAAACCTGCCCACCTACTTCATAATTATTACTTTCTTCGGGCTTCAATTTTAAATTACCATATTCACTATACAATTGATACAAAGATGGAATTTTAAATGCCGAAGAAATATTAATGAATAAACGCGTATTATCGTCTACATTATAGGATGGATTAAAAGAGTAGGTAGTATTATTGCCATATAAACTATGATGATTGTATCGTACACCAGCTTCTGTATTGAAGCCGCTAAAATTAAGAAGCATTATGGATACATAGGCTGAATAGTTAGTAGCATGAGCAGTTGCACTTGATAAAGAACTTTGATAAGGCCCATAACTACTAATACTTAAATAGGTTTGATCCGTATTTTGTGCATTGCGCTGTAACCCACTTAAAAGCGATATTTTATTTGCTATTTTACTATTTACGTACAGTTCTGATACAAAAGAATTTCCATTGAATTCACCACTCGAATATTGTAAAAAGTCTCCTACGCTAGCGCTATCATCCAAAATTGATCGCTTCGTTTTTACCCATGTATTTATAAAATGAAAGTCGCTCCTACTCGTCTTGTAAACCATCGCCGCTGTTTGAATAAAAGTACTATTCTCGCCTGTATAATCCTTGTCATCTTTATAAGCACTTGCATCTAAATTACTTTTGTACCGCACATAACTTGAACTTGAGGTAATGGAAAATTTTGGAGTAGCGGCATAGCCTAGGTTAGCTAAAAAACTATTTTGTAAAAAACCATCCTTATCAAAACCTTGAACACCCGTGCTATCGTAAGCAGAAGAAAATCCTTTTGAGGCGGTATGCTCATAAGAAAGGTTATAATTGAAGCGATTATTTTTTCCACTGATTCCAGTATTGGCTTTGTAAGTACCATAACTGCCATAAGAAATATTGGCTGAGGGGATAATTTTATTTGCAGACCCTTTCTTACTAATGATATTGATAACACCTGCAACAGCTGAACTACCCCATAAAGTACTTTGAGCTCCTTTTAATACTTCAATTCTTTCAATCTGAGAAAGTACTAAATTGTTAGGATCAAATGAATTGCTGATTAATGAAGGGTCGTTTACTGGAATGCCATCTAATAAAATAAGTGTATTACCAGAAGAAGATCCACGCAAAAAAATATCTTGATTGGTCCCTAAGGTATTATTAGCCCCGTTTACGAATATCCCTGACTGATAGTTAAGAATTTCAGATAAAGTTTTCCCTGCATTTTGCTGCAAAGTCGCTTGGTCAATAACAGTGACCACTTTACCTGTTTGAGATTGTTTAATAATGGACTTGGTGGCGGTGATTACCAATGCATCTAAATTTTTTGTACTGTCCACTTGGGCGTACAAATGACTGCTGAAAATAACAGCAGTCACCCATAAAAATTTCATTTTCATTTTTGAAATGATTTTAATGTGACTGCTTCCGGAAAATTCAGATATGGTTATTACACAACACACCTGTTAGAAATATAAATGCTTTTCAGCGCTTACATTCCATGCCTTTCACCCGAAAGCCTTGAATGATTAAATTGATAGTTGGCAGGTCTTCTGGCTTAAGCGTTTACTTCACCTTCCCGTTCAATAAAACAGTGGTGTGAGAGAAGTTACCTTTCATTTTTTTGAAATAATCAGTCACAAATAAAAGATCGCTTTTACAGCTACGGGGATAGCGCCGGAATTACACCGGACTTCCCTTTTAATTCCGATCCACATCGGAAACCAAAATCATTGCAAACTTATGTATAATAAATCTTAAGCAATTAATTAATATTGAATTAAGCTGAGCTGACCTTCATTAAAATATTAGATTTTTATTATGAAGTCGCCTGTTTATAATCTGCTTTATGTACCTTCAAACTATGACAGCAAAATCCAACCAGCTCAATCTTTTTGATCTTTCCATGATCGTGGTAAGTCTGGTCATTGGAATGGGCATTTTTAGAAATCCAGCTTCGGTAGCAGCCACCACTGGTAACAGCTCTATCTTTTTTTTAGTATGGATAGCAGGTGGTGTTATTGCATTATGCGGCGCACTCACCTTTGCTGAAATTGGCCTTCGATTGCCTGCCATGGGTGGTTATTATAAAGTTTTTTCTGTCTGCTATCATCCTGCTATTGGGTTTACTGTAAATGCATTGATACTCATTAGTAATGCAGCTTCCATGGCTATCGTAGCGTTGATAGGTGCTGACTATATTAGTGACTTGCTTTTTGATCGTCCATCGGGTATATTATTTAATTCCGGTATCTCTATACTGGCGATAGCGTTATTTTATGTGGTGAATCTTTTTGGATTAAAAACTAGTAGCAGAACTCAGAATGTATTAATAGTAATAAAAATCGCATTAATCCTCCTACTCATAGCGAGTGTTTTTAAAGGAGTAATGATTACACCTCATGGTTATGAAAGCAACGCAAAAATATTTACGCTTTCTGATAAATCAGCTCTCACCCTATTCTTAATATCACTGATACCAGTTTGTTTTGCTTATGGTGGATATCAACAAAGTATCAATTTTGGTGCAGATGTAAAAAATACAAAAATATTGCCCAAAGGAATTTTTATCGGCATCACTATTGTTGTACTACTTTACTTATCCATCAACTATGCTTATACAAAAGTGATTGGATATGATGCAATGAAAAATGCCAGTGCCATTGGAGCTCTTTTATGTGAAGCTTGGTTTGGTAAAGCGGGTGGAAAAATATTTGATTTACTGATGTGCTTGAGTGTACTTGCCTATGTTAACATTGTACTCATGAGTAATCCACGCGTGATGTTTGCCATGAGCGAGGATAAAGTTTTTCCAAAAATATTTTCTTACCGAAGTCCAAAGAACCAAGCGCTCGTACCAGGGCTTACTGTATTTGCATTGATTGCAATTGTCGTAACTTTTTTTGGAAAGGGGGTAGATAATATTTTATCCTTCACCATGTTCCTAGATAGTATTGGCATGAGCACCTCCGCTGCGGCCATTTTTATTTTGAGAAAAAGAAAAATAAATCAAGAAATGATAACAGGAAACTGGAATAAATTTACTCCTTTATTTGCCTCCTTCTTTGTTTTTAGTTTTGGTTTGGTAGCAGCAGGTGTAGTCATTAGAAATGTGAATGCTGCATTTATCGGGATTGGATTATTAGCCATATTGCTGGCTATTTATTATATTTTTTACTTTAAAAAGACTGCCTAATGGATCTCTCTTATATCCTCAATGAATTGGGTGAAGACAGAGAAAATTATTTCAATGCCATTGCACCACCTATCATACAAAGTAGCAATTTTGCTTTTAACAGTGTAGATGAAATGCGCAGTGCCTTTGCCGATGAATACTCTACTTACTTATATAGTCGTGGCGTAAATCCTACCGTTGATATTTTATGTAAAAAGTTAGCTGCCCTTGATCATGCAGAAGATTGCTTAGTATTCAGTAGTGGCGCTGCCGCTATCTTTGCGGCCGTATTAGCCAATGTAAAATCGGGTGATCATATTGTTTCTGTAAAAAAGCCCTACACCTGGGCGCAAAAAATGTTCAATCAAATTTTGCCTCGCTTTGGAGTGACCACTACCTATATTGATGGAACGGATATCAGTAATTTTGAACGGGCCATTTTACCCAATACTAAAGTAATCTATTTAGAAAGTCCGAACAGCTGGGATTATGCCATACAAGATTTAAAAGCTGTTGCCGACTTAGCAAAGTCAGAAAATATCATCACCATCATCGATAACAGTTATTGTACTCCCCTTTACCAACAACCCATTGACTTTGGTATTGACTTAGTATTACAATCCGGCACTAAATATATTGGTGGGCATAGCGATACAGTAGCAGGAATATTGAGTGGAAGCAGTGAAATGATAAAAAGAATTTTTAATTCCGAATTCTTGAATATTGGCAGTGGCATTTCTCCATTTAATGCATGGTTGCTTATCCGCGGATTGCGGACACTACCGATGCGGCTTGAAAGAATTACCAAAACAACTTTACAAATAGTTCAATATTTACAAGCGCATAAAAAAGTAGAGAAAGTAATTTTCCCTTTCGATGAAAGTTTTCCTCAATATGCATTAGCCAAGCAGCAAATGCAGGGAGCTTGCGGACTAGTTACTTTTATTGTAAAAGCCAATAACGTAGGTCAGATCGAAAATTTCTGTAACAGCTTGCAACATATTTTAATGGCAGTAAGTTGGGGTGGACATGAAAGTCTGATTGTACCAAAATGTTCCGGCATTCCAGCCGCTAATTTTAATGCCACCAACCCCGAACACCGCATGATCAGAATGTATGTTGGTCTCGAGGAGGCCGATTATCTTATAAAAGATTTAGAGCGAGGGTTTGGGGGTATGGAATAAAAGATGTTGATTTTTAATACATTACATAGCCCATGGTTTAAACCATGGGCTATGTAATGTAAGGATTCATGCACAATGGATTTATCCATTTATCGCCAAATCAATGGGGAATAATTTGGCCTTTTAAAAATAAATGTATTAAAGGAGATTTTTTGAAAAAATAATACTGTGAACAGCCTAGCCTCTCTGCCCACAGTATTTCAAATTAGATAAAATTTAAAAAATTTTATTTCGTTGATTCTTGTTCATTCTTTGATTTCCTATTATAATAAAAATAAAGTAAAATGAAGCTGATAAATAAATAAATAGCTATCAAGTAACTATTTTTTAATAATTGCTTTTGGAAAATAAAAAACAAAAGCATATTTAATAGGTAAAAAAAGACAGCAACTCGAGTTGGCTTTTTGATTTCTATACTTTCTTTTTTTTTATTCCAAATGTAATTTAAGTATAATAAAGTAATACATAATAATAAATAAATAAACAAAATATTAATTTTTTTCAACAATTGATTAGGAAAAATAATAAACAATAGCTGAGTAATTATAATAAATATAAATCCATAGCGAGCAATATTTTTATTCATAACTATACATTTAAAAAATTAATTACAAAAGCTATCATAACATTGAGTAAGGCCCGCTACTTGCACTACACCACAAAGAACTACGCAAGCTGGTATACCCAATCCAGCTGATGCAAATAAGGCAGTAGCATCACAACTTGCATGACATATGATAGCGCCAGATGTAGCTGCTCCAGCACACAGGTAATACTTCCATGAACAATCACTTCCAGAACTTGGGGCTTTCATTGTTGATAATGAATTCTTGGAAATTGGTACTAAGATTTTAGTTGATAAAATTTCTGAGCATTCCTTATCCATTATTTCAGATGATATAGGCTTATAAGATATTTTAATGCTATTCCAATTTGTTTTGAAAACTTTCATATGTGCCAATAGTCTGGTTGAAATATCTCCTTTGAAGAGGCTGTCTAAAACTATCATTTGATATTCGAATGACAGATTTTTATTTTGAAGAGCGGAGATACTTTTTTGAAGATCATTTAATACTAGAGATTTTTGTTTTGTCAATTTTGAAATATAGAAAATATAATCTAAAGTTTCATTTGTCAAATCAATAAACGCTTTGTCTTCGCTTAAACTCTTAGGATCCTTAAGCTCTATATCATTTTTATTTTTTGAACAACCCCAAAAAATAGAAGTTGTTATAAAAGCAATAATTAATATTCCAATAAATGTTTGTTTCATTTTTTAAAATTTATATAGTAAATAAAACCGCGCTTGTTTTAAACAGGTTCGCAGCATTGATATCCTGTATTCAATGGCCATCGAAATAAATTAACTGCAGTTTTGATCGTAATCCAATTTTTAAACGGATGAAATAATATTTATTTAAAATTAAGTTTAAAAAACATATGTAATTAATTTTTAATTCATTATTTTATAAGTTCATCCTTATAAATTATAACTCACATGGTCGCTTCACTCCTTCGCTATTATAGAACCTTGCATAACCTCAAACAAAAAACTATTGCCGACCTGCTAGGAATGAGTCAAGCTAATTATAGTAATCTTGAAAATGGAAAAACTAAACTCAGTAGCATTACCGCTGAAATATTAGCTAAGCAATATGGCGTGTCAAGTAACCAGTTTTATACTGATAAAGGGTTTGACCAAAGTAGCCTTGCCAATGAAATCAAGTCGTCCAGCCAATTCAATGACCAAGAAGTCAACAAATACGCCCCTCTTTATACTATAGACCACTCGGAAAATACCCAACAGTTCTCAAAGGAAGAAATAATAGCACTTACGCTGCAGCTTAAAAACCTTGTTAACCAAAGCAATCGCCTTTTAAATTGGCTATCTATAAATGATCCTATTGACCAACATTAGCACCCCCTAAAATACCTTACATCCTTATAAATAGGATACTCATAAAAATTTCTGCTAATAATGTCAGTTAAATGATAATTTTGCGCCAGATGATGAGGGTTGAGGGAAATCAATCGACTTGGCACAGGCTTTACTTAAAACCACAAAATACATACATGAAAAAAATATTGTTGATTTTATTACTGGTGGTAACCTATTCTTTCGGCTTCAGCCAAGTAAAATGGGATCTTCGCAAGATTGTGGACTACGCCATGGCCAACAATATCAGTGTAAAACAGGCGGCGGTGCAAGCTTCTATTTCGGGACTTACCTACGATCAAAGCAAACTTAGCAGATATCCTAGTGGCAACTTTAGCGGTAATAGTGGCTTTAGCAGTGGGCGCAACCAGGATCCAACCTCATTTAGCTTGATCACTCAAAACTATGTAAGTGCGGGATTGCAATTACAAACGAGTGCTGATATATTTAACTGGTATAGTAAAAAGAATACGATGCTTGCTAACCAATGGCAACTTCAAGCGGCGCTTGCAACTACAGAAAAACTAAAAAATGATATTGCTCTAATCGTTGCTAACGGTTACCTACAAGTGCTTTTAGCTAAAGAGCAGGAAAATATTGCTCGTGTTCAGCTACAACAAACCAAGGAGCAGCTTTACTATACCCGCAAATTAGTGACTGCAGGCTCTCTACCCGAACTCAATGCAGCAGAATTAGAAGCTCAACAAGCCCGTGATAGTGCTAGTTATATTTCCGCAAGAGGAAATGCTCAACAAGCTACCCTTTCACTAAAGTCAAGTATGAACTTCGATGCTTCTGAACCTTTTGAAGTAGATGTACCTCCTGTAGATAAAATTCCTGTTGAGTCGATCGCCGATCTTCAGCCAGAAGCAGTTATTGCATTGGCATTGGTAAATCTCCCACAGCAACGCGTAAACGATTTTAATCTAAAGGCTTCCCAAAAAATAGCCGAAGCCGCTCGAGCAAGAATGTACCCTACCTTATCTGCCTTTGGTAGTCTAGGTTCTGGATACAATAGCCGAGCCAAAGAAATTACTGGTTCGCGCCAATTTTCTGCTCCCATTGGAAAAGTTAATGTCGGTGGTAGTGATTATTCCGTTTTCCCCAACCAGCCTTTCACAAGCTATAGCTATGGTAACTCTGCCTTATTTGATCAGTTTAACCAAAATTTCAGACAGTCGGTGGGTTTAGCACTTAGCGTGCCCATCTTTAATGGTGCTCAGATTCGGACCAACTGGCAAAGAAGCAAATTGAATATCAGAATCGTAGAACTTCAAAAAGAAGGTGACAATCAAAGAATAAAACAAGATATTTACCAAGCTTACAACGCAGCTACTGTTGCCATGGAAAGATTTAATGCGAGTGAAAAAATTGTAGCTACGTCGCAACGTTCTTTCGAGTTTGCACAAAAACGTTATGAGGTTGGAATGCTAAGTACTTTTGAATTGATCACCAACCAGAATAATTTATTTAGAGCAAAACTGGAAAGCGTACTCAACCGTTTTGACTATGTTTTTAAAATGAAAGTGTTAGAGTTTTATAAAGGACAGGGGTTGAAGTTATAATTTGAGTGACTCACCGGCATGAGTGTCTCACTCAACGGCAAGGGGCAGTGACTCACCGGGGGCAGTGACTCACCGGCAGGAGTGACTCACTGGGGAGAGTGACTCACCCAAACATTAAAAAGAAATAAAGATTCAATATATGAGCAAGAAAGTAAAATTGATTTTAATCGGACTAGTAGTATTAATAGCTGTTTTAGGCGGCTTAAAATATGCTGGCGTATTTGGTAAAAAAGAAGGTACCAAAGTGACTGCTGAAAAAGTACAGCTACGCACCATTACTGAAATAGTAAATGCTAGCGGTAAAATTTACCCTGTAATTGAAGTGAAAGTGAGTCCAGATATCAGTGGAGAAATTACTGAGTTGACTGTACAAGAAGGAGACAGCGTAACTAAAGGACAGATTGTTGCACGCATTTATGCTGATATCTACAGTATTCAAGCCAATCAGGCTGCTAGTGGTGTTGCACAAAGTCAGGCTCAAGTGGCTAATGCACAAGCTGCCTTAGAAGCATTCAAAGCTCAGCTCGATCAATCGGAGAAAACATACAAAATGCAAAAGCAGTTGTTTGATGAAAAAGTAATCAGCCGCAATGAATTCAACCTTTCAGAATCAAATTTTAAAAGCGCTCAAGCAAATTATAATGCTGCCAAACAAGGTATCAAAGGTGGTCAAGCTTCCGTACAAAGTGCTCAATCTAATCTTGCTAAGGCAAACAAAGATTTAGGTAGAACAGCAGTATTAGCTCCAATGAACGGAGTGGTAAGTTTACTCAATGTAAAGAAAGGAGAAAGAGTTGTAGGAAGTAACTTGATGTCTGGTACAGAAATGCTTCGCATTGCGGATATGGCAAAAATTGAAATTCGTGTAGACGTTAGCGAAAGCGATATTGCAAAAGTTCATTTAGGTGATAGCGCTATCGTAACAGTGGATGCCTACAGCACTCGTAAATTTAAAGGATTGGTTACACAGATTGCAAGCAGTAATAATGGTGCGGCTACTCAATCAGCACTTGCTAATACCAGTACCGATGTTACAAATTATAAAGTGTACGTTCGTTTATTACCTGAAAGTTATGATGATTTGTTAGCTAAAGGTTCTTACCCTTTCCGTCCAGGAATGAGTGCAAGTGCCGATATACAAACAAAGACTCATGTAAACGTACTAAGTGTTCCAATCAATGCAGTAACCACACGTGATAAAAATGATAGTACTGCTAAGGTTGCAGGAGCTACTAAAGCAGTAACCGATAAAGCAGCTAGTTCAGAAGATGATCTAGAAGTGGTAGTATTTATAGTGGATAAAGAAGGTACTGTAAAAAAAGTAAAAGTAACCACTGCTATTCAAGATATTAATTACATTGAAATTACTGAAGGACTTAAGGAAGGAGACAATGTAATTTCTGGTCCTTATGATGTAGTAAGTAAATTGCTGAAAGAAAAAGATAAAGTTAAAGTCGTTGATAAGAAAGATCTTTTTGAAAAAGTGAAGGAATAAATTCTTGCCATCAATAAGGATGGTCTAAATAATTATAGATTAAAAAACCCAACTTCTCATGAATTGAAAAGTTGGGTTTTTTATTATTTGTAAGCATCCATTTCCGCTTAATTAAATAAAGCCTCTGCCACCGCAACGCTTTCAGGTTTGCCCACATCTACCAAATGATCGCCACTATGATCATACCCTAATATTGTATGAGTAGCTGCTAGATCAAGATAGGCATCAATGATGGAGAACTTTCCCTGCTTCTTTATCAAAGAAAATAGGGATGGGTCATACACTACCACACAACTATAAGCCATTGGGATTAAATTCAATTTTGGAATCGAAATTTTTTCTTCTCCTGTCTGCTGATTTTTCCAACCACAAAGTCTATTCGATTCATCAAATAATAAAACCCTGGAAGATTTTCTAGACGTAATTCCCATGGTGATTAAAGGTTGATGTTGCTGATGAAAAGCAATCAGTTTTCCGAGATCCATATTAGTCAATATATCTACATTCAAAGAAATAAAGGGCTCGTCTCCTTCCAATAAATGTTTTGCTCTCATCAGACCACCTCCAGTTTCCAATAACAAATCCGTTTCATCACTGATTAATATTTTACTTCCCCAGCCGCTATTTTCGGCAATTGCTGCTCTCACTTGCTGAGCAAAATGATGCACATTCACTACCACTTCGGTAATGCCATATTGCTGAAGGTATTCAATATTGCGTTGCAATAAAGACTTACCATTCACTACCGCTAAAGCCTTGGGATGTAGGTCTGTCCATGGTTTAAAGCGTGTACCCAAGCCAGCAGCATAAATGATTGCTTTCATTTTTTAACGTTTTTATTTATAGTCAACCAATTCAATGCTTCCAATTATCTCTATTGAGGTGACTAAGCTCAATCTTTACCTTAAACTTATTTCTTAGGTGTCTAGCAATTGCCTCGGCAGCATATACACTTCGGTGTTGACCGCCAGTACAACCAAAATTAATTACCAAATTTTGGAAGTCTCTTCGGATATATTCTTCCACCGAAATATCGATGATACTATACACGCTATTTAAAAAATCGGGCATCTTAGTTCGCTGATCTAAAAAATCTTTTACTGGTTTGTCCAATCCAGAAAGATGTTTGTATTCATCAAATCTTCCAGGATTCAAAATACCTCTCATGTCAAAAACAAAACCACCACCATTTTGTGTCTCATCTTTCGGATAACCATTTTGAATAAAAGAAAAACTATTCACTTCAACAACTAATGGTGTATCTGCAGTTGCTTGTAAGGGGGTAAACTCATTGATCACTTCTTCGCTGGCACACAACTCAAGTACCTTTGAAAATTCAGGTAATGACAATCCAAGTGAATGGTGATTGATAAACCACTGCAAATTTTGTAACGCCAAAGGAATGCTAGTTAGAAAATGAGCTTTGCGTTCAAATAATCCACGGAATCCATAAGCTCCTAATACTTGTAATAATCTGATCAATACATATCCGTTATACTGGCTTCTAAATAAATCTCTGTCTACCGACCGATTAACTGATTTCTCAAAAGCGTCTATATACTCTTCTAATAATGATTGTTTCCATTCGTCTGGTAAATTTGCTTTGGCCTGCCACAGTAAAGAAGCAACATCATATTGTGGAGCACCTTTCATGCCGCCCTGATAATCTATAAAATGTATTTCGCTATCAGTTGTCACCATTATATTTCGACTTTGAAAATCGCGAAACATAAAATATTGGTATTTAGTATGGGAAAGAAAATCGCTCAACACTTCAAAGTCATTAAGGAGCTTTTGCTTGTCGTAAGGACGGCGCAATGCATCTAAAAAATAATATTTAAAATAAAGTAAGTCCGCTAAGATTGCCTGCTTTCCAAATTCAGCATTGGTAAGACATTTAGAATAGTCGATTACCTCATCACCTTTTACCTGAAGTTGCGCTAGTTGTTGTAGACTTTTTTTATACAATAAATAAGTCGAATCGCTGAAGCCTTTCTCTTCTAATTGATTTAATAAAGAAGTATCGCCAAAGTCTTGCTGCAAGTAAATTTTATTATCCGCACTGCTGTATAAAATTTGAGGAGTAGCAAGTTGTTGCTGATGAAACTGGTTAGAGAAATAAATAAATGCCTCATTCTCTTTTACATTAGCCCCATAAGTAGCGATATAGGTATTTTCTGCAGTGTGAAGACGAAAATAATGGCGCTCACTTCCTGCTTGGGGCAATCTATCAACCTGAGTAAGCGGCGACTTACTGTATTGTTCAAAAACCTTTTTGATCTCATCAATTTCTACCTGCATATCAATATTATATTAGGTAAAATTAACGGTTTTTGATTAGAGGGTGAAAAGACTTGACTAATAAGTTCAGGTAAAAAAAATAAGAATGTTCTGATTAATTGACAATGAGGCTGATAGGCATTATCAGGCTTTGGTGGATTTCCTAGAAACGATTGCGCAGCTTTTCGTAAATGGAAATATCCATCATTACTAACAACATACCATAAAATACATCTTCCATTGGAATAGTATAAATTCTTAGACCTAAATTTTCAATGTCATTATAAAGAACGACAGGGATAGAAGTAAGCAATCCATTAACCAATAAAAAAGGAACGATTGTAATAGCATAGGCTATTAAGAAATAGGTAGAATGAAAATTCTTAAAAAACCTTTTTGCTAGATAAATAGCTGCGATAAAAATGGCAGTAAAAATAAATGTCCAGGAAGTATAATATTTGTTATTGAAATAAATACCAGTAATGAATAGAAGAATGCCTATCCCCTTTAAAATTAGATTCGACCTTCGGGTATCTTGAAGGGTAGGAAAATAGCAACGAATACATTCATAAATAAAAATACAGCAATAAGGAACGATAATAAAAAACAATACTTCCTCGATCGGTAAGTTTACCAGCTTTATACCGGTGATATAATTTTCATTAAAGCTCCAAACACCTTTTGAGGTAAAATAAATATCCCAAACCACATAAAACAAAGCAGGAAGGACCATTGCAGGAAAAAGATATTTCCACTTTTTATAAAACATTACTTTTTTATCAAAACTGAGAATGAAAGGTCCGATTATAGACGCTCCCAGAATTAAAAAATAAGTAAACTGTGTGTTCATATGAATACCCAATGGGTTTAATCAATTATAGCAAACGAATGATAAGAGAAATCTCTGACATTATATGGAAATTGGAGTCTGCTCCTCAGATCTATTTTTATCAGCCCTTACTTTATCCCAATATTTTTTTGCAACCACTAGCATACCAAAACTCTCCCCTTCTTGTTTATCCAAATGTTTGTGATGCATTTTATGGGCCCAGCGGATGGTTCTGATATACGTATTATTACTTCGGCTAAAAAATTTAAACCGCTGATGAATGATTACTTCATGAACCACAAAATAGGCAAAGCCATACAAAGCAATTCCAGCACCAATGGCCGCAACCCAATAGACTTGGTTTTGTAGACCCAACATAATACATAACCAAGAGGGAATAGCAAAAATTAGGAAAAACGCATCGTTCTTTTCAAAAAAACCAGGCCCCTTTTTGTGGTGATCTTCATGGAGATACCATAAAAATCCATGCATTACAAATCGATGAGTTAACCAAGTGATGCCTTCCATCACAATGAAAGTAAGCAGTGTCAATGATATAAAAATTATTGCGCTCATAATAATGTATTAATAGTATTGTTTATTTCAAAAAGGTTCGTAAAATTAAAAAGAACAAGGCCTGTATTAGCAACAAATTTACTGCGAATTTGTTCTCCTTTCTGAACTTGAAAAAATTAAAAACAGTCAACAGCAAAATACTGATCAATAGCCAACAGATATAGTTATACAAAGGAATAGCTCCATCGCCACCCCAGGTCCAGAAGTTTAATTTGATTGCCACGGGTTCCATCAGCCAATCAAAAAGAACAGCTAAAGAAGCGCCATCAAAAATTACGGATATAGCTTTTAGTTTTAAGGAGGGTTCATTATAATCATTGGCTACTCTTTTAATCACTTTATTTAATAAGGAATGGGTAGAAATTCCACTACAATAAATGATAATAAACCAATTAACAGCAATTAATAAGGGTACCTGAAAGAGCTGGATACCTAATACAGTAGAATAGCGATAGTCGCCAAACAATAAACCAGTATTCACTCCTACTACTTCTGAGAAAAACCCGATAATAAAAACTATGCCGATAAAAAGGTAGAACGATTTGTTTTTTTCGGGATGCGTCCATACTAATAATAAAAAGGATAACAATAGATTAAAAGGAGTGGACTGAATGAAAAAATTATTCTCAGAAAACAACATGCCCACTAATCCAATAGTATGAAAAAAAATGGCCACCCCTGTAGCTATTTGATATGTAGAGAATTTCTTCAGCACTAATAAAATTTAAATTTTCATTTTTTGATTAATAAAAAACTAACTAAGAATTACTTACTGACTCAGTTAGCTTTTCTAACTTAATCAGACTTCATCGCTATTCAATTAGATCACTCACAATTTTGGCACTTTTAAGGCATAGCGGAATTCCGCCACCTGGATGTACGCTTCCTCCACAAAAATACAATCCTTTGATGGCACTTGTAAAATTAGCATGCCGCAAAAAAGCTGCGAACTTGGAATTTGAACTAGTACCATATAAAGAACCCATAAATGAAGAAGTCTGTTGCTCTATCAGTATAGGATCTAAGGTATGTTCTGTTTCAATCAGCTCACTGATATCTTCTCCTAACATACGACTCAATTTAAGCAGTATATTTTCTCGCAACACTTTTTTCAACTCCTCCCAATCTTGCCCTATGTTGGCAGGAGCATTTACCATTACAAACCAGTTTTCCTTTCCTTCTGGTGATTGATTGGGTTCCAATTTAGCAGTAATATTAATATACACTGTCGGGTCAGCAGTTAACTTTCCTTCCTTAAATATATAGTCAAATTCATTTTTATATTCCTTACTAAAAAAAATATTATGCAGTTCAAGTTGATTAAATTTCTTTTTTATTCCCCAATAAAAAATTACCGCACTACTGCTCCGCTCTTGTTGTAATACTTTCTTTGCTAGAACAGGATTGGATAACAAATTTTTATAAGTAAAGTAAACATCCGCATTGCTTACCACTGTTTTTGCTGAAAAAACTTGATCATTTACCACCACGCCACTTACACTTCCTTTTGAATGAATAATGCGCTGTACCGGTGAGTCGAAATGAAATTTAACCCCCTTATTGATGGCCAACTGATACAAGGCGTTAGTGATACTAATCATGCCGCCCTTAGGATAATAGGTTCCTTGATTTTGTTCCAGGTGGGGAATCAAACTCAACATGGCAGGAGTTTTATAAGGACTACTGCCATTATAAGTAGCAAAGCGATTAAAAAGTTGAACTGCCTCGGGAGAACTAAACTTAGCACTATTGTATTGATGTAGTGTTTGAAAAAGGTAGGGTAATTTAACTGTTGACAAAGCTTTAAACACTCGGCTGTTTAACCAGGTTTTAGCTCGATGAAGAGAGTAATTTAAAAAAAGTAGGCCTATATTTTCATAGAGCTTTTTAGACTGTTGTAAATACTTGATCACCACTTTAGGATCCTCATTCAATTGCAGTTTCATTTCTTGAGCAAAATCCTCCGCGTTAGTATAGGCGTTTACTTGTTTGCCATTTTCATAAAAATATTTATTAGCGATGGGGACTGACTGATAAGAAAAATATTGGTCAATAGGTTCACCGGCGAGTGCGAATAATTCTTCTACATTTTGTGGCTGAGTAAATAAGGAAGGACCAGCATCGAAACGAAAACCATCTTTTTCAAAAGCAGACAACTTACCACCTGGATAACTATTTTTTTCGAATACCTCCACTTGATAGCCTTTCAAAGCTAATCGGATTGCAATTGCCAAGCCGCCCATCCCAGTTCCAATTACAATTGCTTTTGAATCTTGCATTCTTCTAATTAGTTGAATCGAATTGTTTTACAATAATTTTATTGATCGAAAAGGATTTACTCTGCTACCCTTTTTTTATGTTGATTTTCTAGGTACTCTGCTAGTTTTGGAATAGCAATTTTAAACCAAGGAGTATAATCTGATGAATTAGATTGCACTGATTTTTTAATTTCTGTTAGAGATAAATATCGATAGTCCTCCACTTCCTCATGATTAGGATGGATGGGTCCATCATAATTACCCAACAAAACATGATCAAATTCATATTCAGTTAATCCATTATCAAAAGAGGCCTTATAAATAAAGTCAAAAGCTTTTTCAAGTGAAGTAGTAAAGCCCATTTCTTCCTGTAATCGAATAGCAGCAGCAGGGATGACTTCTTGACCTGGCTGAGGATGGCTACAGCAGGCGTTAGTCCATAAGCCAGGACTATGGTATTTGCCAGCAGCTCTTTTTTGCAAAAGCATTTCGCCTTTTTCATTTAAAATAAAAACGCTGTAAGCTCGATGAAGGAGTCCTTTCAGATGAACTTCCATTTTCTCCATCTTGCCTATGGGTTCGTCGTTCTCATTCACTAAAATAAGGTCCATGCTGATGCTTATAATATATTTAATTGGCTGCGAAGACCTGCCTTAGCCACAATAAATGCTTTTCCATAATTAGGAATACGAATCCGTTGTTCTAAAATATTACTTGGGTTTGCCTTTTTAATTTTTTTAAAAAGTGATAAATAATATTTGTACGCTACGTATACACCAAATCTTGCTTTAACGGGTAAATTTAAAATTGCATCATAAGCAGCAGCAAAATCTATGGCAATATCTTCTTCAATTTGCAGCTTCATTGAGGGAGTAAAATTATTAAAATCTACTCCAGGAAAGTAAGTCCTACTCAATTGTTCGTAATCTGCTTTTACATCACGAAGAAAATTTACTTTTTGAAAGGCAGCTCCTAGTGATTGAGCACCAGGTTTTAGTTCGTTATATCTAGTTTGATCACCTTCGCAAAAAATATATAAGCACATTAGGCCTACCACTTCGGCACTACCATAAATGTATTGCTTGTAGCCTTGGCTATTATAGGAAGTTTTATCAAGATCCATTTCCATACTTACAAAAAACGCCTCTATCAATTCATGGGAGATGGAAAACTTATTTACGGTAAGTTGAAAACTTTGTAGGATGGGGTTAAGACTAATCCCTCTTTCGATAGCTGCGTATGTATCGCGTTTGAATTCTGCTAATAATTCCGCCTTATTATATTCATGAAAAGTATCGACAATCTCATCCGCAAAGCGAACAAAGCCATAAATATTAAATATAGGACCTCTCAAATCTTGATGCAATAATTTAATGGCACTACTGAAGGAAGTACTATAGCGTTCGGTAGTTTCTTTACTACACTGCTGACTCAATTCATGAAAAAGGTTAATCATTTATTTTTACTTTTTTACAAAGAATACGATTGATAGCATCTTTCAAACATTAATTATTCTTAAAAATACTATTTAACTATAATTTTTAATTACTTCCTTAGCAACCACTTCTCCACTAATCAAACTAGGTGGCACACCAGGACCAGGTACTGTCAATTGACCTGTATAAAAAAGATTACTCACTTTTTTACTTCTCAAACTCGGTTTTAAAATAGCTGTCTGCATCAACGTATTCGCTAAACCGTAAGCATTGCCTTTAAATGAATTATAATCACTTTTAAAATCGCTGACAGAAAAAGATTTTTTGAAAACAATGGAATCTTTTAATTGCTGACCTGTTCTATTTTCAAAACGAGTAACTATTTGATCAAAATAACGATCTTTTAATTCTTCGGTATCGCCTTCCAAACCACTGGCTACAGGTATTAGAAAAAACAAATTCTCGCCACCTGCTGGCGCTACGGTATTATCTGTTACAGAGGGCGTACAGACATAAAACAAAGGAGTGGTCGGCCATTTCGGATCGGTGTAAATTTCCTTTCCATGCACATCAAAACTAACATCAAAAAATAAGGTATGATGTAATACGTTACTTAATTTTTTATTCAAGCCTACATAGTAAAGCAATGAACTAGGAGCCATTACTCTTTTGTTCCAATATTTTTCAGAATAAGATTGGTATTTAGGTTCTAAGAGTTTGGTTTCAACAAAATGATAATCTGCTCCTCCAATGACTACATCAGCATGAAAGGTTTGAATAGCCGTTTCTGCATCTATTTTTTTTGCTAGCACTTTAGTAGCAACACCATTTTCAATTTTAATTTCTGTGACATCATGATGGCAATAAAATTTGACACCTAATTCTTTTGCCACAGTGGTCATAGCCTCCACTATTTTAAACATGCCGCCTTTTGGGTACCATGTGCCTAATTTTATGTCTGCATAATTCATCAGACTGTATAAGGCCGGAGTATTTTGTGGAAGAGCCCCTAAAAACAATACAGGAAATTCTAATAGCTCTCTTAATTTAGGGTGTTTGAAATGCTTACCCACATGTTGTTTGATAGAATTAAAAACATCTAACTTAAGAACGCCTTTTAGTAATTCCCAATCAGCAAATTCCAATAAAGATTGTCCTGGTTGGTGTACTAATTTATTGATACCCACTTCATATTTAAATGCAGCTTCCTGCATAAATTTATCAAGTAGTACACCAGATCCCGGTTCTGTTTTTTCAAACAATAATTTTAGTTCGTTATAGTCAGCTGGTATATCCATGCTGTCATCGGGCCAGTAAACTCTGTAGGATGGGTTTAATCTTTCGAGTTGGTAATAATCACTTACTTTTTTACCAAAGCAATTAAAAAATCTTTCGAAAACTTCGGGCATCCAATACCAACTAGGTCCCATATCAAATGTAAATCCATCTGCCAATAATAATCTAGCTCTTCCTCCGGTGGTGGCGTTTTTTTCTAAAACAGTTACGTCCCAACCTGCCTTGGCCATGAATGATGCTGCAGAGAGTCCTGCAAATCCGCTTCCTATAATGACGACTTTTTTCAAGATTTATAAAAAAGAAATGAAGATTAGTTTTTCAGAAAATTAGATAATTTAAAAATTTAATGGCATTTAATTTAGAAAGCAACTCTGCTAAAAATAGCAAAAAAAGCCATTATTACCTCTTCTTTCTTTTACTGAATTAAAATCTACTGAGTTGTCCTCTCAAAATTTTTCTTGCAAAGTGAATTCTGCTTTTTATTGTACCTAAAGGTTCAGTCAATAAATCTGCAATCTCATGATATTTATATCCTTCAAAATAAAGCACAAAAGGATTACGAAATATCTCAGGAAGTCGATGAATAGCAAATTCCATATCCTTCATTTTCAATGACCCTTCCGCTGAATTAGCAGTGGTGACTTGATTATAATTCAATAAAAAATCATTCGGACTGTTATCAAAAATAGTGCTTTGCTTGGATTTGCGGCGATAGTTATTAATGAAAATATTACGCATGATGGTGTACAACCATGCTTTGATATTGGTACCCACATTGTATTTTTCTTTATTGATGAGGGCACGATACATGGTTTCTTGCAAAAGATCTTTTGCCACTTCGTTATCTCTGGTTAAAGTAACTGCAAAAGGCTTTAAAAATTCAGTGTTATTCAATAACAACTCATTGAATTCGACGGTCGACATAAAATATTGTTTAATTATTAATACCCTAAAATTAAACAAAATGATCCAAGCCATCAAATTTTTGTTTAACTTTTTTTATTAAATAATTAAACAAAAGAGGTGATCTAAGTCTCTAAATGCAGATTTATTAAAAATTAGAAATACTGGTTTTTGCCCATTTTTTGACAAAAAACAAGGGTTTTTCACGAAAAATGACCATATTTTGGTCAATTTTCGTCTTTTTTTAAAATATGGAATGGTGTTGTTAAGGCGATTATAAGCCTGCTAAAAATTCCATTACTTCCCCCAGACTTTTTTTCAATTGAATTTGTTGGGGCAGTTCCTTTTCATAGCCACTGGTCAAAAAACCAGAAATAATAATGGGGGTAGAAGTAATTTGTTTAGTGATATCAGCAATAAACTTATCTAAACTAAAGTTTTTCCCTACTGAGGTTAAATGGGAATATATATAATCTGGCTTCTTGAAGTTTACCAGGTATTGCACATCTTTAAGCGGCATATTAGTTCCTAAATAAATAGGATAAATTCCCTTTCTTTTTAATAAATAACAGACAAAAAGTAGTCCCAATTCATGAAATTCACCTTCTGGTAAAAAAAGTATGACTGACTTATTCACCTTTACCTCACTCTCTACTTTATCAATTCCAACAATCAATTTTTGTCTGATTAAATTACTCACCAAATGTTCCTGAGCAGGGTTGATATGATTAGTCACCCAAAGAATACCAATTTTTTCCATGAATGGAAAAATCACTTTGGTAATCGTTTGCTCAACCCCAATTTGTTGAATATGATCTTCCAATATTTTCTCCACCATCCCTTCATTCACATCAATCATATACTTTACCAAATCATTTACCACCCTTTCATACTGGGCCTTTTGGTCGCTTAGAGAACGAATTTTTTCCTCTCTCTCCCCTTCGTTCATCTTATCAATATGCGAAATCTTGAAACCATACTTATTGAGTAAGGCAATATTTAAAACCCTCTTTAAGTCTTCATTGGTATAGCACCTAATATTGGTATCTGTTCGATTGGGCTTTAAAAATTCATACCGCTGTTCCCATATACGAATCGTATGCGCTTTAATTCCAGATATATTTTCAAGATCCTTAATCGTAAAGAAGTCCATTGAGCTTAAATTATTAATAGTATTACAAGATTGATCAGGATTTGTTTAAAATTATCACTAAAAAATGCAAAAACTTGTAACAGAAATGGTTTTTACTTCAAAAATGGCCTTTGATCAAAGATTTTTCAATAAAAAAACCGGTCACTTAGACCGGTCTGTAATTATATTATTTCTACTGATTGTAAAAAAACTCAGTTTACTTAGCAATCCGCAACAAATATTCTCCGTAGCCACTTTTACGCAAATTTTCTGCAAGCACCTGCAACTGATCCTTTGAAATGAATCCCACTCGCCAAGCGATTTCCTCAGGACAGCCAATTTTTAAACCCTGTCTTTTCTCTATCACCCGCACATATTCACTCGCATCATTGAGCGACTCGAAAGTACCAGTATCCAACCAAGCAAAGCCTCTATCCAAGACACCCACTTTCAATTTTTTATTTTCTAAATAGATTCTATTCACATCCGTTATTTCATATTCACCCCTCGGACTCGGAGGAATATTTTTTGCAATATTCACCACCTCATTATCATAAAAATATAAGCCCGGTACTGCAAAATTACTTTTAGGATGCGCCGGTTTTTCTTCAATACTGAGTGCATTGCGATTAGTATCAAAATCAACTACCCCATATCGCTCAGGATCACTTACTGGATAGGCGAAAATTACCGCCCCATCAGGATTGGCAGACTGCTGCAATAATTTACTAAAGCCACTTCCGTAAAAAATATTATCTCCCAATACCAAGGCCACGCTATCATTGCCTATAAATTTTTCACCTATCACAAAGGCCTGCGCAAGACCATTAGGGACTTCTTGCTTTGCATAAGAAAAACTGCAGCCCCACTGGGATCCGTCTCCCAATAAACGCATGAACTGCGACTGGTCATCCGGTGTAGTGATGATTAAAATTTCCTTTATTCCCGCCAGCATCAATGTGCTAAGCGGATAATAAATCATTGGCTTATCGTATATCGGCATCAACTGCTTACTAATCCCCATCGTGATGGGATAAAGTCTTGTTCCAGATCCGCCTGCGAGGATGATTCCTTTCATTGCTTTTATAATTTAGAGTTTAGGCGAGTATAATACTTTTTTGTTGTTTTCATTTCGGGTTTAGGCGAGTATAATTATTGGTGGTCCTACATAATTCGAACAACCAAACTAACGCGCAACATACTGCTCCGCATAATACCCCTGATAGTCGCCACTAGTAACACGTTTCAGCCATTCTGAATTGGCAAGATACCAATCAATGGTTTTGGAGATACCTTCTTCAAACTGTAGAGAAGGTAGCCAACCCAATTCATTTTTTAATTTAGTGCGTCTATGGCATACCGTAAGTCATGGCCCGCACGGTCTTTAACGTAGGTAATTAACTCAGCCGATTCGCCTTCTTTGCGACCCAATTTTTTATCCATTTGTTTGCACAACTCTTTTACCAGGTCAATATTCGTCCATTCATTATGGCCGCCAATATTGTAGGTCTCACCAATTTTTCCATTGTGAAAAATTACATCAATAGCGCGTACATGATCTTCTACAAAAAGCCAGTCCCTTATATTTTCACCCTTTCCGTAGATTGGTAAAGGTTTTTTATTGATGATATTATGAATGCAAAGCGGAATTAATTTTTCTGGAAAATGATAAGGACCATAGTTATTGCTACAGTTAGAAATCTTTACCGGCAAATGATAGGTGTGATAAAATGCCCGCACCAAATGATCAGAAGAAGCTTTGGATGCAGAATAAGGACTGCGTGGATCGTAGGGAGTTTCTTCAGTAAAAAAACCTTCGGTACCCAAAGAGCCATATACTTCATCTGTTGAAATATGGTAGAATATTTTATCAGTAAAATCATTTTTCCAGTATTCCTTAGCGGTCTGCAACAGTGCGCCTGTGCCCATTACGTTGGTGGTTACAAATGCAAGAGGATCAGTGATCGATCGATCCACATGACTTTCAGCAGCGCAATGCAATACGGCTGAAAACTGATGTTCCTCAAATAATTTTTTAAGCAAAGGGAGGTCGGTAATATCTCCTTTTACAAATTGGTAGTTGGGAGCAGCTTCAATATCTTGTAAGTTTTCAAGGTTACCCGCATAAGTAAGCTTGTCAATATTTACAATTTTGTATTGCGGATATTTAGTTACAAATAACCTAGTTAAATGAGAACCTATAAATCCAGCACCGCCGGTAACAAGAATAGAATGCATTTTTATTGTCTTTATATTAGGGCAAAAATATCAATCCTTTGCGATTAAATTAAATAAAGTTGGGAGCTTGGATTTATGAAGATGGGTATTTGTGAACTGGGGTTTAGGCGAATATTATACTCATTTGTTCTTTTTAACTTGGGTTTAGCGGAGTATTTTAATCATTTGTTATTTTCAATTCGAGTTTAGACGCTTGTAATACTTGTTTGTCCATTTTAACCCGGGTTTAGAAGTTTAGGCGAGTATTAGGGAGGTTCGTCCTTTTAAATTCGGGTTTAGAAGTTTAGGGGAGTATTATGCTCATTTGTTATTTTCAATTCAGGTTTAGACGCTTTCAAAACCGATAAAACCAATTTAGAATTTGATCTCCGATACATCAAATCTTAAACAGCCAGGTTACCAATTGACTTTGATCTTCACAAATGGTAGTTTGAAGGGTTTGGACATTCGCAGCTTTGAAATGAAAGGGCGGCTCAGTGATGACCACACCACTATCTTTTTTTAAACCATTGTGCATTCTAATTCCTAGGCCAGAGGGTTTGTCTAGATTGGGAACGAAGTTGCCAACGGGTATATGCTCAGTAATAATTACGTATTTAAAAGCAGCCAATTTAGGTAAGACTAGCGCGATATCGGCATTAGACAAATGTTGCAATACCTGACGAATGATGACTACTTCACCTTTTGGCAATTCGTCTTTGACAATATCAACACAACGGAAATCGATGGAATTATTGGCAAATTTGACCTTGTTATGTTCTATTAACTCAGGCACTACATCACAAGCAATGTATAATTGGCAAGCCGGTAATAACTTACTCCCCACATTAAAATCACCGCAACCAAGATCTATTACAATGGGCGCATTAGGTAATGACTTCAAAAAAGTAAGCACACTATTGACAAAAGGATCTACCACTTTTACATCATGAGAACCTGGACCTGAATAAAATTGCTGTGCACTATCTCCCCAAAGTCTATTTTGATAGATTTTCTGAAAGGTCTCCCGATTATCCTTCCCTCTATAACGTAGGCTTTCTAAATAGCTAAATAATCGGTATTTAATTTCTCTTGCAAATTTGATCATATACAAATTCAATTCAATGATAATCAATGCAAGGTTAACTATTTTTCGCTAATTTTACTTTTTTTAAACCGTAATATGAGGAAATTTATTTTTAGTCCTTCCTTTTTATACCTACTCCCAATTTTAATGATGTTGGTGGTATTGAATGGCTGTACTAAAAAACTAACCAAAACAGACGTGGTATATGAAAATGACTTCGAGCGTTTGGGACAGCAGACGGTAAAAATTTTCGACTTCTACGGCCCAGTTACCACAAGCAAGATTTTTGATTTTAATGGCTCAAAAGTTTTAGGTCCTTTCAATAACAATGCTGCTATATTTAAAACAAGAAAAATTCCTGATCATAATGTGCTTGAAATTTCATTTGACTTATACATCCATGATGGTTGGCAGGGAAATACAAAAGCTTCGAATGGTGTGCCCGATTTATTTGTAATGAAGTATGATGGCAACACTAGATTTTTGACCACTTTCGCTAACCAGTTAGCCTCCAAACAATCCTATCCTCATTGGTATCCAGCTGCTGACAATCCAACTTATAGTAATGCAATAGATATTAAACTTCCTGGTCGATGTGCATGGAAAGATTCTACTAATGGGACTTCACTATATAAGATTGTACAAAGTTTTGGTCACGCCAGTGATACATTTGAACTTTCTCTTAGCGATGCATTGCAACCCTTTGCAGCAGTCTGTGAAAAAAGCTGGTCGATTGATGATTTGAAAATCACTGCTTACAAATATTTTTAATTATGAATCAGCTAAAACGCTGGTCGTTTGCCCCCATCTTACATAATTTTTTTAATCTAGGCATATTTCAAGCCGCCAGTATTGCCCTTCAACTATTAGTCATTCCAATTATTACCAGAAAATATGGTATTGCTACTTTTGGTCAGGTTGCTTTAGCAGCAAGTTTTGCTAATTTTATTTCAAATTTTTCTAACTACGGAACAAGTCAGACTGCCATCAAAGATGTAGCAGCTAATACAGAAGACAAAGTTTTTTTATCAAAGCTTTTTTACAAAATTTTAATTTTTAGATTTTTAGCTTCGGCAATATTTCTTCCTGTTATTGGCTTAATGCTATTTCTGCATCCCGACATGTCAATCTGGGTTTGGATAGGCGCTATTCCATTAATACTATCTGAGATTATTAACCCTTTGTATTTTTTAATTGGGAAAGAAAAAATTCAGTGGATCAGCTGGGGAAATATAGCTGTGAAAATCATTGTATTGCTTTTAATTTTATTCATCCCCTTGCAAAGCCAGCCTGCTGCTTGGGTTAACGCGCTATTGGGGATTCCGGTAGTGGTATATTATATTTTTATTTGCTTTTACATTCATGGCAAGGAGTCGCTTCAATTGATGATGCCTTCCAAAAAATCATTGATCCATTTAGCTAAGGAAAATTTTTATATCATGTTCAATGGAACTGCCGTATCGCTGCAGCAGTCGGTGTTTTTATTTACTGTGGCTAATTACGTGTCAGCGAATACCTTGGGGATGTATGCTTTAATTGATAAATTGTTAGGGGTATTCAGGCAATTAATATCTTCTGTTTCAAGTGCAATTTACCCTCAGGCTGCAAGACTATTTTATCAATCGCCTATTCAATGGTTTGAATTTAAAAAGACGCTTCAAAAAATGTATGGTATTTTATTTGGAACAGGAGCATTGGTGCTTTTTTTTGGAGCAAAATGGATCGTATTTCTGATCACTAAAAAAGACGACCCTACCACCGAAATGTTTGTGAAGATGTTTAGTCTTGCTCCTCTAATGATGGCATTAAATGCCAATAATGTATTAACCTTATTGCTCGAAAAAAGACACCGTACCTTATTTATTATTTCAATGATCATTTTAACCATAACTTTCCTAATTTCGTTTTTATTCGTACTCTTTACAGATCATCAATCCTTAGGTTGGTATCCTTTAGTTATTGAGAGCATTTGTTTATTGATTTACCTGGTTTTTACTAATAAAAAATCATTGCATGCACCCTAAGGTTGGTATTATCTTATTAAATTGGAATAGTTACGATCACAGTTCTAATTGTATTCAATCTCTTCAGCAATGCGATTATCCAAATTTTGAAATCATCTTAGTAGACAATGGATCGATGGATGGGTCTGGTAATCTTTTAAAAGCGAATTTTCCTCATATCAATCTGATTGCTTCTGCTACTAATGAAGGTTTTGCAGCGGGCAATAACCGAGGTTTTGAGTATGCTATTCAACATGATTTTCCTTATGCCATGATGTTGAATAATGATGTTTTTGTTGAGCCTGATTTTTTATCCAAATTAGTTGAGTATATGGAAAGTCACCCTTCTGTAGGTGCTATCCAACCTAAAATTTTCTTTAATCATGATAGAGCCAAAATCTGGAATGGTGGTTCATATTATTTGCCTTGGCTAGGCTGGCCTTATTCCAAAAGATACCAGCTTAAGGCCGGTGCTTTACAGAGTCAGTTTCAAGTGGTAGATTGGATTACTGGATGTGCTTTTTTAACCAAAACTTCCATTTTAAAAGAGGTGGGTTTACTGAATGAAGCCTTTTTTATCTACTATGAAGACGCCGATCTTTCCTTCAGAATTCGTTCTAAGGGCTATCAATTGCTATTTCATCCACAATCTGTCATTTATCATATAGCTGGCAGCTCCAATAAAACCAAGGTAAAGGGAAAAGAAGGCTATGCTAGCCCTTTTGTCCACTACCTCAATAGCCGCAACCATATTTGGTTCCTAAAAATTTGGACCAAATGGTATCAATGGCCCACCACATTTCTCACTTTATTTTCCTATTATTTAAGCAATATGCTTTATTTTGCACTCAGAAGGCGGATAGGTAAGCTTAAATCACTACTTAGAGGCATTTCTCATGGCTTTAAATCAATACCCAACTAAAAATTTTCGATGAAATCAGTAGTTATTACCGGTGTGGCAGGGTTGCTAGGCTCTAGACTAGCAAAATGGATAGTGGAAAACAAACCTGAATACAAAGTAATCGGCATCGACAATTTAAGTGGTGGATATGAGGAGCATATTGATTCAAGAGTTATTTTTTACAAAGCAGATTTAGCTTCGGATGATTTAAACGGTATTTTTTCTTCCCATCAAGTAGAGTATGTATATCACTTTTCGGCTTATGCGGCAGAAGGATTAAGTCCTTTTATTCGCAGATACAATTACACCAATAATGTGGTGGCTACGGCTAACGTTATTAATGCCTGCATTACGCATGATGTAAAACGAATTGTATTTACTTCGAGTATGGCGGTTTATGGTGAAGGCAAACCTCCTTTCAATGAAAATGATTTACCTAAACCGGTAGACCCTTATGGTATTGCAAAATATGCCTGCGAAATGGATGTGCAAGTAGCTGGAGAGCAGCATGGATTAGACTGGTGTATTATTCGACCCCATAATGTGTATGGCTGTAATCAAAATATTTGGGACCGCTATAGAAATGTTTTAGGCATTTGGATATACCAAAAACTTAATGGTCAACCCATTACTATTTATGGAGATGGATCACAGAAACGTTCTTTCAGTTACATCGATGATTGTCTTTTACCTTTATGGAATGCAGCTGAAGCTCCTCAAGCTTCTAAGCAAATTATTAATTTAGGTAGCAAAAAAGAATATTCTATTTTAAGTGCGGCAGGTATTTTACAAGAGATTGTAGGTGGTTCTGAGATTCGGTTTTTAGACAAGCGTCATGAAGTACATGTGGCCTATTCAACACACGAAAAATCAGAAATCCTATTGGGTTACAAAGATATTACCGAACTACCGAAAGGCTTAGCAACGATGTGGGAATGGGCTCAAAAACAACCCAAGCGAAATCAATTCGTTTGGCCGAAATACGAGCTGGAGAAAGGTTTGTACCAATTCTGGAAATAAAACAACCTCATGCTGCTGATTTTTCCCCTAATATACATTATCAGTTTTCTGCTTGCTATTTGGGGGATCTACAAAAAAATAGGGGAAGCTGCTTTTATCTATGTAATCATTGGCCTGCCAATTTACAATACCTCTTTTTCCATCTTATACATTTACCGATTAAAAGATTGGATTCCAGTTTTACAATCGCTGAAAGAGTTGCTCATTCTTTCTACGCTGTTGATGTTGATTTGGAACTACCGGAAGAGATTAATATTCCACACGCTTGATTACTGGGTGCTGGCATTTCTACTATACACCTCTTTTTATACCCTTATTCCTATTGGGCATTTTTCAATTCTGCAAAAATTACTAGCGCTTAAAGGCTTGTCTTTTTTTACGGTTATTTATTTCACTGGCCGACTCATTGACATTGATAAAATTTATATCAGTCAAATTTTTTATTGGGTAGGCATAGTGGCTATTGCTGCTGCCTGCTTCCAGTTGTATGAAGTGATTACCGATACCCATTTTCAAACTTTCTCTGGGTACTCGGTATATAACGAAGAATTTTATGGAGAAGCAAGTAGTGGGCACTATGGATTAAGCTGGACATTTGAAAGAGACAATGGGGTGAAGCGTTTTGCAAGTTTTTTTTCAAATCCGCTGGATCTTGCCAATAGTACTTTGGTTACTACCGCTATGATTTTAGCCATGTATACGGATAAAAAAAATACACTACGATTAAATAAGTATGGATGGATAGTAGCAATAAGCGCGCTATTTGCTGTTATTTTCGCTATTTCACGGGCATCCTTAGCCGCTTATGCAATTATAATTTATTGTTACGCCGTAATCACTAAAAGAAAAGAAATTCAATATGTCATCTATTCACTTATAGTCGCCGCCATTCTTTATTTGTTTTATTTGATGAAGGATAAAACGCTATATGATTATATTATTAGTACCATTCAATTAAGCGATTCGTCCAGCATTGGCCATCTATTAGAATGGATCGAAGGAACGCAAACTATTATATCCAATCCAATGGGTATTGGATTAGGCGAATCAGGAAAAGTTTCTTCAGTGTTACAAGAAAATATTGGTGGTGAAAATCAATTCATTATTGTAGGGGTGCAGACGGGTATCATTTCATTATTTATTTACATCACTATCTATATTCTTGTGATAAGATATAGTTGGAACTGGTATCCTTTACTAACTGGGAAGGCAAAAACGCTTGCCTTATGTTTATTTCTAATAAAAATTGCATTCATTTTTCCTTTATTTACTTCTAACTTTGATGCCAATTCTTATATCGTTTATTTAACCTGGCTACTGACCGGGATTTTAATTTCGATGATTCAGAAAGTGGATCCAGTAAAAATTTGAAGCAAAACGTCTAATCCGCATGAAAATAGCAATTGTTGGCACACAAGGTGTTCCAAATCATTATGGTGGATTTGAAACTTTGGCAACCTTTTTAGCAGAACATCTGTCTGACCAAATGGAAATGACCATTTATTGTTCCTCTACTGATCAGCCCGATCGGCCTTCCAGTTTTTGTCAAGCCAAACTTCGTTACATACCTTTTAGTTCACATGGATTTGCTGGAATGCTTTATGATATGATTTCTGTTTATGAAGCAGTTAAAAAAAATGATGTAGTGCTCTTATTAGGTCTTGGTGCGGGATATCTTCTTCCCTTTTTATCAAAAAAACAACTACAAAAAATAATACTCAATTTTGGTGGCTTGGATTGGAAGAGAGACAAATGGGCTTTGCCAGCAAAAAAAGTCATTCATATTTCAGAGAAATTATTGGTGAGAAATAGTCCACTGATTGTTGCGGATAATAAGGCCATACAATCTTATATTGAAAGTAATTATCAAAAACCAAGTGCTTTGATTGCCTATGGAGGTGATCAAGCTTTTCCAGCAGCTATCACTGAAAAAGATAAAGAACAATATCCATTTCTAAAGCAACCCTATGCATTTTGTGTTTGCCGAATTCAATCGGATAACCAGATAGAACTGCTGCTGGCTAGTTTTGCTCAAACTACTATTCCTTTTGTACTAGTAGGCAATTGGAATAGCTCTTCATTTGGAATAAAGATTAGAAAAAAATATCAATCCATTCCACATTTGCATATGTTAGATGCCATTTATGAGCCTACTGCATTAAATAAATTAAGGAGTAACTGTATGATTTATTTGCATGGACATACTGCTGGTGGTACAAATCCATCTTTAGTAGAAGCGATGTATCTAGGCCTTCCTATTGCCGCTTATGCCTCTGCTTACAATGAAAGTGTAACTCAAGATAAGGCGGTATATTTTACCGATTTCACCAGCCTAGTAGAATTATTAAATAATTTAAATCAAGTAGATTTAAAAACGATCGGCAATGAAATGAAAAGTATTGCTGAACAAAATTATACCTGGAATAAAATTACCAACAGTTACCATCAATTATTTTTGGAAGTAGCTAAAAACACCAAGTTGTAATTCAGTGGTGAACTTAAAATAAAGTATATCCAATCAATGTATCAATACCCTCAAGAATGAATATTTTAATAGTGAATGGGGCATCAGATATTTATGGGGCATCAAGGATTTGTTTTCAAACTGCTCACAAATTAAAAAAGAACGGACACCAAGTGCAGGTGCTACTTTCCGAAGAGGGCCCCTTAGTGCAAGCGCTCAATAATGTGGGTATTCCATCAAGTATTGTAAGACTAGGCGTTTTAAGAAAAAAATACTTTTCTGTACTTGGTCTAGTCAATAGAATAAGGGTATTAATCACTGCATTTTTTATAATTAAAAAAATATGTAAAGAGCAAAAGATTAATCTGATTTATACCAATGCAATCCCCGTAGTGATTGGCGGCATTGCATCCAAATTATTAGGTATAAAAAATGTATGGCATCTTCACGAAATTTTACCTGAAAATGGTTTTCAACATCGATTTTTTGGCTGGCTAATCAACCGCTGTAGTAGTAAAGTAATTGCGGTATCAAAAGCAGTCTATGACAATTGGAGTAGCAAGATTAGTGTAGATAAACTAGTGTTAGTTTACAATGGAATTGATTTTCCTAATTTGAGTAATCAAGCAACTGAATTGGGGGCCTCATTAGGCCTGCCTTCACAAAAAATATTAGTGGGCATGATTGGTCGCGTAAATCTTTATAAGGGGCAGGAATATTTTTTAGAGATTGTGGCCGAAATAAATAAGCATCCGCATAATTGTCATTTTGTAATGGTGGGTGATGCCTACAAAGGCTATGAATATTTATACGACGAATTATCAGCACAAAAAAAACGATTGGGAATTGAAGCGGTTGTCACCGATCTAGGATATAGAACCGACATTGCTTCGATCATGAATGCGCTCGATATTTTTGTACTTCCTTCCATTAAGCCTGATCCCTTTCCAACAGTAATTTTAGAGGCGATGGCTGCACAAAAACCAGTGGTGGCAACTCAACAGGGCGGTGCTTGTGAATCAGTAGTGCATGGGCTTACTGGCTATTTAGTACCTTTACAAGATCCAGCAACGGTGGCAGCGCATATCCTTGCGCTTGCTCAAAATGAAAGCTTAAGAAATGAAATGGGGTTAGCAGGGTACCAAAGATTTCAAAATCTTTATTCTTTCGAAAACTTTGAAACTAACATTGCTGCAGCATTTGAATCAATAGCAGTATAAATTGCAATGAAAAAAATAATTACAATAGGAGTTGATTGCAGGGACTTACTAAAAGCTACCACTGGCACCAAAACCTATTTGTATGAATTAACAGAACAATTTAAGCAGACACCTTCTACCACTGTTCGATTTGTTTATTTACACGATCCTTTTCCAGTAACAAAAGGAAGGACTTATTTTCATAAATTTTTAGAACATATTTTATTCTTTACTTGGAAGCAACTAGTATTGCCGGTAAAGGCTTCTTTAAAGGGTTGTGATATCGTTTTTTGTACAGATTATTTTCTTCCGCTAGTCAGGTTAGGATTTAAAACGGTAGTGGTATTTCACGATGCTTTTTTTTGGGAATACCCTGCTCATTACAATAAAATATGGCTACGTCTATTTCACCTCATTGCTGTGAGAGGAGCAAAAAAATCAAATCGAATTATTGTGCCTTCTAATTACTCGCTCAGTACTATTTCAAAATATCTTCAACTGCCGAAAGATCGTTTTACTGTAGTGTATGAAGCAGGGAAAAAATTAGAAGAAAAAACACAAGGACAAGAAAACGGTTTACTCAAAGAATTAAATGGAGATCCCTACTTTTTACATGTGGGCGCATTTAATAAACACAAAAATCTAGTTCGATTAATTGAAGCATTTCAATTAGTCAAAAAATCAAATCCAACACAATCCATTTATTTAATTCTTGCTGGCCAAGCAGGAGGATCCGTTTTTAGTGATGACAGCACTCCCATCAAAGAGGCTATTGAAAAATATGGATTAAAGAGCAATGTCATCTTAACCGGCTATATCAGTAATGAGGATTTAATAGATCTTTACAAAAATGCATTGGCTTATGTTTTCCCCTCCTTTAATGAGGGCTTTGGTTTGCCTGCACTTGAAGCAATGGCTTTTCAACTGCCTGTGATTGCTGCCAACAATACTTGTTTACCTGAGATTTGTAAAGAAGGTGCTATTTATTTTGATCCATTAAATACCACAGAAATGGCGACTCAGATGAGTTTGCTTTTAAATAATGAATCAGAAAGAAAACGAATCATTGAAAAGCAACAGTCTGTAATCAGCCTTTATGACTGGAAAAATTCTGCCAATGAGATTATGCAAGTGTTTACAGAAATTACTGATTCTTAGCAGTGTTACTTCCGAATAATTTGTTCTTCGTTTGCACTAGAAAATTATAGTTTTTAGCTAACTGCTTTTTCAAAAAGGAAGCATCGTCTTTTGGAAACCAATCGGTGGTTCTTGGTTTTTCAAGATGCCTTTTATGAATTTGATAAGCGTAGGTTGCAATGGATGTCCTGAATTTCCCTTCAGGGAAATTAGTCATGTCATAGCCATGAAGTGCATAAGGAGCGCACTGTTGAATAATCAATCTGTTAAAGGGAACATCTATTTCAAGTTGATCATCTGTTCTTAAATCTTTTATAGCCAGTTCCCCTTTATACTCTTTTTTCCAATCTTTATTTAGATAAAGTAAAATATTCAATTCTCTATACCAATCCTTATGAACAGGGTGATAATTAAAATCTAAATGCATATCAAGGAAACTATTCTTTTTTCCTTGATGCAATCCGCCGCCATGATTTTTTGGATCAACGAATACTTTTTTTGCGACAATATGAGAGAGAATTTTATTGAATCGATCAGATGATAAATCTTCATAGAGTTCGTTTAATTCTGGGGCAATGACTTTATAATTAGACTTCTCAAATTTATTATTGGCAAAAGCGTAGTCTCTACTTTTATTATCTAGTTCAGGAATGGCGGCGTAAGCCCTATTTAATTTTTCTTCCTCACAAAAACCATCAATTACCAAATGAGGAAAGGGTTGGGCGGAAAGATATTGAGTCCTTAGGGTATCTAAATTATTTTCTAAGGCGTCGAAATTAATCATGGGTTGGGAGCTTGAATTAAATTATGCTTAATCTCAAAATTAATGAGATTTTAAAGAAAAATGGATTTCTTCCATTTTTAGAGGCTTAGCTATTTTGTTGGACTTTATTTTACCCATCAATGAGCCCTGCAATTTATTTCTCTAAAATTCGCCTTAAAAGGAGCTTTTTTACCCCTTTATGTACTAAATCTAAGCCTTCAAATTAAAAGGGCAGGTGCCGTTATAGCTGGGATAAATTGATTAAATTGCAAATTCTTGAACCATCAACCCTAATGAACCAAAGAATCATTCTCCGACTGCACGAAAAACGAAGAATCATTGATGCGTTTTTATTGGTATTATCTTTTGAGATGGTGCAAGTTTTCCCTTTTGGATTACTAGAAACACCCATAACTAATGCTATTCTTTTATTAGCCGTCCTGCTTTTTTCCTGGTTTATTGCGGCATCTAATACCAAACTTTACAAGGATAGGATTTCTAACAAATATGTTGAAGAAATTGTATATGTTTTTAATACACTCACCATTCAGTTTGTTTTAATCGCTGCCTTCTTATACGCTTACAATAAAAAAATAGCTCTTCCGCTCATTTTTCTGATTTACTTGCAGATCGTTTTTGGATTGATTCAGCTTTCTATCAAATACTTGATCAGAAAAAAAATCCATTACGACTACTTACATGATAGTTCGATGTTGCAAAAGTTATTGATTGTAGGCTCCGCAGAAAGTACAGAAAAGTTAAACCAGACCATTAAAGCGAATTTTTTTTACGGATACAATTGCATCGGATATTTAAGTGAAGAAGATAGGAAAATTGCTGAGGTTAATTATTTAGGACATCCCGATGAACTGGCTGAAGTTTTAAAAAAACATCAGATAGAAAAAGTGATTGTGGCTTTACCTTCCATCAGTGAGTCACTGATCCGTTATTTCTTAGAAACCTGTGATGCCCATGGTATCAAGACTTTCATTGTACCGAACTATTACCAATACACATCTACTTCTTTTGAGATCAATCAGATTGGTTTGATTCCAGTGATTAACTTAAGAGCATTGCCTTTGGATAAATCGGAAAATAAATTTTTAAAAAGAGCCTTCGATATTATTTTTAGTTCCTTGTTTTTACTACTTATTGGATCTTGGTTATTTCCCTTATTGGCCATATTGATTAAATTAAATTCCAAGGGGCCTGTATTTTTTAAACAAGAAAGATGGGGTATCAATAATAAGAAAATGAATTGCTATAAATTCAGAACAATGTATCATCAAAAGGCCGGAGAAAGTGAATTTGTGCAAGCCACCAAAAATGATCCTCGCGTAACTTCTGTTGGCAAGTGGCTTAGAAGTCTGAGTATTGATGAAACGCCTCAGTTTTGGAATGTACTGATTGATAATATGTCGGTGGTAGGGCCAAGGCCGCATGTAACGCCGCAAAATTTAGAGTATAGTGAAAAAATTGAGAGCTACAGATTACGTCACCAGGTTAAACCAGGATTAACCGGTTGGGCGCAGGTAAATGGGGCAAGAGGAGAAACCCCCGACATTGAACATATGCAAGCCAGAGTAAATTATGATCTTTACTATGTTCATCAATGGAATTTTTGGCTCGATATTCAAATAGTACTGCAAACCATTGTTAATGTTTTTAAAGTGGACAAACATGCGTATTAAAAATCTGCTGATACTTTTTATTGTCACATTGGTGATACAACAAAATTTGACTGCTCAAATTATTTGGGAAGACAACCGGTCTATGATCTATCCTTTTTTAGATAGAATGGCTGACAAGGGAATCATTGAATTGAATGATGTGGTACAACCCATCAGCCACCAGCAAATTATTAGCTGCTTAGATTCTTTGCGAAAAAAGTCATCTCAACTTTCTGTTTTAGAAAAAAAAGAATTGGATTTTTATTGGAGAGAATTCCAAAGTCCATTAAACTATATTGATTCAACTAATCAGCGATTAAGGATTTTAAAAAAAGATTTTAATCAACGTTTACGCGGTGCTACGGTAGGAAATAATAAATTTTACCTACAAATGGATCCGATATCAGGCGCTAAATTTATTGAAGGTACGCATGAGACAGTCACTCAATATGGTTCAGGGATTGATGTAAAAGGTTTTGCTGGTAAACGCCTCTCCTTTCAATTTAATTGGAGAGATATCACTGAGACAGGCAGAGGAATTGATTTTGATAAAACAGGTAATGCCGAACCAGGAATGGTTAGAAAAGATAACGCCCTTAACACTTCATTAAATTACAGCAATTTTAAAGGAGCGATAGGCTATCAATTTAAATGCGGCAGCATTTCAGTTGGGCAGGATCAACTCACTTTTGGATATGGCAATCATGGGCGCATTGTGCTGTCGGACAAATCGCCTTCTTATCCTTATGTTCGCCTAGACCTTCATCCTATTTCTTGGTTACATTTTAACTATGCCCATACTTGGTTACAATCGAATGTAATTGATAGTTCAAGATCCAATTATTTAGGCAATACGATTTATGGAGGTATGCAACATTTTTACATGCCTAAGTTTATGGTCATCCATTCCATACAGGTAATTCCAGGTAAAGGATTTAGTGTAAGCTTGGGAGAATCGGTTATTTATAATGGCCAGCTTTATGCACCTTACCTTATTCCTTTGATGTACTTTAAGGCGCTGGATAATTACAATAGCATGGGTGATAACAATCAAGCGAGTGCCAACAGTCAAATTTTTGGACAAATCAGCGTACGTAATTTGGTGCCTAGGGCTCATTTATATGGAACCTTATTTATAGATGAGTTAAGGATAAGCAAGATTTTCGATCGAAATAAAAGAAGGAATCAACTTGGCTATACATTGGGTATTGAAAAGCAGGATTTCCCTTTTAACAATGCAAGTGTGGGAGTAGAATATACCCGAGTAAATCCTTTCGTGTATGAAAATTTTATCGGTGCCCAAAGGTATACCCATGCAAAATATAATCTAGGCGACTGGATGGGGAATAATTTTGACAGATGTACCGTTTTCTTTACTTATAAACCGAAGCCTAGACTCTTAATCAACGGCCGAGGAGAATGGATTAGAAAGGGTGGATCGGGTACATTAAATCAGCAGTATTTTGCCGAGCCACAACCCGCATTTTTATATGATCAACAGTGGAAATCGGCTGAATTTTTTATCCAAGCTCGTTATGAAATGATCCACCATGTTTATTTAATGGCAAATTATGCCATTAGACATCAGTCATTTTATGCTAATACCCCTTCTTTCATGACTCAACAAACCCAAATTGGCTTTAATTTAGGATGGTAAAAGACAATTAAAGTTTAATTTCACTTTTTTTTAAAGGAACTCATTATGCGAAAACACTTATTCTATCTATTTATATTGCTACTAAGCGTTAACGTTAGTATGGCCCAATTTAAAAAACCAAGCAATTCGGCAAGTTTCAATATTAATACTGTTGGCGAATCGCAATTGTTTCAACTATGGCGTAATGCCAATAGCATGGGGATGCCTGAGTCAGAAATTCTCAAATTATTTACCCAGATGGGTGTGAATGGCGGACAATACCTACAACTCAAAAAAAGATTTGACAAAAAAGTAGAAGAGACCAGTGAATCTGATTTGGAAGAAGAGGCAGAAGACTTAAATGCAATGGGATCTGATACGAGTATGATCAAACAGATGCCCCTTAGAAAAAATTCACCCATCTTCGGAATGCGTTTTTTCTCTAATCCTAAAAACACCTTTACTCCAAATATTAAATTAGCCGCACCGCAGAATTATATTTTAGGGCCAGATGATCAATTACAATTGATTTTAACAGGCGTTAATGAAAGTACGCAATTGCTAAAAATAAATGCGGACGGTTTTATCAATATCAAATACGCAGGTATCGTTACCTTAAGTGGGTTAACAATTGAAGCTGCAAAAAATCAGATCATCAGAAAAATGCAATTGGTCTATCCGAATTTAAGAACGGGTAGAACCAATTTAACTGTTTTACTCAGCAAATACAGAACTATCAGAGTATCTGTAGCTGGAGAAGCTTACCGTCCGGGTAACTATCAAATACCGGGGATTTCTACCATATTTAATTTGTTGTATTTAACAGGAGGGCCAACAGAGAAAGGTACTTTACGCAATATTCAACTGATAAGAAACAACAAGAAGATTGCAACGATTGATTTTTATCAATTTCTATTGCAAGGTAGTTTTGAAAACGATATTCGATTAGAAGATCAGGATGTAATTTATTTTCCATTTTATCAAAAGCATGTCTATTTAGCAGGAGCTGTAAAAAGACCCGCTATTTACGAACTAATGCAAAGCGATGTACTTGCTAATTTGCTGACTATGGCAGGTGGATTTGGTGATACAGCTTATAAAGAGCGAGTAAAAATATTTCAACTAGGTACTGAGCAAAGAACCATGCGCGATATTAGCAAGACTGATTTTGTGAGTTACCTTCCGCAAAATGGAGACTCCATTCAGGTAGATAAAATTAATGAGACCTATGCTAACAAAGTCTACATCAATGGTGCTGTAGTAATGCCAGGCAACTATGAATTGACCAATGAACTGAGTTTAAAAAAGTTGATTGAAAAAGCTGGAGGCATTAAAGAAACCGCTTTTTTAACCAGAGGATATATCAACCGGATTAATACTAGTTTCGAAAAACAATTAATCAGTTTCGATCTCACGGAATTACAAAAAAGAAATGAATTAGATATTCTGCTTACCAAAAATGATTCAGTTTTTATTCCTACTGCAGAGAGTTTGCGTGAATCTTTGATGGTTGAAATTGAAGGCGCTGTAAAAAATCCTGGAGTCTATGAATTTAGGGAAGGGATGAAAATTGAAGATGCCTTGCTGTTAGCTGGTGGATTAACTAACAACGCAGACTTTAAGAAAATAATTGTGCTTAGGCATCCAAAAAATACCGCAGACACCATTGCTAACAAAGTATTAGATGAATACACCCTAACGGTTGCCCCCAATCTAAAAAGCAATAATGCTAATTTTAGTCTGAGTGCAAAAGACAAAATTATAGTGACCTCTTTTTTAAATAACCAATCTATAGGTAATGTAAAAATTGCTGGGGAAGTACTTTATCCAGGAAGGTACCCGATTGAACATAGAGAAGAGACTGCTATGGACATTTTAAAAAGAGCGGGCGGCCTTACTCCTTTTGGAAATATGGCACAAATAAAAATTTACAGATCAGGAATTTTAGTAGGCTTAAATTTTGGTGAAAACACATATCGCATTTCAGCAAATGATAGTTTGTATATTCCGAAAACAGAGCCGTTGGTTGAAGTGACTGGTGCAGTATCTAATCAACAGTTTGTACTCTATAGCTCTAATAAATTGAAGTATTATATTTTAGCCGCTGGTGGAATCACCGACAAGGCCTCCCTTAAAAAATCATACGTTCAATATGCCAATGGATTAAATAAAAAAACAAGACGGTTTTTATTCTTTCGTTCCTACCCCACTATCAAACCTGGATCAAAGATAGTAGTGCCGGCAGTAGAGAGCAGCATGGCTAAATTAATTTCCACCAATAATGTCTCAGCTATTCTAACTTCTTTGACTGCATTGATCAGTTTAATTGTATTATTAAAAAAGTAGAAAAATGATTTCTAATAAAGAAAATAATCAAGCTTTAAGTCAAGAAGAAACACCCTATACTTTCAGGTTGCCTATTGTCAATTTTGTACAATCATTATTGCAATCGGCCAAAGAAAATTTTATAAAAATTGTTGGGGTTGGCCTCTTAGGAGGATTATTAGGATTGCTGGTAGCTTACTTAAAACCGGTGACCTACCAAGCTGAAATTAATTTCTTTGTAGAAGATAGCAAAGCAGGTGGAAGCTCTTTAATGTCGATGGTAGCCGGTCAATTTGGATTAGATGTAGGATCGCTTACAGGAGGAAATGGAGTGCTAGGAGGTGATAATGTATTGGAATTATCCAAGAGTAAACAATTGCTTCAAAAGGCAATGATGAATAGCTCTTTTCCTGAAGCTGGAAAAGATAGTAGCTATAGTTTGGCAGATAAATATGCCGATGTAATGAAGTGGAAAGAAAAATGGAAGAAGAGTAAGTATGTGGGATATGAAGTATCCTTTGCTGTTGGCAAAACAAATTATACCAGGATAGAAGATAGTCTTATACAAGTGATGATGAAAAGGATTGTAGAAAAAGAATTGGCAGTAAGCAAACCAGACAAAAAATTAGGATTTTATACTATCCAGTTAGAAACAAGAAATGAATTATTAAGTAAGTTAATCAGTCAGAAGATTCTAAGTACTACCTCCAATTTTTATATTGATGGTAAAACAGGTAGACTAAGAAAAAATTTAGAAAGATTACAGAAAAGAGTAGATAGTTTGGGTAAAATGGTGAATGAAAAAACATTCGCCTCTGCTTATTCAAATTTAGATATTATGATTGATGCCAATCAGGCGATGGCTGAATCAAATGCCAGCGCAGAAATTAAATCTAAAGACAAAACAGTTGCAAATATTGTCTATGGTGAATTATTGAAAAATTTAGAAGTAGCTAAAACCTCCTTAATTCAAGAAACTCCTTCCATTATTGTAGTAGATGAGACTAAGCTGCCTATAAAAAATGAATTGAAATGGTATTGGGCAATTTTTTGGGGCGGATCCTTTGGAGGTATAATTGCACTGTTTTTATTTAACAAAAGAAAGCTAGCCTAATCAAAGATTGCCGGAGAATTAACTTTTCGTATGTCCGATGATAAACGCTGATTTTTAAAATTATTTTCTAGCTGTTTTTCTTCTAAAATCTAAACGATAATTACAATAGATCTGGCCTTGGAAGGTGATATAATCTAAACCATTTTTAAAGTAGTTGGAGCCGTCTGGTGTAAAATCCTCATATTCCATATACCACCATTGGTAATTAAGGCTTCTCACCATCGTTAATCCTCCTCCAAATAGAAAGTTTTTATATTGTCTATCTACTTTAATATTACATATAGCATCTACCCAGTGACGTCTAAAATCTTTAATGCGGTCAAAGGTGTAATAATAAAAATCATTGTTGTGTATCCGGCGCTCTACCTGAAGCGCAATTCTATTGATGCCATTATTCCAAGCTATTTCCATCAATTGACTATTGCCACCAGGACCAATACCTGAACCAATTACTTTTCCATTATTGGTATATCCCTGCCTAACAAAATTACCTAGGTACCAACTTTTTACATCATTGATTAAGCTAGCTCTGTTTAAACTTAACTGTGTAAACTCTAAGCCAAGTTCTATATTGGAACGATGCGCCCTTAAAGGAAATAGTTTTCTAAAGCCCGCAACGAAAGCGGTGGGTACTGTTAGTTCATCCATAAAAAACAATGGCACCATTGGTTTATCATTTCTTCCAAACTCTGCATATATTTCCGCTTTTTCTTTTTCCATTTGATAGCGTAAAAATATACTTCCTAACATTTGTTTACGATTCGCTTTTTCTGCAGCGGTAGTTTTAATTCCGAAAAAACCAAATAAGGGTAAATAGTCAAGCGGTGAATTAGCATCTGCCTGATACAAATAAGCCATTTTAGCAAATCCAATATGCAAGCCTTTTAAAAAAGATGGCTGCAGGCTCAACATCATTCCACTTATAAAACGATTGTCATTATTTTTTGGTTCATATAAAAAGTGCGTATCATAAACCCTTCTAGGTTCTATTGGCTCGACACCAGAATTTTTCAATTTTCCAGAAATCAATTGCCATTCTACTGAACCGAATCTAGTTCGAAGCGGTCGTAAACTTTGATAAGTAAGATGCGGAAAACCAGCTGCATTATTGGTCATCAGTAAGGATTGATTATAGCCTGGCCCCCACCAAATATTCTCCGTTGAAATACCGATGCTAGAAGATCTAAGATTGTATCTGATAGCAGATTGACCCATCAAAACCTGATTCACAGGATTATTACCAAATCGTTCAGGCATATCAATTCGATTGATCCATTGATAATAATCTTGCCAAGTCATATCCGCATGATTGGTATAGAATGTCTGATAAGGTCTATTTTCAGCAAACTGAAAAGCAGGACGAAACTGTAGCGACCATTTTTTATGAGACAAAAATACTCCCCCACTAATCTGGGTTTGATAACCAACATTTGGAGTTAAAGAGCCATCATTGATGGTAACAATATGATGCGTATTGTATACATCTAATTTTTGAATAGGTAAAATACGTAATTGATATTGGTTGGAATCCAATCCTTTTACTGCTATTTTATCTCCGAATGAAAACTGCTGAACAATCTCAGGAAGGTCAACACTAGAATTAAAAAAAGCTCTTTGTTGAAAGCTAAACTCACTATTAAACTTACCATCTAATTGCAAGCGACGCAAATACAATACTTGTTGCTGGTCGGTGACAGATTGCGCAGTGGTGTTCTCAATAAATGAGACCAGTATCAATAAAAACACCAACAATTTATTCGCACAGCGCATAGCTATCAATTTATAAAAAATATTTAATTCCTACAGTTGCAAAAATATTAGTCTGTAAGTTATCTTGCTGCCATCCGTAATTTTTTTCTTTCACCCACTTCAACTGGGTCTGCAGCACCCAATGCTTATAATTGTAATCGGTGCCAGCAGTAATCACCATTTGAGTCCACTTAGCAGAATAGTACAATGGGTCTTGCTGCAGTTTTTCTAAACCAAATAAATATCTTTTCCAGCCTTTATTCCAACTGCAAATTAAGTTAAATACATTATTTCCAGGGCCAATAGCTGAACCCAACAGCTGATTGAATTGGGTAAAAGACTGCAATGATCCATGTCGGTTCCAATTTCCTGCATCTCTAACCATATATTCTGGCAATTGCTCTGTGCGCATATATTCCGCCTGAAAGCTAAAATAACTTTCCTTTTTCATGGGTACTATTTTTTTCATCCCCACCAAATAAGCGGAAGAGTGAGCAGGCCCCATATAAAAGTCTCTTATATTCAGACTATGGTCATTCCATCCATATTCTCCATACCACTCCATATGTTCCTGTGGCAATACCCATCTCATAAACAAAGATATCTGTTGATCCCTCGCTTTTTGATCTTCTACCAATAGGATATTTTGCTTTTGTACAACGGTAAATACTGGAAGGTATTTATCTGTGAAACTGCTGTTATCATAGGCTGCAGTCTCTAAACTAGGTTCGGGCACCACAAAAGCCCTTGAAAATCCAACATGTAAACCATTCAACCATTTTGGGTGATAAGAAAAAACCATCCCATTATAATACATGGTTCTTTGAGGATAAGCATAGCGATGCAAATTGCTATTTTCATAGGCAAAGGTAGAGTCTTCAGATAATCTACCTGCCAGCAAAGACCATTCAAAAGAACCAATTGCAGTTCTCAATGGACGATGGGTACCAAAATAAAAATGAGCAAAACCAGGCGCATTGTAGCTCATCAGTAAACTATTGTTGATACCTGGTCCATACCAATGGTTTTGGGTAGAAACACCCACCGATAAGGCATTTAAATTTAAGCTTATACTCGATTGACCAAGATATTGTAGACTTTGAGGACCAATATTAGCACTACCATATTCACCAGTAATAGGGTAATTACTATTTTGAGCATATACCCACTCTGGCTGCAGCTGAATTTGCAAAGGTCCAGCGGAAGCGAATATCCCGGCACGAGCTATTTGCTGATATCCACTTGCTTTCGGCAGACTACCATTGTTATAACCGTAAGGGGTATTCGAATTGTATTGTTGCAGTAAATCAATCGGTAAAATTTGAAGGGAAGCCCATTTCTTTTTTACGATATGATGATGCAATTTTTGTTGATCAAAAAAGCTGCTATCCATCCAACGATAAATAGAATCGATGGGTATTGATTTAGAAGCATGAAAAGGTCGGTTATTAAAAGAATAATCAGCAGGTATTTTACCGAGCAATTGAAAATCTCTCGTAGATTCTTCTAAGCGAATAGATCCCAAGGCTACTGATTGGGCGAAGGCGCCAATCGAGTAGGTGGAGGCTATGAATAGAAATAGAAGTAGTTTTCGGGTCATTCTTACGGTTCACTTGCTGTATTGATATTACAAAGGTAAATGATTGGGGTCAATGGGCAATGGTGAATGGTGAATGGTGAATGGTGAATGGTGAAATGTAAATAGAGAATAATTATTGCTAATCAATTAAAATAAATCCAATTTATTCTTACCCAACTATTTGAAAGAAATTGAATTAATACAACCGCTCCGCAGGATCCTTATCAACCAACTTCCCATCTTGCTTCACATTCAGCTTTCCATTTTGGCTATTGTCTAGCTCCTCGTAAATAGAGTTATTACTTTTAAACTCCGGCACCAACTGCTTCATTTTAATAACCACCTGACGATCATTGAAACCACTGCTTAAGTGAATCAATTCATCAATCATCTCTTTCACTTTCATAAATGCATACTCTCGTACTTTCGCTACCATTATTTTTTCGTGGTGAGTAGGCACTGCTAATTCTTTGTCATTCAACAACTCTTCGTACAATTTTTCGCCAGGACGCAAACCGCTAAATTCGATAGCAATATCCTGATTGGGTATTAGTCCAGAAAGGCGAATCATTTTTTTAGCCAACTCAACAATGCGAACACTTTTTCCCATATCAAAAATAAAAATCTCTCCTCCTTTACCCATTGAGCCCGCCTCTAATACCAAGCGGCAAGCCTCGGGGATAGTCATAAAAAAACGAGTGATTTCAGGATGAGTCACCGTAATTGGACCACCTCTCTCAATTTGAGCTTTAAAGCGCGGAATTACCGAGCCACTTGAACCTAATACATTTCCGAAGCGGGTAGTAACAAATTTAGTCCCCAATATTTCTTGTTGAGTGGTAGATGAGTCACTAAAATTTTGAAGATTTTTTTGATGTTGGTAATGAAAAAGAGATTGAACATAAATCTCAGCAATACGCTTGGTAGCACCCATCACATTGGTAGGATTTACTGCCTTATCGGTGGAGATCATTACAAATTTTTCAACTCCGTATTTAACCGCTAGGTCGGCAATAATTTTTGTACCCAACACATTGGTTCTTACTCCCTCGGCAGGACTATGTTCCATCAGGGGAACATGCTTGTAAGCAGCAGCGTGGTATACATAATGGGGCTTAAAGGATTTGAAAAGTTGTTCCATCCGAGCATCATCTCTCACATCACCAATAAATGCATGAAAAGTGCGGTTGGGGTTTGCTTCCATTAACTCCATGTGTATTTCATATAAAGGAGTTTCTGCCTGATCGCAGAGGATAATCATTTGAGGAAAAAACTTAATCAGCTGTCTAACAATTTCGCTGCCAATAGAACCAGCTGCACCGGTTACCAATATTCTTTTGCCAATCAACTGTTGATTGATTGCCTCATTATTTATTTGAATGGGTAATCTTTCCAATAGGTCCTCGATGTTGATTTCCTTAATTTGTTTTGAACTAATCTGCCCATTGATCCAGGTTTCTATTGGCGGCAGCGTTAGCACTTTAATATTTCGTTGTAGGCAAAGATCTACTACCATTTCCTTTTTTTCAGGAGGAATGCCCATACTAGCTATGATGATATCGTCAATATGATCACCTGTGATTAGCCATTCTAATTCGCTTGCTGCATAAATTTTTATTCCATCAATTACTTTGTTCACCTTGCGTTCGTCATCATCGATAAAAGCAACCAATTGCATGGATACTTTAGGGTCGTGCTCTAGTGTTCTTTTAGCTGCAATACCCACCTCACCTGCCCCATAGATGATTACTCTTCTTTTTTCAGTATTGATATTTTTAATGTACAAGAAGAAATTTTTGACCATCACCCGGTAGGTAATCAGTATCAAAAAACAGCAAAGGCCATTGATCACTAAAACGGAGGAATTAATAGCAATGGGACTGCCGAAATTGTACATTAGCAATTTTATCAGAAAAAAACTGATATTACTCAACGAAATAGCTAATAAAACATGGAGCATATCCTGAGCACTTGTATAGCGGATTATGCCGGAATAAGTTTTAAGAAGATAAAATGTGACTGAGTTTACCAATAGAAAGATGATTGAATTGGCAATCATCTCTTTTATTTCAAGGAGGTTCAGCTCAAAATTAAAACTAATTATATAGGCTATAAAAAGGGAGAATGCACAAAAAATCAGATCCAGTAAAAAAATTATCCAGCGGGGTACAATTTTTAGGCGTGTAAACATGTAGGGTACTTTATGAGCGCTAAAGTTATGATTTTTTTAAATATCAGGCTATTTTTAGGGTGTTTTAAACTGATTCTCAATAAAAATCCTAGTGTAGGAGGTATTTAAGCTAGCTTATTGAATTACATTTTTTTCAGGAGGGGTTTCCATAAAAAAAATTAAATATTGAATGCTCATCAAATTAAGCACACAAATAAAGATTCTATATCATCTTAAAACGCCATTACAGGTGCATTATTTCGTTAAGATTTGACTTTAATGATGATTTAAATTCACTTAAGGTTATATAGAGTGAAAAGGAGATGGTGTGGACCA
>JAURKC010000002.1 GCA_030831945.1 Ferruginibacter sp.
CAATTTATTCCATTAAAGTATATAGCCTCTTATATTGGAGTAACGCCACAGGCACTAAGTAGAATAAGGAAACGTATTTCTTAACCCAAGTTCATTGTTTGAATTTTAGCTTATTAGTAATTTTGAACTCATCAATTAAAAAAGAGTAATGGAAAAATTATTATTATCGTTAGTATTATTTATCGTTGCAGCAACTTCGGTAATTGCCCAAGATTTAAGCCCTTATCATCATATTATAAAGGGAATTGTTAGGAAGAACTTCAAATCTATAACAGAGCACCGTTATGACGAGGTTTTAAAGGGAGTGTCTAATAAAGAATTAGAACATACTTTTGCAGGAGATAATTGCTTGGGTGGTACACGCCATGATAAAGAAAGCTTGAAAAGATGGTTTGACAGAGTGGGAATTGTTCTTCCAGACCTTAAATTTGAGGTAACAGACATTCAGGTTAAAGGAAATCCAGCCAAAACCCTTGTTATTGCAAGGTGGACAGCAACTTGTCATTTATTAAATGGTGAGCCCTACATAAATAAGGGAGTTCATTTTATCACATTGAAATGGGGAAAGGCTGTTAAATTTGATGTTTATGAAGATACTAAAACCGTATCTCATGGTTTAGATGTTCAATTTGAATCAGGTATCAAGGAAGCTAAAGCTCCCAAAATTGAAAGCTAAAAATTACATCTAACATAAACAGCTATGGCAATTGGTACTTTTGATTGAATTGGATTAAAAAATTGGCCGACAAATTTGGTGCAGAGAAAAAAGTCTCCATATATGTATATGATTATAAATTGAATTGGATAAAAAAGACGCTTTATTAAAATGGAGAAATTTATTGGATTGATGAAAGGCAATTCGAGTACTATAAATGAAAAAATAATTATATTTTGATATACCAAAACAGCGTATAAGCAATGCTGTCTTGCCAAAGAGCAATGCACATCACCAAAATGTAAACCGCTATTTAATTTATATAATTGAATAAAACCAGCTCATTACATTCAGCGGATTAGAAGAATTGACCCATAACAAATTAACATTTATAAATTTATACACCCATGAAACAGTTTAAAAAAATCTACCTGTTGTTTATTTTTATTTTATTCTCCCTAGTTAGCTTTTCTCAAGGGACAAAGTCCTTCTGTGCTTTTGATATTTATAAAAGTAAATATGAATTAAATTTAAATGAAGATACCAAATCAATAACTTACAAGAAGTATGATTCAGATGGTAATTTAATACAAACTCTTTATGGCACATACCAGCTGCGGGATGAGGGTGTTTATGGGCCAGTCTTAAAGGTTGTAGCTACTATAAGTGGCAATATTGTGAAATGGTTAGTGATACGTGATGGGGGTGGTCAAGTTCAAGAATTAAAAGACGAAAGTGCTGGAAGAGTTTGGAGTCCATGTACTTCCGGAGGTAGATAAGGATCCTGTTTATAATCAAAGTAACTTTAAAGGTCGTGATTTTTTAACGGCTGAAGAATCAAATTTCTAGCACTTTTTATTCGATGGCGTCCATTGATTAGATACTATATTATTTAAAGTCAATAGAAAGGGAATTAGTTAACGCCTTTTTTAAAAATCACCCATTTTAGGGTAATTTCCTCCTTATTTTACTATTCTTGAATTATACCAATTTAAATAATCCAATTGTAAGATTTTCCTTAGCTTAGCTTAGTTTTATTCAATTACCTGTTGAATAAACTACCCTTATCAATATTGCTTTGCTAAATAAAAGTCCTATTTACATGAAATTAAATTTCACCTTTTGTGTGGTTTTGATATTTTTAAATTCAATTCTACAAGCACAAGTTTCTACAAAAATTCCAATGGTCGTATGGGCCGGAATACCGAAAGCAGAAATCAATGAATACCGGTTCAATGAATTAAAACAGATGGGTGCTACCATCGCCATTGCACAATACGAAAATATTGCTGACTTTGAAAAGGCACTCACGCTTGCCCAAAATACTGGACTAAAATTGATTGCTTCTTGCCCTGAATTAAAAACCAATCCTGAGGCTACCACAAAGCAATTGAAGAATCATCCTGCGCTTTATGGTTACTATATTCAAGATGAGCCACTCAGAAAAGATTTTGATGAACTAGGTATCTGGGTTAAAAAAATAAAAGCGTCAGACCCTGAGCATATGTGTTTCGTTAATTTAATTGCTAGTATACATCCCACTTATACAAAGGCTTTAGGAACCAATTCATACCAAGAATATATTCAAGAATTTGCTAAAATCGTTCCTCAAGATGTATTGTCTTTTGATTTTTATCCCATTCTTACCGATGCCATCCATGAAAATTGGTATGAAGGTTTAGGGATTTTTAGTAAGGAAACTGCGACACTCAAAAAACCTTTTTGGGGATTTGCTTTAGCGAGTTCTTATAATGATTTACATCCAATACCTAACATACCTGCCTTGCGATTGCAAGCCTATAGCAATTTGGCTTATGGCGCTCAAGGAATTGAATTATGGGCCTACTGGATGACGGAAGGTTTACGATCAGCGCCCATCAGTCTAGATGGCAAAAGGACGGTAGTGTATGAAAGGATTCAAGCTTTATCGAAAGAAATACAGCCTTATGCTCCTATTTTTATGGGGTCTAAATTAATTTCTGTTAATCATACCGGTGTTGTTATTCCAAAAGGGACTACTCAATTAATGAAATTGCCCGATGCAATTAAAGTGTTTGATGCTGATGAGGCCTTAGTGTCTAACTTGGAAAATGGTGCTTACTCTTATTTTATTGTCGTTAATAAAAACTTACAACATTCAATGCCTACAGTTATTTTAACAGCTGATAACGTTGAAAGAATTGCAAAAGATGGTACGGCTAGTCCTGCAAAAAATTATTCATCTAATCTAGAAATTGAGCCAGGAGATATGGCTATTTTCAGATATCCCACAAAAAAATAATTTCAAATGAATCGATTGATCACCCTTTTATTTATTCTGCTTAGTTTAAATAGTATCGCCCAAGAATCATGGAAAAAAAATGGATTGATACCTACCATGTCTTGGGGTGGAATATCTGAAGCTGAAATTTCTGAATCTAGTTATCGGAAATTAAAAGAAGTAGGCGTAACGATAGACATTGCTTTTTTTTCAAAGGCAGATGCGATTGCCGCTGGATTAGACGCTGCTCAAAAAGCAGGTGTTAAATTAATGATATCCTGCCCTGAATTAAAATCAGCTACTGAAAAAACGGTGAAGCGTTTCATGAATCACCCTGCATTAGAAGGATATTATTTAGGGGATGAACCTAGCAAAAATCAATTTGAAGAATTAAAAATCTGGAATAATTTAATTCAATCCATTGATAAAAAACATTATTGCTTTGTAAATCTATATCCCAATATCAATTCCAATCAAAGCAAATTTGGTACTAAAAATTACCAAGAATATGTGGATGATTTTGACAAAGTATTTCCAGCGCCTTATTTAACTTTTGATTTTTATCCAATTGTAGACCAGGCATTGCATCCAAGGTGGTATGAAAATTTGGAATTCTTTGCTAATAAATATCAAAAAGAGGGCAGGCCATTTTGGGCTTTTGCTTTAACCACTTCTTATTTGGCTTATTCCAATGATGCCGTTCAACCTTCCTTAGAAGATTTTTATCAATTGTATAAAACCTACAAACCTGAAAAAACTTATGTTCATGGTATTCCTACTTTGGCTGATTTGCGATTACAAGTAAATTCGAATTTAGCTTATGGTGCTCAAGGGATAGAATATTGGAGCTTTAGAGGATTTGGTTCCCCATTAGACGCAGAGGGAAAGCGAACGATTGTATTTGAACATTTGCAAAAATTAAATAGAGAAATTCAAAATCTTTCTGACATCTTCCTAGGCTCAAAGCTGCTATCAGTAGCCCATACAGGCTTGCAAATTCCTAATGGCACTAAGCGATTAGGTAAACTTCCTGCTAGCATTAAATTGCTTGAAACGCAAGGGGAGGGAGCCATCGTTTCTTGGTTAGAAAATGGAAAAAATTCTTTTCTATTAATTGTCAATCGTGATTTTAAACAAAAGATGAAACTAATTATTTCTACTACCGATGATGTAAAGCGAGTGATGAAAACTGGTGAGATGGTAGCGGCGCAAGATTTTTCTTCCGTAACAGAAGTAGAACCAGGCGATATGCTTATTTATATGGTTCCCACTAATAAAAAATAAATCCTTTATAATGAAAAAGATACTCTTTTTATTATTTTTAATTTATTCAATCAGCTCTTGTAAAAACATGTCTACCTTACCTGAAAAGCAATTGACTTCCGACTTAAATTATAACCATGATTTGGATAACAATGATAATTTTTCTCCAGATAATCAATGGCTAGTCTATGATACCCGAACAGATGCTGGTGGTATTGCGATATCTAATAAGATTGAAAAAGTGAATGTGAAAACAGGAGAAAAAAAGGTCTTGTATGAAATCAAAGACAATCATGCTTGGGGCCCTGGAGCTGCCGCAGTTAGTTATTCACCCGTTGATTTTTCTGTAGTATTTATTCATGGTTTAAATAATAGTACAGAGAAAAATCCTTATCAGCAGTGGAGAAGAACGGGAATTATGGTGGATGAAAAAAATCCTGGCCAACCGATTTATATGGATGCTAGAAACGTAGATTCTCCTTTCACTGTTGGTGCCTTACGTGGAGGTACGCATCGTCATGAATTTAGTGGAGATGGTAATTGGATTGGCTTTACCTATAATGATGCAATCATGCATTCATTAGAGGAAAAGACTGGAGAAAAACATAATCTTAGAACGATTGGCGTGTCTAAAAGAAATAATAAAGTAGCTATTGCGAATTTAAATAATGGAGAAAATAATTCAGGTGAATGGTATAGTACGATTGTTGTAAAAGTAACCGCTAATCCTACACCTGGTTCTGATGAAATTAGCAATGCTGCTGGTGATAGCTGGGTTGGTAAAATTGGCTATCCATTAAAAAGTGGAGCCTATCAAATAGCCAGGGGATTTATTGGATCTGTAAAAGATAAAAAAGGTAATCTAGTCAACGAAGTATTTATTGTTGACATACCAAACGATATCACTAAAGTAGGGCCCTTAGGTCCGCTAGAAGGCACGATGCAAGAAATGCCAGCTCCGCCATTGGGAGCTACACAAAGACGTTTGACCTTTACAGCTGAAACAAGTCATCCAGGCTGTGTGGGTGTAGTAAGAAGTGATTTATCTGGAAAAAATTTAGCGTATTTAGCAAGTGATGCAAATGGTATCAAACAAATTTTCACTATTTCTCCAGAAGGAGGAACGCCTAAACAAATTACTGAGCATACTAGTAATGTTCAAGGGTTTGTTCGTTGGCATCCAGATGGTAAGCAACTATTCTACGTTCAAGAAGGAAGAATTACTCAATGTGAAATAGGGACAGGTTCATTTACTGATCGGATGAAATACTTGACCGCTACGAATAAAAGTGAGCCAACCAATATCGTTGTTTCTCATGATGGAAAATCATTGGCATTCAATAGAAAAGTAAAAGATGCAAAAGGTCAAGATATTAAGCAGATATATTTAATTGAACTGCCCTAGCATTTTTATTTTTTATTAAACTGCGATTAATTGTTTTTTCGTTTGGCAAAAGTAGTAGACTAAAAAACTTGTCACACTAAAATAAATGATTAAAGCGGGTGTGATTAATGGGGATACTTGCGCTGAACCAAACCAGTCACCAGATTGAATGATCCAACCGATGCATGTTGCATTTTTAATACCTTCTAGTATCCATATTTTTTTATTTCCATCCATTAGGTCAGTGAGCGAATAAATATGTACAAAAATAAAAGCTCCATATATAAAAATGTTGGGAGAGCCAATGCTGGCGATATGTCCATAGAGATAGGCGACAATTAAGAGCAGACTAAATAGTTGAAACCACAAGTAAATTTTTAATGATTTAGAAGCATTGGTTTCATATTTATTGAAATGATAAACATCTTCAATCTTATAAATAGGGTAAGTATCGACTACATCGCTTGGGCGCCATCCTAGAGGCATTAGCCAAATCCGAAATTTATCCTTCCAACTTTGAGTATGCCATGCATCTTTAATGAGTAGCCAAAGGTGTGTAAAATTTATTTTGATGGGATTCCAGGTGCGCACAGGGATCGTGATTCCGTACACGGCAGGAATATCTTCTCTTTCTTCTTGAAAGGTTCCAAAAAGTTTATCCCAAAAAATAAATATCTGACCAAAATTTTTATCGATGTATTCAGGATTGATAGCATGGTGAACGCGATGATGTGCTGGAGTGACAATAATTTTTTCTAGCCAACCCATTTTTTTAATATGACAAGTATGATACCATAATTGTGCAAATAAATGTAGCGGAGCAATGACTGCGATTACTTTTGGAGGTACGCCCAATAAAGCTGCTGGTAATAATAAAAAAGTATAAATACGAATAAATACAGAAATACTTTGTCTGAGTGCACAGGCTAAATTAAAATGTTCACTGCTATGATGTATTAAATGGTTATTCCAAAAAATATTATAGGTATGATTGATTCGGTGGCCCCAATATCCAGCAAAATCGAGTGCTATAAAGGCTATGAAATATAATAATATGCTTGATTGAACTTGTATAATAGTAAAGTGCTCTAGTAACCATGGATAAGATAATATTCCAACACTTAGTCCTAGTACATCTTTGGTAGAATTGGTAACCCCAGAACTTAAACTAGAGATCATGTCTAAGGTTTCAACTGTTTCTTTGCCTTTGTACCATCCATACCATTTTTCAAATAGTACTAAAAATAAAAATAGCGGGGTTACAATTACTAAAATATGTCCGTAGGTTTCCATGTTTAAATAAATGTATTTTAATCAAAACTAAGCTATATAAATATTGTATTAATCGAAATTCGGAATTTTCATTAATTCTCCCTTTTTAAGTGCAGACTCATGAGCGATTATTCCTGGTACCGTATAAGCAAGGGATTCATAAATGTTAACACTCGGTTGACGATTATTAAGAAGGGCATCAATAAATTCATGGGTGATAAAAGAATGCGATCCATCATGACCGCTATCATGACGCAGCGGTTCTGGTAAAAGAGCTGTTTTCCACCATTTCGTTTGTGCGTACTTTTCAGTGACATTTGTTTTTATTTGAAAGCCTGCATCATCTTTTCCTTCTTTATCTACACTTCTAATAATAGTATGCTCGTTGGATTCTGTAGGTGCAGAAATAAAGCTCATCTTTTCGCCACGCCATTCGGCTCGCTCTGCGTTGGTTAATGCTCCTTTCCAATTTACCTCTACTCTGAAGGGATGATTTTTATTGGTTTGAAAAAAAGCGGTTTCATTCCAAAATGGATTCTGATAGGGATTGTTTTTCAAAAGACTACTTTGATCTCCCCAACCTAAAGCACTTACTTCGCTTAGTCTTTCTCCAGTAACCGAAATTAAAAACGAAGTACAATGAGTTGGATAAAGTAAGGGTGGTAGCCCATGACGCCAGGTAGCTTCACCTTCTTCAAACCATAAGGCTTCTAGTCCTGGGTGATTGTATTCTGCAGCCGCACTAAAGATTTCTCCGAATCGTCCTTCTTCATATAATTTTCTAACTGAAATAGTATTTTGTCTGTAATAACTCGTTTCCGCCATCATATAAGTAAGACCCGATTTGCGTACCGCATCTCTTAATTTGTAACAATCTTCCAAGGTAAGCGCAGCAGGAACAGCACACAATACATGCTTACCTGCTTGAAGTGATTCTATTGTATGTTTCACATGATCTGGTGCAGGAGTAGCAATGAAGACAGCATCAATTTTGGGGTCTTTCAGCAATAGGGTTAATGACTCATAACTTTTTGTGCATCGATAGGTTTTCATTAGATTTTCGCGTCTATCTTTTCGCAAATCACTTACTGCTTCTACGATGCAGTTGGGATGTTCATGAAAATAAAAACTAGCACCAAATCTTCCTCCAATAATTCCTATCCGAATTTTATTTGCGAATCGCAGATCATTTGCCAATACATTTTTTGGAGCTAAGGCAATTGTTGCTAAACCAAGTCCCGCATTGCCAATAAATTTTCGTCTGCTAATAGTTGACCGAATCGTTGAGTCTTTCATGGCTAATTTTTAATAGTTAAATATAACATTATTCTCTAAGTTGCATTGGCCATCGGCACATTAATTTAATCCAAGCCTTATCCAGACTGATTGATTGGGGATATGTCCAAATAAAAAAAGCATAAAAATGATTTTAAAAACTATTTTTTAAGTAAATTGATGTCATGAAAAAAAGAACCTTCATCAAAACTGCGGCTCTTTCAGGCATAGGGGCATCTATTGGAATGGATGCATTGGCTGCCTTATTCGATTCAAAGAAAAATGTGTCTGCAGAAATACTTGCAGCCGATGATGCATTTTGGAAAAAGATAAGAAGTCAATACCTTCTTAAAACAGATTATATCAATTTTGAAAATGGGTACTACAATATTATTCCTCAGCCAACGCTAGAAAAATATATTCAGCACATACGCGATATCAATTTACATGGCGCCTATTATATGCGAACGGTACAAGTGGAAAATAAAAATAGAATGGCGGCTAAACTTGCTGAACTAGCGGGTTGTGGTTCGGAAGAATTGGTTATAACCAGAAATGCAACAGAGGCTTTAGATATTATTATTGCCGGTCAAGATTGGAAAGCAGGGGATGAGGCGGTAATGGCCATTCAAGACTATGGCTCTATGTTAGATATGTTTCAGCAAATAGCTAATCGATATGGTGTGGTGTTGAAAAAAGTATCCGTTCCTAATCATCCAAAGTCGGATGAGGAAATTGTTTCTCTTTATGAAAATGCCCTCACGCCTAAAACAAAGTTGATGATGGTTAGCCATATGATAAATATCACGGGTCATATTCTTCCGATCAAAAAAATATGTGCCATGGCGCATCGAAAGGGGGTAAAGGTGTTGGTAGATGGAGCGCATGCTTTTGCTCATATTCAATATAAAATAAAAGACCTCGATTGTGATTATTATGGAACTTCCTTACATAAATGGTTAAGTGTTCCTTTGGGTTCAGGATTTCTTTATGTTAAAAAAGAAAATGTTGCCACTGTTTGGCCGCTGATTGGAGATGGAAATGGAGATCTTTCTAATATTCTACGATTGAATCATACGGGTACTCATCCGCCTGCAACTGATTTAGCCATTGAAGACGCCATCGATTTTTACAATACGATGGGAGCGGAAAAAAAAGAAGCTAGAATGAGGTATTTGCAACAATACTGGACTAGCAGAGTAAAGGATTTGCCTAATATTATGGTCAATACGCCTACTGAAAATAATCGATCCTGCGGAATAGCTAATGTGGGGATTAAAGGGATTACACCATCAGTTCTAGAAAAGCGACTATTAAAAGAACACAAAATATATACGGTTGCCATCGATTATGCAAACGTACAAGGTTGTCGTATTACACCGAATGTGTTTACTTCTATTGAAGATTTAGATGTATTTGTAGGTGCACTTAAAAAAATGGCTACCGCATAGGGTAGCCATTATAGATAAATAGTAATTTATTTTTTTACAATTGGATCGATACGTGTTTAATCTTCGTGCGTTTCCAGGTATAGGTAATATGAATTTTACCATCTTTAGTTTGTATCACTGCGGGATAAGAAAATTCCGCCTTTGGTTCGTTTTCTAAAACAGCGATCTCTTCCCATTGTTGACCGTCTTTTGAAATCGCAACATTTAATGGAGATCTACTTCCTCCCCAAGATCTGGTTTCTTTGGTAACATGATTATACACTAGTACATGTCGGCCATCTTTCAATGTTACCGCATCGGTACCTGAATTTGGATTAGGCAATGAAGTAGCTTTTAATGCAGACCAAGTCATACCCTGGTCACTTGAAAATGCTTCTAATAACATGCCGTTTCTACTTCTGCAAAGTAATTGTAATCGACCATCTTTTAAGAAAAGTACACTCGGTTGAATAGCTGCAAATGCTTTGCCATCATTGATTGCATCAGTTCTAGTCCAAGTTTTACCACCATCTTTGGTCATCTCAAAATGTACTCTCCAGCCATGATCTTCAGAAGAGGTAGGACATAATAAAGTACCATTTTTAAGAAGAACAGGTTTGTTTTTAATTGGGCCATAGATTCCTTCTGGAAGTCTTTCAGCCGCCGACCAAGTAAGGCCATTATCTTTAGAACGCTTTAGCATTCCCCACCAAGTGGAGGGTGAAGGACCTACCTTATAAAATAAAATCAATTCTTTACCAGGCATTTTAAATAAAACTGGATTCCAAGTGGGATAACGTAACGTATCATTTTGAACTCCGTTAGCTACTTCTACAGGAACGGTCCATTTTCCTTTTTCTAAACGACTTACCCAGATGCCTACATCCTTATTTTTTTCTTCGGTACCACCAAACCAAGAAGCAATTATTCCGCGAGGCGTTTCTTCTAAAGTAGAGGCATGGCAAGAAGGGAAGGGAGCCGTTTCATAAATAAATTCGGAACTTATTTTTTGCCCAAACACAGGGCTAACAAAAGCACAGAGTGCTAGGATTTTTATTATTTTTTTCATGGTTATACAAGCTTTGATTGCAAGATATAAAAAATTGCTTTAGTCTAGATTATTATTATTTCAGCTATTGAAGGGCATTTCAACCAATCTTTTTCAGTTGAAAGAATTCATATTAATGAAAATTCCTATACTCTACTTAAACTATATACTTCTTCTATTTTATAGTCGATGTAGACTCCTTATTGGTGATTGATTCATTAATTGGATAAGGCCACCTTTTACTATGTTGAATAGCTATTTCTAGAGTTATTTTGGCATAAAAAATAATTAGTTTTTTATTGATAACTATGAATAGGATAAAAAATAAAAAACATATCTTTAAATTTCGAAAAACGAATGGATGCTTAATCCATTTTTACCGATCATTATTCTATATTTTAAAATTCATTATTTAAAAAACACCCTCTATCATGAAAAGGAGAAATTTTATTGGATTGAGCTCTACAGTTGGTTTGATTGCAGGCGCTTTGCCAAATTTATCTATGGCTGCAACTACTGCCTCAGAAGAAAAAAAAGAAAAGAGATATCAAAATGGAGCGAGTCCTTGGCCAATTAGTTTGGACACCGCAACCATTCGTCCTTCTTCTTTGAAAGATAAAGTAAGAATCGCTGCTGAAGCTGGTTATGATGGTATTGAACCTTGGGATACTGAACTAGAAGAATATGAGAAAAAAGGGGGCAACTTGAAAGAGTTGGGTATGGAAATAAAAAAATTAGGCCTTAAAGTTCCTAGTGTAATTGGATTGTGGAATGCTATTCCAGATACCATGGAATTATTTAATAGTTCACTTGCTGAAACTCGCCGTCGTATGCGTATGGCACATGATATTGGTGCTGAGCATATTCAAACTATACCTAATAAACTATCTGAAAACTATAATCACAAATGGGTAGCAGAAAGATATAGAGATATTGTAGAGATTGGTTTAAAAGAATATAACATTAAACCAGCATTGGTTTTTGTAAAATATTTTACGATTAAAACTTTGGGTCAAGCAGTAGGTATTGCAATGGATGCTAATCACCCTATGGCAAAAGTAATTCCAGATGTTTATCACATGTACATTAGTGGTGGAGGTTTTGAAGGATTAAAATTATTGAAAGGAGATGCGATTGCCATTTTCCAATTCAATGATTCACCGGCTAGTCCAGCTTTTAAAGATCTAAAAGATGAACATCGTGTGTATCCAGGTGATGGTATATTGCCATTAGATTCAATTTTTAAAGATTTGAAAGCTACTGGATATAAAGGGTTTATTTCTTTGGAGATGTATAATCCTAATTATTGGAAAGAAGATCATTTGACTGTTGCTAAAACAGGACTTAAAAAAACATTAGCAGTTCTTAAAAAAGCTGGTGTATAATTTTAAAAAAGCACTACCTATTAAGGTAGTGCTTTTTTAATTTAAAAGAATATGAGCGTTTCTAAATTAAGTAGTTGACCTTTCGTTGATTTCCCTAAAAATTTAATTTGAATAATAATGGTAGGAAAAGATTTTCGCAATGCCCTTCGCGAGGGTAAGAAAGTTTATGGAACCCAGATTTCATCGACTTCTCCCAAAATGTTTGATTCTGTAATTAGCTTGGGACTTGATTTTGTATTTTTTTGTAATGAACATGTTCAATATAATCCAGAAACATTAAGCTGGATGTGTAATGCGTTTAAAGCAGCTGGAGTAAATCCATTGGTAAGAATATTAGAGCCAAGTCCTTATTTGGCTACCCAGGCCTTGGATGCAGGTGCCTGCACGGTATTAGTTCCTTATGTTGAAGAAATAGAAGATGTAATCGCATTGATAGGAGCAGTAAAATATCGCCCACTAAAGGGAAAAAAGTTGATGCGAATATTGCATGGCGAAGAAAAGCCATCCGAAGAGTTAAAGCAATATTTAATTCACAACAATAGAAATAATTCATTGGTTTTAAATATTGAAAGTGAGAAGGGAGTAGCCATGATGAATGAGTATCTTTCCATTCAATCATTGGATGGCCCTGCAGTAGACGGTTTGATGATTGGACCACATGACCTCTCTACTTCTTATAGTATGCCTGAAAAATATTTCTCTAAGGAGTTCTTAGCATTGACTGAAGGTATAATAAAAAATGCGCGCGCAAAGGGTGTTGCAGTAGGCGGTCATACCGGCTACAGAGATAGTCTTGATTTGCAATTGGAATGGGCAAAAATGGGAGCCACTATGTTATTGCATTGCTCTGACGCTTTCTTGTCTGCTAATCAGTTGAATAATGATTTAAATAAAATAAAAAAACTATTAGGTGCAGCAGAACATGTTAATGCAAGTTCTGAAAGTATTTAGTAATATAAATTCTGCTCTATGAAAAAAATCACTTGGTTTATTTGCTTTTTCTACTGTTCGCTACATTCTACAATTGAAGCCCAGTCTTTTGATTTTTCAAAAGCAGGTATAGCGGTTTCTTCTAAACTTGCCTCCCCTCAAAAGGAGACTTTTGTTCGGGTGCTTCAAGAAGAAATTAAAGCACGTACTCAATTAAATTTATTGGTGCAAGAGAAATCTAATAAGTTGCCTTTAATAGCGCTTGTGCTAGCTTCGGACGTTTTGTTGGGAGATATTGTAGTTCCAAAATTACCTACCCCTTCTGTTGTATTACAAAAAGAAGGATTTGGTATTTCTATTGATTTGAGTTCTGGTAGACCAATTTTATGGTTGATAGGAGGAGATGAAAGAGGTGTTTTATTTGCTATCGGGGAATTTTTAAGAAAGGCGGATTTGAATAAACAAAAAATTGTCGTTGATAAAACTATCGAAATAGTAACTGCTCCAAAGTATGCTATTCGTGGGCATCAAATAGGCTACCGAAATACAGCTAATTCATGGGATGCCTGGAACGAAAAACAATATGAGCAGTACATAAGAGAGCTAGCATTATTTGGTTCTAACTCAATTGAAAATATCCCCTTACAAGATGGTCCTCCAGGACCACATATGAAAATTCCTCGAGAGGAAATGAATATTAAAATGAGTCAAATCTGTATGAATTATGGACTTGATTATTGGGTGTGGACTCCAGCTGATATTGACTTATCTGACCAAGCAAAATTTAAAGAGGAAGTAAAAGTTCATTCAGATTTTTATAAGCAATGTCCAAAGTTGGATGGTGTGTTTTTTCCAGGCGGCGATCCAGGGAGTAATCACCCAAAGGATGTGATGCCTTTCTTAGAAGCGATTTCAGTTGAATTAAAAAAATATCATCCAAAGGCTGGTGTATGGATTTCATTACAAGGGTTTAGTGATGAGCAAGTAAATTATTTCTATGAATATTTGGGAAAATATAAACCAACATGGTTAGCAGGTGTTGTCTCTGGACCCAGTAGTCCAAATATGGCGGATACCCGCTTTCAACTCCCTAAACAGTACAAGCATAGACATTATCCTGACTTAACGCATACCATACGTTGTCAATATCCAACAGAAAATTGGGATCAAGCATTTGCATTAACAGAGGGTAGGGAGGTTTCAAATCCTCAGCCTTTTTATTATGCTAAAATCCATAATCAATTTGCCCCGCTTACAGATGGTTTTTTATCTTATTCTGATGGAGTGCATGATGACATTAATAAAGTTATTTGGAGTCAGATGGCTTGTAACCCATCGAAAGATGTTAGAGCGGTATTAGTTGAATATGCTTCTTTATTTTTTGGTCATTCTATTTCAGCGCAAGTGGCAGATGGAATTTTAGCATTAGAAAGAAATTGGGTTGGACCAGTGGAGGAGAATGGAGCTATAGAAACAACCTTTGCTTATTGGCAGAATTTAGAACTTAAAAATCCAGGTCTTCAATTGAATTGGCGCTGGCAGCAATTGGTGATGCGTGCTTATTATGACACCTATGTAAAACGTAGGAAAATATATGAACAAAAATTAGAACGAGAAGCCAATGAATTTTTATTAAATGCTAAGAACATCGGCATCAATCAATCAATGGAATTGGCGCTTAACAAAGTTAATCAAGCTGACAAATCACCTATCTATCCTGAGCTTAGACAAAAGGTGGTTGATTATTGCGAAGCATTATTCAAATCAATTGGAATGCAAACGAGTGTTCCTAAATACCAAGCAAGTGGTGCAGAGCGCGGTGCTATCTTAGATTTTATCGACTACCCTTTAAATAATAGATGGTGGATGGAAGATGAATTTAAAAAAATCAAGAAACTACCTTCTGAAAAAGAACAGTTAGAGCGTTTAGATATTATTGCAAAATGGGAAAATCCAGGACCTGGAAGTTATTATGATAACATTTCTGATTTATCTAAGGGACCACGTGTAAAAACTAGAACTGAAGATGCAACTGATGTATTATGGGCTGATAATGGATTAAGCAGAAGGCGCTTGTCTACTCAACTTTTTCAAAATTTCCCGAAGTTAGAATATGCAGATTTGGATCCCAATGCAATGTATACAATAAGGATTTCTGGATATGGAGAGGCGTTGTTGCGCGTGGATGGAGAAAGAATTGAACCTACACTTTATAACAAAGGGATGGAAGAATTCAAAGAATTTCAACTAAGTCCTAAGTATGTAAAAGATGGAAAACTTTCTGTCACTTTTGATGAACCAGAGGAATCTAAATTGAATTGGCGTCAGCACTCAAAAGTTTTTGATATTTGGCTTTTACAAATGTAATTTTTTATTGGATTTTATCATAGTAAAGAGCTGCAGCTCCAAGGATAGCCGCATTTTCAAGTGTTGATACTTCCACTACTAATTTTTCAACCGTCTTGGAGTAGGCGAGTGTGTGGATTCTTTCCCACATAGTATCTTTAAAAAAAGGATAAGCCATTCTAACGGATCCGCCCAAAATAACTAATGGTATGTCGTAAGCGTACTGAATTAGTTTTATTGCATTACCTAAGTGGGTTCCTAATTCAGCATACCATTGCAGTGCAATGGGGTCTCCATTTTTAGCCCTTTCAAAAACTTCTTGTCCATTAGTCTGGTAAACATTTTCAAAGAATTGCCCACTTGCATAATATTCATAACAATGGTCCAAATAATCTACCGTGCCAATTTCACCTGCTCCGCAATTGGGACCTGCAAATAATTTTTTATTGATAATAATTCCGGCACCTAGTCCAGTTCCAATAGTTAGGCCAATCATATGGTTACTTCCCATCCCTTTTCCAAAATAATATTCACCAGTTGAAAAACAATTCGCATCGTTATTTATAATCACAGGGACCTGGTATCTGTCTTCCATGATTTTTTTTAGATGAACTTCTTTCCAAGAGGGAATGTATTGAACATCATACACGATACCGTTATCAACATCTACCACACTTGGAACACCTATACCTATAGCAGTAATATCTTTTTCAAATAACTGATCAGTAATATGAAATAAGTCTTTTAAAACATCGTCTATTGATCCAGTTCTGTTGATAGCAACTGATTGAAGGGAGGTAATTTTCGAATCAAACACAAGGCCACCACGTATGTTTGTAGCACCAAAATCTACACCAATTATTTTTTTAGTTTTCATTCTTACTATTTATTAAAGGGGGGAGGGTTTTTTTTGAAAAGAGAGATGGTTTTATTCGTGACTTTTGGTTTTGCCCAAAAACCAATACTTAAAATATACGCTAGGCTGATAAACAAAATGCACATACCAGTCCTAAGTCCAAAATAATCACCTATCCATCCTACTATTAACGGAAGAATGGCTCCTCCAATGATTCCGGTTACAATAATTCCTGCAAAAGAACCATGGTGTTCCTCTACTGAATTAAGTGCTAAGGAGAATATAATAGGATAAATTACCGAGGCAAAAAATCCTACCAAAGGAAAGGCAATTAATGCGGTACTGGTAGTTCCAAATAACCCAGCTGCTAAACAAGCTATTGCTAAAGCAGTGAAAAGTACAAGCACCACTCTGCTATCCATCAATTTGAGTAAAAGTAAGCCTAGTAATCCGCCAGCTGTCATTAATCCCCAAAAATAAGCAACGGTATCTGCTCCAATTTTTTGAGGATCTTGCCCATGGTAAGTATATAAGAATTGTGAAATCCAATTAGCAATACCTTGTTCTGTTCCTACATAACAAATCATGGCTATAAAAAATAAAACAACGGTTCGGTTTTTGAATAATTCAATATGTGTTGCTAGTAATCCTGGTTTTTCCTCATTACTCAATTCTACTTTTGGAAATGTAGAAAAGAAAATGACAATAAACATAATGACACAGATAATTACAAATAATAAATAAAGAGATATCCAAGGAAGTTCGGTAGGGACTAGGTTTGAAATAGCTGAAATCCATCCATTGGACTGATTCGACTCTTGCAATCGTTGAACCAGTTGAGAATAAACTAGAGGACTAACAAAGGAAGCGAGTCCAAAAACCAATTGAGCGGCTACTGAATAAAAAGCATAATTTTCTTCTCCACCTGCTGTTCGTAAAAGTGGATTAATTACTACTTGAAGCATCGCCATTCCACAGCCTATGAAAAACAAAGACAATACGGCTGATAGGTAATTTGGAAATATCGCTAGCATTAGCGAACCAATAAAGGAAACCACAAATGCTGCTAGCATAATCTTCTTTTCCTTATACTTTTCAAGCAACATTCCAGTAGGAATCGACATGATGCCGTAAGCTATAAAAAATGCAAAGGGTAAAAGAGAACCGAGTGTAAGGCTTAGACTGAAACCTTTTATCATGTCAGGCATTAGCGGACCAAAGACATTTGTCAAAAATGAAATAACAAAGAAGGTTAACATGATTAGTGCTACAACATAATAATTTTTTTTCATAAAAGTATTAGTACTTACTGGATGAATTCATTTGAATTTGGAAAAATAGCATTTGATTCAAAAAAAGGAAGGTACTTATAATTGTAGTATTTATGAAATGAATTGCTTTATTGAATGAAACATTTTTAATTAATTTTCATTATTAAGCTAATGAAAATTGAATATAATTCTTGTAGAATGTGGCTTTTGAGCTATTCTTCTTATTGGAGAAATGGTAAGAAAAAAATTAGTTTAACTGAAGTGCGGGAAGTCGATAAGATTGAGCATCATAAACAAAAAGTTCATCAATCTCAACGGTCCAATATTTGTAAAGTGGAGTTTTCATCAGATAATTTTCAACGGCTATTTTACTACTTGCATTCATAATCATCCAACACCTTTGGGTTTCCATACTTACTGCATAATAATCAATCGTTCCTTTTTCAATAAAGTTGTTAATCAAAATTCGATGAGCAGGTACTAAGTTCATGAAATCTTCATCCATCTCAAACTGAATGGTCACTTGGTATTTGATGAGTGATTCGTCGTTTATATTTTCCATGGCACAATATTATTTTCCCATTCCTTTTTGAAAGGGGTGGTTATTTTAATATAATTATCGGTATAGCCTTCCATCATACCATTTTTGTTATGCGTTTCAAATAATACCTCTCTAGTATTACCAACGTGCTGATTGGTAAAATATTGCATTTTTTGATAACTTAAATTACGAAGCATTTTATTTCGCTCGTTTCTGGTTGATATGGGAACTACCGGCTTCATTGAGTCTGCTAAGGTATTGGCCCTTTCAGAATAAGTAAAAACATGAAGATAAGAAATGTCAAGTGCTTGTAAAAAGTCGACTGTTTCCTTAAAATGTGTTTCAGTTTCACCAGGAAAACCCACTATCACATCAACACCTATACAACAGTGAGGAATAAGTTTTTTTATAAGGTTTACTTTTTCGCTATACAATTCCCTTTTGTAACGCCTTCTCATTAGTCCGAGTATTTTATTACTTCCACTTTGTAAAGGGATATGAAAATGAGGCATTATTTTTTTGCTTTTACTAACCCATTCAATTATTTCGTTTGATAATAGATTGGGTTCAATAGAAGAAATTCTATATCTATTAGGACCCTCCGAATTTTCAAGCTGCTGAATTAATTGATAGAAATCTTCCTCCTTATTTTTTACTTCATTAGGAGTAGACTGATGAGTGGATCCGAAATCGCCTAGGTTTATACCAGTAAGTACGATTTCTTTTACACCCTGATTAGCGATTGTTTTTACATTGGCTAAAATATTATCAATAGAATCACTTCTGCTTTTGCCTCTCGCCATCGGGATAGTACAAAAAGAACAGTTATAGTCACATCCATCCTGTACTTTTAAAAAAACTCGTGTTCGATCGTTGATTGATTGTGATGCAGAAAAAATATTTACTTCTTCAATATCACAGCTACAGATTTTAGTGGAATCGCCTTTTGTAATCGTCTTAAGGTGTTCAGTAATGTTGAATTTTTCTGCAGCTCCTAAAACAAGGTCAACTCCTGGGATGGAAGCGATCTCTTCAGGTTTTAGTTGAGCATAGCAGCCAGTAATCACCACCATAGCCTCTGGCGCTTTTCGTTGAATACGCCTTACCAGTTGCCTACATTCTTTATCCGCGTTGTCAGTAACAGAGCAAGTATTAATTACATAGACATCTGCTACCTCATCAAATTTTTTTTTGACAAATCCATCATTTTCTAAAAGTCGACCAATGGTGGAAGTTTCTGAAAAATTCAATTTACAGCCTAAAGTATGTAATGCAACTGTTTTACTCATTGAAGCAAAGATAAGCACCCGACTAAAATTAACGGTAATTGTATATTTAAAAATTCTTTTTCACTGAAGTTCGGTAATGCTGAAAACAACTACTTTTCAATTCGTTAGTTTACATTATAGTGGCGTAACTGCACAATATGGCTATTTATTAGTGATTTCAATAAAACTCTTTATTTTTACAGGCGAATTATTTTCAGTGCAGACTGATTGATTATTAACGGTTCAAAATTCCTTTCTAAAATAGGTCATGAAAATAAAATCTTTTTTAGCCAAGCCTTTTGCTGGATATGTCTATAAGCAGATAAAAAAGGGAATGGTTACAGCCTTAGAGGACCAGCAATCTATTTTTGAATACCTTATAAAAGCTGCAGCTAAGACTGAATTTGGAAAGGAGCATGGTTTCTCAGATATTAAAACTTACCAAGATTTTATTCGACAGGTTCCGCTAAGGGATTATGAGGCTTTTAAACCGTACATAGAAAAAATAAAGCAAGGGAAATATAATGTCCTTTGGAAAGGGCAGCCTATCTATTTTGCCAAAACTAGTGGTACCACCAGTGGGGTGAAATATATTCCTATTAGCAAAGACTCTATTAGCAATCATATCAATACTGCTCGTAATGCTTTATTGTGTTATATGTCTGAAACGGGCAACACAAAATTTGCTGATGGTAAACTGATTTTTTTAAGTGGTTCACCTACACTCGAAAGAGTAGGAGGTATTCCCACAGGCAGACTTAGTGGAATTGTCAATCATCATATACCCAATTATTTGCGTTCGAATCAAATGCCTTCTTACGAAACGAATTGTGTGGAGGAGTGGGAAGAAAAATTAGATAAAATCGTAGAAGAAACACTTCATCAGCGAATGACATTGATTAGCGGTATTCCACCCTGGGTTCAAATGTATTTTGATAGACTTACTCAAAAGAGTGGAAAAAAGATAGGTGACCTGTTTCCAGATTTTAGTGTGATGGTTCAAGGAGGGGTAAATTTTGAACCCTATAAAGCTAAATTGTTTGAAAGTATTGGCCGAAAGGTGGATTGTGTGGAACTGTTTCCTGCCAGTGAAGGCTTTTTCGCTTTTCAAGATTCTCAAGATGCTGAAGGTTTACTTTTAAATACCAATAGTGGAATATTTTTTGAATTTGTACCAGCTGGTGAAATATTTTCTGCTAACCCTACAAGACTTTCTTTGAAGGATGTAAAATTGGGTGAGCATTACGCCATGATTATCAATAATAATGCTGGTTTATGGGGTTATAATATTGGTGATACCGTAAAATTTGTATCCACTACTCCTTATCGAATAGTCGTTACCGGTAGAACCAAGCACTTCATTTCTGCTTTTGGTGAACATGTGATTGGTGAAGAGGTTGAAGCTGCTTTAATGGCTACAACGCTAGCATTGAATGCTCAGGTGACTGAATTTACCGTAGCTCCACTAATTGCTAAAGAGCAAGGTAAAAGCTATCATGAGTGGTTGATTGAATTTGAAAATCCCCCGGCTGACATAGTTGCATTTGGCAAACACTTAGATGATCAGCTTCGATCTAAAAATGTGTATTATGATGACCTCGTCAAAGGAAATATTTTAGATCCACTTCACATTTCATTGGTTAAAAAAAATGGTTTTATTGACTATATGAAAAGCATCGGAAAGCTTGGAGGACAAAATAAAGTGCCTAGGTTGAGCAATGATCGAGGGGTGGCAGAAGGACTAAAAGATTGGCTTCAAAATGGGTGATCGGTCACCTATTCCGACTAGCTAAGAACTACTCGTTAAAATTTATCCTAATTTTTGATGCTAAGGTTGTAAAATCACTTATTTTTGCGGAATTATTTACAATACTTATTATATAAAGTGAAAAGCACCTATTACGATATTATAAATGTGTTCAGCCAATACAAAACTAGGGTTGTTGCTTTTATTGTAGTGCCGAATACTTCTCCCCGACGTAGACCTGGTTGCTGATAGGACGAGCAATTGAAAACTGCCCCTGTCAGTGAAAAAATCTCCAAAACCTGGCTCTTAATTTTATTGCTAACTTTTATTTCAATTTTATACAATTGGAAACATCAAATATTATAATCAGGGCGGCGTTACCTAGTGATCGTCATTACGCAGCCATTATTACCGACGAAATGCAGTCTTCTGCAAAGGCTCGTGGTACGGGTATCGCCAAAAGGTCGCCCGAATACATCGAATCTAAAATCAATGAAGGCAAGGCGGTTATTGCGGTTACCTCAGAAGGCGATTGGGTAGGCTTTTGCTATATTGAAGCTTGGGGTCACGAACAGTTTGTGGCGAATAGCGGTTTGATAGTAGCTCCTGCTTATCGTAAAAGTGGAGTAGCTAAACAAATCAAAAGAAAGATTTTTGATCTTTCGAAAGAAAAGTATCCCACTTCCAAGATTTTTGGATTAACCACTGGTTTAGCGGTAATGAAAATTAATTCAGACCTAGGCTATGAGCCAGTTACTTATTCTGAATTAACAGATGATGAAGAATTTTGGGCCGGTTGTAAGAGTTGTGTCAACTATGACATTTTGATGAGCAAGGAAAGAAAGAATTGTATGTGTACAGCGATGTTGTATGATCCTGCTGATCATTTTGAACCTGAAGAAACAAAAGAGGATTTTAAACAAAACTCAAAATTGTACGAAAGGTTTATGAAAATAAAGCAAAGTAGTTTATTAAGTATATTTAGAAAAAAGGAAGGCGGTCTATCTGCAAAATCTTTACTAAAAATATTTTTTACCTAAAATAATATTGATCATTTTTTGCCTTTTTAATTGAATAAGTGAAAATAAGTTTATGAACATGGATGATAAATTAACTGGAGAGCAGTCTAGAAGTAACTCAACAAATAGATCGGTAGTGTTAGGGTTTAGTGGTGGATTAGACACCACTTTTTGTGTAAAGTATTTGACTATTGAAAAAGGTTATGATGTTCATTCTGTGGTAGTAAACACCGGTGGATTTTCTGATGCCGAGTTGGAGCAGATTGAAGCACATGCCTATCGACTAGGAGTTAAATCTCATACGACCATTGATGCAGTAAAAAGCTATTACGATAGAATTATTAAATTTCTTGTTTATGGTAATGTGTTAAAAAATAATACCTATCCATTAAGTGTAAGTGCCGAAAGATTAAGTCAAGCTTTATTTATTGCGGAGCATGTGAAAAAAGTAAATGCTTCTGCTGTCGTTCATGGAAGTACTGGAGCTGGTAATGATCAAGTGAGGTTTGATATGGTATTTAATATTATGATTCCTGGTGTTGAAATTATTACTCCAATCAGGGATATGAAATTAAGTAGGGAAGAAGAAATAACCTATCTGAAATCTAAAGGGGTGGAGATGAATTTCGAAAAATCGGTTTATTCCATCAACAAAGGATTATGGGGAACTAGTGTGGGAGGTAAGGAAACACTCAATAGCAAAGGGATGCTTCCCGAAGAGGCTTGGCCAACTCAAGTAACCCAATCGAAAGCTACGAATATGGAACTTGAATTTGAGATGGGAGAACTTATTGCTGTGGATGGTGAAAAATTCGATCATCCTACCAAGGCAATCCAAAAAGTACAACGCATTGCTGGTGCCTACGGCATTGGAAGGGATATACATATTGGTGATACCATTATTGGTATTAAAGGAAGGGTAGGGTTTGAGGCTGCCGCTCCAATGGTAATTATAAAAGCGCATCATGCTTTGGAAAAACACGTACTAACCAAATGGCAGTTAAATTGGAAAGATCAATTGGCTTTATTTTATGGTAACTGGTTACATGAAGGACAGATACTTGATCCAGTGATGAGAGATATGGAGGCATTTTTAGAAAGTACGCAACAAAATGTATCTGGAAAAGTTTTTATAGAATTAATGCCTTATCGTTTTCAAGTAACCGGTATCGAATCTAAGTTTGATTTGATGAGTAGCAAATTTGGAAAATATGGAGAAATGAATAATGGATGGACAGGCGAGGATGTGAGGGGATTCACAAAAATATTTGGCAATCAAACGATGATTTATCACCAAATTAAAGAAAATACCAATGGATAATAAAATCAAAGTAGGTATTATTGGAGGTGCTGGATATACTGGTGGCGAATTGATTCGATTATTACTCAATCACCCCAATGTAACCATTGTTTTTGTTCAAAGTAATAGTAATGCTGATAAACCATTGCATGCGGTGCATCAAGATTTGTTGGGTGAAACAACTATTTTTTTTACAAAAGAAATTAATCATCCAATTGATATTCTTTTTTTATGTCTAGGTCATGGTGATTCAAAAATGTTTTTAGCGGCAAATAATATTGATGAAAAAATTAAAGTAATCGATCTTAGTCAAGATTTTAGACTTGCTAATCATTCGGCATTTAATAATAGAAATTTCGTTTACGGGTTACCAGAATTAAATAAAGAGCAAATAAAACTAGCTAGCAATATTGCTAATCCAGGATGTTTTGCAACCGCTTTGCAATTGGGTCTATTACCTTTAGCTAAGTTGGGAATACTGAATGAAGTTTATGCAACAGGTATCACAGGTTCTACTGGAGCAGGGCAGAGTCTTTCAGCTACTTCTCATTTTAGTTGGAGAGCAAATAATATACAAGCATACAAAACCCTTGAACATCAACATCTTTTTGAGATAGGAGAATCTCTTAAACAATTGGATTCTTCAAAAGACATCAAAATTAATTTTATACCCTGGAGAGGAGACTTTACGCGAGGTATATTTATAAGTTCTCAATTAAAAACGAATGAGTCTTTAGATCAATTGTACCGAGTGTTTACTGATTATTATTCTGCTCATCCTTTTACAACAGTAAGTAAAGGGCCTATCAGTTTGAAGCAGGTGGTTAATACCAATAAGTGTGTGATTCAATTAGAAAAAGTGGGAGAAAATCTGGTGGTTCATTCAGCGATTGATAATTTGTTAAAAGGTGCAAGTGGTCAGGCAGTTCAAAATATGAATATCATATTTGGTCTAGAAGAAACAACTGGATTAAAGTTGAAGGGGATTGGATTCTAGGAGATTGAGTCATCGCGAACTATATTGTATGCTTAAAATTTTCCAATAAAATTGATCAATTAATAAATTCAATGAAATTATTCGACGTATATCCACTGAATGACATCACCATTGTAAAGGCAGAAGGGTCTTATGTTTGGGATGATGCTAATCAAAAATACCTTGATCTTTATGGAGGCCATGCAGTAATTTCAATCGGGCATACTCATCCGCATTATGTGAAAAGATTAGAAGATCAATTGCATAAGGTAGGGTTCTATTCTAACTCAATAAAAATACCATTACAGGTTGAATTGGCTGAAAAATTAGGGAAGGTTTCTGGTAAAGAGGATTATCAATTATTTCTTTGTAATTCAGGGGCAGAAGCGAATGAGAATGCTTTGAAACTAGCTTCCTTTTATAATGGCAGAAAAAAAATCATTGCTTTTAAAAATGGATTTCATGGAAGAACTTCATTAGCGGTGGCGGTTACTGATAATCCAAATATTGTAGCTCCAGTAAATCAAACTGATAACGTAATCTTTTTGCCATTTAATGATGAGCAGTTATTAGAAACTGCATTTTCACAAAATGATATCTCTTCAGTTATTGTAGAAGGTATTCAAGGTGTAGGAGGAATCAATGTGGCATCGAATGGTTTTTTACAAAAAATAAGAAGTCTTTGTGATCAATACAATGCAGTTTTTATAGCCGATTCAGTACAATGTGGATATGGACGCAGTGGTAAATTTTATGCCCATGATTATAGTGGTGTAAATGCTGATATTTATACCATGGCAAAGGGTATGGGAAATGGTTTTCCAATAGGAGCAATTTCTATCGCTCCAAAAATTCAGCCTAAACATTTTATGTTAGGCACCACTTTTGGAGGCAACCATTTAGCCTGTGCTGCCGCCTTAGCCGTATTGGAAGTGATACAACAAGATGACTTGATGAAAAACGCTGAGGCTGTTGGTAGTTATTTAATTTCTGCGTTAAAAAAGTTGCCTCATATCAAAGAAGTTAGAGGTACTGGATTAATGATTGGTATTGAACTTCCAGAAGAATTAAAAATGGTAAAAAGAAACCTACTGTATAATCATAAAATTTTTACAGGAGAAGCAAAACCAAATGTTATAAGATTGTTGCCAGCACTAAATATTTCTACCGTTGAAGCAGATATTTTTTTAGCAGCAATAGAAAAAGAATTAAACAATAGTTAGTTTTTATAGATTAAAGGTTAACTAAAAAATATTTTATTATTCCATTAACGCTAGATTATGAGTCAATCTAATCCAAAAAAATTGCTACAAAAAACTTCTACTAAGCATTCAAGTTTAAATTTTATTTCTGTAAAGGATGTAGCAGATATTAACGGAATGGTATCGAAAGCTTTACATTATAAAGCCAACCCTTTTTTAGAAAGGCATTTAGGTGCTGATAAAAGAATTGGTCTATTGTTTCTGAATCCCTCTTTGCGCACTAGATTAAGTACGCAAGTGGCAGCTACTAATCTCGGAATGGAAGCGATTGTTTTTAATGTAGATAAAGAAGGTTGGGCATTAGAGTTTGAGGACGGCGCTATTATGAGTGGCACTACTGTAGAGCATGTAAAGGATGCGGCACCTATATTAGGTCAGTATTTTGATATACTTTGTATCCGTACTTTCCCTTCTTTAAAAAATAGGGAGGATGATTATAGTGAATTAGTGATCAATTCTTTTATGCAATATGCCGGTATTCCGATTGTAAGTATGGAAAGTGCAACCTTACATCCACTTCAGTCTTTAACTGATATTATTACTATTCAAGAAAATTTAAATAAATTCCCTTTAGCGGAAAAGAGAAAACCAAAAGTAGTATTAACTTGGGCTCCACATGTAAAGCCTTTACCACAGTGTGTTGCCAATAGTTTTGCAGAATGGATTAATGCATGGGGCGAAGCTGATTTTGTAATTACACATCCAGAGGATTATGAATTGTCTACTGCCTATACAAAGGGTGCAACTATATTGCATGATCAAGATGCTGCATTAAAAGGGGCAGATTTTGTGTATGTGAAAAATTGGAGTACTTATAATGATTATGGTAAAATTTACAGCAATGATCCTGCTTGGATGTTAACACAAGAAAAATTACAATTAACGAACAGTGCAAAAGTGATGCATTGTTTACCAGTAAGAAGAAATGTAGAACTAAGTGATGAAATTTTGGATAGCAGTAACAGTATCGTTACTCAGCAAGCAGGCAATAGAGTTTGGGCAGCTCAGGCAGTTTTGAGTGAGCTATTAAATAAATAATAATGGAACAACTATTGGTAATAAAAATTGGAGGAAATGTGATTGACAATCCAGCTGCGTTGGAGTCTTTCCTAAAAAATTTTTCTACTATTAATACCAAAAAAATATTAGTGCATGGTGGAGGTAAAATTGCTACCAAAATTGGTGATCAATTGGGTATTCAATCCAATTACATTAATGGAAGAAGAGTAACCGATGCGGAAACGATTGATTTAGTAACGATGGTATATGGAGGGCTGGTCAATAAAAAAATTATTGCAAAGCTTCAATCTTTACAATGCAATGCTTTGGGTTTGACTGGTGCGGATGCTAATCTTATTCCTGCTGTTAAAAGACCACTGGTTTATCCAAAGCGTACCGAAGGGAATGTAGCAGGGGAAATTCCTCCCATAGATTATGGGTTTGTAGGTGATGTTGATGGCGCGGCTCTTGGTATTCAGAATTTAGAAATTTTACTTTCAAATAATTTTACTTTAGTTTTTGCTCCACTAACACATGACAGGAATGGACAAATATTAAATACCAATGCAGATACCATTGCGTCTACTTTGGCAGTAGGACTTTCAAAAAAATATGCAGTAAGATTAATTTATTGTTTTGAAAAAAAGGGAGTGCTTGAAAATGTAGCTGATGCTAATTCAGTTATTCCATTGATAACCAAAGAAAAGTATGTTCAGTTAGTAGCTGAAAATAAATTGTTTGATGGTATTATTCCAAAAATTGATAATGCATTCGATGCTATTGATAATGGGGTGAAGGAAGTATTAATAGGGGATGCAGATGATCTGATTCAAAATTGCACATCTAATACAATAGGTACTTTAATAAAATAGTATGAGTAATTCACTGTATGATTCGGCGGTATTGTTATTGAAGCAACTGATTGCTACTCCTTCTTTTTCGAAAGAAGAGCAGGGTACTGCAGAAATCATTGCAGCTTTTTTTGATCAGCATCAAATTGAATTCCAAAGGGTCGGGAATAATTTGTATGCAAAAAATAAGCACTACGATATCAATAAGCCAACCCTATTATTGAATTCTCACCACGATACGGTGTTGCCTAATAAAGGATATACTTTAGATCCTTTTGCACCTATAGAAAAGGAGGGTAAACTTTTTGGATTGGGAAGTAATGATGCAGGTGGTTGTCTAGTATCATTGATTGCTACCTTTCTTCATTTTTACCAAAAAGAAAATACCGCTTACAATATTGTTTTTGCTGCAAGTGCTGAAGAAGAAATTAGCGGAGTAAATGGAATTGAATTAGTATTGCCGGAACTAGGAAAAATCGATTTTGGTATAGTTGGAGAACCGACACAATTGGAGATGGCAGTAGCTGAGCGGGGATTAATGGTCATAGATTGTATCGCTCAGGGCAGGGCAGGACATGCTGCAAGAGAGGAAGGTGAAAATGCATTGTATAAGGCAATGGAGGATATTAATTGGATCAAAAATTTCAAGTTTGAAAAAATAAGTTCACTCTTAGGTCAATGTCGACTATCCGTTACCGTTATAGAAACGGAAAACAAACAACACAATGTGGTTCCTGGCCAGTGTAAATTTGTAATCGATGCTAGAATAAATGAATTATACAATTTTGATGAAATACAGGAGGTATTTAAGTTGAATCTAAAAAGTTCATTTAAGCCAAGGTCCACTCGAATGAAGTCAACCTCAATAGCCTTAGATCATCCTTTGGTGAAGGCAGGTATCCAATTGGGGAAGGGGTATTATGGTTCACCTACTACTTCTGATAAAGCTTTGATGCCATTTCCAACCTTGAAAATGGGACCCGGAGATAGTGCTAGAAGCCATACTGCAGATGAATTTATTTATCTTAGAGAAATTGAAGAAGGAATAAATTGTTATATTCAACTTATCGAACAAATTTTATAAATAGAAATGGAGATGCCGAAAATTTAGTATGTCTCCATCCAAAGCTTAAATAATATATTAAATGAAACTCTGGCAAAAAGATATCCAATCGCTGAAATCAGTTGAAAAATTCACCGTGGGTAATGACCGTGAATTGGATATTTATTTGGCTCCATTTGATGTATTAGGATCCTTGGCTCATAGTAAAATGCTTGCATCGATTGGATTACTTTCTAAAGAAGAATTGGCATTACTGGAAGTTGAATTAAAAAATATTTATCAATTAATTCAAAAAGGAAATTTTAAATTGGATGAAGGAGTAGAAGATATTCATTCACAAGTTGAATTAATGCTTACCCAAAAATTGGGTGATGTAGGAAAAAAAATTCACAGTGCTAGAAGTAGAAATGATCAAGTTTTAGTAGACCTTAAATTGTTTTTGAGAAGTGAGATAGAAAAATTAGTGTTTAGTACGAAGGCTTTTTTTGATCTTTTGATTCAGCAAAGTGAAAAACATAAGGATGATTTACTACCAGGGTATACTCATTTACAGTTGGCGATGCCTTCTTCTTTTGGTTTATGGTTTGGCGCCTATGCTGAAAGTTTGGTAGATGATTTAATCACCTTGCAGGCTGCATTTGAAGTAGTGAATAAAAATCCGCTAGGATCTGCGGCTGGTTATGGTTCTTCATTTCCTATTAATAGAAAAATGACAACTGATTTGCTTGGATTTGAAGAACTGAATTACAATGTTGTTTATGCGCAGATGGGAAGGGGTAAAACAGAAAGGATTGTTTCATCTGCACTCGCCAATATAGCCGCCACCCTTTCTAGATTGAGTATGGATGCTTGCTTATACCTTAATCAAAATTTTTCTTTTATCAGTTTCCCAGAAGAATTAACTACCGGGAGTAGCATTATGCCACACAAAAAAAATCCGGATGTGTTTGAACTTATTCGGTCGCATTGTAATCGTATTCAGGCTTTGCCTAATGAGATTATGCTAATGACTACCAATCTGCCTTCAGGGTATCACCGCGATCTTCAATTAATAAAAGAGCATATCATACCAGCATTTCAAAATCTACATTCTTGTTTAGAAATGGCAGGATTAATGATTAGCAATGTAGTGGTAAAAAAGGACCTATTGAAGAATGAACAGTATCAATATCTTTTTAGTGTAGACGAAGTTAATAAGCTTGTTTTGCAGGGTGTTCCATTTAGGGATGCGTATAAACAAATTGGTAATGATATTGATAAAGGTAAGTTTACCTATAGTCCTTCACCTAGCCATACCCATGAGGGGTCAATTGGCAATTTGCAGCATCAACAAGTAATTTTAATGATGGATAAAGTGATGTCTAGATTTAACTTTACTAAAGTTGAAGACGCTTTGAAGCAATTATTATATTAAATTGCATAGACAGCAATTGAGTGATTATCATTTTAGTTATAATTTTTGAAGGGTTTTTGAAATTTGGAATAAGCCAATAATAAGGATAGAATATTACTGTGGCCATTAATTATGAGCGGTTCAATGTGTTGGTATTAATTAAAATTTATACTTATGAGCAATGCCATTAAAAAAAAGAGAATTGCTTTATTTGGATCTACAGGTTCTATTGGCACGCAGGCAATAGAAGTAATTAGAGCAAATCCTACACTTTTTGAAGTGGAGATATTGACTGCCCAGTCTAATCATGAACTTTTAATTACTCAAGCACTTGAATTTAATCCCAATGCAGTTGTTATTGGTGACGAGTCAAAATACCTTCTCGTTAAAGACGCGTTAAGTTCTTCAGGTGTCAAAGTTTTCTCTGGCGAAAATGCATTGGTGGAGGTAGCTGATTTTGATAGCTATGATATGATGTTGGCAGGTATTGTTGGTTTTGCCGGATTAAAACCTACGCTGAAGGCGGTAGAAAAAGGAAAGGCGATTGGATTAGCGAATAAGGAAACTTTAGTGGTGGCTGGAGATATTGTGATGAGAAAGGCATTAGAAAACCGCGCGCCAATTATTCCAGTGGATAGTGAGCATTCTGCAATATTTCAATGCTTGGTAGGTGAAGGGAGAAATAAAATTGAAAAAATTATTTTAACTGCCAGTGGCGGTCCTTTTATTGGCAAAAAACCTAATTTTTTAGTGAATGTAAAAAGACATCACGCCTTGAGTCATCCTAATTGGGAAATGGGAGCTAAAATTTCTATCGATTCTTCTACCTTAATGAATAAGGGACTGGAAATGATTGAAGCGAAGTGGTTATTTAATTTGGATCCTCAACAAATACAGGTGGTTATTCACCAACAAAGTATTATTCATAGTATGATTCAATTTGAGGATGGAAGTATAAAGGCTCAAATGGGTTTGCCTGATATGAAACTCCCTATACAATATGCAATGGCATTTCCGCAGCGTATTAAAAATGAATTCCCAAGATTAGATTTTAGAAAGTATACCTCCTTGTCTTTTGATGAGCCAGATGTTAAAACTTTCAGAAATTTAGCATTAGCAATAGAGGCAATGTTTAAGGGTGGCAATCTGCCTTGCGTAATGAATGCAGCCAATGAAATTGCCGTCTGGGCCTTTTTACACAACCGTATTGGCTTTCTTGATATGACTGCGGTAGTTGAAAAAACGATGCAGCAAATCTCCTTTATAGAAAAACCTTCACTAGAAGAATATTTTGAAAGCGATGGCGAAGCACGTAATTTTGCTGCTTCATTGATAAAAATGTAAGTACTTTCTTATTCTTAAAAAAAATTGCAGAGGGGCCTCTTTTATCATTTAAATTTTATTAAAAAGTAAATATTCCTAGTAAGGGAAAAGCCATATGATGACACTATTATCAATTAACTGGGGCAATGTAGGGATTCAGATTTTTTATCTCATTTTATCTTTATCAATTCTTGTTATTCTTCACGAATTTGGTCACTTTATTACTGCTAAATGGTTTGGATGCAGAGTAGAAAAATTTTATCTTTTTTTTAATCCCTATTTTTCTTTATTTAAAAAGAAAATCGGTGATACGGAATATGGAGTGGGCTGGTTACCATTAGGTGGCTATGTAAAAATTGCTGGAATGATAGATGAGAGTATGGATAAAGAAGCCATGCAATTACCTGCACAACCTTATGAATTTAGAAGTAAACCAGCCTGGCAAAGACTGATTATAATGATAGGTGGTGTAGTGGTGAATGTTTTGCTTGCGTTTTTAATTTATGCAATGGTTTTATTTGTGTGGGGTGAACAAAAAGTACCCGTATCATCTGTTAAAAATGGCATCTGGGTGCAAGACAGTGTTTTATTTGATTTGAAAATTCAGAATGGAGATAAGATTACTGCTATTGATGGCAATCCTATTCAATATTTTGAAGATATTCAGCCCAAATTATTATTGGCTAAAAATATTACCATAGAAAGGAATGGCGTGGCAAGTAATATTGACTTTCCAGTAAATTTCATTGAACGTTTGGTTGAAAGTAAGCGAAGGGCTGGAATGTTATTGATGCAACGAATACCTACCTATATTGGTGATTATAGTTCTAAAGATACCTCCAATGGAAAAAAGGCTGGACTTCAATCCTTGGATAAAATTATTTCTATTGATTCCGTTCCGGTAACTTTTTATGATGAAATGTCTTCTATATTAGGGGGTAAAAAGAACCAATCTGTAACGCTACAAATTGATAGAAAAGGAACCCCTATAAATGTAGTGGCGCTAGTTAATTCAGATGGTAAAATAGGCATGCCGCCACTTTCTATGGATCAATATGATAGTCTGGGTGTGTTTAAGTTGGAACAAAAAAAGTACGGTTTTTTTGAAGCAATTCCAGCGGGTATTACTATGGCTTTAGGAAAATTAAAGTTTTATATTGATCAGTTTAAATTAATTCTAAATCCTGAAACAGGTGCTTACAAAGGTTTAGGTGGATTTAAGTCTATGGGATCTATATTCCCTACTGAATGGGGACAATGGGAAGCCTTCTGGAGAATAACAGGATTCTTGTCAATCGTTCTGGCATTTATGAATCTATTGCCGATACCCGCTTTGGATGGAGGGCACGTAGTTTTTACATTGGTGGAAATGATCACCGGAAGAAAGCCTAGCGATAAGTTTTTAGAGTATGCACAAATCGTAGGTATGGTTTTATTACTTGCATTAATGCTTTTTGCCAATGGAAACGATTGGTTTGGCTGGGGTAGAGGTAGATAAAAAAAAATAAAAATATATTAAAAAAGAGAAGGGTAATTTATCCTTCTCTTTTTTTTATGTTGAATTAAAATAATCTTGATTATTTATAAATTACAAATTGCAAGAGGATTTATTTCTTCTAATATAAAATAACCGCCAAAGAAAATTGATTAAAAAAGAGTAAGCAGATTTTAGTAAATTAAATAGTTTTAAAGATGGCTTTTAATTCTTCCGCCTCTTCTGGTTTCATCTTGCCTCCCAGCACTAATCTCAATTGCCTTCTTCTAAGGGCACCTTCATATAATTCTTTCTCACCGGGAGTTTCAGCAATCACTTGGTGAACAGCTTTTGGCTTGCTATTGGCATCAAGTGCTACAAATGTAAAATAAGCTTCATTGCTTTTATATTTGTTTTGTTCAATTACATTTTCTCCCCAAACTTTTATATGAACTTCCATACTCGTTGTAAATGCCCTGGTCACTTTCGCTTCTATATGCACCACATTACCTAATTTGATCGGATTTTTGAAAGAGATATTGTCAACTGAAGCAGTTACTACAGGAGCGCCACTATGCTTCATTGCCGCAAGGGCAGATGCAATATCCATCCAGTACATTAATCGCCCACCCATTAAGTTACCAAAGCTATTGGTATCATTGGGTAATACAAGTTCAGTCATTACAATGACTGATTCGCTAGCTTTCTTGTCCATAGGTCTAAATTTTAGTAAAGGTAATCCGAATGTCTGACGTATTGAATTGAAATCATTTATATAAATTAAACAAATTGACAAACACTTTGTTTATATAAAAAAAACATCTGTTATGGAAACTTTAAATGGTAAAAATGTACTCTTAGTTGGCGCTACTGGTGGTATAGGGGCTGCTGTAGCCAAATTACTAGCTAGCAGTGGGGCAAAGCTATTTTTGACTGGTAGAAATACAGAAAAGTTAGTTCAGGTGGCTACAGCTTGTGGAGTGCCGATTGAGCGGACTTTTACTTTGGATATTTCCCAACCCCAAGCAGTTACTGAAATGCGCGATAAGTATTTCGAACAAATGCCTTCTGTTGATATATTAATTAATACTGCCGGAATTGGAATTATAAAATCGATGGAAACACTCTCCGAAGAAGATTTTATGAAGTCATTACATTTTAATTTGTATGGTCCATTTTTATTAATGAAGGCATTTTTGCCTGCTATGAAGGAAACTAAAAAAGGGCTAATTATTAATATTCCAGGTGTATTGGGAAAAGTACCGATGGCTGGAGCTGCTGCTTATAGTGCCAGTAAATATGGATTAGTGGGAATGATGCAAAGTATCCGCGAGGAACTAAAGCGAACTGAAATTCGAATCACTAATTTATTTTTGGGAGGAGTGGATTCACCCTTTTGGGATACCATTGATCTTAAAGTGCAAAGAGATAAAATGGTTCAATCAGAAGAAGCAGCTAAAACAATATGGTTTTTATGTCAGCAGCCAAATAGTGGAGTGGTCAGTGAAATGGTTTTACAGCCATTTAATCACCAGGCGATCTAAATTTTGATTATTGTCTGCCAATGGATTACTTACCTTTGCGTTTCATTATTTTTTTATGCCTACAATGAATAGTATTTCCTTTGACAATACGGAATACGCATTTGATTATAAGAAAAATTCGGAGTTAAAAAATGCTCATTTTCTATTTTCTGTAATAGGAAAGCCTTGGTTAGTTAACCTTGCTCTAAAGTTAACTCCTCTAGCCATTAAATGGAAGCTTCCTTTTGTAAAATTAATTCTTCGAAAAACAATTTTTCAACAATTTGTAGGGGGACAAAATTTAGAAGAAACTGCAGTAGTGGTTGATCATTTAAACACGCATCATGTTCAAGTAATATTAGACTATGGTGTAGAAGGTGGTGGGGATGGAGAGAAGGCATTAGATCAGGCTGCAGCAGAGTTTATTAAGGTAATTGATTATGCTGCCGGGCAAGACAATATTCCTTTCATGAGTATCAAATTAACCGGTTTGTCAAGGTTCGAATTGTTGGAAAAATTAGACAGTTTGATGAATCAATTGGAAGGGTCATTAATCAATAAATATCTACAGGCGATTGATCTTTTGAATGAAGAAGAAAAAGAAGAATGGCAAAAAGTTAAAAAGAGACTTCACATAATTTGTGAAAGAGCTAGTGAAAAAAAAGTTGGTGTACTGATTGATGCAGAAGAAACTTGGATACAAGATCCAGTAGATGCATTAACACTATCTATGATGGATTCATTTAATAAAGGAAGATCAGTAATATATAATACGCTGCAGTTATATAGAATTGATCGACTTAAATTTTTAAAAGACTGCTATGAGGCTTCGGTAGAAAGAGATTTCGTATTGGGGGTTAAAATAGTTAGGGGAGCCTATATGGAAAATGAGCGAAAGCGAGCAGCGCTAATGAATTATTCTTCTCCAATACAAACTAATAAAGAAAATTGCGACCGAGATTTTAATGATGCTATTGAATTTTCTATTCAGCACATTAATAAAATTTCACTCATTGTTGCTTCTCATAATGAACAAAGTAATTTCTATTGTACTGAACTACTGGCTAAAAATGGCCTACCCCAAGATCACCCTAATGTTCATTTTTCTCAACTTTATGGAATGAGTGATAATATCACTTTTAATCTTGCCAAAGCTGGCTACTCTGTAAGCAAGTACTTACCCTTTGGTCCAATTAAGGATGTGATACCTTACCTAATGCGACGAGCACAAGAAAATAGTTCTGTGAGTGGACAGATGGGAAGAGAACTGGTGCTTATTAAAAAAGAGATCAGTAGAAGGAAGCAGATCAAATAATATCAAAAAGATTTATTTTTTGAATTGACATCGATTTGGTTAACTTTATTTAAAATATAAAATTATGACTGATAGTACCCCTATTGAATTAAACAAAGATGGTAAACAGGTATTACCCTCAGGAATCAATACGCTAACTATTTTAACTTTTGTTGGTTCAGGCTTATCCTTTTTATTTGTTGTGCTTAGCCCCTTCCTCAATAAGCTTTTTATGGGATTTATGGATAAGGCTAGAACTTCTGGAGCAGAACTTACTGCCAAGCAAATAGAAGATATGGAAAAAGGTAAAGCGGTATTGGAACTTACCTCCGCGAATATGATTCCTTTAATGGCTATTGGTTTGGTGAGTGTTGCCCTATGTGTTTTGGGAGCGATGTGGATGCGAAAGCTAAAGAAAGATGGATTTTGGATTTATACAGGAGGCCAATTACTGCCAGTTGTAGGTAATTTTATTTTATTGGGAACGGATCAATTTACTGGGGTATCCAGCGTACTGATGGCAGTGGCTTTGCCATTGGTTTTTATTGTATTATATTTTCGTCAAATGAAATACTTGATCAACTAGTTAGAAAAAATAAATTGATCAGCTAGCTAAAAATATATTTTTAAAATTGAATAGCCCTAGTGGTAGCTCCATTTAGAATTTTAATAAAATAGAGGTGTTTGTTTTCAAAATAATCCGGCACCTTGTTTTCTTTGTTTAGAAAAACGGGTCGAAAATTGTATTCTGAAAAAACTTTATAAGGAGTATCGTTGAGATGACTTAGGAAGTCATTAGGAAAAGCAGTAAGCAGTTTAATGAAACGCTGAGTGGACTCAAAGCCTTTAAAAACCATATCTGAAGGCTTTCCTTTATATTTTTCTCCATAACCTGCTATCAATAATTTACTATTATTGTCCCATCTAGCATTATAATAAGGGCTTGTAAAGTAAACAGGAAAATCGGTGTATAGATCCTTTTTTGTAAAGATTCTAAATCCATCCCAGTTAGGCATTCCAATTAAAGTAATAGGGTAATACTGGTGAAGTTCGTAGCAAGCAGCAGTAAGTTTGGAAGAAAAATTTTCATCTAATGATGCACCGATAATTATAGACTGGTGCGTACTGTCTAATTTCTTTTGTAAACTCGCTGTGCTAAAAATACTATCTAAAATGATGGTCTGAATATTTAGCTTCGGCTTTAGATCAGCCTCATTCATTGCTTTGAAATAGCTAGCAATTATATCTTCTTGAGCACCTTTTTTTCTGATCAACAATATTTTTCCTTTGCCATGGTTTTGTAAAATATTTGCATATATCGCTTCGCAATGCGACTTTAAAGTTGAGTTAATAATCACTAAGAAAGGATTAGCGGTAACCCCTCCATCATTAGGATAGGTAGAAGAAATAAATGGAATATTTTTACTTAATGCCAAGGAAGCTAGCTGTTTGAATTCTACATCTTTCACTGAGCCAATGATTAAATCAAGCGAATCGATTTTTTTTAATTTTATCAATTGATCTAATGGAAGGAGCTTAGATTTTGTATCGTAAATATGGGTGTTTACCAATTGATTGGGCATTACCAAAGAGTCGAGTGCAATCTTAGCGCCATTTATAAAATCAATTGACGGCTTAACAAAACGAGGTAGCTCCAGGTTGTTTTTTAATTTGCCTTCGGCATTGAAAATTGAATCAAGATAGAGTGGCGCAAAAATACCTACTCGAAATATTTTACCACTTTTAACTGGAGCTTTTTGTGAAAAGGATTGAAGTGACAATATGATTATCACCAAAACAAACACCAATGATTGTAAAATCTTTTTCATTTTTTGATTCAATTTATGTACCTCCAAAATTTCAGTAGAGAGGGCTTATTCCCACTCAATGGTTGCAGGAGGTTTACTGCTGATATCATACACTACGCGGTTGATGCCTCTAACATTATTGATAATTTCATTGGATATGTCTGCTAAAAAATCGTAGGGTAGATGAGCCCAATCAGCTGTCATGCCATCTACAGAAGTAACTGCTCTAAGGGCAACAGTAAATTCATAAGTACGTTCATCTCCCATTACACCTACACTTTTTACTGGAAGCAAAATTGTGCCAGCTTGCCAAACGCTAGAATACAAGTTAGATTTTTTAAGACCATTCGTATAAATAGCATCTGCCTCTTGAAGTAGGCGTACTTTTTCTTCAGTCACTTCTCCCAAAATTCTAATGCCTAGTCCTGGTCCAGGAAAGGGGTGTCTATAAAGCATATCATAAGGTATGCCTAATTCTAATCCAACTTTTCTTACTTCATCCTTAAACAGGGAACGCAATGGTTCTACCAACGATAGTTTCATTGTTGCTGGAAGTCCTCCAACATTATGGTGCGATTTAATGGTTGCAGAAGGACCGTGGACAGAAGCGGATTCAATTACATCAGGATAAATAGTTCCCTGTCCTAAAAAGTCAATATTTTCAATTCGATGCGCCTCTTGATCAAAAATTTCTATAAATCCACTTCCTATAACTTTTCTTTTTTCTTCAGGATCTGTTTTTCCAGCAAGGCGAGTATAAAAATGTTCTCTTGCGTTAATACCTTTTACATTTAAGCCAAGTTTAGCATACATTTCTAGTACTTGCTCAAATTCATTTTTTCTTAAAACTCCATTATCTACAAAAATGCCAAACAAATTATCTCCACATGCCTGGTGAATTAGCGTAGCAGCAACGGTACTATCTACTCCACCACTTAAAGCCATAATGACTCTTTTGTTACCAATTTGTTTTTTCAATGCGGCAACTGTATCACTTATAAAATGCGCAGGGGTCCAATCTTGAGCGCAGCTACATATTTTTAAAAGGAAATTATTAATAATAGTTTTTCCCTCTATAGAGTGATATACTTCAGGATGAAATTGAAGACCATAGAGAGGAAACAAATCTTTATTCGAACGCTTAAATGCAGCAACAGGGATACTATCAGTAGTTCCCAATATTTCAAATCCGCTAGGTAATTCTTTAATGGTATCACTATGGCTCATCCAGACCTGAGAAAAAGAACCAATATCTTTTAGTAGAATATCTTCTTTTACTTTTTCCAATTTTGCCCGTCCGTATTCTCTCTTTTCACTTTTTTCAACTCTTCCACCAAATAATTTTGCTGTTAGTTGCGCACCATAGCAAACTCCTAAAACTGGTACTTTCGCAGCGATTTTTTCAATATTTATATTGGGAGCATTCGGTTCATTTACTGAAAAAGGAGACCCAGAAAGAATGACTCCTTTTAGTTCAGGGCTATAAATAATTTCTTTGTGATAAGGAGTTATTTCGCAATATACATTTGCTTCCCTTACTACTCTTGCAATTAATTGAGTGTATTGTGATCCAAAATCGAGGATGAGAATTTTTTCCGTCATAGTACTGCGAAGTTAAATAATACGGATCACAATTTATTCTTATCAACTGAAGGAGGGAGTCAAAAATAGCTGCTATCACTATTGAAATCGTTCAAAAGACTTCTTTTAAAGCCTTCCAATTAGGGTTTTGAAAAAGTACTTCTGAAGTTTTCGGTACTAGGGGTCGCTGATGCAGTAAGGGTAAATATGGGTTGAGCGTATTGAGCTAGCCCAGATTTTCCCCCATTTCAGTGGCTTTAAAAGTGTCAAGCTGTCAGTTAAAGTATTTTGGTATTTTGTTTGCTTTGTAGTCAAAAAAAGTTTTATGCAAAAAGGAAATATTCGGGTGCAAACGGAAAACATCTTTCCCATTATTAAAAAGTTTCTATATAACGAACATGATATTTTTGTAAGGGAGTTGGTTAGTAATGCAGTGGATGCTACTCAAAAATTGAAAACTTTGTCTTCTTTAGGTGAGGCAAAAGGGGAAATAGGAGAAATTGGCATTTCAATTAGTATTGATAAGGATAAAAAGACAGTTACCATTTCAGATAAGGGAATTGGTATGACAGAAGAGGAAGTTGATAAATACCTTAACCAGGTAGCTTTTAGTGGTGCAGAAGAGTTTTTGGATAAATACAAGGGGCAAAATGAAAATAATATCATTGGGCATTTTGGATTGGGCTTTTACTCTTCCTTTATGGTCAGTGAAAAAGTAGAGGTGATTACTCGTTCCTTCAAGGAAGGGGCAAAGGCGGTAAGATGGGAGTGTGATGGTAGTCCAGAATTCTTGTTAGAAGATGTTCAAAAAGAAGGAAGGGGTACCGATATTGTTTTGCATTTAAATGAAGAAAGTATAGAATTTTTAGAGCCGGAAAGAATTAAGACGGTACTAGATAAATTTTGCCGTTTTCTACCGGTGCCTATTTTATTTGAAGGCAAACAAATTAATAATCCCGAGCCAGCTTGGACTAAAAAGCCGGCTGATTTAACTACAGAAGATTATCAAAATTTTTATAAGGAGCTATATCCATTTAATGAAGCTCCATTGTTTTGGATTCATTTGAATGTGGATTACCCTTTTAATCTTACAGGTATTCTTTATTTCCCTAAAATAAAACAGTCCTACGAAATACAAAAAGACAAAATACAATTATACAGTAATCAAGTTTTTGTTACTGATGAAGTAAAGGATATTGTACCTGAATTTTTAATGTTACTTCAAGGGGTAATTGATTCTCCAGATATACCGTTGAATGTGAGTCGTAGTTATTTACAGGGAGATCCTAATGTAAGAAAAATTAATTCTCATATCACTAAAAAGGTAGCGGATAAACTAGAGGAAATTTTTAAGGTGGATCGACCATCCTTTGAAGAAAAATGGGAAAGCCTTGGATTGTTTGTGAAGTACGGAATGATGACCGATGATAAATTTTTAGAAAAGGCGAATAAATTTTTAATACTACAAAGTACGGAAGGCAAGTTTTATACTTTTGAAGAGTATAAAATGGCAACTGAAACCTTGCAAAAAAATAAAGAGGGTAAACAGGTAATATTATATAGTACCGATCCAATTCAACAAGATGCATTTATTCAGCAGGCCAATGCGAATGGTTATGTGGTATTAAAAATGGAAACGATCATTGACAATGGTTTTGTAAACCAAATGGAGATGAAGTGGGAGAATGTACAATTTGTAAGAGTGGATAGTGATATAGCTGAAAATTTGATTGATAAAAAGGAGGGGGGTGAGAGTGTGCTAAGTAAGGAAGAAGAAGCTACGCTGAAGGAATTGTTTGGAATAAAAATTCCAGATTTAAATGTAACGGTTGAAGTGAAAGGGCTAAGTGCAACAGCTTCTCCAGTGGTAGCAACTCGTCCTGAGTTTATGCGTCGGATGAAAGATATGGCGTCTATGCAAGGAGGAATGGGTGCATTCTATGCGAGTATGCCCGACGAAGTAACCTTAACGGTAAACGGAAATCATCCGTTATTTAAAAATGTTTTAGCAGAACCTACTAAAGAAAAACAGGAAAAAATAATTCATAACCTAGCAGATCTTGCCCTACTTTCTCAAGGTTTATTAAAGGGAAATACGCTGACTAGTTTCATCAACCGAAGTGTTGAGTTGATGAGTTAATTTTTTGATTGAAATTGGATTATATAGCAAACAATAATTTAGATAAAAAGGGATTGTCTGAAAAGATAGTCCCTTTTTTAGTTGACTATATTTATTCAAACAATAGCTGATCAATTCATTTTGGATAAATAAAAGTTGCGCAAGGAAAAGGGGGTTATTTTTAATTTAACAAAGTCAGTCGTTATACTTTTAAATGGAGGTTAACCTAATATCAATGACTTTTAATTGAAGGGTAGTTTCACCATTCCAACTATTTTCATCCAACGTAAAAACAATATCAATAGGTTGTTTTGATGCTAACAATTGAAATTTGTCTGCCATATTAAAACCGATACCAGTAAAGCGGATATTATTTTGTTTTACAACAAACCGGATATGTAATTCTTTTAAAATTTTTGAGTAACCGGTGTCTATTAAATTAGTGGCAACAAACACAGGACGCATATTTCCAGGTCCAAAGGGTTCCATCTGGCAAATGATATTGTAAAGGGGCATGGTTAATTCGCTAAAGGAGATGGAACTATCAATGATGATTTCTGGAATTAAAAGATGATTCGGGATACTGGCAGCGACTACCTCTTCAAATTTATTAGCAAAAGCTTCAACATTTTCTGGAAGCATTGAAAGACCTGCTGCAGCAAAGTGCCCTCCATAGGCGAGCAGATATTCCTTACAGGCATCAATAGCTTCATATAAATTATACCCCATAACGCTTCTAGCACTTCCTGAAACTATACCCTCGTGAAGGGTGAGTACAACGGTTGGTCGGTAATATTTTTCAGTCAGTCGACTTGCAACAATACCAACTACACCTTTATGCCAATGCTCATTAAATACTACCGTTGTTTTTTTATCTATCGAAAGCGGGTCTTTTGCTAATAAAGCCAGTGCCTCATCAGTAATGGAACTATCGGCTTCTTTTCGATCGCTATTATCACTATGAAGCATTTCGGCAAACTCAAGCGCCTTGGTAGGATCGGATGCTATAAATAGTTGCACTGCTTTTTTTGCATCATCCATTCTTCCAGCAGCATTAACTCTTGGAGCGATCACATATACTACATTGGTAATGGTTAGTTTGCCTTTTATTCCACTAAGTTGTATTAATGATTTGATACCAGCAGATGGATTGTTATTGATTTGATGTATTCCGTAATAAGCCAAGATTCTATTTTCTCCAATCATGGGCACTATGTCTGCAGCTATTGCGGTGGCAACGAGTTCTAAGTAATTAAAATAAACAGATTCATTTATTTTAAAGTGTTTAGCTAAAGCTGTTATTAATTTAAAACCAACGCCGCATCCACAGAGATCTTTAAAAGGGTAGTGGCAATCGGTTTGCTTAGGATTTAAAATAGCTACTGCAGGGGGTAAAATAATATCCGGTAGATGATGATCACAAATAATGAAGTCAATTCCTAAGCCTTTTGCATAGGAAATTAGGTCTACTGATTTGATACCACAGTCTAGCGCAATGATTAAACTAAAATCATGGGTGGCTGCAAAATCAATACCTGCTTTGCTAATACCATATCCTTCTCGATATCGATGTGGAATATAAAAATCAATTAGATGAGGAGTATGTATTTTACAAATGAACTGGTACATACAAGCTACAGAAGTAGTTCCATCCACATCGTAATCTCCAAAAATTAAAATCTTTTCATTTTTATTGATCGCAGCAATTATTCTGTCCACTGCTTTTTGCATATCCTTCATCAAAAAAGGATCGTGTAAATCGTTTAATTGGGGACGAAAAAAAGCTTTCGATTTTTCAAAATCATCGATACCTCTTTGGACTAAAATTTTGTTGAGGGTAGTATTTATTTTAAGCGATTGATTGAGCGCTTTTTCTTTTTCATCATTGCCACTTAATATATTCCAGCGTTTATTCATTCACGTTATTTTAAAGGTGAAGATGAATCTGAGCAATTTGATCGTTTCTGGTTAATTAATTTAATACTTTCTGTCGGTAGTAAATATCACCAGTTCTTCTAATGCTTTTCTCACCTCAGTTTCTGGAAATTCATGTAGTATGGAGATTGCTTCGTTTCTATAGTCATTCATTTTGGCAGCTGCATACCGAATACCGCCTGCCTCAACGACGGTATCAATCACTAGCTTCACTTTTTCAGGCTGCGTATTTTCATTTTTAATAATGTAGATTAATTTCCTTCTAGTAGCTGCATCTATATTATTAAGTGTATAAATCAAAGGAAGCGTTAATTTTTTTTCTTTGATATCATTGCCAGTTGGTTTGCCAATATCTTCTTTGCCATAATCAAAAAGATCATCTTTAATCTGAAACGCAATGCCAATCTTTTCACCAAATTGTTTCATCTTTTCAGTAGTGATAGGATCTTTGCAAGTACTCCATGCTCCCACCGCACAAGCAGATGAAAGTAGAGAAGCTGTTTTGTTTCTGATGATTTCAAAATAGATATCCTCTTTTAAATTTAGGTTGCGGGCTTTTTCAATTTGAAGCAATTCTCCCTCACTCATTTTTCTTACTGCTTCTGATAAAATATCTAGGTGTTGATAATCTTGATGGGAGGTGGAAAGTAATAAACCTTTTGATAATAAATAGTCACCAACAAGTACCGCTATTTTGTTTTTCCAAATGGCATTGATAGAAAAAAAACCTCTTCTTTCCAGCGATTCATCTACTACATCATCATGAACTAGGGTAGCGGTATGAAGTATTTCAACCAGCGCTGCCGCACGATAGGTACTTTCGTTAATTGGGCCTACCAATTTTGCACTCAAAAACACAAACATTGGCCTTAGTTGCTTTCCCTTTCGTTTGATAATGTATTTCATTATCCGGTCGAGCAAAGGAGTCTGACTTTTTACGGCTTCTGTAAATTTTTTTTCAAAAATTTTTAATTCATCCCCTATAATCTTGTTGACAAAGTCCATGAGCAAAAAAAAGCAATATAGTTCAGTATTCAACGGCTTCAAAGAAAATATTTTATTTTATGCCAGCCTACTGTAGCCGTTTAGGGTAAAAAGCGTCTATTGGTGATGGTTATTAACCCCAAATAGTTTAAAAAAAAGGTATTTTTTTAAGGAATAGTTAAATATCCCACAAAAAACTTTGCATTTTCAATATATTATGATAATTTCGTGTTTAATTAACCCCTAGTTCAGCATTAAATAAATCTATATTATGTCAAGTAAAAAGTACCAAATAATTTTAGGGTTTTTAACTCTATTTTTAGCTACTACAAGTTTTGCACAAATGGGTGCAGGCTATAGTATTTTTGATTCTACTGTGATTTCTGCTAAGCATAAGCCGCAGCACAATGAATTTTTGAATAACACCTATAATTTCCCAGCTATTCCACGTAACCAAGTGGAGTTTGGTATTTCATTAGGTTCAATCGCAGTTAATGGAGATATTCCATCTAGAGTTCCTAGTTTGGGTTTTGAAGCTCATCTTAGAAAAGCTATTGGATATACTTTCTCATTAAGGTTGCAATACACTAACGCTACTGCTTACGGTATGAATTGGTCAACTAATGATAATTATCAAAGGGATCCAGCCTGGTTATCAGCGGCTAACGGTGGTAATTTAGGTACTAAAGGGTATAACCCGATTGTGAGAACTTCTGCAGGTGCAATTGCTACCTTAAATGGTGGTGCTCCGCAAGCAATTTACCAAAATTATAAAGCTAAAATTCAAGACATTTCCTTACAAAGTTTAGCTACTATTACTAATATCCGTTTTCATAAGCAAAAATCATCTGCATCTATATATGCAGGTGCTGGTTTAGGTTTTGCTTTCTGGCACACTAAGGTAAATGCTTTAGATGCTAGCGGTAATACTTATGCTTCTTTATTTTCAAGTTTAAGTGGGGCGAATGTTTATTCAACTAGAAAAGATTTATTGAAGTCTTTGAAGGATGGAATGGATAATACTTATGAAACTCATGCGGATCAAGGTGGTTTGCGTACAGCGAAATCTGGTAGCAATTTAGTTAAACCTTCTGCATCTGTTTTGTTAGGTATTGAAGTTAAATTAAGTAAAAGAGTAAATCTTGCCCTAGAAGATCGTCAAACATTTGTTAAGTCTGATTTAGTTGATGGACAACAATATCAAGCATTTCCTTATGGCGATGCCGCTAAATCAGGTGAATATGATTCTTGGAACTTCTTTTCATTGGGTTTAAATATTAATGTAGGTAACAAAACTAAGACTGTTCAACCTTTGTGGTGGTTAAATCCATTGGATTACGCTTACAGCGAGTTAAACAATCCAAAGCACATGAAGTTACCAAAACCAGTTTTTGCTGATACAGATGGTGATGGCGTTACTGATCAATTAGATAAAGAGCCAAGTACTCCAGCTGGTTGCCCAGTTGATACACACGGTGTAACAAGAGATACTGATGGTGATGGTGTTCCAGATTGTAAGGATAAACAATTAATTACTCCAACAGAGTGTCAACCAGTTGACGCATCTGGAGTAGGTAAATGTCCAGAACCAGCTTGTTGCAATGAAATGAAAGATTTAATTTCTAAAATGTCTCTTAAGCCAGCTTGTCCAGTAGATTACCCAAGTATTTCAATGAAATCTACTAAGTTGAGTAAAGATGCAAAAGCAATGTTAGCTTCTGTTCAATCAAAACTAAAGAACAGTCCTACTTGTTCTATCACTCTTACAGCTTACCCAGCAGCTTCTAAAGCTCAACAATCTATAGCAGACAAGAAATTGGATGCTATTAAGAATTATTTAGTTGAAAAATTAGGAATTGGTGCTGATAGAGTTTCAACTGAAAAAAGCATTGGAGGAGGAGATCAAAATACTATTGATATCAAATCTAACTAAGCGAATCTTTTTATATCAAAGCCCTCCCTCAAAAAGGGAGGGCTTTTTAGTGTCTATAATTTAGTTTACAAATTAATTATATTTAATATTTATTGTATATTTAAGTGATGACTCACTATCGATCAAGTTTGCCTCAATAGGGTAAAGTGTATGCTGAATACTGAATTTATCTTACCTGATCAATAGAACATTTTGAAAATCTTAACGGCTAGTTTTTTGTCATCTTATAATTTGGGAAGATATTTGATTGAAAATCACTAATTTTGCACTCTTGTATGAGATTTTTAAAACTGTCTTTAATCGCTGTAGTAGTATTTTTTTCACTGGAATCTTGCAGTAAATATGGCAAAATCCTGAAAAGTAAGGATGTTACCTATAAATTGAAGATGGCGGATAAGTTTTATATGGAAAAAAAGTATCGGCAGGCTCAGCAATTGTATGAGGAGCTTTATCCTGTTTTTAAGGGATCAGATAAGTTTGAAGAACTTTATTATAGAGATGCCTATTGCTTTTATTATATGCAAAACTATAGTGATGCAGAACATTTTTTTAAAGGATTTTTAGAGGTTTTTCCAAATAGCAGTAAGGCAGAAGAAGTAGATTTTATGCATGCTATGTGTTTTTATAAGCAGGTGCCTAAAATTGATTTAGATCAAACCAATACAGGAAAAACGATAGGAGTGATGCAGTCCTTTATTAATACTCATCCTGGCTCCTTGAGAAATGAAGAAGCTTCTGCCATCATTGACAAATGTAGGGCAAGAATGGAGAGTAAGGAATTAAGAGCGGCAGATCTTTATTTTAAAGTCGGACAGTATAAGGCAGCAGCTATTTCTTATGCCAACGTATTATCAAGCTTTCCTGACTCAAAACAGGGAGATATGTATAAGTTGAGTGTTATCAAATCTTATTTTAAATTTGCAAAAATGAGTATTATTGATAAGCAACCTGAAAGGTTTGAAAAAGTGGTCACTGAATATCAAGATTTTGCGGATCGTTTTCCAGATAGCAAATTACTTGAAGAAGCAAAAGAATTAAATAACTTAAGTCAAAATAATATTAAAGCAATACAATATGAGCAAATTAAGACGACAACTCAGCGCTAGTACGAGTAATGTGGTAGAGCCAAAAAGCCTGTTTGATTTAAAACAGAAAACTGGAAATTTGTATGAATCCATTGCAATCATTGCAAAACGTGCCAATCAAATTAATATCACTATTAAAGAAGAATTGCATAATAAGTTAGAAGAATTTGCAAGTCACACGGATAGCTTGGAAGAAATTCATGAAAATAAAGAGCAGATTGAAATTTCTAAGGCTTATGAGCGTATGCCTAACCCTTCATTACTAGCTTCTCAAGAATTTGTAGAGGATAAAATCTACTACCGTAAAAATGAAGAAGATTTATTTAGCTAGTTGAACTGGTTAAATTTTAGCAATATTTTTTTAAATAAGATTTTATATTTTTAACGACGGTTTGAACCGTCGTTTTTTATGTTAGAAGGAAAAAAAATATTATTGGGCGTTACCGGAAGTATTGCTGCTTACAAAGCGGCTATACTGGTGCGTTTATTAATAAAGGCAGGTGCAGAAGTAAGAGTAATAATGACCCCCGCTGCAAAAGATTTTGTATCTCCATTAACCCTATCAACACTTTCCCGTCATCCAGTTGTAATGGATCTAGTGCATGAAAATACTTGGGAAAATCATGTTTCTTTAGGAAGGTGGGCTGATATCATGTTACTGGCACCACTGAGTTGCAATACGCTTTCCAAAATGGCTTCGGGTAACTGCGATAATCTCTTAATGGCAGTCTATCTTTCGGCTACTTGTAAAGTAGCAGTAGCTCCTGCAATGGATGAGGATATGTGGCATCATCCTGCCATAAAGCGTAACCTTCAAATACTCACTACTTTTGGCAATATCGTTCTTCCTGTAGATTCAGGTGAATTAGCCAGTGGATTAATAGGTGAAGGGCGAATGATGGAGCCAGCAGTAATGGTAGATTGGCTGAAAGACTATTTTTCCAATGGAAAACCTTTAAGTGGAAAGAAGGTAATGGTTACTGCAGGGCCAACCTATGAACCTATCGATCCTGTTAGATTTATAGGAAATCATTCATCCGGTAAGATGGGGTTAGCAATCGCTTTGGAATTTGAAAAACTTGGAGCCGAGGTTAATTTGATTATTGGTCCCAATTCATTAGATATTCCTGATTCTCTTAAAACGATTCGAGTTCAAACTGCAGTTGATATGTTAGCGGCTTGTAAATCTGTTTTTCCAACTATAGACATTACTGTAATGAGTGCAGCAGTGGCTGATTTCACGCCAACGAATACAAGCCAACAAAAAATTAAGAAGTCTAATTCAACGCTTTCAATAGCTTTAACTGAGACTAAGGATATTTTGAAATATCTAGGGGAGATTAAAAAACCTGGTCAGTTATTAATTGGATTTGCTTTAGAGACTTCTGACGAAGAAAATTATGCAAAGAAAAAGTTGGTTGAAAAAAATGCCGACTTGATAGTATTGAATTCATTAAATGATGAAGGAGCAGGATTTGGGCATGACACCAATAAAATAACTATTTTTGATAAATTAGGCAATGCTCAATATTTTGATACTAAATCGAAAAAAGAGGTGGCAGTCGATATCGTAAATAGCATTATTCAACTACTGTAATATGTATTTCATCAGATTAGTATTTGTATTTTTTTTGTTGATTACTGTGCATCTTGTTCCTGCTCAAGAATTGAACGCTCGAGTTACAGTCAATAGCAGTCGGATTGGATCTACTGTAAATAAAAATGTTTTTCAAACGCTACAAACTTCTCTCAATACTTTTATCAATAACCGTAAATGGACCAAGGATGTTTTTCTAGTGAATGAAAAAATTGATTGTAATTTTTTTTTAAATCTACAAGCTACACCAGAAGCGAACGTGTATTCGGCTTCCTTAACTATTCAAGCAGCAAGACCAATATTCAACAGTTCTTATGCTTCACCTATCATTAATTTCCAGGATGAGGATATTTATTTTAAATACATTGAATTTCAGCAATTAGAATTTAATGAAAACAGGGTAGGAGGTACTGAACCTTTGTCCTCTAATTTAACTGCAATTTTCGCTTATTATGTTAACATGATTATTGCATTTGACTATGCTTCTTTTTCACCTCGCGGAGGGGATGCCTATTTCTTGAAAGCTCAAAATATTGTAAATAACGCACCCGAAACTAGAGGAATCATTGGGTGGAAGGCTTTTGATGGCAGACGGAATCGATATTGGCTAGTAGAAAATATGATGAATACCCGTTATGCCATTTTGCATGATATTTATTATGGGTATTATCACTTAGGACTAGATAAAATGTTTGAAGATGAAAAAACGGCAAGAATTGAGGTATTAGCAGCATTAAACCGATTAAATAATTTTAATACGGATAATCAAAATACCATGATTAATCAGTTTTTTTTTCAAGGAAAGTCGAACGAATTAATAAAAATATTTTCGAAAGCTGACCAGCAGGATAAAATCAGGGCCTCTGATATTTTGCAAAAAATGGATATTACCAATGCCACTAGGTATAAAGAGGAATTACAAAAATGAAATATTTAATTTTTATTGCAGGATTTTTTTTTATTGTAGGTTGTAATAATAAAACCAGTACCCCCTCAGGTATTTTGGGAAGGGAAAAAATGCAATTGGTAATGTGGGATATGATTCGTGCGGATATATATACTGAGCAGTTTATAAAAAAAGATTCTTCAAAAAAAATTGCTATAGAGAATTTGAAATTGCAAAATGCAATCTTTTCAATCCATAAGGTTACTCGAAGTCAATATTATAAAAGTTACGATTATTACATTTCACATACCGACCTTATTCGAGTAGTATTAGACAGTATGTCTGCCAAAGCTGATCGGGAAAAATTTGAATTGTTTAGACCAATTGAAATAACTAGGCCTATTGAAAAGTTTTCTATGCTTAAAAAAGCAGAAGTAGTTGGTCAATTCAACTATTATTTTAACCCTTTTCTTTATAGCAGTAAAAAATAAGTTTTCATCTTTTCTATAAAAATCAAAAATGGGTAATGCTATTTATACATTGGGTGCTATTTTAAATTCAAATGGCTTGTTAACTATATTTTTTAAAAAACCAATTCCATTTTAAGTATAATTACAAAGGATCACCTTCCTCAATTTTTATTTTCAAAGAACAGTCTTATATTGCAATATATAAAAATAATTGAATGAAATATCTGCCCTTAAATCCAAAAATTTTTATACAAAACCGTAAGCGTTTTGTAGAGAAAATGGATAAAAATTCTATTGCTATTTTTAATAGTAATGATGAATTACCTACCAATGCCGATCAGTTATTTAAGTTTAAACAGAATACTGATTTGATCTGGTTAACAGGAATAGAACAGGAAGACAGTATGTTGATTTTATTTCCTGATAATCCTGATCCTAAGTATAGAGAAGTACTGGTATTGGTGCGACCTAATGAATTAAAGGAAAAATGGGATGGACATCGTTTGCGCAGAAATGAAGCCTTAGCAATATCTGGCATTCAAACCATCGTTTGGTTGGATGTGTTGGATGGTTTGTTGCAACCCTGGATCCATTTATCAGATACCATTTACTTAAATACTAATGAGAATGACCGTAAAGCGAATCTGGTCCCGGTTAGGGATTATCGTTATGCCGAGCAGATGAAGCAACGCTATCCCTTGCATCAGTATAAAAGGAGTGCTAAATTATTAAAAGACCTTCGTGCAATTAAGAGCCCTTTAGAAGTAGAAGTTATTCAAAAGGGGATAGATATAACCGAAAAAACTTTTAAAAGATTACTTCAATTTATTAAACCTGGGGTAATGGAATATGAGATAGAGGCTGAAATATTGCATTCCTTCTTAACTCAAAGAGCAACAGGACCAGCTTATAGTTCAATCATAGCTGGCGGCGATCGTGCTAGAACTTTACACTATATTGAAAATAATCAAGCATGTAAAGCGGGCGAATTAGTGTTGATGGATTTTGGTGCAGAATATGGAAACTATTGTGCTGACCTCACTAGAACTATTCCAGTAAATGGAAAGTTTTCTAGCAGACAAAAAATCGTGTACAATGCTTGTTTACATTTACATCATTATGCAGCTTCTATATTAAAACCAGGTATTAACATTGTTGACTATACTGAAAAAGTGGGTGAGGAAGCTACTAAAGTATTTCAAAAAATAGGTTTGTTGCAAAAATCAGACATTAAAAATGAAGATTCGGAAAACAGGGCGTATAGAAAATATTTGTACCATGGTATTTCCCATCATTTAGGGATTGATGTACATGATCTAGGAACTAAAACTGAGCCTATAAAAGCAGGCATGCTGTTTACTATCGAGCCAGGTATTTATATTGAAGAAGAGAAAATGGGCGTTCGTATTGAAAATAATTTTTGGATTACTCGCAATGGAAATCAGGATTTGATGAAAAATATCCCAATCACTGTCGAGCAGATAGAAGCTTACATGAAACGAAATAAATAATATTTAGTAATCCTGTCGGTAGGCTTAACCGGTGTTTTAATATGAAACAGATACCTAATATATTTACTTTGTTCAACCTCTTTTTTGGGTGCATTGCTATTGTTTTGACCTTGCAAACAGAAAGTATCATTTTGTACTCTAATGAAGAGTTTACCAATAGTTTCAATATTCCTGAAAAAATGGCTATTGCAGCCTTTTTTATATTTGCTGCTGCAGTGGTAGATTTTTTAGATGGCTTTGTGGCAAGACTTTTTAAAGTATGCTCAGAAATGGGAAAACAACTAGACTCCTTGGCGGATGTAGTTAGTTTTGGTGTTGCTCCTGGAGTATTTCTTTATCAACTATTACGTATTAGCTGGATGAGAGAGCAAAATGGATTGGATATTCCGATGGTTTATCTTTTACCAGCATTTATTCTGAGCTGTTCGTCAGCCTATCGATTAGCTAAATTCAACATTGATGCAACTCAGCAGTATGCTTTTAAAGGCGTTCCAACTCCAGGGATTGGGCTTTTAATAGCCTCTTTTCCACTAATGTTGCATTATGGAGGTGGATTGATCGATGTCAATCAGTGGTTAATTAATAAATGGGTATTATATGCCTTGATTCTCGTTCTGAGTTGGCTGATGGTAGGAAATCTACCCATTATGTCATTAAAATTTAAGGATTATACCTTAAAAAATAACCTTCCAAAGGTAATTTTAATGGGTATTGCCGTAATTAGTTTTCCGATTTTTCACTGGTTAGCAATTCCAGTTATTTTCATTGCTTACATTATTTTATCTTTGTTTTTCAAAAATAAATCAATCACATGATCTTCACTGCACAGGTTAAAGTAATGCCATTAAAAGAATTGCTTGATCCACAAGGTAAAGCCGTATTAGGCGGTTTTAAAAATTTAGGGTTAAGTTCTATTAGCGATGTAAGAATCGGAAAAAATATTAGTCTTCAAATAGAGGCAACTACTATAGAGAGTGCAAAACAGATTGCTGAAGATGCTGCAAAAAAGCTGTTAGCCAATCCAGTGATGGAAATGTTTGAAGTGACGATTAGTTAATAAGAAAATATTAAAATCACCAGGGTGCAAAACTGTTAAACTGAGTTTGCATGGATTTTCAATTTTTAAATTGAAGCGTTTTCAAATTTTCAAATTATGCTCTACATTGTGCCCACACCTATTGGAAATTTGGCGGATATGACTTTCCGGGCAATAGAGGTTTTAAAGTCGGTGGATTTAATTTTAGCTGAAGATACCAGAACATCTTCCGTATTACTCCAACACTACCAGATTCAAAAACCCATTACTCCTTATCATCAGCATAATGAACATAAGGTGATACACCATTTGGCTGAGCAACTGTTGGGAGGTAAAACAATGGCGCTGCTAACAGATGCCGGTACCCCTGGGATTAGTGATCCTGCTTTTTTATTAGTGAGAGAATGCGTGAAGCAAGGGGTTAGGGTAGATTGTTTGCCCGGCGCTACAGCATTTGTTCCCGCACTAGTTAATAGTGGTCTTCCCATCAATAGTTTTTGTTTTGAAGGATTTCTTCCGCTCAAAAAAGGACGTCAGACTTTTTTGAAAAGGATGGCTACAGAACAAAGAACCATGGTTTTTTATGAAAGCCCTGTTCGATTATTAAAAACGTTGACAGATTTTATTGGCTATTTTGGTGAAAGCAGACCATGTTGTGTTAGTAGAGAGCTTACCAAAAAATTTGAGGAAAACAAAAGAGGAACCTTACAAGAAGTACATGATTATTTTGCTACTAAACCAGTAAAAGGTGAAATAGTTATTGTGGTGGAAGGTAAGCAGGATGAATAAATAGCGTAAGGTTTGGTTTATCTAACTAACTCAAAAATTCCTATTTAGAAATACTATTTTTCCTTTATCCAATCAGTTAATTGGTCATTCACTTATTTTATATAGTGCACTTTTAAAAATTATACCATGTATAAAATTCTTTTCTTTCTAATTTCAGGAATTCTTTTTAGTATATCAATCGAAGCTCAGCCTGGTCGCTGGCAGCAAAGGGTGAAGTATACGATGAATATTGATGTGGATGCAAATACCAATCGCTTTACAGGTAAGCAAAAACTTGAATACACTAACAATTCTCCTGACCCTTTGAAAAAGGTCTTCTATCATTTATACTACAATGCGTTTCAGCCTAATAGTAGTATGGATGTTCGTAGTCGCCATCTGGGTAAAACTATTATTAATGGTAGACCTGATTGGGATTCAAGAGTGATCGACCGCATTAGTAAATTAAAAGAAGATGAAATAGGCTATCAAAAAATAATTTCATTGAAAATGAATGGTGTTTCACAGCCTTTTAAATATGATGAAACCATTTTAGAGGTTACACTTACGCAGCCTATTGCTCCAAAGTCTAAGGTAGTTTTTGAGATGGAGTTCGAAGCGCAGATTCCCATTCAAATTAGAAGAACAGGTAGAGATAATCCTACAACCGGAGTAAGATACAGTATGAGTCAATGGTATCCTAAAATCTGCGAATATGATATTGAAGGATGGCATCCTACACCCTATGTAGCAAGGGAATTTTACGGAGTATGGGGAGATTTTGATGTTACCATTGCCATTGATAAAAATTATAAGTTAGGGGGTACTGGTGTACTAGTTAATGACAAAGAAATTGGATGGGGCTATGATGAACCAGGTTCTGCATTAAAGCCTACTGAAAAGGCTAAGCGAAGCTGGCATTTTGTAGGTAATAATGTTCATGATTTTGTATGGGCAGCTGATCCAGATTATATTCATTTAGTAAGAAAAATGCCGAATGGAGGACCAATCTTTCATGTGATTTATAATTATAAAAACAATGATCCCAAAAACGATACTGCTTGGAATACAGTAGCCGATGCGGCAGTTTTTACATTACCTTTTGTTGAGTCTAAATTTGGCAAATACCCTTATCCTCAATATTCTTTTATTCAAGGTGGGGATGGAGGAATGGAGTATCCAATGGCTACCTTATTAATTGGACCTAGCTTAGGTACTGTATTTCACGAATTAATGCATACTTGGTATCAAATGATATTAGGAACCAATGAAAGCATCAATGCTTGGATGGATGAAGGTTTTGCAGATTTCTCCTCTGCTCATGTGGCGGCTTTTTATCGTGATAATTTTACTAGAATAAAATATAAGAATAATCCTGCCTATATCAGAAGCCTCGATTCAGCTGCAGCTTTATTGCCTCTAGTGATAAGTGGAAGTTATAGGTCTTATTATAACTTAGCAAAAAGTGATTATCAAGAACCACTTACCACTCATTCAGATCATTTTGAAACTAATTTAGGATATAGTGTTTCTAGTTATTCAAAGGGGGCTGTATTTATTGAACAATTAGGGTATGTTGTAGGTGCTGAGATGAGGGATAAAATATTGAAAGAATATTATAATCAATGGCGTTTTAAACATCCTAACACTAATGATCTAATCAGAATTGCAGAAGATATGAGTGGGATTAAACTCGATTGGTATAAAGAGTATTGGTGTAATACAATTAAGACGATTGATTATGGAATAGATAGTCTGTGGGAAGAAGGAGGGGTTTCAAAAATTAGGTTGATAAGAAAAGGAAAAGTACCCATGCCCATTGATTTTCGTCTAACCTTTAAGGATAGTACTACTGAGATGCATTACATACCGCTTAATTTGATGTATGGTTCAAAATCTACTGAAAATGTAAGTGAACCAAGAGAAGAACATACTGCTTGGAAATGGACACATCCTACTTATATTGTTGAATTTAAAAGAAGGTTGTCCGATTTAAAAAGGGCTGAAATTGACCCCTCGAAACGGATGGCAGATATCGATTTAAGAAGTAATTTATTACAACTTAATTGGTGATAGCTCCCCGTAAATAAATATTAATTTAATTTTATAAAAGCCAATTTCCTTTAGGATAAATATCAATGGAGCAGATAATTATTCGGCGTGCTACAATTGCGGATGCTGTAAAGCTTTCTGCTATTTCAATCCAAACATTTTACGATACGTTTGTCGGCACTTGTAAAGAGGAAGATATGACTGTTTTTTTGAAAGAATATTTCAATCTAAAGCAAGTTCAAGCTGAATTAAGTAATGAGAATGATTTTTATTATCTAGCCGAACTGAATGGTAGAGTAGTTGGTTATTGTCGTTGGATGGAAGATTATACCAACTTTTCTCTGATGAAACGATGGAAGTCTTTGGAGTTGAAAAGGATTTATGTATTAAAGGAATATCATGGAAAAGGGGTGGCTCAGCAATTAATGAACTTGGTGATCCAATACGCCCAAAGTAATCAATATCAGGTGCTATGGCTGGGCGTTTGGGAAAACAATCACCGGGCACAAAAATTTTACGAAAAAAATTTATTTGTTAACTCGGGGCATACCCACGATTTTCCAATTGGGGCCACACCACAAACAGATTGCTGGTATTGGAGATTTTTGGAAACTAGTAGTGAAAAATAATTTTTCACAAACTACTCTTAGCGTATAACTATCTGCCATAAAAAGCATTCACCGCTTCAATCCTATTGCTAACGTGCAGCTTTTCGTAAATATGGTATACATGTTTACGAACGGTTTGAGGACTTATAAATACTTTTTCTGCTATCTCTTTATAGAGTAGTCCTTTAGAAAGCATTTCAAGAATTTCTTTTTCTCGACTTGACAATAAATCAAGTGAATCATTAACCATTGATTTGTTTGAGGAATTTTGAAAATGGGTAACCACTTTTCTAGCTATTTGGCTACTCATAGGCGAGCCCCCATCTTGTAATTCTTTTATTGCAGTCAATAATTTATCAGGTGCTGTTTTTTTAAGTATGTAACCGCTAGCACCCGCACTCAATGCTTCAAAAATCTTTTCATCTTCTTCGTAAATGGTGCACATCATAAATAACACTTCAGTCATATTCTTTTTTAAAAGCTTTACGACTTCAATTCCATTGATACCTCCCAAATTAATATCAATGAGAACAACCTCAGGTTTGATTTGAGGTATTTTTATTAAGGCATCTTCACCACTATTATAGGAACCAGCAAGCGAATAGCCGTCTGCAATTTCAATAATCTGTTCTAACGCATTGCGTATATCATGATTATCTTCTACTATTGCTATTGAAATATCCATTTTTTGTGAAGTTCAATTTAATTTTTTATAAAACGATACCCTAAATGTAGTATAACATTCGATAAGTTGGAAAAGTTTATATGGCTACCTGTAGTAAATATTTATCAGTAAAGAAGGGGGAGTCAAATATTTTTTCAATTTCCCAAACCCTAGGTTTACAGCCACTTTCGAAAATTTCATTCGCTAAATCTCCTCCTTTCAAGCAGATGAGTCCGCTGGGTTTAGCACCCTTTTTTAAAAGGGGCTTGCTCCAGGTCCAAAGATCTTTCAGAGGGGCAACCGCTCTTGAAACCACTACATCAAATTTCCTATTTTTAATATCTTCCGCTCTGCAGTGCTGAGTGCTTAAATTTTGAAGACCAATTGCAGTTGCGACTTCATTGACAACTTTTAGTTTTTTATTAATACTATCTACTAAATGAAACTGTGTGTTTGGAAAAAAAATAGCTAACGGTATACCAGGGAATCCTCCACCACAACCTAAATCCATAATTTCCATACCAGGCATGAATTCAAATTGAGTTGCAATGGCAAGAGAATGTAGAACATGGTGTTCATAAAAATTGTCTATATCTTTTCTAGATATAACATTAATTTTTTCATTCCATTCAGCATATAAATCTTTAAGATGAGTTAATTGCTGTAGTTGAGTTTCTGTAAATTCAGTGAAATATTTTTGTATTATTTCCATGTTGATTAATAGTAAGTATTATTTCCAGCTTGCTCTAGGTTTCAAAAGTAATGTAATTGAAAATATGAAGTAATAAAAAAACATCCAGATATCTAATAATAGCAGAAAAGGGAACAGGTCTTTTTCATTTAGTTTTTTCATGCAGGGATACAAGATGATTAGCTGAATGATAAAACGAATTGAAAATACTAGTAAACTCCATTGCCAATTATAAAAAGCTACAGCAGTGATAAGAAAAGGGAAAAATAAAAAATGTGATAGTGAATAAAGTCCTAATAAAAACTGGTGTAAGGGTTTATAATACTTTGCTGTGCTATAATGTCTTCTTTTCTGTTTTACCCATTGATTCCAAGTATTAGGTGAGTCACTTAAAGTAAAGGCTTCAGGGGAGATATTTATTTTAGTATTATTTTTTGTTGCAGCGGTATTAATAAATAAATCGTCATCACCACTTGAAATATGATTAAAGGAAGAAAATCCTTTATGTCTAAAAAAAATTGCTTTTTTATAACTAAGGTTTCTACCTACTCCCATATAGGGCTTGCCAGCTAATGCATAGGATAGATACTGGAGTGCAGTATGAAATGTTTCCCATCTAATGAGTCGATTCAATAAGCCTTTCTTTTTATGATAAGCACCATATCCTAATACAATTTCAGTTGAGTCATCATAACTTTCTTGTATTTTTTCAATCCAATGCTCACTAGAAGGAACGCAGTCTGCATCAGTAAGTAATACAATTTCATATTTTGCAGTTTTGATTCCAACACTTAAAGGAAATTTTTTTCCAGGAATCATTTTTGCTTCTTGCTTTAATTCTACCACCTTCAAATGCTTGAAATTCCGTTCAAATTCTTCTAGTAAGTATTTACTATCATCAAATGAGTTGTCATTTACTACTATCACCTCATGAGTAGTAGAATAGGCTTGAACTAATGAACCTGGAAGATTTTTTGCGAGATTAGCTGCTTCATCTCTAGCACAAATAATTACCGAAACAGGGTGCGTCTGTGTATTGTTTTTAATAGCAGTTTTAAAAAAAGCTAAGCGGGAAAAGAAAAAAAGGTAATAGAATATTTGAATGAAGGTGATACTACAAAGAATAACGAAAATAATCTCCTGCCAGTTCAGAAGAAAGTTAGATAGATTCATAGGTGCAAAAATAAGGGATATTGAAAGCTTAGTACCTTTTTATAGAGTGAAACTTATCAAAAAATAAGAGGTAGTTTAGGTGAAGGACTTTAAAGTCTAGTAGTTCCTGGTAGAACTGTATAGGTCTATTTAATAAAATAAACAATATTTTTGTAGCCCTATTTCTTTAATGGGTAAAATCTTATGGCATCACTTCAATTTGAATTACAATATACCGATTCTCATTCTAAGGCAAGAGCCGCTAAAATGATTACCGATCACGGTGAAATACAGACACCTATTTTTATGCCTGTGGGTACTGTAGGTAGTGTAAAAACGATTACTCAGCAACAACTTAAAAACGACGTAAAGGCAAAAATTATATTAGGAAACACCTATCATTTATTTTTAAGACCAGGTTTAGAAACCTTGGAGGCTGCTGGAGGTTTACATTCATTTATGGGTTGGGATAGGCCTATATTGACTGACAGTGGGGGGTATCAGGTTTTTTCATTGGCTAACAATAGAAAAATAAATGAGGAGGGAGTGATTTTCCAATCCCATATTGATGGAAGCAAGCATTTATTTACTCCAGAAAATGTGGTGGATACTCAGCGGATTATCGGTGCAGATATAATGATGGCTTTTGATGAATGTCCTCCTTATCCAAGTGATTATGGATATGCCAAAAAAAGTATGGAGCTTACCCATCGCTGGCTGGATAGATGTATTCACCGATTGAATGAAACCCCCGATAAATATGGGTATTCTCAAAATCTTTTTCCAATCGTGCAGGGGAGTACCTACAAGGATTTAAGAATAGCTTCGAGTGAATGGGTAGCTTCAAAAAATACTCCTGGCAATGCTATTGGCGGATTAAGTGTGGGAGAGCCGATAGAAATGATGTACGAATTTACTGCACTTTGTTGTGACATTTTACCTGTTCAAAAACCAAGATATTTGATGGGCGTGGGTACTCCTTGGAATATATTAGAGTGCATTGCACTGGGCATTGATATGTTTGATTGTGTAATGCCCACCCGTAATGGGAGAAATGCTATGTTGTTTACCACACAAGGAGTGATTAATATTGATAATAAAAAGTGGGAAAAAGATTTTTCTGTACTAGATGACGGTTTCGATTGTGAGGTAAGTAATTATTATAGTAAGGCATACCTTCGACACTTGATTAAAGCAAAAGAAATGTTGGGACTTACCATTGCCAGTATTCATAACTTAGCTTTTTATCTTTGGTTGGTGAAACAAGCTAGAGAACATATTATTGCAGGTGACTTTAGTCAGTGGAAAGCTGAAATGGTCGTACGTTTACAACATCGTTTATAATTTTCTTAATTGTATTAACGGCAATTTTTCAAGCTGCCTGATTTAGTTTAGTTTTGTTTAGATATCATACAATGAAAAAAATAGACAGCTACATACTGAAAAAATTTCTGACTACTTTTTTGTTTTGTTTACTCTTGTTTACTGCATTAGTGGTAGTGATAGATATAAGTGAAAAAACGAATGATTTTGTAAAGTCCAAGTTGCCTGTAAGTACTATCATTACTGATTATTATTTTGGATTGGTCCCTCGAATTGATGCAATGCTTTTCCCTTTATTTGTGTTTATTGCGGTTATATTTTTTACTGCAAAGATGGCGGACCGTTCAGAAGTGGTAGCCATTTTAAGTAGTGGCGTTAGTTTTCGCCGTTTTCTTTTTCCCTATTGGTTAGGAAGTGTATTTTTAGCAATTTGTCTATGGCTGATTTACCAGTTTATTTTGCCTAAGGCCAATGCAATTTGGGGTATTTTCGAAGCAAAATATGTTGATTATTCACCTACAGATACCAGGGCTTTTCCCCAGAATTATTATTTCCGATTGGACTCTAATTCCTATGCAGGTATAAAATATTATGATACGACTACAAAATCGGGGAGCAATTTTTTTATACAAAAATTTGAAAATAATCGGTTAAAGTATAATATTCGAGCAGAAAATATTATTTGGGATACCGCCTCAAAAAAATGGAAAATGAGTAATGTTTTTGAGCGTAGTTTAACCAATCAAAATGAAACGCTTACTCGTTATTCAACCCTTTTAATGTCTTATAATTTTAAGCCGCTTGATTTAAGAAAGGATGATTATTTAAAAGATCGACTTCCCACTCCTGAATTGAAGGAACATATTAAAAAAGAGGAGATGAGAGGCTCCGAAGGGATTAATTCATTATTGGTAGAAAGGTATAGTAGAGATGCAATTCCTGTTTCTGTTATAATACTTTCTATGATTGGTGTTTGCCTCGCCTCTCAAAAAGTTAGAGGTGGTAGCGGCTTTCATTTAGCCATAGGAGTTATTCTAAGTATGGTTTATATTCTATCAGGAAGATTTTCGCTGGTATTTGCTACCAAGGGTAATTTTACACCATTTCTTGCGGCATGGCTACCCAATATAATTTTCGGTATCCTAGCCTATGTGTTTTATAGAAGAGCTGCAAAGTAAGGATTACCTTTTTTCTTGACTATCCTTTTAAAATTTTATGATAGCTAGTAGCAATTCCTTTAATCAGGGAAGAGCTAAATCCTTGGTGCTCCATTTCATTCAGTCCTGCAATGGTACATCCTTTAGGTGTAGTTACTTTATCAATTTCTTGCTCTGGGTGAGTACCATTTTGTAACAATAATTCGGAGGCACCTTTTACAGTCTGAGCTACGATAAGATTAGCAGTGTTAGCATCAAATCCAATTTCTATTCCACCTTGGATATTTGCGCGAATATAACGCATCGCATAGGCAGTTCCACAAGCGCCCAATACAGTAGCTGCATCCATTAATTTTTCATTAATCATGGCTACTTTTCCTAGGGTGGAAAACAATTCATTTACAAAATTAATTTGTGCTTCTGTTGCATTGATATAGCTGATGCAGGTCATGCTTTGCTGTATTGCAACTGCAGTGTTTGGCATTGCTCTGAAAACAGGTATTTTCTTTTTAATAGTCGATTCAATTTCTTCCATGAGAACCCCAGTTACCACAGAAACCAAAATATGTTTTGAAGTAAGTCCTTTTTTTAATTCATTTAATACTTCGCTTACCTGAAAAGGCTTAATCGCTAAAATAACTAATTCAGCATTTTTTATTGCTTTGTCATTATCAGCAGTCACTTGAACCCCTTTCTTAGCAAGGTGTTGCAGGGTGGAAGTATTTCTTTTTGTGATCGTAATATCAGCAGCTTTACAAAACTTACTTTTAATCAAACCTTCAGCAATTGCACTCCCTAGGTTTCCTCCTCCGATAATTGCGATTTTTTTACTCATGGCGTCGATTGTTGTACTATTCTATTAGAAAATTTTATCTCCCATCTTACCAAAAAATATGGCAAGAAGGGTAAACGTAAATTACTAGCGTCTACTTTTTCGTGTTAACATTCATTGAGATTACAAGGCGGTCAAAGCTTGTTCAGATTCATTGCCTGCTAAAAGATTTTCAATTGCTTGATCATACTTTTTACCCCATACTTTAATGTCTCCCCAATTTTCATTATCAATCTCAATAGTACCTTCTGTAACTTTTCCTAAACTCTCGAATGATGTGTTGGAAGCGTTTAAACTTGCTTCAAAAGCAGGTACTTGATGGGCGGCTACCGATACAATCACTCTACTCTGAGCCTCACCAAAAAGCCACGCATCTTTTCTGAAATTTTTATTGGTATTAATTTGATATCCAAGATTTCTATTGAATCCACTTTCAGTGAGTGTAACAAATACTCCACCTTCACTTACGTCATGAGCTGATAAAATCAATTGATCTTTTATAAGTTTTTCAATCACACGTTGTAAATCAAATTCTTCATTTAATTCAAAATGAGGAGCTGGACTAAACTCTACACCATGTATTTTATGAAGATATTCCGATGAATTGATATCGTTGTTACTCTTTCCAATTAAATAAATCGAATCACCTGGATTTTTAAAATCCATCGTCATTTTTTTATTCGGGTCATCCAATAACCCAACCATTCCAATGGTAGGAGTAGGGTATACAGGTCCGTCAGGTGATTGATTATAAAAACTTACATTTCCACCGGTTACAGGGGTATCAAATTTTACACAAGCTTCACCCATTCCTTTGATGGCATTTACAAATTGGTAATAAACTTCAGGATTATAAGGATTGCCAAAATTTAAGCAGTTGGTAACTCCTAATGGTTGACCACCACTACAAACAATATTTCTTGCAGCTTCAGCCACTGCTATCATTGCACCTTTGTAAGGATCTGCATATACATAACGACTATTACAATCGGTGGTTAAGGCAAGTCCTTTGTTAGTTGGTTTTGCTACTACAATAGCAGCATCACTTGGTTCATTGGTACTGCAAGTTCCAGCCCCTACCATACTATCGTATTGAGTATATATCCAACGCTTGCTAGCAATATTGGGTATTTGAATGAGTTGTTCGGCTACTTTCTTTAAATCATTTGGCGGCAAAATTTTAGCTGCATCAAATGCTGCAATGTTTTCCATGTATTTTGGAACTGAATATTCTCTATCATAAACAGGAGCACCACCACCTAAAACTAATTCAACTGCTGGAAGCGTTGCTTCTAACTCTCCATTCATATAAAATTCTAGGAGTCCACCATCGGTAACTTCGCCAATTTCACTGCAAGGAAGATCCCATTTTTCAAATATTTTAATCACCTCTTGCTCTCTTCCTTTTTCCACCACCATTAGCATTCTTTCTTGGCTTTCACTTAGTAATAGTTCCCAAGCTTTCATATTCTGCTGGCGCATCGGTACTTTGTCGAGATAAATTTTCATACCCGAATTTCCTTTCGCACTCATTTCGGCAGTAGAGCAAATAATTCCAGCTGCTCCCATATCCTGCATACCTACGATTGCACCTGTTTGGATAAGTTCCAAGCAGGCCTCTAATAATTTCTTTTCTTGAAAGGGATCGCCGACCTGAACAGCAGGAAGATCTTCTACACTGTCTGCAGTAATATTGGCCGAAGCAAAAGAAGCTCCACCAATACCATCTTTTCCAGTAGCACTTCCAACGAAGAATACTGGATTGCCTTTTCCTTCAGCAGTTGCTGAAATAGTGTTGCCATTTTTTAAAATACCCACACTCATTGCATTAACGAGAGGGTTGGTATGATAACATTCTTCAAAATAAATTTCACCTCCTACTGTAGGAACTCCAAAGCAATTACCATAGTGACCAATACCATGGACTACACCGGCAAGAAGATGCTGAGTTTTAGCCTCAGTCAAATTTCCAAATCTTAAGGAATTAAGAGACGCAATGGGTCTAGCACCCATGGTGAAAATATCTCGGTGAATACCTCCCACTCCAGTAGCAGATCCTTGAAAAGGTTCGATAGCACTAGGATGGTTGTGACTTTCTATTTTGAATACAACGCCATAACCGTCACCAATGTCCATCAGACCAGCATTCTCTTCACCTGCTTTCACCAACATTTTCTTACCATCTCTTGGTAAAGTTTTCAACCATTTGATAGAGTTTTTATAACTACAATGCTCGCTCCACATGGCGCTAAAGCAGCATAGTTCAGTAAAGTTGGGGATACGCCCTAGCTTTTTCTGTATCAAAGTAAATTCTTCTGCTGTAAGCCGAAGTTGTTCTGCGGTAGTAACGGTTATTTCCATAATTATATCAAAGTGCGAAAGTACAACCTGTATTTCTTTTTTAAAGGGCTGTTCAATAATATTTTAGCTTATTTGTTATTATAATTTCTTCTAAGTCCATAATTAAGTATTTAGAAGGTTTTTAGGCATGCGGATGAATGAATGAGTAAAGGATGAATTTGTCGTCTAAAAATGCATGAATTAATTAATCACCCATTGATTATTATTTTAAGTGGCTAAATTTTAATACAGTTAAAATAAATATAATATGTTATGAAGTAGGATAAAAAACATCTTCCATGAAATTTATTAATTTTTTTTATAACATTTATGATTTAAACCATTTTGATTAAAAAAAGGGTTAAATTTTTCCAAAATCTAAGTTATGGGTAAATATTACCGTATTTTTAGAACTAAATCATAAAAACTATGCAATCATTACGTTTTAAAGCAATCGAAAACTTGCGGTCTAATGCTGAAGTTACTGTAAAATCCTCAGTGAAGATTACAGGAATTTTTGGTGAAAATGTATTTACCCTTAAAACCGCTCGTCAGTTTTTAAGTGATGAGGCATATAAAAGTTTGGTTTCTTCTACTAAGGGGGGTAAGAAAATTGATCGCAGTATGGGAAATCAAATTGCGAATGGTTTAAGAGCATGGGCTGAAAGTAAAGGGGTTACTCACTATACTCACTGGTTTCAACCTTTAACAGATCTTTCTGCTGAAAAGCATGATTCTTTTTTCACATTGAAAGGTGATGGAACTCCGATTGAAGAATTTGAAGGGGCTGCTTTGATACAACAAGAGCCAGACGCTTCTTCTTTTCCATCTGGAGGTTTAAGAGCTACTTTTGAAGCACGCGGTTATACCGCATGGGATCCATCTTCTCCTGCTTTTATAATGGAGATAGGTAATGGTAAAACTTTATGCGTTCCTACCATTTATGTATCTTATACCGGTGAGTCACTGGATGCAAAAACTCCTTTAATTAAAGCGCTCGTTGCATTGGATAAAGCGGGTGTAGAGGTTGCTCAATATTTTGATAAGAATGTCTCTAAGATTACTGCTACACTAGGTTGGGAGCAGGAGTATTTTGTTATAGATGCCGCAATGGCGAATGCTCGTCCAGATATTATGATGACTGGACGCACTGTTTTTGGTCATTCACCTGCTAAGGGACAACAATTGGAAGATCATTATTTTGGGGCTATTCCAGAAAGGATTTATGCATTCATGCGTGATTACGAACAAGAGGCATACAAACTAGGTATTCCTTTACGTACTCGTCATAATGAAGTTGCCCCTTCACAGTTTGAATGTGCTCCTATTTTTGAAGAAACTAATCTTGCAGTAGATCACAATACCTTATTGATGGATGTAATGGCAAGAGTTGCTAAGCGTCATAGCTTGGTGGTACTATTGCATGAAAAACCATTTGCTGGAATTAATGGAAGTGGAAAGCATAACAACTGGAGTATTGCAACGGATACAGGAATTAATTTATTAGCTCCTGGTAAAACGCCTAAGACAAACTTAATGTTTTTGACTTTCTTTGTGAACACGATTAAAGCGGTTCATGATTATGCAGGATTATTAAGAGCATCTATTGCTAGTGCGGGTAATGATCACCGTTTGGGCGCCAACGAAGCACCTCCAGCCATCATTTCAATTTTTATAGGTAAATATCTTACAGAGGTTTTAAATCAAGTAGAAACTAGAGTAGGAGGAAAATTTGATGAGCAAGATGAAGCGATGTTAAAACTGGATATTCATAAAACTATTCCAGAATTGATGTTAGACAACACAGATAGAAATCGTACGTCTCCTTTTGCTTTTACAGGGAATAAGTTTGAATTCCGTGCAGTAGGATCTTCTGCAAATTGTGCCATCAATATGACGGTATTAAATACCATCGTTGCAGAAACATTAAAACAATTTAAAAAGGATGTAGATGCCTATATTGAAAAGGGTGATAAAAAAGAAATAGCTATCATGCAGGTCATTCAAAAATATATTATAGAAAGTAAGTCTATATTGTTTGAAGGGGATGGTTATAGCGAAGACTGGGCAAAAGAAGCTAAAAAAAGAGGATTGGCTAATATTAAAACCACTCCATTAGCTTTAGATGAATATATTACGGATGCGACTAAAAAACTTTTTAAAAGTAATGATATTTATACGCATGCTGAGTTGGAAGCTCGTCATGAAATTATGTTAGAGGCTTATATTAAAAAGGTTCAAATTGAAGCAAGGACAATGGGCGAATTAGCTACGTCATTAATCCTTCCGTCTGCAGTTAAATATCAGAATGTATTAATAGAAAACATCAATGGACTGAAGGCTTCTGGATTGCAGGAAGCTGCTTATTCAAGTCAAATGAGGGTTTTAGAACAGATCAGCAATCATATCAATGCAATGAGTACCGGTGTACAACATATGATTGAAGAAAGGAAAAAAGCAAATGTTATTACGGATACTAGACAAAAAGCTATAGCTTATTGTGACAATGTTAAAGGGAAATACTTTGATGAAATTCGCTATCATGTAGATAAATTGGAAATGTTAGTAGATGATACGCATTGGCTTCTACCTAAATACAGAGAGATGCTTTTCCTTAGATAATGTCTACCAAAAAAACAGTAAAAAACCCGGTCCATCTATGTGACCGGGTTTTTTATAGGGTATTTTTTATTTAAATATTCACTTTGTAATACTGAAGAAATTGATTGAATCTTTTATTTTTCAAGAATATCTTTTCAAAAAAAACAATTCCTACTAGGGCACATAAGATACCAGTAATTACATCTAATACATAATGGTGACTGGTATAGATTGCTGCTGCCCATATACCTATTGTCACGATGGCAAATAGTAAATTGATCCAACCTGTTTTATTTTTTAGTCCAAAATATAATACAATGATTGGGTAGGAAGAATGTAATGAAGGCATAGCAGCAAAAATATTTGAACTCTTTTCATATATGTTGCCAAATAATCGAATATTAAAATAGACATCAAACTTATTTAAGCCAGCTGTGTTACCCAAAGTAGTGGGGATAAACTTAGCGCCATTGAGCTGGTAATACCATGGCGGTGCAGCCGGATAGGAGTAGTAAATGATAAAGCCCAATATATTTACTAAAAAGAAGGTTAGTGAAAACTGTAGAAATAAATCTTTATTCTTGAAAAAAAGGTAGGTGGCAAAAGCGAGCGGCACAGGAATCCAACATAAATAAAAAATTCCAGCAACTATGTCTAATAGGGTATTTCCATTTAAGCTCCAGTATTCATTGGGAGTAATTATTTTACCAGAATAATTAAATCCGAAAATTGCTTTTTCATTTTCATACAGATCCTGAATATGTACCTCATTAAATTTATAATTGGGGAACGCTTTCATAGAATCAAATATTATCCAGTAAATAATAAAAATAGAAAAGCCAATTATAAATTTTCTAGATGCAGAAGAGGTAAAAAAACAAACATTAAAAATAGCGATCAATACTAATTGATCAATTTTGAATCCAACTAAAAAGTGGGAGAGAAGAAGGTAAATGACAGATGCGGAGAAAGCAATAACTATACTACTGCGAGAGTACAACACTTTTTTCGTCTGATTCATTAATTTTTATTGCTTTCTTCTGGAAAGTCTGATTGTAAAACAATATCCCATAAAGATGAACTTACACCATATCCTTTACTTGAATCTTGATAGTGGTGAAGCATATGGTGTTGTTTAATTTTCTTAAGTATTGGGTTTTTAAAGTTGTGATGATGCATTGCATAATGCATCATATCATATATCAAGTAGCCTAATAAAAATCCTGGAAAAAATGCAAATAGAAGTGTTTTAGCTAGGAATAAAGAAAATAAAAAGTAAAATAAAGTAGCTAATGGAATGCTTGCAGAGGGGGGCATTACTAATCTTTTTTTATCTCTTGGGTAATCATGATGTACACCATGAAATATAAAATGTATTTGTTTACCAAAATCAGAACTTGGATGATAGTGAAAAACGAAACGGTGTAAAAAATATTCGGTGGCAGTCCATACCAATAAGCCTGCACCAAAAAAACCAAAAAAGGTTAGCAGATTTAAATTGTTATCAAAAGCTTGGTAGGAAAAAATTAAAATAGCTGGAATGAATAAATAGAGCGGAACGGTATAATGAACCTTTGACAAGCTATCAAAAATATTATTTTTAAACAATTTGATGGAGTCTTCACTATTCGAAACGTAATTTTTTTTCATATTCGTAAGTATAAAACAGTTTCTTTAAATTTTCATTCTTTCTTTTACAACTGATCTACTGACAGGATCTATACCATAAATATCTACATATTCAATGTTGGGAGTCCAAAATGCTCCACCATTTATTTTCAAATAGATACTGGAGAGTTCAGCCGTTTTTTGATTGATGTTAGCATAAAGGTGAAATAGTTTATCAGACCCCATCCTTAAATACATTTTAAATTTTTTATAAGAAACAAAACAAATTTCAAATTGATTTTCTGCAATTTTTTTTGTTTTGAGTCCATAAGCAAAGGTTTTTTGTATATAGCTTAACTCTTCCTTTTGTCCTTTTTCTTGGTAGCGAATCCAAAATCCATGAATAGGGTCCTCTTTATCAATATTGCCGTTACTGTAGTTTAGTTCGTAAACAATAGTGTTTTTATTCGGTGTGCGTTGAAGGTAAAACAATTGTTTACTATTACCTGTAGGAATAGGAAAACCTATTTCCTGTGCAAAAATATTGAGTGAAATTCCCAATACCATATTAAAAATAAAAAATATTTTCTTTATCATTATAAATTAATTATTATCTTTTTTGTCTAATGCTTTTTTAGCGGCTAGCAGCCTGTTGATTGCTGTGATATTGGTAAGTATGGCCATGATAGTAATGGGCAAAGTAAAAATAGTTATTGTTTCAAAAATTTCAAGGGAAGTTCCTGGTAAAATATATTTAATTCCACCACCTATAAAATAGCTGCTTATTCCACAGATTAAGGCCGAAAGTCCAGTTAAAATAACTCTTTCAGGGCGTTGCATTAGTCCACCTTTATTCTCAATGCCTAGCCCTTCACTTCTAGCCCTTGTGTAGCTTACCATCATTGATCCTATCAATGCAATGAAAGCAAATAGGGAACTAAGGAAATAGTGATGAGCAATTAGGTAATAGCAGATACCCATGAACATAATTAGCTCACTGTATCTATCCAGTACAGAATCGAATAAAGCGCCAAATGTTGAACTCATATTTCCTAACCTGGCTACCTGGCCATCTAACATGTCAAATAAACCTGCAAATAGTATCAAAGCACCTGCCCAACCAAGATAAGTAAAATCACCTCGGTTGCCTTCCTCAGCTCCAAGGATAAAAATGACGGCAACGCCTATATTTAGTAACAATCCAATAATAGTGATTCCATTTGGAGTGAAACCTATTTTTATTAATCCTTTTACTAGGGGATTAATGATTGTATAAATTATTTTTTGAATATGATCTCTTAGTGATTTACCTTCCATTACTTTGTTTTTGTTAAAAATCAAATGCAACTCTTGTTCTAATCCCAATGGTGGAAATTCCTGGATGATCGAGATAAGATAAACGTTTTATAAGGTCAATCCTTGCGAATTTAAAAATATTTCCAACACCCACACTTACTTCTATGTAGGGTTCTTTATTTAGTGTGAAAGTAGTTGGGAAATCCAGTGATCTATCAGTAGGAAACTTTAAAAGATAGTTCGTTCTATCTGGATTATTTTCATCTCTTACACTTCCGTATAGTACTTTGGCACTGATAACCTCCCTTAGCTTTAGTTTTTTAATTAAAGGAATTTTATTTAGAAAAAAGCCATTGAAATGAATGTTTGCAGTAGCTGCTGCATACTGGTCACTAACAAATTCCATAAAATTCATTAAATTATATGAATCGAGTTGGTTAGAATAAGTTTGGTTGGCTCTATGAATCGTAAGTAAAGGAAAGGGAACCTGTCCAAAAATATGGCCACCTTCTACTGTTCCATCTACATAGCCTAATTGAGAAAGGAAAAATCTTTTTTCTATTCTTACGCTTAGGTTCTGATAGTTGTATTCGCCTTTCATCAGTCCTTTTACACCGGCCACATATCGGATGTTAAAGATTGGATATTTATTAATGATCGGTATTCTAAAATTTTTGCCTTGATAAAATTGTTCGTTCGGGGCCCATCTGAATTCACCTGACAATTCTGTAGTGGTAATGTTTTTTTGTAATGAGAGGTCGGAAGTCTTTTGAAAAAAGATATCTCCAGCGGGTGTTTGTATCCAGTTTTTAAATCCAAGCGTAAATCTCAGGTTTTTTCCAAACTCATTTACATATTCACCTTTCAGGTAATTATTGTATAGCCATTTTTTATTATTACCTCTTTTAAAGGATAGAAACACGTTATCTTCTTGTACAAATTGAAGTTCTTGTCCAGGTATATTGGTGTCGTACTGGTAACTAACTTTTAAATAGTTAAGTGGAAACGCATAAATAGATTTATGGTTGAACGAATAAGTGACAGCATTTAAAAATTTAAATTTGTCGTCCTTGAAACCATAGGAAATAGCGTTGTCGAAATAAATAAAATTGCTGAATTTAGGAGTAGTCCTTCCACCCAGTTTAATTTTTAATCCTTCTATTGGATTAAAGTTATAAAATGTATTGGTATTACCTAATTCCCATTTTCCGAAAGAGTAGTAACCAGAAAATAATAGTGAAACAATTTCTCCAAAATTTTTAAAGGAGCGCATGTTTTTTAAGCTATCAATATTATAATAGGCTTTAGCTTCTACTTGAGTAAGTGGATTATGCCGTTGGCCTACCCAGAAACTTTCTGCTGTAGAGGAGGCGCTGATTTTATTTACGAGATCTTTACCCTGGTAGATGGAATCAGGTGCTGGTCTATTTGTTTTGAAATTTTTGAAGGAAACACTTCTTTCTCCCATTACTCCACCAGAAGCATTTTGAGTAAGTGCAAATTCAGCCAACATATTACTCTTGATAAGGTGGAATCTTCCGTCACTCGCCTTTTCAAAATCTTGATTAATTCTAAGTTCTCTAGCCCAATTAAGATTAGCATTTTTACTGATGGTCATGCTGATCTTTTGTACTCCATAATTCCCATCGAGGGTAATGAACATATTCCCCCTAAAGATTAAATCATTTGGATTTCTAGGTGTGAAGTAAAGTTTTATCAACTTGATTCCTTCTAGTTCAACGGTGTCAGTAATATAATATCGGTAAAAGGAGGGGCCCATATCTGCAATAGGGCTAAGAAATTGTGTTTTTAAAATATTTACATTGTTCTCGTAAATATTAATATCGCCATAAAGCATTTTCAGATATTGGCTGATTCCATTGGCATCCAAAAAATCTCCGTAATTAACTTTTTTTTGTCCTCTTACGATTGTCTTATCTGATTCAGGATTTTTTCGTAAAAAGCGATCCGATAGTTTTTCCTCAAGATAAATAGGCAGAAGAGATTTCCCTTCAAAGCTAGTACTGTCAATATTCTCTAGTATAAATTTATAGTTTTTAAAAAGCTTATTCTTAATAAGTTTTTTAGGCTTATTGGTTAAGGATAGAGACAACTTTTCATATTGCTGGTATTGAACAAAATTATACGCTTCAATTTGATTCTTTTTTTTGTTTTCTATCACTAGATTAATCAATTCTACTGCAGGGTTATCCCTATTTCTGTATTTGGCTCTTTTTTTTGTTTTGACTATCACTTCCTGCATTGTATTATCTTGCTCAAGCTCGATATTTACAATCTGTTCTTTACCAACAATTAGTTTTTTTGATATTTTTTTATACCCCGAATTAGAAAAATTGAGCGTAGATAGTTTTAAGTTTTTAGAGACTATAGAATAACTTCCATCCGCTCCTGTAGTAACCCCTTTACCTCCTTCAAAAAAAATACTTACAAATTCTAACGGACGCATCGTTACGGCATCTTTCACAAAACCTTTTACAATGGTTTGTCCATTTGAAAATAAACTCCCCAGCAAAAACGTAGCAATCAAAATTCTTTTTGATATCGTATTAATCCAAATCATTTTTTGTCAACAGTTTTAAAAACATACTTTTTTTGCAAAGGGTAATTATAGCCAATGGCAACAGTTATAGCGGTAGCCATTTTTGCAAATAAATATTGCACTCCAATTATTTTTATCAAAATATAAACTCCACTAGCATTTAATAAAAGATTTCCTATCCAAGTTAAAAAGTACCTTTTGCCTTGTTGAATATAAGGTATTTCTGTTGTATTGAAAACCCAAACCCTACCCATTAGAAAATTAATAAGCCCACCTAAAATGGTTCCAAAGATACTGGCTAAAACAGCGTCTATTTGAATAATTTGTTTTAAAAAAAAAGTAAAACCAAAATCAATAATGGTAGCAATGATCGCAGCGATGTTTACTTTTATAAATATCTTCATATTATGCAAATTTGGTCAATATTGTAATGCATAAATGAACAAACGCTAGTGCATAAAAACCAGCAAGTAGATCATCGGCCATTACTCCCCAACCCTTTGGTAATTGCTCTAATCTCCTTACTCCTAGGGGTTTTACGATATCAAAGAATCTAAAGGCAATCAAACCAATTAAGACATAGGTAATGTTTTGGGGTACAAGTAATAGGGTAATTGCCATTCCCGCTACTTCATCAATGACTACTTTGCTACTGTCTTTGCCCCAAATCACCTCCACTTCATTGGCACTCCAAATGCCTATTCCAATGAGTAATAGAATACTAAAATAGAGCCAATTATTTTTTTCAAAATTTTCAGGAAGTAAATACCAACCGATACAATAAATTATAGCCGCAATGGTACCACCTCCTTTTAGTTGGCCAATCCCTAGTACAGATGCAAAGAGCTTATGGAATTTTATCATAATCAATAAAGCATTTGATAATCCTTATTTCGACCCTATTGGTCGAGGCAGAACTGGTTTTTACTATTGCAAAAGTAGTTAAGGTAATTTTATACTATCCTTATTTAGCACCCTTTTTATTAGTATTTTAATGATGATTTAGATAATATTATATATTATAACCATTTATTTTTTTTATACCAGCTAATCGTATCTTCTAAACCCGTTTGTAAATTATATTTTGGGATAAAATTTAAGTCTTTGTTTGCCTTAGTTATATCACAAATCCAATTAATTGCGGCTAATTCATGAAGTTTTTCTCGACTAATTACTGATGGTTTATTCAACCAGCCATTCACTTTCTCTAAAAAGAATGCCAGCGATTTTACTAAAGGCATAGGAATATGAAATCTAAAAGCTTTGCGGTTTAAAATAGATTTTGAAATGTCTGAGAATTCGTATCGATTATAAGAATTACCATCCGTGATATGATAGATTCCTAAGGCATTTTTTATAGTTAGAGATTGTATTGCTGCCACTGCGACGTCTTCAGCATGTACAAAACTTAATTCTTGTACTATTTTTCCAATGTAAGGATCCATGCCATTACTGATGGTCTTGAGCATAATAAAAATATCTTTATCTCTAGGACCATAAATTGCAGTCGGTCTTAAAATAGTGGTGGGGATGGAAATACTTGCTAATTGATTTTCTGCCAAAAGTTTGCTTCTTCCGTAGGCGGTAACGGGGCGGGGATGGGTTTGTTCAGTTATTTTTTGTTGGCCATCATTTAGCGGGCCAACTGCAGCAAGACTGCTGATGAAAACAATTTTTTTACAAATACCGCCTGAATTTTCAGCAGCTTTTGCCAAATTGATGGTATAGCCTGCATTCACCTGATCATAAACTTCTTGACGGATAGCTTTAGTAACACCTGCTGAATGTATAATGAAATCAATTTTATTTTCGGCTATTAGCCTACTCATTTGTTCGGGATCTTCGTAATTGAGATAAAGATATTTTAGGGGAAATTCGTTTAGGTGTTCTATATTACTATTCTTCCTAACTGCAGCGAATACCTCAAAATTTGCTGTAATAGCCGTTTGAATAAGGTGATAGCCAAGAAAGCCACTGGCGCCTGTAATTAGAACCTTGTCTTTCATATTTTTTTTTCAAAAATCCGATATCTTTTGTAAGCGGTAGCTTTTAAATTTAAAAGTCCCTTATTCATCATTTCATTATTTTCCAATATCCAAGAAGCTTCACCTCCTGTAATTTTTTTGTCTATCGCTTTTTGTATTATTTCTGAGTAGAAATAGGCTTCAATTCCCGCTTTCCTGTATTCTTCATTAACACCTAATGCAATAACTCTTACATAATTTATTTTTTTAAGGCCAAGCAACAGTTTGAAAATTCCGAAAGGTAATAAGCGACCTCTTTTTATTTTTATTTGTACTTGATTAATATCAGGTATTGCCAAAGCAAAACCAATCACTTTCCCTTCTTTTTCTGCTAAAAGACAAAAATCTTTGTCAAGAATCATCTTCAAGTCTTTGGCTAAATATTTAAATTCATCATCGGTCATCGGAACAAAACCAGTATTAGCTTTCCAAGCTGAATTATATACACTTAGTATTTTTTGAACTTCATTAGCAAAATCTTTTAGATTGATGTTGCGCACTACAATATTTCTGTCTGCAAATCTTTTGTCCAATGCTTCCTTTAATTGAAGCGTCCTTTTGTCTACAGATTGTGTTGGAAGGTCGTAGGCAAGTAAATCGAATTTTTTTGTAAAACCATTTGTTGTCAAAAGGTCAAGATAATAAGGTTTGTTGTAGGTCATCATTGCCACAGCAGGGGAGTCAAAACCCTCTACCAACAAACCCGACGGGTCATTGGTGGTTGGATTAACTGGACCAATAATGGTATTTAGTCCTTTACTAATTAACCATTTCTTTGCTTCAGTAATTAATTTTTCCGCAACCTCTTCATCATTGTATAAATCTAGAAACCCAAAAAAGCCATCTGTTTTGTCAACAAATTTGTTGTGATTATTATTTTGTATGGCAGCAATTCTTCCTTTTATTTTGCCATTTTCATAAGCTAGAAAACATTGAATGCTAGAGTGGTCATGGAAAGGGTGTTTACCTGGAGTTAAAACATCTCTTTGAGCAATGTGTAATTCAGGTACATAATTTTTATCTCCTTCAAATAAGGTATGAGGAAAATCAATGAAAGCAGCTAATTCCGCTTTTGTTTCAACCTGTTTTACAGTGATCATGCCCTTTCTTGATTTAAAAGAGGAACTTTCAATTTGAAAGCAACTTTTTTTATTTTTTCAACAGCATAATCAATCTGTTTTAAAGAGTGGGTAGACATTAAAGAAAAGCGAATCATTGAAGCATCACTATGAACAGCAGGCGACACAACAGGGTTAACAAAAATACCCTCATCCATCAGCATTTTCGCCATTAAGAAAGTCTTTTCATTATCTCTTACAAAAATGGGAATAATGGGAGATTCAGTTTTACCAATGTCAAATCCAGCTTTTGCTAAAAGGCTCAGTGCATAATTGGTATTGGTCCAAAGTTTTTCAATTCTTTGAGGCTCTTCTTTTAGAACAGTAAGAGAGGCAAGGGCACTTGCTGCAGCTGCTGGTGAAATACTAGCACTAAAGATAAGTGAGCGAGCATGGTGTTTTAGGTATTCAACCACTACTTTATCCGCAGCAATAAATCCGCCAATAGAAGCCAGTGATTTGCTAAAAGTACCCATAATCAAATCTACCTTGTGGGTAATATTGAAATGTGCTGCGGTACCCTGACCTTGAGGACCTAATACGCCCAATGAATGCGCATCATCCACAAATACGGTGGCATTGTATTTTTTTGCTAATTCTGTAATTTCATTTAGTTTGGTAATATCACCTTCCATACTAAAAATACCATCCGTTGCAATTATTTTAAAGGATTCGATTGGAACACTGGCTAGTAATTTTTCTAGATGAGCCATGTCGCCATGTCCATATTTATATAATTTTGAAAACGAAAGACGGGCCCCATCAATGATGCAAGCGTGATTAAGTTCATCGGAAAATAAAAAATCATTCCTTCCGCCAAGCGCCGATATTACCCCTACGTTTACTTGGTAACCAGTACTAAATACTAGTGCAGATTCTTTTCCAACAAATTGGGCTAAAGCTTCTTCTAGTTCTAAGTGTAAATCTAATGTTCCGTTCAAAAAACGAGAGCCTGCACAACCACTTCCGTATTTGTCAATGGCCTTTTTTGCTGCTTCTTTTACAAATGGGTGATTGGTGAGCCCAAGGTAGCTGTTTGACCCAAACATCAGTACTCGTTTACCATCAATAATAACTTCGGTATCTTGGTCTGACTGTAGTGGACGAAAAAACGGATAGATATCTGCGTCTTTTAGTTTTTCTGCGGTTTTAAATGCCGATACTTTGTTTATCAGTGTTTTGTTACTCATCGCTTCGTTTTAAATTGTTTCGCTTAAGCTAAATACTACTTTAAGTACATTTAAAAGTTGTTATTTAAACCTTTTGTAAAAGGTTATTTTAAGCATATAATCTTTTTTTATTGAAGATTTGCAAAGTTAAGTTTATTTTATTGTTATCAATATATATGGAACTTTTATTTAATATTATATAATTTTATTATATGTACTATAAATTATGCATGAATTTTGATGTGAGTGGTACAAAAAAGTTGAACTGACGTATTAATCATTCTTTTTTTCTATGCGCTTACTTAGGAGGTTTTTGAGATTTAGCATTTTTTGGTCTGCTTTGATCAATTCAGTTAAATTGCATGGAATATTAGCATACGATGAAATATTATATAATAGCAGGTGAGGCAAGTGGCGATTTACATGGAAGTAATCTTATTAAGGAGTTAAAAGCCTTAGACGGTACTGCCCAAATACGTTGTTGGGGAGGAGAAAAAATGCAGGAGGCCGGGGCTACCTTGGTGAAGCATTATGCTGAATTGGCTTTTATGGGATTTGTTGAAGTATTGAAAAACCTTCGGACTATTTTTCGAAATCTTAGTGATTGCAAAAAGGACATTACTCAATATCAACCCGATGTGTTGGTGTTGATCGATTATCCTGGTTTTAATTTAAGGATAGCATCCTGGGCCAAAAAAAATGGTCTAATGGTGATATATTATATATCGCCTCAGGTGTGGGCATGGAAGGAATCTAGGGTGAGGGGAATCAAAAAAAATGTAGATAAAATGCTGGTCATTTTGCCTTTTGAAAAGGATTTTTATAAAAAATGGGGTTTAGATGTGGAGTATGTAGGTCACCCATTAGTAAAGGTAGTGGATGATTTCAAAGAAAGTAATACTGTTTTGGAAACGGCGGTCAATATCAATATCATAAGTTCTTCGGAATCCTCAATCAACCAGCCTATTATTGCAGTATTGCCTGGGAGTAGAAAGCAAGAAATACTGACTAAATTACCTATCATGCTATCGGTAGCAAAGCATTTCCCTGATTATCATTTTGTAGTGGCAAAAGCGCCTGGCATTGAAGATGATTTTTATCAAGCATTGTTATCTCCTTATGAAAATGTTTCTTCGGTGATTAATCAAACTTATCCCTTGTTGCGCGTTGCAAAAGCAGCCCTTGTCACCAGTGGCACTGCTACGCTTGAAACTGCTTTATTTGGTGTTCCTGAAGTAGTTTGTTATAAAGGAAGTGCCCTATCTTTTCAAATTGCAAAGTGGCTGATTACCATCCAATATATTTGTTTGGTTAACCTGATAATGAAAAAAGAAGTGGTAAAAGAATTGATTCAAGAGCAGCTAACAGAAAAAAATCTTTCAAGCGAGTTAAAAAAAATTCTGTACAATGAAGATAAACAGTCGCAACTAAGGGATGATTACATTGCGCTAAAGAATTTATTGAGTCAGGGTGGAAATGCATCTGCCAATGCTGCAAAAAGTATCTATCATTTTTTGCATGCATAAACACTGCTCTTCATTGAAGAGCCAATTATTCAAGTGTAAAATTACTTTCTTAATAATTTGATAGCAAGAATTACCATTGCCACTAGAAATAGCAAGATGGATATTCTGTTGATGCCATGCATATATTTTACAAACTGCGAATTAGGGGTGTTAGGATTTTTCTTCTTTAGATATAAGTATTGTGCCACCTGGTTCCATATGCCCATGAGAATATTTTTTTATTTTATTAACTTATTTTTTAAATCTTTGCTCCAACAACCATCCAAAAGGTTGGTAAGGTTTTTCAGGTTGTAGGTTGAATTTTTCAACACTTATTTTTATATACTCAACCGCTTCGTCAATGGAGTCTGTAAATAAAAACAGTTGCTTATCTTGATCAGATATGGTTCCTGATTTTCTCATCAGCTCTATATGTTCATTGAGTTTTTGATGAAATTCTTTATCAAAAATTACAATTGGAAACTCATCAATCATTTTGGTTTGAATGAGCGTAAGGGCCTCAAAAAATTCATCCAAGGTGCCAAATCCACCAGGCATTACAACAAATGCGAAAGAGTATTTTACTAATAAAACTTTTCTAACAAAGAAATACTTAATATTCACCCATTTATCTAAATAGGGATTTGGTTTTTGTTCGTGTGGAAGTTTAATATTGCATCCAACACTTCTTCCTCCAACTTCTTGAGCACCTTTGTTGGCAGCTTCCATGATACCAGGTCCACCTCCTGTTAAAATAGTAAAACCAAGTTGCGCAATTTTACCTGCTAGCTCTTCGGTTTTTTCATAATAAGGATGACCATTTACAAATCTTGCAGAGCCAAAAATAGTAACACAAGGACCTATAAAGTGAAGTGCTCTAAATCCTTTGATGAATTCAAATAAAACGCTGATCGTGAAGGTTAATTCTTTCCACCTACTCTGTGGACCAGATAAAAATTTTATTTCTAATTTAGTCATACTGGATAATTAACTCAAACTTAGGAAATATATTTTATCAATTATTCAATATTTATTATTGATAACGATTTATTACAAAACGAATTTAGTGAGCATTAATACAATTACTTTCTTTTAAAGTAAAAACTAAGTTAAGCCATCTTTACTAGTGTATAATTTTTCTTGCCTTTTTGAACAAGCAAATACTTAGCATTTAGCAGAAAGCTTTCGTTTATAATGAGTTCAATAGATTCTACTTTAATTTTGTTAATATTTATTCCTCCTCCTTGAACCATTTTTCTAGCTTCACCTTTACTTGTAAATATATTGGTGTCTGCTAAAAAACTTACAATATCTACTCCCTTTTGTAGGTCTGATAGAGAATAGGTTACCGTAGGAATACCTTCCATCACCTGCAGTAATTGTTCTTCGTTGAGTTGTTGTAGTATTTCAGCAGTATCATTATTGAAGAGTATTTCCGAAGCTTTTACTGCAAATTCATATTCCAATCTGCTGTGAACAAAACAAGTCACTTCTTCTGCAAGTCTTTTTTGTAGTATTCTTTGATGTTCATTGCCCGTATGTTGTTCAATCAATGAATCAATTTCTTCTTTTGGTAAAAAAGTAAATATTTTGATATACTTAATTGCATCTGCATCAGCTGCATTGAGCCAAAATTGGTAGAATTGATAGGGAGACGTTTTGGTAGTATCTAGCCAAACATTCCCTTTTTCTGATTTACCAAATTTTCCACCATCTGCTTTGGTAATAAGTGGGCAAGTAAATGCAAAGGCTTCTGCGCTACTTTTTCTACGAATGAGCTCAGTGCCGGTTACAATATTTCCCCATTGATCACTTCCACCCATTTGTAACTTACAGCCTTTGTTTTTATTAAGCCAGTAATAATCATAGCCCTGTACAAGCTGGTATGTAAATTCAGTAAAGCTCATTCCGTTATCACTCTCCAGTCTTTTACGCACACTGTCCTTGCTCATCATGTAGTTGACAGTAATATGTTTGCCTGTATCTCTTATGAAATCTAAAAAACTAATTTGTTTAAACCAGTCGTAATTATTAACCATTTCAGCTGAGTTAGGCAGAGATGGATCAAAGTTTAAAAATTTTTCTAGCTGTAATTTTACTTTAGAAACATTGTGGTTCAAAATATCTTCACTCAAAAGATTTCTTTCTTCACTTTTTCCGCTAGGATCACCTACCATACCTGTAGCTCCTCCAACTAATGCAATCGGTTTATGTCCACATTTTTGAAGATGAATCAACAGAATTATAGGAACTAAATTTCCAATATGCAAACTGTCAGCAGTTGGATCAAATCCAATGTAGCCAGTGGTCATTTCTTTGTTTAATTGTTCATTCGTTCCAGGCATTATATCCTGTATCATTCCTCTCCAGGTAAGTTCTTCTATCAAGTTTTTCATTCGTCTCTTTTATTACTTATGCAAATGTGAGTAGAAAAATTCAAAATAATTACTCTCTCCGTTTTTTTTAAGGTGTAAACTTATGAGGTTATCCTTTCAATTTGCTATCCTATTGTTTAACGGAATACAATTATTTATTTCCTTTTTTTGGTATTTGCTTATTACTTATAGGTGAAGGGGTTTTATTTTTATCGGCTGGTTGAGGAGGAGGTAGTAGTGTTTTCCCTACTTTTTTATCTTCCGTCTTATTGGGTAAAGTGTTGGCTGGAATTTTATTTTTTGAATTCGTATCAGGCTTTCCTTTAGAAAGTTGGCTTTCAATTGGTATCTCTGATGCTGGTTCATTAAAGAAGTCGATTGCATCACCATTTCCTTGGTCTTGTGATAAATTGTTACTGTCTCCCTGATTGACAATGTTTGCAAATTGTTCATCCGCATAAATGGGGTCATTAGCCATATTAGCGGGTTCCTCAAAGAATAAGTTCTTTCCATAAGGAAGTGTTCTATCTGCATAAACTTTTTTCATAAAATAGCCCCATTTTGGAAGCGCCATTTCATTACCACCACTGGTTCCTGAATAAATTCGGATAAAAGGATCATCACAACCTACCCAGGTACCGGCTAATAATTCGGGTGTATATCCTATAAACCAACCATCGGTATTATCGTTGGTCGTTCCGGTTTTTCCTGCTTTTTCTGCAGGTATATCGTAATTATTAAGTGATCTACCGGTACCAATTTGAACGACACCTTGCATTAATTTGATCATGGTAAATGCATCTTGATCACTAATAATTTGCTTACTAGTAATCTGGGGAAATTCTTCCAGTACATTTCCATTCTTATCTTCCACTCTTGAAATAAATATTGGTTCCGTGTTAAATCCTTTATTAGGAAACATGGTGTAAGCCTGTAGCATTTGAAGTAGAGGAATTTCAGCTGCACCTAACGCAAGGGAAGCGAAGGGGGGAAGATTAGCAGTGATGCCTGCACTCTTTGCAAAATCAATTATTCTCTTTACTCCCAATAAATTAGTCATTCTAACTGCAGCGGTGTTTTTCGAAAAGGCAAGACAGTTGGCTAATGTGCCACCACCTCCTTCAAAGGTTCGGAAATCTTTACCATATTGAACGGGACCTCCTTCTATTATGGTAGATGGATTATATCCTGCATCTTGAACTGCCAATGCATAGATAAGTGGTTTAATGGTTGAACCTACTTGCCTGCTGGCAGTTACGTGGTCGTATTTAAACCATTTAAAATCGATACCTCCAATCCAACATTTTACCTCACCTGTTTTAGGATCCATTGCTACAAAAGATGTTTGCATCATTTGTTTGTGATATTTTATAGAATCCCTTGGAGTCATTATTGTATCCAATTCCCGCGCTGCATTCCAAGCAAAGACTTTCATCTTTACTGGAATCAAAAATGATTTCCTTATTAGTTCTGGCGAAATTTCATCTTCTGCCATCGCTTTCCATCGACCACTATTTTTCATTGCATTTTCAATAATGTTCTCCCTTACCTTCCACATTCTGTCACCATTATTTTTCATTAGGTTATCCAGTTTTCTCTGAATCACTGGCATTTGTTGCACTACGGATTCTTCTGCATACTGCTGCATTCTTGAGTCGATCGTAGTGTATATTTTTAGTCCATCTCTGTACAAATCATAGAATTCTCCAGTTGCAGGATTTTTATGTGTTTTACACCATTCCTTCATTGATTCTGAAAGAGCAGATCTGAAATAGGGAGCTATACCGACGTTGTCATCCGCTTTTTTGTAATTAGTGATGAGGGGTTTTGCTTTTAGTTTGGTAGCTTGAGCTTCAGTTAAATATTCCTGTTTACAATCTACCATTCTTTCAATTACTGTATTTCTGCGATTTAAGGCAGCAATAGGATGTCTGATAGGTTCATAACCAAATCCTTTGAGCATACCTACTAATACAGCGGCTTCTTCAATTTCTAGTTCAATGGGCTCTTTTTGAAAGTAAGTTTTAGCTGCATTCCTAATACCATAATTATTTCCCCACGGAGCCCTGTTCAGATAAAGTGTGATGATTTCTTCCTTGGTAAAATTTCTTTCAAGTTTTACAGCGATGATCCACTCTTTTATTTTTTGGAGACCCCTAGTAAAAACATTTCCTCTTCCTTGTCCCAACATCATTTTTGCAAGTTGTTGAGTAATTGGACTCCCTCCACCTGCAGTACCTAATTTTAAAATAGCTCTTGCAACAGCTTTTGCATCAATACCAGAATGGTCATAAAAATTTTGATCTTCAGTAGCTACCAAAGCATGTATGATGTTAGGAGAAATTTGGTTGTATTTTATTTCACTTCTATTTTCAGCATAATATTTTCCCATTAATTTTCCATCAGTAGAATAAACTTCACTGGCAAGGTCTGCCTCAGGATTTTCTAAATCCTTTAAAGAGGGCATTTTTCCAAAGGCACCAAAATTGGCAAGGGTAAATAGTAAAATCACTAATAATACCCCTCCAAAAAATACCCTCCATAAAATCCTTACTGAGTCTTTCATCTAATTTTTTTTTATTGTTGAAATAGAAAGAAGGTCTATTTTAATTGCTAATGCTATTTTCAATTTACCTAGGTAAAATTACAACTTAACAGGGTAATTTTTTTTCAGCCAACTCATATAGTCTGCAATATCTTTATTTGTTTTTAATACTACTAGATTTCCCCCAGAAATTGGTAAAAAAGAATATTTACTGCTAGGCAACCAAGACAATTCTTCTAAACTTGCTTTTTTAATTTTTAATAAAAATTCGTAAGCAACTTGAATGTTGGTAAAATCAGAAAATACAAAAATGATATTGTCTTTATCAATAGCATCTTTTGTTACGGTAATAGATTGATTGTAGAAGTTGCTTCGAACATATCGATCTAATGAGTTTTTCGACTCATTTATATAGGTACCATCTACCTTATTTAAAATCATTATTACTGAATGAGGGCCTTCTGCATTAAAAAGGTATTTGGATCCAGCTACGTTTACATTTTCAATACTGTCTTTAGCAGCACTAACATTTAAATTAACGCTATCCTTAGCAGGGTATGCCTTTGAACTTATTTTTTGATTAACCGAATCCTTAGTTGAGAGTATTAGGTTTTTATTGTTTTTTTCTAATACCTCATCCGGTACCCTGGTGATTTCGAGTTTAGAAAGATATTCTTCAATACTGCTTCTTCTTTTTACTACATCAATCAATGTAGTGGTCTTTTGGGCTAGATTCGATTGGGGATATAGTTTATTTATTTTTGTAAGTACGTCAATGGCGATACTGTCTTTTCTTTGTTTGATGTAGAAAACTGCTTCTATATAAAGTAGTTGTGGAGTCCATAAATTATTTCCATAAACACTATCTGCTTTTTGCTTTTCTGAAACTGCTTCTTCAAATCTACCTTCGATAAAAAGGTTGTATATTTTGTTGTACTGATTAGTTCCCTCAATATTTTTTGAATTCGAACTGATCGAGGCAGGGTTGTTTACTAGTATTTCTGATCGACTTCCAGCAAATTTTTGAGTTAGCAATTGTTTATATTGTGCCGCCTTATCTTCCCTGCCTAATTTGGAATAGCAAAAGTAAAGGCCTAGATATAATTCACCCTTGTATAATGAATCGGGATAACGTTTTAATGATAATTCATATTGTATTATAGCTTGCTCAAAGTCTTCTAGTTCTTGTTGATAAAGTTGTGCTAACTCGTACAAATTATTTGCGAGTAAGTTATTACTAGCATTTATACTTTCAATAGTAAGTGGAATATTTGCTAGCAAAGCTTCGTAGCTAAGCTCTTTTTGTAGCGTAGTATCTTTAGGGTTTTTATTTGTACTTCCAATAGATAAGCTAGGGTCAGCAGCTTTATCAATCTCATTTGGAGTAATATTGTTAGTGAGTGATTGGTTAGAGTTATTTACTGCTGTTTCGATAGCATTTTTTCTACGCCAGTTATCCGTATTTTTTCTTGATCCCCATTTTCTTTTAAAATCAGTCAGTCCTTTTGATTTTAATGAACTATTATAAAAGTACCATTCACCTTTATTTCCATCTAAAAAAAGGTCTATAGGTTCATTTTTTTTATTATCAATTGGATTATCGAAGCTCATCAAAGCCCCTCCCATATCGGTCTCTTCTTTTAATCCTTGATCCTTACGTAATCGCTTTACTATTTTTTTTATTAGAGCAGTTCTGTCCAACTGATTCATTGCTGCAATGTTTTGCAAACTATCTTCTCGTTCGATGATAATTATTTTTTCAACTATTTTAGCAAGAGCGTTTTTTTTAGTTTTAATAATATCTAGTCGTTCTGCGAGAGAAGTATCATTCAGTTGTAAACTATCATAATATTCGTAAGCTTTTTTATAAATTTTTTGTTGGTAGGCGATATCAGCTAATTGAAGAAAGGCTTTGTTTTTATGTGATGAATTAGATTGATTGAATTGAATACTTTTGTTAAAGTATTTTATGGAGGCAGTGGTATCTTTTTTTTGTAAAGCCAATTCTGCTGCAGAATAGTAAAGTATATCTCTAAATTTTTCGAATTTATCTTTTTTGGCCATTTTCAAGAGCTGATTGATACTGTTATTAAGCTCATTGGTATTGGTACCCTTTAGTAATTTGGCTTTGTTAAGTCGGGCATAGATGTCCATTAACGGTACAACTGTATGAGCGGATACGCTCGAATAAAAATGGGATGCCTTGCTATATTGATTAGTTAATTCATATAGTTGGGCTAAAAGAAATTCTGATCTTGCTCTATCTTGTTTAGTTTCAGCGTTGCTTAAAGATTTTTCAAGATGAAACGCGGTGCTGTCATAAACATTTTGTTTGTAAAACCAATAGGCATTTACTTCTTCAAGATCATCTTTTAGTCGATTGGGTAGGTTAGGATCATTTTGTAACGTATTAATTAAACTTGCTGCTTCACCTAATTCATCTTGTTCAATAAAAGTACGAGCCATCCATATCAAGGCATCATTTCTACTAGGAGGAAGGGTGGTTATACTTTTTAAGAGAGAAGTAGATTCATTATTTGCAATACTTATCCTGCTTTTTGTTGACGCATTACTGGTACCCACAATCCTATCGTCTTCTTCATTTTTTTTTCTAGGAAATAAATTATAGTTGATAAATTGAAAAGTTGCCGCTGCAGAATCAAAATCTTTTCTGAAGTAAAAAGCCTTTCCCATCAATAAGTACATATTATCTATCCAATCATTTCTAAGATCATGTAATAAAATTCCAGCAGTTGATTTTAATAATGCCGAGTCTAGTTCAGTTTTTTGGATCGCCGTATTTTCAAGCGAATAGGGGTAATAACTTAATAAGCTATTATAGTCATCTTTTTGTGCTTCTTTAGCCCTTTCAATTACTATTTTAATTTTATTATTAGTGTTGTAATAATAATTGTAGTGGGTAAAATTGTTTTGAAAAAAATGTCTCAATGGAGTAAATTTCTTTTCTGCCATTTTTTCAGATCCCAATTTTCTATCTTGAAACTGCTCTGGTTTTTTTTCTTTTCCTAACAAATCAATGGTCCAAGTAGGGACTTGAGCTTCAATTGTATTTAAGAACCTGCAGGTAGTGCAAAGTAGGAAAACCAGTAAAAAGATCCTTTTAGACATGTATATCACTAATTATTATAAAGCGGTTAAATATCGTATATTTTTAGGAATTAGTACTGATATTGCCGTTAGGTTCCTTATTTTTAACATCCAATAATCAACCATGGGCAAAATAGATGCCAATAACACACTAAAACGTTTAAGAAATCGCTACCGATTAGTGGTAATGAATGAGGACACTTATGAAGAAGTGGTCAAGTTTCGGTTAAGCCGATTGAGCGTTTATATTGTGTTAAGCAGCACTTTTGTTTTACTAACCGTTTTAACGGTTGCGCTGATTGTTTTTACCCCTATCAAATATTATCTGCCAGGGGTTGGTTATGGTGATGCTCGACAAGTTAGAGATTTTCGAAAATTGAAGATTAGAACAGATTCTATTGAAAATGAACTAAAATTCAGACAGCAATATTTCGACCACCTAAAAAAGGTACTGGATGGTAAAGTCACAGAGTTGGACACCAATAAACTTGAATTACCTAAAATAGATAATATTACTGATTAATTATATATTAAAGTTTCAACTTTAATTCAATTTAATAAATTAAATGATTCCTTATGTTTAAGTCAAAATTCAATTTATCCAACATGGAAACAACTATTGCTAGTACCACCATAATAGCTGCCGGAACTACAATAAATGGTGATATTAAAAGCGAGGGAGATATTCGTATAGATGGAACCCTCAATGGTAATCTTACTGCAAATGCTAAAATTTTTATAGGAGCTGAAGGCATGGTGAAGGGGAATATTAATGCGGTTCATGCAGATATATTCGGAAAGGTGAAAGGGAATTTAAAAATCAAGGAATTGCTACAGCTACTTGGAAAATGTGATGTTGAGGGAGATATTTTTGCTTCAAAACTTCAAATTGAGCCTACTGCAAGATTTAATGGAAGCTGCCATACTGGAGCTAGTGTGGTTGGATTAAATAAAGAATTGGGTAATGTGGTGAATAAATAAATCTTTAAAATATCTTTGTGGGTAACATGAGTCCTCAAATAAAAATAATTTCTCCTCTCTTTTTAGTATTTACCCTTACGATTTTAGTATTGTATGCAATAAGAGGCATTTTAGCCCAATGGGGAATTGATTTTACAATTTTAAACATCGCTAATGGTATCTTCTTTTTATTAAGTCTACTTACTTTTATTATGCAAAGAAAGGCATTGGAAAATAGCAACCCCAACGTTTTTGTGAGAAGTGTAATGGGAGGGATGCTAATTAAAATGTTTGTGACTATTTCTGTTGTGATTGTTTATAGGTTGATTGCAGGCAATAGTGTTAGTAAGGTCTCTGTTTTTTCCGCCATGTTTTTATACCTGCTCTATCTTGGAGTGGAAGTGGCAGTAATTACTAAATTGAATAGAAAAAAAAATGGCTAAGCAGGAAGCCCCTTTACATCAACTAAAGGATTATCTTCCAGAAGGAAGTTTTGAAGAGGTCTCTCAATATTTACTACAGTATAAGGTTCAACTCACTATTACGCGTGAACGAAAATCGATTTTAGGGGATTACAGAAATTCACTTGCTGATAAAAATCATCGGATTAGTGTTAATGGTACTCTAAATAAGTATTCATTTTTGATTACCCTTCTCCACGAATTGGCACATCTATTTACTTATGAGCGTTTCGGACATCGAGTATCCGCTCATGGTCAGGAATGGAAGAATGAATTTAGTAAGCTATTGGCTCAATTTTTATTAAAAAATATTTTCCCCCAAGATATTCAAAAAGCTTTGTATAAAACATTGCAAAATCCGGCTGCCACCAGTTGTGCGGATACTTATTTGTTGAGAGTATTGCATCAGTATGATAAAAAAATAGAAGGGGTACTTTTAATAGAGGCATTACCCTTAGGGGCTATTTTTAAAATAAAGGGTGGGCGTGAATTTAAAAAAGCTGAAAAAATAAGAAAGCGAATTAAATGTGTTGAAATTGCAACTGGCAAAGTGTATTTATTTAGTCCTGTTTATGAGGTCCAAATGGCTAATTAATTCATTCTAACTTCAATTGAACAAAACCTTTTTTTGAAAAGATTTATAGTAATTTAATCATCCAGATATCACAGCCAGTGTGGCCACTGTTTCCAAGCGGACCTGGTAGATAGGAAAATCCAAATTGTTCATACATAGGAATGGCAGAAATTAATTCTGGCATTGTTTCTAAATACACTTTTTTATATCCTGCATTTTTTGCTTCATCAAGACATTTTTGCATGAGTGCTTTACCAATTCCTTTTCCTCTTGCAGCTGGAGATAGGTATAGTTTTACCAATTCGCAGGTGTCAATATCTAATCCTGTTGTGTGAATAATTCCACTACCACCTACTAGATGGTTATTATATATTGCTACCTGGTAAATTCCTTTCTCCTGTTTAAATAATTCATATAAATGATCGGTACTATCATCAAAATATACGGTGCCGGGTTTATTGGCTTTAAATTCAGTTAGTGCATCTCTTATAATTTTTGCCAGCGCTTCATTATCGGTTGGTTCAATTTTTCGGATAGAATAGTTATTCATTTGATGATTGGTCTTTTCAATTTATTATTCAATATTTTTTAAGCTCAAATCTTTATTGGGGTTTGTTTATACAGTCAATAAACTACAACCCCTGATATCAGTATTGTCTAATCTTCCCAATAGCTCAAAACTGCCGTCTGGGTAGAGCTTTCCAGCATCTTCAGTTGCAAGGAATGAGCAGGAATAAATATTTGCTAGATCAATACAATTAATGGCCCCACGAATGATTCGATCCTCTTTAGAGGATTGAATTGCAAATGGATCATCTTCTTCTCTTATTAATACCTTCATCCAAGGAGGACAATTAAATATGCCCTCACCCTTAGAATAGGCCTGGCTTAATAATTCAGTCATTCCATACTCGGAATGTATTTTTTCTACACCAAATTGTTTACATAATATTTCATGCACTTGTCCTCTAGTAATTTCTTCCCTTCGTCCTTTCATGCCACCTGTTTCCATTATCGTGGTATGATGAAGTGGTTGTGGAAATTTTTCAGCAAAATCGAGTAGGGCAAAGGTCACTCCAATTAGCATTGTTTTTTGTTGCGCTAATTCTAGTGCTTGTAAAGTCGTATTTAGTTGGTTCCACTCATTTAAATAAAAACCGCTTTTGGGGTGACCACTTTGTTGGATGAGTTCATCGGCCATCATCACGAGCGATGAATTATTTCTTTCTAAATAAGAGGGAAGTAATGCGATAATACACCATTGGGATGGATCTCCATAAAACAACCGAAAAGTTTCATTAAAACTTCTTGAATACAGGGAAATTTCCTTTACAAAATGCTTGCTATTGACTGTTTGGCTAGTTCCGCTACTCTCGAAGGTAATGGCCGGTGTAAAATCAGTAGTCATTACCTGGTGTGACTTAAAAAATCGGATAGGTAAAAAGGGGATCTTTTCAATTTCGTCTATTTGTAAGGGATCAATTTTTAATAGGTCGCAGTACTGCCTATAAATTGGGCTGAATTGGTGTTGAAATTGAAAAATAGCCAGTGCAAGGGGAGTGAAATTCTCCTCTTTTACGGTAAACACTTTATTTTGGTTGATTATATTTTTAACAGTTGTATTCAATTTCTATTACTAAATTTGATAAATAATCTACAAAGATGCGGAACACAATTATCATTTTCATCATTAGTTTGCTAGCGGTAAGTTGTAGTAAAGATAAATATACAACCGCTCCCCAAATAAAATTTGTATCAGTTAGTCCTAATAGAGTACCTAGCGGGGTAACTCTTGGAAGTCCTGAGATTCCAATAATTACACTTTCTGTAACTGATTCGGAGGGGGATTTGGGGTTTAAAACTGGGAAAGACACTTCCTATGTTTATATAAAAAATTTATTAATTAATCGGATAGATTCATTTGTTATGCCTGATATACAATCGGTGACCACTAAAAATTTTCAGGCAGAAATCCGAATCAATGTTTTTGATGTTTTGAGAGGATCCACTCGGCCACGACCAAAAGTTGACACATTGGTCTATGAAATTTATATTGCGGATTTTGCGAAAAACAAAAGTAATAAGGTTACGACCGCCCCTATTTATTATGTGGTTCAATAATGAGGAGACTATTTTATTTTATACTTTCTCATTCTATTTTTATTGACTTATGTGCATCAGCACTAAGTTTTCAAACAGGGCTATTAGCCGGAACTTCTTTTAAACCGTATCTTCTAGGTTTTATTTTTTTTGCAACATTGTGCGGCTATAATGCTTACTGGTTGATTAGTAGGTATTCATTGTCTTCTATTACGCTTCGGTCACTTTTTGATGGTGCTAGGAGTTCAATAATAGTATTTATATCGGCTTTAGTAGGCACATTGTTTTGTTATTTCCAGCTAAATTTGGTTTTCACTAACCTAGCCATTGCGGTTGTTTTATTTGTTTTGTATCTATTGCCAATACTACCGTTTAAAAATTTAGATTGGATTAAAAATTTAGGCATTTTAAAAACGATATTACTTGCATTGGCATGGACTATCATTACTACCATCATTCCATTACAGGTAACGCTATGGTCAATGAAACCCCTGGTAAGCTTACTTTTCATTCATCGGCTTTTATTTATGTTGCTACTCTGTATCATCTTCGATAGTCGAGATGCGGCTATTGATAAGATTAGGGGATTGCATAGTATGGCAACGGTTTTTAATCCCTTGTTGATTCATATTTTGATTATTTTTATTTTTACCGCCTACCTCAGTGTTAATTATTTTATGTTGGAGAAAGGAATTGGGATAGCTTATTTTATTTCACTTTCCTTGATTGGCTTGATTACTTTGATAATGTATATTTTATCCTTACAAAAAAGAGGGTACCTTTTTTATTACTTTGGTGTAGATGGCTTAATGTTTTTTTCTGCAATTTTGACTGGTTTTTCTAGGTTTTTTGAACATTGAGAAAATTAATTTAGGCTGAATACTTCATCGATTTAATTGGTTACTTTTAAGATTACATTAGTTAATTTTACAAAAAAATAAATTTCATGGCAAAAACGAAGGCAGTTAAAAGTTTAATTACTAAGGAGTCTTATTCTTTTTTAAAGAATTATATTGATAATCCTTCTCCAACTGGTTTTGAAACGAGTGGACAAAAAATGTGGATAGATTATATAAAACCCTATACCGATTCTTTTTTTACAGATCCTTATGGTACAGCTGTGGGCGTAATTAATCCTACGGCTTCTTTTAAAGTAGTGATAGAAGCGCATGCTGATGAAATAAGTTGGTTTGTAAATTACATTACTGCCGAGGGATTAATTTATTTAAAGCGAAATGGGGGAGTGGATCATCAAATTGCCCCTTCGATGAGGGTATGGATTCATGGAAAAAAGGGTCCGGTAAAAGCAGTTTTTGGATGGCCCGCTATTCATACTAGAATGGCAAATGCTGAAAAGGAGACTAATCCTAAAGTAGACAACTTATTTTTAGATTGTGGTGCAAGGAATAAAAAAGAAGTGGAGGCTTTGGGAATTCACATAGGTGCGGTAGCTACCTACGAGGCTGGTTATGAAGAAATGGCTTATGATTATTTGGTAGGACGTGCTTTTGATAATAGGGTAGGCGGTTTTATGATAGCTGAGGTAGCTAGGCTTTTAAAACAAAATAAAAAGAAATTGCCTTTTGGATTGTATATAGTAAACGCTGTGCAGGAAGAGATTGGATTGCGTGGTGCCGAAATGATTGCACGTAGAATAAAGCCAGATGCGGCTATTATTACTGATGTAACCCATGACACTTCTACTCCGATGATTAATAAGATGATTCAAGGAGATATTGCATGTGGGAAAGGGCCTTCCCTAACTTATGGTCCTGCGGTTCATAATAAATTTTTACAGGTAGTTCAGTCGGTAGCGGAAAAAAATAAAATCTCCGTACAATTAAATACGGCTAGTAGAAGTACCGGAACAGATACAGATGCTTTTGCTTATGCTAATGATGGATGTCCTTCGGTTCTCATTTCAATACCATTGAGATATATGCATACTACGGTGGAGATGTTGCATAAGAGTGATATAGAAAATACCATTGAATTAATGTATGAAACCTTGCTCACATTGACGCCTAAAACTAACTTAAGTTATTTTTAATATTCTGCTAGGGTAAGGTGATTTTCACCTTACCCTTTTTTTACATCGCTTTTAAATTCGCTATTGTAGCAATCGGATCAGAAGATTTAAACACTGTACTTCCTGCTACCAACACATCCGCACCGGCATCTATAATTTGTTGAGCGTTTTGTTCTGTTACTCCTCCATCAATTTCAATTTTCACGTTGAGTGATTGTTCATCAATCATTGTTCTCAATTGTTTTATTTTTTGTACTGTATTAGGAATAAACAATTGACCTCCGAAACCTGGATTTACACTCATTAAACAAACCAGATCTATATCTTTTAAAACATCTTTCAATAAGGAGATGGGGGTATGGGGATTAACAGCTACACCGGCCTGCATACCTAGACTTTTAATTTGCTGAATATTTCGGTGTAAATGTGGGCAAGCTTCTATGTGAACAGTTAAAATATCTGCGCCTGCTTTTTTAAAAGCTTCTGCATAATTTCCTGGTTCCTCAATCATTAAATGAACATCGCATATTTTGGTAGTAGCTTTTCTGAAAAATTCTACCAGCATAGGCCCAAAACTTATATTGGGAACAAATCTTCCATCCATTACATCCAAATGAAACCAGTCAGCCTGGCTTTTATTGAGCATGTCACAGTCATCTTTTAATTGTAAGAAATTAGCAGAAAGTAAGGATGGTGCAATAATGGCCATGGTATTGATTATTTAATAGTTAAATGAATGATATTTTTTCGAATGGGTATGAATAATTTATTTAACAATGCAATTCAATGGGTTACCACTTTTTAAATCATTAAAAAATTAAGTTATTGAAAGCCTACCGATTTCAATTGGGTAATTAGTTAATTCCAAATCTTTTTAAAGCATCTTTCGCTTCTATGTAATTGGGATCTATTTGCAAAGCTAACTGGTAGTTTTCAATTGCTTCTTTTCTTTTGTCTAATTTTTCATAACATCTGCCCATCCAGTAATATCCCTCATCAAAGGTATTCTGAATTTTCACTGCACTTTTCATGACATCCAGTGCCAATTGATATTGGCTTAGATCATAAAAGCAGATTGCTTTTTCTCTATAAGCCATCATATTGCGATAATCTATTTCAAGGCATTTATTGAAATAACTTATGGCTTTTTGTTTTTCTTCAGTATAACTAAAGTATAACCCCTTTATGAATAGGGCCTGAGTTTCTGCACGATAACCCTTTGCCGATAATAAGGCATCTGCAAGGAATAAGGCTTTTGGATTTTTTATTTCCGCATAAAGAGATCCAAGGGAAATGATGTATTCTATTTTTGGATTGATAGCAATAGCTCTTTCAAAACATTGCACTGCTTGCAGCGTATCGCCGTTTTCGAAGTGTAAAGTTGCTTTTATGTCCTGAAAGCGATCATTCAAAGAATCTGTTTTAATGGCAATATCGGTTTCAAGTAGCGCTTGGTCATAATTACCATTTTCTCTAAAATATTGAATAAGATTTTCCCTAGTTAAAGTAGAGTCTGGAAATTGAGTTACTTGATCTCTGAGCTCTTTTTCTTTTTCAGGTAAAGGTGGGTTAGTTTTTTCTGCAGAATGATTGCAGGAACTAATGAGTAAAACGATGGCGCAAATGCAGTAAAAATTCAACTTGGTCATAGTTTTAAAGATAGGATGCAAAATTAAGTGCTTACATAGATTTTATTGACAAAAGTCTGACAAATTTATTATTGGCTAGGTTTAACTTTGCCGCTTAAAAATTTAATATGATTAGAACTTCCTTTTTGTTGTTGATTGTTTTATTGATTGGTTCTACTTCTAATGCCCTTGAGAAAGGGGAATTAACAGTTTCAAAACGGCTAGATTTTGGGGAATTATCTGTGAATAAGGATACTATACTTTTTCCTGGAGAAACGCATTTTGACAATATTCGTCAACTAACTTTTGGGGGTGACAATGCAGAGGCCTATGTTAGTTTCGATGGTAAGTGGCTTATTTTTCAAAAAGCAAATCCAAAGGAAGGTATATTATGTGATCAAATTTGGATGGGAAAAATCCCTCAGAAACCTGAAGATAAATTTGAACCTAAGTTAGTAAGTACAGGAGAGGGTAGAACTACTTGTGCCTATTTTTTTCCAGATAACAAACATATTTTGTACGGCTCCACTCATCTGGGTGGTAAGGAATGTCCACCTGTACCTGACCGGACTAAATATGGCAATAAGTATATCTGGCCTATCTACGAAAGCTTTGATATTTTCAAGGCAGATTTGAATGGAAAAATTGTAAAGCAATTGACTAATACAAAAGGTTATGATGCGGAAGCAACTATATCACCTAAGGGGGATAAAATTCTATTTACGTCTATGCGTGATGGAGATCTTGATTTATATACAATGGATTTGAATGGAAATAATGTTAAAAGGATAACCAATATGTTAGGTTACGATGGAGGCGCATGGTTTAGTCCAGACGGTAAAAAAATATTATGGAGAGCAAGTAGACCAACCACCGAGGCTGAAATAAAAGAATACAAAGAGCTGTTGGCAGAGAATTTAGTTGCACCTACTCACATGGAGGTATGGATTGCTAATGCGGATGGAACGAATGCGCATCAAATTACGTTTTTGGAACAAGCTAATTGGGCGCCTAACTTTACTCCCGATGGTCAGCATATTATTTTTTGCAGTAATCACGAGTATAAGAGAGGCTTTCCTTTCAATATGTACTTGGCTGATTTAGATGGAAAAGGTATTGAAAAAATAAGTCGCGATAAAGGTTTTGATGCTTTTCCAATGTTCACTCCCGATGGAAAAAAAATAGTTTTTTGTAGCAATAGAAATAACGGGGGAACAAGAGATACCAATATATTTATAGCAGATTGGAAGAATTAGCTTCCTAGCCGGTGAGTCAATCCGAGTGACTCACCGGGATTTCCCTTCGATTTCTATAACCTCGCAATCCTTCATTTCTTTCCCATCGATTGCGAAGCGGATCAATGTCCTAACTTTATGCCAACCTTGTTTTCCAGCAGCACCAGGGTTCATATGAAGGCAATTTAGTTTGTCATCATACATGACTTTTAAAATATGAGAATGCCCACTGATAAATAATTGTGGCTGATGAATTAAAATTTCTTTTTTTGTTTCGGGGTTGTATTTAGGTGGGTAACCTCCTATATGTCGCATCATTACTTTCACCTGCTCACACATAAAAACAGTTTGTTCTGGATAAACAGATCGAATATCATTTCCATCAATATTTCCAAATACTCCTTTCATTGGTCGAAAGGAATTGAGTTGATTAGCAATGGCAATTGTTCCAAAATCTCCAGCGTGCCATATCTGATCACAGTTTTTAAAATGTTCAAAAACACTAGGGTCAAGCAAATGGTGTGTATCTGATATGAGTCCGATGCGGGTCAAATTAATTAGTCTGTAAACTTTTAGTAGGGGAAAGCGATAAAAAAGAAATTATAGTTTTTGTAAAACTGTCCATCAAATTCTTCTTTTGAAAAGGGTGCTTTCTTTGCATTAAAATATTCAATGGTTGAAATGCCTAAACCACATTCTGAAAAAAGTTGAAAAATATCTTCGGGTTTTGTTCCATAGACATCAGCACCACCTAATCCAAATTCAAATAAAACAAGCGGCTTATTTTTTTTCAATATTTTTTTTGCTCCCTGCAGTACTCCAAGTTCTGCCCCTTCTACGTCAATTTTAATAAGATCAATTTTTAGCTCTTCAGGTATCAGATCATCTAGTTTCTCAACCTGAACATTTAAAAGAATAGGTTCCTGACCAATTTGGTTATTTCTTTCACGAAAGCCACTTACTGCTGGTCTGCCAGGATAATAATTAAAGGTGGTACTTCCTTTTTCAGAAGAAAGTGCACAATTAAAAACGGTTGTATTTTTTGAAAATCTATTTTTTAGCGATTCGTATAAATTAGGAATGGGTTCAAAGGCAAAGTGTTTTCCTTTGGGAGCCGCGTCAACTATCTCCATTAGGATATGTCCTAAATTGGCGCCAATATCGATACAGTTTGCATCTTTTTTTAACTGTTTGCGAATTAACTCCGTTGTTTGAAAATCATATTTATCTACGGGTAAACGGTAAAATGATTCAATAAGCTGATATATTTTAAATAAGGCTTTTTTTAAAATCACCTTGACCCAGCCTGGAGCATATCTGCGTAAAAAACTCTTCATAATTCTAAATGTCTATTAGTAGTGGTTAGTATTTTAAGGATAATCAAAGAAAGGGGTGAATGATTACCATGAGTAACGACTGCATTTTTTTAAAGAGTAAATTTAAATCTTAATTATTGATAATGAATAGCTTTTAAAAAATCTTCCTGATTGTCCTTCTTAGTAGACATTGGATTTTGATAAAAATTGATTATATTTAGAAACACTAAAAATTTGCTATATGATTAAATTTCAGGAAATTAAACTGGGGGACTTTCTATTGGCAGATAATGAAGGGGATACTTGCAGAGGTGAGGTTACCAACTTAAACACCGATGAAAAGCAGGTATGTTTAGATACTGGTGTCCAGGAATTTTGGTTTGAAACTAGGCAATTAACGGCCATTCCTTTGGATGATAAAGAACTGATGAGTTTAAAATTTACTAAGGAGGAGAATAAAGACGGTTCTGTGAAATATTTAAAGGGTGCTTTTAGGCTATTTTTTCCTGATAGAGACAATTTTTCCAAAATGGAAATTTGGTACCGCGATGAGAGAAGACATATTATGCATTCACTAAGTGTACATCAGTTACAAAATCATTTTCATGAAATGACTAAAGTATGGTTGAATGAAGCGTCTTATGGCTGAAAACTGATAGGTTTTAGTAGGAAATTTAAATATTTAAGGTAAAGCAGAACATATAGCGATCGGATTTAGCCAGGACTTTTTTTAAATACGAATAGCAATGAGGAGGTGATTTAAACCGTCTTTTTGATGCGCTAAGCTGATTTTTTGGGTATTTCCCAGTAGTAATTTGTCAAAAATTGGGGCAAATTGAGTTAGTTTTCACTTAAAATATAGCATTTTGTCCCTAAAAACTGGGTCCAATCGGTAAATAGCTGATTTTTTTATTAATAATTAAATTAATCCACTTATCTTTGCGCTCCAAAAATATGGCTAAGCAGGCACTCATTAAACAAGATGGTACAATTTTAGAAGCACTTAGTAATGCTATGTTCAAGGTTAAGCTTGAAAATGGACATGAAATTTTAGCTACTATTTCCGGAAAAATGAGAATGCATTACATTAGAATATTACCTGGTGATAAGGTAGGCGTGGAGATGAGTCCATACGATCTTACTAGGGGAAGAATTATTTTCAGGTATAAGTAAATCTTTGTCCTGAAGTAGCATTTTAAAACTGATTACTAATTAATAAAAAGAAATAACATGAAGGTTAAAGCTTCAATTAAAAAAAGAAGTGTTGATTGCAAGATCGTAAGAAGAAAAGGTGTCTTGTTTGTAATCAATAAAAAAAATCCACGTTTTAAACAAAGACAAGGATAGAATCGGTCAATTTTAAATTGTCAATGACCTAAGTCATTACATTATTCAACATACTAACAAATCATCAGAATTATGGCTCGTATTGCCGGTATAGATTTACCAAAAAATAAAAGAGGCGAAATAGGACTTACCTACATATTTGGAATAGGTCGCTCAACTGCTCAGTATATTTTAAGCAAAGCTGGAATTAGCTTTGATAAAAAAGTGAATGAGTGGAATGATGACGAACAGACTGCTATTCGTAATGTAATTAACAATGAGTTCAAAACAGAAGGTGCTTTACGTAGTGAAGTTCAGATGAACATTAAGCGTTTGCTTGATATTGCTTGTTACCGTGGTTTACGTCATCGTAAGGGTTTACCATTGCGTGGACAGCGTACTCGTACTAACAGCCGTACTCGTAAGGGTAAGCGTAAGACAGTTGCTGGAAAGAAAAAAGTAGCTAAGAAATAATTGAATGATTACTAGGTAATTACCTGGTAATCATTTTTTATAGACTTGTATTTTATGAACCAACGCCGGATCGCTTTTAAGTCAGCAGGAGGGTTTGTTCAGTTTCGTTGAGCTTAGGCAAAACGATTTTATTTTTTTAAGATTACCTATTTAATTAATTATGGCAAAAGCACAAGGCGGCAAAACATCAGGCGGAAAAGCAGGTGGAAAAGCAGCAGCAAAAAAAAGAGTTGTTAAAGTAGACGCTTATGGCGATGCTCATATAACAGCAAGTTTCAACAACATTATTATTAGTTTAACTAACAAGCAAGGACAAGTTATTGCTTGGGCTAGTGCTGGTAAAATGGGTTTCAGAGGTAGTAAAAAGAATACGCCTTATGCAGCTCAAATGGCAGCTTCAGATGCAGCAAAAGTTGCAATGGATGCTGGATTAAAAAGAGTAGATGTTTTTGTAAAAGGTCCAGGTTCTGGTCGTGAAGGAGCTATCAGGTCCCTATCACAATCAGGTATCGAAATCAATATGATTAAAGACGTTACTCCTTTACCACATAATGGTTGTCGTCCTCCCAAGAAAAGAAGAGTATAAGCTATTCTGATTCCCAAAAGGGGAGCAGGATTTATTATAATAATTACATTTTATCACTATTGGGTACCTCATCAAATTTTAGATTTTTACGATGTTGTACTGAAACTAAAAAATCAACTTAAAATTATGGCTCGTTACACAGGCCCCAAAACAAAAATCTCCAGAATTTTCGGAGAACCTATCACTGGAAATGGAAAGTGGTTAACTAAAAATAGTAACCCTCCGGGAATGCACGGTGCTAACCGTAAGCGTAAAACTTTAGGCGAATATGCCCTACAGTTACGTGAAAAGCAAAAGGCGAAGTACACTTATGGTTTGTTGGAAAAACAATTTCGCAAAACATTTGATGAGGCTGCTCGTCGTAAAGGTGTTACCGGTGAAAATTTGATTAAATTATTGGAAGCTCGTTTGGACAATACAGTTTTTCGTATGGGAATTGCTCCTAGCCGTCAAGCTGCTCGTCAATTAGTGAGTCACAAACATATTACCGTAAATGGTGAAGTTGTCAACGTTCCTTCTTACTCTATGAAACCAGGTGAAACCGTTGGTTTAAAGAATAAGAGTGCAGTGAATACAGCTATCACTGGAAATGTTCGTGGTAAAAATGCTAAGTTTAGCTGGATTGATTTCAATGAGACTGAGCTAAAAGGAACTTTTTTAGCTTATCCTGAAAGAGAAAATGTTCCTGAAAATATCAAGGAACAATTGATTGTGGAATTGTATAGCAAGTAATAAAAGCTTCAATTCTCTGAGATTGACATTTCTCAAGGGAGGACTCAAAAGTCAAACTTGAAAAAAAGTGACACATTAATTTTTATCTGTGTTACTAAAAAAGGTAACATATTTATTATTTAAAATAAAAACAACAAAATACAAATGGCCATTTTAAATTTTGTTAAGCCCGATAAAATTGTACTTCAGAAAGCAAATGACTTTGAAGCTCAATTCGAATTTCGTCCACTTGAACCAGGTTATGGTGTTACCATTGGTAATGCATTGCGTCGTGTATTGCTTAACTCTTTAGAAGGGTATGCAATCATCGGTATTAATATTGTTGGTGCAGATCATGAGTTTGCTACTATCAAAGGTATTACTGAAGATGTTACTGAAATTATCTTAAACCTAAAGCAAGTTCGTTTTAAAAAGAAAGTTGAACATGAAGTAGGAACTGAAAAAATCACTCTTTCTTTAAAAAATAAAACTGAATTCACTGCAGCGATGATTGGAGAAGCATCTCCGACATTTGAAGTAATGAATCCTGAATTAATTCTTTGTGTAATGGATAGCAGTGCAAAACTGGATATCGAAATTACCATCGGAAAAGGACGTGGTTACGTTCCTGCAGAAGATAACAAGGAGAAAAATTCTCATTTCGGTTATATTGCTGTAGATGCAATCTATACTCCGATAAAAAATGTAAGATATACTATCGAAAATACTCGTGTTGAACAGCGTACCGATTTTGAAAAGTTGATTATGGAAGTAATCACTGATGGTACCATTCATCCAGAAGAAGCGGTTAAACAAGCTAGCCGTATTTTGATTCAACATTTGATGATCATCACTGATGAAAACATCACTTTTGATACAAAAGAAGATAAGAAAGAAGATTTAGTGGACGAACAAACTTTACAATTACGTAAAGTGTTGAAAACTCCATTAGAGGACTTAGATCTATCCGTTCGTGCTTTCAATTGCCTAAAAGCAGCTAAAATCAATTCATTAAGTGAATTAGTTCAATATGAGCAAGAAGATCTAATGAAATTCAGAAATTTTGGTCAAAAATCATTAAGTGAAATTGAGCAAGTTTTGAATGAAAGAGGTCTTGGTTTTGGAATGGATTTGAGTAAGTTGAAATTAGATGATGAGTAAACTATTTGAAAATTAGCAACAGTTGCCTATCGGTAATTTGTTCTTGAATTTTCACAGTATAATTGATTAATTATTAACACTAAGTAGCCTATAAATCCTGACACGGTATAGGTGAATAAAAACAACAGGTCATGCGTCACGGAAATAAGAATAATAATTTAAGCAGAACGGCTTCTCACAGAAAAGCACTTTTAATGAACTTGGGTTGCCAGTTGATTATGCACAAGCGAATCACTACCACCCTTGCAAAAGCAAAGGCTTTGCGTACTTACATTGAGCCATTGATTACCAAAACTAAGGATACTGCAAGTAAGGAGTCCATTATGCACAACCATAGAATTGTATTTAGTTACTTAAATGATAAAGATGCTGTAAAAGAATTGTTTACAGTAGTAGCTCCTAAAGTTGCTGGTCGTCCTGGTGGATATACCCGTGTAATCAAATTGGGTCAAAGGATTGGTGATGCTGCTGAAGTAGCCATGATTGAACTAGTTGACTTTAATGAAATTTACGGTAAAGGTGTTGGTACTACAGCAGTGGCTGAACCAGCTAAAAAGACTAGACGTAGCTCAGTTAAGAAAAAAGCTGCTGATACTTCATCTATTGAAGAAGCAACCGAAGTTAAGACTGAAGATACCGCTACTGATACAGAGCCAAAAGCGGAAGCATAAATTGAAACGATCTATTTTATATAAGGCTCCGATTTTAATATCGGAGCTTTTTTTGTATACAATGGTTAGGACTAAATATGACTGTGTTTCCCTTAATTTGCATTGTGATGCTATTGATACGGATTTTATCAATTGGACGATTTGTGCAAAAAAAAATTATTAAATAACCCATTGAATTGTTTTCTTTGCAAAACTTTTAGATAATAATGACAGTTACTACACCCACTAAACCAGCTATTTTATTACTTCAGGACGGAACAGTTTTTAAGGGTAATTCCTTTGGGAAAATTGGAACTACTACTGGTGAAATATGTTTTAATACAGGAATGACAGGTTACCAGGAAGTGTTTACTGACCCTAGCTATTATGGCCAGATCCTTATTATGAACAATGTGCATATTGGGAATTACGGCACAAAAGAATCGGATGTAGAAAGTGCTGGAGTTAAGGTAAAGGGCGTGATTGGGAGAAATTTGGAAGAACAATATTCTAGATTTCTTGCTGACGATTCCTTGCAATCCTATTTTGAAAAGCAACAAGTGGTGGCAATTGATAATGTAGATACCAGGGCTTTGGTTGCTCATGTTCGTGTTCAAGGGGCTATGAATTGTATCATTTCATCAGAAATTTCAGATATTAAGCTATTAAAAGAACAGCTAGCAAAGGTTCCTTCTATGGATGGCTTGGAGCTTGCTTCTGTTGTGTCCACTAAAGAGCCTTATTTTTTGGGAGACCCTACTAGTGCAATTAGAGTGGCCGTATTGGATTGTGGGGTTAAAAAAAATATTTTAACTTGTCTTGTTGAAAGAGGAGCCTATGTTAAAGTGCATAATGTTGCAACAACCTACGATGAATTAAAAGCGTTTAACCCTACTGGTTATTTTATAAGTAACGGACCTGGTGATCCAGCACCTTTAGACTTTGTAATAAAAACGGTTAAGCAAATACTAGCTGCTAATATGCCAATTTTTGGAATCTGTTTGGGACATCAATTACTTGCTTTGGCTAATGATATTCCTACCTTTAAAATGCATCATGGTCATCGGGGATTAAATCACCCTGTTAAAAATATGTTGAGTGGTAAAAGTGAGATTACTACCCAAAATCATGGATTTGGCGTAGATCCTGAGGCGGTAAAGGCTTCAGATAAGGTAGAAATCACTCATATTAATCTTAATGACAATTCAATTGAAGGGATTAGGGTGAAAAATAAACCAGCTTTTTCTGTTCAGTATCACCCAGAAGCTACTCCTGGTCCGCATGACAGTAGATATTTATTTGATGAGTTTATCACTTTATTAAAAAAATAATTCCCTTCTTCTAAAATCAATAAAAGAGGAAAGTGAAAATTAGTGCTGTGTAGAAAGGTTCTTATTTTAATTTAAATACCCCTTGGGGTTAGGTATATGAAAATAGCAATTATCAATGGACCCAATTTAAACCTTTTAGGTGTTAGAGAACCGGGCATATATGGAACGGAGTCTTTCGAAGTTTTTTTCGAGAAGCTAGTAGCTAAATTCCCTTCAATAGAATTTGATTATTTTCAAAGTAATGTAGAGGGTGAGTTGATTAATGAAATTCAACGTTTAGGATTCTCTTATGACGGTATCATTATTAATCCAGGTGGATATACGCATACTTCTGTTGCTATAGGAGATGCCATAGCTTCTATCAAAACTCCTGTGATAGAAGTTCATATTTCAAATGTATTTGGTAGAGAGGATTTTAGGAAAATATCTCACATATCTGCAAAAAGTGTGGGGGTTATCAGTGGTTTAGGAATGAAGGGATATGAGCTTGCGGTTGGATATTTTGTTAAATAATCTTTAGCCATAAATTTCAGCAAACTTTTTAGTAGCATAATCAATAAAATAGCTGGACTGTAAAGTATCTCCAGTTGCTTTTTTGCAGAGCTCCTCTGATGAATAATATCTGCCATTGCAATAGATCTCTTTCTGTAACCACCCTTGAATAGTATTTATTTTTCCGTTGGCTAAATCTTCTGATAAAGTAGGATGCTGATTTTCAATAGTTGAATACAATTGAGCTGCATAAAGGCTTCCAAGGCTATAGGTAGCAAAATAACCAAAGCTACCATGACTCCAATGAATATCTTGCAAGCAACCGCGATTATCATCGGGCACTTTTATTCCTAAATATTTTTGATACTGTTCATTCCAGCAAGCTGGAATATCTTTAGTTTGTATCGATCCTTCAATTAACATTTTTTCAATTTCGTATCGAATCATCACATGAAAATGATAGGTTAATTCGTCTGCCTCCGTTCTGATCAAAGAGGGAGAAACCCTATTAATTCCTTTGTGAAATTTTTCGATATTTATATTTTTAAATTGATTCGGAAAAGAATTGGTGAGTAGTTTAAAATTATGTTGCCAAAAAGGAAGTCCTCTTCCAATGCAGTTTTCCCAAAGACGACTTTGACTTTCATGGATACTCAAACTGCAGTACTCGCCTAAAGGAAGGCCGTATTGATCGGCAGGTAAACCTTGTTCATATAATGCATGACCTCCTTCATGAAGACAACTCCAAGTCATATTACCAAAATCATGTTCATCAATTCGTGTGGTTACTCTAACGTCCTTACTACTAAAATTTGTTGTAAATGGATGAAGGCTGATATCTTGTCTACCAGCTTCAAAATCAAAACCGATTCTCTTTAATAATTCTAATCCAAATTTCCATTGCTCATCTTTATTAAATTCTTGTGCAAGAAAGGAATGATCAACTGATATTTTATTTTTTAGGAAATCAAGCAAATTCAATAATCGAGCTTTTAATTCATTGAATAGACTGTCCACTGTTGAAACAGTTAACCCTTTATCATAATCATTCATTAAAGCGTTGTAGGGGTGATGTTCATACCCAAGCATATCGGCTTCCTGTCTTTTTAGTTGAATCAGTTTATTCAGGGGTTGCTCAAAGTTGTCAAATGAATTTTCTTTTCTAGCTTTTGCCCAAGCATGATAGGATTGATTGACCGTTTCACTCAGCTGTCTGACAAAGGCAGCACTTAATTTTACATTTCGTTTATAATCTTCATTGCTTAATGCTATATTTCTTTTTTCGGCTGCTGTTAAATCTTCCCGACTGCTCAGCTTCTCTAATAAGTCTCCCATTTTTTTATCAGTAAATTGCTGGTGGGCAATTTCACTAAGCGTAGCTATTTGCTGGCCTCTAAAATCATTACCTTTAGGAGGAAGGTAGGTTTCTTGGTCCCATTGTAAAACGGCAGAAGCGTATTTTACATCAGCTATTTTTTGCATCTTTGTTTTATAGCTCGAATATAATTTGGCAGTATTCATTGAATTAATCTTTACAAAATGAAAATACAAGATATAACCAATTTTTTAGAAACGATTGCTCCAAAAGGGCTGCAAGAAAATTATGATAATGTCGGATTGCTAACGGGCAGTGCAGGGTGGAAGTGTACCGGAATCCTTACTACTTTAGATGCAACAGAGGCGGTAGTGCTGGAAGCGGTTAAAAATAAATGTAATCTGATTGTGGCGCATCATCCTATCATTTTCGGTGGCTTAAAAAAAATAAATGGTAAAAATTATGTTGAGAAAGCAGTCATCGCTGCAATTAAAAATGACATAGCTATTTATGCCATCCATACTAATTTGGATAATGTACTGGAAGGGGTAAATGGAAAGATTGCTGATAAACTTGGATTAATCAACTGCGAAATTTTACTTCCTAGGCAAAATACCTTGAAGAAGTTGGAGACTTATGTACCCATTGCTCATTTACAAAAAGTAAGAGAGGCAATTTTTGAGGCTGGGGGCGGTCATGTGGGTAATTATAGTGATTGTAGTTTTACCAGTACTGGTGAGGGGACTTTTAAAGGAGCAGAGGGCACCCATCCCTTTATTGGAACAGCTGGTAAGCTTCATACTGAGGCTGAAAGTAAAATAGAGGTCATTTTCCCTGTCTGGATGGAAGAGGCTATTGTGAAGGCTTTACTAGAGGCTCATCCCTATGAAGAAGTAGCCTATCAGTTGATCAATATTAATAATGTCAATAAACAAATTGGTAGTGGGGTAATTGGTGAATTAGCGGTAGCTATATCCGAAACTGAATTTTTAAATAAACTTCATAAAGTATTCAATATCAATGTAATACGACATACTCCATTAAAAAATAAGCTGGTTAAAAAAATTGCTCTTTGTGGTGGGGCGGGTAGTTTTTTGATTGATAAAGCCCTTCAGGAGGGTGCAGATTTTTATATTACAGGAGATGTGAAATACCATGAGTTTTTTGATGCCAATGACCAGTTGGTGATTGCTGACATTGGTCATTATGAGAGCGAACAGTACACTATTGAACTGTTATTTGATATTTTAAGTGAAAAATTCCCTACCTTCGCGGTCCAAAAATCTGTTGTTATAACCAATCCTGTTAACTATTTTGTGGCAGCCGAATCTCCGAATGGAGCTTAAAGGGAAGTTTAAAATAAATTTAATAACAATAACTATAAATTTCAAACAATACTAAAATATGGCCTCAGTAAAAGATTTCTCAGTAGAAGAAAAATTAACAGCTCTTGTGAATTTGCAAAAAATTGATTGTAAGCTGGATGAAATTCAAATTTTGAAGGGAGAGTTACCTATTGAAGTAAAAGATCTAGAAGACGAAATTGAAGGTTTACATGCCCGTCAAACACGTGTAGAAGAAGAGATCAACGGAATTCAGGAATTTATCAATCAAAAAAAGGAAGCGATTAAAGAGGCGGATGCATTGGTAAAAAAATATGAAAAGCAAAGTGATAATGTAAAAAACAATCGTGAGTTTGAAGCAATCAATAAAGAAATTGAAATGCAAACGCTGGAGGTTAAACTTTGTGAAAAACACATTAAAGATGCAACGGAAGAGATTGGAGATAAAGCTAGACAACTAGAATCTGCTAAAAAAGCTGTGGCGGTTAAGGAAAATAATTTATCTGGTAAAAAAGGAGAGTTAGAAAAAATCATTAAGGAAACAGAAAAAGAGGAAAAGCAATATAATAAATTGGCTGCTGATGCTAGAGGTCATGTAGATGAGCGATTGATATTGAGTTACGATCGTATCAGGAAAAATTACCGCAATGGTTTAGCGGTAGTACCAGTAGAAAGAGATAGCTGTGGTGGTTGTTTTCATGCCATTCCTCCTCAAAAGCAAAGTGAAATTAAACTGCGTAAAAAAGTGATTGTTTGTGAAAACTGCGGTCGTATTTTAGTGGACACTGATTTGAATGACAGCATTGAGATCAAATAATTTCAATAAATAAGCTATTAGAATGAAAAAAGCACTTCAATTTTGAAGTGCTTTTTTCATATCCGTAGTTGATTTAAAAAATATCTGCTAAAGTCTGATTAATCAGCGTTAAAAATTACTAATTTGCTACTCGTATGCTTCAAAGACTCCATATACAGAATTATGCAATCATTGATGAGATCTCGATTGATTTCTCATCGGGCCTCAATATCATTACTGGTGAAACGGGTGCTGGAAAAAGTATTTTAATGGGAGCGCTTAGTTTAATATTAGGGGAACGCTCTGGAGGTAATACGGTATTGAACAAGGAAAAAAAATGTGTAATCGAGGGAAGTTTTAAAGTAAAGAATAATCAGCAGGTAAGGGCATTTTTAAAATCAAATGAACTGGATATTGAAGATGACTTATTATTAAGAAGGGAGATTTCAGTGATTGGAAAATCAAGGGCTTTTATCAATGACACTCCCGTTAATTTGGGTCAGCTAAAGGAGTTAGGGTTAGTGTTGGTAGATCTTCATCAGCAATTTGATACATTGGAATTAGGTGAGAATGATTTCCAACGGGCAGTAGTAGACGCTTTAGCTGGAAATACTGAAAACATAGTGGAGTTTCACACTTTATTTTCGGCCTATACCAAGGCAAATAAAGAGCTTGCTGCTCTTAGATTGGAGCAGCAAAATGCACAAGCCACCCTTGATTATAATCAGTTTTTATTTGATGAACTCGAAGAAGCAGGCTTGCAAGAAAATGAGTTAGAACAATTAGATGCTGAAATTAAATTGTTGGCTAATGCTGAAAGTATCAAACAACAATTGAGTAGTATTTATGTTCCCTTATCTTCTTGTGAAACACCTATTGTTCAGCAAATTAAATCGCTTAGTAATAAATTACAGTATGTAGAGCAATATCATTCGGACATACCAGCGCTCAATAGTAGACTGCGCAGTGCTCAGATAGAACTTCAGGATATCGGCGATGAACTAGAACGCATAGACGAAGGGGTAAAGTATAGCCCTGAAAGAATCCAGTTGGTAAACGATAAATTGTCTGCCGGATACAAATTGTTAAAAAAACACTCCGTAACCACGACAGCCGATTTATTGTCCATTAAAGCTTCATTAGAAGAGAAGTTGACCGCAATTGTAAATATCAGTGGGGCGATTGAGGAAAAGGAGCAGGAGGTTACAAAATTATTGCATCGCTGCAGCCTTTTAGCAGGCGAAATTTCAATTAATAGACACAAAACAGCCAAACCCCTTGCTCAAAAAATAAATAGCCTATTAGCTCAAGTTGGGATGCCTAATGCTCAGATCAAATTGACCGTAGAGGAGACTGCTTTACATAGTAATGGTATAGATACCATTGACTTTTTATTGGATGCTAACAAAAGCGGTCGTTTTGAAACCTTGAACAAAGTAGCCAGCGGGGGAGAGTTAAGCCGAATTATGCTTTGTATTAAATCATTGGTTGCCCGTAAGCTTCAGTTACCTACCTTGATATTTGACGAAATTGATACGGGAATAAGTGGGGAAGCTGCAAAACAGGTTGGACTTATTATGAAAGACCTTTCGGATTCCCATCAGTTATTATCTATTACTCACCAGCCCCAGATTGCGGCTAAAGCTGCGGCGCACTACTTTGTGTACAAGGCTGTGCAGGGTAACAAAATAACGACTTCCATCAGGTTGTTAGACGAACTGGAAAGAATAAACGTAATTGCGCAGATGTTGAGTGGTGAAAAACCGACCGCAGCTGCATTGGAAAATGCTCGTGAAATGTGTAAGGGGAACTAGTAGGCTATTGATTTTTTAGTTGCGATGGCTGCAATGGGATGGATTCTATAAATTGCTATTCACCTTCATTTTTCATTTATTTTCTTAACAATTTTTCTTTTAAAAAATAAGAATGCTATTTTTACTGCTCAAATTAAATCAACATGTCATATAATTTACTAAAAGGAAAGAAAGGAATCATTTTTGGGGCACTAGATGAAAAATCAATCGCTTGGAAAACTGCCTTGCGTTGTCATGAAGAAGGAGCTGAAATTTTACTTACGAATGCTCCAGTTGCTATGCGAATGGGAGAAATTAATAAACTGGCTGAGCTGATCAACGCTCCCGTTATACCTTGCGATGTTAGTAGCAATGAGGATGTATTAAACTTGATAACAAAAGCTAAAGAGCATTTTGGTGGAGGAGTAGATTTTATTTTGCATTCAATAGGAATGAGCATTAATGTAAGGAAGGGTAAACATTATACTGATATTGATTATGGCTTTAATCAGAAAACATTGGATATCTCCTCGATGAGTTTGCATCGTGTATTAGCTACTGCAATGAAGTTAGATGCGATTAATGAATGGGGTAGTGTAGTGGCACTTACTTATATCGCTGCTCAACGCGTTTTCCCTGATTACAATGAAATGGCAGATGCTAAAGCTTTGCTAGAAAGCGTAGCGCGTAGTTTTGGATATCACTATGCTCAGAAAAAGCATGTAAGAGTAAATACTATTTCTCAATCACCTACTAGAACTACTGCTGGTAGCGGGGTAAAAGGTTTTGATGGCTTTATAAACTTCGCTGAAAAAATGAGTCCTTTGGGTAATGCTAGCTCAGAAGATTGTGCAAATTATTGTGTTACTATGTTCAGTGATTTGACTAGAATGGTGACGATGCAAAATCTTTTTCATGATGGCGGTTTCTCCTTAACTGGAGTTACGCATGATGTAATGGATATCATGGAAAATAAGTAGCACAGATTGTGCGCTTGAGGAGTGGTAGATTTTTTTCATTTCGAATAAAAAAAATATTGTGGATTTAATTGAAATAGTTGGCCTTACCGGCTCGGTTTTAAGCAGCATTACTTTTATGCCTCAGGTTTATCAAACTTGGAAAACAAAAAGTGTGGGTGACCTTAATTTATTTATGATGCTGATTGTTTTTATCAGTACAATCATCTGGCTGGTATATGGAATAGGAAAGTCGTTACTTCCTGTAATTATCTGTAATGGGATTATTTGTTTCTTATCCCTACTGTTAATTTATTTTAAATTTAGGTATACCAAAAAGTAGTCGATCAACTTTTTAAAATTAATTTACCTAAGTCCAAAAAATTTTAATTAAGGAAAAGAGGAGCAATTTTTATTGAAAGAGTATATTCGTCTATAATTACTACGAAAGCCACCAATTTTTTAGATTGGTGGCTTTTAATTTTATTTTTCATCATTTAGAGAGCATCTAGTTTTTACACTTTATGCTTTGCAGGTTAATATTCGTCCTCGTTGAAAAAGAAATCATCTTGGCTTGGATAGTCAGGCCAGATATCTTCGAGTCCCTCATATAATTCACCTTCATCCTCTAGCTCTTGCAAGTTTTCAATTACTTCAATAGGTGCACCACTTCTGATGGCATAATCTATTAGTTCATCTTTTGATGCAGGCCAAGGGGCATCTTCTAAATGGGAGGCTAATTCTAGGGTCCAAAACATCTTCTATATAGATTTAATTTTTGCAAATGTAAAAGTTTGAAGTCATTAAACAAATGTATTTTTTACCCAAAAAATTTGCAGTGGTTAATAACTTCTAAATAATGACAGGGACGGCTTGTTAATTCTTAATAATTAGTTACTTTAGCTAGATGTTAACTGCCACTAATATTGTTAAAAATTACGGTCTTCTCCCTGTGTTAAAGGGGGTTGATATTCAGATTAACAAGGGTGAAATTGTCAGTATAGTAGGTTCTTCGGGAGCTGGCAAAAGCACACTGCTACACATTTTGGGCACTTTGGATGCTGCAGATGAGGGCTCAATTATATTGGAGGGTCAAAGGATTGAGCACTTAACGGGCAGGAAATTGGCTGCCTTTAGGAATAAAAACATTGGCTTTGTTTTTCAATTTCATCACCTTTTACCTGAATTTACTGCGCTAGAAAATGTATGTATTCCTGCATGGATAGCTGGAACAAAGAAAAAGGAAGTAATTGCAAGGGCGACTCAATTGTTAACAACTTTAGGGCTGGAAAGTCGTTTGGAGAACAAACCACAGCAACTTTCGGGGGGAGAACAGCAAAGGGTGGCTGTAGCAAGGGCATTGATTAATAACCCTTCCATCATCATGGCGGACGAACCTACTGGTAACTTGGATAGCGCTAATGCTAAAGAATTACATCAGCTATTTATAGATTTAAGAAATCAGTTTAATCAAACTTTTTTGATTGTTACGCACAATGAAGAACTCGCACAAATGAGTGATCGGATTTTGCAAATGAAGGATGGAAAGATAATTAACTAATTCACCCGAGGTTTCCAAGCTACTTCTGCCACTCCTAGTTGGTGTGCGATATACCTACTTAAAATAAAAAGATAATCACTTAAACGATTGATATATTTAATCACCAGCGGGTCTACAAAAAGATGATGTTCTTGCAGGTTAACACATAATCTTTCTGAGCGTCTACAAACACAGCGCGCAATATGAGTTGTAGAGATGGCAGGATGTCCTCCAGGTAAAATAAAGAACTTCATTTCAGAAAGTACTTCATTCATTTTATCTATCTCTTTTTCCAAAATTTCAATATCTCCCTCTTTTAGGTCAGGAATTTTCATTGAAGGAACTTTTTCAGGATCGCATGCAAGAGAAGACCCTACTGTAAATAATCGGTCTTGTATTTCTTTTAGCATCAACTTAGTTGGCTCATCCGAAACTAAATCAATAATGAGTCCGATATAAGAATTTAATTCATCAATGGTGCCATAGGTCTCAATACGTAAATGACTTTTAGGAACTCTTGTACCTCCAATTAAACTGGTAGTACCAAGATCACCGCTTTTTGTGTAAATTTTTAAAGCCATTTGTATTAAAAATATTTTGAGGCAACGAAAAAATTGAATAAAAAATTAAAAATATTTTAAGCTGTTTGTGCGATCAAAGTAGGGTGGTTATTTAATTTATCGCTTTCTATAACTCCATCTCTTAATCTAATCACTCTATGAGCAAACCCAGCAATATCTTCCTCATGGGTAACTAATATGACGGTATTTCCATCATTATGAATTTTACCTAAAATGTCCATAATCTCATGAGATGTTTTAGAGTCGAGATTTCCTGTAGGTTCATCTGCTAGAATGATGGATGGATTATTGATTAATGCTCTAGCAATAGCAACCCGCTGGCATTGTCCACCACTTAGTTCATTCGGTTTATGGCTACTCCTGTCTTCTAATTTTACTTTTCTCATTACTTCTAGGGCTCTATCCATTCTTTCCGCCTTTCCAATTCCACTATAAATCAGCGGTAATGCCACATTCTCCAGTGCAGTAAGCCTAGGTAATAAATTAAATTGCTGAAATACAAAACCAATTTCTTTGTTACGTACTTCCGCCAAATCATCATCTGGCATGCTGCTCACGTCTTTTCCATTAAGGATATATTTTCCTCCAGAAGGGGTATCAAGGCAACCTAAAATGTTCATTAGGGTTGACTTACCTGAACCGCTGGGACCCATCAATGCTACATATTCATTTTTCAAAATATCCATATTGAGCCCCTTTAGCACTTGCAACTCCTGTTTTCCGAGGTAATAACTTTTTACGATACTCTCTAAATGAATGATTCCTTGCATAATGATGTATTGTTAGTGGATGGTTTTATTTAGTTTTAATTACTTGTCCTTACTAGCCCTCATTACTAAGTGCATAAAGGCTTTTAATTTAAATGAGCTATCAAATTATTTTTTAATAACCTTCGGTACTTTAAAAAACTGGTTATCCTTCATTACGGCATTTTTTAGTCCCTCTTCTCTACTGATGCTGCCTTTTATCTCATCTTCCCTTAACGCATTAATATTGTCACTCATGTGCAATAATGGGGACACTCCAGTGGTATCCAGTTCATTTAATTTTTCTACAAACTGAATCATCCTTTGAAGATCATTTTTTATGCCTGACTTTTCCGTATCATCAAACTGGAGCCTTGCAAGGTTAGCCAATTTATCTACTAATGCGTCATTTACTTCCATTGAACAAAAATAAAGTATTCCTATTATATGTACCCAATAATTGGATAAGTGGTCGTAGTTTATATTTCAAGGGTGTAAAACCTCCTTTATATCAGTATTTTAAAGAATCGGTATTTTCATTCTGGGTAACCTTTTTTGTGAAAAATAGCCCCTCATTGCTTTCCAAAGCCCTTTTATGGCAAACCTATTCTCCAAGGCAATGAATTGCAGCTATAGCCTCAGTATAGACTAATTAAAAAATCGGAAAAAGACATTGAAATTTTTCATTTCACCTGACTAATCACAATCGAGTTTTGTTATCTTCGCCTTCCTTATGACTGGAAAAAAGAAAATAGTAATGAGTGGCATTCGCCCTACCGGATTTTTACATTTGGGTAATTATTTTGGGGCTATTCAAAATTATGTCAAAATGCAGGATGAATTTGAGTGTTATTTCATGGTAGCCGATTTGCATTCACTTACTACGCATCCAGATACTAGCGAACTGAAAAATAATGTTTACAGAGTTTTAGCCGAAAATATTGCTTGTGGTTTGGATCCAGATAAAGTAGCACTTTATTGTCAGAGTCATATATACGAAACTGCTGAATTGTATTTATACCTGAATATGTTAGCCTATATTGGCGAACTAGAAAAGACAGTTACTTTTAAAGATAAAGTTCGCCAGCATCCAGAAAATATCAATGCAGGACTTTTAACTTATCCTGTTTTACAAACAGCCGATATAATACTGCACCGAGCTAGTTATGTACCGGTAGGAAAAGATCAAGAGCAACATTTGGAGATGGCTAGAAATTTTGCTCATCGCTTTAATTTTCGTTATGGTGAAATATTTCCAGAGCCCCAGGCTTTTAACTACAATCAAGTGTTGGTGAAGGTTCCCAGTTTAGACGGAACTGGCAAAATGAGTAAAAGTGAAAACCAGTTAGCCACTTTGTTTTTGGCTGATGAGGATGATTTGATAAGAAAAAAAGTAATGAAGGCAAAGACAGATAGTGGTCCTACCGAAAATAATTCAGTCAAGCCAGATTATATAGAAAACATTTTTGGATTAATGCGATTGGTAAGTAGTGAGGAAGTGATCGCAAAATTTGAGCACGATTATACTCATTGCAATATTCGATATGGTGATATGAAAAAGCAGTTGGCAGAAGATATGGTTTCTTTTATTTCTCCAATAAGAAATAAGGTAAATCATATACTTAATGACGAAGCTTATTTAAAGGAAGTGATGCAGAAAGGAGCGGAAAAAGCAAGGAAAAGTGCTCAGGCCACTATGCAGTTAGTTAGGGAAGCTATGGGTTTAAATTATTAATTATTGCTTGAAAATTCTGGGTAAAGGGTTACTTATTCAACTCTTTTAGCGGAAAGAATAGTTAGCCTAAACCCTTGAAAAACAAGGTAATCATGATTAACTGGATTGGAAAGAAATTTTATATCCGGAATATAATTATGTTTGCTTACTTTCATTCAATAAATAACTTTTCGATATCAATATAAATATTATCCTATAAAAGATAGGTATGGCAAAAATTAAAAAACCGAAGCATATTGCAGTAGCCGGTAATATCGGTGCTGGTAAGACAACTTTAACAGAATTGTTGAGTAAGCATTATAAATGGATACCGCAATTCGAAGATGTAGATCACAATCCGTACCTCAATGATTTTTATGAGGATATGCCTCGATGGAGTTTCAACCTTCAAATATTTTTCCTTAACAGTCGTTTAAACCAATTGCTTGAAATAGATCGTGGAACAGAAACGGTTATTCAGGATAGGACTATCTATGAGGATGCTAATATTTTTGCTCCTAATTTACATGATATGGGTTTGATGGGTAAAAGAGACTTTGATAATTATTTTCAGTTTTTCGAGACCTTGAAAAAAATGGTAAAGCCACCTGATTTATTGATTTATTTGAAGGCTTCTGTACCTACCTTGGTAGCTCAAATACAGAAAAGGGGTAGGGAGTACGAGGAGAATATCCGTCTTGATTATTTGAAAAAATTAAATGATTATTACAATAACTTTATTGATACCTATAAAGAAGGACCACTTTTAATCATTGATGCGGATACTAATAAGTTTGCTGAAAATGAAGAGCATTTAGGACAGATTATTACAAAAATTGACTCTACTTTATTTGGTTTATTTTAATAGCGTGATTTCGAAGTTGGATGGAGATTGTAATTCTTTTTTCTCTTTAGATTAGCCTCCCGGCTATTGTTTATAAATATTTTCTATTAGATGAATGATTATTCATCTAACTAATTAGTCAATTACTATTGATTCATAGGATCACCTTTTAATTTTATAGATGGTTTATTTTAATTATAACGGCAAAATACATCCTGAGGGTACTCCAGTGATTGGAGTTGATAATCGGGGGCTCAGATATGGAGATGGTTTATTTGAAACTATCAAAATGATCAATGGGAAACTGCTATTTGAAGATGACCATTTCGCCCGTCTTTGGAAGGGATTGAAAGCTTTAGAATTTGATGTCCCCAAAAATTTGACTGTAGATTTTTTACAAAAAGAGATGACAGCATTGGCCCAAAAGAATGGTCATGCGAACGCAGCAAGAATTCGATTGAATATTGTTAGAGGGGATGGAGGACTCTATGATGCAAAAAATCATTTACCCAATTATATCATACAAAGCTGGCCTTTAGCACCAAGTAATGGCGAATGGAATAGTAATGGCCTAGTGTTAGGGATTTATGAAGCTGCAAAAAAAAGCTGCGATTTACTAAGTAACCTCAAACACAATAATTACCTTCCTTATGTACTTGCTGCACTAAAGGCTAAGAGTCAAAAATGGAATGACGCTATTGTATTAAATACAAATGGAAGGATATGTGACACTACTATTGCTAATATTTTTATTGTCAAAGATGGTGCTGTGTTTACTCCTTCTCTGCAAGAGGGTTGTGTAGCAGGGGTTATGAGAAGAGTGGTTATTCAACAGGTATTAAAATCAGGTATCGACTTGATAGAAAAGGAAATTAGTATTTCCGAGTTATTAGCTGCTGACGAAGTTTTTTTAACGAATAGTATTTATAATATAAGGTGGGTACAAGGTATTGGAGACATTACCTTCAAAAACAGTTTGACCTATACAATTTTTTCGTCTTTACAGTCAACTATTTTATAAAAAATATGTTTATATAGATTAAATGAAAAAAGTAAATATTATATGGTTCCGACGGGATCTTCGGCTAGATGATAATGCTGCACTTTATCATGCACTTCGATCTGAAGTGCCGGTATTACCGATATTTATTTTTGATAAAAATATTTTAGATCTGCTAGAAGATAAGACAGATAGGAGAGTAGCATTCATTCATTCTGCATTGAATGAAATGCAGCAAAAATTAATCAAATTAGGCGCTTCATTACAAGTTTACTATGGTACTCCGCTAGAAATATTCAACAGTCTATTAAATAAATACCGAGTAGAGCAAGTCTTCACCAATCATGATTATGAACCTTATGCGTTGGAGAGAGAAAAAGTGATTACTCAATTGTTGGAAAATCATCAAGCTCGATTAGTTACTTTTAAAGATCAGGTGATATTTGAAAAAAACGAAGTGATTAAAGACGATGGCGCTCCTTATACCATATTTACACCTTATAGTAGAAAATGGAAGGCTACCTTGTTAGAAGATCATTTAAAACCATTTGATACTCAAAAGTATTTTAATCATTTTTTTCAGCAGGCTCCTTTCGCAATTCCAAGTTTGCAATCCATGGGCTTTATTGAGGATGAAAAATCTTTTCCATCAAAATCTTTGGATGAAGAGGTAGTAAAAAAATATGCAGTTCAAAGAGATTTTCCAGCTATTGCGGGTACTTCAAAATTGGGTGTTCATTTGCGTTTTGGAACGATCAGTATTCGAGCACTAGCCAGAAAAAGTGGCGGGCTCTCTGAAACTTATTTAAATGAATTGATTTGGAGAGATTTTTATCATATGATATTATTTCATTTTCCGCAGGTTGGTCATTATAAAGCTTTTAAGCAGGTGTATGATACGATAGAATGGCGTAAAAATGAGGATGATTTTCAAAAATGGTGTAATGGTGTTACAGGATATCCCATTGTAGATGCAGGTATGCGCGAGTTAAACGCAACGGGATTTATGCATAATAGAGTACGCATGATTGTTGCTTCTTTTCTTACCAAACACTTATTAATTGATTGGAGATGGGGGGAAGCCTATTTTGCTCAAAAGCTGTTAGATTTTGATTTGGCTGCTAATAATGGTGGATGGCAATGGGCCGCAGGAAGTGGCTGCGATGCGGCACCCTATTTCAGAATATTTAATCCCTATCTTCAAACACAAAAATTTGATCCAAAGTTGGAGTATATTAAAAAGTGGGTCCCTGAATTCCAGGAATTCACTTATCCATCTCCGATTGTAGTGCATGAAGACGCTAGAAAGAGATGTCTTGAAGTATATGGAAAGGCTTTGAAAAAATAATTCTTTTATTGAGTCAGAAGTATTTTTAAAATGGCGATTGTTAAAATTACCATTGAATAAAAATAAAGTGAGGTAAGCTTCTTATTTACTTTGCTTAAAAAATATAATGAAACAAGTGGTAAAGTGAAAAGCAGGATCAGATTGGGAAGCCAACCTATTTCATAGATGACTCCTACAATGGTGAAATAATAGACATTGATTAATCCAGCTACAATCCAAAATAAACTTACCTCAATACTCAGAAAAAATATAATCTTACTTAAGTTAGTGTGCTTATTTATTGCTGTATTCATTTGTTTTTCTTTATAGAATTTTTAAAGCGCTACGAAAATATCTTTTCTGTTTTTGAGGTCTCCTAGGGATTGAATAGGGTGATTTTCAAGTAGCTTCAGGATGGCCTTTTTTCCTTTTTCGCCTAAATCGAGTGAATACTCATTTACGTATAAATCAATATGTTGTCGCATTACTTGCTCACTCATTTCTTGAGCATGGCATTTTATATAATCGTTAAGTGCTGGGTATTTTGAAAAGCCATAGGCGATGCTTTGTTTAATTAGTGCATCGATGTTTTGTTGTATAGAAGTATCCAATTCTTTTTTGATTACAATACCTCCCAGTGGAATAGCATTGCTTGTTTTTTGCTCCCAATAGTCACCTAAATCTGTTATTTTCTTTAACCCTTTCCCTTCATAGGTGAATCGGTTTTCATGAATGATTACACCTAAACCTTTTTTTGCTAAAACAAAATCTTCTATTTCATCATAGCGAATAAATATTTTATTTTTTGCTTGTGGATAGGCCATTGAAAAAAGGAGGTGAGCAGTGGTATTTTCACCCGGAATAGCAATCAATGAATCTTCAATGGATTGATTAGTATCAGCAGTTGAAGAAATTAATAGAGGGCCTACACCTTTTCCTAGGGCACTGCCACTATTCAATACCTTATACTTATCTAAAACTAGCGGTAGTACTCCATAACTAAGTTTAGTTATGGCCAATTTTCCCTCTTGGGCCCATTGATTGAGCGTTTGAACATCTTCGAGCAATACGTCAAATTCAAAACCATTGGTATCAATCTTGTGATTAACAAGTGCATCAAAAATAAAAGTATCATTTGGGCAGGGAGAAAAGCCAAGGGTTAGTTTCATGTCAATTGTTTTCTGGGCGTAGTTCATTTTTGATTAGATCAATGAAATTTTTTAGCTCCTCATTTAAATTACTAATAGCTTCTTTTATTTTCCATTTAGTTTATCTCGCTCACCTACGTTGTTGGAAATACTTCTTAATTGTATGAAAGGAATTTTTTGATGTAATGCTATAAAATGTAAAGCAGCCCCTTCCATACTTTCTATTTCAGGTGAAAAATGAATGATGGACTGATTTTTCTGAACTTCACTATCACTTACTTTATTAACTGTAATCGCTTTGACTGCTTTTAATTTTGAAATAGAAAAGAGTTTACTTGAATTAATTAGCCAGCCATCGGTAAAAGGGAATTCATTTCCGTTAGCAAAATTTGATTTAAAAATAGGGGTAAATTCATTTTTTTCTTCCATACCAATATCGCCAAAAGTATCTTGTTTTACGATGACTACTTCACCCAATGAAAGGGTATTTGAAAATGAACCTGCAATTCCTGCCTGAATGATGATATCTGGTTGTAAAGAAAGTATTGCTTTTTGAACTTGAAATAAAGTCGAGGGAACACCCACCCCAGTAATAAGAACATCAATGTTTTTATTGGAAGATATATAGGGTTCAATTTCCTGTTGGGTCGCTGCTGTTAGTAAAATTCGCATAGTACAAATTTCGGCTATAGTCTTCATATTTTGGTATTTTGGGACTACCTTTGCAGAAATTTTGAGGATATACGATGGTTTACATTACCCGAATAGAACATTTTAACGCAGCTCACCGACTTTTTAATCCATCTTGGACTAAGGAAAAAAATGAGGAAGTATTTGGTAAATGTGCTAATGAGAATTGGCATGGACATAACTTTGAATTATATGTTACACTAAAAGGGGAACCTAATGTTGATACTGGATTTGTATTCGATGTTAAAAAATTGAGTTTGATTGTTCAGCAGCACGTGATTGATAAATTGGATCACAAAAACCTCAACCTAGATGTTGACTTTATGGCTGGAAAATTATGTTCCATTGAAAATTTAGTAATCGGTATATGGGGCCAGCTAGTACCTCATTTGCCCAAGGGTGTACATTTACATTGTCTGAAATTATATGAAACTCCTCGAATTTTTGTTGAATATTACGGAGTTTAAATGTTAAACAGATCACTTTTTATTCGAATACAGCAAACAATTGGTAATTTCAATTGTTAGTTATTTCGAGAGTTGATGGTTTTGAACAGCAAACTTCTGTTATAACCTTCAGTATTAAACGTTCTAAACTATTTTCCTTTTCTAAGTTTAAATGTTTTTGTTACTGTTTTAACCATTTCAATTTTTAATTATAAGTAATGAATAGTATGAATAATAAGGTATCAGTCTTTCGAGTTGAACACTTTAACGCAGCCCATAGGCTTAATAATCCAGCATGGGATGAAGCAACTAATCAACGGGTATTTGGTAAATGTAATAATCCGAATTACCATGGACATAATTATGAATTGATTGTAAAGGTTTCAGGTGTTCCAGATTTGACTACTGGATATGTATATGATTTAAAATTGTTAAGTGATTTGATAAAAGAATATGTTTTAGAAAAATTTGATCATAAAAATTTAAATGAAGATACCGTTGAGTTTAAAAATCTAAATCCGAGTGCTGAAAATATTGCTATAGTTATCTATAACATTTTGAGAGATAAAATAGACAATAAATTTGATTTACAAATTCGGTTATATGAAACACCCCGAAATTTTGTTGAATATCCAGTTAATTAAAAAAAATACGAATGGCTTATAAAAAAATTGAGCAATACGATCAACCTGTTACAGAAGGGTTAATCAAAAGTTACACCGAAGCATTGGGATTATTGGGTGAGGACCCAACAAGGGAGGGGCTTCAAAAAACACCTGAGCGGGTTGCAAAAGCTATGCAATTTCTTACCCAGGGATATCATCAAGATGCTAATGCAATTTTGAACTCCGCAAAATTTCATGAAGAGGTAAGCGAAATGATCATTGTTAAGGATATTGAATTATATAGTATGTGCGAGCATCATATGCTTCCTTTTTATGGTAAGGCGCATGTTGCTTATATTCCTAATGGTTGGATTACAGGTTTGAGTAAAATTGCAAGAGTGGTTGATGTTTATAGCAGGCGTCTTCAAGTTCAAGAAAGGCTTACCCATCAAATTTTAAATTCAATAAAAGAAACGCTTAACCCAATTGGGGTAGCAGTGGTTATTGAAGCTTCCCATCTTTGTATGATGATGAGAGGGGTTCAGAAACAAAATTCTGTTACTACTACCTCAGCCTTTTGGGGTGAATTTGAACAAAATGAAACAAGAAGTGAGTTTTTAAAATTGATTAGTGCAAAACTTCATTAAATCATTCTGATTGAATTGTTTCTTACCAAAATCTATCTAGTAGTGGTTATATTTTAGCATAAATAGTATAACAAGCCCTTTATTTGTATCAAAATAATTTTAATCTTATTCTTGTCGGATTAAAATTTTATTTTTGATTAAAATTTACAAGAAGTATGGCAAATGCATTTGTTTTTCCAGGTCAAGGTTCGCAGTTTAGTGGAATGGCTAAAAATTTGTACGAATCGAATCCTTTTGTAAAAAACTTATTTGAGCAAGCAAATGAAATTTTAGGCTTTCGTATATCTGATATCATGTTTACTGGTAGTGATGATGATTTGAAACAAACGAATGTTACTCAACCAGCGGTATTTTTACATTCAGTAGCAGCATTTAAAACCTTGCAGGACGTTAAGCCGGATATGGTAGCAGGGCATTCATTAGGAGAGTTTTCTGCTTTAGTGGCTAATCGGGTATTGAGTTTTGAGGATGCATTGAAGTTGGTTTCTATTAGAGCGAATGCCATGCAAAAAGCTTGTGAATTGGCTCCATCAACTATGGCAGCCGTATTGGCTTTAGCAGATGATAAGGTGGAGCAAATATGTGCTGAAGTGTTGGCTGAAACCGGTGAAGTGGTAGTGCCAGCAAATTATAATTGTCCAGGTCAGTTAGTGATCAGTGGTTCGGTAAAAGGGATTGAAATTGCTTGTGAAAGAATGAAGGTTGCTGGAGCTAAAAGAGCGCTTGTATTACCGGTAGGTGGAGCATTTCACTCACCCTTGATGACTCCAGCTAAGGAAGAATTAGCGGCAGCAATTGAGGCGACTACTTTTTACCAATCCTCTTGTCCGGTATATCAAAATGTAGTAGCTAAGGCTGTAACCGATGCAGAAGATATTAAAAAGAATCTGATTGATCAGCTAACAGGTGCTGTAAGATGGACACAAAGTGTTCAAGCAATGGTAGCTGATGGCGCTACTCAATTTACAGAAGTGGGACCAGGTAAAGTTTTACAAGGATTAGTACAAAAGATCAATAAAGAAATGGTGGTAAATGGAGTGAGTTAATTAAAGGGAATCCAAATCAATTCAATAAAAAAACTCCAGGCTTTTAGTCTGGAGTTTTTTATTGAATTGATAACTTCTTATTTTTAAATACTTAAAGTACTCAAAACACTATTCATATTTCTTACAGCTTCAGCACTTTTATTAAATGCTGCTTGCTCTTCTTCATTTAATTTGTAGTCGATAATTTTCTCCCATCCATTTCTTCCAATGATTACCGGTACGCCTAAGCAGATACCTGTTTGTCCGTATTCTCCATCCAAGCTAACGCAACAAGTAAATAATTTTTTCTCATCTCTAACGATGCTTTCAACTAATGCTGCAGTTGCTGCACCTGGCGCATACCAAGCAGAAGTACCCAATAGGCCAGTAAGCGTAGCTCCTCCAACCATTGTATCAGCAGCTACTTTTTTAAGTGTTTCTGCATCTAGGTAATTGCTTACTGGAGATCCTTGGTAAGTAGCTAATCTGGTTAATGGAATCATAGTAGTATCACCATGTCCGCCAACTACTACACCCTGTAAATCTGTAGAGGTGCAGCCAATAGCGGTAGATAAATAATATTTGAAACGGCTGCTATCTAAAATGCCACCCATTCCTATAATTCTGTTTTTAGGTAATCCGCTAGATTGTAATGCTAAATAAGTCATCGTATCCATTGGATTACTGATGATAATAATGATTGCATTAGGAGAGTGTTTAAGGATATTTTGTGTTACTCCCTTAACAATTCCTGCATTGATACCAATGAGTTCTTCTCTAGTCATTCCTGGTTTACGTGGAATTCCTGAAGTAATTACAGCTACATCTGTACCAGTAGTTTTTGTATAGTCATTGGTACATCCAACTATTTTTGTATCATAGCCTAATAGGGCTGCTGTCTGCATCATATCTATGGCCTTGCCTTCTGCAATTCCTTCTTTGATATCTAACAACACGAGTTCATCACACAATTCTTTACGAGCAATATTATCGGCACAAGTAGCTCCAACAGCACCAGCACCTACTACAGTAATTTTCATAATAAAAATTTAAGTTGTATAAAGGAATTAATTTGATTAGCAAAGTTAAGTGCATTCAGCCTATAAAATGAAAAAATGCAGCAATTCAGTAGTTAAAATTAGATAATTATTTAACAGTTTAAATTAGACTTTTATGCTTTATAAATTATTTTAAAGCATCTAAAATAGCCGGAACACCAATATTTCCAACAAATGCTTTTGCAAGAATCGCTCTTCGATCATATAAAAAAATGGATGGATAAGTAGTCACTTTATAAGTAAGGCCTAATTTAAAATTTTTATCTTGGCCAACCTTAACATTTGGCATGGAGGCTAAACCAAAATCCTTGTAAAATTTCTTGATTTCCTCATAAGGAGCTACTGATAATAGCAAGATTTTTACTCCTTTTAACTCTTTTTTGTAGGCAAGTAATTCATTGGTTTGTTGATGACAATGGTCACAGTCAGGACTAAAGAACATCAGTAAAAAAGGGGTGTTTTTAGGTAAATTTTTACTGCTAAAAATAGCGCTGTCTGGAAGAATATGGACAGAGATATTGGGTAGTGAAACAAATTTATTCACATAATCATTTTGATTTTGAGCAAATAACCCAGTCGTAAATAGGGAAAGAACTAGTAAAAAGGTATAATTTTTCAATTTGAATATTTTTGACAAAGTTAAATTTTTATCGCGATTCTATCAATAGTTATACTCAAAAGGTGACCGGTGAACTTATATTATACTGAATTGTCAAATTTTACTTAAATCATTGAAAAACTATATTTCAGAAGCCAAATTTCCTATTTAGCATTAGTATGCCTACTTTTGCAGCCCAATAAATATAGACTCAGTAGGTTCGGTATGAATTGGAAAAAGATTTTCTAAAAAACGAATAACCAATAGTTATCACTAAATAATAAAATAAACATGGCAACTACAGCAGACATGCGTTCAGGACTAATCATCAAAGTAGATGGAAGTTTATACTCTGTAATAGAATTTGGGCAAAACAAGACAGCTCGTGCCGCTGCAAAAGTTTGGGCAAAATTAAAGGGGGTAGACAATACCCGTACTATTGAACTTACTTGGAATAGTGGTGAAACTATCTTTCCAGTTAGGGTGGAGAAGAAGGCCTATCAATATTTATATAAAGACGATACGGGGTATAGTTTTATGGATATTGAAACTTTTGAACAAATCACCGTTCCTGAATCGATGGTAGATGCGCCTAAATTTTTAAAGGATGGCCAGGAAGTGTCAGTTTTGATCAATGGAGAAACCGATATGCCAATGGGTGTTGAACTGCCTGATAAAATTGTTTTACTCGTTACCTATAGCGAACCAGGGATGAAGGGCGATACGGCTACCAAAACCTTGAAACCTGCTACCGTTGAAACTGGGGCTACTGTCAATGTTCCTTTATTTGTAAATGAAGGGGAATTGATTAGGGTAAATGCTAAAACAGGGGAGTATGTAGAAAGAGTGAAAGAATAAGTATAAGCTAGATGAAGGGTTGAGCCTTTAAAGTCAACTCAGTACCATTAATTTTCGCAGCTTATTTTGGGGATAATTTACGGGTAATGATATCTCCAAAAGATCAAAAAATATCAAAAAAAGGGAAAAATTTTAATTTTTCCCTTTTTTTATTTTAGCTATTTTTTGGCCATTTTTAGCCTTTTTTTACTGATTTTTAGCCATTTTTGGGCCTTTTTTGACATTTTTTATAAATTCTTTCTTTTTAAAAACTTGGATTATTAACAAATCATTACCTACCTTAGCCCCCCGTTTGTAATCAACTAAACCATTTAATGAATTATTATGGATATCAAACAAATTCAAGAGCTGGTAAAGCTCATTAATAAGACGAATATTGGAGAAATTACTATTGAAGAAGAAGGGGTTAAAATAACCGTAAAACAAAAGAAAGATCCTGTTCAGCACATTATTGCAGGTGGACAGCAAGCTCCAATGTTTTCGGCTCCAGCTGCACCTAGTCCAGCTGCTCCCGCTCCTGTTACTCCTGCACCTGCAGTTGCTGCAGCTCCCAAAACCGATAACTATCTTACTATTAAAAGTCCAATGATTGGTACATTCTATCGCCAGTCTGGACCTGGAAAGCCCATATTTGCTAGTGAGGGTGATGAAGTATCTCCTGGTTCAATCGTTTGTATTATTGAGGCGATGAAGCTTTTTAATGAAATTGAAAGTGAGGTAAAAGGTAAAATAGTTAAGATTTTAGTGGAAGATGCCAGTCCAGTTGAGTTTGATCAACCATTATTTTTGGTAGATCCTAGCTAATTTGACTTTAAGTCAATGGGTTGAATGGTAACTAATATTGATTCTAAAATTTGAAATCAACAATTAGTTTTTCAGATTCCTTATTTTTTGATTTGGCTAAATTTTTAATACGCTGGTATTAATTGATAGAGCCTTTTTAAAATTTTCAAATTTGTCATTATGTTCAAAAAAATATTGATTGCCAATCGAGGAGAAATTGCACTACGTATTATTCGTACTTGTAAAGAGATGGGCATTAAAACGGTCGCTGTTTATTCTACTGCAGATAAAGATAGTTTACATGTAAAGTTTGCTGATGAGGCGGTATGTATTGGTAGACCAAGTAGTGTGGATTCTTACCTTAATATATTGCATATTATGGCAGCTGCAGAGATTACTAATGCAGATGCTATTCATCCTGGATATGGATTTCTTGCAGAGAATGCAAAGTTTGCTCAGATTTGTGCTGATCATGGTGTAAAGTTTATTGGACCTACACCCGATATGATTAATGCGATGGGTGATAAAATCACTGCTAAAGAAACAATGATTAAGGCTGGAGTACCAGTGGTGCCAGGGAGTGGAGGATTATTAGAAAGTGTGGAGCAGGCAAAAGAACTTGCTGCAAAAGTAGTAGGTTACCCAGTAATATTAAAGGCAACTGCTGGAGGTGGTGGTAAAGGGATGCGTGTGGTTTGGGAAGAAAGTGAAATTGAAAAAGCATTTGAAAATGCTAAAACAGAAGCAGCTGCGTCGTTTAAAAACGATGGTATTTACATGGAAAAATTTGTAGAAGAGCCTCGACATATCGAAATACAAATCGCAGGTGATCAATTTGGAAATGTTTGTCATTTAAGTGAAAGAGACTGTTCTATTCAACGTCGTCATCAAAAGTTAGTAGAAGAATCACCTTCTCCATTTATGACTCCAGAGTTAAGAGAAAAAATGGGGCAAGCGGCTATCAAAGCGGCCAGTGCTATTAATTATGAAAGTGTTGGTACCATTGAATTTTTAGTGGATAAAAACCGCAACTTCTACTTTATGGAAATGAATACGCGTATTCAAGTAGAACATTGTGTTACTGAAGAGGTAGTGAGTTATGATTTGATAAAAGAACAAATTAAAATTGCTGCGGGACATAAAGTGAGTGGTAAAAATTATTATCCTCAAATGCATGCGATTGAATGTAGAATTAATGCAGAAGATCCTTACAATGATTTTAGACCAAGTCCAGGTAAAATCACTGTATTGCATACCCCAGGAGGACACGGAGTTCGGGTAGATAGTCATGTATACGCTGGTTATGTTATTCCACCTTATTATGATAGTATGATTGGTAAACTCATCACTGTTGCTCAAACAAGAGAGGAAGCAATTGATACCATGCATCGAGCATTAAGTGAGTACGTTATTGAAGGAATTAAAACTACCATTCCTTTTCATTTACAATTAATGAAGAATGAAGATTTCAGAAGTGGAAACTTTACTACTAAGTTTTTGGAATCTTTTAAAATGGTCTAATTGAAATAATTTTTTTTTAAAAAATTTTAACAAAAGCCGTCGAAAGAATTTTTCTCGACGGCTTTTGTATAGCTATTCTATATCGTACTATATCAATAGCATCAATATGATTTTCACTTTTCTAGGTTGCAATCTTTTTATTATTTAAAATATTGCTAAATCCAATTTTTTAACCCTATTCAATTTGTTATCTTTGCAGCTCATTAATAATTGACTATAAGAATGGCATTGATTAAAAGTATTTCTGGAATAAGAGGAACGATTGGAGGGAAAACTGGTGATAATCTTACCCCCGTTGATATTGTGAAATTTACTGCAGCATTTGGCACCTTATTAATTAAGGAAGGTGCTAATAAAAAAATAATTGTTGGAAGAGATGGAAGGATCAGTGGTGAAATGGTAAAAAAATTAGTGATTAGTACCTTACAGGCACTTGGGTTAGAGGTAATTGATTTAGACTATAGTACTACTCCTACAGTTGAAATGGCAGTTGTTTTTGAAAATGCAGGGGGAGGTATTATACTCACTGCTAGCCATAATCCAAAGGAATGGAATGCTTTAAAATTGTTAAATAGTCGAGGTGAATTTATCAATAGTGCTGAAGGACAAAAAGTATTGGATATTGCCGAGAGAGAAGATTTTGATTTTGCAACAGTGGATAAATTAGGAACGATTCGTTTAGACGATTCATTTTTAAATAAGCATATTGAAGCCGTAGTAAATTATGAACTGGTAGATGTAGCTGCTATCAAAAAGGCTAAATTTAAAATTGTCGTAGATGCGGTGAATAGCACTGGAGCCATTGCGGTACCAGCCTTGTTAAAGGCATTAGGAGTAAAAGAAATAGAAATTTTAAATGGAGAGGTGAATGGCAAATTCGCTCATAATCCTGAACCATTACCAGAGCATTTAACTGGCCTAAGTAATGAGGTGTTGAAACAAAAGGCGAGTATTGGTATTGCAGTAGATCCTGATGTGGATCGACTTTGTTTTGTGTGTGAGGATGGAACAATGTTTGGAGAAGAGTATACTTTAGTGGCAGTTGCAGATTATGTACTGAGTCGCCGTAAAGGAAATACCGTATCCAATATGTCATCTACTCGTGCATTGAGAGATATAACAGAAAAGCAGGGGGGTGAATATTTTTCAAGTGCAGTGGGTGAAGTAAATGTGGTAAATAAAATGAAAGCAGTTAATGCGGTAATTGGTGGTGAAGGAAATGGTGGAATCATTGTACCTGATTTACATTATGGAAGAGATGCTTTAATTGGAATCGCTTTGTTTTTAACTCATTTAGCGAATACAAAAAAAACAGTTAAGCAACTACGCAATTCATATCCCGATTATTTCATTAGTAAAAACAAGATTCAGTTAGAAAATGGGGTAGATGTGAAAAGTATATTTGAAAAAATTAAGGATAAATATAAAAACTGTCCCATTAATGTTGAAGATGGTTTGAAAATTGAGTTTGACAAGGATTGGGTTCATTTACGAACCAGTAATACGGAGCCAATTATTCGAATCTATGCTGAAAGTAATTTTTCAACAACCGCTGATAATATTGCTAGTAAATTAATGAAAGATATTAGTGAATTAATGTAAGTTGAACGTAAGAGTTGATTTCTACTTACTAGATCAAAAAGATTTATTGACTAACGTATTAATTTTCAATAACTTTTAGCGTCAATAAGTTTTTAAATAGACCAATTCTCCTAGTTAGGGAAATTATGAATAGAATTTACTTAGATAATGCTGCTACAACTGCTATTGATCCATTAGTACTGGAAGCAATGATGCCTTTTTTTACTGAAAAATTCGGTAATCCCTCTTCTATTTATTCCTATGGTCGTGAAACAAGAATGGCTATTGAGCAAGCAAGAAAATCTGTGGCTAAAATATTAAATGCTCATCCTGCAGAAATATTTTTCACTAGTGGAGGTACCGAAAGTAGTAATACGGCTATAATTTCTTCCGTAAGAAATTTAGGTTGCAAGCATATTATAACTTCTGAAATTGAGCACCATGCAGTGTCTCATACAGTAGACTATTTAAAAAAAGCGGGAGAGGTATCTGTTAGTTTTGTAAAATTGATGCCAGATGGACATATTGATTTAGAAGATCTCGAAAAATTATTATCCTCTTCTTCAGTTAAAACATTGGTTACGCTAATGCATGCTAATAACGAGATTGGTAATATGCTCGATCTACATGCGGTAGGAACTTTATGTAATTCCTATAAGGCTATCTTTCATAGTGATACGGTTCAATCGGTAGCCCATTTTCCTTTTGATTTAAGAAATACTCCAGTACATTTTATAACTGGTTCAGCACATAAGTTTCATGGGCCAAAGGGAACAGGCCTTTTATATATCAATGAAAATATAAGCATTCAGTCATTGATCCATGGAGGAGGACAGGAAAGAAATATGAGGGCTGGAACTGAAAATATCTATGGAATTGTAGGACTCTCAAAAGCATTGGAAATAGCAACTGCTAATTTTGAAGTTGATAAGGCTTATATACTTTCTTTAAAATTATATATGTACGAAGCCTTGATAAAAAGTATTCCTGGTATAAGTTTTAATGGAGATGTTCTAGAAAAAAGTTTGTATACTATATTGAATGTGAGTTTTCCAGTTTCAGAAAAATCGGAAATGTTACTTTTTAATCTTGATATCAATCATATCTGTGCAAGTGGTGGAAGCGCCTGTACATCGGGGGCTGATCAAGGTAGCCATGTAATTAGAGCTATTCATGGTAAGGCTAATCAAGTAGCTGTTCGATTTAGTTTTAGTAAACACAATACCATTGAAGAAATTGATTGGGTGGTAGCCAAGTTGAAAGAAGCTATTTAATCTTTATCGAATTAATACACTGCTTCCCTTCAATTCAATTTTATTACCGGTGTCAATATTGGTGTATTGAAGGAACCAAACAAAAGTTCCTGGGTCCTGGGGTTTTCCATTGTAGCTTCCATCCCATTTATTTTTCCAATTTTGAGTTTCAAAAACCATTTGACCAAAGCGGTTATATACTCTAAATACTAAATCCTTTGCCTTATAGGCATTGGTAGGATATAAGTAATCATTCAGTCCATCATTGTTTGGCGAAAAAGCTTTGGGTATTGCGATATAACAATTACCAATTACCTGAATTGTTTTTATTAAAGTATCTGGACATCCTGCAATATTTTTTACAATAAGTTGTACGGGAGTATTTTTAATTGAATTAGAAGGGGGATAAAATTGGGTAGGCGGAGTATTCAGTAAGCTAGTATTACCATTGCCAAAGTCCCATTCCCAGCTCACTACAGGTCCAGTACTTTTATCAATAAACTGAGCAGGATCACTAGGACATACAACTGAGGTAGATTCAAAGGCTGCTGTCACTTTATTTTTTATCAATGTAGTTATTGATGAGGAGGTGTCGGAACAAGTGCCGTTGGAAACGATTAGGGTTGCTTGCTTATTTCCGATGGTAGTCCAAATCAGGGAGGTATTTTTAAGCGAACTACTTTGGTTATTATCAAAACTCCAGCTCCAACTATTTACTCCGTTATTTCCATCATGAGAATAATCAATGGTATCAACCAAACAACCATATCTAATTTGAGATTTAAAATCTGCAGAAACGGTATCTATTGATGTGAATTGAAGCATTGCTCCAATAACTGTTGGTACCCCACATTCATTGATTACAGTATTTCCGTCAGTTCCATTTTTTAGTTTAATTTGAAAAGTACCTGCTTTTTGAATGGGAGCCGATAAGTTTACTCTAATTATCTGAGTGAGTCCATTTGCATTACAAATACCTGAAGCCCCCGCAATGGAAATTGGATAGGTGCCGGTGATAATAAAGTCGCTGCCGTCTGCTGCTATAGAATTACAAAGCATAGGATCTTTAAAAACCAAGTCCAAAAATTTTGGTGCACACCCTATTTTTGAAATACTGTCCATAGGAGTGGGCGTTAAAGGATATACCGTTACCGGTAATGATTGACCATTCACGAATCCACGATCACAATTATCTAATAAATTATTTCCATCTGTACCTGTTTGAACATAGATAGTGTAATTACCTGGAGGAACTCTTCCAGCCAGCGTAAGTACTACAGAGTCCATATCAAATCCAGTGCTGCATCCAATTCCAACGGCACTAGTGATTGGAGCTATAACTGGAGAAATACTGAAGTCAGATCCGTTGGAGGCTAGACTACTACACTTCATTTTTTTATTCAATTTTACCGAAACACTACTGCCGTCGCAGGCTGCTCTAGCTTTAAGTAAATTAGGTATTACAGGATCAGTAATATTAGCAGTACCTCCTCCAAACGACAAGGAGTAGCCGCTTTGAGAATTGCTGAAGTGACTGATTAATAATAAATAATTATGACCTTGTATTAGCGTTGGCATTTTACTGAAAAGAGGTAAAGGGGGGCCGAAACCAGTAGAACCACAAACAACGTTTAAAGTTCCTGCTGCCGATGCACCAGTATTACCTGGTTCACCCGACCAGTTGCAGGATACGAAAAGAGTTGAATCTGTATAAACATCTGCTGGATTGCGGTTGGTGACATCAAATAATTGCCAATCGTAGTCATCAGAAAAAGTATTAGGCTTAATTAAAAAACCAAGCGTACCAGCAGTAAAGCAAGTAAACTTATACCAATAAGGATTTTTATCAGTCACCATTGATGCAGTACAAGGACCAGGCACTAATCGATCTCCACAGATAGGAACGGATGCCATTTTAAAAGTGTCAGTTCCACAAACTGGAAAGGCGGTTTGTGGATTTTGTCCTAGGCCAGTACATACAGTTTGTGCATAGCTATTTCCGGAAAAGAAAAGCATCAAAAGGTAAATAAATATTTTTTTATTACTGATCATGGACTGATTGTAAAGATAAATTTAAATAGGTAATCAGTTTTTAAAAATTGGCTAGTAATTGCTGACGTTAAAAAATAACTTATTGATTAGTACTCCTATTAAAATTCTTTTGCTAAAAAAGTATTTAATTTACTTTGCCTTTTACTTCCTGAAGTTTTAATAAGGCTTCAACGGGTGTTAATCGATTAATGTCAACCGCATTCAGTAAGGTTCTAATTTCTTCAAATGTGGCTGAGTGTGCATCAAAAATACTAAGTTGCATTTTTGGTATATTGAGTTGCTGAAGTTTCTCGTCTAAATTATCTCCCTTATTCTCTCCATTATTTCTGCTTTGCTCAAGTTGTAATAAAACTTCATTGGCACGTTCTATCAAACTTGGGGGCATGCCAGCCATTCGGGCTACATGGATACCGAAACTATGTACACTTCCACCTGGTGCAAGTTTGCGTAAAAAAATAATTTTATTACCTACTTCTTTATTGGTAACATGATAATTTTTTACTCGCTGTAATTTATTTTCTAACTCGTTTAACTCGTGGTAGTGGGTGGCGAATAGTGTTTTAGGGCTATTGGCAGATTGGTGTAAATATTCTACAATACTCCAGGCAATTGATATGCCGTCGTAAGTAGAGGTGCCCCTTCCAATTTCATCTAGTAAAATTAAACTTCTTGAAGTAATATTATTGATGATACTAGCAGTTTCATTCATCTCTACCATAAAAGTACTTTCTCCGCCACTCAAGTTATCACTAGCTCCAACTCTCGTAAAAATTTTATCAGTTAAAGGTATTTTAGCATCACTTGAGGGAACAAAACTTCCCATATGGGCCATTAAAGTGATGAGTGCCGTTTGTCGAAGAATGGCACTTTTACCACTCATATTCGGACCTGTTAAAATAATAATTTGTTGAGTAGAAGGATCCAGATAAATTGAATTGGAGATATAGCTTTCTCCGGGTGGCAGATATCTTTCTATTACAGGATGGCGACTATCTTTAATATCTAGTATATTGCTATGATTGATTTCAGGTTTTTTATATTGGAACTGAAGTGCATTGTTTGAAAAACAGGTAAGGCAATCTAATACAGCCATTACGTGACCGTTGACTTGCATTGGAGCAATATAATCTTGCAACTCATTCAATATTTTTTCAAATAGTTGCATTTCAATTAAAAGAATTTTATCCTCTGCACCGATAATTTTTTCTTCGTATTCTTTTAATTCAGGGGTGATATATCTTTCAGCATTGGCAAGGGTTTGTTTACGAATCCAAGTTGCTGGCACTTTGTTTTTATGTAAGTTGGTAACTTCTAGATAGTAACCAAAAACATTGTTGAAACTTATTTTTAAAGAAGAAATACCGGTAAGTAAAGCTTCCTTTTGTTGTAGTTCGATTAGGTATTCTTTTCCACCGCTGGAAATTTTCCTTAATTCATCTAGTTCGTCATTTATTCCATTAGCAATAATACCTCCCTTTGATGCGAGAGCTGGAGGCGCTTCATTAATTTCCCTTATAATTTTTTCTAAAATTAATTTGCAGGTATTCAGTGAATCACCTAATCTTTTTAAATAATTATTATTGGAACCAGCACAGATTTCTTTGATAGATTCGGTTTGAATTAAGCCTCGCGCAATTTGAAGCACTTCACGTGGGTTTACTTTTTTTAAAGGCACTTTACTAACTAGCCTTTCTACATCACCCGCTTGTTTAATATGATGTGAAATTTTATTTCGAATATCTGTTTCTTTTATTAAATATTCAACGGTATCTAGTCTTTCATTTATTTTGATACTATCGTTTAAGGGAAGTACCATCCAGCGTTTTAATAAACGGGCTCCCATGGGGGAGACGGTATTGTCCAGCACTTTTAATAGTGTGTTGCTATCTTCAGGTCCTCCAAATAATTCAAGATTTCTAATAGTGAATCGATCCATCCATAAATGTTCTTCTCGATCTATTCTTTGAATGGAGGTGATGTGACCTAGATTGGGGTGCTCCGTATCTTTTAGATAATGAAGGATTGCGCCAGCAGCGATGGTACCTTCTTTTAAATTGTCTACTCCAAACCCTTTTAAACTATGCGTTCCAAAATGTTTCAACAAACTTTCAGTAGCATAGGCGTCAGTAAAAATCCATTCGTCTAGAGCATAGGTAAAAAATTTGTTACCAAAATATTCTTTAAAATTTTTCTGTTGATTGCGTTGAAAAATTACTTCTGCAGGTTTTAGACTTTGTAGTAATTTATCTGCATACTCGCGATCGCCTTCTGCAATAAAAAATTCTCCCGTACTAATATCTAAAAATGCGATACCTATTTTTATTTCATCAAAGTGAAGTGCTGCTAAAAAGTTATTGCTATTGTGCTCTAATAATTTATCACTAGTAGCTACCCCTGGAGTAACTAATTCTGTAACTCCTCTTTTTACAATTCCTTTTGCTTGTTTCGGATCTTCTAATTGATCACAAATAGCCACACGGTAACCTGCTTTTACCAATTTGTGTAAATAAGTATCTAAGGAGTGATGGGGAAAACCAGCCAATTGGGATGAATTAGCATCTCCATTATTTCTTTTGGTTAAAGTAATTCCCAATACGCTGGATGCATTGACCGCATCTTGACCAAATGTTTCGTAAAAATCTCCTACGCGAAATAGCAAAATGGCATCAGGATATTTAGCCTTGATAGCATTGTGTTGTTGCATTAAAGGAGTTTCTCCGCTTGATTTAGCCATGGTATTTGTGTGAAAATATAAATTTCGAAAGTTAAAAATTGAATCAGCTGTTTATTTTCAATAAAAATAGCGCTAAAGCTTAATTTTCATATTTAAATTTTATTGATACTTAGTTTAACTATAGCAGCAAAAATAGGGCCTTTATTAGGTTTTAAGAAGGGTTTGTGAAAGATGTGAATTACTTTTGCCTAAATTAAAGAGCTTATAGCAATTATGAGAAAATTAAGCATGGATGAGTTAAATAGGCTTTCGGTAGAAGAGTTTAAACAAACTGATAAAATGCCTTTTATTGTTGTATTGGAAAACATCCGGAGTGCTTATAATGTGGGAAGTGTTTTCAGGACAGCGGATGCATTTTTACTGGAGGCAATTTATATATGTGGCTATACCTGTTGTCCTCCTCATAAAGAAATCAAAAAAACAGCTTTGGGCGCCGAGGAAACCGTGACTTGGAAACATTTTGATACGACTAGTGAGGCTATTATAGCTTTAAAGGAGATGGGGTATAAAGTATTTTCGGTAGAACAGGCATCTGGAAGCATCCTATTAAATGATTTAAATATTGACGTTACGGATAAAATTGCTGTCATTTTTGGAAACGAAGTGTCTGGCGTTGAGCAAACGACCATTCAACAAAGTGAAGGGTGTATAGAAATTCCTCAATTCGGTATGAAGCATTCTTTGAACGTATCAACAGCGGCTGGGGTAGTCATGTGGGAGTTAGTAAGAAATCGAAAACTTTCCAATACTTCCATTTAATAAAAGTTGATTATTTTATTTTTCTTAAAAATATTCTGAATGAATTTGGTTAAAAAATATGCAAGCCTAGTAAAATTTTCGCATACTATTTTTGCTTTACCTTTTGCTATTATTGGTTTTTTTATCGGATTATATGCCCACAGTTTTTCATCAGATACCACCTTGCAAAGGAGTACATTTTCTCCGAAATTATTTATATTGGTAGTTTTATGTATGGTCTTTGCACGTAGTGCTGCCATGGCTTTCAACCGTTATCTCGACAGTAGCTTTGACGCTAAAAATCCAAGAACTGCAATTCGTGAAATCCCTGCAGGTATTATATCAAAGCAAAGTGCCCTAGGTTTTGTCATACTCAACTGCCTTCTTTTTATTGCGTCCAGTTATTTTATCAATCCGATTTGTTTTTATTTATCACCAGTAGCCTTATTGGTGGTTTTGTTTTACAGTTATACCAAACGTTTTACAGCATTGTGTCACTTAGTATTAGGTATTGGTTTAAGTCTTGCACCTATTGGTGCCTATCTGGCGGTTACTGGAAAATTTGATCTATTGCCGCTGTTGTTTTCTTTTACTGTTTTATTTTGGGTTAGTGGTTTTGATATTATTTATGCATTGCAAGATGAGCAGTTTGATAAAGAAAATCAGTTGTATTCAATGCCTGCAGCATTGGGTAAAAAAAAGGCTTTGAACGTATCTGAATTCCTTCACTTATTGTCAGCAGCCTCTATTTTGTTTGCTGGGTTTTATGGTCATTTCGGATGGTTATTTTGGATAGGCGTTGCTGTATTTATTGGAATGTTACTTTACCAACATTCAATTGTTAAACCTACCGACTTGAGTAAAGTGAATATAGCTTTTATGACTGCCAATGGAATAGCCTCTGTGGTATTTGCCGTATTTGTTTTATTGGATATTTTTTTACGTTCTAAGTAGTGCGGTATCATTCAGCAGTCATTCCTATTTTTCTTGATTTTCAATTTCAACTCCATCCATAAATCATACATTTGCTTATGGCTAGAATATTAGCGATCGACTATGGTGGAAAAAGAACAGGACTTGCTGTTACAGATCCTATGCAAATTATTGCCACCGGCTTAGCGACTATTGACTCAAAAGAATTAATTCCTTATTTAAAAAAATACTTTACAACGGAGCAAGTTGAGTTGATTATTATTGGACTTCCTGTTAATTGGGATGAATCTGATACCCATGGAACCCCCTTAGTGAAAACGGCGATTAAAAAGATTACAAAAGAATTCCCTCATATGCCGCTAAAAACGGTTGATGAACGATATACTTCAAAAATGGCTAAGGATGCAATGTTGCAAATGGGAATGAAGAAAAAGGATCGTCAAATTAAGGGCAATGTAGATATTATTGCAGCTACTATTATTTTACAAGAGTATCTGCAAAGCATTCAATGATAAATTGTTAAATTTGTGCAGTCAGCCATTATCAATCGCAAAGAAAAATGATAGTGAGTTTTGTACTTTTTTTATTTACAAAACGATTCTAAAATTTTCAAATAGTACATATGATTTTACCAATAGTAGCCTACGGGTCACCCATTTTAAGAAAAGTTTGTAAGGATATTGCTCAGGATCATCCTGAACTGCAAAAATTAATTGCTGATATGTGGGAGACGATGTACAACAGTAACGGAGTGGGATTAGCTGCGCCCCAAATCAATAAAGATTTACGTTTATTTGTAATAGATAGCGCTCAAATTTTTGAAAATCTAGAAGATGATGAGCAGGGGCTTTATCCGGATGGCCCTGGATTTAAAGGGGTATTTATGAATGCCTATGTTACCAAAATAGATGGTAAGGAATGGTCTTACAATGAGGGTTGTCTAAGTATTCCAAAAATTCGGGAAGATGTACTGAGGGGCGAAAATGTGACGATCGATTATGTAGATGAAAATTTTAAGCCATTTACTAAAACATTCAATGGTATTACTGCTAGGGTAATCTTGCATGAATATGACCACATAGAAGGAAAGTTATTTATTGATTATATAAAGCCCCTAAAACGCACTTTATTAAAAGGAAAGTTAATGGATATTAGTAAGGGGAAAATTAGTGTTGACTATCGAATGGTTTTTCCGAAATAGGCATTTTTTATTTAGGAATTTTTATTTCAGTAACCTTGTTTAATTATACTGCAATCAATTATTGGAATGCTCAATAAAATATTATTATTCTTTGTTTTTTTTCTTTTGCATTGTTCACAACTTTTAGCACAAGACTCCACCGACATCAATGTAACGGTAGGAAAAAATATTATTACGCTGAGTGATGTAGTCGTCAATAATAAACTCAATGTTCCTGGTTTTATTGGCCGAATAAAAAATGATACCAGTTTTTACAAAGCTTTTCGCAATCTTCATGTACTGGGATTTACAGCAATCAATGATATTCGAATATTAGGTAAGCAAGGTAATTCATTGGCTACCTGTTTAAGCAAAACCAAGCAGATAGCTGAAGCTAATTGTAGGAGGATGGAGGTCCTAGAGGAACAAGTTACTGGTGATTTTTATGATGATGAACGCAACTATAATTACTACACCGCTCAAATGTATGCTTCCCTTTTTTTTACTAAGGGAAAAGTTTGTGGTGAATCGAATGTAGTAGCTGGAAATGGATTTAATTTGGAGGGTAAATCTGGTATCGAAAAGCATAAAGAACAATTGAAAATGTTATTTTTTAATCCAGGTAAAAAGATAAAAGGGCTTCCATTTATGTCTGGAAAAACTGCTATTTACGATGATGAAATGGCCGATGCCTATGATATGGAGATTGATATGGATGATTACAATAAAACCAGTTGTTATTTGTTAAAACAAAAAGTAAAACCTGGTATGGAAAATAAAGTGGTGGTAGATGAGATGATTACTTGGTTTGATGATAAAACTTTTGAAGTAGTAGCCAGAAAATATTCGCTTAGTTATGAAGCCGGATTATATGATTTTAAAGTTCAGATGGAAGTGCAATTAACCCATGTCGGAAAACTGTTGGTACCTTCCATGATACGGTACAATGGCAATTGGAAAGCTGTTTTTAAGAAACGGGAGAGAGGTGTATTTACTGCTACCTTGTTTGATTTTAAATAAATTCCTTTCAATTTGTAACCAATATATTTTTGCTTAGTTATTCTGCAAAATCTTTACTGTAAGGTGCTTCAGACACTAATGCTTTTCTTTTTCCAGCAAATTTTCGTTTTAATATTTCTTGTACAGGTATGTTTTCTATTTTACTTTCCAACCAGGAAATGATATCTAGGTAAATGAATGCGCGTGTTTCATAACGATCATTCTGGTGATTGGTTAATTTCAAAAGCAACTTTTCAAGTTCTGGTTTAATATTCTTAACTGAAATATGAAAAGAAGTTCGAATGAATTTAAATATTTCTTCTTCCACTACACTAAGGTTTTGCAATTTTGCCATAAATCGATACACTGATTTTATAAGGTGATCTAGTATCTCTTCATTGCCTAATTCAAAATGAGCAATCAAGTGAAGTAAACGACTATAGCATTGTAGATCATTTCGCAGGTCTACCTTCCAGTTGATTATTTTATTTAAATAGTCAATTGTTTTTTCATAATCACCGCTTCCAAAGTAAAGGCAGGCAATTTTATAATAAAAAACTAATATTCGATGTCGATCTAGGTATATTTCGTATTCCTTTAATTTTTCTTCAATTGCTGGAATCAGGGCTAATCCCTCTGTAAAAGTACCTTCCAAGAAATGTTTGTTCACTATGGAAATAGTATTATAAACAAAACATTGTATTCTATTATTGACATTATTTTGAACTAAGTCGGTGATACAAAATTGATCAAATAGGGCAAGCGTTTCAACTAATTTTTTATGATTAGCCAAATCAAAATGTGATCCCATTAGATTGTGCATTCCTTTGATATAATGCGCTGTTTCTATTGGAAGCATGAAGGGTTCTTCTTCAAAGAGATTGACCCATTTTTGTGAATAACGATAATATTGTAAAAAATCTTGTCTGATAAAAGCGTTCCAGCAATAACATTGATACAGGTATAGCCGTTCATAAAAACTAGTGCAAACGGGTATTTTATCCCCAAGTTTGGTAGTAAAAAAATCTTGCAATGCAATACTTTCCTCTTCATTTCTGCAATGCCCATTTTTTATATACCAGCTATATAATTGTAGTGATAAATTCGAAAATTTAGACACCAATGATAAGCTTTCATTGACTTCTAAGGATTCTTTGCTTAAATCATCTGCTCTATCTTGAATGCTTCTAGTAATATACAATGCTTCGATTTTTTTTTCAAAGAAAAGCACTTGCTGCAGATAGGTAAGCTGGTTATTGTTTTTTGCTTGCTCTTTTAGTTTGTCTAGCACCTTTAAGCTTTGGTGATAAAGCCCTTTGTTGTATAAAATTCTTGCATAGTCCATTTGCTCGTGCAATGAAATATCTATAAAGTTGTCATTGATTAACCGAAGACTACTAAGGATTTGTTTGTATAAATGAGCTTTCAGATTACTGAGCTGTTGCTTTTTAATTCGATCGTTTTTTGAAAGCAAAACTCCTTCATCATAAGTGTCCATTTTGTCCAAAGCGTCAAATAATTGGATACTGATGAGCTCCTCAGAAGAGGAGTTTCGAGTGGCATAGAGCTTGAAATTCCTTTTTTCGCTTTTTTCAAGTGATTTGATAAGCTGAAATAGGGGGTCTGTACTCCGGTTGGGCATCGTAATTTTATTTCTTTAAATTCCTTACTGGTTATGAGTTACAGGTCGAAAAGGGTGCTTTATATAGCGTAAAATAACTCACAATTTATGGCGTATCACCGCTTATATGCACTATTTTCGTAAATTAAGACCATTTATGTAAAAATAGGTCAGCTAAATCAAATAAATTAACCTGTTTTAATAAAAATACGATTTCTATGTCAGCTAACAAGATACACATTTTTGACACTACCCTTCGTGATGGAGAGCAGGTTCCAGGTTGTAAGCTCAATACTACCGAAAAGATAGAACTAGCTTTAAGGCTAGAGGAGTTAGGTGTTGATATCATTGAAGCGGGTTTTCCCATTTCTTCGCCCGGTGATTTCAATTCGGTCAATGAGATTTCAAAAATAATTACCAAAGCAAGTGTTTGTGGTTTAACAAGAGCAGTTCAAAAAGATATTGAAGTGGCTGCTGAAGCATTGAAATATGCTAAAAGACCACGGATTCATACGGGTATTGGAACTTCCGACTTACATATTAAATATAAATTTAATTCTAATCAGGAGGATATTTTAGAACGTGCTATTCAATGTGTAAAGTGGGCGAAAAATTTTGTAGATGATGTGGAATTTTATGCAGAAGATGCAGGGCGTACCGATAATGTATATCTGGCAAGAGTCGTGGAAGCGGTCATTAAGGCTGGAGCTACCGTAGTAAATATTCCTGATACCACCGGATATTGTCTTCCTCATCAATATGGTGAAAAAATTGCTTTTTTGGTCAATAATGTCTCCAATATAGATAAAGCTATTATTTCTTGTCATTGTCACAATGATCTTGGATTGGCAACAGCCAACTCAATTGCTGGAATTATTAATGGAGCTAGGCAGATAGAATGTACGATCAATGGTTTGGGTGAAAGGGCTGGAAATACTTCCTTAGAGGAAGTGGTCATGATTATTCAACAACATAAAATTCTAGGTTTTCATACAGGTGTTAATGCCAAATTATTAAACCCAATGAGTCAATTGGTGGCTGAAACAATGCGTATGCCAGTACAATGTAATAAAGCCATTGTCGGTTCAAATGCATTTTCTCATTCCTCTGGTATTCATCAAGATGGATTTTTGAAAGACGCATTGACTTATGAAATCATTGACCCTGTTGAAGTAGGCGCCGAGGCTTCTAAAATTGTACTAACGGCTAGGAGTGGCCGAAGTGCATTAGCCCATCGTTTTCATAAATTAGGGTATTCGTTTAATCGAAATGATATCGACAGATTATACCAAGAGTTTTTATTGGTTGCAGATAGCAAGAAGGAAGTAATGGAAGAAGATTTACATGAATTGGCAAAGGCTCATGTGGTAGAAGTTGTATAGCAATGAATGGTTGGCAACAACCTAAAATTATATACTATTAATCTTTCTAATAAAGGGTTTAGCACAATGAACAATGGTTCATCTTTGTTACTACAAATATTGACCTTTTTTATTTTTTTCACTTCTATTTTGGGCAATTGATATTGATTTTATTTTAATAAGAATTTTTAGTGGTAGCAATTTGAAAAGTAAATCATAAAAAAAATTGAAAGTTTAGTAATAGCAATAAAATATTGATAGCAGTAACAAAATAATTTGCAGCATTTTAATTAATAATTTTTTTATGGAGATAAATAAGTATAGTAAAACAATCACACAGGATCAAACGCAGCCTGCTGCACAAGCCATGTTTTATGGTATCGGACTTACCGATGCAGATTTAGCTAAAGCTCAAGTAGGGGTGGTTAGTATGGGGTATGATGGGAATACCTGTAATATGCATTTGAATGATTTAGCAAAATTGGTGAAGCAAGGAGTATGGGAAAATGATATGGTAGGTCTTATCTTCAATACGATCGGTGTGAGTGATGGAATGAGTAATGGTACGCCCGGAATGCGTTATTCATTGGTTAGTCGTGATGTTATTGCGGATTCAATTGAAACTGTTTGCGGTGCTCAATATTATGATGCGTTGATTGCAATACCAGGTTGTGATAAAAACATGCCTGGTTCTGTAATGGCAATGGGTAGATTAAATCGACCAGCTATTATGGTTTATGGTGGAACCATTGCTCCTGGACATTATAAGGGGCAGGATCTAAATATTGTTTCTGCTTTTGAAGCACTCGGACAAAAGATTGCTGGTAATTTAGACGAAGCTGATTTTAAAGGTATCGTAATGAATAGTTGCCCTGGAGCGGGAGCTTGCGGTGGAATGTATACTGCCAATACAATGAGTAGTGCGATTGAGGCATTAGGCATGAGCCTTCCTTATTCATCTAGTAATCCAGCTTTGAGTGATGCTAAAAAAGAAGAATGTTTACAGGCTGGAAAAGCTATCCGTCATTTGATGGAAATGGATATAAAGCCTTCTGATATCATGACGCGTAAAGCTTTTGAAAATGCAGTTACTATCATTATGGTATTAGGTGGTAGTACCAATGCAGTGTTGCACATGATAGCCATTGCAAAAAGTATTGATGTTAAACTTACTCAAGAAGATTTTCAAATAATTAGTGATAGGGTTCCAGTATTAGCAGATCTTAAACCAAGTGGAAAATATTTGATGGAAGATCTTCACAATATTGGCGGGGTTCCCTTAGTGATGAAATATTTATTGAAGCAAGGACTTTTACATGGCGATTGTATGACGGTAACCGGTAAAACTGTTGCTGAAAATTTAGCGAATGTTCCCGATCTAGATTTTGATTCACAAAAAATTATTTTACCAACATCCAATCCAGTTAAGACTACTGGACATCTTCAAATCCTTTATGGTAATTTGGCAGAGAAAGGAAGTGTGGCAAAAATATCAGGAAAAGAAGGTGAGTTATTTGAGGGACCTGCAAGAGTTTTCGAAGGGGAGTCTGAGTTAATCAATGGTATTAATTCAGGAAAAATAAAGGCGGGAGATGTAGTCGTGATAACGCATGTAGGTCCAAGAGGAGGGCCTGGTATGCCAGAAATGCTTAAGCCAACTTCTGCAATTATCGGAGCAGGTCTAGGAAAATCTGTTGCATTAATTACTGATGGAAGGTTTAGTGGAGGAACCCATGGATTTGTTGTGGGCCATGTTACCCCAGAAGCTTTTGACGGAGGATTAATTGGTTTAGTTAAAGACAATGATAGAATAGAAATTAATGTGGCTACCAAATCAATGACCTTAAAAGTTGCCCCTGAAGCAATAGCAAAGAGAAGGGCGAATTGGAAGCAACCTGCATTAACTGTAACAAAAGGCATTTTATATAAATATGCAAAATATGTAAAAGATGCAAGTGAAGGTTGTGTAACAGATGAATAAATTCAATCAATAGAAATATCAGGCGGCTCATCATTTTTTTTATTAGAAAAATGGCCTTTGCTCGTAAATTATTTTAAAATACCTATAATGGAAAATATAGAAACCATCGTTGATCAAAAAGAAGCTAGTGATAAATTAACGGCTACTAAAACTGCTAGTCCAGTAAAAGAGGTGGTTGAAATTTCAGGGTCACAAGCAGTGCTTGAAGCATTTATTGCAGAAGGCGTTGATACCATATTTGGTTATCCAGGTGGAGCAATTATGCCTATTTATGATGCAATATATGATTATCACGATCGACTAAAACATATTTTAGTTCGTCACGAGCAGGGAGGAATACATGCTGGACAGGGTTATGCTAGAAGCTCTGGAAAAGTAGGGGTAGTATTTGCTACGAGTGGACCTGGTGCTACTAATTTGGTAACCGGTTTGGCTGATGCAATGATTGATAGTACACCATTGGTTTGTATTACTGGTCAGGTATTTGCTCATTTGTTAGGAACAGACGCGTTTCAAGAAGTAGACGTTATAAATATTACCACTCCAATTACTAAATGGAATTATCAAATTACTGACGCTACAGAAATTCCTTCTGTATTAGCAAAGGCATTTCACATTGCCGGTAGCGGTAGACCTGGTCCAGTGTTGATAGATATTACAAAGAATGCACAGCTTCAAAAATTTAACTATAACGGGTATAAAAAATGTACGTTCATTAGAAGTTATCGACCTAAGCCAATCGTTCGAAAAGAATATGTGGAAAGGGCTGCACAATTGATTAATGAAGCTAAAAAGCCGATGGTGATTTTTGGTCAAGGTGTTATTCTTGGAAAAGCAGAGAATGAATTTAAAGCATTCATTGAAAAGGGAGGCTTACCAGCTGCATGGACTATTTTAGGATTAAGTGCATTGCCTACTGATCATCCTCAAAATGTTGGAATGCTTGGTATGCATGGTAATTATGGTCCGAACGTTTTAACTAATGAATGTGATGTGCTCATCGCGGTGGGTATGCGATTTGATGATCGCGTTACTGGCAGATTAGATAAATATGCCCGTCAAGCTAAAGTAATTCATCTAGATATTGATCCTGCAGAAATAGATAAAAATGTAAAGGCTACTGTTCCATTGTGGGGAGATTGTAAAGAGACGCTCCCAATGTTGACAGCTTTAATTGACAAAAAACAACATAAAGAATGGTTAGGTAAATACAATGAGTTTACCCAAAAAGAAATCGATATAGTTATTAAAGATGAGCTCAATCCAACTACTGATGAATTGACGATGGGGGAGGTTATTAAAGTATTGAATGAGCTTACTAAAGGAGATGCAATCATCGTTACAGATGTTGGACAGCATCAGATGGTTACTTGCAGGTATGCTAAATTTAATGAGACCAAAAGTAATATCACTTCAGGTGGAGCAGGTACTATGGGCTTTGCATTGCCAGCGGCTATTGGCGCTAAGTTTGGAGCACCTCACCGTCCGGTGGTTGCGGTTATTGGAGATGGTGGTGTACAAATGACCATACAAGAATTGGGTACAATAATGCAAACAGGAATTGATGTAAAAATATTAATTCTTAATAATCAGTTTTTAGGAATGGTTCGTCAATGGCAACAATTATTTCATGATAAACGCTATTCATTTGTTGATATTGAAAGTCCGGATTATGTGATGGTAGCCAAAGGATATAGAATTGAGGGCCAAAGTATTTCGAAGAGAGATCAAATAAAAGATGCCTTATCAACTATGCTTAATCATCCTGGAGCTTATTTGCTAGAAGTGATGGTTGGAAAAGAAAATAATGTATTTCCTATGGTTCCACAGGGATGTAGTGTAGCAGAAATAAGATTGTCCTAAAGAATAAAGGTAAATGGATTTGAAACTTACGAGATTCATTATCCTTAAAATTTTTAGTTAAAAAAAGAGTATGAAAAAAGAATTTACAATAACAGTGTATGGCGAAAACCAGATTGGTTTACTGAATCGTATTGCTATTATTTTTGTTCGTAGAAAAATAAATATTGATAGTATGAATACGTCTCCATCTGAGATAGTAGGCATACATCGCTTTACTATTCTGATTGATGAAACAGAGGAGGTGGTTAGAAAAGTTTGTAGGCAGATAGAAAAGCAAGTGGATGTATTAAAAGTATATTTCAATACAGAAGAAAATATTGTATGGCAAGAGATGGCCTTGTATAAAGTTTCTACAGAGGAGATAGCCGAAAAAGCTAAAGTAGAAAGGTTGTTAAGAGAATTTGGTGCCAGGGTTGTTGCCATTACCAAAGATTTTACCATTTTTGAAACTACTGGACATCGAGAAGAAACGGATAAGTTGGTAAAAGTGCTAGAGCCCTATGGATTAACTGAGTTTGTTCGTAGCGCAAGAATTGCTATCATGAAGAGCAGCCGGGGCTTTCATGAAAAGCTAAAGGAATTTGAACAAAGGGCACCTGGCGAAGAGCTAATTGAAAATGAGTATTTAAATCAGCAACAAGGAGTTTTCAGTATGTAAATTCCCGAACTTTTGCTGTAGAAATTGTAACTTAATTAAATTGCATTTTCGATAGAATTTTTTAAAATATTATTTAACTAATAACAATCATCACCCTTATCATTTTAATGACAAGGGCATTATTAAACTCCCCGCAAAATCCTTAATGGATTGGGGGCAAACAAATAACATGGCTAATTATTTTAACACATTGTCGCTTAGAGATAAGCTGAATCAATTGGGAGTTTGTGAATTTATGGACAAATCAGAATTTACTGATGGAGTCAATGAATTGAAAGGTAAGAAAATTGTGATAGTAGGTTGCGGTGCCCAAGGACTTAATCAGGGTTTAAATCTTAGAGATTCAGGACTTGACATTACTTATGCCCTTCGTCAAGAAGCAATTGATGCAAAAAGACAGTCTTGGAAAAGTGCTACTGAAAACAACTTCACTGTTGGTACTTATGAATCATTGATACCCTCTGCTGATTTAGTAATTAATTTAACGCCTGATAAACAACATACTTCAGTGGTAAAAGCAATCATGCCCTTGATGAAAAAGAATGCGACGCTTTCTTATTCTCATGGATTTAATATCGTGGAAGAAGGTATGCAGATTAGAAAAGATATTACTGTAATTATGGTGGCTCCTAAATGTCCAGGTTCTGAAGTTAGAGCAGAATATGTACGTGGTTTTGGAGTGCCTACATTAATTGCAGTACATCCAGAAAATGATCCAGAAGGAAAAGGATTGAAATATGCAAAGGCTTATTGCGCTGGGACTGGAGGACATCGGGCAGGAGTTTTGAGATCATCTTTTGTTGCAGAAGTGAAGTCAGATTTGATGGGTGAGCAAACCATTCTTTGTGGATTATTACAAACTGGATCTATACTTAGTTTTGATAAAATGATTGAGAAAGGAATCGATAAAGGATATGCTTCTAAGTTAGTGCAATATGGTTGGGAGGTTGTAACAGAAGCTTTAAAACAAGGTGGTATTACAGCCATGATGGATAGGCTTTCTAATCCTGCAAAAATTAAGGCTTTTCAATTGTCGGAAGAACTTAAAGATATCATGCGTCCTTTATTTCAAAAGCACCAAGATGATATCATGAGTGGTGAATTTTCTAAAACAATGATGGAAGATTGGGCTAATGATGACAAAAATTTACTGACTTGGCGTGCAGCTACTGGAGAAACCGCATTTGAAAAAACACCTGCAGGAGATGTAAAAATTGCTGAACAGGAATTTTTTGATAATGGTTTATTGATGGTTGCCTTTGTTAGAGCAGGTGTTGAACTAGCATTTGAAACAATGGTAGAAGCCGGGATCAAAGAAGAGTCTGCTTATTATGAATCTTTGCATGAAACTCCGCTTATTGCTAATACCATTGCTCGTAAAAAGTTATTTGAAATGAATAGAGTTATTTCTGATACTGCTGAATACGGATGTTATCTTTTTGATCATGCCTGTAAGCCTCTATTGGCTGATTTTATGAAGGCGGTGGATACGGATATTATCGGAAAAAATTTCAACGCTGGAAAAGATACTGGAGTAGATAATAAGACTTTGATTGTGGTGAATGAAGTAATACGTTTTCATCCGATCGAATTGGTGGGCGCTGAACTTAGGCAGGCTATGACAGAAATGAAATCAATTGGGGTTTCAGCCTAGTTTTTTGGAGCTAATCCCTTGTCGTTACAGGGCGATAGGCTACAGTTGGGTTGAATGAATTATCGTAGTAACTTTGCTTAGCGGGTTTACTAGGAAAATAGAGATAAAATCCACCCAAATAATAGGTGGATAATTAAATTGCTTGAATAACGATTGCTACAATCTTTTCTATAAAAAATAGAGGGATGCTATTGAATGGTTTTAAAATTGGTTGAAATAAATGTTATCAATAGCATAAAATAATTATTATGAAAGAAAATTTAGGTTTATACGATCCGCAATTTGAACATGATGCCTGTGGTATCGGTTTTGTTGCAAATATTAGGGGTAATAAATCTCATCAGAATATTTCTGATGCATTGACCATTTTGGAAAATATGGAACATAGGGGTGCCTGTGGATGTGAAACCAATACTGGAGACGGTGCTGGTATTTTCATTCAAATACCTCATGAATTTTTCTTTGACGAATGCGTAAAATTGGGAGTGCATTTACCTTCCTTCGGAAAATATGCTGTTGGTGTACTATTCTTTCCTAAGGATCTTAAACTACGAGAAGAGTGTAGGGATATTTTTAATCGTGCTGCAGAAAAATTAGGACTAGAAATTATTACCTATAGAAGTGTTCCGGTAAATACATTTGATATTGGCCCAACTGCTTTGTCTGTTGAACCAGTAATGGAACAAGTTTTTATTGCTTGTCCAGATTACATTATCAATCCAATGGATTTTGAAAGGAAGTTATTTGTGTTGCGTAAATACGCGAGTCATACAATTGATAGTACGGTTCGTAAGGATGAAATTGGTTTTTATATTGCTTCTTTATCTTACAAGACTGTAGTGTATAAAGGTCAGTTGACTAGTAGCCAGGTTAGGAATTATTTTCCCGATTTAAATAATAAAAGAGTTGTTTCTGCATTTGGTTTGGTTCACTCTCGTTTTGCAACTAATACATTCCCTTCCTGGCGATTGGCTCAGCCATTTCGTTACATCGCCCACAATGGGGAGATTAATACTTTGCAAGGAAATTTAAATTGGCTCAAAGCAAGTGAGAATGGTTTCTTATCTACTTTTTTTAGTAAGGAAGAAATGGAGATGTTGTTGCCAGTAATTAATGGTGTTCAATCAGATTCTGCTTGTTTAGATAATATGATTGAATTACTCACGCTTACGGGTAGATCATTACCGCATGTAATGATGATGTTGATTCCAGAGGCATGGGATGGCGATGATAGAATGGATCCTATTAAAAAAGCTTTCTATGAATACCATGCTTCTATGATGGAACCTTGGGATGGTCCGGCTTCCATTTCATTTACAGATGGTAAAATTATTGGAGCAACCTTAGATAGAAATGGACTTAGACCTTCTCGTTATTGTGTTACCACCGATGGTAGGGTAATCATGGCATCTGAAACAGGCGCTTTGCCAATCGATCCTTCTTTGGTAAAAGAGAATGGAAGATTACAACCAGGAAAAATGTTTGTGGTGGATATGGAGCAGGGAAGAATTATTAGTGATGATGAATTGAAAAGTACCATTTGTTCACAAAAGCCTTACGGCGATTGGTTGAATAAATATAAAATTCGTTTAGAAGAATTACCAGAGCCAAGAGTAATGTATACACATTTGGAAAGTGATCAAGTATTCAAATATCAAAAAGTATTTGGTTATTCAACAGAAGATTTAGATGAAATAATAGCTCCAATGGCATTGGAAGGTAAAGAGCCCATAGGATCAATGGGTACCGATGTTCCATTAGCAGTGCTCAGTGACGAACCGCAGCATTTAAGTTCTTATTTTAAACAATTATTTGCCCAAGTTACTAATCCTCCGATTGATCCTATTCGGGAAAAACTAGTCATGTCATTGGCATCATTTGTTGGTAATAATGGAAATTTATTGGAAGAAGATCCTTTGAGTTGTCATACCGTTGCATTGAGACATCCAGTTCTTTCTAATTTTGAACTTGAAAAAATTAGGAGTATCGATACTGGTATCTTCCAGGCAAAAACGCTTCAAATGTATTTCCGTGCAGATGGAAAACCTGACTCGCTAAAAAAGGCATTAGATAGACTTTGTAGGTATGCAGTAGATGCTGCCGAAGATGGTTTTGAAGTATTAATTTTAACGGATCGTTCGATAGATTCTGATCATGCTCCGATTCCTTCTTTATTAGCAACCGCAGCCGTTCATCATCACTTAATTCGCAAGGGTTTAAGAGGAAGTGTAGGTTTGGTTGTAGAGTCGGGAAGTGTTTGGGAGGTTCATCATTTTGCATGTTTGTTAGGATATGGTGCTACGGCTATTAATCCATATATGGCATTATCAAGTATCCGCGATATGAAATTGAGCGGAAGAATACAAACAGATTTAGAAGTTGAACAACTAAAAAAGAATTATACAAAAGCTGTTAACGATGGGTTGTTGAAGGTGTTTTCAAAAATGGGAATTTCTACTTTACAATCTTACCAAGGTGCACAAATTTTTGAAATTCTTGGTTTGAATCAAACAGTGGTGGATAGATATTTTACCGGTTCTATTTCTCGTATTGAAGGATTGGGATTGGATGAAATAGCAAAGGAAACTTTAGCAAAACATGCTTTTGCATTTCCTAAAAAACACATACCTGTTGATCGTCTTCCGGTAGGTGGACTGTATCAATGGAAACGTAAGGGTGAGTTTCATTTATTTAATCCACAAACTATTCATTTGTTGCAATATTCAACAAGAATGAATGATTATGGATCATTTAAAAAATATTCCAAACTGGTCAATGATCAGGGAGAAAGAGCTTGTACTTTAAGAAGTCTATTTCAATTTAAAACACAAAGAACTGCTATCTCAATTGATGAAGTAGAACCTGCAGAAGCAATCTGGAAAAGATTTGCAACAGGAGCTATGAGTTTTGGTTCTATATCTCATGAGGCCCATAGCACATTGGCAATTGCCATGAACCGTATTGGTGGAAAAAGTAATACAGGCGAAGGAGGAGAGGATGAAATTCGTTTTGAAACGATGCCTAATGGCGACTCTATGCGGAGTTCAATTAAGCAAGTAGCTTCGGCAAGATTTGGTGTAACCAGTAATTATTTGACGCAGGCGGATGAATTACAAATTAAAATGGCGCAAGGTGCAAAGCCAGGTGAAGGTGGACAATTACCAGGACATAAAGTAGATGATTGGATAGGCAAGGTTCGTCATGCAACACCTGGTGTAGGATTAATTTCGCCACCGCCTCATCATGATATTTATTCTATTGAAGATTTGGCTCAGTTAATTTTTGATTTAAAAAATGCTAACAGAGCTGCAAGAATCAATGTAAAATTAGTATCAAAGGCAGGGGTAGGTACGATTGCTGCCGGTGTAACAAAGGCAAAGGCTGATGTGGTATTAATTGCTGGTTTTGATGGAGGTACTGGTGCATCACCGGTAAGTTCAATTAAGCATGCTGGGTTGCCATGGGAGTTAGGCTTGGCTGAAGCTCATCAAACATTAGTTAAAAATAAATTACGTAGTAGGGTAATCTTACAAACAGACGGTCAGTTAAAGACAGGAAAGGATATTGCCATTGCAACTTTATTAGGAGCTGAAGAATGGGGAGTAGCAACGGCTGCGTTGGTTACAGAAGGATGTATCATGATGCGTAAATGTCATCTAAATACTTGTCCAGTGGGCGTGGCTACGCAGGATAAACAATTGCGTGAGCGTTTTACTGGTGATGCCGATCATGTGGTGAATTTGTTTAAATTTTTAACGGAAGAACTCAGGGAAATCATGGCTCAATTGGGCTTTCGTACCATCAATGAAATGGTTGGTCAAGTGGATTGTTTAGAAATGAGAGAAGGTATTGATCATTGGAAATATGGTAAGTTAGATTTGTCACCCGTTTTATATAAGGAGCCAGCTTCCCAGTATACAGTCGTTTATAACAATGAGCAGCAAGATCATGAATTAGAAAAAGTGTTGGATTGGAAATTGTTAGAAGCCGCTCAACCAGCCTTGGAACATCAGAAAAAAGTATCCGCTTCTTTCCCTATTAAGAGTATAGATAGAACAACAGGTACTATTTTATCTAATGAAATTTCAAAAAAATATCAATCAGCAGGTCTGCCTGATGATACGATTCATTTTAAATTTACAGGTACTGCCGGTCAAAGTTTTGGCGCATTCAACACAAAAGGTGTTACGCTAGAATTGGAAGGAGATGCGAATGATTACTTTGGTAAAGGATTAAGTGGGGCTAAATTAATTGTGTATCCGTCTGCTAAATCTAGTTTCATTCCAGAAGAAAATATTATTATTGGTAATGTTGCTTTTTATGGAGCAACCTCGGGTGAATCTTATATCAGAGGAAAGGCTGGAGAGCGATTTGCAGTTCGTAACTCAGGAGCTACAGCGGTTGTGGAGGGAGTGGGTGACCATGGATGCGAATACATGACAGGAGGAAGAGTGGTTGTATTGGGAGCAACTGGAAGAAATTTTGCTGCTGGTATGAGTGGAGGTATTGCCTATGTGTATGATGTGAAGGGAGAGTTTCCATTGCAATGCAATTTAGAAATGGTCGATTTGGATCCAGTATCCGAATCAGATAAAGATGAATTATTTACAATGATCAGCGATCATTATAAACTTACGCAAAGTACCGTAGCAAAATTTGTGATGGAAGATTTTGAAAATCAGTTAAAGAACTTTGTTAAAGTATTCCCTAAGGATTATAAAAAGGTTTTACAAAAGCAATCTGGAAAAGTAAAGAAGGAATTAAAGAAGTAAGATTTATTTTTTGATGCAGGATTACTATTTTTTTACATTAAAAAAACTCCACTTTGGAGGTAAATAATATATGGGCAAACCAACAGGATTTTTAGAATTTACGCGCGAACTTCCCTCTAAGCGTTCAACTGAAGAAAGAGTAGGAGACTATAAAGAATTTATAGAAAGGTATTCTGATGAAAAATTAAATCAGCAGTCCTCTAGGTGTATGGATTGTGGAATTCCTTTTTGTCACAATGGTTGTCCTTTAGGGAATGTGATTCCTGAATTTAATGATGCAGTGTATCGTAAGAACTTGAAAGAGGCCTATGATATATTGTCTTCTACTAATAACTTCCCTGAATTTACTGGACGTATTTGTCCTGCACCTTGCGAGACCGCTTGCGTGTTGGGTATTAACCAACCAGCTATTGCCATTGAGGAAATTGAAAAACATATTATTGAAATTGCATTTGATAAAGGGTTTGTTCAGGCGGACAAACAAATAATGAGAACTGGTAAAAAGGTAGCAGTTATTGGAAGTGGTCCAGCAGGACTTGCAGCTGCAGCTCAATTAAATATAGTTGGACATTCGGTAACGGTGTTTGAAAGAGATGATATGCCGGGTGGTTTATTACGTTATGGTATACCGGATTTCAAATTGGAGAAATGGGTAATTGACAGAAGAATTAAATTAATGGAGGAAGAAGGGATTGTATTTAAATGTAATACTAATGTGGGCGTTGATATTAGTGTAAGTAATCTTTTAAGAGAATTTCAGGCAGTCGTTTTAGCTGGTGGTAGCACTATCCCAAGAAATCTGGATATACCTGGAAGAGATTTGAAAGGAGTGTATTTTGCTATGCAGTTTTTAAAGCAGCAAAATAAGCGAGTTAGCGGAAGTTCTTTTACTGAAGAAGAGATTATGGCTACTGGAAAAAACGTAATTGTAATTGGAGGTGGAGATACTGGAAGTGATTGTGTTGGGACTTCTAACCGTCATAAAGCAAAGTCAGTTACCCAGTTTGAATTGATGCCTAAGCCGCCTGATCATCGAAATAATTCAATGCCTTGGCCATCTTATCCAATGTTACTTAAAACAACTTCATCTCATGAAGAGGGTTGTGATAGAAAGTGGGCAGTAGCTACGAAAGAATTTATTGGTGATGAAAAGGGGGATTTAAAAGCAGTTATAATGGTGGATTTGGAATGGAAAATTGTAGATAATAAACCTGCTCAATTTGTAGAAGTTAAAGGAAGTGAAAGAAAAGTTCCTTGTGAGCTAGCATTTTTAGCAATGGGTTTTGTTCATCCGCAACACGATGGAATGATTACTGACTTAGAAGTAGAGTTAGATGAAAGAGGAAATGTGCGGGCAACTGAAAAAAGTTATCAATCTAATATAGCTCGAGTATTTACCGCAGGGGATATGCGTCGTGGGCAGTCTTTAGTGGTATGGGCTATTAAAGAAGGAAGAGATTGTGCACAAAGGGTAGATGAGTTTTTGATGGGTCAATCCCTGTTGGAAACTGCCGATAGGAATGCAATTGCGCGTTATTTGTAGTACTTTAAATTTTTAATTATAAAGGGATGCAGTTTACTGCATCCCTTTTTTGTTGTGTAGTTGAATAGTAGTCATTGAAGGAAAGCCTGTATTGGTCATAGTTAAACAGCAATGATTTAGAATCGCATTGCTTAACTATCTGTAGCAAATCAATAAAGTTTCGATTCATATATATGATGCGTGTAGAAAAAAGGCAAAATAACCAGTAGGGGGCTTTTGTAATATAAAACAAATATAATGTGTATAAAATTTAATAAAATATTATAATTATGCTCGAATTAGATAAATTAAAAAATATTACAAAATTTTATCATTAAAATCAAAAATGTACTATTCGATCGGCTTTTTATTGAAAATTATATATTTACTTATTAAAAGTTACTATATTTTATTCTATTAATTAAATATTAGAATTTTAAATATATAAATAATTTGTTCTTCGGATACTCATTATTCTCTATTTTTACTCAATAAATATCATATATCAATAAAATAAAATGTTTTATTGATTATTTTAAAACCAAAAATCAATGAGTATGAAAAAATTATCCATCCAATCTGTCCTGCCATTTGTAGTGTTGGTCGCAGTTGCATTGGCGGCTGCTTTTATTGCCCCTGAGGCGGATTTTGATCCCACTAAAATTGCAGACGGTCCCCAATACAATACTTCTGATATTGCTTGGGTGCTTGTATCAACTGCGCTAGTTTTTTTAATGACGCCAGGACTTGCATTCTTTTATGGCGGTATGGTTAATCGCAAGAATGTAATTTCTACCATGATAAAAAGTGTAGTTGCTGCTGGGGTGGTTGGAGTATTATGGATTGTAGTAGGATTTAGTTTAAGTTTTGGAGATTCAATCGGTGGTTTTATTGGCGATCCAAGGACCTTCTTATTTTTTAAGGGGGTAAAGTCACATGCTCCATGGCCTTTAGCTAATACAATTCCGCTTACTTTATTTTCATTATTTCAATTAATGTTTGCAATCATCACTCCAGGTTTGGTGGTAGGTGCGGTAGCAGAACGTATTCGTTTTACAGCTTATGTAATGTTTATTATATTATTTAGTTTATTGGTGTATGCACCCGTTGCACATTGGAGCTGGCATCCAGAAGGATTCCTTGCAAAAATGGGTGTATGGGATTTCGCAGGTGGTACAGTAGTACATATTACTGCAGGTTGCGCTGCTCTTGCAGGTGCATTAGTTTTGAAACGTAGAAAATCACATGAACAAAAAGCAGAGATTCCTCCAGCGAACGTACCTTATGTATTGATCGGAACTGGTTTACTTTGGTTCGGTTGGTTTGGTTTCAATGCAGGATCTGCTGTTGGATCTTCTCCTTTAGCGGTGAATGCTTTTGGTACAACTAATACAGCTGCTGCTGCTGCTGGTTTAGCTTGGATGTTCTTTGATGTAATGAAAGGTAAAAAACCTTCAGTATTGGGATTTTGTATCGGTGCTGTAGTTGGTTTAGTTGCTATTACTCCAGGAGCTGGTTATGTTGGTATTCCTCAAAGTATTATTATTGGTGTGGTGGGTGCGATTATTTCTAACATCGCAGTAAGCATTAAACAAAAATCAAGTTTGGATGACACCTTAGATGTATTTCCTTGCCACGGAATTGGTGGAATGGTAGGTATGTTATTAACGGGTGTTTTTGCAAACCAATTAATTCATGGTATTAAAGATGGTCCTGAAGGTTGGTTCTATGGTAATTTTTCATTCTTTTTAACTCAAGCTAAAGCAATGTTGATAGTTGTTGTTTACAGCTTCACAGTTTCATTCTTAATTTTCAAATTCATTGATTTCATTTTACCAATCAGGGTAAGTGCTCAAGATGAGGAAGAAGGTTTGGACGCTTCTCAACATGATGAAAAATATGTTCAAGGAACACTTTTAGTTAATACTGGCAACGGTATTGAAGAAAAACAAAATTCATAAATTAAATAGACCAGGGTTTTTCCCTATGAATAAACCCTGGTTTATTTTATAGTTTGATTAAAAAAATTATACCTTTTGATTTATAAATAAAATAAGTTTTAGCAACTCATTTTATACAATTTTTGCTACTAAGTTTTAACGATGCTACATGAAAGTTTACCTAGTATATGCTAAGTAATCCAACCAATTATTCATAAAAAACTTACAAAAATGATTAAAAAAATTTTAGCAACATTGATGATTACTGCAACTTTTTTCAGTACTTCAATTGCCCAAGATTCAACCAAGACATTATCTTTCTCTGGTTCTATAGATGGATATTATCGTCACAACTTCGCCAATGCTTCTGATGGAATAAATAGTAATAATAGAACAAGTTTTACTAATTCTCAAGGGGCTTTTTCATTGGGTATGGCAAGTTTAAGAGCGGATGCTACCGCTTTATCAGGAAAAATAACCGGTACAGTTGATTTAGGTTTTGGCACAAGAGCAGAGGAATTTTCATATTATGAAAAAGCTTCTGGATCTTCATTGACATTGATGAAGCAGATGTATTTAACTTACGCTTTGTCAAGTAAAGTAAAACTAACCGCGGGTAAATTTGCTACCCACGTAGGATATGAAGTATTGGATGCTCCTTTGAACAGAAATTATAGCATGTCTTATATGTTTACTAATGGACCTTTCTCACATACTGGTGTAAAATTGGATGTAACTGAAGGGAATGTTGGTTTTATGGTGGGAGTGGCTAATTATATCGATCAGACTGTTTCAACAACCAGTACTCGTTCTTTGATCGCACAATTAAGTGCTGGTTCAGCGAGTGGTAAATTCAAGACCTACCTTAACTATGCAGGTTGTTTTGGTTCTACAGCAGGAGAAAATCCACTATCACTTAAAAGTTTTAGCCAGTTAGATTTAGTAGTGACCGGAGTACTTTCTGATAAATTTAATATTGGATTTAATGGAACAGTTCAAGGTCGCAAACAAATAGATGGATCTGCATTAACGAGTGGAAGTTGGAATGCAGCAGCATTGTACTTAAATATTGACCCTTCTTCTACAGTGGGACTTACCCTTAGGAGTGAATTAGTGAGCGACAGTAAATTGATTTATTTTGGAACTAAAAATATTTTAGCGAATACGTTGTCTTTCAATTTTAAAGCAGGTGCTTTTACATTTATTCCTGAGTTAAGAATTGAATCAGCTCAAAGCGATTTCTATACTAAAAATGATGGTAGTACATCTAAATCAACTGCTACTGCTTTGATAGCTGCAGTGTATAAATTTTAATTTGTGAGTGCTGTAATATTACAGTGACCTTTTTCATATGGCAAGCAATCGTTAAGCCCTTCCGTTTCTACGGAAGGGCTCTATTTTTATTACAATAAAATTTTTAAAATTGAATGGACTGTTATGCAGAATTTCTTCCTGCATTGATGATTCCAAATGAAGATCTCATCACTAGTTTTTCGTAGGTAGCTTTTAATGGAGAGTTAATAAGACCATCTTCTATCTCACGGATATTCATCATAGCAAATTGTTGAATTGTGAGCAGTGGTAAAACTATTTTTTCCCTCATTAAAATAGAAAGTTGATCGACTGGGTAGTCGCTCATCAATTCTGTTCTATCCGAAAGTTTAAGAATGTATTGCTGTGTTAAAATATGTTCTTCATAAATGGTATTCCATATTTCTCCATATTTTTCATCCTTAGCTAAAAAAGCAGTTAGCGGAAAAAAACATTTTTTCATCGCCATTTCACTATTATCGAGTAGTGTCTTAAAAAATAATGAATGATGATAAAGCTTTTTCAGTTGAGGAAATTTTCCTTGTTTTTCAAGCTCTTTTAATGCAGTACCCACACCATAATATCCTGTTACGTTTTGTTTTAATTGTGCCCATGCACCTACGTAAGGAATTGCCCTCAAATCTTTGAAAGTTAATTTATTGCCTCCACCACGTTTAGCTGGTCTACTACCTATATTCGTTTCGCTATAAAATTTAAGCGGACTTACTTGAGATAAATAGTCTGCAAACTGAGGATGATCTTTAAGAGAGCTATATTTTATAAAACTTTGATTAGCTAATTCTTGCAATAAAGCCTCTTCATCTTTTTCGAGCGTAATATGCCGGTTATTAAATAAGTCGTTTGATATTCCCGCATGGAGTAATTGTTCAATATTAAATTGTGCTGCATCGATTGTACCAAAATTAGAACTCACTGTTTGCCCTTGGACAGTTAATTGTATTTCTTTATTCGAAATATTTTGTCCCATCGAAGCATAAAACTTATGCGTTTTTCCTCCTCCTCTAGAAGGTGGACCACCACGACCATCAAAGAAAATTATTTCTATATCATATTGTTTAGAAATAGCAGTTAATTCTTCTTTTGCTTTATAGATACCCCAATTAGCCATTAAATAACCACCATCTTTAGTGCCATCACTAAAACCTAGCATGACCGTTTGACGCTTTTTTCTTCTGTTAAGGTGATGGCTATACTTTTCATTGGTATATAAGGTCTTCATTATATCCGCTGCATTTTGAAGATCATCAACTGTTTCGAAAAGTGGTATGATATCTACATTAATTTCATCTTGCTTAGCCCCACTTAGTAGAAATAGTCCATATACTTCTAATACATTGAGTGCGCTATTGCATTGGCTGATAATATAACGATTGCAACCTGCTTCACCATTGAAATCCTGAATGGTACGGATGGCTTTTATGGTAGCAATGGTATCTGTGGTAATTTCTTGTTCAAATACTTCGTCAGTAAGACTATTTGAAACTTGAGTGATTATTTTTATTTTTTCCTCTGTAGAACTGGAATCATAACTAGCAGGTAGGCTAGTATTTTTAGCGGCAATTGAAGATAAAACTTGACTATGAATACTGCTTTCCTGTCTGATATCTAGCGATGCAAAATGAAGTCCAAAAACGTTTACCTTATTAATGAGATTATTAATTAGGTGTAGAAATAGACTATTGTGTTTGTAGATCAAAATTTCTTTAATCTTGTTGAGAGATTTTAATATTTCTTGTTTATTTAAATGGGTTCTTTGTCCTGGAATAAATATGTTATTGTACATATCATTTTCTAGTTCCATTAAAATAGTATCTACTCCCTCAAAAGTCAGTCTGCGTCTAATTCTTCTTATTTCTAAATAGTATGATTTGATAATTCCTCCTCTAAGTGCGTCGGCTACTTTTAATGTAGTGGGAGCCTTAACAAAAGGATTTCCATCGCGATCACCTCCAGGCCAAAAACCCATAGTGATGATTGGATTCATTTCATTGATAGCATCTGGAAACTGATTTTTTAAAAATGAAATGATTCTTCCTGTAGCAGGGTAAAAAATATTTTCTAAGTACCATATTAAATTCATTGCCTCGTCATAGGGACTAGGCTTTTGTTTTTTAAAGAATGGCGTCTTACCAAGTTGTTGCAAATACATATTAATTTGTACCGCATTGTTTTCAGTTAATGCTTTTGAAAGGTCATTGATGATTCCCAAAACCGATCCGGGATAAAACTGGGTGGGGTGTGCAGTTAATACTAATCGTACGGCAAAATTGGATAACTTCTCTTTTAGTTCAAGCTGTTTTTCATGTTCAATTACATCACTTTCGAGGTGTTTTAAAGTTCCTACACCGTTGATGTCGTTTACTTCTTTAAAAGCAGCATCTTCCAATGCATCAAATAATACAACTTGACGCTCGATATATTGAATGAAACGAAATAGCAGATCTAGTCGTTCTTGTGGTTGTTTGAAAGTAGTATGTTTTGAAAAAAACTCTTCAATGATTTCAGCAGGACTTTGATTTTTTTTATATCCTTCATCACAATTATTTTGTAGTAGGGATAATAAAATTCCTGTTTTTTCAATACGGTGAAAAGGAAGGGAGGTAAATAGACTGTTGTACAGTTGAAATTTGATTCCTACCAAATTTTTAAAATGCCTTAGACCTCTAGTTGATTGGTGATCCATATTCAAGAATATTTAATAAAAATGTAGCAAAGCAGGCATTAATGTAAGTAAAACATGAAAATACTTAAAAATTTTCAAATACTTGCTGTCATTACCAATTAATTCCCTAATTTAGCGAAATATAAAAGTGGTACAATTGAATTTACATATCATATCCCTCCATCCTTCAGTAGCTGTAATGGCTACCGGTACTGCTTTTACAACGACGTCTACTACGACCCGATAGGGTTGTGCAATTACATATTACCATTGGGCTATTAGCTTTTTTCAAGAAAAAGGATATTCATTATCACTATTTACATATACACAAATAAAAACTCATGCAAGTTGTAAAATTTGGCGGAAGTTCGGTCAAGAATGCTGAAAATATTAATAAGGTAGTTGCTATTGTTAACGAAAAAATTAAAACAGATACTACCATTGTGGTGGTATCCGCTATGGGAGGCATCACGGATATTTTATTGCAATGCTGCCAACTTGCTGCTGAGGGAAATGAAACGTATAAGGATAAATTGTTAGCGTCCGAACAGCGCCATCTCCAAACGGTGAAGGAACTGTTACCCATCACTCAGCAGAGTAGGGTATTGAGTTTGGTAAAGACTTTGTGTAATGAAATTGAAGATATCTGTACGGGCATTTTTTTATTAGGTGAATTATCAGATCGTACTAAAGATAGAATGGTGAGTTATGGTGAAATTTTATCTTCTCAAATCATTGCGGCAAAGTTTGCCTCAGCAGGTGAAGGAACTGAGTGGAAAGACGCTAGGGAATTGATTATTACAGATGCTAATTTTGGGGCTGCTGCAGTAGATTTTTTAACTACCAACGCAAAAGTGCTTGACTATTTTAAAGGGTCAGCAGCTAATTTATTTATTTTACCAGGGTTTATTTCATCAGATGGAAATGGTATTACTACCACCTTAGGTAGAGGAGGTTCTGATTATACTGCCGCCATAATTGCGGCAGCATTGGATGCTAAAGTGTTGGAAATTTGGACCGACGTTTCTGGTATGATGACTGCTGATCCTAGGTTGGTCAATAATGTAAAAATTATTCCGCAGATTTCTTATCAGGAGGCAATGGAATTATCTCACTTTGGAGCTAAGGTTATTTATCCTCCAACCATTCAGCCAGTTAGTAGTAAGGGCATACCTACTTGGATTAAAAATACATTTGCACCTAACGATACGGGTACTATCATTCAAAAAGAAACTACCCTTAACGGAAGTAGTATAAGGGGAATATCAAGTATTAATAGTATTTCCTTGTTGAGTTTAGAAGGTAGCGGAATGGTAGGAATTCCAGGGTTTTCTAAAAAATTATTTGAAGCCTTAGCGATTAAAAAAATCAATGTCATTCTTATTACCCAAAGTTCTTCTGAGCATTCTATCAGTGTGGGTATGGATTCTGCAGATGCAGATGAAGCTAAAAATGCAATTGATGAAGCATTTGCATTTGAAATTGCTACCAAAAAAGTTGATCCAATTATAGTAGAGAGAGAACTAGCCATTATTGCTTTGGTCGGTGATAATATGAAGAGTCATCCTGGTATTAGTGGAAAAATGTTTGGAAACTTAGGCCGAAATGGAGTGAATGTTAGAGCCATTGCACAGGGGTCTTCTGAGAGAAATATATCTGCAGTTATTTCTACCCATGATGTAAAAAAAGCCATCAACGTATTACATGAAGAATTTTTTGAAACAGTGTATAAGGAGGTCAACTTATTTATTACTGGTGTAGGAAATGTGGGTGGTAAATTAGTCGCTCAAATCCTTAAACAACAAAAGTATTTACTAGAAAAGCTACATTTAAAAATAAATGTAGTGGGATTAGCCAATAGTAAAAAAATGATTTTCAATGATGAAGGGATTAACCTAAATGATTGGAAAGAACAATTGAGTGAAGGTACTGAAATGAATATCCAAGGATTTGTAGATACTGTTATAGAGAAGAATTTACGCAATACAGTTTTTGCAGATGTTACCGCTAATGAAAAGGTAGCAGCTTGTTACGATCAGTTATTGAAAAAAAGTATTTCTGTAGTGGCTTGTAATAAAATTGCTTGTTCTTCTAGTTTTGAATATTACACCGAATTAAAAAAGTTGGCTACTGAATTTAATGCACAATTTTTCTTTGAAACCAATGTGGGAGCTAGTTTGCCAATTATTGGTTCTTTAAATGATCTGCTTCGAAGTGGTGATAAAATCCATACGATGGAAGCTGTTTTGAGTGGAACACTCAATTTTGTATTTAATCACTATGATGGTAAAAAGAGTTTTGCCTCCGTAGTAAAGCAGGCGCAAGATGAAGGGTACACTGAGCCAGATCCACGACTTGATTTAAGTGGCAAGGATGTAATGAGAAAGATTATGATTCTATCTAGAGAGGCGGGTGAAAAAATGGAAATGGAGGACATCGAGAATCATTCATTTATGCCTGCTGCTTGTATGGAAGGTTCAGTAGCAGATTTTTATCAGTCAATGGAAGCACATGAAGATCATTTTAAAAAACTATATTCAGCAGCATCAGCTGCAGGAAAAAAATTAAAATTTGTTGCTAAGTTCGATAAGGGCAAAGCTCAAGTAGGTCTTCAGCATATTGATCCACAACACGACTTTTTTCATTTATATGGAAAGGATAATATTGTTCTTTTTTATACTGATCGATATGTTGATCAACCATTAGTAATAAAGGGTGCAGGTGCTGGAGCTGATATAACTGCATCGGGTGTGTTTGCAGATATTATTAGGGCAGGTAGAATTTAAAATTTTAATTTCCAATGGGGAAAAATAAAAATAGTTTATCCATAGAAACAAGCTTATGAACATAGCTCAGCCTACAATTGAAAATAAAAAGATAAAGCCTAATTATTCAGCTGCTGGATATGTAAAGGTATTGGCACCGGGTACAGTGGCTAATCTTGTGTGCGGTTTTGATATTTTGGGAATGTGTTTGAATGAACCCAATGATTTGATGGAGGTGAAATTATTGAAAGAAAAAAAGGTCATCATACATAGTGCCGACGGTTATCCATTACCTTCCGATCCAGCACAAAATACTGCAGGAGCCCCATTGATTGAAATGATCAATGAACTGGATTTACCTACTGGTTTTGAAGTAACGATACATAAAAGAATTAAACCGGGAAGTGGTATTGGTTCTAGTGCTGCAAGTGCTGCTGGTGCCGTAGTAGCGGCTAATTATTTAGTGGGTAATGTTTTTTCAAATAAAGACCTTGTTCGCTTTGCAATGTTTGGTGAAAAAGTTGCCTCTGGTGTTAAACATGCAGATAATGTGGCGCCTTGTATTTTTGGTGGCATCACATTAATTCGAAGTATTCATCCCCTAGATATTATTTCAATTCCTTCACCGGATCTTTTTGTTACTATTGTTCATCCACAAATAGAAGTACGTACTAAGGATGCTAGGCAAATTTTAAGAAAGGAAGTCTTATTAAAGGATGCCATTAGACAGTGGGGCAATATTGCAGGATTGGTAGCTGGTTTTATGCAGAATGACCTTGACTTAATTGGTCGTTCTTTAGAAGATGTTATCATTGAACCTGTTCGAAGTATATTGATACCTGGCTTTGATGAAGTTAAAATGAAATGTAAAGAAGCGGGTGCTTTGGGTGGTGGTATTTCAGGTTCTGGACCCTCCTTATTTATGCTAAGTAGGGATGAAGCAACTGCAATAAAAGTTCAAACGGTAATGCAGGAAATATATAATCAAATTGGATTGGAGTATCATACTTATGTAACTACGATTAATAAAACAGGCGTAAAGATTATAGCAGAGTAAATTAATTTAAAGACAATCAGTTATTAAAAATCGTATGCAATATTTCAGTACAAATCATCAATCACCCGAAGTAGATTTTAAACAGGCTACTATTAATGGACAAGCACCGGATAAGGGATTGTATTTTCCAGAACGAATACCAATTGTTTCTAAAGAACTCATTGAAAATATAAGTCAGTATTCTAATGAAGAAATTGCTTACCAGGTTATGAAACCCTATGTGGGCGATACTATTCCTGAAGATGAGCTGAGACGAATTGTAGGGGAGACTATCCAATTTGATATACCGCTGGTAAAAGTAACCGATCGTATTTATTCTTTGGAATTGTACCATGGACCTACGCTTGCATTTAAAGATGTGGGGGCTAGATTTATGAGTAGGTGCTTGGGTTATTTTGTAAAACAATCCGAATCGAATCTAGGTAAAAATAAGAAAGTAACTGTATTAGTGGCTACCTCTGGTGATACGGGAGGTGCTGTTGCCAATGGATTTTATGAAGTAGAAGGGGTGGAGGTTGTTATTTTGTACCCTTCTGGAAAAGTAAGTTCTGTTCAGGAAAAGCAGTTAACTACTTTAGGGAAAAATATTCATGCCTTAGAAATCGATGGTACTTTCGATGACTGTCAACAAATGGTTAAGCAGGCTTTTACTGATGAACAATTAAAGCAAAACTTATTTTTAACTTCTGCGAATTCTATCAATGTAGCTCGTTGGTTGCCACAACAATTGTATTATTTTTTAGCCTACAAGCTCTGGGCAGATAAAAATAATCCTCCAGTAATAGCTGTACCCAGTGGGAATTTCGGCAATATTTGTGCTGGTATTTTGGCCTTTCAATCTGGATTACCTGTACAGCATTTTATCGCTGCTTGTAATGCTAATGATGTAGTACCAAATTATATGCAAACTCAAGACTATGTTCCTAAAAATGCAGTGGCTACTATTTCCAATGCAATGGATGTGGGCAATCCTAGTAATTTTATTCGCATACTTGAAATTTTTCAACATCAATTTACCAATCTCGCAGCTGTATTTAGTAGTTGCAGTATTTCTGAAGAGCTTACTAAATCTACCTTAGCGTCGGTGTATAAAAATCATCACTATTTATTAGATCCTCATGGCGCTGTAGGGTTTAGTGCATTAGATCAATATTTACAATCTCATCCTGATCAAAAAGGAATTGTATTGGAAACTGCTCATCCCGTAAAATTTTATGATGCCGTTGAACCTGTGATCGGTCAATCAGTTCCGATACCTACTGCTATTCAACATCAATTGACTTTGGAAAAAAATAGTATAAAAATGGAGGCTAAAAGTGAAAGCTTGAAATCATTCTTATTGCAATTAAGTGGGACTTAGATAAGTGGATCAATTTTATAAAGCTGCTTGTTCTATAATATCATCCATGTTGATTCCGGAATGACTTTCATCATAACTGCATTCACCATTTTTGATTAGAATAACTTGAGGTGATTCATGAAATACGTCAAAATCTTCAGCAATTTTTGTAGATAATTCTCGATAGCTGATTAAATCCAGATAATAGAAATCTATGTTTTCAGGTGGGGTTGTTCTTTCCAAGCGATTTTTTGCCATTGAGCTAATGGAACAACGGGTACTGTGCTTGAATATTAATTGAGGTTGATGCTTTGATTTTTCTATAATGTCGGCCAATTGAGCTGACGAGGTCAGTGAGATCCAATCCATTTTAACAATGGGTTTAGTGAATGATGTTTTCTGTCATCGGACAGCCAGTACCTCTTCTGCTTGCTCCACAAGAAGATAGAAGAATGAGACCAGAGCTGATCAGAACTGCCAATATTAAAATCTTTTTCATTTTTAATGGTTTAGTTGATTCTACTTCAAGTTTAGCTTTGCAAATATACAAAAGCTTTCCTTTAGAGTAATAATGTTATAAATTCATGGATTAAATTTAACTTGCTAACCAGTTATCACTAAAATTGATCCAATATGACCAACTAAAAGTTGTTTAGTATTGATTAGCAACGTTTTAATTTAGATCAAATATATAATAAATTATAATACCAGCATAGTAAATTTTAAAATAAAATAAGAATGGCCCTACAATTAGCTCGTCCAATTGCTTTTTTTGATCTAGAAACAACAGGAGTAAATCTCGCTACTGATAGAATCATAGAGGTTGCAATCATCAAGATTTTACCAGATGGCACTCGTCAGGTGAAAAGGAAGCTGATCAATCCAGGTATTCCTATTCCGGCCGAAACAACTGCTATTCATGGAATTACAGATGAAATGGTCAAGGATGCACCTAGTTTTAAGCAATGTGGTAATGAGTTAAAGCAATTCATAGAGAACTGTGATATGGGAGGCTATAATAGTAATCGTTTTGATATACCCATTTTGATGGAAGAATTTTTACGTGCAGGGATGGAGGTAGACCTGAGTACTCGTAAGATGGTAGATGTGCAACATATTTTTTACAAGATGGAGCCAAGAACCCTCACTGCTGCCTATAAATATTACTGCGATAAAGAGTTAGTTGATGCGCATAGTGCAGAAGCAGATGTAAATGCAACTATCGATGTTTTTATGTCACAGATAGAAAGGTATCCTCATTTAGGAAATTCATTGGAGTCTATTTTGGGTATTATTGGTGAGGATAAAGTGGTGGATTATGCGCGTCGTTTTATTTTTGATGAAAAGGGGGTAGAGGTATTTAATTTTGGTAAACACAAAGGTAGACCGGTAGTAGATGTATTAAAAGCGGAGCCTCAATATTATGATTGGATGATGCGAGGGGATTTTCCACTTCATACTAAGCAAAAGCTGACGGAGATTCTGAATCGTACACTTTTAAAAAATATTTAAATTATTTTTTTCATAGTTCTAGTTGTAATTTTAATTAAACCTATCTTCAATATTCTTGGAAAAATTAGTAATTATACCAACTTATAACGAAAAGGAAAACGTTGAAAATATTATCGCTGCAGTGATCGGCTTGCAGCAAAATTTCCATATTTTAATTATTGATGATGGTTCTCCAGATGGAACGGCCGATTTAGTTCAATCTTTAATTGCTCAGTATCCTGGTCAATTATTTTTAGAAAAGCGGGCAGGAAAGTTGGGATTAGGCACTGCTTATATTCATGGTTTTAGATGGGCGCTATTAAATGGTTATCAATTCATTTTTGAAATGGATGCAGATTTTTCTCATAATCCAAAAGACTTAGAAAATTTATATCTGGCTTGTAAGCAGGGGGCAGGGGTAGCGGTAGGGTCAAGATATATTAAAGGTGGTGGGGTTAAAAACTGGCCAGCTAATAGAATTGCCTTGTCTAAAGGAGCTTCATTATATACGCGCATCATTACCTCGATGCCAGTGCGGGATCCTACTGCAGGATTTGTTTGTTATACTAGACAGTTTTTAGAAACCATCAATTTAAATGCAATTAGTTTTGTAGGATATGCCTTTCAAATTGAAATGAAATTTGCTGCTTGGAAATTAGGATTCACTATCAAAGAGGTTCCTATTACTTTTATTGATCGTCAGCTAGGTGAGAGTAAAATGAATAAAGGAATTGTGAAAGAAGGGATTCTGGGCGTATTGAAATTAAGATGGATGAGTCTGTTTAAAAATTATAGAAAAAAAGTTAAAAATTAGATTGCTGATAATGCTGCTGCACCTTCCTAAAAATTGATCTTATCCTTATTTTCTTCTTTAAAAATTGATATACTGTTAGTTTTATTGCTTCTAAAAATTATATTTTTATTTAAAAGCAGGATGAAACTGTTGGAGAGTAGATCTTAAATATTCTCTGTCTAAGTGAGTATAAATTTCTGTAGTGGTAATGCTTTCGTGGCCTAACATTTCTTGAACGGCTCTTAGGTCAGCCCCTCCCTCCACCAAATGCGTTGCAAAGGAATGTCGAAAGGTATGAGGAGAAATTATTTTTTGGATATCTGCAAGTCTAGCTAATTCTTTGATGATTAAAAATATCATTACGCGGGAAAGTTTTCCTCCTCTTCGGTTTAAAAATAAAATATCTTCATTTCCAGGTTTTATAGGAATATGAACCCTACAATCATTTCTGTAGATTTCAATATATTTTGCCGCATCAGTACCAATTGGTATTAATCTTTCCTTGTCTCCTTTGCCGATTACTTTAATAAAGCCGAGGTCTAGATGAAGACAACTGATTCTTAGATTGACAGCTTCGCTTACCCTCAATCCACAGCTGTAAAGGGTTTCAAGAATAGCTTTGTTTCTTCCTCCTTCCGATTTACTTAAATCAATCGCATGAATCATAGAGCTAATTTCTTCAAAACTCAGTACATCGGGTAATGATCTTTTTAGTTTGGGTGATTCTAATAGCGTTGCAGGGCTGGTGGTAATGATTTGTTCCTGTAAACAATATTTAAAAAAGCTTCTTAGTCCTGAAATGATTCTTGCTTGAGAGCCAGCAGTCATTCCTAGTTCACTAATCCATTTAATAAAATTCTCAAGGTCTTTTAAATCTATTTGTTGAGGAGTTTTAAGTTGATCAGTTTGTTGAATCCAGGAAGTAAGTTTTTCAATATCATGCAGGTAGGCTTCTACTGAATTATCACTCAGTGATTTTTCTAGTTGAAGAAATGCTTTATATCCTTTTTTATATGCCTCCCACATTTGAGTTATAGTTGATCGATTGAAAATTATAAAAATTGATATTGGCTGAATAATAGATTAGATAGGTCTTTGAACCAAAGGCTATTCATAAAATTTAAAAATGGAAAGTGAATCATTAATATATTTATGGGTTGAAAGATAAGGCTGTTTTGTTTATAAAATAGGTTAGGGGTGGTTAATTTGTAAAAATTCATTTTGTTAGCAAAGGTTTCCTTATTTTCGTTAAAATTTATTTTAAATTTCTTTTCACTGATGATGATAAATCTTCGTTCGTTTAAGCAAAAAGTTAGATACCATAAAAAATCCCTTAAATCTTTTTTGACTAAGTTAGAAAAAAATCCGCCAAGGGGATTACACAAATTGGTTGACCAAGTGGATAAGGAAGTATGGGCTGAAACGGAATGCTTAAGTTGTGGTAATTGTTGTAAAACAATGACACCTACTTTTTCAGTAAAGGATATCAAAAGAATTTCTGCTCATTTTAATCAGACTCCAATAGAGTTTAAAGAAAAATGGCTTTTCTATGATAAAAAGGATAAGGATTGGCAAAATAAAAAGCAGCCCTGCCAATTCTTAAATCTTAAAGATAATAAGTGCTCGATTTATGCTATACGACCAGATGATTGTGCGGGCTTTCCACATCTTACTAAAAGAAAAACAGTAGAGTATATTGATGTATACAAACAAAATATTCAGTACTGTCCCGCTACTTTTAAAATGGTAGAGAAAATGAAAAATTTGATTGGATAATTTTTCAAATAGTTATTACAAGAATACATCTTCGATTAAAAAATACTCCACTGGCTTTCCTTGAATTATTAAAATGGATAGAATATTAAATTGTATTCTATGCCATTGGGAATGAAGGTGAAGATATTGTTCAGCAGCATTGATAAGGTTTTGTATTTTCTTATCACCTACGCTTTGTTCTGGTAAGCCAAATTTTGTAGTTCTCCTGGTTTTTATTTCTATAAAGTGAAGCACCTCACCCTTTTCTGCTATAATATCTACTTCCCATCTGCCATATTTCCAGTTCTGTTCCAATATCGTATAGGATCTTTCCCTTAACCATCCAAGAGCCATCTTTTCTCCTTTTTTTCCTGTTTCAATATGTTTTGCCATATACTTTAGACTGCGTAAACTTTTAGATGAGTTAGCTGTTAATGAAGGAGTTTAAGTGGGAAATTTATAAATATTGGTTGTAAATAGATTTATTACTTATTTTTGTCACTGTTAAATTAAAAAAAATGAAGATAGAAAGGTCAATTTTAGTCAGTTTTGTTTTATTGGTTTTGATAGCTTCTTTATATCGCTTACTTCCAGGAAGGCCCCTTGGCTTTGCCCCTCAAATTGCAATGGCACTATTTAGTGGTAGTATCATTAAAAATAAGCGGTACTCTTTTTTGATGCCTATTTTATCGATGTTATTTTCTGATATTATTTATGAAATTCTATTCCAATATAAAATTTCTTCTATTCCCGGTTTTTATGGTGGGCAAATTGAAAATTATATCTTATTTTCTTCTGTTACTTTAATTGGTTTTTTAATTCAAAAACAAAATTGGTTTAAGATTTTAACAGGCGGAGTAGCTGGAGCTACTTTTTACTTTTTAACTTCTAATTTCTTGGTTTGGATAGCAGGCGGATTAGCTATTAATAATTTGCCCTATGCTAAAACTTTGGAAGGTTTACTTACTTGTTATGCTGCTGCCATTCCTTTTTATTTGGGCAGCTTGTATGCTACAATAATTTTCAGTGTTATTTTATTTGGAGGCTATCGTCTTTTTTCAAAACAGTCAGTACCAATCAAAGCGACGGCTTAATATAATAATTCATTTATAAAAAAAGCCACTCCATGGAGTGGCTTTTTTTATAAAGATTCCTCATATCCCGTATCCACAAGCAGATGCTTTCCAGCTGCTGCATTGGTGGCCAATTCATCGCATCTATTATTGTGAGGGTTGTCAGCATGACCTTTTACCCATATAAATTTGATAGTAAACTGTTTTGATAATTCAAAGTAATGCTTCCAAAGGTCTTTATTCTTTTTTCCTCCTTTGAAATCTGTTTTAATCCAAGTATTTAACCATCCTTTTTCAACAGCGTTCACTACATACTGACTATCGGAATAAACCGTAATGGGTAATTCATTTTTTTTGATGGTTTCTAATCCTGCAATTACAGCCAGTAGCTCCATTCTATTATTAGTAGTTAGTCGAAAACCTTGAGATAATTCTTTGTGGTGATGTCCTGACATTAGCACTACGCCATATCCACCAGGACCAGGATTACCTCTTGAGGAACCATCTGTGTAAATGATTATTTTGGACATTGAATGATTATAAGTACTAATTTATTTGCTTATTGGTAGAGACTGTCTAAATAATTTTATTGTTCAATTAATTCAATTGAACTATTCTCATCTATTCCGCTCAAAATCTGTACATAATCTTGTGTTTTTATTCCAGTTTTAACAGCTACTCTTTGATGATTGTTAGAGAGAGAAACTGAGTCACCATTCAATAAATAATCTATTGGTATTACTAATGCACCCTTGGCCTCTTTAATCAATATATTTACTTGAACCTTACTCCCTAAAGCCAATGGTTTGGCAGAGGAATCTACGATGGCATCAACAATATAAGATTGTGTATTTTCATCGATGAATGGATGGATTTTTGTGATGGTACCTTTAAAAATACTATTGTGATCAACTGCCGAAGCAATGAGTATACTTTGGTTTATAGTTATAGATTTGATATCTTCTGCAGCTATAAAAAGTTTTAAAATAGTTTTACTAGAGCCAACCCTACAGATGGGCTCTCCTTTTCTAATTAAATCACCTTTTGATTTGAATATTTTCAAAATGATTGCATCCTCATTTTCAATGGACACCTTGCTATATTTTAAGTTTTGTTCTTGTATTTTTAAATGTGATTTTGCGTTTAACTCATTCAAAGCTACCATCGCCTTAAGATCCTCTAATGATTTTTGAAGAAGGGTTCTATTGGTTTGGCTATTGAAAAATTCAGCTTTTGTTCTTTCTAAATCTAATGCTGAAACAGCGTGTTTATCAAATAGTCTTTGATATCTATTCATATTCACACTGTCATTGCTGCATTTTAATATGGCTTGGTTTATCTGCTCTTTTAATTTTACAATTTGTGGAGCATTTTCCTGCATATTATTTTTTGAGAAATTATAATTTGTCTCAGCATTTTCTAATTGGGTTAGTTGTAATTCATTTCCAATTTGGCATACGGGCTGTCCTGGTTTAACCGTATCACCCTCATTTAAATAGAGATACTTTATATTTCCATCCATCAGGGAAGGGATATTGTATTCAATTTCGGGTACTAATTTACCAGTGGCGTAGATAAAATCTTTTAAATCCTTTTTAACAGGCTTCGTTTGTTCTACTTCATCAGCGCAACTTGCTAGGAAATTCAAAGTAATAAAAAGGTAAATAAATATATTCTTCATAGTAGGTTAATTGTTCACGTTAAAATTAATTTCTAGCCTCAAAATTTGCATTGATTATTTGTAAATTAGAGACCATATTTAAATAGGTGTTTTCAGATTTTAAATAGTCTTCAAAAGATTTGAAATAGACATCTAGGCTAATCAAACCGTTAATATATTTTTCAAAATTTGCAGTTGTGATCTTATTGAGTAATTCAAAATTATTTTTTGTTATTTCAATCAATTTTACGGTTGATTGATAGTTTTCTATTAAATTTTGGTCATTCATTAGAGATTGTTGAGTAGCAGATTTCAACTGCTCTTTAGAAACCTCTTTTTTAAATTGCATACTTTTTACCTTGTTCCTGTTAACCAATCCATTATATATGGGCAAGGTAGCCATAAAACTTATGTAGGAATAGTCATTCCAGGTGCCTCTACTGAAATCGATTCCAAAGTCATCTCGAAATTGGTCATATCCTTTGTATCCAACAAGGTTAAATTTTGGATAATACTTGGCTTTAGCTTCTTTAATTTGTAGGGAATCTATTTTCACCAACTGTTGTAATGGCAAAAGTCCTTTGTCCGATCCTAATTCCTGTATTAGCTTATTTTCTACAAAGAGTTGTTCTGGCAAAGTGAATTGAAGATCAGTGCTAACAGGCAAATCGACTAGATTTTTAATGTAAGCGATTGATTGTTTTAATAAAGTAGTTGACTGTATAATATTTTGTTTAATATTATTGCTACTCACTTTGGCTTGATTGAAAGAGGATTCATCTATAATCCCACTCGTATATTTATATTCAATTATTTTAACAATACTATCCGATAGTTGAAGGTCTTTTTCTGATATTTTAATAGCAGATAAAGAGGTGATAATTGAATAGTATGTTTGAAGTATTTGTAATTTTAAATTTTGAATGGTTTGATCTTCTTGTGCTTTTAAAAGCTCAGTGTTTTGGTAAGCAATTTTTGATTGAAAAATATGCTGCCAATCCATAACCGATTGAACGGCGGAAATTCCCATCGAAGTAGTATAGGGTTTGCCCAATGAGATAGGGATATATTTTCCAGGTTGACCAAAGGGTGCACCGGGTATATTTGTCGTAGATAGTTTTAAATTATATTGCGAATTGAAGGTTCCATTAATTTGAGGAGTCTTAAAATAATTGGAAGCTTTATAGTCATAGTTAGACTGAGTTATCTTCAGTTTATAAATTTTTAGGTTACTATTATTTTTTAAACTTAATTTAATCAATTCATCCGCATTTGCTATCACTAAGGTGTCAACATAGCTTGCTGTTGAAAGTTTAGCAATGAATATAAAAAATATAAAGAGGTAACTATGCTTCATGGTATTATAAAATAGACTAATTTTTTCTAATTGTTTAGTTGAAATAAATTTTGCCTTGCTTCTGAATCTTTTATTCTGTCTAAGCTATATTTAAAGGCACCAGTATCAATGCTTAAAGTACCCCTGAATGGCCAATCTAATGCTACAATCATAAATATAACAGTAGAAAGAAGTATGCCTACTATTAAGCTCATTACGATATGTAATCGGGTATCTGTTTTAAAAAACCAGGATATTGAAATTAACACAACACATCCTATTAGGGTTACAAACCATACAATAGGAGGGAGTCCATTTTGTGTAGCATAAACCCTTTCTCTTCTGGAACCAGCAAGAGTAGAGAATTTATTTAGACAAAGTTCATAGATAATTTTATCTCTTTCAGTTACGGGGTTAAATAAAATTAAATCTTGTTGAATTTTATTAAAGTCGTCTAAAGCGGCAAGTGGTAACTCTCCTTTTTTTGATTGTGGCCATTCTTTTTTGATAACATTCTTAATATATATTTTAATGTCTTCTTTGATAGTTTTGGAAACCTGAGAAGGAAGCCCACTACAATCTCTATATAAAGCCAATAAATTTCCAGATTCTGTATCTACTTTTTCTTGAGAACTATTATAATTTTCCCATACTCCTACAGCTACTAAGCCGATTAGAATACCAAAAAATATTCCTATTATACCAGTAAAGTGAGATATTACATCGTTAATTTCAATATCTTTTGAGTGAAAATATTTGGTAAGTGGCTTTTTTGCGACTAGGTATCCTAATACAGAAAAGGACGAAAATGTTATAAAAATAATAAGGTAAAGACCCCATTTTGAAAAATCATAAAGCCAAAAAAAATTCATAAGTTATTGGTTTTGTTGAATGATTAAATTTTAATAGTAGTTATATAAAACGTACTTTTTAAATAAGTTAAGTGAAAAATCTAATTTGAAAGCGAACCATTCAATTTGTTCTTCCAGTATCTTTTGAAGTTAAGGTTCCACGGACGCGTTTTAATTACGTTTTCTTAAAACTAACAATTTTATCAAAATTAAACCTTATTGGTATAATAAATTTTAATATTTGTTTCTATAGGCCTATCTAGACTTCCGGAAAGGGCATTTAGCGCTAAGCATTAGGTCTGTTGTTATCTTTTTGCTTAAAAGTCTGCCTTAAGGATCGGCTCTTTACCCAAATTCTTTCAGACAAGCTAGGTTGTTTTGTGTTTGAATAGTATGAATAACTCTCCTGAAAATGACTGAGTTTGGGCTTTCAATGTAGCCAGTTGGAATGAATTATCTGCTAATAAAATGGCTTTTGTATTTAAAAACCCTCTTATCTATTCTTCAATATATATATGTACTTAATATATAATTACAATACTATCAGTGTTTTATAATCCATTACAACAAATAGTTGATCTTATTGTCAGTATTTTGGTAAAGCTGTAATATATTTAATTTCTTAATGTTTTTTTCTAAGGGGTTTTATAATTTAGATTAGCGCAATGAACATCACTATCGATTCGATTATTCAATTTTCCTACTTCTTTATATTTGTTTTTTCAATCATTGTTTTTTTTGATGTCTTGATTCGTTTTAAATCCCCCGTTAAACTAAAAATCTTTTTCTTATTATTTGTTTTGTCTTTTGTTGTTGTTTCCTTTTGTTTTTTTATCAGGACTGCTCCGGATCAATATATTCTTATTAAAATGATTGGCGCAATGCTTATTGGGACTTCATTGGTTCAAATATTTACTAATTTATATTTTATCCAACACAAGAGGATTGCAAATATTTATACCATTGCTGCGTATACAATTTATATTTTTTTGATATTTTATGTACAAATAATGGGATATGATACCGTATTTCCAAAATTTACTATTATTAAAAGTACAGGGGATCTAGGAGCTAGTAGTTATAACCTGCCTATTTATCTCAATTTTTTTTTAGAGCTAGATTTTATTTTATTTAATTTATTTTGTCTTTATTACATATATAATATTTTATTTAAATTTTCATTTAAGAATATTTATTTTAAAAGAATTAAAATCTGGACCTTTTGTTTTTTTATTATAATTGTGTCGCAATTAATTTTAATTCTATTGTATACTTTTTTAGAAATCCCTAACCATGTCAAAATTTTTATTACAATAGCATTCGGTTTAGGTTTACTATTAATTATTCTATATAGACCTAGTTTTATCAATAAAAATGGGTCTAAAATTTCATTAAGGTTTTTATTTAATAAAAATGATTTTATTGCCGGTGTCAATGCAATAGATTTCAATTTTCACTTTTATACTAATTTTTACTATAAAAATAAAACAGCCAATATTGTAGAATTTTCAACTATCATGGATGTAAACAAAGAAGTACTGTTTAATTATATTTATTTCACCTATTCAATGAGCTTTGATGAATTAATTAATAAAACCCGAGTGGAATACTTTGTTGAGATCATCAAAGAACCAAAATTTAAAAATTATACCGTTGAAGCATTGGCAATGGAAGTTGGTTTTAGCTCTCGGCAGCGTTTTTATCAGCCTTTTAAAAAATATCATGGAGGTAATCCCTCTGATTTGATCGATATATTAAACGATTAACTAATTGAAAATCAGTGACATTTAAAATGATACAGCGTCATTTGATATAGTTACATCTGTAATTTTTTCTATCCCTTTAATTGTTCAAATTTTGTGATCCTAATTATTGGATCATGTCTTTATTTAATTTTATTTTGGTTTTTATTGGAAAGCATCGTAGTAATGGTGCTCCTATAAAAAATGTATTTGATCATTACTTTTTTGATTTAAAATACTATCTACAAAAAGACGCTTCCATTAAATATTTTTCTCATTTATTAAAAGTGAGTGCTAAAAAAGTAGACGAAATTTCTTCTGTCTACTATACGCTTCCATTTCAGCTACTGGTCAATGAACATAGGTATAAGCATTTTGTGGAAGAGATCGAAAATCCAATCAATGCTAATTTATCGATAGAGTCAATCATCAATCTATGCGGATTTGATAGCAATGACAGTTTTGTTGATTATGTTAAAGAAAAGAGGCGTATCAATCAGTTACAAATAATTAGATAATCATTTAAAATATACCCTTATGAATAAATATACTTTTCTTGCTACTTTTTCGATTAAAACTTTGGATTGTTTTACTATGATTAATAAACTCTTTTTTAAGAATGATTTATTAATCAAAGAATTATTATCTTTTAAAAAACGCATTTCTCTAGTTATTTCCTTATTGCTGACATGCTTATTTTCTTCAGCCCAATCCAATTATCCTTATGCAATTAACATAGCGGGCAATCAAGTTACCAAAGGCAATTACAGTGTTGAGTGGAGTGTAGGCGAATCAGCAGCAATCAATATCATGGACAATAGTGATCTGTATCTCTTTACCAATGGGCTTTTGCAATACAGCGTACATAATCAGGCAGAAAATAATTTGGTTCCTTCTTTTTTAACCAATGAAGTAGTGGTATATCCCAATCCAGTAAGAAATGAATTGCATATCAATATTCTTCATGCCAGTAAGGGTAATGACTTAATAGAGTTGTTGGATGAAAAGGGAACTAAATTAAAAGAAAAGGTCGTGGTATACAATGGTATGGGTGCACTAGAAAACTGGAACCTAGGTGGTCTAAAAGCTGGGCAGTATTTTTTAAATATCCGCCATACTCATCCAGTAACAGGAAGACTAATTAAAAAAGGCGCTTATAAAATTTTAAAAATTAATTAATAGTGAATGGGCAATGATGAATAGTGAATATAGTTTGACCTAAACCTCTAAACCCGAATTTAAAAGGACTAATAAAATTAAAGCTCAACTAAACTCGAATTTAAAAAATTTAACAAACCAAAAACCCTTTAACACATGTATCCAAAATCACATTTTAAAAACAAGGCGCTATTATTTTTAGCCCTGTTGGCCCTAAGCTTTACTGGCTTTGCGCAGGCCCCTAACTTATTGAACTACCAAGGGGTAGCAAGAAATGCAGTGGGTAATCCTTTGCCAAATCAGTCAATGAAACTTCGTTTGTCGATTCATGATTTATTGCCATCGGGAGCGGTAGTTTATTCAGAAATCAGACAAATTACTACCAACTTAGGTGGATTGTTTTCAGCACAGATAGGAAGTGCAGGAGCTAGCAGTAGCACTGGTACATTGGGTGGAGTAAACTGGGTAGTAGGAAATAAATTTTTGCAAGTAGAATTGGATCCAACTTCTAATAACAATTATATAGATCTTGGAACGGTGCAGTTGGTGAGTGTGCCTTATGCTTTTGGAGCAGGCACTGCGGCTACTGTTAAAACGAATGCTAATTTAACAGGCGTAGTAACGAGTGTGGGTAATGCCACATCCATTGCGAATGGTGCCATTACGAGTGATATGATTGGAACATTGAATAAATCGAAGGTAGGTTTAGATTTAGTGAACAATACCAGTGACGCGTCTAAGCCTATTAGTACTTTAACGCAATCTGCTTTGGATTTAAAAGAAAATGCTACTAATAAATCTACTACAATAACACTTGGAACCAGTGATGATTTATATCCTACACAAAAAGCTGTTAAAACATATGTTGATAATCAAATTGCATCAGCAAGTATTGCAGATGCAGCTGTTAATGTAAAAGGAAAAATACAATTAGCGGGTGATTTAGGTGGAACTGCTGATGAACCTACTGTTCCAGGTTTATTATTAAAAGCAGATGCTGCAAGTTTAGCAACAGTTGCAACAAGTGGTAGTTATAATGACTTAACTAATAAGCCAACAGTCCCAGCTGCATATAGTTTACCAACTGCAAGTGCATCTGAATTAGGTGGATTTAAAGTCGGTACAGGTTTAACCATTACCGATGGTGTTTTAAGTGCTTCAGCTTCAGGTGTTCCTTACACTGGAGCTACGCAAGCAGTGGACCTGGGGACCTATGATTTGAAGGTAAATGGAATGACTGTTGGGCTTGGTAAAAATGGACTTGATAACAACGTAGCAATAGGTAAAGATGCTCTTAGTAGCACTACTACGGGATTCCAGGGTAATTACATTACAGCAGTCGGGTACGAGGCACTCAAAAACGATACGTGGGGTTACTACAATACAGCAATCGGTTCTAACACTCTTTCAAATAATACCACGGGCTTAGCCAATACGGCTATAGGCAGCAATTCACTTCGACTTAACACTGATGCCAATTATAACACTGCGGTTGGCGCCGAAGCACTTCGGAATAACAAGGGAAACGATAATACAGCAAGTGGTGCCTCAGCACTCGCAAAGAACACTACTGGACAATACAATAGTGCATTTGGCAGATCCGCACTCACAAAAAACACTACAGGTTCAAATAATACAGCTACCGGAATAAATGCACTTGAAAATAATACGACTGGAAGCGAAAATACAGCGAATGGTGCATACGCACTTCAATTGAACACTGAGGGGAGAGAGAATAGTGCATTTGGCTTCTCCGCACTTAAAAGTAATACTACAGGAAAGTACAATACAGCGACTGGATTTAATGCACTTTCAAAAAATACGACAGGAGAACAAAATACAGCGACCGGATGGTATGCACTTCAGGCAAATACGACTGGAGCAAATAATACAGCGTTTGGTTGGGCTGCGCTTTATCCCAATACGACCGGAGCTAACAACACAGCGGTTGGAGAAGGCGCACTTAAAAACAATAGCACGGGTGATGATAATTCTGCCTTCGGTGAAGGCACACTTGCTAATAACACTACCGGGATATACAATAGTGCATTTGGGCGTGAATCACTTCACAATAGTAACGGTAACAATAATACGGCGATCGGCTGGCGTGCTGGCATGGCAATTACAACTGGCAGCAACAATACCGCAATTGGAATGCAAGCTAATTTTGGAGCCAACAACTTAACCAACGCTACAGCTATAGGGTATCAAGCAAGCGTCTCGGCTGACAACAGCATTCAATTGGGAAACACAGCTGTAACTAATGTGAAAACTAGTGGTACCATTACAGCCGGTGCGGTTACTTATCCAAAAGTAGATGGAACTGCTGGTCAAGTGTTAACTGCAAATGCAAACGGAATTCCAACATGGCAAGCTGCTGCTGCTCCTGCTGCTACTACTAAAACATACGATGGTCCGAGTTTTATCAGTGCATCTAATTTAAGTAACTATTCTGGCTATATATTGTCTACCCAACACACAGGAAATCCTGGTTTTCCAGAAGACTTACCTAATGGGTTTACTGTAACAATTTATAATTACAGCGGTGGAACATTTGTTTCAAATGCATTAACTACCACTAGATTTTATACGCCTAGCAATGGACTTACAGGGAGTACAACTTTTTCAATTTTACCAGGTGGTATGGTTAATTTATTTGTGATTACTACCGATGGAACAAAAAGATATATTATAAAATAACTACTTGTTTTAAAGTTTTGATGTAAAGTTATTTAAGGACGAGTCAATCCCTAGCCACCCCTCAGACACATTACGGAGTCCTGTTTCTGAGGGGTTTCTTTTACCTCCCTTGGCCTTATCTAAAAAAATTGGTTACTTTTTTTGATCACGAAAGATTAATAATCAATAGACACAGGACCGGAGTCCTGCGCCTGGGACGAATTCGATGAGATCCTAGATCTATTTAGACCGAAAACATAGAATCTTGCATTAACTGCATATGATTCAAATTTCATACTATTTGACACTTATTTTTACGAAATAAGTCAAAAATCGACTATTTTGACTTATATTTGATTTAAATGAGTCAAAATGATACCCTTATTACCTTTACAAATTGAGGTAGAAACAAAAGTAGTTTTAAAAAAATTAGCAGCCGCGCATCGGCGTCTAGCAGAATTTAAAGGAGTAATTACCAGTATTCCCAATCAAAATATTCTGCTAGAAACGCTAATATTAAGAGAGGCAAAGGAAAGTTCTGCAATTGAAAATATTATAAGCACGTTTGCTGAGATATATCAAAGCAATGTTTTTTCCAACCTATTTGCTTCACCAGAAGCGAAAGAGGTTCATCTATACGCTGAAGCCTTAAAACAAGGATTCGCCTTAATTCAATCAAGTGGCTTACTTACTAATAATCATATTTTAAAAATTCAAGCAGTAATTGAACAAAATGATGCTGGTTTTAGAAAAGTCCCTGGTACTAAATTGTTAAATGAAAATACAGGTGAGCTAGTGTATATGCCCCCTCAGGATGCAGTTGAGATTGAAACTTTAATGCATAACCTTGAGGAATTTATCAATAATGATGAGATGGTTGATTTAGATCCTTTAATTAAAATGGCAATCATACATTATCAATTTGAAACGATTCACCCTTTTTATGATGGAAATGGCCGCACAGGGCGCATTATCAATATTTTATATTTAGTTAATAAAAAATTGTTAGATCTCCCTGTACTTTACTTGAGTAGATATATAATTAGTAAGAAAAGTGACTATTACCAATACCTTCAACAAGTAAGAGAAACGGGAAATTGGGTACCTTGGATTTTATTTATTTTAGACGGTGTAGAAAATACTGCAAAAGAAGGAGTTGTTTTAATCAATGCGATTCATAAAACAATGCAACAGTTTAAACAAGAAATAAAAGCAAAGTTGCCAAAATTATATAGTCAAGACTTGCTAAATAATTTATTTAAATACCCCTATACAAAAATTGAATTTATTGAACGCGATTTGTCAGTTAGCAGAAGTACTGCTATTAGATATTTAGAAGAATTGGTAAAAAATGGTTTTTTAGAAAAGCAAAAGTGGGGTAGGGAAAGTTTTTATGTAAATAAATCACTTTTTGAAATATTGAGTAATAAATAATTTCGAATTATAATACCCTTCAGGCGCAGGACTCCGGTCCTGTGTCTGCATTGTTACTACTGCCTCCATTATCGTACTCTCAAGAAATTAGTTACATTTTTTAATCACGAAAGATTAATAACAAATAGGCACAGGACCGGAGTCCTGCGCCTGAACACAGATTTGAAAAACCTAAAAAGGGTTTATATATTTTCTCATGTAACAACAGTGTCACAAAAATTGAGAAACAAGGGGTATTTTAACCAATTTTTAAAAAGGGGTAAAAACGTAAGTAATTGAAAATCAATACGCATAGGCATAAAAAAACCAGCATTACTGCTGGTTGAGTGCTCTTCGGTGGGTTGAGTTCGGCTCAAATTGAGGTTGAATTAAGAAAATTAAAGGTTTCTGTTTCAAATATTTAGGGACAGAAACAGAAGTTTAACCGTATTTTAAATTTTATCTTATTTTTTTCAAATAACTAATAG
>JAURKC010000006.1 GCA_030831945.1 Ferruginibacter sp.
ATCAGACGTTAAAAAATCAAGGCTGTTTGAGCGAGCAGGTCCTTTAAAGCAACTTACTCTACCCGCGAGTTCCTTGATTTTAGGCTGATATTTAAAATTTCAGCCTTTTTATTCGCAGGCTTGATTTTTTTTGTTACTTTTTTGCATCAAGGCAAAAAAGTAAAAGCACTCTATTCCGAAAGGAATTTCAAGCACAAAATGTTAACTTCATCTTGACCAAAAGCTCTACCGAATAGTCGCTTAAAGCTTTCTGAGAATCGACTATCTATTAGCTAGATTAAAAGACCCCATCACTAACTCCTTTATTAATGATGTAGGAATCAAAAGTAATTTCGGCCCTTCCTTGGTTTTTATTTAAGCCCTTGGGAACACTTTTTTTTGCTGCTTCACCATCATCAAAATCAAAGGTGATGCCCTTCGGAAGCTTATACTCCTTGGTGTTAAAGGTGAAAATGATTTTATCTGGCAGTCCGTAGGATGAATATTTTCCATAAGTCATATCTAATTGGTAACTACCATTTTCTCGAGTGGTGGTTTTTGCTTTTTTAATTACCAGATTTGCTTCGTCAATATAAATAGTAGAAAGTACAATGTCTGCATTGTCGTCCATTGGTAATAATTTCACCACTCTCACTGAGGTGTTGCCGATTTTATCGATGCCTGCATCCAAAGTGGTATATTTTTCTCCATTGATAATACTACTAAGGTTGATGCTTACCGCACCTTTGGGAACAAAAGAGATTCCTCTTTCATTTTTTATTTTCAGTTGATTCGGTTTTTTGTAATAAATTTTGACTGCTGATACCGGAACCTTTAAAAAGGCAACATAGGTTTTCATTTTACCCTCTGCGGTATAATTATTGACAAGCTCAATTTTGGCACCCACTTTTTTTATCAATGCCGCTGCATTTTCCTGGGCATTAGTTACAACATTTGCCAGCACTGCTGTCAGCACTAAACCATATTTCAATAAATGCATATGCCAATTTTTTTTAGGATAAAATATCTTTTTTTCTGAAAACAAAAACGGATGCTCCCAACAACACACCAATATGCAATAGCAAGATGGATAGACTATTTCTGATGGCTGCCCAATTTTCTACGCTGCCTTTAATCGGCACTCCATCTTCGGTGGTAGCAATATAAAAAAATCCCTTCCATCCTACGAGGTAAGAGGTGAATAAAAATGGTCTTACATTTTTATCAATAATGGGCACATTGATATTAGAGATGATGGTACATACCAACACAATACAAACCGTTGCGATAATGGGGCCTATTGAGTTATCTGCAAAAATGGATAAGAACAAGGAGAGTGCTACAATTACTGTTAGTGCTACAGTGGCATAAGCAAATGCAGCTAAGTAGCGCCACATCACATCATCTTTTGAAATCAATAATATTTGCGACTCATCGCCCTTGGATCTAAAGATCAGCATATCGTCGGCACCAAAAATAAAGAGACTAAAAAATAGCGACGTAATTGCCATCCATACTAAAAGTAAAATGGTAAAAATAGTGGCAGCAGCAAATTTCACTATTATCAATTGAGTCCGACTGATAGGTTTTGTAATCAGTAGTCGAAGGGTGCCCATATTCGCTTCGCCTGAAATAGAATCGGCAGCTATCAATGCAACTAGTATGGGTAACTGTACCAATAAAGTATTAAGAATAATGTAGCACATGAAATATCCATTGATAGCTTTTGTTCTTTCAAACTCAAAGCTATCCTTCACACTTTGCAACATGAGGTTCATATAACTTTGTCCATCTGCTTTAAATGCAAACTGAAAAATAAATACAATCGCGGCGATGGCGGCAAAGGCGATGTAGGTGCGTGGCCGCTTTGAAATTTTAAATAGCTCAATTTGCAAAAGGTTCCACATGGCCCGACATAGTTGTAAGTGATAAAAAATAATTCTCCAATGAATGGCTGGAATTAACAGAAAGTATAGATACATCCAAACCTACCAAATCGCTAATTAATTGAGGAACGGCTTGCTTATTCATTAAGAGCCGAATGGATTTTCCTTCTTGCAAAGTATCGGCCCAGTTAGATTGTAATAGCTTTTCTTTGGCAAGTTGATCATTAGTGGTTTCTAATTGAATCATTGAATGTGCGGGGTCTAACAATTCTGACACCTTACCCTCCACCATTTTTTTTCCTTTGTGCAAAATAATCATCCGGTTAGCGATTAATTCGATTTCGCTCAACAGATGCGAGGAGATCAGTATTGTTTTGCCCATTTCACGACTCAGTCGAAGAATAAGATTTCTGATATCAGCGATTCCCTGAGGATCTAGACCATTGGTAGGCTCATCTAATATAATCAGTTCAGGATTGTGCACCAAAGCAACGGCAATGCCTAAACGCTGTTTCATACCCTGACTAAAGGTTTCTACCTTTCCCTTTGCTCTGTCTGCAAGTCCCACCATTTCCAACTGCTGCATCAGTAATTCTCGCGAGGCCTTGATACCGCTCATTTTGGCGAAGATGGAAAGATTGTCATAAGCAGAAAGGTATTTATACAGATCAGGCTTTTCAATAACTGCTCCCACTTGTCGAAGAATTGCTGATCGGTGGGTGGATAATTTTTTATCGAAAATAGTAATGTCACCTTCGGTAGGGGCTATTAAGCTAAGCAACATACGGATGGTGGTAGATTTACCAGCACCATTTTGCCCTAAAAAACCATAGACATCTCCCTTATTAACGGTAAATGAAAGGTCGTCAACGGCCTTGGTATCTTTAAATTGTTTGGAGAGGTGACTTACCCTTATTATTGCAGACATGTAGTTATTGTAGTGACAAAGTTACAACGGATTGAGTTAAGAATTGTTCAATGGTGAATGGTGAATTGTGAATGGGCAATGGTGAATGATCAATGGGCAATTGACCATTCACTACTTTCTTGAACTCTTTTTTTCTCATACGCTCCGCCTCCACAGCCGGCGGGCTGCGTAACTGCAACGCCGCTGCTTTTGCTTCTTTGGTATCCCGATTGCATCGGGATTACCAATTCCTCCTCCGTCGGAACCGAACCAAAAGAGGCGGCTTATGCAATTACTGGTGATAAATCAATTCATTTTTGAAGGTCTATTTAGTCGATACTCTATTTAATACCCTCGAATAAAATTGCAAGAAATATAAAATGTCAGCCATTAAAAAATCAATCCGCCGCGGCGGAAGCATACCCTTTAAATTAACGCAGTGTTTTAATATTCAGTTCATAGCTAGTCGATCCTCTATTTGACGCCCTCGAAAAAAAAGTGCTAGAAATTTTCAATACCAGCCGTAAAAAAATTAATCCGCCGCGGCGGAGGCATACGCTTTAAATCAACGCAGTGTTTTAATGTTCAGTTCTTAGCTAGTCGATCCTCTATTTGACGCCCTCGAAAAAAAAGTGCTAGAAATTTTCATTGTCAGCCGTTAAAAAATCAAGGCTGTTTGAGCGAGCAGGTCCATTAAAGTAACTTTCTCTACCCGCGAGTTCCTTGATTTTAGGCTGATATTGAAAATTTCAGCCTTTTTATTCGCAGGCTTGATTTTTTTTGTTACTTTTTTGCATCAAGGCAAAAAAGTAAAAGCACTCCTATTCCGAAAGGAAATCCAAGAACTATCTATGTAGTTAATCAGTTTTACAAAAAAGTAAGACAAATGGAGGCTTATCACTTTTGAGTGAAGCCTATTTATAATTACCTAATAGGATATAAATAAATCTGCAAAGCCCTCACATAATTCTCAAAAGCCTCTTTTCCACTAGGCGTTATTTTACAAATCGTCTGAGGATAGTATACTTTAAACTGTTTAATCACTTCAATATAGCCTGCGTCTTTTAGCTTATTGACCTGGACACTCAGGTTTCCTGCCGTAGCATTGGCCTGTTTTTGTATAAAAGTGAAATCAGCCTCTTGGTATCGCATTAACAGGCTCATAATGGCTAATCTCAGTTGAGCATGCAAAAGAGGATTCAGGGGTTCAAATACGGACATGATTATATAGTTGGGTGATAGGGAATAATTTTAGTCAATGGGCTGTTATATAGTAAATTTTAATTATATTTATTCAATGAAATGTTATCAATTAGACTAGTTTTTACCCCTATTTCGAGGAAAAAGAGCCTATTGATGTCAATAGGTAGCCCTTATCATTGGATCTATAGGCGATTAAAAATTAACCGCTATTTGTCACCCTAGATTGACCTAATTTCAAGGGCAAGAACAATCAAAAATCGATGATAAAATACCCGCTGTCCAATGCCTGTTAAGCACCATTTTAAGTCGTATTAAAATCAATGTAAATATAAAGTAGTTTACATTATAAACTAAATTAAATATGTGTATTATTCTTAAATCTGAACGGAAAACAACTGGGGTAGTTCTGGATTAAATTAATCATAAATAATTGATAATCAATAATATGAGTCCTTATTAAGGCTTAAATAGAGTACTTATTTTGACTCGAAAAGTTATTAACATTTTCAAAATAATATTTTTTTATGTGGGATCAAATAGTAATTTAGCAATAGAATTTAATGGGTTAGTAAGTACAAAGGGTTAACAGAAATGTTAACCCTTTTGCTTTAAAGCAAGTTCCCTTTTCATTTTGAAAAGCAACAAAAAAATTCTAAAAAAATATTTTATTTCAGTTCAATTTCCAATCGGTTTTCTTCTCCTCTTCCTTATTCTAAATTTTTTCATCACCCTTTTGTCTAGAAAAGTTTTATAATTTTCATCCAACCAATTTTTTACGCCCTCGTTTTCATCCAATTCATCTTTTCATTCTCAGCTTTTTAAATTTTACGATTTACATTTACACTATGAGCAAAACAAAGTCAGGATTTTTTTGTCAGCAATGTGGTTACGAAAGTGCCAAATGGGTTGGAAAATGTCCCAGCTGCGAAAACTGGAACACTTTCGTAGAAGAAGTGATTGTAAAAGGCAATGACAAAAAAGATAACAATGAATGGAAAGAATACAACGGAGTGGGAAAATTAAAAACTATTTCCATTAATGAAGTGAGTAGTGCCGAAGAAAAAAGAATTATCACCAACGATGCGGAAGTAAATCGAGTGCTTGGTGGTGGTATTGTTTTAGGTAGTATTGTTTTAGTAGCAGGTGAACCTGGAATAGGAAAATCAACTTTGTTTTTACAAATTGGTTTACAACTGAAAGACGTCGTTACTTTATACATTAGTGGTGAAGAAAGTGAGCAACAAATTAAAATGCGTGCAGATAGAGTAGGTAGTAAAAGTGATTCATTTTATTTATTAACCGAGACCAACACGCAAACTATTTTTCAAGAAATAAAAAAATTAAAACCGCAGTTAGTCATTGTAGATTCTATTCAAACTTTACAATCCCCTTTTGTAGAGAGTGGGCCCGGAAGTGTAAGCCAGATAAGGGAATGCGCCGCAGAGCTTCAACGTTTTGCTAAAGAAACTAACACTCCCGTTTTTTTAATTGGGCACATCACCAAGGATGGAAATATTGCTGGTCCAAAAATTTTAGAACATATGGTTGACACCGTTCTTCAATTTGAAGGTGACCGTCATTATGCCTACAGAATTTTACGTACACTAAAAAATAGATTTGGTTCAACGGCTGAATTAGGTATCTACGAAATGACTAGTGAAGGAATGCGCGCAGTAAATAATCCTTCTGAAATTTTAATCACTCAAAAAGAAGAACAATTAAGTGGCATTACCATTGCAGCAACGATGGAAGGTATGCGTCCACTTTTAATAGAAGGACAAGCTTTAGTTACACAAAGTGTATATGGCACACCACAAAGAACAGTCAGCGGATTTGATCTTCGTAGACTGCAATTGCTATTAGCCGTACTTGAAAAAAGAGGTGGATTTCATTTTGGCGTAAAAGATGTATTTGTAAATATTGCCGGCGGTATAAAAGTAGAAGATCCTTCGATCGACTTAGCAATTGTTTGCGCCCTGCTGAGTAGTTATGAAGATATTCCTGTAAACCAACATTATTGTTTTGCTGGTGAAGTAGGATTAAGCGGAGAAATAAGAGCGGTCAATAGAATAGAACAAAGAATTGCTGAAGCAGAAAAATTAGGATTCGAAAAAATTATTGTCAGCAAATACAATACTAAATCACTCAATAAAATTAAATATTCAATAGAAGTAGTTCCTTTAGCCAAAGTAGAAGAACTGTATCAATATTTATTTTAAAAAATTATTTCATCAAAAAAATAGAACAAAAAGAGTGCTTTTCTAGGTTGATTTTTGATGATAATAAAACCCTTCAACTGCTCATTCCCTTTCTAACCAAGGTGAGATTCTTATAAAAATGACTATTTTTCTTAATATATTGGAGAATGTCAACCCTCCAGTCTATTTTCTCCGACACCACCCATCTTTTTTACCCTCATATCTGTACCGGTTGCGGATCAGATCTATTAAGTGAGGATCAACTGCTCTGTTTGCTATGTATCAACCAATTACCCCATACCAACTTTGCCCAACATGCCAATAACCCGCTAGAAAAGATATTTTGGGGTAGAATTCCGCTCCTAGCGGCCCATAGCGAGTTTTATTTTGCCAAGGAAACCCTTATTCAGGAGCTCATTCACCAACTAAAATACAAGGGGAATCAAGCTATTGGCTACTTTCTAGGGGAATTAATGGGTAAGAGCCTATTGAATAGCAACCGATTCAAAAACTTGGATTATCTCATCCCACTCCCCCTTTACCCCGAAAAAGAAAGAAAAAGAGGCTTCAATCAGGCTACTATTATATGTAATGGCCTATCAGCTCGAATGAATGTCCCCGTGCTGAAGGACAATGTCATTCGCCAGCGATTTACCGAAACACAGACTAAAAAACACCGAAGAGAGCGCTGGGAAAATGTAGCAGACAGTTTTCTAGTGAAAGACCCTAGCCTGCTGAACGATAAAAACATATTGCTCGTAGACGATGTGGTCACCACGGGAGCTACCTTGGAAGCCTGCGGACATACCATTGCCCAAAGCGCTATCGTAACGCTGAGTGTTGCCACCTTATCAATGGCAACTAAATAATTGATTGATCTCCCTATTTCCTAATGAGCCGTTTCAACGCAACGATAGCTATTTAATTAAATAATCATTTTAGATAGATTTTTACTTTCGCAAAAAAGAAGTAATTTCAAATTATATCAACAAAATCTTTTTTCAATCGTTATTATTTAAAATAATACAACTATGTTAAAAACATTACTTCTTTCATCCACACTTATTTTGGGTATGTCACTAACCAATGCGCCTGTAAAAAATCAGGAAAACAATTTGCCTAAGCCTGTTGCTGCTAAATCTATCTATGATTTTTCTGTAGAAGGTTTAGATGGCGGCAAGATTAATTTTTCCTCTTTCAAAGGGAAAAAAATATTAATTGTAAACACCGCTTCAAAATGCGGCTATACCCCTCAATATGAAGGCCTAGAAGCACTTTACAAGAAATACAAAGACCGTTTAGTAATCGTTGGGTTTCCAGCAAACAATTTTGGTGGACAAGAACCCGGTTCTAATTCAGAGATCAAAGATTTCTGCAAAAAGAATTACGGAGTTACTTTTTTAATGGCTGCAAAAGTTTCTGTTAAAGGGGATGATACCGCACCGATTTACAAATGGCTTTGCAATAAAAGCGAGAATGGCGTTTTAGATGCTGAAATTAAATGGAATTTCAATAAATTTTTATTAGACGAAAACGGTAAGCTAATAGCGAAGTTTGACAGCAATGTCACTCCTTTGAGTGAAGCGCTGACTAGCAAATTATAGGATTTAAAAAATATTTTAAGAGACATCTAAGGTTATAAAAAACTTTGGATGTCTTTTTTATTTTACTTTGTGCTGTGCAATTCGAAAAAGGTATAGGACAAAAGGAGATCAAGGAACAATTGATTCAAATGGTGCAGCATAATCGGCTGAGCCATGCACTGCTATTTTTAGGTAAAGAAGGAGCCGGCGCCTTATCGTTAGCAATGGCCTTTGCGCAATACATTGTTTGTGAAAAAGTAAATGGAAAAGCAACCCATTCACAAGAGCCTTCACTATTCGGTGCACCTGAACCCTCACAAGAACCCGCAACCATTTTTTCAGATTCTTGTGGCGTATGCAGTGCCTGTGTAAAAGCTAGCCAGCTTATACATCCCGATATTCATTTTTCATATCCTGTTATTCCACGTAAATCTGGTGACAAACCAATTAGCACCGATTACATCGCCGAATGGAGAAGCTTTATCACCGAACATCCCTATGGCAATATCTTTGACTGGCTTCAGTTTATTGGTGCAGAAAACAAACAAGGAAATATTACCTCTGAAGAATGTAATGACATCACTCGTAAAATAAGTCTTAAAAGTTTTGAGAGCGAATACAAAATTTTAATTATTTGGATGCCCGAATACCTTACCAAAAACGGCAACAAACTATTAAAACTGATCGAAGAACCGCCACCTAATACCTTGTTTTTATTGGTAGCAGAAAACGAAGACCTCATCTTGCCTACCATACTTTCTAGAACACAATTAATTAAAATACCGCTACTATCCAACCTTGAAGTAGAATCCGCTTTAGCGCAAAGAATGAGCGTGCCCATAGAAAAAGCCCAGCAAATAGCTGCCCTGAGTGAAGGAAACTATCGTGAAGCGCTGCAATTGTTAGAACAGGTAGAAGACGACTGGCAGGCCACTCTAAGAGAATGGCTGAACTTTATTTCCAAAAGAAACCTGAGCGGACAAGTGAAATGGATTGAGGAAATGAACAAACAGGGAAGAGAAAAGCAAAAACAATTCCTCAAATATTTCACCCATTTACTAGAACAGGCTATTCGCTTGAGCGTGGTGGACGAAAAAATGGCTCACACCCTTTCTATAGCCGATAATGAAAAAGACTTTGCTCTCCGCCTCAATAAACTGTGCAGCATTCACCAGCAAGAGGCCATTGTTCATGAATTAGACAAAGCAAGCTACTATATTGAGCGAAATGCCAACGGAAAAATGCTCTTTCACGCCCTCTCTATTAAGTTGTACCATATTATTACGAACAATTCGTTAATTTTGACCCATTGAGGAATAAGTCCTTAGGCAAGTGCCTAGGGGTTGGAGTAGGTGGTTGGAATTATCTTCTCCGCTATAACAAAACAACATTGAGTAATCTGATACCGGTTTTTTCCGGGACTAATTTATACAGTCTGCTTTTATTAAAGGATTTAAATAATCCAATTAATAAAACTTGTATAAAAGAATAAGTACTTCTCGCTAGCAAAAATTGCTACCTGAATTACAAATACTAAAGTCTTTCCCATTAAATGGGGAACAATGATGTTGAATAAACTATAGTTGGAAAAAGATTCTCCCTCACCATTAGTTGGTTTTTTATAAACCTTCTCTCCCGCAACTTCTTTCCTCAGTAGGTACTTTAATTTTTTAATTTTAATTACGTTCAATATGGCTTGTGGAAATTGTGGATCTGGTAGCACCCCTGGAGGTTGTCAAAGTCATGGCAGCTGTTCTAGTGGAAGTTGCAACCGAATGAATGTGCATGATTGGCTTGCTAATCTACCTTTCAGTGATCCTGAAAGCGGATGCAGAATTGTAGAAGTTAGTTTTAACAATGGTAGCAGAAAAGATTACTTTAAAAATATCACCACCAATTTTTTCGAGAAAGGTGATATGATTGCAGTGGAAGGGGTGAGTGGATTTGATGTAGGCAGTGTAAATATGACGGGTGAATTAGTTCGTCTTCAACTGAAGAAAAACAATATAAAAGAAGAGAGCGCAGACATCAAGAAAATTTTGCGCAGAGCGAGTGAGGCCGACTTACAGAAAAGCAAAGAATCCAAAGCAAGGGAAAAAGCAGTCATGATTCGCAGTCGGGCTATTGCCAAACAACTTAACCTTGACATGAAAGTGGCGGAGGTAGAAATTCAGGCAGATGGTCGTAAGGCAACTTTTTTCTACATTGCTGATGACCGTGTTGATTTTAGAGAATTGATTAAAATATATGCGGGTGAGTTTAAGGTAAAAGTAGAAATGAAACAAATCGGCGCGCGTCAAGAAGCCGGCAAAGTAGGTGGAATAGGTAGTTGTGGTAGAGAACTTTGTTGTAGCACCTGGCTAACAGATTTCAAAAGTGTCAACACCAATGCTGCTCGTTATCAAAATTTAAGTATCAATCAAACCAAGCTAAGTGGACAATGTGGTAGATTGAAATGTTGTTTAAATTTTGAACTGGACACCTACCTAGATGCCCTTCAAAATTTTCCGGATGATTGTGATATGATTGAACTTGCAAGAAGTCGTGCTTTTTTAGTGAAAAAAGATATTTTTCGCAACCTGATGTGGTACACCATGCCCGACAGCAATAAGCAATATCCTTTAACGATTGAGAGTGTTAAAAAAATAAAGGCACTCAACAGACAAGGCATTAAACCTGAAGAGCTAGAAACGGTAGAAGTGGTTAGCAAAAAGCCAGTTGAGATAGAACCAACCTATGTAGATGTAGTAGGACAAATTAGTTTGAAGAGTCTTGAAAAAACGAGTCGCAAAAGAAGAGAGAACGAAAGAGGATATGGGCAGCAGGGTGGAAATAGGCAACAGCAAAGGCCTCCTCAAAACAGAGAGGGTCAAAGGCCACAACAAGATAGAGGCCGCCAAGGTCAAGGTCAGCAACGTCCGCAGCAAAACAGGGATGGGCAAGGATCTCAGCGACCGAATCAACCCGGTGGCAATCGTCAAGGTGGACAACCAAACCGCCAGCAAAATCCTTCCAACAATAGAAACAATCCATCCAATAGGCCCTCACAAGGAGCGAGTGGTGCCGGAGAAAATAATAAATAAATAATACTAAAAGCGTCGGGGTTATTCTTGGCGCTTTTATTTTTGAATAATATTTTTTTCATGTCAATTGAAGTAAACAATCTTTCAAAAATGTATGGCACGCAAATAGCGGTGAACGATATTTCATTCGCTATTGCAAAAGGAGAAATTGTAGGCTTCCTAGGACCGAATGGTGCTGGAAAAAGCACTACCATGAAAATGATTACTGGATATTTAGGCGCAGATAGTGGCTCCATTTCTGTAGCAGGAGAAAAGGTGAATCCTGATTCATTAGCTGCTAAGAAAAAAATTGGTTACCTGCCTGAGGCAAACCCTCTTTATAATGATATGTATGTTAGGGAATATCTAGAATTCATCGCTTCTATTCATGAAATAAAAAATACCAAGCAAGCCATTGAACAAGTAATTATAGCTACCGGATTAACTGTAGAAGCAAATAAAAAAATTACGCAATTAAGTAAGGGCTATAAACAAAGAGTAGGTCTAGCGGCTGCAATCATTCATGATCCAGAGGTATTAATATTAGATGAGCCCACCGCGGGACTTGATCCTAATCAATTAGCAGAGATAAGAGCGCTGATTCAAGCATTAGGAAAAAACAAGACCATCCTGTTTTCTTCCCACATTCTTCAAGAAGTGCAAGCGATTTGCGACCGGGTAATTATCATCGACAAAGGGAACCTAGTAGCCAATGACACCCTGAGCAATCTGCAGAAAACAACCAATGGCAACACGGTAGTAACAGTAAGTTTTAAAGAAACTGTAGACCCTCAGCTGCTACAGGTACTCATCAATGAGCAGAAGGCTGAAAAAATAACCGCAATAACTGACCAGTCTAGCGGTTCGAATGGGTCTAGTTTTCAATTAACCACCCAGCAGCCTGACAATTTAAAATCCCAGTTATTAGAATTGAGTTTGAAAAACAAACTGAACATTGTTTCTTTGCAAAGTGAAACCAATAGCTTGGAAAACATTTTTAGAAATTTAACTTCGCATACGCACACTAAATAATTTAATCAAACAAACAAAACAATCATCATGAGTTACATTGCAAGTATTTACGCCCGTCAGATATTAGATAGTCGTGGCAACCCAACAGTAGAAGTAGACGTACTAACAGAAAATGAAACCCTAGGCCGTGCAGCAGTTCCAAGTGGCGCAAGCACCGGTATTCATGAAGCGGTAGAATTAAGAGATAACAACAAAAAATTATACGGTGGAAAGGGTGTTTTAAAAGCAGTAAAAAATGTAAATACCATTTTAGCAGAAAACTTGCTAGGCTGGGATATCGCAGATCAAACGGGTATTGATGAAAAAATGATTGCCTTAGATGGCACTGCTAATAAAAGCAAACTAGGTGCTAATGCAATGCTAGCGGTGAGTTTAGCCGTAGCAAAAGCTGCTGCAATAGAAGCTAATCTTCCCCTCTACCGTTATATTGGTGGAACCAATGCGAAAGTATTGCCTATTCCAATGATGAACATCTTGAATGGTGGAGCGCATGCAGATAATAAAATTGACTTCCAAGAATTTATGGTAATGCCCGTAGGTGCTTCTTCTTTTAGTGAAGGACTTCAATGGGGAGTAGATATTTTTCACGCGTTGAAAGTAGTACTAAAGAAAAAAGGATTTAGTACCAATGTAGGTGATGAAGGTGGTTTTGCTCCTAACATTCAAAGTAATGAAGAAGCAATTGAAACTGTTTTAACAGCGATACAATCTGCAGGTTACAAAACGGGTAGTCAAATAATGATTGCGATGGATGCCGCTAACAGTGAATTGTGGAATTCAAAAGAAAAGAAATATATTTTCCATAAAAGTGATGGCAAGAAAATGACTAGCGAGCAATTGGTTAAATATTGGGCTAGTTGGGTAAAACAATATCCTATCTGTTCTATTGAAGATGGTATGGCAGAAGATGATTGGAATGGATGGAAAATGCTAACAGAAGCAGTAGGTAGCAAATGTCAACTAGTAGGTGATGATCTTTTTGTTACTAACGTTACTCGTTTAGGAAGAGGTATCAAAGAAAAAATTGCTAACGGATTATTGGTTAAAGTAAACCAAATTGGTACGCTTACTGAAACCATCAATGCAGTTACTATGGCACAGCATAATGGTTACAACACTATTATGAGTCACCGCAGTGGTGAGACAGAAGATACTACTATTGCTGACTTAGCAGTTGCTTTAAATTGCGGTCAAATTAAAACTGGTTCTGCTAGTAGAACAGACCGTGTTGCTAAATACAACCAATTAATCAGAATTGAAGAATTACTGGGTGATACTGCGATCTATCCAAAAGGAAAGATTAAATTTGGTAGCTCGCTTTAATTGATACCAAAAGAAAAAAGATAAGTTTTCAATGATAGAAAATGATTCAATCGATACAGCTTCTTCTCAACCCCTTGAAAAAAGGAGTTGGAAGAAGCTGTCCTTTTTAGGCAACAAATATTTTATTTCAAGTTTACTATTTCTAATTTGGATGCTCTTTTTCAATGAGAAAGATATTATTACCGAATTCAGAAGAAAGGCTAAATTAAATGAGCTGCAAAAAAGTGAGCAGCACCTAAATGAAGTCATTATAGAAACCAAGCAAGAGTTAGGTCAGCTGAAAAACAATGCCCAGACGATTGAAAAATATGCTAGAGAAAAGTATATGATGAAAAAAGATAATGAAGACTTATTCATTATTTCACCCAGCGATTCGCTTAAATAATTGATCTTCTACACAATAAAGGGCTAAAGCCTTCGTTTACAGTTACAGAAGATGAGTCTATTTTTACACCAGTCATAAAATTATTGTATGCACGGCTTTACTGAGGAGGATTTAATTCTATACCTCTACAAAGAAATTTCTGCTGAACAATCGATGCTTTTAGAAGAAGCCTTGGCAACTGATTGGGCATTAAAAGAAAAGTATGAAGTGATCGCCGCTTCAGTCAATGACTTGGATAAATTAACGCTGTCGCCAAGAAAAGAAGCAGTCAATACAATTTTACAATACGCTAGTTCCACTACAAAAAAATTGCCTAGCTCCGTATAGCGACAATTGCATCAATTCCACTATTTTCGTTTGGCAGAAAAGCTGAATGCTTATTTATGACCAAGCAGCAACGTTACCAATTATTCATCGATTATTTTTTACTGAATGCACCGAGTGCAGACACTGAATTATTATTCAACAATCCCTATGAATTATTAGTAGCCGTAATACTTTCGGCACAGTGTACGGATAAGCGGGTAAACCTTACTACGCCTGCTATTTTTAAAAAATTTTCCCATCCAGAAAGTCTGAGTAAAGCCTCCTTCAAAGAAGTTTTTGCTTTAATTAAAAGTATTTCTTACCCTAATAATAAAGCCAAGCATTTAATAGGGATGGCAGAAATGCTAGTCAATAAATTTTCTGGGCAGGTACCCATGACCGTTGATGAGCTAGTGGAACTACCCGGTGTAGGAAGAAAAACAGCCAATGTAATCACCTCTGTAATCGATCAGCAACCTAATATGGCTGTCGATACCCACGTATTTAGAGTGAGTGCGCGAATCGGTCTGACCACCAATGCCAAAACACCGCTTGCTGCAGAAAAACAGTTAATCAGCCATATTCCCAAAGAATATGTTCACCGAGCTCACCATTGGTTGATCCTTCACGGAAGGTATGTATGTACAGCTAGGAGCCCTAAATGTGAAGATTGTGGTATTCAGTCAGCCTGTAAATACTTTGTCAAACAAGCAAAAATGAATAACCGCTTATAACATTTTTTTAATTTCTTCGATCAGCTCGCCTTTGGTAATCGCTACACCCATAATTTTATTATAGGGTTTAGCATCTACGAAATATACATCTCTAATAATTTTTACCAACTGGCCATTATTAATTTCAGGTACCAATACATGATCAAAGTTTTTCAGCATCTGTCCTAAGTTTTTAGGGAAAGGACGAATGTAGCGAAGGTGAGCATGCGAAACAGCATGACCTTGTTGCTGCAGTTCTTTACAAGCACTTTTAATAGCACCATAAGTACTACCCCAGCCTAGAACTAATACCTTGCCTTTTTCAGCGCCACTATCTAGTTTTTGCTCAGGAATATAATCAGCAATCAGATCTACTTTTTTCTGTCTTGTCTTCACCATATGCTGGTGATTATCCGAATCATAACTAATATTTCCTGTCAAGTCTTGTTTTTCTAGACCGCCTACTCTGTGTTCAAGTCCTGCAGTACCAGGAATTGCCCAAGGACGAACTAATTTTTCATCTCTATGGTAAGGTTGGAATTTTCCATTTGCATCGAAATAGTTTTCATTTTTTTCAGAAGCAAAAGAAACTTTAATTTCTTTTAATTCAGCAGCGGTAGGGAATTTCCATGGCTCAGCACCATTAGCAATATAACCATCACTTAAAAATATCACCGGCGTCATGTGTTGAACACTAATTCTTACTGCTTCATAAACAGCCGCAAAACAATCACTAGGTGTAGAAGCAGAAATTACCGGCATTGGACACTCGCCATTACGCCCATAATAAGCCTGCAACAAATCACTCTGCTCTGTCTTGGTAGGCAAACCTGTACTAGGTCCGCCTCTTTGAACATTGATAATAAGCAATGGTATTTCTAACATCACCGCAAGGCCCATTGCCTCCGCTTTTAATGCCATACCTGGTCCGCTGGTAGTGGTAACACCCAAACTGCCGCCATAACTAGCACCAATAGACGAAGTAATAGCAGCGATCTCATCCTCTGCTTGGAAAGTCTTGATGCCGAAATTTTTATATTTACTTAAGTCGTGCAGAATATCACTTGCAGGAGTAATCGGATAACTTCCTAAAAAAAGTTGAAGTCCACTTTTTTGCGACGCCGCTATCAATCCATAAGCGAGTGCCTGATTACCCATGATAGAACGATACACACCCGGCTCCATTTTAGCTTTCTCCACTGTGTAGCGAGTGGTAAATGTTTCGGTAGTATCTCCGTAATTATATCCAGCCTGCAATGCTTTAACATTACTTTCAAATATCTCTGGTTTTTTGCCAAATTTATCTTTGATGAATTGGATAGTATTATCCATTTCACGATTGTACATCCAATATAAAAAGCCCAACACAAACATATTTTTTGCGCGGTCTTTTTCTTTCATCCCCATCGTGAAGTCTTTCAATGCTTCCCTCGTCATTTTAGTAACATCCATCTTAATAAGCTCGTAACCCTCAAGGCTATTATCTTCTAGCGGATTGCTTCCTTCTGGATAATTAGCAAGACGTAAGTTTTTGGCATCAAAGCCTTCTATATTCGCGATGATTACTCCACCCGATTTTAATCCTTTTAAATTTACTTTCAATGCAGCAGCATTCATTGCAACCAATACATCACAAACATCACCCGGCGTAAAAATACGATCACTACTAAAACGAAGTTGGTATCCACTCACCCCTGGAAGAGTTCCTATTGGGGCCCTGATCTCAGCAGGAAAATCTGGAAAGGTTGCTAAATCAATACCTAGCAAGGCAGTGTTATTAGTAAACTGACTTCCTGTTAGCTGCATACCATCACCACTATCTCCGGCGAATTTTATTACAACTTCTTTTAAAACTTGTTCTTTGATACTCATATGGTCAAACTTTATAAATTACTGCAAGTTACAGTTAAATTAATTTTAATAATCAAGGCTTAAAAACTTTGTCCGGCAACCTTATCAATGTAATATTTTGATACGCTCGACTACCAAAATATCGATTAATTGTTTTTTTAGGGTTAAAAGCATCTTTCAATACCTAAACGGGGGCTTATTATTAGCTAAAACGATTAAAAAGCTCCCTCCCATTTGAATCCTACTGCTTCGGTTCTATTGTTTTCAATTTACGTTGATTTTATTAAAAACAAGTTGGTTAAATTTTAACAACATAAAACAATTTTATTTGAAGGTACTTTGTGAAAATGTTTTAATTTTAAGCTCTAAAAATTTAACTATGGAATTATTTAAATCTGGCAACCCCACGCTTTCAGAAAAAGCATTTAAAAACACCCTCTACATTGATCAACATAATTCAATGACGGTTAGGGGTACCCTAAACAAATTTGGCTTCATGTTTTTAATGTTAATGGGCACTGCCTATTATTCTTGGAAAGAATTTGATGGAGGTGGTGATGTACAATCCCTTATTTGGGGTGGCGCTATTGGTGGCCTTGTTATTGCACTCGTAATAATGTTCAAAAAAGAATGGTCGCCCTTTCTTGCGCCATTATACGCTTTATTAGAAGGTCTATTTATTGGTGCTATTTCTGCTTATTATAATGATGCTTTTGCAACAAAAATGCCTAACATTATTATGAATGCCGTTGGACTAACTTTTGGAACAGCTATCTCTATGTATTTTTTATACAGCTTTAAAATTATTCAGGCTACTGAAAAATTTAAGGCAATTGTTTTCACTGCTACCGCTGGTATTGCGGTGTTTTATTTAATCGCGATGGTAGTAAGAATGTTTGGAGTAGAAATGGCTTTTTTACATGAAGGATCACTAATGGGAATTGGTTTCTCTTTAGTAGTAGTGGCTATTGCAGCATTGAATCTTATCCTAGATTTTGATATGATGGAAAGAGGCGCTGAAGCAGGTGCTCCTAAATATATGGAATGGTATGGCGCTTTTGGATTAATGGTTACCATCGTTTGGTTATACCTAGAAATCCTTCGACTGTTATCCAAAATAAGCAGCAGGAAATAATTATTTTGAATTCAACTCATTCTATTGATTAAACAATTTTCAGTTCGCTTATAAAACGATTCATTGCTATGCAAAATTCAAGAAGAAAATTTATTCAATCCGCTTCCCTTGCGGTGGTGGGTGCTAGTTTAAGTCCAAGCGCTTTATGGTCTTACCCAAATTCTTTGGCTGATACCAAACGATTGATTGGTATTCAATTATACTCCGTGCGCGATAACATGAGTAAAAATCCATTGGAAACCTTGACTGCTTTGTCAAAAATGGGTTATCAATATGTTGAACATGCTAATTATGTAAATCGCAAATTTTATGGCTGGTCTGCAGTAGAATTTAGAAAAGTACTAGATGGCCTAGGTTTAAAAATGACTAGCGGCCATACGGTAATGTCTCCAAAACATTGGGACAATTCTACGAAAAAATTCACTGACGAATGGAAGCTAACAGTTGAAGATGCAGCAACCCTAGGACAAACTTTTGTGATAAGTCCATCAATGGATCAAAAACTCAGAAGTACTTATGATGGATTAATGACGCTGCTTGACATGTTTAACAAATCAGGCGAATTGTGTAAAGCCAATGGAATGAAATTTGGCTATCACAACCATGAGTTTGAGTTTAGAACAAAAATAAATGACACTACAGTATATGATATCATCCTTCAACATACTGATCCGAAATTGGTAGTTCATCAATTGGACATTGGCAATATGTATGGTGGTGGCGGAAGAGCAGCTGAATGGATTAAAAAGTATCCTGGCCGTTTTCAATCCCTACATGTTAAAGATGAAATTAAAACCGGAACAGTTGAAATGAAAGATGTGTACGAAAGCACGCTACTCGGAACTGGAATCATAGATCCAAAAGCGGTTGCTTTGTTAGCTAAAAAAATAGGAGGCTCTCAACATTTCATTATCGAACAAGAGTCTTATCAAGGGCTAACTGAACTAGAATGTGCTAAGAAAAATTTAGACATTATAAAAACTTGGGGAATTTAATTTCTCCCTCCATCATAAAAAAAGCGCCAACTAGTTGGCGCTTTTTTTATGACTATAATTGATTTTTTTTGTCAACCCTGAAAAAATAATGCTAAAAATATAAAATATCGGCCGCTAAAAAATCAATCTGCCCCGGCGGAGGCACTCCCTTTAAAGTAACGTATTGTTTTAACGTCGTATTAATAGATAGTCGATCCTTTGTATGACGCCATCGAAAAAAAAGTGCTAGAAATTTTAGATGTCAGCCGTTAAAAAATCAAGGCTGTCTGAGCCAGTATACTCTTTAAAGAAAAACACTCTGCGGGCGAGTTCCTTGATTTTAGGATGATATTTAAAATTTCAGCCTTTTTATTCGCAGGCTTGATTTTTTTTGTTACTTTTTTGCATCAAGGCAAAAAAGTAAAAGGACTATATTCCAAAGGAAATTCAAAACCTATTATTCAACTTTTATTTTACAAAAAAGCTAAACGAATTACAAGTGTCTTAATCATCACACTGATTATCTAATAATTCTTTTTTGATACATTTTGATCAAAACCAATACAAAATAAGCCTTTATCCATTTTTAAATCTCACCTATTCTACTATAAATTATCCAGCAAATCCTTTACTTTCTCTTTAATGAAGTCCCTGACTTCATTAAACTCTTTCGGCTCCATATGCTTAGGATCAGGTATTTGCCAATCAATAAATTGTTTAGCTGGCATCCAGGGGCAAGCATCTCCGCAGCCCATGGTAACCACGGCATCAAATGGGGCAAAATTTTTAACCTCTTCCAAACTTTTGCTATCATGAATACTTAAATCATAGTCAAGCTCTTTCATTGCCGCAATAGCTTTAGGATTTACTATGCCGCTAGGTTTACTTCCTGCACTGTAGGCTGCTACTTGCTCACCGCCTAAGATTTTTGCAAAGGCCTGGCTCATTTGTGAACGATTGCTATTTTCAACACAAACAAATAACAACTTCTTTACTTCGAATGGTTTTTCTGAGGTAGATGGACTGTCTTTCATTTTTATTTCGGTTCAAATTATTTGGGATTTTATTATTAGCAACAGCCTCCACCTGGAGTGCATTCAACCTTTGAATCTTTTAATGGTTTTTCAGCATAAACTGTAACACTGCTAATTGTAGTATTTCCTTTTTTATAGTCTTGAATTTCTTCCTTTGATAAATGATTGATTAAAATATCATCCGGAATAATGATTGGCTTATCTTTTTGTAGTACAATGTTTTGAAATCCTGCAGCTTCAATCAAGTCAATATAAACCTGCTTTTGGACAGCCCCTGAAACACAACCTGCATATAGCTCTGCTACTGTTTTCCATTTGTCTGGTAAAGCTCCATTCAAAACAATGTCAGAAATTGAAAAGTGTCCTCCTGGTTTTAAAACTCTATAAATTTCTTGAATAACTGCGCCTTTATTAGGCACTAAATTTAAAACACAATTACTCACTACTACATCGGCCATATTTGCTGAAACAGGTAAATGCTCAATATCACCCTGACGAAATTCTACATTATGAAAAGATAATTTTTCAGCGTTGATTCTTGCCTTTTCAATCATGGCGGGTGTAAAATCAATTCCAATTACTTTACCTTTTTCCCCGGTAGCGCGTCTTGCTATAAAACAATCATTGCCTGCTCCACTTCCTAAATCAATTACTGTGTCACCCAATTTGATTTTTGCAAATTCAGTAGGCAAGCCGCAGCCTAAGCCTAAATCTGCATCTGCGTTATACCCTTCTAGATCGGTATAGTCTTCACTCATGATATTGTAGACTTCTGTACTACAACCACCAGCACCACAGCAGGAGGATTGATTGGTTTCTTTGTCCTGCAAGGCTATTTCACTATACTTTTGTCTCACCATTTCTTTTAACTCATTATCTGTTTTCATATCATTTTATTTTAGTGATTAATAAATTGTTAAGTGCTAGCAGCAAGCTTGCTCAGTTTTAAGGTGATTAAATAGAAAGCTAAATTCTCGGTTGAATTTTTCAAAAGCTTTCCAGTTGATACAATAGCAACTCCTAGGTCCATCTACTGTTCCAGTAATTAGTCCTGCGTTTTTTAACTCCTTTAAATGCTGTGACACTGTGGATTGTGCTAAGGGTAAAACACTCACTATTTCACCGCAGATACATTTATTGTGTTGTGCCAAAACCTTTAAAATAGCTATTCTTGCTGGATGCGCTAAGGCCTTCGCGCATTCTGCCAGATCTTGTTCTTTTTTCCCAAAGGATTGTTTTTTATTTATTGCCATACTATATTGAATCTTATATCGCAAATATACGATTAATAAATTGAAATTTAAAAAAAGTTATAAAAAAAGTGCTGGCATCGCCAGCACTTTTGCAAAATTATTGTCTTTTAAAATCCTACTCTCTACCGTCCAATAAATTACCCAATCCACCTAAAATGCTACCCTCTTCTTTTCTAGTAGAGCCCCCATATTGCATAATGCGTCCAGCAAGTCTACTGATAGGAAGGGATTGTAACCACACTTTTCCTGGTCCTCTTAATACGGCAAAAAATAAACCTTCTCCACCAAACATAAAGTTTTTAATGCCCTTTACCATTTCGATATCAAAGTCAACCTCGGCAGTATACGCAACTACACATCCGGTATCTACCTTCAAAATTTCACCAGGTTGTAAATCTTTTTCTACCACATAACCGCCGGCATGAGCAAAAGCTAGTCCATCACCCTCGAGTTTCTGCATAATAAAACCCTCTCCTCCAAAAATACCCGTACCTAATTTTCTTTGAAGCTCAATTCCAACACTAACTCCTTTGGCCGCGCATAGAAAGGCATCTTTTTGAGCTATAATTTTTCCTCCTAATTGTTTTAAGTCGAATACAATAATTTTCCCCGTGTAAGGCGAGGCAAAACTTACTTTCTTTTTTCCTTGTCCAACATTGGTAAATGCCGTCATAAACAAACTTTCACCTACTAGTAATCGTTTTCCTGCACTAAGTAATTTTCCCATAAATCCACCCGATTGCTCTTGGCTACCATCGCCAAAAATCGTTTGCATCTCTATACCATTCTCCATCATCATAAAGGCTCCACTTTCTGCAATGGCCGTTTCATTGGGGTCTAATTCAATTTCAACAAATTGGAGTTCTTCTCCATAAATTTTGTAATCAATTTCGTGGTTGCTGATCATATAGTATATTTTTTTTGTGAAGTTACTATCTTAAATTATTTAGAAAACAAAAAAGCCGAATTTTAGTTCGACTTTTTTGTTAAAAAATTATTACGCTTCCTAGAACCAACTTTCATTCCATTGGTCATTGGATCTATTTCCGTTTGATTTTCTTCTTTTCACGTCTTTACGATGTTTCCACAAAGCAATAATCATTAGAGGCATAAAAAGAAGTGTAAAAGGAGGTATGCCCAACATGCTAATCCACTTTCCGCCAAACATTCTTCTCATGGGCCTTCTTAACCTTTCTGCAATCAAGTACATTGCTGGTACCATAATCAGTGTCATGAAGAATGCAAAAGCTAATCCAAAAATAATTGTCCAGCTAAGTGGTTTCCAAAAAGTTGCATTATCGCCGCCAAAGAAAATATGAGGATTGAAATCTGCAAACATTTTTACGAAATCTATATTGAACCCAATAGCCAACGGAATCAATGCAAGAATAGCCGCCAAGGCAGTAAGCAAAACTGGTATGATACGCGTTTTACCCGCTTTAATTACCGCTTCCCTGGTTTTCATACCTCTTGATCTCAACTCATCAGCAAACTCAATGACCAATATACCATTCTTCACTACTATTCCTGCTAAACCAATAATACCAATACCCGTCATGACTACAGAGACTTCCATTTTAGTAATACCAAAACCAATCAATACACCGATGACACTAAAAATAATCTCTGTCAATATAATGACCGATTTACTCACCGAATTAAACTGCAAAACAAGAATAAATAAAATCAATAATAAGGCAATGACAAGGGCCTTCGATAAAAATGCACCTGTCTCTGCTTGCTGTTCTCCTTCACCCGTTTGACGTATCGTAGCATTTTCAGATTGATTAGTAAACCCTTCAATATACTTTGCCAATTGATTGTTTACTTCAGTTGGTGTATAACCTGACAATACATTCGAACGAAGTGTAATTACTCGTTTTAAATTTTTTCTTTTTACACTTCCTAAAGTACTGGTAAGATCAACTTTAACCAAACTACTAATAGGCACTCTTTTCACCACTCCGTTTGCTGCCATATCTCTAAAAACAATTTCCATATTCAACAAATCGCTTAAATTTTTGCGTTGCGATTGCTGGTTACGAATTTGAATTTTATACTCTTCCTCACCCTCTTTTATTTTAGAGGCCTCTTTTCCAAATAAGGCAGATCTAATTTGCATTCCAATCTGTGCGCTACTTACCCCTGCTATCAAGGCTCTTTCGCGATCAACGGTAAGCGTTATCTCGGGATTACTAAGATCCACATCCATCTTTAGTTCCTCTACACCAGGTATATTAATTGAATCGAGGTAGTTTTTAAGTCTAACAGATGTTTTTACTAAATCATTAAACTCATCACTCGTAATTTCAATATTAACAGGAGGCTCTGTTGGTGGACCACTCCTTTCCTGATCTACAGAAATTTCTGTACCAGGAATTCCTCTCAACTCATTTCTAATTGCATCCAAATAAGGTGCGGTAGATTTACCATGCCGCTTCTCAAATTCAACAAAAGAAATCTGTACTCTACCCAATTCACTCCTTGTAGTTCTATCTCCTGATTGCGGATCACTTGCTCCAACTGCTACATTGGCAATTACACTCTCCACAACTAGATTGGTGGTAGATTTTGATACCCCTAAAACTTTACTAATTCTATTTTCTAAAATATGTGTAACCGAGTCGGTATACTTTACTGAAGTTCCTACTGGTAATTTTAAATACACATAAATAAAATTTGGATCGCCTTTTGGGAAAAACACAACGGGCACTTTACGTACACCAAAAAATACAATAGAAAGAAAGAACAAGCCAATAGTTCCTAATAAAAGATGTACTGGCCTCCAACCATTTAATGACCACTTTAATAAATTTTCATAATGATCCATTATCCATGGTAATGCATTGTTTTGAAAACGATAAATGGCTTTATCTAATACATATTTATTAAATACCATTAACAAGGCGAAAAACAATAATAGATTACCGAAAAAATGTTGGATGCTTCCTGGATTAACTACATCTGTGCCTCTTACAATTCCTACTACCGAAGCGTTCTGAACCATACCAATAATATTGAATATAATTCCAACAACAACGATTACCCAAAAAATTGGTTTGCGGAATATAGCTGCTTTAGATTCCTTTTCTCCCTCTGGATGATTCATAAAATCAACCGCAAAAACTGGATTAATGATGAAGGCTACTATTAATGAAGCTGTCAACGTAAAAATGAGCATGGTAGGTAAATAGACCATAAACTTACCAATGATTCCAGGCCAAAAAAGTAATGGCACAAAAGGCGCTAAGGTGGTGAGTGTACCTGCCAAAACTGGCAACCATACTTCGCCCGCTGCCATTCGCGCACTATTTTGTGCGTTAATTTTTCCATTCCCTTCTATAAAAATTCGATGCGTATTTTCAATTACTACGATCGCATCATCTACAATAATGCCTAGTCCAAAAAGCAATGCAAATAATACAATGAAATTTAAAGTAACATGAGTGCCTACAATCATATCCGCTGCAGGTAAAAACATAAAGGCTACAAACATACTAAGCGGCACACTCAGTGCAACAAAGAAGGCATTGGTAACCCCCATAAAAAACATCAAGATAATCAGCACCAATATAAATCCAATCACAATAGAGTTCACTAAATCATGGAAGGAGGTTCTAGTTTGCCTACTTTGATCTGCCGTAATCACCACCTTCAAATCTTTAGGAAAATCTTTCTCTTGCATTTCTTTAACAATCGCCTTAACACCATCACTTGTTTCAATCAAATTTTCACCTGCCCTTTTAATTATATTCAGCGTGATAACATTTTGTCCATTCAATCGCGCATAACTTTCTCTATCCTTAATAGTATCCCTTACCGCTGCTATGTCTTTTAAATAAATAGGAAAACCCGATGTATTCCTTACCAATACTTTCTCTATATCAGTAGCTGTTTTAAACTGCCCCTTTAATTGGATATTTCTGCGCATGTTCCCCAATTCTAAAAGCCCGCCGCTGATATCTAAATTCTCTCTACTTACTGCATTGGCAATATCATCATAAGTAACATTAGCAGCCTGCATTCTGTAATTGTCAACATTAATTTGAAATTCTCTTTCAGCAGCACCTACTAAATCTACCCGATTCAACTGTTTCAATTCCTCTATCTTATCCTTTAAATCCGAAGCATAAGTTTCTAATCTAACGAGATCATAATTTCCACTCACATTTACATACATGATAGGCTGCTCGCTCAAACTAATTTCCAATGCAGTTGGTTCTTGCGTAAGATCTTTAGGTAAATCTTTTTTCGCCTTATCGATGGCATCCTTTATTTTCTGCAGTGCAACATCAGTTTTTGAACTAGTTTCAAACTCTACAGTAATGGCAGAATAATCTTGCTGAGAACTACTAGTTACCTTTTTAATTTTAGCACCCGTGATGCCCTTAATTTGTTTTTCAAGCGGCTTCGTCACCAAGTTCTCAATATCCTGAGGTGAATTTCCTACATAAACCGTCTGTACATAAATAGTAGGAATTACAATATCTGGAAATTGCTCTTTAGGCAATGTTACAAATTGATAAACCCCTGCCATCGTTACAAATAAGGTCAGTAAATAAATGGAGGTTTTATTTTTGATACTCCAGGTAGTAGGCCCAAACTCTTTAAACTTTTTTGCCAAATTATCTAATACATTCATACTATAAATTTTATGACATTCCCAAAAAAAAGAAGCTGAAGAGAATTCTCTACCCTCACTTCTCTAAAAAACAAATGGAATGCAAGTGGTTATTATTTTAAAATATTTTTAATGTTCGAACAGTACCCGATTCGCTTAGTCCTTAATAAAAAAAGATTGAATACTTCCTTCGCTTATTCCCTAAAAATTTACTTTACTGTTATAGATTGCCCTTCATACAAACTCTGAAAACCTGTATTGATAAGCACATCGCCTTCTTTTAAACCAGATTTCACTTCTAGTGTTTCACCATTAATGAATCCTATAATAATTGGTCGCTTGCGAGCCACCATTTTACCCGATTCAGTAGTTGCTACCATCACAAATTTTCCATTCTCATCATTTTGCAAAGTGCCAATTGGAATGCTAATAACACTAGTAGCACTATAGTCTCTGATTTTCATTAGTGCAATCTGATTCGGTTTAATTAATGGGTCTGTTGGTAATTTTGACTCTACAATAAACCCTCTTGACAAAGGATCAATCGACGCACCTACGAAAGTGAGCTTGCCCACAAATTTCTTGTTGATGTCTTGTACAAAGGTTTCTACCTGTGCTCCCTTAGCTACATTAGGCAAATAATTTTCAGGAATATTTCCAATCACTTTCAACTGACTGTTATTTACAATTTTAATCTGCGCAATACCTAGAGCACTCATCCCTGTAAATATTTCTCCTACTCTTATATTTACTTCATTAGCAATTCCATCTACATCACTAACGATATAAGTCGTGTTGAGTTGCTCTTGAATTATTTTTACATTTTCCTCTGTAGCTTTCAATTGATTTTCTAAAGCTGCTACATTATTTTTTGCAGTAATTACCTGTACTTCAGAGCCAATATTTTGATCCCAAAGATTTTTTTGACGCTGATAAATATTTCTTGCGAAAGATAATTGAGTCTTAATAGATTCAATTCCTTGTAATGCGGCCGCTACATTCTGACGAATTATTGCATCCTCTAGCTTCATCAATAATTGTCCTTTTTTTACATAGTTACCCTTCTGAACAAAGATTTTTTTCACTTGCCCTGGAGCGCCTCTCGGCGTAATGATGCTAATATTTTCAGCATCTATTCTGCCTTGTAATTCAATGAAATGATCAAAACTGGCAAGTTGCAAGGTTTGTACAGATACCAATTTTGGCTTTTGCGCACCCGCCTTAGTTGAATCTAATAAATCAATCTCTCCCTCCATTTTTTTAATTTGCTCATCCAATGTGGCTTTTTGAGATTTTAATTTTTCAAGCGCTGCTTTCTTCTCTCCCAATGCCAATCCATTTTCGTTACTGTTACTTCCGCAAGAAGATAATAACATAATGGCTAAAGAGCTTAATACTAAATATTGTTTCATCTATTGTTATTTTATTTATGATTAGTGGTTAATTACTACTTTTTTTATAATTTTCCCGCTGCTTTTAAATAATCGATTTTAGCTGAAATAGCGTCATACAATGCGCCATAATAATTATTTTGAGCAACTTTTAATTCTGTTTGAGCATTATATATTTCTTGATTACTACCTAAACCTTCGGTATATTTCTTTTGAGTAATTCTGAATACATCCTCAGCTAATTGTATGTTTTGTTTTTGTACATCCGCTGTAAGGATAGCAGATTTCATTTTTGTTCTTGCCTGAATTACTTCATAATCCATCATTTCTTTCGCCTGCGCTAAACTATTATTTGTTTTATCAAGAGCAAATTTGGCACCAGCGATTTTTGACCTTCTAGCAAATCCATCAAATATAGGGACGGCAACTTTTAAGCCAATCAATGAGGTAGTAAACCAATCTCCCTTATCAAAAAAGTTAAACGCATTACGTTGCGCATTTTTTGAATAAGAGCCAAAAGCAGCTACCGTAGGTATTCTACTTAAATTATATCTTTTAACATTATACCCATTCATTTTAGAAGCAAGCGTTAATAACTGAATTTCTTTTCTATCCGCATAATTTATACTCTCCTCCATGATATTGGATTTCAATTCGCTTTCTGTTAAAGAGTCAGTTAACACCAACTCTTCTTTTTGAGGCATATTGATTAAAAACTTCAACCCCGCATTACCAACATACAGTTGGTTGATTACCTTTTCTCTTTCGGTAGTAAGATTATTAAGTTGTACCACTAATTTGTCAACGTCTAATTTCTCTGCAAATCCATTTTTATAAATTTCTTTTGTGTCATGCAAGAGTTTTTTGAAACGTTCAATATTAGCTTCTAAACTTGCTAATTGACTTTTACCTACTACCAACTGATAGTAAACCTTATAAATATTTGCTTTAATCTGCTCGGCAGTTACTTCTGAATATTTTTTGGATAGTTCCATTGCTGCACTTCTAGCTTGGAGGCCAACAAATACTTGTCCGTCAAATAATAGTTGTGAAAAATCAAGCCCTGCACTAGATGTCCAAGGGGTTCCAAACTGAAGCGGGAGATTTCCAAAGTTTCCTCCATTAGGCATAGTGATCGTATTACCAGTTCCATTTTTTACCCCTTCTTTTTGTAATACATTGTAGGTTGCGGGAGCAATAAAATTAGGAATGGATTGTACGGGCACATTAAAATAATGAATCGTATTAACCGATCCATTGATTTGTGGAAATGCAGCCGCGGTAATTTCACGGTTGGTTTGTTCTTGTATCTTAATGTCGATCAAAGCATTTTTTACCTGAACAGCATTTTTTACTCCATAATCAACCGCCTGCTTTACAGAAAATTCATTCTTGTTTTGGGCTATTGAAGATTGCATTGCACTAAGCAAAACAACACTAGACAGTATTGCTTTTCCTAATCTATTTTTTCTCATGATTAGTTGTTTTATTTCTCTCTTGTAAATATTGATTGATCATGCTATACCCTTTGGTTGAAGCAAGTCCAAATAGAAAATGAATAATAAACTCTTGCTCTATTTGCGCAAGATTCTTTTTTAATTTATTTTGAAATTCAGGATTAAAGGGAAGCATAATACTTTCCAATCGATACCTAGCTAAAATATCTAAATCGATATCTTCTCTATAATAGCCTTCTTGAATCCCTCTCTCCATATTTTCTCGGATGATAGAATAGACATATCCATCTTTGTACTGCTGGAATTTATCAAATGCCTTGGGATGATATTTGTGCATATCATAAATCAAGGAAGGGTTCATGGTGCCAAATAAAGAGACTATCCTATCAAGGGCTAAGAAAATTTCATGGACTGCATTGGAAGAGGAATTCCTGTCTTGGTCACAAAGACTTTGGTTACGAGCCAACTCATCACTGATGACAGCTAGTACCAACTCGTCCTTATCTGAGAAATACTGATAAATAGTCTTTTTACTCATACCCAAACTGCCCGCAATATCATCCATGCTAACGCTGCGCAAGCCATATTGCATAAAAAAGCTGTTTGCCTTTTCTAAAATCCTTTCTGCGGTGGGTGATTCAGTCATAATAAGGTGCAAAACTACGGAAACTATTAATGTAACCAAAGTTTCTATTGCAAATATTTACAATTTGTTAACCTTTTGAACATGCTTAGCTATCCAAACGGTTAACTTTGCCGTATAATTTATATTTTACTAAAAGGAGTCTAGACCTAAATTGCAGTTCATTTATATGCAAGGCTGGCAAATTTCAAAAGATAAAGAACCTCTAAATAGCTACTCATGAAAAAATCTTCTGGATACAAAAGATTAATCCAGTTCTTTTTACAAGGACTTTTAATATTGGCCCCCATTGCCATTACTTTTTGGACAATTAGCAGCCTTTTTAATTTTATAGATGGCATTTTACCCAATCTTTTGAATATAGCCATGCCGCAATTAATGACTGATACCCAGGGAAATATGCAGCATATCACCGGACTTGGCTTTGTAGTCGTGATCTTACTAGTAATTGCTGTGGGATATGTTTCCTCTAACTATATAGGAGGCAAAATTGTAGATGCATTTGACAAATTGCTAGAAAAAACACCCGGCATTAAATTTATCTACTCTACCCTCAAAGACTTTTTTGATGCCTTTGCAGGTGAAAAAAAGAAATTTACACAGAATGTATTGGCCAATGTAGATGATAATGATGTGTGGCGGGTTGGATTTATTACGCAAGACAATATGGAAAAATTTGGTTTCACCGATTATGTGGCCGTCTACATTCCAATGGCCTATTCAGTTGCAGGAAATGTATACATCATACCTAAAGAAAGAATAAAACCAATTACCAATATCAGCGCTGCCCAAACGATGAAGTTTGCTGTCAGCGGTGGCGTAACCGATGTAGTAGATCATACCCCTTTTGCTCAAGCCCATCAAGAAATTGAAACAACGCCAACGTCTTAATAACGCTGTACAATTTTTAAAATTATACTCCTTTTACTTGCAGACTGCCTTTAGCATTATTAATTTAAAGGTCTGTTAGAAAAGAAGTATTGCCTTAGGCTGCTCTTCATTTGCTAACAGAAAAAATTGTTTGCAATGAAGTATTTATTTTTATTTTTCAGCTGCTGTCTTTCCACCTCAACTGCTTATTGTTGGGGGTTTTTCGCGCACCAAAAAATCAACTATCTGGCTGTTTTTTTATTGCCTCCAGAGATGATGGTATTGTATAAACCCAATATTGAATTTCTTTCAGCGCATGCGATAGATCCTGACAAAAGAAGATATGCCATAATAGAAGAGGGCCCACGTCACTATATCGATATTGATCAATATGGGCAATACCCTTATCCCAATCTTCCTCATGCTTGGGATGAAGCAGTTGAAAAATTTAGTGAAGATTCGTTAAAAAGATATGGTATAGTTCCCTGGCATATTCAAACGATGCTGCGCAGACTTACCAATGCATTCAAAGAAAAAGATTTTGGTAAAATCATGAAAAATAGTGCAGAAATAGGGCATTACGTTGCAGATGCCCATGTGCCCTTACATGCTAACAGTAATCACAATGGTCAGCACAGCAATCAAAAAGGTATTCATGGATTTTGGGAAAGCCGAGTACCTGAATTACTTGCAGAAAAAGAATTTAATTTTTTTATTGGCAAAGCAACTTACATCAAAAATGTAGGAGACTATGTATGGTCAAGGGTTTTGGAAAGTGCCCAAGCAGCCGATACTGTATTGGCCTTTGAACGTGAATTGACTCGATCATTTCCTAGCAATCAAAAATTTAGTTTCGAAAATCGCAATGGTTTATTGATCCGACAATATTCAACCGATTTCACCATTGCCTATAATAAAATGCTAAAAGGAATGATTGAAAGAAGAATGCGCTTATCTATTTTTTCTATTGCATCACTTTGGTATACCGCTTGGATCAATGCAGGGCAGCCAGACTTAAAGAGTCTAACTAAAAAAACTTTTACCGAAATGGAAACTAAAGAATTTGAAATATTAAATGAAAATTGGAAAATAGGCACCAAAATGATCGGAAAACAAGAAGAATAGCACTCAACACATTAAAAAAATAAAAATGCTCAGTTAATTATCAAATCTCAAAATGGCCAAATTACCTATAAGAGCTTACTATTCTGAATTTTAATTCATTAAATTCATAAAAAGTTTTCTGATTTCCTTTAAAACTTACCTATCAAATGGGTACTTTTGCACTCTGAAAAAAATACATTTCAATTAACAATAGAAATCTGTGGTACATAATTTCAATGCCGGCCCTTCTATTTTACCTAAAGAAGTTTTTCAACAAGCCGCTGAGGCCGTATTGAATTACAATGATAGTGGCTTGTCGATTTTGGAATTAGGTCACCGCACTGCGAGTTTTGAAGCAGTGATGAGTGAAGCAAGGGCCTTAGTCAAAGAGCTCATGCAATTAGACGACCAGCATGAAGTATTGTTTTTGCATGGAGGCGCCTCCACTCAATTCATGCAAGTTCCAATGAATTTATTAGATGATAAAGAAACCGCCGCTTATGCAGATACAGGTGTATGGGGAACAAAAGCGATTAAGGAAGCAAAGCTTTTCGGAAAAGTTGAAGTAGTCTGTACAGGTAAAGAAAGCAATTACACCGTTATTCCAAAAGATTTTGCAGTACCTAATGATGCAACTTATTTTCATATTACTACCAACAATACTATTTACGGAAGTCAGTGGCAAAAGATTCCTTATACCAGTATTCCATTAGTAGCCGATATGAGTAGTGATATATTTAGCAGGGTGATTGATTTCAATCGCTTCGACTTAATATATGCAGGTGCACAAAAAAACATGGGGCCTGCAGGAGTCAACTTGGTTGTAGTAAAAAAATCAATCTTAGGAAAGATTAGGCGTACTATTCCAACTATAATGGATTACCGCAATCATATTAATGAAGGTAGTATGCTGAATACCCCACCCGTTTTTTCAGTGTTTGTTTGTATGCTTACCCTTCGTTGGCTAAAGGCTCAAGGAGGTGTGGCAGCAATAGAAAAACTAAATGAGGCAAAGGCAAACTTACTCTATAATGAAATTGACGCAAATCCGTTTTTCCGCGGTACCGTTGACAAAGCAGATAGAAGCAAAATGAATCTTTGTTTTGTTATGAATGACCCAACACTGGAAAAATCATTTCTCAGTTTAACAAAAGAAAAAAATATAATAGGTATAGAAGGGCATCGATTAGTAGGTGGTTTTCGAGCATCTTTATACAATGCACTCCCCATTAGTAGTGTTACCGTTTTAGTGAATGCAATGAAAGAATTTGCTGCAGCCCACGCATAAAAATTACAATACATTTTAGATTAGTTAATATTTCCATGATGATCACGATTCAACCTTTTAGAGCGCTAAGACCAGAGGCACAACATGCAAAACAAGTAGCCTCCCGACCTTATGATGTACTCAATAGTAAGGAAGCAAAAATAGAAGCTCAAGGTAACCCCAGCAGTTTTTTACACATCACCAAAAGTGAAATTGATTTACCAGAAGAAGTTGATATTCATTCACAGCAGGTTTATGATACAGCAAAAAATAATTTAGACGCTTTCATCAGCAGAAATATTTTATTTCGTGAAAGCAAACCTTGCTATTACATCTACCAATTAATAATGAATGGTAGAAGTCAGACGGGCTTAGTTTGTGGCAGTAGTGTAGATGATTATGAAAATGATCTTATCAAAAAGCACGAGTTCACGAGACCTGAAAAAGAAAAAGATAGAATCAACCATATTGCTACCACGGGTGCACAAACGGGCAATGTATTTTTAGCCTACCGAAATGTAGCTGAGATAGACCAAGTAATTAGTAAATGGCAAGAAGAAAAAAATCCTGTCTATGATTTGTTAGCAGAAGATGGTATTCAACATAGCATATGGATTATCAATGATTCAAAAACCATCGATCTAATCACTGAATTATTTAAAACTAAAGTACCATTCACCTACATAGCAGATGGGCATCACCGAGCAGCGTCTGCAGCAAAAGTTAGAAAGGCTTTAGGTAATGAGGCAACAGAAGGAGCTAATATTTTCTTAACTACTTTATTTCCTTCCAATCAATTACATATCATGGATTACAACCGGGTGGTAAAAGATTTAAATGGGCTAGAGAATGCAGCATTTATTGAAAAACTTTCTGATCAATTTATAGTTGAAAAAGCTGAGAAAGCTTTTTCGCCGAGCAATCTGCACCAGTTCGGATTATACATTGGCAAACAATGGTATAGCCTTACTGCTAAAGAAAATACTTATACCAATGATCCAATTGGAATTCTAGATGTAACTATTTTACAAAATAATTTATTAGATCCCATTCTAGGTATAAAAGACCAACGTACAGATCAGCGAATAGATTTTGTTGGAGGTATACGTGGATTGGAAGAGCTTGAAAAAAGAGTAGACAGCGGTGAAATGGCTGTTGCTATTAGCCTTCATCCTGTTAGCATTCAGCAATTATTTGATATTGCAGACAGTGGAAATGTAATGCCGCCTAAAAGTACCTGGTTTGAGCCCAAGTTAAGAGACGGTCTGCTTACGCACCTGATTAACTAGTTTACCAAAATCAGTACTGTTACCCGTTATGCAATTTTCATTTTCAATCGAAATGGTGAATAACTATATCGATGAAATCTACATCTTTTGATAGTCGAATCAAAAGTAACAATGAATATTTTATCCTTTAATCAGATATCAGTACTTTTATGGGGATGAAATTAATTCCAATTACTCCTTTTTTTGCGAGTCTTTTTTTTATGGTTCAATTTAGCCATGCTCAGTCTGCAACAGAATTGCAAGAGAGAGCTAGGTCCTTTATGCAAAAAAGTGATTTTAACAATGCTTCCCTATTACTTCAGCGCGCCTCCATTGCCGACCCTAATAATATTGAAATAACAAAAGATCTTGCCTTGTCCTTTTATTTTCAAAAAGAATATAAAAAAGGGCTTGAGGTGATTAAAACGATTATTGATAAAGACGAGTCCGATGATCAATGTTTTCAGATAGCAGGAAATTTTTACAAACAATTAGATCAGGCAAAAGAATGCGAAAAACTATTTAAAAAAGGGATTAAAAAATTTCCTAAAAGCGGGGCGCTTTACAATGAATTAGGTGATTTATTATGGGCACAAAAAAATAACGAAGCCATTCGCCAGTGGGAGAAAGGAATTGAGAATGATCCTAGTTATTCTAAAAATTATTACAACGCTTGCAAATATTATCAGCTTACTGCAGATTATGTATGGAGTATTTTATACGGAGAAGTGTTTGTTAATATGGAACCTTTAAGCAAAGGATCTCCTGAGATAAAGTCAATCCTATTGGAGAGTTATAAAAAATTATTTACCGAAGAGGAAGTAAAAAAAGAAAACGCTGAGACCAATAAATTTACTACTGCTTTTCTTAAAACCATTAATAAACAAAATCTTGCTTCCTCTATAGAATTTAATGCCGAAACACTTACCATGATTAGAACCAGGTTTGTTCTTGACTGGTCAAATGAATATACTAGCAAATACCCCCACCGCGTTTTTGATTTCCAACGTCAACTCATTCAAGAAGGAATGTTTGAGGCCTATAATCAATGGCTATTTGGTATTGTGCAAAATTTAACTGCCTATCAAAATTGGATCTCCAATCATGCAGAGGAATACAAGGAATTTGCTAATTTTCAATCCGGCAGAGTCTTTAAAGTTCCATTTGGTCAGTACTACCACTTGTCCAACTAAGGATTCTACAAAATCAGCCCTGCATTTTTAATTTTATTTCCTAGCTTGTCTCAGAGAAAGCTTTTTTATTTAACTTAGTAATAGCTTAGCGAATTGAGGCAAACTTATTTGCTGGCCTAAATTGATTTTATAATTTTTGAATGCTTGTATATGAACGAAAAATCCAGATTATTTGATTTCTTGAAAAACCAATTGGAGCATTTTCCAAAACCCGACATGATTGCAGGTAAAGAAAATGGCCAATGGAAATTATACAGTACTGCTGAAGTAACCTCTATGGTGAACAACTTAAGTATCGCCCTGATTCAGCTAGGCATTAGCGGTAAGGATATGACTGTTGAAAACCAAGACAAGATTGCGATCATCAGTAAAAACAGATCAGAGTGGTTAATGCTTGATATGGCTTGTCAACAAATAGGTGCTGTGCTTTGTCCAATCTATCCAACCACCAGTATAAATGAACTAGAATTTATTTTCAATGATGCTGGAGTAAAACTTGCCTTTGTCAGTGGCCAAGAAATTATGGACAAAGTAACTGCCGTAAGAGACAAAGTTTCTTCCCTAATGAATGTCTACAGCTTTGATGAATTACCTGGTGTAGATTTTTGGAAAACAATTTTGCCTACTCCCAATGAAGCTGATCAAGCGCAATTAGAAAAAATAAAGTCAAGTATATTAGCTGAACATTGCGCTACTATTATCTATACCTCTGGAACTACCGGTACACCTAAGGGCGTAATGCTTAGCCATCGCAATATTGTTTCTAATATATTGAACGCCGTAAAAAGTTTTCCTCTAGAACAAAATAAGTATTCAAGATCGCTTAGCTTTTTACCCTTGAATCATATTTTTGAAAGGGTGGCTTCTTATATGTACATGTGTGCAGGTATTTCTATTTATTACGCAGAAAGTTTAGAAACCATTCCTGAAAACTTAAGAGAAATAAGGCCGGATGTATTTTGTACCGTTCCAAGATTGCTTGAAAAAGTGTATGAAAAAATTATGAGCAAGGGTGCCGAACTGACTGGCATTAAGCGTAAATTATTTTACTGGGCAGTTGCCTTAGGCGATCAATATGATGTGTCTAAAAAAAGAGGAATTTTTTATCATCTTCAACTTGCCATCGCCAATAAATTAATTTTTAATAAGTGGAGAGCTGCATTAGGCGATAGAATAAAAATTATCATTACAGGAGGTGCGGCATGCCAAATCCGTTTGATAAGAATTTTTACAGCTGCTAAAATTCCTATTTATGAAGGGTATGGTCCAACTGAAAACAGTCCTGTAATAAGCATCAACTCCCAATTTAAAGGAGGCACAAAGTTTGGTTCTGTTGGACTCATACTTCAAGGTCAAGAAGTAAAACTAGAAGCAGACGGAGAAATTTGTGTAAAAGGTCCAAGTGTGATGATGGGATACTATAAACGTCCAGACTTAACAGCTGAAACCATTATTGATGGCTGGTTGCATACAGGTGATATAGGCATATTTGAAGAAGGAAAATTTTTAAAAATCACGGATCGAAAAAAAGAACTTTTCAAAACAAGTGGTGGTAAATATGTAGCGCCACAGCCCATTGAAAATAGAATGAAGGAGTCGCCTTTTATTGAGCAAATGATGATTGTGGGTTCAGATCAAAAATTTGTGGGTGCACTCATTGTTCCTTCCTTAGCCAATTTAAAAGAATGGATGAAACAAAAATCTATTCCCTTCACTACCAATGAAGATGCTATTAATCACCCAAAGGTGTTAGCACTTTACACAGAACTAATAGAAAGTTTTAATGAATCTTTCAATCATGTAGAGCAGGTGAAAAGATTTGAACTGCTACCGCATGAATGGACAATTGATAGTGGTGAACTAACGCCCACGTTAAAGCTTAAACGAAAAATAATAATGGAAAAATATGCCGCAGTCATCGCTCGAATCTATAGCTAACACTTAGATTGGCTTTTGACTATACAGGGCATTTTTCATGATAATTGATCAATTCAATTGGTGTCTTTTCAAATTGGAAGCCGGCGTATTTTACTCCTATCTCATCAAGAATGGCATCAATTTCTTCGACTGTTTTAAGGGTAACCAATTGATAACGGTAATCCTTAATACCCGGTAATCCTTTTAAATAATTGGCATAGTGGCGACGCATTTCAAAAATTCCTACGATCGGCCCTTTCCATTCAAATGATTTATGCAGATGTTTTTTACAAACTTGAATTCTATCTTCTATAGACGGCGGGGGCAACATTTCGCCTGTTTTTAAAAAATGTTTTATTTCGTCAAATATCCATGGATAGCCGATTGCAGCCCTTCCTATCATGATGCCATCTACGCCATAACGATTTTTATATTCCAAGGCTTTCTGAGGACTATCAATATCTCCATTACCAAATATGGGTATTTTAATACGTGGATTATTTTTTACTTTTCCTATTAAATCCCAATCTGCAGAACCCTTGTACATTTGAGCACGCGTGCGGCCATGGATAGCAAGTGCTTTAATCCCTACATCTTGCAATCGCTCTGCTACTTCCTCTATATTTCGATTTTCATCATCCCAACCCAAACGAGTTTTTACTGTTACTGGTAAGCTAGTCGATTTTACAACGGCATCGGTTAAACGCACCATTAAGTCAATATCCTTTAACACACCTGCACCGGCACCGCGCAGCGCAACTTTTTTTACAGGACAGCCAAAATTAATATCCAATAAATCAGGGTTGGTAACATCTACAATTTTTGCAGCCAATGATAGGCTTTCTTCATCTCCGCCAAAAATTTGGATACCAACTGGTTTTTCGTAATCAAAAATATCTAGTTTCTGACGGCTCTTAATGGCATCTCTAATTAAACCTTCGCTACTAATAAATTCAGTATACATCAAATCAGCTCCTTTGTCTTTACAGACAGCTCTAAATGGCGGATCACTGACATCTTCCATTGGAGCAAGTAACAAGGGAAATTCAGGAAGTTGTATATTACCGATCGATGGCATAAGGTTAATTAATAGTTGCTAGTGTTAATCTGCTAAAAAATAAAAGGGCATAGTAAACTATCTAGAGAAAACCATACTCATAAACTTTTTTGGATGTAAATTTACGCACTTATAAGCAAACACTATGGCGCATTTAGCTACAAATCGTTTTAATTACTGGAATCAGTTGGCAGTTTTGATTGGATTAATTGGGGTAGGACTCATCATAGGCGGCGCTATTGCGCTCATTCTTCCATTCATAGTGAACCTCGATGCTGGTATTAAAATGAGTACTAATTCTGCTCAGTTAATGGAAAACTTGTTGAAACCAGAAAACGCAGCGCTATTAAGATGGATCACCTTTCTTACCTCTTTCTTCATGTTTTTTTTACCCACCGTTTTATATGCTTTCATCTGTCACAAAAAACCTTTCGTTCACCTAGGCTTTAAACATAATAGTAATATAAAATCTGCAGGAGTAGTGATATTAATCATGTTAGCTGCTCTTCCACTAGTCAGTGCTTTACAAGAATTAACCACTCTATTCCCCTGGTCAAAAGCGACTCTTTTAAAATTTAAATTAGCGGAAGATGCCTACAACGAACAGGTCGCTGTAATTGCACGAATGGATAATTTTACCGATTACATTCTTTCAGTAGTGGTGATTGCTTTTTTACCCGCCCTATTTGAAGAAACACTTTTCAGAGGAGGCATTCAAAATTTACTTTCACGATGGTTTAAAAAACCTGTGTTAGCTATTATAGTTACCTCCATTGTTTTTAGTGCCATTCATGGATCCTACCTTGGATTTTTAAGTCGATTTGCATTAGGGTTTGTATTAGGTTGGATTTATTATCGGACAGGAAATATCTGGCTCAATATTATTGGACATTTCTTTAATAATGCTTTTGCTGTAACCGCCATGTATCTCTTTACCAAAGCAGGTGAACATCCTGACCCTTCAAAAATAGATGGACAAATTCCGCTTTGGGTTGGGCTAGCAAGTGTTGCCGCTTTATATGGTCTGTTTTCTTTCTTTAATAAAGTAAGTGAAAAAGAAATAGATCAACCAGGAGTAGAATTAATGATGCCTGGAGTAGAAAATAATCATAAGCCGTTCAATTAAAATAATTTTAACGCTAGTATATTTTTTTTGAATCAATCACTTCTATCCTTATAAATAAAAAACTCTAATGGCCATTAACCTAGCTACATTAAAAACTCGTTCATTAACTGCTTTAATATTTGTAGCGGTCATGCTTGTTGGACTATTATGGAATGAGTGGAGTTTTCTTACCTTATTTACCCTAGTCCATTTTGGATGTTGGATTGAGTTTAATAAAATTTTGAAAAAAATTTATACTAAAAACCATCTGGTGTACCTTTTATTTGGCTTACCCTATATCACCCTCCCGATTTTGATGCTGATTGATTTAAGAATGAATTGGACTGGGTTGGATATCTCTAAAATTACTGTAGGCATTATTCTTCCCCTATTAATTATTTTCAGCATCTGGATTAACGATACCATGGCTTATTTGGTAGGATCTTTAATAGGTAAAACGCCTTTTTCTCCTATTTCCCCAAAAAAAACATGGGAAGGCACTATTGGCGGTGCTGTGCTCTGTGTACTAATAATAGGATTTGGTTTTCCGATATTGATAGCGAATTTTTTTGAAGTCCCTCTTCAAAACAGCTGTTTTGTAATAGCGGCAATATGTGCTGTTTTTGGCACCCTGGGCGATTTGCTAGAAAGTAAATTAAAACGATTAGCTAATATTAAAGACAGTGGTTCGATAATGCCTGGACACGGTGGTTTTCTAGATCGTTTCGACTCTTTATTAATTGCAACCCCTTTTGTTTGGCTATACCTGAAATTATTTTTGTAACCAATTGGCCTTGACCTAAGCTAGGAGGCTTATATTTGCGTTTCAATTAATTGAGCATGACAATTCACAGAGAAGGTTATCAAAGTATCGCCATAGGCACGATCATTTTTTTTATTTTAAATTTTATTTTCTTTTACTTTTTTAGTGCTTCCCTGCCCATACTTTCTGGCACCTTATTTTTTGTAACCTTTGGCTTATTGCTTTTTTTAATTTCCTTTTTCAGAATACCTAACCGCACACTCACCATCAATGAAAATGCTGTAGTAGCCCCCGCAGATGGAAAAGTAGTAGTAATTGAAGAGGTAATAGATCCAGAATACTTCAAAGAAAAAAGACTGCAAGTTTCTATATTTATGAGTCCAGCCAATGTACATGTAAATAGAAATCCAATCAGTGGTGAAATTGTATATAATCAATACCATCAGGGTAAATACCTTGTAGCATGGCACCCAAAATCGTCTACCGAAAACGAGCGTCACTCTGTAGTGATAAAAAAAGGGACTATTGAAATTTTGGTGAAACAAATTGCTGGAGCCCTAGCCAAACGCATCGTTAATTATTTACAAGTAGGCCAGCAGGTGAATCAAACAGCAGAGATGGGATTCATTAAATTTGGTAGCCGAGTAGATCTTTTACTTCCAGTAGGTACAAAAATTAATGTAGAATTAAATCAAACTGTACAAGGTGGCGTTACCGTCATTGCTACACTTTAGTCTGAAGTCTAAAATAATCTCTAGCAATTTTATTGCTTAATGGGATAGTCTATCTTAAAATATATTTTCCAATTCTTTTAGATGGGTGATAATAAAAGTGGGTTGTAACTCAGTAGCAACCTTCAGGTGATTAACGAAAACTGAATCCATTCCAAAATTGATGGCTCCCAATATATCGGCATCTAAATTATCTCCCAGCATAATACTATTCGAAACTAATGCACCTGTTTTTCGTAAAGCAAAATCGAATATTTCTTTTTTAGGTTTCAGGCTATTGCTAGCTTCTGAAGTAATTACATGGCCAAAATATTTATTCAAGCCGCTATTATTTAATTTACTCCACTGAACCCTTTCAAATCCATTGGTGATAAGATGTAATTGATAATTTTTTTCTGTCAAATAATCTAATATCTCAAAAGTATGTGGGAAAACCCCTTTTTGAATCGGCAATATTTCTAAAAATTTTTCACTGATTTCTTTTGCTAATTTCTCATCACCAATTTTAAACTCCAATAAAGTCCGCCACATTCTTTTCCATTTCAATTCTTCGGAGGTGATAAATCCATTGTGATATCGATCCCACAAGATTTGATTATGATGTAAATAGTGTTGGTAGAAAGATTCAAAAGGAGCGACCTGTAATGAGGCTAAATTAAAAAAAGAATACATTTCTGTAAGTGCTATTTTTGCATTAGCGTCAAAGTCCCAGAGCGTGTGGTCTAAATCAAAAAAAAGGTGTTTATATTTCATAAGTATACACTAGTAGATTACGCTAATCAAGGCAAAATTAGGGATTGATAATTTATTTATCCTTTAACACTTGAGATAGTATTTTTGTTATGATATCGTTGGGATATAAAAGTCAACATTAATTTTTAAATATGAATATAATTATTACGGGTGCTTCAAAAGGAATTGGCAAAGCGATTGCCACAGTATTTGCTGCCGAAGGTGCTACCCTTTTTCTTTGTGCTCGCAATGAAGTAGCCCTTTACAATACCGTGGCAGAACTACAAACAGCCTATCCCACCTGTACTATTAAGGCAAAGCCGGTAGACTTGTCGGTGAAAGAACAGGCTAAAAGTTTTGGCGCTTGGGTATTAGCAGGTATTGCCAATACCCCTTCTGGCAAAATAGATATATTAGTAAATAATGCGGGCAATTTTGTTCCAGGAAGCACCTGCCAAGAGGAAGATGGTGCATTGGAAAAAATGATGGACATCAATTTATACAGTGCGTATCATCTTACTCGGACTTTACTACCTTCCATGATGGAGGCCAAAAAAGCTTTGATTGTAAACATGTGCTCTATCGCTTCATTGAGTGCCTACAACAACGGAGGAAGCTACAGTATATCCAAATTTGCTTTGATGGGGTATACCAAAAACCTAAGAGAAGAATTGAAACCTTCACTAATAAAGGTGATGGGCGTTTATCCGGGTGCCGTTATGACCGACTCTTGGGGCGATTTTGATAACAGCAGCCAACGTATTATGGAAGCAAGTGATATTGCCAATATGATTCTAGCTGCAAGTAAATTGTCTGCTCAGGCAGTAGTAGAAGATATCATTCTACGCCCGTTATTAGGAGACTTGCCTTGATGATAAATGGTTGAAATTTAATCCGCCATTATTTCATTGTATTTTAGTAAAATTGCTCCTTACAATTTCTATCTAATTTAAATTATTAATTATTTTTTGAAGATTTATATGCGTCTGCAATCAAAAAAAATGGCTTTTCTTTTTATTGGCATACTATTTATTTGCCAATGCCATTTAATTGCACAAGCCGTATTTAAAGTTTCTATTTCGCCAGAATCAATCGGTAAAGAAGAAACTGCAACCCTTCGTCTAATGATTGATAATGCAAAACAGGTAGAGCAGATTAGTCCTCCTGCATTAGGCGATTTTGATGTGATCAGTGGCCCGAATCAAGAGAGTGGCATGGAAATTAATAATGGTGTCACTAGACAATACATTGGCATCACCTATCTCCTTCGGCCAAAATCAATTGGTAAATTTTCAATTACTGGTGCTAAAGCAGTAGCTGACGGAAAAACTCTCGTAGGAAATTCCGTAACGCTGACTGTTACCAAAATTGGATCGGGTAACAATTCTAATAATATAGTCGGTGGGTTTGGTGGGCTGTCTAGTTTATTTGAACCCGTTGCTCAATCTTCATTCAATGATTATATTTTAAAGAAGGGTGAAAATCCAAAACAGAAAATAAATAAAAATATATTCTTAAAAGTAATTACCAACAAAAACTCTTGCTTTATAGGCGAACCGATTATCGTAACCTATAAATTATATACCAGACTAAAATCAGAAAGCAACGTAACCAAGAACCCCTCTTTTAATGGATTTTCTGTTATTGATTTAATGGCGCCTGGTAATACTAATTATTCAATTGAAAGATTGAATGGTAGAGAATACAATGTTTATACGCTGCGAAAATCACAGTTGTATCCTTTACAGGCGGGTGCAGTGGAATTAGAATCTGCTGAAGTAGATAATACGATCCATTTTATAAAAGAAGAATACTTTACTAACCAACGTAATGAGGTAGACGAATTTTTTGGCAATCTTATACCAACTACTATCCCACCCGAAGGCATGCTTGATGAAAAAGTCACCTTGCAAAGTAAACCCGTTGCAATCAATGTAAAGGCCTTGCCTGAAGTAGATAAGCCTGTCTCATTTAAAGGGGCAGTAGGCAAATTCAATTTTGATGTATCTGTTCTTAAAAAAAATTTTACAACTGATGATGCGGGTAAATTAATCATTACCATCAGTGGCGAAGGAAATATGTCGATGGTTACATCACCAGAAATTAATTGGCCTCAAGGAATTGAAGGATATGATCCTAAAATGAAAGACGAGTTAGAAAAGTTAACGGTGCCGATTAGTGGTAAAAAAACTTTCGAATATACATTCACGGTACCTAAACAGGGGACTTATACCATACCTTCCATTGAATTTAGTTACTTCAATGTAGCCCAAGGGAAATACATAAAATTAAATTCAACCCCTTTAACCCTAACCATTAGTAAAGGGACTGGAAAAAAAGTGTTCGATAACTACCCATCGCCTAAAGCCCAAGCAGAGAATATTTCATTAGGACTTTCAGTTATTATTTGGTTGGTGTCAATATCGACCGCCGTTTTATTTACCATTTTAGCATTCATGTGGTATAGAAAAAACAAGAAAAAAGCTACCCCAGCAATCGAACCAATCATTCATTCTTCAGTTGCAGCTGCATTACCTGAATTTAATACCGCCTTGCCCTTATCCCCTTTTGCTCTCTCTGAAGAAAAAATGATACAGGGAAATTCTAATGAGTTTTACAACACTTTAAACAATGAGCTAAGAAAATTTTTAGCGGACAGGCTTCAAATTCCTTTAGAGACTATTTCTAAAAAAACAATTGTATCGGTGGCAGATCAGCAGGGAATGGCTATTTATACCCGCCTGCAAATTGAACAACTACTAGATGATATTGAGTGGCAATTATATACGCCGATGACCTCAGAAAATTCAATGGAAGAGCTATATAATCGAGCTATGACAATTGCTGCAGCGCTTGCTACCCCTTCGAGCTAAATCGATAGCCTACTCCTCTAACAGAATGAAAATATTGTGGATTACGACTGTCTTCTTCAAAATATTTTCGGAAACTTAAAATAAAGTTGTCAATCGTTCGGGTAGTAGGATATACATTGTAACCCCATACTGCTTGCAAAATTTTTTCTCTCGTAACTACTTCGTTTTTATTTTCAATCAGCAGCTTCAAGAGCATAATTTCTTTTTTGGTAAGCGTAATTTTCTCCCCATCTTTTGTTATACATTCAAGCGCCTGAAAATCAATTTTATTTTTACCAAAATGATAGATTTGTTCTAGTGGCTTTCTAGTAGAAATTCGTTGGCTTTTATCAATTAACTTGTTTACCCTTAACAATAATTCTTCTAAATTAAACGGCTTAGTCAGATAATCATCCGCCCCTTTTTTTAGCCCTAAAACCCTGTCAGCACTGGTATTTTTGGCACTCAAAATCAAAATAGGAATATCATTGTTTTGTAATCGAATGTTTTCACATACGGTAATGCCATCTAGTTCTGGAATCATCACATCAAGGACCATTAAATCAAAATGCTCTTTTTGAACTGCCAGTAAAGCTCCAGCTCCATCGAAAGCACTCGTTACCTCATAACCTTCCATCTCAAGATTAAGCTTTAAAGCTTCATGTAGATTTTCCTCATCCTCTACTAATAAAATTGATACTTTTTTTATATCCATACTACCATTTAATAACTGATGTTTGAAAAAAAATAAATAAAGAGATTTTTTAAATCAAGTACTTTTCTTCAATTAAAAATACAAGTAACCGTTAGCTATTTGCCATTCATTATATAGTAAATAAGATGGTGAAATTACTTCCAGTGGGTGTATTGTCGACTACAAATATACTTGCCCCATGCTGAAGCGCAATTTTTTTGGTAAGGTACAAGCCTAAACCAGTTCCCTTTGCTTCTTTAGTTGCCTTATTCCCAATTCGATAAAATTTTTCAAATATTTTTTTCTTCTCCATTAAATCAATTCCTTTTCCTTCATCAATAATCATCAAAGAAACCTGCTTTTGCTGAGGACGAAGTACAATTGTTATCGCTGATTCTTTGGGAGAATATTTAAGCGCATTGTCAATTAAATTATTGATTGCCATCTGTAAGAGAACACTATCACCCATTACATACACTTCAGCGGCAATTTCTTCTTTGAATAGCCGTTGAGGATAGCGAATCTTAAAATCACTTACACAGGAAAGGGTAAGTTCTGAAAGGTCAACCTCTTCTTTAGTCACCGAATGACCGCCCGCTTCTAATTGGGATGCCAGTAACATATTATTGCATAAAGCATTCAGTCGGTTGGCTTCTTGAATGGTATTTTGAATTAAACGTTGTTGCTGGCTATCTTCTAATTTCCTTTTCAACAAAGTTTCCAAATTGAGTTTGGTAATCGCTATTGGAGTCTTTAACTCATGGGTAATAGCCATCATAAAATTTTGTTGATCCTGCCCCGACTTGAACTGCCTTCTGACTGCATGATAAATAAATACGGCACCAGATAATATGAGCAATAGGAATATAACTCCCTCGCCAATATATTGTGCAGTCTTCCTCTTTTTGATATCCACTATTTCCTGTAAAAGACGAGAGTTGTCTGGATTTCCAATTTTTAATTGCGAAATCTCGTACGACGCCATTTGCACGTTTTGCCGATTGAGTGCAATAAACCACCAAACTAATGCAGCGATGATATAAGCTAACAATACCCAATAGACGAGAATAATAATACGCAAACGGTTGGTCCTATAAAAAGAGAAAGGCATGCTATTGATTAAATTAACTATTAATGGTGAATGTTAAATGAGTGATCATTCATGTCTACCCCAGATAAAGCAGCTGAATGTTCCATTGCTCGAAAAATAAACAGTATGGCTACTTTACCTTCTCCACCCTAATCCCTACACTGATTATTTCGGGAAGAGGATTTTCTCTCATTATCTGCGCCAAAGTAAAAGTGTAGGTGCCTACTTTGTTAAATTTTATAGGCCCCTGTGTAACGGACTTCCTAAGTTCCCAAATATCACCTACACCAGATCCTTCCCATCCATTCGCATCGGTTCCCAATGCCAAATCTAGTCGTCGGAATTGTAGGGTATCGCCTGCAAACTTTGACCCGAAATTAATCCAGATATTATTATATCTATAGGCATCCGTATGCCTCAAAATGACATACACATTATAAAAAGAAGCGGTATCGCTAACGGTAAAATCATATTTCGGCTGCAGGGCATAGTTCCATTCATGGCCCGGTATGGGGGTGTTCTTTTCAAAAACATCAATAGTAGAACAGGCGGTTAAACAAAAGATGACAGCCGTCAATAATAAAATAGATAATTTATTTGAATAGACCTTCACGAAATAATTTTTACAAAAATAAAACAGTTTTACTTGACCTGATTTTTTTTAAGCTAAAAAATGAATCAAGCAACAAAAAATAAATAGCAACTGTTTTCAATTACTGAAATAGTTTATTAGCTCTTGAACCCTTACTAATTACAATACATTTAAAATTTGTTCCTTAGCTTTTTCCAGCTCGTCTTTCATAGTTACCACACATTTCTGAATTTCTGCATCGTAAGCCTTGCTACCGGTAGTATTAATTTCCCTGCCTATTTCCTGAATAATAAAAGACAATTTCTTTCCCTTTGACTCTTCCTTGTTTTCAAGTAAGGATCTAAAGTAGTCGCAATGCTGCTTCAAGCGAACCTGTTCTTCATGGATGTCTACCTTTTCAATATAATAGATCAATTCTTGTTCCAATCTATTGCCATCGTAATTTTCTTTACCCACATGCTTTTCCAAAAGTTGCACAATCTCCTCCCTAATCCTTTTCATCCGATTAGGCTCTAGTAAAACGATTGCTTCTTCTTGGGCATTAATATTATTAATCCTTTTGATTAGGTCATTTTCCAAACTTGCCCCTTCTTCTTCGCGGTGTTTATTTAATTCGCTAAGGGCTGTTTGTAATACTTTTTTAAATTCTTCAAAATCCTTATCATTTAATACATCGTTGGTAGGAGTTACTACTTCCGGCAGGCGAAGTAATGCACTTAAAACAGAATTGGTATCGATACTTAACTCGCCCGCCAGAGTTTCAATCTGGTGATAGTACGCTTTGATTAAATCTGTATTGATATTTACTGGCTTTGAAGTCCCATTTTGTTTAATGGTGATCATACAATCTATGGTACCTCTTACTAATTGTTCTTGCAAAATAGCTCTGATGTCAAATTCATAAGGTCGAAGCAAGGGCGGTAGCCTCAATTGCATTTCAAACTGTTTTCCATTCAAAGATTTAATTTCTACCAAAAAAGTCTTGTCATTTACCGTTTGTTCAGCCCTACCGAAACCGGTCATTGATTTTAGCATTATAAAAGAGGGGTTTGTTTTAAAATTTAGTTACAAGTTATATGAAAAATAGCCAATCTTAGGCTTTCGGCCCTTCATTTCTATGAGGGAAAAGGAATTGGTACATTTCTCCTCGGGTTAAAATACGCATTTCCCCTGGTTGAAGCCCTTCAATGGAGCATTTTTCTATTCTATGGCGAAGGAGTCTAAGGGTAGGGAAGCCGACGGCGGCGGTCATCTTTCTAACCTGCCGATTTTTACCCTCAGAAAGTATTATTTTGACCCAGGAAGTGGGGATGTTTTTTCTAAAACGAATCGGTGGATTTCTTTCAGGAACTACGGGTGGATTTTTAAATAAAACTGCCTTACATTTTTTAGTACGGTGCAACTTTCCTTCTACCGTTATATCCACTCCATTTTGCAAGTTTATTATTGCTTCGTTTGTCATTTCACCATCTACTTGTACCCAATATTCTCGCATATGGTCAAACATTGGATTCAATAAATCGTGATTGATTTTTTTATCGTTGGTCAATATTAATAAACCTTCGCTATCATAATCGAGTCTTCCAACAGGATAAACATCTTGTGGAACATCAAAAAAATCATTTAATGTTTGCTTGCCTTCTCCAGAAGTAAACTGAGATAAAACATTAAACGGCTTGTAAATTATGCAGTAAAATTCCAAGAAAATTAAGTTAAAGGATGTTATTAATAAAGTAAAGGTAGTGACAGAACGAATGCAATTTTACATTCCTAAGAATAACAAAGCCCGACATTTTTGAGCCGGGCTTTATATATATATGGGTTAGTAAGTACTAGGAAATATAATTTCCCTACACAATATTAAAAAGAATTTTCCCTATCAAAAAAAATATTTCAAAGAATTTTATCAACATTTATTTTTTGGCTGTGGATAAGGGGCGCTTAAAAAGAGGTAGATTTCCATAACTGGTAGACAGTTTTTGTCATTGAATGGAAGTGCAATAGAAATAAAAAATAAAACTGCTTTTGATTGAAAGTATTGATTTTACTGGTATTACATTGATTTCAAATAAAAAATATTTTTGTAATAATTTCTTTGCTTCGCTCTATTGGAGCGCTAATTTTCAGTAAAAAAAACTTACCAATTTAGAGGAAATTGGGGCTAAAAAAAGATTGAAATATTTTTTTCAAAACCGTTGATTTTAATCCAAATGGGGTTAAAATTTGTTTATTTAGCCATTAAAACCAAAGCAATGTACCTTTGGGAAAATTAATTGATATGCAATTTCCCGCACCTGTTTCTGTTAGTTGGATCGCTGAATTTATTAATGCCGAAATAATTGGTAAGCAAAATGGTGATGCAACAGGCATCAATGAAATACATAAAGTTGAAATCGGCGATTTAGTTTTTGTGGATCATCCAAAATATTATGATAAATGTATTAATAGTGCTGCATCATTTATTATTATCAATAAAAGAACAGATTGTCCTGCAAATAAAACTTTATTACTAGTCGACAATCCTTTTGAAGCATATTGCAAAATTGTCAATCACTTCAATCCATTTTCTCCCTCCGAAAAACAAATTAGTGATAGTGCGGTTATTGGAGAAGGAAGTATTATTTATCCCAATACATTTATAGGTCATCAGGTTACTATAGGAAAAAATTCAATCATTTATCCCAATGTAACGATCATGGACAACTGCAAAATTGGCGATCAGGTAATCATTCAATCGGGCACCGTAATTGGCAGTGATGCATTTTATTATAACACCAAAAAAGACAGGAAACAATGGTACACCAAAATGCCTAGTTGTGGAAGGGTAATTATTGAGGATTTTGCAGAAATTGGGGCCGGTTGTACCATCGATAGAGGGGTAAGCAGCGATACGGTCATTGGCAGTGGGACTAAACTCGACAATACCGTTCATATTGGTCACGATACGGTAATAGGCAAAAACTGCCTTTTGGCGGCTCATGTGCTAGTAGCAGGCTGTGTAGATATAAAAGACGGGGTAACGCTATGGGGCCAAGTGGTAGTCAATAAAACCCTTACTATAGGAGAAAATGCCGTTTTATTAGGCAGATCGGGGGTAACTGCGACTTTGGAAGGAAATAAAACCTACTGGGGCACCCCTGCCCAGGAAGCAAGTGTTGCCAAAAGGGAATTGGTATGGATAAAAAGAATCCCACAGCTTTGGGAAAAGGTGATGAAGGGCTAGGTTTAGCGTTATGAATAAGATTTTTAGAAAATGAAGGCTTTTAGTGTCTGCTTTTCTTTTACGATATTATCCTCAAGTATATTATTACAACTAAATGAAAAAAGCTTTGAAGGGGTATTTTTCTTAGGCTTAGATAAAGAGTAAACCCATTGATTAATCTGGTTTCAAACTGACCCTTGTATAAACTTGCCATTTTAGAAGAACTATTACGGAAATACTAATTCCCACTATTGGATATTTTATAGCTTCTATTTTAACCTATTTATTCTAACTTTAGAATTGACTAAAGTGTTTAAATCATTTATTATGAAAAAACTTTTACTAGCCTCTTCGATGCTTTTTTTTAGCCTATACTTATTTGCTCAAAAAACAAATCCACCTGGATTGGATTTAATAAAAGAAGCAGATTTAAAAAAAGATTTATATGCTCTTGCAGATGCACATTTTAAAGGCCGATCTGCAGGTACACTAGATGAATTAAAGGCTTCGGTGTGGTTAGCTGAAAAATATAGGTCTATCGGCTTATTACCTGCAGGTGATGATGGTACCTACTTACAATTTTTTACCATGTGGCGCAATCGAATCGCAGACAACTCTTTCATTCGTATACAAAACACAGCATTTAAATTATGGAAAGACATTAGTGTTGGACAAATGGCCAATATCAATCTTAATGCTCCTATTGTCTATTTAGGCAACGCTATGAATATAGACACGAATAACGTTGATGTAAAAAATAAAGTAGTTGCTTTTGAAGCTTCGGCTATGGGCATTAATCTAAATATTTCTTTACCCACTTGGAGATACAGTAGAAGTGTGTTGAATAAATATGCAATGCCTTTAATAAAAAGAGGGGCGATCGCTATTATTATAGTTGCAGATGATATTGCAGAAAAAGCATGGGATGATGCCAATGAGAATTTTAAAAGAGGAACCTTCGATATTGAAGGTGGGCCCAATTCAACAGTAAATACAAAAGTGCCTGTTTTGTGGTTACATAAAAATGCAAAAAATATATTTACTAATGGCAGTGTGAATATTGAAGCAAATTTAATTGTTGAAAAATATCCTTACCCATCTGTTAATATTATTGGCAAGATAGCCGGCACTGATCCTACCTTACAATCTGAATACTTATTATATAGCGGACACCAAGATGCGCATGGTATTCGTAATGCGATTAATAACGACTCAACTTATTATGGGGCAGATGACAATGGAAGTGTTGATGTGGCTATGCTAGCCAATGCAAGGGCTTTTGTAAAACATCCTGCAAAGCGTTCTATTCTTTTTGTAATTCAAGGTGCAGAAGAAAGAGGGCTTTTAGGATCTAGGTATTTTACTACTCATCCTACGGTTCCAATAACAAGTATTGTAGCGGTATTAAACGGAGATATGATTGGAAGAAATCATATCGATAGTGCTGCAGTGTTAGGTACGCAAATACCCCATCGCAATTCAGATGATCTTGCCAAAATGGTGAATGATGCGAACAATGAAGGTCCGAAATTTAAATTAGACACCACCTATGACAAGGTTACGCATTTAGAAGGTTGGTATTTTAGAAGCGATCATTTGCCTTATGCACGTTTAGGCATTCCAGCTATCATGTATACTTCTTTGTTACATGACGACTACCATACCCCTTTAGATAATGCCGAAAATATCAATTACCCAAAATTGAAAAAAATGGCCGACTGGATGTATAGAACGGGTTATAAGGTAGCTAATGCTGCTAAAAGACCGAATACAAACAAGAATTTCAAACTAGAGCGGTGATAGATTTATAATAATCTATAATTCATTAAAAATCGGTAATTCCCCGATTTAAAAGGGAGGTTTTATACAGCATAAAACTGTCAACCTATTGTAGTACAATTCAAGATCCCTTTAACTAAAAAATAACTACAAAATCGCCTTTTGTTAACAGATGTACTATTATAAATTGTAATTTTGCATATTATATAATGACAAAGAGCACTACCATAAACCCTGTTGAATTTAGATCACTCTGTCCTGTTGCAACAGGATTAGATATTATTGGAGATAAGTGGACTCTCTTAATCCTAAGAGATATGATTTGGGGGTACAAATGTCTTTTTAGTGAATTCAAAGAATCGCCAGAAAAGATGCCCAGTAAAATGCTTTCTAATCGATTGAAAAAGTTAGAAGAGCTTGGATTTATTGTCAAAAAATCAGGCATTACCAATAAAAAGAGTATCTACTATTTAATGGAAGATAAAGGTTTAGATGCCTTGCCGGTAATGATTGAAATGGCAATTTTTACTTCTAAAAACTACTTTGATTATTTAGGATCTACTTATACTAAAGAAGCTAGAAGTGTAATGATTCATAATAAAAAAGCATACACGGCTGATCTTATTAAGAAATATAAAAAATTTAGAAAGAATATTGTATTGTAAGAAGAAGAAATCTCAGTCATCTATAAAAACCGTACAATTTAATTTACATTAGAGAGTTTTCAGTCCATCTATTTCAAGATTTGAATCCAGTCTACTTCAGGGGTAAATGAACCTAACATTCGATGCTGCCCCATTATATAAATTTAGCCTCTACCCTTTTTTAATGTTTAGCAACATTTGTTTGCAAGTAAAATCAATAGCCGATTCGATCGAGGTGTATTTAAAATCAGGTAAAAAATTTAACAGCTTCTCATTATTATAGGTCACTTCTGCCAGTGCAGTAGTGGCGGTTTCTTTGGTCACTAAAGGATTTTTACCAGAGAACATGCTCTTGATTGCCTCTAGCCTCCACACAATTTTAGCAATCAATGGGGTTACTTTTTTATGAGGCCTTTTCTTGCCAAAGCTATCGGCAATCCAATTAAATACCTGTCGGTAAGTCCTATTTTCCGCACTGATAATAAAACGCTCGTTGCTAATATCACTTTGCATTAAAGCAATCATTGCCTTGGCAACATCGCCTGTATCTACAAAGCCTGAAACCCCTTCAGTATACCAAGGAAATTCATCATAAACACTTTTAAATATTTGCGCGCTTCCTGATTTCCAATCTGCACAACCTAGTATGATAACTGGATTTACGATCACTGCATTGAGTCCTTCACCAATACCTCGCCACACTTCTAGTTCACCCAAATATTTACTTTGGCCATACACACTATTGCTAGTCTCCTCTGTCCAATTCATATTTTCGGTGATCGGCTCTCCCTCCCTAATTCGCCCCAATGCTGCTACAGAGCTAACGTGTACCATTTTTTTAATACCTGCCGCTAAGGCTGCATTCACTACATTAGCAGTGCCTTCAATATTGATAGAAAATAAATCACGCTTACTCGATGGAGCAAAACTGACTATTGCTGCACAATGATAAACTTCTTGAACGCCTTGCAGGGCAGTTTCCAAACCAACCACGTCTAAAATATTACATTGAAATTGCTCTAGTAATTCCGAATTAAAATCAGGTAGCAGACTTTTATTATAAATCGCTCTTACCTTTTTTCCCTGCGAGAGCAGTTGGCGAATCAATTCGCTTCCTAATAAACCTGCACCACCGGTAACTAAAATCATAGTGTAAAAAATGGAAGCTGATAAAAAGTAGTTGGATAAGAAATTAAATTAAGTAGCTGCAGAGAATTGCTTTAAAAACCTCACATCATTTTCACTAAATAATCGCAAGTCTTTTATCTGATATTTCAGCATGGTGATTCTTTCTATTCCCATACCAAATGCAAAGCCGGTGTATTTGTTACTGTCTATACCACAATTTTCTAGCAGATTAGGATGTACCATTCCACAGCCAAGAATTTCAACCCAGCCGGTATGCTTACATACATTGCAACCTGTTCCTCCACAAATCAGACAGCTGATATCCATTTCTGCACTTGGCTCGGTAAAAGGAAAATAACTAGGTCGAAAACGAACTTTAAAATCTTTACCAAACATTTCCTGAACAAAGAAATAAAGCGTCTGTTTTAAATCAGCAAAAGATACATTTTCTGCGATATACAATCCTTCTACTTGATGAAAAAAACAATGCGCCCTAGCACTAATGGTCTCATTTCGATATACTCTACCTGGACAGATAATACGAATGGGTAATTTGCCCTTCTCCATCTCGCGAACCTGCACACTCGAAGTATGGGTACGCAATATCCAATCTGGATTTTGGCTTATATAAAAAGTATCCTGCATATCCCGAGCAGTATGATTTTCGGGCATATTTAAGGCAGTAAAATTATGCCAGTCATCTTCAATCTCAGGACCTTCAGCTACGGCAAAACCTAGACGCTGAAAAATAGACACTACTTGATTACGAACTAAGCTAATAGGATGTCGAGAACCTACCCGCAAAGGATCTCCAGGAAGCGACCAATCGAAAGTTGAATTTTCCGCGTTAGATTGAGTAGCATTCGTAACTGTTTGTAAGTCCTCATATTTTGCCTCTGCAAATAACTTGAACTCATTGAGAAGCTGGCCAAATTCTTTTTTTCTTTCCACTGGCACATGCTTCATTTCCCCCATCACTTCTTTCACCAAACCTTTGGTGCCTAAATATTTTATACGAAAAGCTTCCGTATCATCCGCTTTAACTGCGACGAAACTGCTGATCTCAGTCTTTAATGCTTCAATTCTTTGTAATAACGCTTCCATATTGCAAAAATAAGGAATTGTTGAAGATCTGTTTAAGACTTTAATTATCCGAGTAATTAATAGAAATAGATAGAAAATATTGTATAGGAACCCAAGAAAACAGTTCCTAAAGTCAACCAAATAAAAAAGACTGAAGTTCCATGGTAAATCAACGTAAAACTTTCAACTATCTTAACTAAGTTTGCTTCAAATTTAGATCCGATGTACGACCTCCATGATTTTTTAATCCCCATCGATATTCATGCTTTAAATGAAGATAGTGGATACAATGATGGGCAGCTGGCCAAACACATTGTTGGATATAATACTGAAATTCCAGCGGTGGATGCTATAGATATTGTATTGGTTGGAATTGGGGAAACTAGAGGAGCAGGAATTTTTTCTGACCATTTTAAGGCGGCGGATTCTATTCGCAGACAATTATACCAGCTACATTATTGGCACTACGACATCAGTATAGCTGATTTGGGTAATATCAAAACGGGAGCCACTTTAAAAGATAGCTATGCCGCCATTAAAACGGTTTTGGTAGAATTGATAAAAATGAAAAAGACGGTCGTCCTACTTGGAGGAACCCATGACATTACTCTTGCACAATTTTTAGCTTACAAAGAATTAGGAATGGTGGTAGAAGCCACTTGCATTGATGCCTATATTGACCTAAGAAATGAAAGCGCCCTAAGAAGTGAGAATTTTTTATTGGAGATGCTTACCAGCGAACCTTCCATTGTTAGTCACTATAGTCATATAGGATTTCAAAGTTATTACATCCATCCGCGTATGATTGAAACGATGGATAAGCTTCGGTTTGATTGTTATAGAGTGGGTGTGGCAAAAGAAAGTATGGAAGAAATGGAACCTGTGTTAAGAAACACTTCCTTATTAAGTTTCGATATTAATGCCATTAAATATAGCGATGCACCTGCCAACAAAAAAAGTCCCAACGGCTTCTCCGGGGAAGAAGCATGTACGCTTGCCCGTTATGCTGGCATGAGTAGTCGTATAAGCACTTTTGGCGTTTATGGCTATGAGCCGCAAAATGATGTCAACGAATTAACTGCTATGCAAATAGCCCAAATGCTATGGTACTTCATTGATGGAAAAAGTCGTAACAAGCAGGAAGCATCTTTTGAAGATAGAAATCATTTTAATGAATTTAATACAGTGGTAGCAGAAGTGCCTACCGTGTTTTTACAAAGCAGACGAACCAATCGATGGTGGATGCAACTACCCAACAACAAATGGATACCTTGTAGTTACAGAGATTATCAATTGACGAGCCAAAATGAAATTCCTGAACGTTGGCTTCGTGAACAAGAGCGGAGTTAGTAATTTTTTTGAACGAACAGCAGTAGGTGTATAAAAATTATTTATTTCTTAAGTCGGTTAGCCCCTTCAAAATATTTGTAATGAAAGCAACTCATTCCTATACCTTTTTATCTAAAAGCAAAGGATCGCGTGCTAGTTTTTTCTTTAAAAAATTATTCAGTTTGCAAAATAGCCCTTATTCTTTTTTAAAAAATCTTATCCCACTCTTATTCATTAGCACCTGCGCTTTTTCGCAAGAAATTTCGAATCAAGCAAAACAAGATTTACTCAATAATAGTTCCATCAGTAGCGGCCATATCGGCATTAGTATTTATGAGCCTGCTACGGATAAGTATTGGTTCAATTTAGATGCGGATAAATATTTTGTACCTGCTTCTAATACTAAATTGTTTTCGCTTTATGCAGGAATGAAATATTTGGGGGATAGTTTGGTGGGTTTGCGCTACGAAAAAATCAATGATCATCTTACTGCCATTGTAGGTTCAGGAGATCCTACTTTTTTACATCCCGATTTTAAAAACCAACCTGTACTCGAGTTTTTAAATAAAGAAACCAACTACTCCTATCTACAAAATTCAAATCGAAGCAATTTAACACCATTAGGAAATGGCTGGGCTTGGGATGATTATCAAAGCGACTACTCAGCAGAAAGAAGTGAAATGCCGATTTATGGTAATTTGGCAAAATTTTATCTACAAAACGATACCCTTGCTGTTATTCCCTCTTTTTTTTATACCCCTGCTATACAATCGCTTAATAAAACGCTTGCCAATCAAAAAGCCGTAAAATTCAATGTTGAAAGGCCTTTTGAGAATAATTTATTTCAAGTTCAATACCAAACCGCTACCAAGTTTGCTGAACAATTGATTCCTTTCAAAACAAGTACCAGCGACGCACCCTCTACTGCTTTATTTTTTAAATTATTAGAAGATACCCTTCATAAAAAAATAAACGCAATCAATTCACCAGACCCTATAACCACTCTGGAAAATATTATTTACTCACAGCCAAGCGATTCTTTGTTCAGGCCGATGATGTATCGAAGTGATAATTTTTTTGCCGAACAAACCTTGTTAATGGTTAGTAATAAATTGTTGGGTGTAATGAATGATGAAAAAATAATTGACACCCTTCTGCAAACTGACTTGGCAGATATTCCTCAACGACCAAAATGGGTGGATGGCAGTGGACTTAGTCGGTATAATTTATTTACACCGAAGGATTTTATCTATATACTTAATAAATTGAAAAATGAATTTGGCCTCGATCGATTAAAAAATATTTTGCCCACTGGCGGCCAGGGTACGCTGGCTAATTATTACCTAAAAGATGCAGGATTTATTTTTGCTAAAACAGGCGGCATGAGTAACCACTGTTCTATAAGCGGAATCTTGCTGACCAAAAAGAATAAGCTCTTACTATTTTCAGTATTAGTAAATCACTATCCTACAGGTTCTACTCCCGTAAGAAGGGCCGTCGAAAAATTTTTGAGCGAAATCAGAGAGAAATACTAATCAATTATCTTCCAAACATTCGATCTAATTCCAATTTTTTGAAAGTTGTATAGGTAGGTTTTCCTGTAGCCGTAATATTTGGGGTGTCGCAAATAAATAATTCCTGAACAATCGACTTCATTTCTTTTTGAGTCAATATTTTACCAGCCTTAATAGATTGTTGCCACGCTAAAGAGCGTATTAACTTTTCACGCTTTGAGTATTTTAGGTCGCTGCTAAAATGTTTGTACTGCTCCAGCATTTTCTCAATAGCCGCTTTCTCATTTCCTTGTTCTACATCTGCAGGAGTTCCCTGCATCACAAAAGTATTGTTACCAAAGGGTTCTAGATGATAGCCTAAAAAATGAAGATCCGGAAGTAACTCAGTCAGGACCGCCACATCGGCTGAAGCTAGTTCTATTGTTTGCGGAAATAGGCTTTGTTGAATAGCGATTGGTTTTCCATCCACCGCTTTAATAAATCGCTCGTACAAAATTCTTTCATGCGCGTTTTGCTGATGAATGACCAGAAAACCCATATCATTTTGAACGAGGATATAGGTAGAATGAATTTGTTGTAGAGGACTCTCGTCAGAAACCTCTATATTTTTTTCAGGAAATAAAGGGTTAGGTAAATCCTCTATGGTAGTGGATGATGAAAATTCGGAAGATTGCTTTTGAGCAGGTTCATAAAATTCTCGCCAATGCTTTAGCTCACTTTTATTTTCAATAAAATGTGCCTGATTTTTTTGAGAAAACGTATTGTAAAGAGAAGATGAAGCTACAGAAGATTTTTTTTCATCGGTGAATGGCTTACTAACTGCATCCAATTGCTGAATGCTAGGATCTAATTCAAAATCTAGCGTAGGTGAAATACTAAATTGAGCCAGCGCATGCTTCACCGCACTTTGTACAAATGCATAAACAATTTTTTCATCTTCAAACTTAATCTCCTGTTTGGTAGGATGCACATTAATGTCCAACTGCGCAGGATCCAAATCTATAAAAAGAGTGTACATCGGAAAACTATCTTTTGCAATCATGGAATCAAATGCTCCCATTACCGCATGGTTTAGATAAGCACTTTTAATGAATCGATTGTTGACAAAAAAATACTGATCGCCCCTTGTTTTCTTTGCTGTTTCTGGCTTTCCTACAAAGCCATAGATATTCATGTAGTCTGTTTGTTCCTCTACAGTGACCAATTTTGATTGATAGCTGTTTCCTAATATCTGTACAATTCTTTGTTTCAACGTAGCTCGCTCTAAATGAAAAACTTGTTGTCCATTACTAGTAAGCGAAAAAAAGATATCCGGAAATGACATAGACACACGGATAAATTCATCCATGATATGTCTGAGTTCGGAGGGATTGCTTTTTAAAAAATTTCGACGGGCAGGAACATTAAAGAAAAGATTCTTCATAGCAATACTCGTTCCTCGCTCCATCGCAACCGGCTCTTGCTTTTTAACTACACTATTATCAATTTCAATATAGGTGCCGATAGATTCGTCTTCTTTTTTAGATTTTAACTCTACTTGAGCTACTGCTGCAATACTGGCCAGCGCCTCCCCTCTAAAACCCATTGTTTTAATATGAAAGAGATCTTCAATATTTTTTATTTTGGAAGTAGCATGCCTTTCAAAACACATTCTAGCGTCTGTATCACTCATGCCCTTACCGTTATCAATCACTTGTATTAATGCTTTTCCGGCATCAGTGACAATTAATTTAATTTCATTTGCACCAGCATCTACCGCATTTTCCAGTAGCTCCTTTACGGCACTAGCTGGACGTTGTATAACCTCTCCAGCAGCAATTTGATTCGCTATATTATCTGGCAATAATTGAATGATATCAGGCAAAATAAATTCTTTGTTGGATGTAAAATTACGTAGAAATTAGGGGAATGAGTAATCCATATTTTCCCCATTTTAGCTTTGTTTTTAATGAAAATCACCCTGCCAAAAGTTAAAAAAATATTACTAGGGAATAACTCTTGAAATCTTCCTAATTTGTGAAATTATATACCTGACATATTACGATGAAAAATTATTTACTCCGTTTACTAGTGCTTTTTGTATTGCCCATCAATCTGTCTGCACAAAATAGTTCAATCAAGTTGCAGAAGAAGAAAGCTAAATGGGTGGATAGCGTTTTCAAGACCTTGAGTCAGCAAGAGCAGATAGCGCAATTAATGGTGGTGAGATTATCTGCCTACGATGCAAAAACCAAGAATGCTATTTTCTACGAAGAGATGGTGGATAGTCTAGTTAGTAAATATAATATCGGCGGTATTTGCCTGTTTCAAGGAAGCCCTGTTAAACAAGCCAATATCATTAACCGATTACAAAGCAGTTCTAAAACACCGATATTAATTTGTATAGATGCGGAATGGGGAGTAGGCATGCGCCTGATTGATAGCGTACTACCCTTACCCCACCAGATGATGTTAGGAGCTGTTTCAGATGCTGCAATTATTTATCAATATGGCAAAACGGTTGCAGAACAATGTAAGCGTCTAGGCATTCAGGTTAATTATGCACCAGTGATGGACATTAATAATAATCCTGAAAATCCTGTAATCAACGATCGTAGTTTCGGTGAGGATAAATATAAAGTGGCCCTCTTTGGCACTAAGTATATGCAAGGCCTTCAAGACATGGGAGTAATGGCTTGCGCAAAACATTTTCCAGGACATGGTGACGTAGCGGTTGATTCTCACCTTGATCTTCCAGTGATTAATAAATCGATGGCTGAACTTGAGTCAACAGAGCTTTATCCATTCCAAGAAATTTTTAAAGCAGGTGTTGGCAGTGTAATGATTGGCCATCTATTTGTACCCGCTATTGACAGTGGTTTGAACATGGCTACCTCTATTTCAAAAAATAATGTAACTGGACTATTGCGAAATAAAATGGATTACCAGGGACTAACTTTCACCGATGCGTTAGAAATGCAAGGGGTAAAAAAATTCTTCCCCAATGAAGAGGCCGCTGTTCAATCGCTGATTGCAGGCAATGATATGCTTTGTTTACCTGGAGATGTACCTATTGCAATTGAAAAAATAAAAATTGCTATTCAAGAAGGAAAATTAAGTTGGGTCGAAATTGAACAACATTGCAAAAAAGTTTTAGCAGCAAAATACCAATACGGTCTTTCAAAATTACAGCCTATCAACACCCAAAACTTAACGGCTGATTTAAATGAAAAAGTAAGTGGCATGAGAAAGTTAGTGGCTGAAAATGCTATCACGGTTGTAAACAAAAGTAATGGTGATTTTTTTCCGCTGAAAAAAGATATAAATAATTCAAAAGAGGCCATAGCATTTATTGGCATCGGAATTGAAGAAGCCAATGATTTTGCCAAACGATTACAAGCTGATTATAATGCCGACGCTTTTTATTTTAATAATTTACAAGATGCCAACAGGATATTGTCGACGATTTATCTAATTAAAGAGCGATACCAAAAAGTCATTATTGGAATTCACAATTATAAGCGTGTCCCTGCAAATAATTTTGGCATTAGTCCTTTTGCCATAGACCTTGTTAAGCAATTACAAGAACAAACGAATTCAAGCACTTTTGTATTTGGAAATCCATATGCTATTAAAAATTTCTGTGGTGCAAAAAATTTGGTCGCCTGTTATGAAGATGATGCCATTACTCAAAATGCAGCAGCTGATTTATTGCAAGGAAAAATTTACGCAAAGGGAAAACTACCTGTAACAGTATGCGAAGCCTATCCCTATGGAACAGGCGTTATGACTGCCATTCCATCCTTGCCAGCAGTAAGTCCTGCAACGGTTGGACTTGATTCAATGCAACTCAATAAAATTGACTCTGTTGCTAACCTTGCCATCAGCAAGGGCGCTACTCCTGGCTGTGTAGTGCTAGTAGTAAAGGATGGAAAGATTGCTTATAACAAAGCATTCGGTCATTACAGCTATGACAGTTTAGTTACCACCAATACTTCTTCGGTGTATGATATGGCATCAGTAACTAAAATTTGTGCCACTACTATTTCAATAATGAAATTGTATGAACAGGGGAAGATAAATTTGAAGAAAAACTTAGGATATTATTTGCCGCGCGTAAAAGGAACTAGTAAAGGCAAATTGTTAATCGAAAATATTTTGCTACATCAAGCTGGACTAAAAGCATTTATTCCTTTTTACAAAGAAACGATTGATGCAGAAGGAAAACCTCTTCCAGATTTTTATTCTACTCATCCATCTGACTCCTTCAGCATTCGAGTAGCGGATAATTTATTTATTCGCAAAGATTGGCAAGACACATTATACAAAAGGATTTTAATGAGTCCGGTTGCCGCAGGAAAAAAATATGTTTATAGTGATAATGATTTTATTTACTTGGGTAAAGTCGTAGAAGCCATCAGTGGCATGCCGCTCAATGAATTTGTAAAAAAGGAATTTTATGCACCGCTCGGATTAACCACTGCAGGTTTTAAACCGAGAGCATATCTACCCTTGAATCAGATAGCGCCTACAGAAAATGAAAATATTTTTAGAAAGCAGTTGATACAAGGAGATGTGCATGATCCAGGAGCTGCTATGTTTGGAGGAGTGGCAGGCCATGCAGGTTTATTTAGTAATGCTTATGATATTGCAGTTATTATGCAAATGCTACTCAATGGTGGAAAAATGAATGGTAAACAGTATTTAAAAAAGACAACAGTTGATCTTTTCACCGCATATCACAGTGCTAAAAGTAGAAGAGGATATGGTTTTGATAAACCTGAGAAAGATAATCCAACGCGTCCTGATCCTTATCCTTGCATAGCATCGTCGCCACTCACTTTCGGCCATACTGGATTTACTGGCACTTGTACTTGGGCTGATCCGGCAAAAAAATTAGTCTATGTGTTTTTAAGCAATCGGATAAACCCAAGTAGCGACAATACCTTACTATTAAAAATGAATATAAGGACTACCATTCAGGATATCATCTATCAATCGATATTGCCTGAAGTGAAATAAACAGCGTCTAAAAAATTAGCTATTACTTTTACTAATGGCGTATTCCAACCCACGCAATTCAGCTAAGCCTCTTAGTCTGCCAATAGCAGAGTAACCAGGGTAGGTGACTTTTTTTAAGTCATCTAGCATCTGGTGACCATGATCGGGTCGCATTGGAATGGAAATATTTCTTCTCTTTTGGATATTGAAAATTTCTTTCACCACTTCATACATATCTGTGTCACCTGCTAAATGATCTGCTTCATAAAAGTTTCCTTCTTCATCGCGCTTCGTATTGCGTAAATGCAAAAAGTGTACTTGATCTCCAAAGCGTTTCAACATTGCAGGTATGTCATTATCTTTTCTGGCACCATAAGAACCAGTGCAAAAGCATAATCCATTGGCAACAGAAGGTACCGCATTAATAATTTCAGCCGCATCTTGCTCAGTACTTACTACTCTAGGTAGTCCCAAAATTGGATAGGGTGGATCATCTGGATGAATCGCCATCTTTAATCCACAGGCTTCTGCAATAGGAACAACTTGTTCTAAAAAACTAAATAAATGTTTTTTTAATTTTTGTGCATCAATGCCTTCATAGGTTTTTAATGCTGCTAAAATTTGCTCTGGGGTAAAGGAAACAACACTGCCTGGTAATCCCATCAAGGTATTACTAAAAATCCTTTCCTTTTCCTCTGCCGACATGGAATCGAATTTGTCTTTTGCATTTTTAATTTCAACAGCAGTATAATCTTTTTCAGCACCTGGCCTTTTCAGCATATACAAATCAAAAGCAATAAATGCAAGTCTTTCAAAATACAAAGCCTTACTGCCATCTTTCATTGTATAAGAAACATCTGTTCTCATCCAATCTAGAATTGGCATAAAATTATAGGTCACTACTTTTATTCCGCAGGTTGCTAAATTGCGAAGACTCTGTTTGTAATTTTCAATATGCAGTAAATAATCGCCGCTATTCTTTTTAATATCCTCACTCACTGGTAAACTTTCCACTACCGTCCAGGTTAATCCACCTGATTCTACCAATTGCCTACGCTCCATGATGGCCTCCACGGGCCAAATGTCTCCCACAGGTATTTGATGCAGTGCAGTTACAACCCCCTCACAGCCTGCCTGTAGAATATCAGATAAACTAACAGGGTCTTTCGGCCCATACCACCTCATTGTTTGATGCATTAACATAATAAGTATTTATTTTTCTTTAAAATGAAAGTTGTTTTAGCAAAATTAAAAAAAGGATAGCGGATGAATGAAAATTATTTACAAGTCATCCGAACTTTCAGGAAGATGATCATATTCCCCTTTCAAAGAATAGTAACCAAAAATCATCAAGCCAATAGCGATTGGAGTAAATATGGTAATGATGATAATCCAAGGAACTGGTTTATTGATATCTTTTGTACCAGTGCTATCAATGTTTTGTAGGGCTGATCTTACTAGCAAATAAATGACTATCGGAGCAAGTGTCATCCAGAAAAAACCCATTATCTTTTTTAAACTATTCATGTTTAGAATTTTTAATCGTTGATATTTTTGTCAATCTTATTGGTAAGATAAAAAGTGCCAATTACTACACAGAGAGCTGCAATTAAAATAGGATACCAAAGTCCAACCAATGGATCCGTTGGACTACTAGCAGAAAGTAAGGTAGCGATAAAAGGTACTAATCCGCCAAATACTCCATTACCAATATGATAAGGCAAGCTCATAGAAGTATATCGAATTCTAGTAGGAAATAATTCTACCAAAAACGCAGCAATAGGCGCATAGGCCATTGTTACAAACAATATCATTACAAAAACCAAGGAAATAAATTTCCATTTCATTGGAGATGAAAGTTTTTTATCTGTAAAAACTGGTTTGCTATCTTCTTTCGTTACGCTAGGTGTTGCTCCAACATTTAAAATACTGTCTGCTCTAGTTTCAGTGAATCCAGTGCCTTGCTGTGATTGCCATTTTATTTTTGAATGCGTTACCAGCGCTAATTCATTTCCAGTTGTTATACTATCTACTTTCAATATTTCTTTACTGATTATTGTAGGAGTAGCATCACCCTCCATCTTTTTCCATTCTTTTACATTGGTGTCTTTTAAAAAAGTATTGAAAATGGGTCGATAAAAAATAACCCCTAATAACATACCTGAAAGCATAATCCATTTTCTACCGATGCGGTCACTTAATGCGCCAAATACTAAAAAGAAAGGGGTAGCCAATCCGATACCCCACAACATAATTTCTCTATTCTGCATAAACTCAATCTTCACGGTATTTTCTAAAAAAGACTGCGCATAAAATTGACCGGTATACCAGACTACTCCTTGGCCCATAACGGCGCCAAACAAGGCTAGCAATACCATTTTGAAATTCGCTTTATTGCCAAAACTTTCTTTCAAAGGATTTGAGGAAGCTTTTCCCTCTTTTTTCAATTTGGTATATAAAGGAGATTCGCTCATCTTTAAGCGGATATAAATTGAAACGATTACCAGTAAAATAGAAATCCAAAAAGGATAGCGCCAACCGCCCCACTCTGATGTAAAGGAGGCATCCGACATATTTGATTTTACCAACATAATAACGCCGAGTGCTACAAATAGACCCAATGTAGCAGTTGTTTGTATCCAACTAGTATAATAGCCCCTTTTATTGGTTGGTGAATGCTCAGCAACATAAGTTGCCGCACCTCCATATTCTCCTCCCAGTGCAAGACCTTGTATGAGTCTTAATAAAAGTACTAGCAAAGGAGCCGCTATTCCAATAGTGCGATATCCTGGAATCAGCCCAATGAGAAAGGTAGAACCGCCCATTAAAACCAGCGTGAATAAAAAAGTAGATTTTCTCCCAATCATATCACCTAACCTGCCAAATACCAACGCGCCAAAGGGACGAACTAAAAATCCGGCGGCAAAAATCGCTAGCGTACTTAATAAAGCAGCGGTATCATTGCCCTCAGGAAAAAACTGAATAGAAATGGTTTTGGCCAGCATCCCAAAAATATAGAAGTCGTACCACTCAATTAAAGTGCCGAGAGAGGAAGAAAATATCACCTTCCCAATCCCCTTTCCGTCTGATAAAACCATGTCTGTATTTTAAGTTTGAAATAACTGTTAGCTTTTTAATAATTTTGATAAATATATTCATTGGATAGAAGGCTAACAAATAAATTAAATTCTACTATGTCATACGCTTACCAGATTAAGTCACTAGAGCAGTATCAAAGCGAGTACAAAAAAAGTGTGGAAGATCCAGAAAAGTTTTGGGGAGATATTGCTGCCAATTTTTATTGGAGAAAAAAATGGGAGAGCGTGTTAAATTGGAATTTCACTGAACCAAAAATTGAATGGTTTAAAGGTGGGAAACTAAACATTGCAGAAAATTGTATCGACCGGCATTTAGCTACCTTGGCCGATCAACCAGCTATTATTTGGGAACCCAATAATCCAGAGGAAAGAGTTAGAACAGTGACCTATGCTCGTTTACATAAAAGAGTTTGTCAATTTGCACAGGTGCTAAAAAATAATGGTGTAAAAAAAGGAGATCGAGTTTGTATCTATATGGGCATGGTGCCTGAGTTAGCTTATGCAGTTTTGGGATGCGCAAGAATTGGTGCAATACACAGTGTTATATTTGGTGGATTCAGTGCGCAAAGTATTGCTGATAGATTAGAAGATGCGCAAGCAAGCTTTATTGTTACTTGTGATGGCGCCTACAGAGGCGGAAAAGATATTCCACTAAAAAGTGTCATTGATGATGCTTTGATTGGAAATAAGACGGTTAAACGAGTGATTGTTTATACCCGAACGCGTACGCCTGTTTCAATGATTAAGGGAAGAGATGTGTGGTGGGAAGATGAAATGGAATATGCAGAAACGCAGATTGAGAAAGATGGGGTAGTATCTTTTCCTGCAGAAGAAATGGACGCAGAGGATCCGTTGTTTATTTTATACACTTCAGGCTCTACAGGCAAACCAAAGGGAGTTGTTCATAGTGTGGCGGGGTATATGGTGTGGACTAACTATACTTTTGTAAATGTGTTTCAATATCAACCAGGTGATATCCATTTTTGTACAGCTGATATTGGATGGATTACTGGGCATAGTTATATTGTGTATGGTCCATTAAGCGCAGGTGCTACTTCCTTGATGTTTGAGGGTATTCCCACCTGGCCAGATGCAGGACGCTTTTGGGACATTGTTGAAAAACATAAAGTAAACTGCCTATACACTGCGCCCACGGCTATTCGCAGCCTAATGACTTTTGGAACTGAACCCATCAAAGGAAAAAATTTATCTTCCTTAAAAATATTAGGAACAGTAGGCGAACCGATCAATGAAGAAGCTTGGCATTGGTATGATGAAAATATTGGTCAAAAAAAATGTCCTATAGTGGATACTTGGTGGCAGACAGAAACGGGTGGTTGTTTGATCAGTAACCTTGCTGGCGTTACTCCAGCAAAAGCTAGTTGGGCTACTTTACCCTTACCCGGAGTACAACCCTTACTAGTAGACGAAAAAGGAAATGAAGTAACTGAAAAAGATGAGAACGGATTAATGAAAGGTAATCTTTGTATGAAAGCACCTTGGCCAGGAATTTTAAGAACAACCTATGGTGATCATGAACGTTGTCGCACTAATTATTTTGCCACCTACCCCAATTTATATTTCACCGGTGATGGTGCCTTAAAAGATGACAATGGATTTTATCGCATAACAGGTAGAGTAGATGATGTACTCAATATTAGCGGACATAGAATAGGAACTGCTGAAGTTGAAAACGCGATCAACATGCATGCAGGAGTGGTAGAAAGTGCTATAGTAGGCTATCCGCACGATATTAAAGGGCAAGGAATTTATGCCTTTGTAATTTATAATGGTCATCATGGAGACGAAGCACTTCGCAGACAAGATATTAGTTTAACAGTCGCTAAAATTATTGGCCCTATTGCAAAGCCTGATAAAATTCAGTTTGTATCTGGACTACCCAAAACAAGAAGTGGAAAAATTATGAGAAGGATATTGAGAAAAATTGCGGAAGGTGAAATGGAAAACTTGGGAGATACTTCTACCCTATTGGATCCATCAATAGTAGATGAAATTAAAAATGGTAAAATATAAATTCAAAAAGGGTAGGAAGAATTAAAAATATTTTGGTTAACTAATTTTCAACAATGCATCCCAAAGAGATTTCAATTCTTGATTACACCTATGATTTACCTGAAGAAAGAATTGCTGACTTTCCAATTGCAGAAAGACAGGATGCAAAGCTTTTAATTTATCAAAAAGGGGTTTTACAAGAAGATCAGTATAAAAATATTGCCAACTATCTACCTGAAAATAGTTTACTAGTTTTTAATGATACTAGAGTTATCCAAGCAAGATTATTATTTAAAAAAGCTACTGGCGCAAGTATAGAAATTTTTTGTCTAGAGCCTTATGATACCATCAATGAATACAATGTATTGATGGCAAAAAAAGAAAGTATTCAATGGAAATGTTTGATAGGCGGTGCCAATAAATGGAAAGAAGGGAATTTAATAAAAGAGGTTTTTGTTCAAGGCGAAAAAGTAGCATTAGAAGCGCAGTTGATTGAAAAAATTACAGATGCCTATATTGTGAAATTTTCCTGGAAGCCTACTCAGCTTAGTTTTGCAGAGATCATTGAGCAAGCTGGCGATACCCCATTGCCGCCCTATATTAAAAGAAAACCAATTGATTCCGACAAAGAAAGATACCAAACTATTTATGCCAAGCAGGATGGTTCGGTAGCGGCACCTACTGCTGGACTTCATTTTACGCCCTCTATATTTTCATCATTCACTAATAAAAATATTCATACAGCATTCGTTACGCTACATGTAGGAGCTGGTACTTTTAAACCAGTAAAAGCAGACTTGCTTAAAGATCATCCTATGCATGCGGAATGGATAGAGGTAAGTGCTGAAACTATTCTTCAGCTAATTGAAAATTTTAACAACGGTATCATTGCTGTTGGAACTACTGCGCTAAGAACATTGGAAAGTTTATTTTGGATGGGAGTAAAAGCATCTCTCAATCCGAACGCTCAACTAGCCGAACTAATGATTCATCAGTGGGATGTGTATGAAGCTCCTCTAAGCAATTGTTCACTCAATACTCCAACTGCTCTCGAAGCGCTAGTAGAATGGATGAAAAAAAATAATTGTAATAGAATCCTTTCGCCCACACAAATATTGATTGCTCCAGGTTATCGATACCGATTGGTAAAAGCAATTATAACTAATTTTCATCAGCCCCAATCAACCTTATTATTGCTAGTGGCAGCCGCTATTGGAAAAGATTGGAAGAAAGTTTATCAGTTTGCTTTAGAAAATGATTACCGATTTCTAAGTTATGGTGATGGGAGTTTGTTGTTTTTGAATAGTAAAGATGAAATGACTTCATTTTAAAAATTACCAATTGCTTAACCTGATTCCTATTGTATATGGTTTCAATACCAATCCTTTACTGAATATAGAATTCGGGCTGTAGGAACCATAGAGTCTTACAGGACCTAAACCCATTTCTGCTATATAAGATAATTTAAATCTTTCCAAATCATAGTCGCCGCGGTTTTTTTCTTTACCTCTTTCTTCACTCTTCTGCTTATTTCGAACACCATATAAATAGCCTGCACTAAGCCCCATGCTAAGGCTAAGTCCTTTTTTTGAGTTAGCTGAATTAGTTATAAAATTTAACATCAAAGGAACAGTGATATAATTTAATGCTAACTTATTTTTAGAAAAACTAATGGAGTCTCTGATAACTACCGGAGAGGGTGCCTGAAGACTGTTGAGATAGGAGTTTTTCTCAAGATAACTCAAGTTGGAAGAAGTTTTATATCGATAATTATCATACTCAATCCCCAAGCCATACTTTAGATTCACATTTTTTTTGATTAAATTAATTCGCTGCATAAAAAACCAAACGTTTACATTTAGACTCTTTCCAGTATTGAGATTAAAATCGCTTTTTCCGAGAGGTGCTGCTCCTTGTCGGTTATAAAGATAATTACCTGTGTTGCCATAATCAGTTTTGTCTATATAATTTGAAAAGCCAAAATCAAAAACAAACCAATTGGTACTCACCTTAGAAAAGGTCTTTCTCGAACTTTTGCTTCTAAAAATAATTTTACTATGACCTCCTTCTGTTTTATCCTCATATTTTATAATTTCAATTTTGCCAATACGAACTGTATCCGTTTGTGTAAATACCCTATTGGTATCGGATTGTGCAGTAACAAAAAGGGATGTAAATAGCAGTGTTAGCAGAGGTAATAGCTTTGTTGTATTCATTTGATTAATTGTTTTAACGTAAAGTGATTTCGAAATTGGCAACCTTAATTGTATTAAGGATATTTTGATTATGCGATCTTTGCTCTAAAGTTTTTTTAACTTTTGCAAAAAATCGCCCCGATAAGATTCTTTTTAATTTTTGTTCCCCGATAAAAAAAATCTGGTTATTATTTTCAGTACCATCTTCTTCATTAGAATTATTCATATCTAACCTTTGATCAACTAACTGTTGATCAGCAATTAGTTTGAGGCCTAGTTCATTTGATCTTTTCACTAGTTCTTTTTCTAGCATTTCTTCATTATTGGGTTCAATATTTTCTTCTTCATAATTAACCTTGTTAATTATGCCAAGCAACTCGCTTTGTGAATTACTCAGATCGAGTATTTTTTCAGTTCTACTTTCTGCTGATAAAATTATTGGTTTTTCTATTTTTGAAACTGAAAAAATGGATAAATCATCTGCAAAGCTTGATGGAAGTGCAGTGGCACTCTTATTTTGCTGTTCAATCGGTAATCTTTTTAATTGACGGCCATAGGGGTTGCTATTTTTTTTAATTTCACCTGCTATGAATTTATTTTCAATATTCGGTATTGCTTGATTGCTAATGTTTGAACTGGAATTCAAATACATCAATACTCCCCACAATCCAACACCTACTAAAATAGCTGCTACTAATAAGTTCCTCCATGGTAAAAAAACTAATCTGCGTTTTTCGGTTCTATATAAAGATTTTTTATCCTCATAAACTATTGCACTTTCAGGAAATAGTTTAGCAGATTGTATCATGTTCCACTCCTCTGAAACAGATTTACTAGATTTTATTAAATTAGTTATTTCATTTTTTTCAACTTCGTTTAATTCATTGTCTAAACACAATAATAATTTCTCTTTTACATCAGACGACAAAGGCTCTTTTTTGTATAAGCTCATTTTTTTATTCAACAAAATATCATCCTTTTGTAAAACTGTTTGAAATAACATAGCCAACTCTTCTCCCAAATCGGGATTCGATTGTACAAATTCATCCACGCTGTTTTTTTCTACAGCCGACAATTCATTGTCGACATATAATAAAAAATAGGTTTCGTAATTATATCTATTGATGTTACTCATGGTTTAATTTAAAATTTAAGCGCTAAAAGAATGGAAAAAATAAATTGTCATGTCACATTCTCCGGTTTTACAATAAACGATTTTAATTTCAACCTAGCCCGATGCAAGTAAACTTTTACTTGACTAGCATTGAGTCCGGTAATTTTACCTATCTCCTCATAATTATATCCTTCATAATCCTTTAGCAACACTAAGCTTCTTTGTACTTCATCTAATTGACTTAATGCTTCGTTTAAAATTCTTTTCACGTCTGGAATTGGCTGCTGCGTAATTTTTGAGCTCTCGCTAAAATCTTCTTTTAATATAACGCGTTTATTTTTTCTAATATGATCAATCATCTGATTATAGGCTACTGTAAACAAATAGCTTTTGCTTCGAAGATTGTCCACATGATCACGATTCATCCACATTTTTTCAAAAGCCCCTTGTACAATATCCTTCGCATCAGCTTCATGCCGCAGATTCTTGAAAATAAAGCGATACACATTATCAGCATACAAGTTTACGCACTGATTGTACTCATTTTCGGTCATGCAAGTTTTGATAATGGGTGAATGCTAATTAAGTTTACTTAAACCTATACGTTTGGGCTAATAAAAAGTTACAAAAGTATTTAGAAAAAGGACTAAATAATATTTTAGTAATCAAATCCCAGGAATGAAGTAAGTATCTTACTTTCAATTAAACATTAATCGCACCAGGATATCGATACCAAGTGGTAAAAGCAATTATAACTAATTTTCATCAGCCCCAATCAACCTTATTATTGCTATTGGCAGCCGCTATTAGAAAAGAAGAGGAGAAATTATATCAGTTTACTCAAGAAAACCACTACCGCTTTCTTAGTTATGGTGATGGGAGTCTACTTTTTTTAAATGATTTGCAAGAGGCAACTTATTTTTGAACTATTGCTGAATCACAACTGGAATGCGCATAGATATAAAATATATAGATCTTTCATTTCAGATTATTTTACTACCACAAAACCATCTATTCAATTGTAAATTCTCTACTTAGGCCTAGTCCAGTAGTAACGCATAGGACTATTTTGGATTAATTTTTTTAGATGACAGTAAAATTTCGCTTAGTTGTTTTATTATGAATTTTAAAAAAATATAAGCGGTTTAAAAGGCTACCAATTGACAAAGCGAAGACCAACATTATAAGGATTCATTTTCAATCCACTTATATAAAGATCCTTTGGAGTATAAGAGCCATAAAATCTAATTTTCCCAAATCCAAGAAGTAATCGATAAAATATTTTTGGTTTATGGGCACCCTTCAACTTTACAGGACCAGAACCAAATTCTGCGACATAGGAATATTTAAACTTTTCTAGATTAAAATCTCCTTTGTTTGCTTGCACCCCTCTTTCAAAGCTAACTTGCTTATTACGATAACTATATGAATATCCTGCACTAATACCCAAACTAATACTAAGTCCTTTTTTTATACCACCTCCGGGCTTAGTCAAAAAGTCCAACATCAGTGGAATGGTTACATAATCCACTGCCAATTTATTTACAGAAAATTGAATAGAATCTCGGTAAACGATGGGTGAAGCAGAAGTCGCATCTACAGTGAAAGGGTTGCTTGCCAAATAGCTAATATTACTGGTTGATTTGTATTTATAATTATTCAACTCAACGCCTAAACCATATTTTAAGTTGACATAATTCTTATATAAACTTAGTCTTTGCATAAATAGCCAGATATTTATATTCAGACTTTTAAAAGTATTGACATTAAAATCACTTTTACTAAGTGGAGATGGAGAAGTGGCGCCAGGAATAAATGCTGCAGCTCCTAGTCGATTATATAAATAAGGATTAACCGCTGAATAGTTAGTGTGATCAAAATAATTTGAAACCCCTAGATCCAAAATTATCCAATGAGTACTCAACTTCGTTATCTCAACTGTAGGCAAAGTGTCGTTCTGAGCATACGAAAAGATATATAAGCATAAAAAGCCTGCCAGAATTATTAGCTTTCTCATTGACAAAATTTTACCTAATGTTACAATGTTCAATTTAAAATAACCTTTCAACAAAAAGTCATTTTACGCTTTCTATATGTAAATTTCAGATTGTATTTAAAAAATCATTTTGTCCTTTCAAAGAAAAAAATGTATTTCATGAAGCATTTTTTACAATAAATTTTAGGGAATATCCCTAAAAAATGATTGTCAAACATAAAATTCTGAAAGTATTATTATAAAATACCGACTGTTTTACGAATATAAATTTACAGTATTTATCGATCTAATTCCGATATAAAATAAATTTAGGTGATATTGTGGTTAACGAATTCAGCTGTTTTCTTTAATAATAAAATTAAATCAGAAGGGGTCTTCAATATAGATAAAATTGCCTAATCTTGAATTAAACTAAAAATTGGAGAAACTATTTTTTATTGGTATTTTTAGTCTTAGGTTTCAATTACTGAATTAAAAACAATAGATAAGTTAATTTTTGTAAAAAAATAGATGCCTAAGATTTTTAAAAAACAATACCCTTTTAATTATTTAAAAAAACAGCAGATTCTACTGTCGAATTAAAAAATAATATGAAAAGCCTACTTAAGTACCTTGTGTTTTTTTTAATACTAATATTAATGCAAGGAGCAGAATGCACTAAGACCGACGCTCCAGCAGATAGTGGTCTAAACAGCGTAGAACAAATTATTAAAGGGGTATGGTTTCTTAAGAGTAAAAATGACTCTTTATATATAAAGGATACAGCAAATGGAAAAATGAAATTTGCAAATTCTAGCACTTATAAATCATTCCAAGGTACGCCATACATTGAATTAAAAACTACCAAAGAAACAAGAGAGAGTCTTCTTGCACAAACTAAAGCTAAAGATGCTACAAGTGCTGGTGCAAATTTGGGAGATAGCACCCCTAATCCAATGCTTTATGTCACTAAATTAGCCTTTTGGCTATACGACCAAAATGTTGGAATGCTCGTTTGGAATTCATTGCACCTGCAACTTTTAACGGCAACAAAAGATGAACTAGAAATTCGTTACTCATCCCCAATAAAAGATTCTGCTTGGACAATTACATGGAAGTTAAAACGATAAGTTTCATTATCCAATCGGCCTACACTTCTTTATCTATAGCTATTTGCCACTGAATTATTTACTTCTCTTTATTGAACAATATCTAGTCGGTCACTTTACATTGAAGTCAAATTCAACTAATCACTTGATCTTATTTCCATTAAGCTTGCGTAATTTTACGTCATTAAATTGTAGGTATGAATCAAAAATTTATTTCTAGGATAGCTGATGAGGTAGCCGCCATTGAAAAAGCGGGTCTATTTAAAACGGAAAGGATCATCACCAGTGATCAGGGAGCCGAAATTATTGTAGGTGGTAAGAAAGTACTCAACTTTTGTGCAAACAATTATCTCGGATTATCCTCTCATCCAAAAGTGATTGAGGCAGCAAAAAAATATATTGATAGTCGGGGTTATGGAATGAGTAGTGTGCGATTCATTTGTGGTACCCAAGACATCCATAAAGAACTGGAAAAAAAATTATCTGTTTTTCTAGGTACAGAAGATACCATTTTATATGCCGCAGCCTTTGATGCCAATGGCGGTTTATTTGAACCTCTCTTCGGTGAAGAAGATGCCATTATTAGTGATGCGCTGAATCATGCGAGCATTATAGATGGTGTACGACTCTGTAAGGCGCAGCGATGTCGCTATGAGCATAATAATATGGAGGACCTAGAAACCAAATTAAAAGAAACAGCTCATTTGCGCAGCCGCATTATTGTTACCGATGGGTCTTTCAGTATGGATGGTACCATTGCGCAGTTGGACAAAATTTGTGATTTGGCAGACCAGTATGACGCCATTGTAATGATTGACGAATGTCACTCCTCTGGGTTTTTAGGTAAAACAGGGAGAGGGGCGCATGAACACCGTGGGGTGCTGGGAAGAATAGATATTATCACGGGTACATTGGGCAAAGCATTGGGTGGAGCCAGTGGTGGATTCACCAGCGGTAATGCTGCCATTATTGAGCTGCTTCGCCAAAGAAGTAGACCTTATTTATTTAGTAATACGCTAGCTCCATCTATTGTAGGTGCTTCTATTGCAGTGTTAGATATTCTGAGCGAAACAACTGAGTTAAGAGACAAGCTAGCTGCTAACACCCATTACTTTAGAACCAAAATGACTGAAGCTGGTTTTGATATTAAACCAGGCGAACATCCCATTGTTCCTATCATGCTATATGATGCAGTGATAGCACAAAATTTTGCAGCAAAATTATTAGAAGAAGGAATTTATGTGATTGGATTCTTTTTTCCAGTGGTAGCTAAAGGACAGGCAAGAATTCGTGTACAATTAAGTGCTGCACATGAACCAGCGCAACTCGATAAAGCTATCTTTGCGTTTACAAAAGTGGGAAAAGAATTGGGGGTATTAAAAAATAATTGATTTAAATAAAATTAAGATCATGACCAATCAATTGCAAGATTTTATTGCCAAAAGTGCTATCAAAGCAAATGATCTAGAGCATCGTAGAAAAATCAACTTTAATATTGGCAAGTACAATGAAAAAGTTCCGGAAGGAAAAGAACAATTTACGGATGTACACTTGGCAAGAGAAAGAGCAAAGAACATAAAATGGCGTGCGATTGAAACCCTTGATCAGCAATTAGAAAATTTTGAACTCAATTTTACTAAAAGAGGTGGCAAGGTAATTTGGGCCGAAAATGCTGCACAAGCAATTGAAGAAGTAATTAAAATTTGTAAAGAAAAAAATTGCAAGAAGCTCGTTAAAAGTAAGAGCATGGTTACCGAAGAGGTGCATCTTAATAGCGAACTAGAAAAAAATGGCATTGAAAGTGTAGAGACTGACTTAGGCGAATACATTCAACAACTAGACGGCGAAGCTCCTTACCATATTGTAACCCCGGCAATGCATAAAAACAAGGAAGATGTAGCCAAATTATTTCATGAAAAATTGGGTACTCCTATCAATCTAACGCCAGAACAATTAACCTTAGTAGCACGTGATATTTTAAGAGAAAAATATGTAGAAGCAGAGATTGGTGTAACGGGTGCCAACTTTATCATCAGTGATATTGGTGCAATTTCAATAACCGAAAATGAGGGCAACGCTCGATTAACCTGTGCATATCCAAAGACACATATTGTTATTGTTGGAATAGAAAAAGTAATTCCCTCTCTTACAGATCTAGGTTTATTTTGGCCATTGCTATCTACTTTTGGAACGGGACAAAAAGTTACTGTTTACAATACAATTGTAACTGGACCAAAACAATCGAATGAATTAGATGGGCCAGAAGAGATGTATGTAATCTTATTAGACAATGGTCGAACCAATATTTTAGAAAATCCAAAGCAGAGAGAAAGTTTGTATTGTATTCGTTGTGGCGCCTGCCTAAATGCTTGTCCTATTTATAAAAATATTGGTGGTCATGCTTATGGCGCTACTTACAGTGGCCCTATTGGAAGTGTCATTACACCGAATCTTCAAGGGATGGATGATTTTAAACATTTGAGTTATGCCTCTTCTCTTTGTGGTGCCTGCACTGAAGTGTGTGCAGTAAAAATAAATTTACATGAATTGTTATTAGACAATCGGCAGGAATCAGTAAAGCAAGGCATGAATAGTTTTACCGAAAAGGCTGCTTGGAAACTTTGGAAGATAGCGAGCTTGAATAGAAAAATGATGAATCTAGGAAATGGGGATTTAAAAAATAAAGTAGTGAATGGCTTATTCAAAGGTTGGAAAGAAAACAGAAGTGATTTAGTGTTTAGTAAAAAAACATTCAATGAAATGTGGAAGGATCGTGAAGGGTAAGTGTAAATCCAAAATAGCCCACCTTCTTTTCTAGTAAAACAATTAACTAATTACCTACAATCCAAATCTCGATTTTACTGCTTCAAAATTGGAGGTGACTTGAGATGGACTTAAAGCTCTGTTGTACATATTTACTATAGAATAATCGCCGTAAACCAAATCTGCCATATCCCAACGATGGCCAATATAATATCCAGCATTGGAGGTATTTGGATTACTACCAATTGTTCCAGTACCAATTGGCATTCCATTTTTATAAATGATACAGGTTGTACCACTGTAAGTAGCTACAATATGAACCCAATTATTTATATCACTCGTATTAGATGAAGTAGAAAAAGTATTCCATCCTCCATTATAATAACCTGCTGTGTATTGATTTGAACTCGTTGGGAAATTGTATGCATTATAGGCTAATATCATATTGATACTGCCACTGTAAATTTCGGAAAATATACAAGGTGTATAATTAGCAGTGGGGGCAGGCCCGGATGTTCCCGCAATTTTTACCCATACTTCAATTGAATAACTGGTTAGTCTCCCAAATGAGCTAGATGTTGTTGCCCATCCACCATCTAAAAATCTTAATAATCCTCCATTGGAAGATACATAGCTGATATTGCTATTTAAAGTAAAACTAGTCACTGGATAGCCTGTCACTAAATTTGTCCAAGTTGTTCCTGTTCCAGGATAACTAGCAGAATTTGCCGCATCTAAATTTAAAATTAAACCAGCAGTTTCAATGTTTGGCGCTTGAAATGGCGCTGATGCAGGTGCAGTATAATTATTATTCCCTTTAAAAAATGATTCTTGAGCATTGGAAATGAAAGCGGTGAAGAGGAGGAATAGGGTGATGAGTTTTTTCATGTTATTATTTATAAACCAAAGCGAGATTTAAGTGCGTCAAAATTGTTGGTTACTTCAGAGGAAGATAGATCTCGATTGTACAATCTTACAATGGAATAATCTCCAAAAGAATAGTTTGATTGGTCCCAACGTTTACCAATATTATATCCCAGATTTGCTGAATTAATTCCAGTACTACCTATTGACCCACTTCCTATATTAATTCCGTTTTTATAGATTGTACAAATATTTCCATCATATGTTGCTACAATTTGTACCCAATTATTTGCGTCACTTGTATTTGAAGTGGTAGTATAAACATGCCAAGAGTCAGAATTAAACCCAGAAGTATACTGATACGAGGCGCCAAATTGAGTATTATACCCCAATATCATATTTGCACCCCCTATGGATTGGTTAACACTTTCAGTAAAAAGACATGGATAGCCTCCAGAAGTTCCAGCCAATTTCACCCAGGTTTCTATGGTGTATTTAGTAAATTTTCCCAAAGAATTTGAAGTTGATGCCAATCCACCATCGGCAAATCTTAATATACCCCCATTAGCAGAAATATAGGTTACATTACTATTTAAAGTAAAATTAGTCACTGCATTACCGGTAACTAAATTTGACCATGAGCTTCCATTGCCTGGGTAACTTACTGAATTAGCTGCATCTAAATTTAACACCAACCCATTGGTAATAAGGGAAGGAGCTTGACTAGACCCAACCGGCGCAATATAATTATTCTGTCCCCCAAACATGGTTCTTTGCGCATTAGAAATCAATGCGGTGGAGAGGAGGAATAGAGTGATAAGTTTTTTCATGAATAAAATTTAGAAAATTCGGATGGGTCTAGCATTCATCTGAAAATAATTTTTTGTGTTTAAGTAGGTTGTTCCAGCATCAAAATTGTAGCACCATGCGTCTCTAGTAGCACCGTCATTTGAAGACCAATACATACCACTCATACTAAGTAATGTTTTTTGCAAGTAAAGAAGATATAATTCATATTTACTTGGCAGGTACCAATCTCCATAATTACCATCTTGAAAAGTAAGGCATACATAAGCCGCATACGATGTATAATCAGATTTAAAGATGATATCTGAAGATTTAATATTTTGTATAATTCTTTCGGTATTATTCCTGCCAGCTCCAATTCCATCTCGAAGTGGATAAACACTTGAATTAACTTGTGTACCATCAGCTCCCCAATATTTACCTGTCAAATTAGCTGTTGCTGCTATTAACCCATGTGCTCCACCATCCCAAGTATAAAAAACAATTCCACCACCATATGATTCGCCAATTATATGTGTACTTCCTGCAGAAGGGGTCGGAATATTTAAAGTAGTCCCTGATAATGTTGCAACGCCTGTTCCATTAGTGGTTAAGTTAAGAGGCGCTTGATAATCTGTGCCAGCAACAGCTGCAGTTAATGAACTTGTTCCTGTTCCTTTTATAATTCCTGTTAATGTGGTTGCACCAGTACCCCCATTTGCAACAGGCAATGTTCCAGTTACGCTGGTGGTAAGATTTGTTGATGATGAACTAGCCGCTGTTCCGTAACCTTGGCCAATATTCCAATAACAATTGGTGCCATCATAATAAAAATTCAAAATGTCTTTTGCATTGGCAGCAGTAGATAAAGCGATGCTGGTGGTTGATGTTGATCCCAATACTTTATTTGCAGTGGTGGGTAATGTGATGGTTCTGCTTCCTGTTGCATCTTGAGATACCACCAATGTTCCATAAGCACCTGCTATGGGGGTACTAGTAAAACTCAACGTTCTATTTCCTCCTAAGGTTACACTTGCATTTAAACCAAGAGCAGGATTCCAATTGATTGTTGAACCATCCGTTAATGCTTGTGGTGTAGAAGCATAAATAGGAGTATTAATACTGGTAGCAGTGATTGTACCTGTGTTAACGCTTGTTGCACTTACTGCTCCTGTATTGATTATTTCCGTTGTAACTGTTCCAGTAAAAGTGGGTGAAGCTAAAGGTGCAGCACCTGTCACATCTGCAACAGGAATAGATGCATTTGCAGTCAAGACAGAATTGCCTGCTCCTTTCACATAACCCGTTAAATTAGCTGCACCCGTTCCGCCGTTTGCAACTGCTAATATTCCTGTAACAGCCGATGCTAAATTAGTGTTGCCTGAATTTGATGCGCTTGCTGCTGTCCCATATCCTTGACCAATATTCCAATAGCAATGGGTACCATCGAAATAAAAATTTAAAATGTCTTTTGAGTTAGCAGCAGTTGATAAAGTAACCGTACTCGTTGAGGTAGATCCTAACACTTTATTTGTAACACTAGCAATGGTTGGTAGATTAATCGTTCTACTTCCTGTTCCATCCTGCGTTAAAACAATTGTTCCGTAAGTACCCACTGGAGGAGCAGCAGTAAAACTTAAGGTGCTATTTTGCGATAAAGTAATCGCTGCATTTAATCCTTGCGCAGGATCCCAATTAATAGTAGTTCCTGTATAGCTTAATGTTTTAGGCACTGATGCATACGTAGATGCAGTTATACTAGTTGAACTTAAGGAGCCTGTATTAATAACACCTGTAGTAACTATTCCTGTAAAAATAGGTGAAGCTATATTCGCTTTTAATACAAGTGCAGCAGTATTAGATGAGATGCTTGCAGTGTTAGAAGCTATATTAGTTTTTAGAATCGCAATATCAGTTGTGTTCGATGTAATACTGCCCGTGTTACTTGTTACATTTGTTGTTAGTGTAGCTAAATCATTAGCACTTGCTTTTATATTTATAGCAGCAGTGTTGGCAGTAATACTTGCTGTATTAGATGCAATTTTCGAAGTTAAAATGACTTCAGCAGCGGTGGCTCTTATTGTTTCTGCAGTAATTGAAGCTGTATTAGCAGCAACCACTGTAGCAAGATTGTTTACATCTACTGCATTCGATTTTAAATTAATCCGATTAGATAAATTTGTGGTATCAATAGTAACTGCACTATTTCCGCGTGAAAAATTATAACTAGCCAATTGCGTTGGTGTAATATAACCGTTTGCACTATCCGAAATATTTAATTTTGTACCCAATGCAACTTGCGTTAATTCACTAATGGGTTTTGCTGCATCACTGGTATTATTCACTAAATCTAAACCTACCTTCGATTTATTCAGCGTTCCAATCATATCACTTGTTATGGCACCATTCGCAATAGAAGTGGCATTACCCACACTCGTTACTACACCTGTTAAATTTGCATTCGTCTTAACAGTCGCTGCACTACCTGCTCCAAATGCATAAGGTACACTCACCAACTGAACTGTACCAATGTCGATATAATTATTATTAGATGCTGGATCTAATTCTACTTGCAAAAATTTATTACCTACTACCCAGTTTACGCCACCCAATGTTCCAGTACTACTGCTAGCACCTGCACTGCCAATCTGCACCGAAAACAAACCACCTAGATTGGTAGTAATTGCTCGAATTTCTGAATAAACTACCGCTCCCGATGGTAATAAATCATGTATCGACAAACGAAGTTTCATTGTCTGATTTGGCAAAGGATTACCTACATTATTTCTTGCTACCCCTTGGTAGTTCAATAAATTTGGCGCCTGCGCAAAAGCAGAAAAGCTCATTAGGAGCGTTATGATTATAAGGGCGTTGGTTTTTAGAATGGATTTTAGATGCATGGTTTAAAGGGATATTTGGTTTGTTAGGTCTTTTAAATTCGGGTTTAGAGGAGCTTTATAATTGTTGGTTCTTTTAAATTCGGGTTTAGGGGAGTAGTAATTTTATTGGTTCTTTTAAACTCGGGTTTAGTCTTGAGTATTATTATTGTTGGTATTTTTTAACTCGGGTTTAGTTGAGTATAATTATTATTTGCTCTTTTTAATTCGAGTTTAGAAGGGCGTTATCATAATTTGCTCTTATTAATTCGGGTTTAGAAGTTTAGATTAAACACTATTCACCATTCACCATTGACCATTCACCATTCACCTTTAATTAATTTTTAAAATTTTATAGGCCCCTTTCTTTATCAACCTTCCGGTTACTGGATGGGTGTGGCGGATATTTAAAAAATATTGTCCTGCTTTTAGGCCACTTAGGTTCCAGTTTTCTAGTGCGCCCATGCCGTTGTATACCACTACTTTTTCTTTTAATTTAGTTCCCTTTTCGTCCAATAACTCAATTAAGTCATTGCCCTTTTCAGCATGAAGAATATTGATATGCAATTCATTTCTTACTGGATTAGGATATACCACTACTTCATTGGTTAGAAAAGAAGGAACCAAATTATTTTCCACCTGATTTTGTACGCTGTATTGCAAAAGCCCATTGGTAAAAAGATACAAATCACTATTGTCCATGATATTGGTGGCAGCAGATTCCCCTACACTCCACTCAATACTGTAATTGCCCTTGGTAACCTGATTGCCTGCTATATTGATGGCATAGGGAGCCTTCATTTGAGCGGAAGAAACTAAACCAATCAATAAGCTGGTTAATTGAAGGAAAAAAAATTTTTTGAAAAAGCGATTGTTCATAAGATGTTCGGATCAATGCTATTGGTATAGCAAAAAATTGAGTTAGGGTGCAATTTGAGTGCAAAATAAAAAAGCCCCATGTCGGGGCTGTCAAAAAGGGGGTTTTACACTGTAAAAAATAGTTTTTACAATTGAAAAGCAATCAGTTACAACATGTTGATATAGTCACTGGGAGAACAACCCTCCAGTTTTTTGAAGGCATTGTACATGCTTTGGCGGTTATTGAAACCGGCCATTTCAGACAAAGCTTCGATGGTAAAGGACTCCTGCTTGTTGGATTTCAGTAATTCCTTGAAGTGTCTAATCCTGTTTCGATTTAACAACTCAATGAAGCTTTCATTGGTATTGGTTTTTAAAAACGCTAGCACCTCTAGCTTACTATGGTTTAGTTTTAAAGCAAAATCATCCAAATTGGCCTCCAAGTTCAAATAGTAATGGTTACCATAAAACAAAAAATCAAAATTTTCAACTGATATCTTTTGTTTAATTAATTTATAATTATTGATAATTGAAAAAGAGTATTCGTCAATAAACTTAGGCCTAAAAAATATAAAAAGAATAAATAACATTCGATAACAAATCGTAATAATCCTAGTATCAAGTTTATAAGGCGTAAAACCACTTGTATGCAATAAAACAATTGCCAAAACTGAAATTAAAATGAAAACAACAAAAATAACAAGAAATCCAGCCCATCTTTTAATTTTTACTTGATAGAGGTTGTTAGGGTCAGTATTTTTATATATGGTATATATATTATAAACCATCGAAGCTACAATAAGCGCATTGGTAAAAAATACATGCGCTTTAATTAGTAAAGTTATTTCTGAATTGTAAACCCCCTCTTCAATAGCTAAAAATTGAAGCCCATTCAATAAGGCAATTAAATACAAGATGAAAAATGCCATCTCTACATAGACAACCAATTGGGGGATTTTATGATGGGCAACTAAATAAAAAATATTAATACAAGCAATTGTAATAAATAATCTAATGATGGAGGCATAAATAATTAAATTATACCCTATTTCATCTAAAAAGTCAATGCCAGATTTAATAGTTAAACCTGCCAAAAATACAAGTACATGTAACTTAAATAAAGATATCTTTTGCCCCCCTTTAATATTTTCGATGAATGAAAATAGCCCTATGAACATTAATGCAAAAAATAAGTATGAATACATATTGGGTAAGTTAACCTTTTAATTTTGAACGATTGCTCCAATAAAAATACTAAATGGTAGACTACACCCCCGAATTTATATCGGTTGCCTTTCAATCTATAACCCTTTGCCTAAATAAGGTGAAGCATATTAAATCCTGACTTTATTCGACCAACAGTACAATCACCTCATCACTGCTCGGGCTCTGCAATTACTTTTACTCTATCTCTACTTACACTATAATTAACTAAAAATACGCCTGCTAGGGTAACCAACGCTCCCCAAAAAATATGCACCGTTAATTTTTCATTGACCACCAAGGCGGCAGTTATCATAGCGACGATTGGATTTAAATAGGCATATAAGGAAGAAACTGCAATGGGCAATTTTTTCATAGAATACACAAAAGCAATAAAACTGATGATAGAACCAAATATTACTAAATACCCAATTGCTAGCCAACCTTTCAGAGAAAAATTTTGTAAAGGAATGGCAGTCTGGGTAGACAATGAAATCACAAATAAAATAACTGAACTGATCAGCATCTGCCATCCTGTAGAATAATAAGGATTGAGTGGAAATTTATTTTTAGCAATAAACATAGTACCTACACTCCAAGAAAGCATTGCCAGTATTGACAGAACAACTCCGAAATAAAAACCTTCCTGATGATGAACCAATAAGTTTTCGTAAAATACAATACCTACTCCTGAAAGACCTAATAGCAGTCCAACAAAAGTAAGGGGAGTAAGATTTTTTTTATGATAGAAAATTCGCTCCATTGTCACCACACTAAAAGGATACAATGCGCCAATCAAACAGCTGAATCCTGTAGGAATAAATTTTAGACTCCAGGTGCTAAAACCATTAGAGATTACAAACAACAACAAACCTAAAAAAGTTAACCAACCAAATTGTCTGAGCGTGGGCAAAGGCATTTTCTTAAACCCAACAAAGAAAAGAAGAAAAGAAAAGCCGCCTAAAAATTGTCTTATTGCGGCCAATTGAAAAGGGGGTAAATTTTCAGCAACTGCAACTTTACTGGCAACCCAAGTAGTGCCCCACAAAATGCATGTGGCAGACAATGCAAGGTAAGCTAAGGGTTTACCCTTAAAAAACTTATGCTGGTTACTCATAAAAAATAAAGGACAATTAATGTTTAAAATGGCGAAGACCCGTAATCACCATGGATAGGTTATTTTGCTTACAATATTCTATAGAATCTTTATCCCGAATAGAGCCTCCTGGTTGTATAAATGAAGTAATGCCTGCGGCATGGGCAATTTTTACACAATCATCGAACGGAAAAAATGCATCACTAGCCAAGGCAGCTCCTTGTAAATCAAATTTAAATTGATTCGCTTTTTCAATCGATTGGCGCAATGAATCAATCCTAGAAGTTTGACCACAGCCTTTTCCAATTAATTGTTTATTCTTTACTAATGCGATTGAATTACTCTTTAAATGCTTAGCAACCAAATTGGCAAATACAAGATCTTCTTTTTCTACTTCAGTGGTAATCCTACCACCCTCTTCTTTCCATTCTGTAAAATTACCTTGGTCATTCTGTTGAGTCAAAGTGCCATTCAACACTGACCTATACTGATGAGTAGCCGCTGCGCTTGGTTTTTGTACTAATAAAATGCGATTCTTTTTAGTAGTTAAAATTTCTAAGGCGTCTGCATTAAAGGATGGCGCTATCAATACTTCAAAAAATATTTCATTGATTGCGTCTGCAGTCGCCTTATCAACGGGTGCATTACAAATCAATACGCCTCCAAAGGCACTTTCTGGATCTCCTGCCAATGCACTGTCCCATGCATCTTTTACTGATTTTCTTGAAGCAATTCCGCATACATTGGTATGCTTGATGATTGCAAAAACTACTTGGTCTTTTTGCTCTACTCCAGAAGGAGAATTAAATTCATGAATTAATTGAACAGCCGCATCCACATCCACCAAATTATTATAAGATAATTCTTTGCCATGAAGTTGGTCGAAAATTTCATTGGTATTGCCATAAAATATTCCTTCTTGATGTGGGTTTTCTCCGTAGCGTAAAACAGTCTTTGTTTTATCAAATGGATTGGCAAATTCAGTTTTATTGAAATAATTTGAAATAGCTAAATCATATCCTGTACAAACATCAAAAGCCTTAATAGCAAACATCCGACGCTGATCCAAGGTAGTTTCTCCTTTTTGATCTTTCAATATTTGTTCTAGTAAAGTATAGTCCTTTTTAGCAGCTACCACTACCACATCCTGGTGATTTTTTGCAGCCGCCCTAATCATAGAAGGTCCGCCAATATCAATTTTTTCAATTATTAACTTTTCATCCGAAGTACCTTTTACTGTCTCTTCAAAAGGATACAAATCAACAATTACTAGATCCAATTCAGGTATATTGAATTGTTTCATTTCTTCCACATGCGTTGCATCACTCCTTTTACCCAAGATGCCTCCAAATACGGAAGGATGTAAAGTTTTTACTCTGCCTCCCAAAATAGATGGATAGGTCGTTAATGACTCAACCGCTACACAGGGTATCTTTAAATCTTCTATAAATTTTTGAGTACCGCCAGTTGAATAAATAACTACACCTAACTGATGCAACTGTTGAACGATGTTTTCTAACCCATCTTTATAAAAAACAGAAATAAGTGCTGTATTGATTTTTTTTTGCATGATAACTAGGTATTATATTATAATTAAATCGCTCTTTACTTTATTTCGGAACTATTGATTTTCTGTTAGTACAAATGCTCCTTTGTCAGGAATTGAATAAGAGCGCAAATGTAGTTCTTCGCACTCTTTTTGCCATTGACCAATTTTCCACAAACTGTTAGAAGCATCAAAAATATATTGCCTGCAGTTGAAAACACTGGCTAACTGAGAAATAACAATTTTTGCGTTTTTGGAAAGGATGATCATATCCACGTCAATCTTTGAAAGTAATGCGTCCAATTGCATGGCCCGATCCAGCACGACTATTTTTTGAGACCCTATTTGATAAAACATGGGCGGAAAATGATAAATAGAGAAAGTATCCAATGGTTTTGTTAATTGTAAAGCTACCCTAGCTGGTTGTATATGAAAATTTTGCAATGCTTTGTCTCCTATAATTTCGCTGTCACCCAAAAATTTAAATTGATTACCATTTATAAAATCAATCGCTTGGTGCTGGGGAATATTGTAAACAATCACCTTCTGTTGATTTTTTATTTTCCATTCGCCATAAGACTGAAGCAGCGAAAAAGCCAATAGAGTAAACAAGAAAAGCCTAAAGGCAATTTTATTTTTTTTCATCAACCAACTACACAAGCAAAATACTATTAAATAAAGTAAAGCCGTGGAGGCCAAGGTAGCCGGTATTTTTTCCCAAACAGAAAAGGGTAATTGATTGGTCCAAAGAATAACCTGATTCATCACCCATACCATCCCGCCTATCAATTTACCCAAACCTACCCCCAACCAAGGAATCCAGGATAATGCCACTAAGCCTATCTCCGTAAATAAAATAGCACTTGATAAGGGCACTGCAATAATATTAGTTAAGAGAAAATAATTAGGAAACTGGTGGAAATAATAAATACAAATAGGAAAAGTAAATACTTGAGCCGCTAAAGAAATAGCCATCAATTTCCAGACTTCATTGGCCAACTTATTTTTAAAATAAAACCAGTTATTAATAGTTGATTGAAAAATAATAATTCCTATCACTGCTAAATACGACAATTGAAATCCTACATCCCATAAAAAATAGGGGTTATAACATAGCATTACGAATGCCGATGCAGCCATAGAATTGAAAATAGAAGATTTTTTAGCAACAGTTTTTCCAACTGCAATAAAAGTAAACATGACTGCTGATCGAATAACAGATGCAGCTCCACCAGTCAATAGTGCAAATAACCAAAGAGATGTCAACATGAATACCAACTGCAAAATTTTTGATTTTTTTATCCCAGGCATTCTGCAAAAAATCCACCCTAGCAAAATATAAATCAATCCTAAATGCATTCCAGAAATAGCAATAATATGAACCACGCCTGTGTTGCTGTAAGCCTTTACTAAATCCTTATCTAGGTCACTGGTATAACCGATCAGTAACGCCTCCGCAATGCCTAGCTCATCTTTATTGGGAGGCAAATTTTTCTGGAGAATAGATAAAATTTTAGTTATAGCAGTAATGATAAATTGCTTGAACTGATTCTTATTTTCATCCTTCAACTTAATCCAATCCTTGGGTTGTAAGTATATCTGATGAAAGATTAATTGCATCGCTGCATATTGTTGATAATTGAATGCACCAGGATTACCTGAGTTTTTAATTGCTTGCAATTTTTTATGAACTAAAATTCTATCGCCATATTTCAATTGTGAAGAAAGACTGTCTTTTGAAAAATACAATAGTATTTTTCCATTACAATTAATACTGCTATCCTTTTTAATAAGTTTCTCTACTTGACCATACACCTTCCATGATTTTTCTTTTTGTTGGAGCGACTCGTCTATACGAATCACTAAATAATCTTGCTGCTGATAATATTTTCCCATCCAAGTATTACTATTTCGAATGTCCTTTTGCCAAGTAATCAAAAGTCCCAAAGCCACCAGCATTAAATTGATCATGATGGCTTGAAGCGCCTGAAGTTTAAATCGCAGCACTAAAGGGAAAAATAAAAAAATACAATAGGCAATTCCAAAACACAGTAAAGCAATCAAGGATTGGTAAACAGGAATAGGTAGATACCATTGAAACAGTATTCCAATAACCAATGGCAGCAACAGCCTTACAAAAGGTGCTTTTCGCCAAATGGGCACGGAATAAATTATAGACATATCCTAAGATATATATAAAATAGGCTAAATACTATGGGCTTTTCGATCAGCTGCTGCAATAAAAAAAGCGAATCTTACGATTCGCTTTAACTTAAAAATATTTACAATTACTTGCTTAAATGCATGCTGCGTTCTTTGTACAACTGCCTAAAGTAAGGATCCTTTAGGTCTTTGATAAAGCGAATGGCTTCACCCGTACTTTTCATTTCTGGACCAAGTTCTTTGCTTACACCTGGAAACTTATTAAAAGAGAAAACGGGTTCCTTGATGGCAAAACCAATCAGTTTTTTCTCGTAGGTAAAATCTGTCACCTTAGCCACACCCAACATTACCTTAGTTGCAATATTTAGATAAGGGATTTGATAGGCTTTCGCGATAAATGGTGTAGTACGACTTGCTCTAGGATTCGCTTCAATCACAAACACATTGCCATCTTTTATTGCAAATTGAATATTGATCAATCCTTTAATATTTAAAGTTCGAGCAATTTTTTCTGCATACTCTTCCATTGTATGCACTACTAATGGAGATAAATTAAATTCTGGTAAAACCGCATTACTGTCTCCACTATGAATACCGGCTGGCTCAATGTGCTCCATTACTCCCATGATATGGAAATTTTCTCCATCAAAAATTGCATCTATCTCGGCCTCTTGACAACGATCTAAAAAGTGATCGATTAAAATTTTATTGCCCGGCAAATGTTTGATCAAACTTAAAATTCCTTTTTCCAAATCTTCGTCATTCAGCACAATTCGCATCCTTTGACCACCGATTACATAACTTGGTCTGATCAATACCGGATAGCCTACACTTTTAGCCACTTCAATTGCTTCATCTGTATTATAAGCAGTGCCGTATTTAGGATAAGGAATTCCTAACTCTTTTAATTTGTCACTAAATCTTCCTCTGTCCTCAGCGATGTCCATGCTGTCGAATGAAGTACCTATTATTTTGATTCCTTTTTCATGTAACTTCTTCGCTAACTTAAGCGCAGTTTGTCCGCCCAATTGAACAATTACCCCTTCTGGTTTTTCATGTTCAATGATTTCCCAAAGATGCTCCCAGAATACTGGCTCGAAATATAATTTATCAGCGATATCAAAATCTGTAGACACCGTTTCAGGATTACAGTTTACCATAATCGCTTCAAAGCCTGCTTCTTTTACTGCTAATAAACCATGTACACAACAGTAGTCAAACTCAATACCCTGGCCAATTCTATTGGGACCAGAACCTAATACAATAATTTTTTTCTTAGAAGAAAGTTTTGATTCGTTAGACAGTATTTGCACTCCAGTTTCTGGAAGATTAATAGGCGCTTTTTCGAAGGTTGAATAAAAATAAGGTGTCTTAGCTTCAAACTCAGCACTACAAGTATCTACCATTTTAAATACTCTAGTCAACCCCATCGCTTTTCTTCTTTCATACACCTGTTCGCTATTTTCTTCGTTCATAATACGAACGATTTGCTCATCACTAAATCCTAATAATTTCGCTTCGGTCAACAGGTCATCTGGCAACGTTTTTAAATCACATTTTGCAATCTTCTTTTCGCATTCGCAGATTTTTTGGATTTGATAAATAAACCAACGGTCGATACCGGTACTTTCACAAATACGCTTGATACTAGCGCCCGCCATTAATGCATCTTTAATCCTAAATATTCTATCCCACTTGGGTATTTTGATATATTCAATCAGTTCATCCGCATGCATTAAACTTTTTCCATAGTAGCCTAAACCAACCGCTTCGTTTTCCAAACTTTGACAAGCTTTTTGAACAGCTTCAGCAAAACTTCTTCCGATACCCATTACCTCGCCTACACTTTTCATTTGAAAACCTAAAGTGTCATTGGCTCCTTTAAATTTATCAAAATTCCATCTTGGAATTTTTACAATCACATAATCTAGGGCAGGCTCAAAATAAGCAGAAGTAGATTGTGTGATCTGATTTTTTAATTCATCTAAATTAAAACCTAGTGCAAGTTTGGCGGCTATTTTTGCAATCGGATAACCAGTCGCTTTACTAGCCAATGCTGAAGAACGGCTTACTCTTGGATTAATTTCCACCACCACTAATTCTTCTGTTTGCGGATTCAATGCAAACTGAACATTACAACCACCAGCAAAATTTCCTAAAGCGCGCATCATACGAATCGCCGTGTTACGCATATCTTGATAAGCCGTATCACTTAATGTCATGCAAGGCGCTACGGTAATACTATCCCCCGTATGCACTCCCATCGGATCAAAATTTTCAACCCCACAAATAATTACTACATTATCATTTAAGTCTCTTAATAATTCAAGTTCAAATTCCTTCCACCCCAATACCGCTTTTTCAACCAATACTTCATGAATAGGAGAAGCCGTTAATCCATTATTAAGCGCATCATCCAATTCTTCTTTTTTGAAAACGATACCTCCACCACTTCCACCCAGTGTAAAAGAAGGGCGTATCACTAAAGGAAAACCAATTTCTTGTGCAAATTCTTTACCCTCTAAAAATGAGTTAGCCGTTCTAGCTGGACAAACTGCAATACCCATTTCTATCATCCAGTTGCGAAATTTCTCGCGATCTTCTGCTTTATCAATTGCTTTAATATCAACACCAATCAATCTAACCCCAAATTTTTCCCATACGCCCAATTCATCCGCTTCCTTACAAAGATTCAAGGCTGTTTGACCGCCCATCGTAGGTAGCACCGCGTCAATCTGATTCTCTTCCAAAATTTGTTCAATACTCTCCACAGTAAGTGGCAAAAGATACACTCTATCTGCCATCATAGGGTCAGTCATAATAGTAGCAGGGTTGCTATTGATCAAGATAACCTTTACCCCTTCTTCTCGAATACTTCTAGCGGCTTGTGTACCAGAGTAATCGAACTCACAGGCTTGGCCTATCACGATAGGGCCAGATCCGATTATTAATACTGATTTGATTGATTTGTCTATTGGCATATTGTAATTTGCTTCTAATGTGGCGTGCAAAAGTAAAGAAAAAAGAGCAGTTTTAGGAAGGTTGCACCCAATCAAATCATAATAATTTTTGCACATTAACCAGCCCCCTTATTCAGCTTAGCAAATCTTGAAATCTGGGTTATTCTAGAATAACTTATGCAGATAGCCTGTTTTTACTACTCCCCTCCTTTCAATGCATTATTTATGAATTAAATTTGCTCTTATTACGCTATCTCAAAAAATCACGAATGAAGTTTTCTCTACTCGGCCTTTTACTTTTAAACCTAATTTCTTATGCGCAGTTATTTCCTGGAAAAAATTATCCAAAAGGATATTTTAGTTGGCCGGTTGATGCCAAAATTGCTTTAGCAGCCAACTTCGGTGAATTAAGGCCCAATCATTATCATATGGGCCTAGATTGCAAATCAGACCAAGTAGAAAACAGGCCAGTAATGGCTGCTGCAGAGGGTTATATCGCCAAGGTGAAAATTGAGCCTTTTGGATTTGGAAGATGTATTTATATCAATCATCCCAATGGCCTAACCACCCTGTACGCCCATTTAAATTATTTTTATCCTGCGTTAGAGCAATACATTACCAACAAACAATATCAATTAAAAAGCTGGAATGTTTTTTTAAATCTGCCAGCTGGAATGTTCCCAGTAAAAAAAGGGCAGTTTATTGCATTTAGTGGCAATACTGGGGGCTCGCAGGGGCCGCATGTCCACTTTGAAATAAGAGAAACTAAAACAGACAAGGTACTGAATCCCCTTTTATTTGGATTTCCATTAGCGGATAATATAGCGCCAGATATTTTGCGATTAGCCGTTTACGATAGAACCATCAGTACTTATGAACAGACGCCTAGATTTTATTCTTTAAAAAAAATAAATGGGGTATTTACTACCAGCCCTTCGCTAGTAATTGTAAACACTCCTTCTATCAGTTTTGCCATCACTGCTTATGATCGTTATTCTGGATCCACTAATAAAAATGGCATCTTTCAGGCGATACTTTCCGATAATGAAAAACCCTTAGCCGGCTTCCAGATGGATGGTATTAGCTACGATGAAACAAGGTATTTGAATGCACATATTGATTACAAATTACATAATAGCGGAGCTTCCTATGTTCAGCATTTAGGCAACCTTCCTGGCTACACTAACGGTATTTATAATAACCAATTAGGAAATGGGGTGGTTAATTTGGAAGATGGTTTAGTGCATTCAATTAAAATAGCAGTAAAAGATGCCAATGGCAACAGTTCCGTTTTGCAATTGACTGTTCAATATAATGGTGCAAAACCTGCAGTGAAAAAGGCCTTAGCAAAATCGGATCAACAACATAGAGAATTTCGGCCAGGATTTATTAATGTATTTGAAAACGCTCAAGTAAGATTTTATCTGCCAGAAAATGCTTTGTATGACTCTATCCGCTTCACTTTCAAAGAAGTTATCCCTACCCAGGGAAATCCCATTTATCAAATCCATAATGGTGATATTCCTATTCACAGTCTTTTTGCAATCAATATAAAAAACCCCATAGCACGCTTTCCTAACAAAATGGTCATGCATCGCTCCTGGAGAAATAAAAATGATTATTCAAAAGCAGCGCAGGTTTTAACGGGATATGGAAAAGATTGGTTTAGAGCGAGCTTTAAAGCGTTTGGAAATTTTCAATTAATAGAAGATACCATTCCTCCAAGCATCACCGCCATTGGATTTAGAGAAGGCATGAATATTAGTAAACAAAATCGCATTGCATTTGTAATTAAAGATGATACGGAAGAATTGGAAAACTTCACAGCTTTGTTAGATGGCAAATGGATAAGATTTTCTAATGATAAAGGGGCTGTATTTATTTATCGGTTGGATGAACATTGTCCGCCTGGTGAACATGAATTAAAAATAAGTGTAGCAGATTGTGTAGGAAACAAATCGGAAAGAACCTATCATTTTACCAGATAAGAGAAAAGAGGTTCAAGCATTAGATAAATCAAATTGACCATTCACCATTGACCATTCACCCTAAACATTCAACAAAATAATATGAGCACATTAACGACAGGAAAAAAAGCGCCGGTTTTTAAAGGCCTTGATCAAAACGGAAACAAAATTTCTATTGCAGATTTTAAAGGCAAAAAGATCATCCTTTATTTTTATCCTAAAGACGATACTCCAGGATGTACCGCCCAAGCCTGCAACCTTAGAGATAATTATTCTGTCCTACTTAAAAAAGGATTTGCAGTGGTAGGAGTCAGTACTGACGCTGTTAAAACACATAAAAAATTTGAAACTAAATACGAGCTTCCTTTTCCATTAATTGCAGATGAAGACAAGAAAATAGTAGAACAGTATGGAGTTTGGGGCGAAAAAAAATTCATGGGCAAAACTTATATGGGAATTACTCGTACTACATTTTTAATCGATGAAGCTGGAAAAATCATTAAAATAATTGAAAAGCCTGATACAAAAAATCATACGGAGGAAATTCTAGCTGCGTTGAAATAGGGTCGGTTTTTTGATACACGAAATATGTCTGATGTATGATGTCTGATTTATGATGTCTGATGTCTGATGTCTGATTTTTTTAAACTTGATGATAACTGCTTCTTTCGAAGCTTTCGCTGTTGTTTATTAACTTTTTCAACAAATAAAGCCCGGTCATAAATAAATAAATCAGACATCAGACATATATCAGAAATCATACATCAGACATCAGACATATATATCGGACCTCAAAAAATCACACATCTCACATCACCCACTCCACCTCTCCAAAGTCGAATCGCCGCTCTTGCTGAGCATCCATCGTTATTAATTGTCCGTAGGATGAAACCCCTTGAATAGTAGTATCAAAATGTATAGGCCCCTTTTTCAAATGAACCTTTTGATTGAGGCCAAATAAATGCGCATTGTATTCAGCTAATAAAGAGTCGAAATTGTCTTTTTTAATGTAATCATAACGATCCAGTACAAGATTTTTCAGCTCTTCGGCTAAGCTTTCAAGATCATGGGTTTTGCCCGTTATTTGCTTCAGTGATACGGGATTTTTTAAGCTGGGGTCAAAACTGGTTTGATTGATATTGACGCCAATACCGGCAACCGCAAAATTCCAATCGCTACCTTGAAACACATTTTCGATTAATACACCTACTGCCTTTCTGTCACGCCAGTAAATATCATTGGGCCATTTAATGCTCGTTTCAGCGCCAGCGTATCGGGCAAAAAAATCGTAACAGCCCAAGGCTACCGATACCAATAATTGAAATTGTTGTGAAGCATTTAACATTTTAACCTCCAAGACAAGGCTAAGCGCAATGTTAACGCCATTAGCAGTATCCCAATGCTTTCCTCGCTGCCCTTTTCCGGCAGTTTGTACGGTTGTAAAATAAGAATCTCCATGTTTCGCCATTCCTGCATGAACCTTTGCCATGGCATAGTTGTTGGTACTATCAACTTGATTTAAAATTACTAGGGAAGAACCGGTTTTTGGCATGTATCAACGATTGGTAAAGAAATAGTACTTTTGAAGATATTTGCAAGCTACCTACTGTAAACCAAAAAACAAAAGTTAATAGTAAACTGTGGGCCTTTAATCAGGAGTGTCTATGAAAATTAAACTAAAACAGCATATAATTTGAACAATCTCAAAATGTTAGCCAATCGTCCAAAAAGTACTATTAAAAAGCTAACTAAAAACAGTAAAATTTTCAAGGCCATCATCGAAGCCATCAAAGAAAAAAAAGGTGAAAATATTATAAGTCTTGATTTACGTAAAATACCTGAAGCTGTATCCGACTTTTTCATCATTTGTGAAGCTAGTAATCCCAATCAATTAAAAGCAATTGCTGATTTTATAGAGGAAGATGTCAAAAATAAATGTGGCGAGTCTGCCTACAAGCATGAAGGTCGTCAAGCGCAACAATGGATTTTAATTGATTATGTTAATGTAGTAGTCCATATCATGTTGCCCGAGCCAAGGAAGTTTTACAGGTTAGAAGAAATGTGGAGTGACGCAGTCGCTACCGAACACAACGATTAAATCGATTAAAATTAGCTATCCAATAGCATAACATAATTAAATATTGTAAGCAAGCAGCTATGTCAGAAGATAAAAAATCAGCCCCCAACAAAAAATCGGGTAATAACCCGTCCGGAGACGACAACCAGCCAAAAAACAAAAATAGATTTAATATCTACTGGATATATGGAATTGTTTTTGCCGCAATCGTAGGATATAACTTTTTAAGAACCGCTACTGGAACTGGAGTAGAGACGAATCAAGTAAAATTCACTGAGCTCATTAAGCAAGGGGATGTTGAAAAAATCACGACTATTCGCAACAAGAAAATTGTTAGAATTTTTATCAAAAAAGATAGCTTACAAAACAAAGCATTTTACAAAGAAATTTTTGGAAAGCAATTTGATAATGCAGTGAAAATGCCCGCTCCTCAGCTGTATTTCAGTATAGTTGATGATAAAACATTTGCAGCTCAAATGCAGGATTTTTATACCAAAAACCCAGCAATCATTCAGATACCAGATTCTCCAACAGATGAAGGAGAATTGTTTGGCCAATTAATATCAACGCTCCTTCCCATCTTATTGATCGGATTGCTTTTCGTATTAATGATGCGTAAGGTAGGCGGTCCAGGTGGTGGTAGCGGCGGACCAGGTGGCATCTTTAATATTGGTAAATCTAAAGCTACACTTTTCGATAAAGCTTCTAGAGTAAATATCAATTTTGGCGATGTAGCTGGACTAGACGAGGCAAAGGTAGAGGTGATGGAGATAGTAGACTTTTTAAAAAATCCGAAAAAATATACTGCACTCGGTGGTAAAATTCCTAAAGGGGCATTGTTAATTGGACCTCCCGGCACTGGTAAAACTTTACTAGCTAAAGCCGTTGCAGGTGAAGCACAAGTTCCATTCTTCAGTTTGAGTGGTAGTGATTTTGTTGAGATGTTTGTAGGCGTTGGTGCTAGTCGCGTTAGAGATCTTTTTAAACAAGCAAGAGAAAAAGCTCCTTGTATTATTTTCATTGACGAAATTGATGCTATCGGTAGAGCGAGAGGAAAAAATATGATGATGAGTAATGATGAAAGGGAAAATACCTTGAATCAATTACTAGTAGAAATGGATGGTTTTGGAACTGATCTTGGCATCATTATTTTAGCGGCTACTAACCGTCCTGATGTGCTAGATGCTGCACTACTTCGTCCGGGTAGATTTGATAGACAGATCACTATTGACCGTCCAGATTTAGCTGGAAGAGAAGCAATATTTAAAGTTCATTTAGGTCCTATAAAAGTATCGACTACCCTTGATATATTTAAATTAGCTGAGCAAACACCGGGTTTTGCTGGTGCGGATATTGCGAATGTATGTAATGAAGCGGCTCTAATTGCAGCACGCAAAAACAAGGACTCCGTTGATATGAGCGATTTTCAGGATGCTATTGACAGAGTAATCGGTGGATTGGAGAAAAAGAATAAAATCATTTCTCCAGAAGAAAAAGAAATTATTGCTTATCACGAAGCAGGACATGCTATTTGCGGATGGTATCTTGAGCATGCTTATCCTTTATTAAAAGTAACGGTAGTGCCTAGAGGTACTGCAGCGCTTGGATATGCTCAATACACTCCTAAAGAACAGTATCTATACAATACAGATCAATTGATGGATCAAATTTGCATGACCCTTGGCGGTAGAGCAAGTGAAGATATTTTCTTTGGGAAAATTAGTACCGGCGCTAGCAATGATTTACAACAAATCACTAAGATTGCCTACAGCATGATTACGGTATATGGTATGAATGATAAAATCGGAAATATCAGTTACTACGATCCAAATCAGGAAAATGTTTTCACCAAACCTTTTAGTGAAGAGACTGGTAAAATGATAGATGAAGAAGTTCGCAAGCTAATTGAGAACGCTTACACTAGAACTAAAAATTTATTGACTGAAAAGAAAGGAGATGTAGAGTTGTTAGCGAAAGAGTTGCTTAAAAAAGAAGTGCTCTTCAAGAGTGATGTAGAAAATTTAATTGGCAAAAGAGCTTTCGAAGAAAAAAAGGCCTTGGATATTCCAGTAGCTGAAGAAGCGAAACAAGAAGAACCAGCTGCTGCATTACCTGAAGAACCTGTAAATCCTCCACAAATCTAAGATTGCCTCATGGCTACTTCAGCGGCAAAAGAAAACATATTAAGAAGAATACGGCAGGCACTGAGTAATCCAGTGCCTTTGCCATTTCCGCAAAGCGAGGGAGTGTCTTCACTATACCAACCTGCAAAAGAAGAATTAGAAATTTTATTTGCAGAAACATTTACTCAGCTACAAGGAAAATTTGCCTATTGTGAAAATGAGGCCGACCTTTTATTACAGGTGCAACAACTCATTACTAAAAAAGAATGGACAAAAATATATTGTTGCGAAAGTCGTTGGAATGATTCATTTAGCAATACAATTCATCTCGCTGGCTGCGATGCCTCTATTACTGGATGTGAATATTTAGTGGCCAGAACTGGTACTATTGTTATGAGTGCTGCACAACAAAGCGGCCGAACGGTAAGTGTATACGCTCCTATTCATATTTGTATTGCCTATACTAATCAATTAGTTTACGACCTAAAAGATTCTTTACAGTTACTTAAAGATCGATATGCTGATCATATTCCGTCGCTGATAACTTTTGCTAGTGGCCCTAGTCGAACGGCAGATATTGAAAAAACACTAGTAACAGGAGTGCACGGACCTAAAGAAGTGTATTTGTTTTTGGTAGACAGTGCCGGTGGTAAAGGTTAATTTGATTAGTTTTATTATTTACTATAAAGAAGCTTAGGCGATCGCTATATTTAAACAAACGCATTTCTAAAAAATGACGACAATTCCTGCAAAAAACATTTATTTCCTCTCCGATTTTCATTTAGGAACTCCGGATGCTAGCAGCAGCCTTGAGAGAGAGAAAAGAATTGTGCAGTTTTTAGACGGCATAAAAAATGATGCTAAAGAAATATTTATTGTAGGCGACTTGTTCGACTTTTGGTTTGAATATAAAACGGTAGTCCCCAAAGGATATATTAGAATTTTAGGAAAATTAGCTGAACTAACAGACGCAGGAATTCCAATTCATTTTTTTGTTGGTAACCACGATATGTGGATGCGCAACTATTTTCAATCTGAATTAAATATACCAGTATACTTTGAGCCAACTAGCTTTGAATTCAGTGGTAAAAAGTTTTTGATTGGACATGGAGATGGATTAGGTCCTGGAGATGAGGGCTACAAATTTTTGAAAAAAATATTTCGGAATAAAATTTGCCAATCGCTTTTTGGAATAATTCCACCTGTAATTGGATTAGGAATTGCAAATTACTTTTCTAAAAAAAGCAGAATAGCCGCCACTCGTGAGCCAGAACGCTTTTTAGGTGAAGAAAATGAATGGCTCATCGTTTACGCTAAAGAGGTATTGAAGAAAGATCCCTACGATTATTTTATTTTTGGACATCGACATTTACCCATTGATTTTGCACTTAATGAAAAGAGTCGGTGTATTAATTTAGGAGAGTGGATCAACTATAATAGTTATGCTGTTTTTGATAGCCAAAATTTAGAATTGAAATATTTTGATTCGCCAAACAATAAAACTAATCACTAATCAGAAATATTAGATGTTATGAATGATTTTAACATCTAGTCAAGTAGCCTTTTCAAATATTTTTTTAATTTTGTCCTGTATACTATTGTAATCGATTAAAATTTTTACATGAAATTTTTAGAAGAAATTTATTTAGACAACACTGTAGGTAAATGGTTAATGGTAGCAGGCGTTATATTGCTAGCGTTGCTTCTAAAAAAATATGTGTCCCGTTATCTAGCTTCCTTGCTATATAGAATGGTTTATAAAACATGGAAATCGGTTGATAAAAAAAGTTTTATAGATTTATTATTAGCCCCCTTACAATGGTTTGTTCTTACACTCATTGCTGTATTTAGTATTGACAAATTAAATTTCCCATCGGTACTTTTTTTCAATCTATACCATATCAGCACCCAACTGATATTTGAAAAAATTGGCATTACTATTATTGTACTTGTTTTTACTTGGTTACAACTTCGTTTAATAGATTTTATCGCTCTCGTACTTGAATCAAAAGCTAGTTTAACAGAAGACAAAAGCGATGATCAGTTAATTGTATTTTTTAGAGATTTTCTAAAAGTGATATTAGTGATTATTGGGTTTTTGCTTTTACTTAAATTTACTTTCGGTCAAAATATTGGCAACTTATTAACCGGACTTAGCATTGTAGGTGCTGCACTAGCCCTTGCTGCAAAAGAAAGTTTGGAGAATATTATTGCCTCCTTTATTATCTTTTTTGATAAGCCCTTTAAAACCGGTGACGAACTTAAAATACAATCCATAACAGGTAATGTTGAGCGAATAGGATTAAGAAGCACCAAAATCAGAACCTGCGATAAAACATTGGTAAGTGTTCCGAATAAGCAGATGGTAGATAGTATAGTAGATAACATCAGTACGCGAACAGAAAGAAGAGCAGAAATAATTATCGAGCTTTCACAAAAAACCAATTCGAGTGATATTAAAAAAGCTATTGAAGAAATAAAATCAATTTTACAAGAACAGCCTACAGACTTGATTTCTCAAAATGTTTATTTTAAAGAAATCACCAAAACTGGACTTCAAATTAATATTGACTACCTGACGCCTTTAACGCCTATGATTCAATATGAATTATTGAAACAAAATATCCACTTGCAGATAAAAGAAACATTAGAAAAACATAAGATTGAATTGTCTTATGCAGCAGATAAAGTGAACTAGATTACAACTTTAGAGACTGGCTTTCATCTCTATTAAAAATTCCTTCAATTTTTTCAACGACTGGATGGTTGAAAATTTTTCAGTTGACTTTTTATTATTTTTAATAAAATCCTTAGCTCCTTCCATTGTGTATTTCCTTTCTCTCATTAAATGATAAATGAGCTGGATATTTTTGATGTCCTCTGGTCTAAATAAACGATCACCTTTCCCGTTCTTTTTCGGTTTCAACACATCAAACTCATTCTCCCACAACCTAATCAATGATTGATTGACCTTAAACATATCGGCTACCTTGCCAATGGTATAATACATTTTTTGAAATAAGACGTCATCTTCGGGCACCTCAATCAATGCGACTCCCTCACTCATTTCCTTTACACTCTTTCTGCCTCTGGTTGACTTTGTTTTTTCAGCAGCAATTTTAACTGCTGGCTTATTAGCAGGAGGTTTTGGCGAAGATTTTGGCTGGATAGATACTGCTTGTCTTTCTAAAATGATATCCATTTCAGCTACTACGTCCACTTCAGTCAAAATCTCTTGGGCAACCAATTTTTCTGACTCAACCGGCTCTTTTACTTCAGGAAGCAGTTCTTTTTTAGGCAATACTTTCTTTTCCGGAATTAAAATATTTTCCGGCTTAGGTTTCTGAGGTAAATCCCCAAAATCTAGTGCTATTTGTTTAAATGCCATGATTTAAAATTAGTCAAAACTTTTAGCACTTCCAGTGGCTGCAAGTTTAAGTAAGCGATCATATTGTTCTGCATTCAGGTCATTAAAGAAAAAGTAAACTGGGTCAACCGGTCTGCCAAATATATGAACTTCATAGTGACAATGAGGCCCCGAACTAAGTCCAGAGTTTCCAACCCATCCAATAATCTGTCCCCTTTTTACCGATTCGCCATCTTTTGCTTTTATACGTACCATATGCATATATACCGATTCGTATCCATAGCCATGATTAATGATTACATGGTTTCCTTTTCCTGCTGCGTTACCTGCTGTAGTCACCCTCCCATCGCCCGTTGCATAAATAGGAGTACCTTGACTAGCAGTAAAATCAAGCCCCTCATGCATTTTAGGGATTCCGTAAATAGGATGTATCCGATACCCAAATCCGCTTGCAATTCTAGTCAAATCCTTATTACTTACCGGTTGAATAGCCGGGATGCTAGCCATTTTGTTTTCCTGATTATTAATCAGCTTTTCAATTTGCTTATAGCTATTAATCTGGTAAACAATCCTTGCGCTAATATTATTTAACGAAACCGCTATCTCCTTGCCCAACAAATCATCATTCATCACATTTACCTTGTCTACCTCTTTTTTCTTTTCTGTCAGCTTAGCTCTAGCACTATCTGGCAATGGTTTTGCCTCAAAAATGGATCGATACACTTCATTATCCCTCTTTTCCAAACCTGCCATTTGCTCCTGAAGTACTTTTACCTTTTCATTTAAAACGGCATAGTTATCCTTCATTAATTCCAGCCGCAAATTCGATTCTTTATCTGTAGGTCTTGGGATAAATTTAGTATAAATCCATATCACTAGGGCAGAACTAACTAGTAGCACCGAAAAAAAACCAAATATCCTCAATAGTAACACCCGGAGAGGTGTTACCAGCTTTTCATAGCGAAGCGTATTGGTATTATAAAAATATTTTATCTTTTTCATTGCCCCCAAACTCGGAGAGTTTGTAATTTTTAGAAAATTGAATTTACGTTTAATCTTTAAATAATCACGCTTCGACTCATTTTATATGCCCCTTCATCAACTCAACACTGAATTCTTTACCTTTGCGCCGAGCATATGTTTCACGAGCAAAGATAGAAGGAACTATTGCAAAAAAAATCCAAAAATTGATAGGTATATGTCCCAAAATGACGAAAAAAAGATAACTGCTTCAGTGAATAGCGATTTAACAGCAGCCGAAATACGGCAGCAATTCCTTTATTTCTTTCAAAACAAGGAACATACCATCGTTCCATCTGCACCCATTGTATTAAAGGATGACCCCACTCTTTTGTTTACCAATGCTGGAATGAACCAATTTAAAGACTACTTCTTAGGTAATAAACCTGCTCCTTTTAAGCGTGCTGCCGATACCCAAAAATGTCTTCGGGTAAGTGGTAAACACAATGATCTAGAGGAAGTGGGCGTAGATACCTACCATCATACCATGTTTGAGATGTTAGGCAATTGGAGCTTTGGTGATTATTTTAAAAAAGAAGCTATCGCTTGGAGCTGGGAATTACTGACTGAAGTATACAAATTAGACAAGGATAAGTTATACGTAACCATTTTTGAAGGGGATGCAAAAGAAGGATTGCCTAAAGATGAAGAAGCTTTCAACGAATGGAAAAAATTTGTTCCTGAAGAAAGAATTCTATTAGGAAATAAAAAAGATAATTTTTGGGAAATGGGCGATACGGGGCCCTGTGGTCCCTGCACAGAAATTCATGTAGACTGCAGACCTGCTGTTGAAAGAAAAGAAATTGAAGGAAGTAAGTTGGTGAACAATGATCATCCTCAGGTAATTGAAATTTGGAATAATGTATTTATACAGTTCAACCGAAAAAAAGATGGAAGCCTGGAGCCGCTTCCTGCACAGCATGTTGACACTGGAATGGGATTCGAAAGACTTGTAAGAGTATTACAAGGTAAAACAAGTAATTACGATACAGATATTTTTACTGGCACCATCAAGGCGATTGAAAAGATAACGGGTAAAATTTATGACCCTACTTTAACTCCTGCAGATTCTTCTAAAGCCGCTTCCGGAAAGAGTTCTATTGGTAGTGGTTGGGAAGGAACCGTTGCCTTTCGTGTACTCGCTGATCATATCCGAGCTATTAGTTTTGCCATTGCAGATGGTCAACTACCCTCCAATACAGGAGCTGGTTATGTAATAAGAAGAATTTTAAGAAGGGCTGTCCGCTACTATTATTCTTACTTAGATTATAAACAACCGCTATTATTTCAACTACTCCCTTTATTAGCGAAACAATTTGAAAATGTTTTCCCAGAGTTAATCAAACAATTAGATTTTGTAAGTAAAGTGGTGAAAGAAGAAGAAGAGGCTTTTTTAAGAACGCTTGACAAAGGATTAAAAAGAATAGATGAAACGATTCAGCAATCACAGTCTACAAAAGTAATTGAAGGCGCTATTGCATTTGAGCTATATGACACTTTTGGGTTTCCACTTGATTTAACTATGCTCATTGCTTCTGAGAATAATTTGAAAGTAGATGAAACTGGTTTTCAAAAAGAAATGCAGCAACAAAAAAATCGTAGTCGGTCTGCAGCGGTGCTTGATACTGAAGATTGGATTACGCTAGTTGAAAACACTGCGAATCAATTTATAGGATATGATTCTTTAGAAGTTGAAACTTCGGTCATTAAATACCGCAAAGTATCTTCTAAGTCAAAGGCGTTCTATCAATTAATTCTAGCGGCCACTCCATTTTATGCTGAAAGCGGTGGTCAAGTAGGCGATACGGGGTCTCTTCATTTTGGAAAAGAGACTATCGAGGTTACCAATACAAAAAAAGAAAATGATTTAATCATCCATTTTACCGATCAACTTCCTAGCTCAATTAATGAACCGCTAGTAGCCAAAGTAAACGCTGCCAGAAGGAAATCAATTTCGGTGCATCACAGTGTAACGCATTTAATGCATGCTGCTCTTCGCAATACATTAGGTAAGCATGTGGCTCAAAAAGGAAGTCTTGTCAATGATGAACAACTTCGTTTTGACTTTTCACATTTTGCTAAAGTAACCGATCAAGAAATAGCGGCTGTCGAAAAAATAGTGAATGAAAAAATCAGGGAAAATGTTCCGGTAGTCATTCGCTCTATGCATAAAGATGAAGCCATTGCACTAGGGGCAATGGCATTGTTTGGTGAAAAATATGGAGACACGGTAAGGGTAGTAATAATGGATCCGGAATACTCTATAGAATTGTGTGGAGGAACTCATATTGGTTATACAGGCGAGTTAGGTATTTTTAAAATAAAGCATGAAACAGCTGTAGCCGCTGGTGTTCGCAGAATTGAAGCCGTGTGTGGATATGTAGCATCGCAGTACATTCATGAAACATTTTCAGAATTAAATGCGATCAAATCATTCTTAAAGAATCCGATCAATCTGCAAAAATACATTGAGAATCTAAGTTCAGAGAATAGTTCTCTTTCTAAAAAAATTGAAGGGTTAGAAGCAAAGCAATTAGTAGGCATTCGCAATGAATTATTACAAAGAAATGAACTGATTGATAAAGTAAATTTTATCGGAGAAATCATAGAAGTTAGTAGCGCAGATTCATTAAAAAAATTATGTGTAGACTGTAAAAATCAATTGCAGGATCATGTAGTGGTTCTTTGTGCAAACATAGAAGGAAAAGCATTTGTAGCTATTGGCATTTCTGAATCAGTGGTAGCTTCAAAAAAAATAGATGCTGCCAAATTGGTCAAAGAACAGGTAGCCAACTTAATACAAGGAGGTGGTGGTGGGCAAGCTACGATTGCTACTGCTGGAGGACAAAATAGTAGCAGCTTGTTGAAAGTAATTGAGACTATCAAATCTTTACTCTAGCTTGAAATAACAATACCTATATTATACCTGTTAAAGTTTTTCAAAAAGACTTGCCTTAAAATAATTTTGAAAAAAATGCTGGTAATTTTAAAAAAAAATCTTGGTTATGAAAAAAATGCAACCTATACTAATTGTACTATTCGTATTTACCTCACTTTCTTCTGGATTATATGCTCAGGAGCAAAAGAAAGAAATTGAAGTTAGAATTGAAAAACAGGGTGATTCCAAAAAGGAATTATCAGGTGAGAATTTACCTAGAAAAGAAAAGAAAGAGCAAACAGTAACCGTAACCATCACAAAAGACAAGGGAGAAAGAGGAGAGCAAATAATTATCAATGGTTCTCCAATGGGCTCATTCGATAATATGAAATTTGATACTAGCATTCTCCAGACTATCATTATCAAAGGAGATGATGGGGAAGAAATCATTAAACGTCAATTTAATTTCAAGGACCTAGAAATGGGAGGCGATTTCCTTAAAAATTTCCAAGAGGAGAAAGAAGAAGTGACTCCGTTTTTAGGATTATTAACAGAGAAAGCGACTGAAGGAGCAAGGGTTTTAGAAGTTACAAAAGAAAGTGCCGCTGAAAAAGCTGGGCTTCAGAAAGACGATATTATTACTAAAGTTGGAGAACAGGATATCACTGATCCGGCAAAGCTTGCAGAGGTGATAGGCTCCAAAAAAGCGAAAGAACTAGTTAAGTTATATTTTACTAGAAATGGAAAAAAATCAACAGTGCAAGTAGCGTTAGGAGAAAGGAGGAGTATTAAAAGAACCATCACCATGAATGGTTCTTCTGACATGGGCCAGGTATTAGCCATTCCAAATAGGAAAGGGAATCCGATGGAAAAAATGATCATTATTGAAGATGGGCAAGGGGGAAGAGATTTTAGTTCACCTGATAAAAAATTCGAATTAAAATTAGATAATCAGTCTGCATACGCTATGCCTAATCAAAGAAAATTAGGGCTTAGAATACAGGATCTAGAAGAGGGGGAAGGTGTAAAAGTGATTGACATCGAAAAAGAATCAGCTGCAGAAAAAGCAGGTTTACAAAAAGGCGATGTTTTAGTTTCAATAGGGGGAGTTAAAGTTAATAATACAGACGACGCAAGACAAGAGCTTCGGCCTTCTCCCTCAAAAAATGGGTATGCCATTAAAGCGAAAAGAGCGGGTAAGGAGATGACTTTTGAGGTCAAATATCCCAAAAAAATAAAAACGGTAGATCTTTAATCGCCTTCCGGTGAGTCACTGGAGGCAGTGACTCACCGGTGGGAGTGACTCACCGGCCTGAGTGACTCACTGGAGGCAGTGACTCACTGGCCTGAGTGACTCACTGGAGGCAGTGACTCACCGGGAACTTCCTTACCTTTGTACTGTAATGAAAAATGATAAATACGAAGTAGTAATTGGCCTGGAAGTGCATGCGCAATTGCAAACGAATAGCAAACTTTTTTGCGGGGACAGCACCTCTTTTGGTGCAGCACCCAACACCCATATTAGTCCCATTACTTTAGCTCACCCCGGCACCCTGCCCAGGATGAATAAAAAAGCCATCGAATTTGCCATTAAACTGGGCTTAGCCTTGAACTGCGAAATTGAACAGAAAAATTATTTTGCTCGCAAAAATTATTTTTATCCCGACCTTCCAAAAGGTTACCAAATAAGTCAGCATACCACTCCGATCTGCAAAAATGGTGTTGTAAAAATAAACGTCAATAATGAGCAACGCAGTGTTCAACTTAATCGAATCCATATTGAAGAAGATGCAGGAAAAAGTCTACATGATGTAGACGAAAATTATACCGCTATCGATCTTAATCGAGCCGGTGTGCCCTTACTTGAAATTGTTAGTGAGCCAAATCTCCATAGTAGCGAAGAAGCATTTGCCTATATCACTGAATTGAGGCGCCTTGTTCGCTGGCTTGAAATATGTGATGGAAATATGGAAGAAGGTAGTATGCGATGTGATGCAAATATTTCAATTCGACTGAAAGGTGAAAAAAAATTAGGCACCCGAGTAGAAGTGAAAAATCTCAACAGTATTCGTAATGTAAAAAAAGCAATCGATCTAGAAGTAAACCGACTGATTGACATTGTTGAAAGTGGCGCATCCATCATTCAAGAAACAAGGAGCTTTGATGCCGATAATAATACTACTTTTTCTTTGCGCAGTAAAGAAGATGCCGACGACTATCGCTATTTTGCCGATCCAGACCTTACGCCATTTCATATTACTGATCAGTTTTTACAAGCAGTAAAGGATTCGCTTCCTGCACTGCCAGAAGCTTTAGAGATAAAGTATAAAGAAGTGTTTCAACTTGCCTCCTATGATGCTCAGGTGATTTGTAGTGACAAGGCTTTAGTAAATTATTTTGAGGAAATAATTAAATATACAACCAACTACAAAGCTGCTGTTAATTGGTTAATGGGTCCAATAAAATCCTATCTGAATGATCATTCTATTGAGTTAGAGGCCTTTCCGCTTAGTCCAGAAAAAACTGCTTTGTTAATTCAATTAGTAAACGATGGCAAAGTGAATTTTAGTATCGCCTCTACAAAAATTTTATCCGCACTCATTCAGGCACCTCAAAAAAATCCATTGGAAGTAGCTACAGAATTAAATCTACTTCAAGAAAGCAACAATGATTCTGTTGCTAACTGGGTAGATGAAGTAATCAGCAAAATGCCTGATAAAGTAAAAGAATACCAAAGTGGAAAGAAAGGTCTTATCGGATTATTTGCTGGTGAAGTAAAAAAATTGAGTAAAGGAAAAGCAGATATGAACGTTGTCAATAAATTATTAGCTGAAAAATTAAATTAATTCTCGAAATGAAAAAAATTTTAGTCCTCCTTACCAGCCTGGTTTTTTTATTCTCTTGTAGTCCTTCTGTTCAAAAAGGTCAGTTTACCGTTACTGGAGAACTAAAAAACACCCCTGACCAACAGATTTATTTAGAAGAATTATACTTTAGTCAAAAAGACCCTGCTGTGCTTGATACTGCCGAAATTAAAAATGGCAAATTCTCTTTGACTGCACTAGCACCTGAAGAAGGTCTATATCGTCTGCGACTTGAAAAAAGCCAAGCTGCTTTTATTTTTATCAATGATCAACCATCCATTCCATTCTCAGCTGATTTAAATTCACTTTCAATCGAGAATGCAAAGTTTAGTACTCGAGCGAATTATTTACTTAGAACATTCATGGTAGATATTGAAAAGCAAAGAAAAGAACTAGAAGATAAAGCATCTATTCTTCAACAATACAAAAATCCGCTGCCATCCGACAGTATGTATCTAGCGATGCAAGGAGATATTGTAAGTAAACAAGCTAAATTTCAACAATCCATTCTTCGCTATTTAGATACTACCAGCAATGCAGTTATGGCATTATTTAGTTTAGGCTATACTCGAGATATTGAGCCTGAAAAAATTGAAATGGCTATTGGTGGATTAACCAAACGTTTTCCAACTAATCAAGCAATCGCTACCATCGTGGCACAATACAAACAATTAATTGCCCAAAATAAATCATTACCTAAAGTAGGTGGAATGGCTCCTGAAATAACGATGGTAGATACTAGCGGCAAGCCTTTTTCTTTAAGCATGCTCCGTGGAAAATATGTGCTAGTTGATTTTTGGGCAAGCTGGTGTGGTCCTTGTAGAGGCGAAAATCCAAATGTAGTGAAAGCTTATAATGAATTTAAAAATAAAAATTTTACAGTTTTAGGCGTATCACTTGATAAAGAAAAAGCCCAATGGACAAAAGCGATTGTAGAAGACAATCTTACTTGGTATCATATCAGTGATTTAAAATATTGGAGTAGTGCCGCTGTTCCTCTCTATGGAATTGAAGGGATTCCTTATAATGTATTAGTTGATCCACAGGGTAAAATTATTGCTACTAACTTAAGAGAAAATGATTTGCATATCAAGTTGCAAGAATTAATAAAATAAATACTACTAATAATTTATTAATACTCTTTGCTCCCATAATATATAAAATAGCAAACTATTTTTTTCGCAGATTTAATAATAATACAGGCAGTAAAACAAGGTTTGTAATCGTAGCTACTAATAAAGTCACTGAAGTTAGCCAACCTAAAGCAATGGTTCCTCCAAAGCTGCTAAAACAAAATATAATAAATCCTGCTATTAAAACTAAAGATGTATAAACAATACTTAGCCCCGTATTTTGAATCGTTGCTGTTACCGTTGCATGAATATCATTTCCGTAGACAGGTAACTCTTGCTTGTAATTTACTAAAAAGCGAATCGTAATATCAATGGCTATTCCTAAGGCTACACTAAATACTAGTACGGTAGAGGGTTTAAGCGGAACTCCCACCCAGCCCATTATGCCAGCAGTAATCACCAAAGGAATCAAGTTAGGAATTAAAGAGCAAAGTAAAATTCTTACCGATTTAAATAAATAAAGCATACAAAGTGATATCAACAAAAATGCCCAAGCTATGCTTTCTTTCAAACCGCTAATAATAAAGCTACTGCCTTCCAAAAAAGTAATACTCGTTCCAGTTAACTGCACTTTAAATAAGCTCGTGTCAAATAATTGATTCGCTCTTTCATTGATACCATTTAAAACAATCGGCAACTGCTTGGTACCAAGGTCTGCCATATTCACACTGATACGAGTGGTTTGTCGAGCGCTATCAATAAAAGAAGATAACATCTTTGAAAAATTATTTTTTCGACCACTATCATTTTTGTTGGGACGCAAATACTCTCCTACAAAAGCACCATCAAAACTATTGGGTAATCGGTAATTCGTAGAGTCGCCCTCGTAAAAAGCCTGCTTAGCAAATTTTAATCCTTCGGCAAGACTTAGTGGTCGACTCATATCTTTTTGAGCAGCTATATATTGGGATAAGGAGTCAACTTTTTCAAAAACTGAAAGCGCGCGCATTCCACTTAATCCATTTCGCTTTTTCGTATCCACCACAATCTCCAATGGCATTACTCCCTTAAAGTTTTTTTCAAAAAACTTCATATCCGTATATATTTTGTCAGTCTTGGGTAAATCATCCACAATAAAAGCTACTGTATTTAATTTAAAAATTCCAACAATGGAAAATGCTACTACAACTCCTGTAATAATATAGACTGGCCTTTGATGATGAACCACCCATTTTTCTATTTTCAATAAAAAACCAGTTAGCCATTTATTGTCAAGATACTTAGTGTGTGCAGGCTTAGGAGCTGGCAAATAACTCAATGCGGCGGGTAATAAAATAAAGGAAATCACAAAAATCAACATGATGCTAATCCCCGCTACCACTCCAAATTCTTGCAATACGGCACTTTTAGTAAGCGCAAAAACTGCAAAACCAATGGCTGCAGAAATATTGCAAAACAAGGTCACCACTCCCATTTTACTAACCATATCTATCAGTGACTGGTTTTTGTCTCTGCTACTCAAAAAGGAACTATGATACTTGTTAATAAAATAAATACAATTGGGAATTCCGATTACCACTACCAGTGGTGGAGTTAAAGCTGTTAGCAAACTTATTTTATAACCGCACAATTGCAATACACCTAAACTCCAAATCACTCCCAGTATCACTACTAATAATGAAAGCAACATCGTACTGAAAGAACGAAAAAATAGTAATAGAATTAAAGCGCTTAACAATAAAGAGCCAATTAAAAATATTTTCATTTCTTTTTGTAATCTATCGGCTACTACAGTTCTTATTAGCGGTAAGCCACTCAAATGCACTTCGATTTTAGTATTTTTTTCAAAATCATCAGCTGCCTTTGTAATATCCATCACAATTTTTGAGCGCTTTGGAGAATTGAGCGAATCTCTATTAATTCTTACCCCCATTAAATACGCATTGGATTGAGTATTGTATAAAAGAGAATTATAAAAGGGAAGATTCAAAAATATTTTACTGGAAGAGTCAAGTGCTGTCTGATTTTCAATATTATCTGCAAATATTTTAACTGCATTTAATTTCTCAGTTACCGAATCTTTTTGAAGATTGATAGAAGTAGGAACGCTCAATACATCCTCTACATCCGCTACTTTCTTTAATTGCTTTTGTAAAAGATTGTAAGCAGAAAAAGTTTTCAAATCAAAAAGTTGATCGGTCTGAATGCCTAGCACTAACACGTTGCCGTCATCACCAAATTTTTCTCTGAACTGCTTATAGTCCTGGTATTTTGGATTGTCAATTGGAATTGCTTTGGCAAACTCATAACTCAGTTTTACCTTACTAGCAAAAAATCCCATTATGCCAGTAACAACAAATAATATTATTAATAAGGGTAATCGATTTTTAATTACAAGGGTTCCTAAGCGTTTCCACATATTAAACTGATTGGTGATATAGTTTTGCAAAGAAAAACTATTTAATTGAATTGATTTAAATGGATTTTAAATAGAATGCTTGAATTGGATTATTAGTACTTTAAAATATTTAAAAGAAGCCGTCATTTGATAGTTTATTTGATGGAATATTTTGATTTTTTTTCATAATTCAATAAAAAACGCTGATAAGGTCAAATCCAATCCTCAAAAATCATAAGAATTCGGACTAATTAAATCTATAATCAATTATCCTATGAGCAGAGCAGCTGAATGTTTCCTATTTTTACTACCGATTAAAATTACAGATCATAAAAATCCGCTGAAGATTTAGGGCCATGACGCATAAAACAAAAGGAATCGTTTTAAGGACCATCAAATATGGTGAAACTAGCTTAGTAGTAACGGTATTTACGGAGCTCTTCGGCCTACAAACCTATATGGTAAACGGTGTGAGGACTGCTAAAAAATCTTCTGCCAAAGCAAATCATTTTCAACCTGGCGCTATTTTAGATTTGGTGGTTTACCATAGCGATCAAAAATCGATGCAACGAATAAAAGAATTTAAATGGGACTTTTTATTTCAAGAAGTCTTGAGTGACGTTATCAAAAATAGTCTTGCCCTCTATATTGTAGAACTGTTACAAAAATGCTTGAAACAACCAGAACAAAATACTTCTCTATTTCATTTTTGCGAAGATATTTTAATACAACTAGACTCGGCTGAAAAGGAAGTGACTGCCAACTTTGCTTTGTACTTTTCACTTCAATTGCCACAATTTTTCGGATTCAAGATGAATGACAATTACGAGGATGAACTAAACATTTTAGATTTAGTAGAGGGCAATTTCGTGGCAAGAAATCCAGAACATCCACATTTTATTGAAGGAAAATATGCTGAAATTACCTCTCAGCTTTTAAAAGCAATGCACCCGGATGAATTACATCAGTTTAAATTTCACCATGATACAAGAAGAGCCTTATTAGAGCATTACCTCATTTACTACGCTCTTCACATTACCGATTTTGGACAAATGAAAACACTGGCGATTTTACAAGAAGTTTTTTAATGCTATACTATTCGTTTAGCGGATGACTCTTGATTCAACTGATGGGATTGACTATTTTCTATCAAAACAATTCCAGGCTTTTTACCTTTTTCAAAACTTCCTACCAACGAATCAAGTTGCAAGGCCTTGGCACCATTGAAGGTTGCCCATTGTAAAAGAGTAGACAATGGAATGTCAAGATTACTAGAAAGCTGAATAGTTTTTAGCTCCTCTAAAATATTCAACTGGTGATTGCTTGCAAGACTATCAGTACCAATAGCAATATTGCAATTACTATTCATCAGCATTTGAATGGGAGGAGTTTTTTTCTCGATATACTGATTGGCATTTATACAAATGCAATGACTAAATAATGACTGTTGATTTTCTGAAAATTTACTCAAAAAATCAAGATCGCTTTCATTGGTAAAAGTATTATGAACTGATAATATCGATTGCTGCTTATCAAAATACGGAAGCCAACTTTGAAAACTCGATTTGCCAGTAGGTTCAAAAGAAGTGATGTCGATTCCAAAGTTTTTATAAAGTGACAAGAACCCGCCTTCCTTAGCTAAATAAAGTTGGTCCTCGGCAGCACATTCCTGGTTATGAATGGTAATTAACTGCCCTGCTGTATTTTCATTAAGCAAATGAAATAGATTTTTTGAAACACTATAGGGTGCATGAGGAGAAAGAGTTGCAGGATGAGAAGGGAGTTCACTTTTGAATTGTTCAAATACCAATTTCATCGCTGCTAACCTAGAATTTGCCACTTCTCCTACAAAGCCGCTTACCTCTATAAAATTATGCCATAAGATTTTGCTTGATTGCTTTACAGCAATAGAATCCATCGAATTGCAAATGTCACCCACCGCTACAATGCCCGATTGGTACATCTTCCTATCTGCTTCCTCCATTGCTTTGAATTGCTGTTCATTTCCCTTAGACCGACCAGTCATCACCTGCTGTACAAAGTCTACCAGGCCTGTATTTTCGGGAATCCTTCCTTTTAAATGGCTTAATTCTAGATGACAATGGGCATTCACAAAACCAGGACTAATAATACCGTTTAATTCCTCAATTCCATCGCCGGCCTCTTTGGTATTTACTAGGTCAATAATAACGCCAGAGCTATCCGTAATTAACACAGAAGGAGCTGAAAGTATTTCATATCCGTTAAAAATATAGTCTGCTGTGAATTTTCTGTACAAAATGATTCGTTGATATAATGTAAATTTGCGGCTAATTACAAAAGCAAAGCAATTTATAATTGCTAAAGTTCTTAAATAAAAAATAAAAAGGCCAATAAAGGTTAATAAAAATAATGAAGGCAATTCAATGAATCAGCTTTCTTTTTTTAAAATCGATTCAACCTATTAAGAAGATTTTTTAGCTCCTATTGTTAGCGCATAGGATTCAAAAATATATTATGTTAGATAAATTAGATGCGATAAAAGGACGTTTTGACAATTTGGGAGTGGCATTAACCAATCCTGAAATTGTAAGTGACAATAAAAAATTTACTTCCATCAGTAAAGAATATCGCAGTTTAGAAAAAATTGTCCAGGCTAGAGACGCCTATGTTCGTTTATTGGACGACATTGAATTTAATAAGGAAGTATTGAGTGGTGACGATGCAGAAATGAGAGATCTCGCCAAACAAGAATTACCGGTTTTAGATGAAAAGAAAGAAGCGTTGGAGAAGTCGCTGCGCAATATGCTCATTCCAAAAGATCCCTATGATGAGAAGAATGCCATTTTAGAAATAAGGGCTGGCACTGGAGGTGATGAAGCATCGCTTTTTGCAGGAGACCTATTAAGAATGTATTTAAAATATTGTGAAAAAAAGGGTTGGAAAACTGCTTTGCTAAGTGAAAGCGAAGGAACCGCAGGTGGCTATAAAGAAGTTCAGGTAGAAGTAGTAGGCGATGATGTATATGGTACTATGAAATTTGAAAGTGGAGTTCACCGGGTTCAAAGGGTACCTGATACTGAGGCTAGTGGAAGGGTTCACACGAGTGCGGCAACTGTTGCAGTAATGCCCGAAGCAGAAGAGGTGGACTTTGAACTAAAAGAAAGTGATGTAAAAATGGAAACAGCTCGAAGTGGTGGAGCGGGTGGTCAAAATGTAAATAAGGTGGAAACAAAAGTGTTTTTAACCCACAAGCCAACAGGTATTGTAGTCATGTGTCAAACTGAAAGGAGTCAGCTGGGCAACAAAGAAAAAGCAATGGACATGCTTAGGACTCGTCTGTATGATGAGGAGGTACGCAAAGCAGAGGAAGCTATTGCCCATAAAAGAAAAAGCTTAGTAAGTACGGGTGATAGAAGCGCTAAAATTAGAACCTATAATTTCCCTCAAGGAAGAGTCACCGATCACCGAATTGGACTTACGGTTTATAACTTAGATAATGTATTAAATGGAGAGGTCCAGGAGTTCATTGACGCCTTGCAATTTGCTGAAAATGCAGAAAAAATGGCAACCCCTAGTTAAATTGGGAAAGCCTGCTCTTCATTAATTAAGCTATGACTAAGTAAATTGCTTTAAAACATAGCCCTTTTTCCAAAAAGTATACAGTCTTCTGTAAAATTTTGTTAAAGCCAAATAAATTTTACAATTCTAATCCAACAGTTAATTGAAAATATTAACTTTATGATTCTAGAGTTACAACAATATATAGATTTAAATCAAATATATTATTAAATTTACCTATATATGACAATGTTTTAATTCAACTTTTCACATAAGCAGTTAGTTTTGGTAAACGGCCCTTGTTTCTACAGGGGCTGATTTTTTTAGAAATAATTGACAGCGGTTCTCTTATTCGATTATGACTGCTAATTCATCCTTACAAAATTGATAGTTCATCTTGCTAAAACTGATCCTAATTTATAAAACAATCAAAACATCATACTGCATTGAATGGAGAAATACAACATTAAAAAAAAATGTTATAGAACACTTGCCATATTTGATTTTGCCCGTTTTATTAAAAAAGTAGTTGCCTGATAATCTATTCCTACAATGGTAAAAGAGTTTTACCTTTAACCCAATTTTAGAACCGAGTAATATAACATAGTTTATAATATATTTAATTTATTGAAGTGGCTACAAGTGAATCAGAAAGAAAATCTTTCTTCAAAAGAATAAGTGGAAAGGAAAACAATGAAGAGGAGTCAGAAATGACCTTTTTTGACCACATTGAAGAATTGCGTTGGCATATCATGCGTTCTATCATTGCCTGGTTAGTAGCAGCTATTTCAATTTTTGTATACATCGATTGGGTATATGATAATATTATTTTAGCCCCCGCCAATAAAGATTTCTTTACTTACGGAGCCCTTTGTCGCTTTGGTAACTGGCTTCACTTAGGGGATAGTCTCTGTATGCCTCCTGTTAAAATTGATTTTCAAGTTACCACTGTAAATGGAACTTTTACTTCTGCCATTTCAATTGCGATGATAGGAGGAATCATTGCTGCCTTTCCCTATATATTTTGGGAGGTATGGCGCTTCATAAAACCTGCATTATCTCCAAAAGAAAGAAGATACGGCACAGGAAGTATTTTTTGGGTTTCCCTATGCTTCTTTACTGGAGCAGCTTTCGGCTATTTTTTATTAGCCCCTTTTACCTTTAACTTCTTAGCCAGTTTTTCTTTAGGCAAAACTGGTATGATTGTCTATCGCCCAGCAATTGACGATTATATTGATAGCCTTACTAACTTAATGCTAGGTTGTGGAATTGCTTTTGAATTGCCTGTATTGTCCTATGTACTCGCAAAAATTGGATTGATTACGGGAAGCTTTTTAAAAAAATATTTCAAATTCGCTTTCGTAATCATATTAGTAGTAGCAGCGATTATTACTCCCTCTCCAGACTGGACCAGTCAATTTTTAGTAGCCCTTCCGCTATTATTACTTTACTGGATAAGTATCCTTTTAGCTACTCGAGTGGAAAAGAAAAGAAAGAAAGATGAAGAAAAAGAATGGAGCTAAAATATAATAATCACCAATAACTAATTTATAATTTTAAAATAATGGCTTTTAATTTAACCCTACCCATTGCAATTGGCGCAGATCATGCGGGCTTTGAATGTAAAGAAAAATTGATTTCAATATTTAAAGCAAAAGGCTTGCTATTAAAAGATTTAGGTTGCTATTCAGCTGATACGGTTGACTACCCCGATTTTGCTCACCCCGTTGCACTCTCTGTTGAAAAAGGAGAAGCCGCATTTGGAATTTTACTCTGTGGAAGTGCTAATGGTGTTGCGATTAGTGCTAATAAACACCAAGGGATTAGAGCAGCTCTCTGCTGGGCAGAAGAAATTGCTGAATTATCCCGTAAACATAATGATGCGAATGTTCTTTGTATACCTGCTCGCTTTGTTACAGTAGAGGTAGCTGAAAAAATGGTGGAGCTTTTTATGAATACCCCTTTTGAAGGAGGTCGTCATCAAAGTAGGGTGGACAAAATTTCTTGCTAAAATTTAGGCTACGATTATTAAATCAACTCAAAGCTAGCATAAGAAACTAATACGCTGCTGATTTGACTTTGATTAATTGCCTACTGCATTCCTGTTGTAAAATATTGACGACATCAAAACATTAAATTCAAATTTCTTATTATCTTAATTAATATTTCAAAAATGAAAAATCTACTCTCTTTTATTCTTGTATTGATGAGTTCACCATTTATTTGTTTCTCTCAATCAAACAATGTAGCCAAATATGCTGCTACAATTACTACCAAAGACTTAAAAAAACACCTGACTATCATCGCAAGTGATGAGATGGAAGGAAGAGAAACAGGAACACTTGGTCAACGCAAGGCTGCCGCTTACATAGAAAAACAGTTTAAATTATTGGGTCTAAAAGCTGCCCCTGCATTAAAAAATTACCAACAAATGTATCCACTCTACCAAGATAGTCTTGTTAAAAGTGAATTAATCATTGACGGTAAAAAAATCGAGTTCGGAAAAGATTATTACTGTCAAGTAAATATTAGCGAGACCGGCACATTTGCAAGTAATAAAATTATTCTAGTAGGATACGGCATTGATGATAATAATTATTCTGATTACACAGGAAAAGACGTGAGTGGAAAAATAGTTGTTTTCTTTTCAGGTGAACCAAAAAAAGATGGCAAATACTTTTTAAGCGGAACCGGCCGCAGTTCAGAATGGACTTATCCTGGAACAGAAAAAAAATTAGCAGTTGCTGCGGCAAAAGGAGCTGCCGGCGCATTCGTCATCAGTTCTACGCAAGCTAGTTTTATGGCTAGAACAATTAAGTCCAATATTAAATCGGATGTTTATTACCCAAGAACATCCGCTGATGGAAAAAAAATAAATCATGCCATTCTATCGCACGCATCTGCTGCAAGCATTTTCAACAATCAATTTGATGCAATGCTGAAGATTGCAAAATCTGGTCAAGCCTTTGACCAAAGTGCTCAAGCTGAAAAGAATATTGCTACCTCATTGAAATATGCTAAAAACAGAACTGTAATCAATGCAAGTAATGTAATTGGTATAATAGAAGGTACTGATAAAAAAGATGAATTTGTATTTTTAACTGCCCACTATGATCATCTTGGAAAACATGATGGTAAAATATATTATGGCGCTGATGACGATGGCAGTGGAACCTGTGCAGTAATTGAAATGGCAGAAGCATTTGCAAAGGCTAAGGCAGCAGGAAAAGGTCCTAGAAGAACAGTAGTTTTTATGACGGTTAGCGGTGAAGAAAAAGGATTATGGGGTAGCGAATATTATGGCGACCATCCAGTTTTTCCATTGGATAAAACATCGGTCGATCTAAATACAGACATGGTAGGAAGAATAGACACTGAAAGACTAAAAGATGATTCACTGAATTACGTTTATGTAATTGGTCACGATAAACTCAGTAGTGAATTACAAGTAATTAATGAAGGGGTCAACAATCAAAATACTCATCTAGTATTAGATTATAAATATGATGACCCTAATGATCAGAATAGAATATACTATAGAAGTGATCATTATAATTTTGCAAAATTAGGAGTGCCTATTTTATTTTATTATGATGGTATGCTACAAGCTGATTATCACAAACCAACTGATACCGTAGAAAAAATTTACTGGGAATTGTATGAGAAAAGAGTAAAAATGATTTTTCATACCGCTTGGGAAATTGCTAATCGGGATGAAATGCTAAAAAGAGATATCCCCTTAGGGACTGGCACAAGATAAAAAAATAGGCTTCCAAAATGGAAGCCTATTTTTTTGTACTACCTACAATTCTACCAGCCCAAAATCCATGCAAAAATTAATGGGCAAACAATCGTAGCATCACTTTCTACAATAAATTTAGGTGTATGGATATCTAATTTACCCCAGGTAATTTTTTCATTCGGTACCGCTCCGGAATAAGAACCATATGATGTGGTGCTATCACTCACTTGGCAGAAATAACTCCAAAAAGGAACATCATGCCATTCCAAATCCTGGTACATCATCGGCACCACACAGATTGGAAAATCTCCAGCAATACCTCCTCCTATTTGGAAAAAACCTACTCCCTTGCCGCCTGAATTATTTCTATACCATTCCGACAACCAAACCATATACTCAATTCCACCTTTCATAGTAGAAGCTTTCAATTCCTTTTTTATAATGTAAGAAGCAAAAATATTTCCCATCGTGCTATCTTCCCATCCTGGAACTACAATTGGAATATTTTTTTGAGCAGCCGCCAACATCCAACTATTTTTTGGATCAATTTCATAATACTGCTCTAATACCCCGCTCAACAACATTTTATACATGTATTCATGCGGAAAATAACTTTCTCCTTTATCGTCTGCATCCTTCCATATTTTATGAATATGCTGTTGAAGCCTTCTAAATGCTTCCTCTTCAGGAATACAAGTGTCCGTAACCCGATTAAAATGATTTTCAAGTAAGTCCCATTCTTCCTGCGGACTTAAATCTCTATAATTAGGAACCCTTTTATAATGGCTATGCGCCACTAGGTTCATAATGTCCTCTTCTAGATTTGCACCCGTACAACTGATGATCGAAACTTTATCCTGACGAATCATTTCAGCAAGACTTAAGCCTAATTCGGCAGTACTCATTGCACCCGCAAGTGTAATCATCATTTTACCCCCTTCTTCCAGATGGGTAACGTATCCCTTAGCCGCATCCATTAAGGCAGCGGCATTAAAATGTCGGTAATGATGTTCAATAAAATTAGAAACTGGACCTTTACTCATATACAAATGTTTTATACTTCAAAAAAATCTCTCGGCTAACTAAATCTAAATAATTATTTTTAGCCTCAAGATTGCAAAAGTAATTTTTTTTATGCATCAAAAAGCAGTAATTGCAGGAAGGTTAATCAGCTATTGCAAATTAATAAATACAAAACAGCTATGAATCATATGAAACAGCTCATTTTTATTTGTTTTACATTTTTATTCCTAGAGGGGCATGCTCAAACTATTATTCAACGGGATGCTGAAATTGAAAAAATGATTAAAGAAGTTTCTGTAGACTCTTTACAATCCTATATCAAAACCTTAGTAGCCTTTGGTACAAGAAATACCTTGAGTATACAGACGGATGCACAACATGGAATTGGTGCTGCACGCAATTGGGTGTTGGGAAAATTCAACGAAATGGCGAAAAAGTCTTCTGGCAGATTGACATCAATCATTGATACCACCACGTTGCAACCAGATGGAAAAAGAGTAGACAAAGTTTTGGTATTAGGAAACGTGATGGCAACCTTGCAAGGAACCGACCCAAATGACAAAAGACTATTCATTATAAGTGGACATCTTGATAATATGAGAACAAGTGTAATGGATCGAGTAGGCGATGCTCCTGGCGCCAATGATGACGGAAGTGGTGTAGCTGCGGTAATAGAATGTGCAAGAGTAATGAGTACAAGAAATTTTCCTGCTACTATTATTTTTGTAGCAGTAAGTGGTGAGGAGCAAGGGTTACTAGGAGCTGCTTACCTGAGTGAAAAAGCAAAAAAGGGTAATTGGAATATTGAAGCGGTTCTTAACAATGATATAATGGGTAGCAATAATAGCAACGAAACTAATATCATTGATAATACAAAAGTTCGTGTGTTTAGTGAAGGATTACCAGCTTATGAAACTGAAAAAAATGCTTCCTTAATTAGATCGCTTGGATTAGAAAATGATGGTAAATCTCGACAACTAGCTCGATATGTAAAAGAAGTGGGAGAAAGATATGTTGATAATCTGCAGGTAGTAATGATTTATCGAAATGACCGCTTTCTTCGTGGTGGAGATCACACACCTTTTGTACAGCAAGGGTTTCCTGCGGTTAGAATCACAGAAATGAATGAAAATTATACTCGGCAGCACCAGGATGTGAGGATGGAAAATAATATTCAATATGGTGACTTACCTGAGTTTATCGACTTTGAATACTTAAGAAAAAATACCTGCATGAATCTTTCAAATTTAGCCAACCTTGCTAAAGCACCTTCGAGCCCAGTAGCAGTAAAATTAGATGTGAAAAAATTGACAAACACCTCCTATTTGTTCTGGCAAGCTCCTACCACTGGAAAGATAAAAGGATATTATATTTTACTAAGAGAAACCACCAGCCCATTCTGGCAGAAAAAAATATTTACGACTGATACCGAAATTCGTTTGCCTTACTCAAAGGATAATTATTTTTTTGGCGTACAATCTGTTAATGAAGCTGGTAATGAAAGTCTACCCATTGTGCCTGGAGTAGGTCGTTAAAAATTTACTCTTGTCATTAAAATTACGACTGCATTTTAACCAGCAGGATTAATAATCTTACCTTTGATATTCAAAAAATGGGCAGGTAAATTTTTCTCCTTCATCTCTTTAATTGAAATGCGACTTCTGTAATGAACTATTTAGCCCATGCCTACCTATCATTTAATGAGCCTGAGATACTTGCCGGCAATATGATCAGCGACTTTGTAAAAGGCAAAAAAAAATTTGATTATTCATTGACCATTCAGCAAGGGATAGCTTTGCACAGGGCAATTGATCAATTTACAGATTTTCACCCAGTAACCCAAGAAGCCAAATCCTACTTCAAAAAGGATTATCGGCTTTACTCAGGAGCATTTGTTGATGTAGTATTTGACCATTTTTTAGCCAATGACAAAAATGAATTTTCCAATGACAAAGAATTAGATTCCTTTTGCCAATCTACCTATCATAATTTACAAAATAACTCATCCGTTTTTCCAGAAAAGTTTTTACAAATGCTTCCTTACATGAAGAAGCAAAATTGGCTTTTTCACTATGGTTCTAGGGAAGGAATCGAGAAAAGCTTTGGAGGTTTAGTCAGGAGGGCCGTTTATTTATCTGAATCAGCGATTGCCTTTTCTATTTTCAATAACTATTACCAAGAATTAGAAAAGTGTTATCAATTATTCTTCCCTGAAATAAAAAAATTTTCAGCACAATATGTAAGTGAACTAAATAACCAATAATTCGTTTTATATTTATAACAAAAAAAGTATATGAAAAAAATATCAACCTTAGTTTTATTCCTTTTAATAGGATGTGTTGCAGTTCAGGCTCAAACAAAATTTCCAAAGGTGGACAAATCTCCAATGGATATGGTTTATTTTCCAGATGCTTACCCTCATTTAAAAATTCAGAATAAACCGACAGAACCATTAATTGCAAGGGTTATTTTCAGCAGACCTCAAAAAAATGGCAGAACAATTTTTGGCGAATTATTAGAATATGGAAAAGTATGGCGCTTAGGTGCTAATGAAGCAACTGAAATCGAATTTTTTCAAAATGTAAAAATTGGAAATACAAAAATTAAAAAAGGTCGTTATACCCTCTATAGCATTCCTGTTCAAGATAAATGGACAATGATTCTTAATAAAGAAACAGATATCTGGGGCGCATTTAAATATGATCAAACTAAGGATGTAGTAAGAATAGATGTTGCAGTACAAAAACAAACTCTAATTTTAGAAACACTCGCCATGACTTTTGAAAAGAATTCTACTGGTGCTGATTTAGTAATCGGTTGGGATAATTTTAAAGTGGCTCTGCCAATTGCTTTCTAATGAATTGATAAAAGATTGAATTAAGATTTTTTAATTGAATAAAAATCGTTGTCATAAAAAGGCTTCCTACTTTTAAAAAAGATCACCCAATGAAACTAGCTACAAAAATAATTCATGCAGGAGCAGAGCCAGATCCGAGTACTGGAGCTATCATGACACCTATTTATCAAACGTCTACTTACGTTCAAGCTGCTCCAGGTCAGCACAAAGGATATGAGTATGCAAGAAGCCAAAATCCAACTAGAAAAGCATTAGAAGATGCATTGGCAATTATTGAGAATGGTAAATATGGACTTGCTTTTTCAAGTGGTGTAGCTGCAACAGATGCGGTAATAAAATTATTATCACCTGGTGATGAAGTGATCGCAGCCAATGATATGTATGGAGGCACTTATCGTCTTTTCACCAAAGTATTTGAAAAGTTTGGCATTAAATTTATATATGTTGATACATCAAAGGTTAGTAATGTAGCGGACGCGATTACTAATCATACAAAATTAATTTGGGTAGAAACTCCTACTAATCCGCTAATGAATATTAGCGATATTGCTGCAATCGCATTAGTAGCCAAAAAAGCAGGTGCTTTATTATGTGTAGACAACACCTTTGCTTCTCCTTACCTGCAAAACCCTTTAAATGATGGAGCTGATATAGTAATGCATTCTGCTACCAAATACTTAGGAGGGCATAGTGATGTCATTCAGGGAGCGCTCATTATGAATGACAGTTCACTAAGAGACCAGTTGTATTTTATTCAAAAAAGTTGTGGTGCTGTGCCTGGACCAATGGATTGCTTCTTAGTTTTAAGAGGTATAAAAACTTTACATGTAAGAATGCAAAGGCATTGTGAAAATGGAGCTGCTATTGCTCATTATTTAAGAAGTCACCCTAAGGTTGAAAAGGTTTACTGGCCAGGATTTGAAGATAATGAGGGGTATTCAATTGCAAAGAAACAAATGCGCGACTTTGGAGGGATGATCAGCTTTACTTTAAAAGATGCAAGTATAGAAGCTGCTAATAACGTGCTTTCTTCCACCAAGTTATTTTCATTGGCGGAGAGTTTAGGAGGAGTAGAATCTTTAATTAACCATCCTGCAAGTATGACGCACGCAAGCATACCAAGAGAAGAAAGAATCAAAAATGGCCTAGCCGACGGTTTAATCCGTTTAAGCGTTGGTTTAGAAGATGCGAACGATTTAATAGAAGATTTAAAAACTGCAATCAACTAATTAAGTAACTTGAGGATGGCTAATCCATTCTTTTAATTAGAAAAATTAATCAATATCCAAAATAAGAAGTTTTTGTTTGCTATTTTATTTTATAGCTGTTTTACTTCAGTGTTAATAGTTGCTGGCTTGCTAAAGAATCCTTTGCCCTACCAAAATTACAGGATTGAAAAATCTTTGTAATTAGATTGCTTTAATAGGCTACAATGTTGTCTTAGATTTAAATGGCAACCAAACATCACTCAACTTATTTCAAGGGCATCCAAAAAATATATTTACCAATTATATAAAAACCATGAATAAGAATAAGATTGTAAGCTTGCCGGCATTTTTAGGATTAGGTGTTTTAATAATAATAGGATGTAGTATCCATAAATTGCAACAGCAAAACAAAACGGCTACTGTAGCTGAAATCAAAGTAGCCAGTTCTGCTGATGATGATAGCCTTTATAGCGGCGCCTTATTCAATGATAATATAAGATCAACTGCAGCGCACACTCCTGAAGAAGAAAGGTTGGGATTTAAACTTCCTCCGGGTTTTGAAATACAACTTTATGCTGCTGAGCCAATGATTGGCAAACCCATTAATATAGCTTTTGATGCAAAAGGACGTATGTGGGTGACTCAATCTTTTGAGTATCCTTTTCCTGCCATTTCACCTAATCGAGGTAAGGACCGCTTAACCATTTTGGAAGATACTGACCATGATGGAAAGGCAGATCGTTTTACTCATTTTAATGACACCTTAAATATACCCATTGGCATACTGCCATTAAATGATGGAGCGATTGCTTATAGTATTCCTAAAATTTCAAAATTTACCGACTCAAATGGTGATGGTAAAGCAGATGCTGAGAAAAAATTATTAGGTGGCTTTGGAAGTGCAGATACACATGGTATGATCAACAATTTTGTTAGAGGCTATGATGGTTGGGTGTATGCTGATCATGGTTTTACCAATACCTCAACAACTGCTGGCACTGACGGACACTCGATTACAATGGTATCTGGAAACACCTTCCGATTTAAAATTGATGGTAGCCGTGTTGAACAAAATACCTACGGCCAAGTGAACCCTTTTGGTCTAGCCTTTGATGAAAGAGGATATTTATATTCTACGGATTGCCATACTTCTCCGCTCTATCAGCTGATTAAAAATGGCGACTACCCTAGTTTTGGTAAGCCAACAAGAATGGGTTTTGCCCCTGACATGAAGCGTCTTCAAAATGAAGCCACTGCTCTTGCAGGCTTAGCTTATTATGGAGATGTGCAATTTCCAGAAGAATACCACAATAGTTTTTTTATAGGCGATGTAGTAGCCTGCAGAGTGTATAGAAATTCATACAGTAATAAAGGCGCTACTCCCATGGGAAAAAAAGAAACTGACTTTGTAAAAAGTAAAGACCCATGGTTTCGCCCAGTGGATGTAAAGCTTGGGCCAGATGGCGCATTGTATGTTGCTGATTTTTATAATAGTATCATTGGACATTACGAAGTGCCTCTTGATGATCCACATCGCGATAGAATCCGTGGTAGAATTTGGCGTATCACCTACAAAGGCCAGCATAATGAAGTGAAAGACTGGACTGCTGCATCTATCAACGAACTGCTATCAGCACTTGATGTAAAAAATATTGCTGTAAGAATGACCGTGACTGACCAGCTGTCTGATAGAATAGGCATGCAAGCGGTTAAACCATTAAAGGCATTGCTTAATAAAAAATCAACCAGTCCTACTTCCTATGTTCATGCATTATGGGTTTTGCATCGACTGAATGCTTTAACAAATAAAATTATCAGTAGTTCTGCAAGCAATGCAGATCCTTTGATTAGGTTGCATACCATCCGCATACTTTTAGAACAGCAACCTATTGAAGAAAATTATCAACTCGTTTTAAATGCAATCAAAGATAAAGATCCACATGTAGTAAGAGCGGCAATAGAGAACTTGGTAAAATACCCAAACATTCATTCACTTGAAGCAGTGCTTTCAGCTCGAACAGAGATACCTGATTTTGATACTCACTTAAATTATACTGCAAGACTTTGCACTAAAGATCTTTTACTGAATAAAGATTTAATGAAGCAGGTTTTAGCAAAAGACTGGAAGGAGCAAGATGCAACAAATATTGCCGATGTGCTAGTGGCTGTACCTTCTGCTGAATCATCGCTATTCCTCGCGCACCACATCAGTAAATACCCTATTCCTGGTAATCCTCAAATTACCTATGAGCAAATTGTACAATACATTCCTACCAATCAAATTGATGGAGTAATAATGAATGCGAGAAAGAAAGTATCAGCTGCAGCAACTGAATTTATACTATTTCAGGGTATACAACAAGGGATAGCAAAACGGGGTGGAAAAGAAACGCAAGAATTAAAACAATGGGGTATTCAAATTGCAGAGAGTTTACTAAATAAATATCCAGCAGGAAGTGCTGGAAAATCTCAAGAAGTTTTAGCAAAACAAAAATTCGCACTTGGAATAGCTGCCAATTATAAAGTGCAAACGCTTACGCCGAATGTGAAATTATTTTTACAGCAAGGATTAAATATTGATCAGGATACCAAGACAGAAGCATTAAGAACCTTATTGAAAATTGATCCAGAACAAAATGCTGAGCTTGCTGCAAAATTATTCGAAGATCCTGCTTCAAGTTTAGATTTCAAAATTAAAGTAGCCAATGTATTGGGTGATCTTACAGGCGCTTCAGGAGGAAGCATCAATAAAGTTTTAACTAATGTAAATCGGGTATTAAGCGAAGTTCAAAATGCTCCCCCAGCTTTACAGTCTGCCATCGCAACTTCTTTGGCAAGCTCTTCAGAGGGTAAGGAAATTGTATTTAGTAAGGTTAGAAAAGGTCAAATATTTTCTCGTGTATTAATTGAGCCTAAAGTCAGTGAAAGGATGTTGTTAAATATTTCATCCAAGCAAAAAATTCAATACGATGAGTTAACCGCTAATGTGGAACCGGTAAATAACGAACGGAATAAGGCAATCAGTATGATGACTGGCTTATATAATACTAGCTCGAAAAATAATAGTTTGCCCTCATTAGATGAGGGGCATAAAATTTATGTTCAAAATTGTTCTCCTTGCCATAAAATTGGAGCTGAGGGAGGAAATATCGGACCGAATTTAGATGGCGTTAGTAAGTGGGGGCCTAATGCATTGGCTACAAAAATAATTGACCCCAACAGAAATATTTCTGAGGCCTTTAGAAATTATACTGTCAAGCTAAAAGATGGAAATGTTTTAGCAGGGTTATATCGCAGAGAAGAGGGGGCTATTGTTATATTTGCTGATGCAACTGGAAGAGAATTTTCAATCGCTAAAAATGATATAGCAGAACGTATTCCCTCCAAGGTTACGCTCATGCCGGATAATTTTAGAAATAGTCTTTCCCAAACTGATTTCAATGCGATCATAAATTATTTGATTAATCATAAATAATAGTTTCTTATGAATAAGCTATCCATCTGTTGTACAGTAATATTGACTATTGCAAATAGCTTTTGTTATAGTCAAGTCCAATTTAAAAAACATACACTTACCAATGATTTTATCTCTGAAGGAGTAGCCGTTGGAGATGTCAACAAAGATGGTAAGTTAGATGTGCTAGCTGGACTATACTGGTTTGAAGCTCCGCATTGGAATAGGCATGAAATTGCACCCGGTAAAATCTATAACCCAGCAAAAGAATACAGTACTTCTTTTTTGAATTACAGCATGGATGTTAATCAAGATGGATGGATGGACCAGGTAATCATTGGTTACCCTGGCACGCCAGCTATATGGTATGAAAATCCAAAAAATAAGGAAGGGTATTGGAAAATGCATACCATTATGGATGTAGGTGTAGGGAATGAGTCTGCTAGTTTTGTTGATATAAACGGCGATGGGCGTATAGATATATTAGGTGCAGATGTTGCTGCTAAACAATTAGTATGGCTTAGTTCACCAGTAAAAAAGGGGGATACCACTTGGACTCGCTATCCAATTGGTGCACCCAATAGTGCTGGTACAGATAGGTATTCACATGGAATTGGTTTAGGTGATATTAATGGGGATAGCAGAAAAGATATAATTATAAAAGAGGGCTGGTGGGAAGCTCCTCTTGATAGAAAACAACCCAACTGGAATTTTCATCCGGCAAAGCTGGGAGAAAGTTGTTCTCAAATGTATGCCCATGATGTGAATGGCGATGGGCTCAATGATGTGATCAGTTCATCGGCACACCAGTATGGCATTTGGTGGCATGAGCAGGTGGTAGATGCTCAAAAAAACGTTTCATGGAAATTACACGAAATCAGTAAGGCTTTTTCCCAAACTCATGGACTGGCTTTGGCAGATATGAATGGAGATGGCAATGCTGACTTAATAACAGGTAAGCGTTTTTGGGCGCACAACGATACCAATATAGATCCTGGTGCACATGATCCAGCTGTAATCTATTGGTATGAATGTAAACCGGGTAAAGAGCCTGTTTGGATACCGCACCTAATTGATGATAATTCTGGAGCAGGCTTACATGTAGTTATTCAAGACATCAACAAAAATAAATTACCTGATATTGTTATTGCTAATAAAAAAGGAGTGTTCATTTTTGAACAATTAAAAAAATAATCCCCTATTTATAATCCTATAAAATAAATTTCAAGCTCCAACATTGCTGTATATTGCGCTCAGCGCATTTCGAGGGGTATTCACTTTTTAGTTCATCGCTAATTTTCACCCCATTTCTGTTGTCTATACGCTGTTTTCTAACGAGCCCATTGGCCCGATTCTTATTATTTTCCTTTTTTCGTAAATCAAAATGCTGATTTTAGTAGAATTGAAGATCCTTTAACATTATTTTAACATTTGGTTTCAAAATTGGCGTTTTACATTTAATCTATTATTTAAACAATCCAATTAATTGGTTGTTATTAAATTGTTAATTAACCATTCACCAAAACTAAAAACGTAACTATGAGAAGAGTACTCTCGATTTTCATCTGCACGGTTTTGGCGTGTTCTTCCGTATTAGCCCAAAACAGGACTATTACCGGAAAAATAAGCGACGAGACCGGCAAATCGTTGGAAGGCGCTTCTGTTCAGGCGAAGGGATCCAAAACTGCTGTATTATCTAAGGCAGATGGATCTTTCTCTATTCAGGTAGCCCAGAATACGAAAACACTTGTTGTATCCTATGTAGGATCCGAAACAGTCCAAATTTCTTTAAGCGGTCAATCCGTTTATAGTGCTTCCCTCAAGAAAAAACAAGATCCGCTAGAAGAAGTAGTGGTAACCGGTTATCAAACCCGTAAAAAAAGGGATGAATCTGGTGCTATTTCCTCTATTAAAGCTGCCCAAATTGAAAACAGGCCGAACGCATCCTTAGATAAGGCCCTTCAAGGTCAAGCTGCGGGTGTATTGGTTCAAGCAGCCAATGGTTTACCAGGAGGCGCCATCAACGTGCGTATCCGTGGCCAGGGCTCTTATCTAGCTGGTAATGATCCGCTATACATTGTAGATGGTGTTCAGATCAACACCCGTTCAGATGGTAACTTTACCCAGAATAACCCGCTGGCTTTCTTAAATCCAGATGATATTGAATCAATCGATATCTTAAAAGATGCAGCTTCCGCTTCCATCTATGGTTCTAACGCTGCCAATGGTGTAGTGATTATCACTACTAAAAAAGGTAAAGCCGGACAAACCAAATTTATTGCCAACGCTTACGCGGGTTCAGTGCAAATGATGAAAAAGCTTGAAATGTCTAATTCTCACGAATATTTCAAGATGAGGGCTGAGGCTTATGGTAACGCTAACAATTTGCCATGGAATAATTTGGCAGTATTGCAAACGGTACTAAATGAATTGCGTGTACCAAATGCTGCTACACTTACCCAAGATCAAGCTTTGACTATCGGTCTTACCCACTTGGATACTTACGACTGGCAAGATGCGGCATTCCGTAATGGTTCTATACAGAACTATGAGTTGAGTGCAAGTGGTGGTAACGATAAAACTACTTTCCGTATTGCTAGTAACTACTCTTCTCAGGAAGCTAATATTACCAAAGCCGACTTTAAAAGGGCTGGAACACGTTTTGATATTCAAAACAAAGCGACTGATCGTTTGACATTGGGTTCTTCTATCAACTTGAGCACTTTCAATCAGAATAACCCTTTTGCAACTAGTGGTTCTTTTTTAGGAAACCCTGCTTTCTCTGCAGCCGGTTTAATTCCAGTGAATCCAATTTACAATCCTAATGGAACTTATTATGGTGTTCCTGGTCAAACACCTGCCAACTTGATTGGTACTTTGAACCAAAACATCATTCAAGTAAATGACCTTAATAGTGGTTATCAGCGTACCAATCAAATGGTTGGTAATGTTAATTTGGATTATAAAATCAATAACTGGTTGGTTTTCAAAACCTTAGTGGGTATGGACTATCGTCTAACTCAAGGTAAAAACGTACGTGATTCAAGAACTCCCGATGGTTTTAACTTTAAAGGAAACGTAAACGTTCAAAGCAACTGGAACACCAACGTAAATACTTACCAAACCTTGAATTTCAACAAGACATTTGGCACCAAACATCGTTTGGATGGATTGGTTGGTTTTGAAATGAGAAGAGAAAATAACGAAAGTATTACTGCTAATGGTCAGGGTTTCCCAACCTATCAGTTTACTTCATTGAACAATGCCGCTACGCCTGCTTCAGTTGGTGAGTTTTATACTGGTTTCCGCAGAAACGGTGTATTTGGTAAAGTTAACTATGGTTTTGACAGAAAATACTTAATTTCTGTTACTTTCCGCCGTGATGGTTCTTCTAGATTTGGTTCTGGTAACCAATACGGTATTTTTGGTGGAGTTTCTGGTGCTTGGAATATTGACCAAGAGAATTTCTTGAAAAATTCAAAAGTCATCAGTTCTCTTAAATTGCGTGGTAGCTACGGTAGTACCGGTGGTGACCAGATTGGCAACTTTGATGCCCTTGGTTTATATGGTGGTGGCGGTATCTACAATGGTGGATCCGGTATCTCTTACTCTCAGTTGGCTAACCCTAACTTGAAATGGGAAAGAAATATTACTACTAACCTAGGTCTTGACTTTGGCTTATTCGGCAACCGTGTAACTGGTAGCTTAGAAGTATATAATAAAGAAACTAGAGACTTGTTAATTTCTCAACCAGTTCAAACCTCTACTGGATTTAGTTCCATTACCTCTAACGTAGGTAGATTAACCAATAAGGGTATTGAATTAACTTTGGGTGGTGATCTTATCAAGGCAACCAAACCAGGTGGATTTAGCTGGAATACAGCCTTCACCTTTGCATACAATGAAAACAAAGTACAAGAACTCTATGGTGGTTTAAAAATTCTTCCTGGAGACAACTCTGTTCAAGTTGGTCAACCTTTGGGTGTATTGTTTACACAGAAATTTGCCGGTGTTAACCCTGCTACTGGAAGACCAATGTGGTACGATACTTTAGGAAATTTAACTTACCAAGTATTGGCTAAAGACCGTAAGATTATTGGTCCTCAAAACATTCCTTTATACCAAGGTGGTTTGAGAAACAGTCTTACTTACAAAAATTTCACACTTGATTTCTTCTTCCAATATGAATATGGTAGATATACTTCTGATGGACAAGCTAACTTCATGATGGAGAATATTGCTCGTATCAACGTATTAAAGGAAACATATGATAACAGATGGACCACACCAGGACAGATTACTTTCTTTCCTCGTTATCATGTCTCAGGTACAGAATCAAAAGGTTCAAGTGCTCAGAGTGGAAGCAGAACTTTCTTCAAGGCTAATTATGTTCGTTTGAAAAACGTATCTCTTAACTATAACTTGTCTCCTTCTATTTTGAAGAAAAGTGGTTTGAGCAGTGTACGTTTTTATGTTCAAGGCACCAACCTCTGGACTGCAAGCGATTGGTTTAGCTATGACATTGAATTCGTAGGGTCAGCCACTGGTATTGTTCCTCAAACGAAGAACTACACCGCGGGTGTTCAAGTTGGATTCTAATATTAACAACACAAACGAATAAAATATGAACAATAAAATAATATTTAAAACAGGATTGGCGCTGGCTTCCTTGCTGTTTGTTTTTTCCAGTTGCAAAAAACAATTGGAGATTTCACCAAGGCAATCTATAGAAGCAACCACCGCACTTTCTTCAAAAGATGCTATTGATGCATCTATCGCTTCTATTTATTCTTCTTATAAATCTGCCCGTTTATATGGTAGAGATTTAATAGCAATTCCAGAAGTGTTGGCTGATAATGGTTTTGCTACCAACAAATCAGGAAGGTTATTAAATGAAGCAAACAATGTGCAAGGTGCACATTTTACTGGTTCAGTATGGTCTATAGCCTATGCATCCATCAACCAAATTAATAATACCATTGCAGCAATTAATACCGGTGGTATTACTCCGAAACCTGTTCAAGCAGATTTGGACCGTTGGATGGGGCAATTGTTATTCTTAAGAGGTTTATATTACTTCAACCTAGTTGAGGTATATAGTTATATCCCTGGTGCAGAAGTAGCTGCTAATGACAAAGGTGGTGTTCCACTATCCATTACAGGTATTGCTACTTCCACGGATGCCCTGGCCTGGAAGCCTTCTAGAGCTCCTTTAGCCGATATATATGCACAGATTGTAAAAGACCTGGTTGATGCTGAAGCTAAATTGACTTTCCCTGGATTAGGTGTAAACCTTGCCAACAAAGCAGCTGCTCAAGCATTATTGTCTCGTGTTTACTTGTACAATAAAAACTATAGTGAATCAAAAAAATGGTCTGATGCCGTAATTACCTTAGCTAGTACCAGATTGACTACTACTTCCAATTATGTAACTCAGTGGAGAGGCGAAACCCATGGTGAAACTTTGTTCCAAATCCGTTTTGCAACTCCAGCAGAAAATATTGGTGTAAACGAATCATTACAAACTTCCTTTACTACCTTAGTTACTCCTGGTAACCAAGCAAGTACTGGTGGATTTGGTGATGTTGTTCCAACGATCAGTATGTTGAATGACTTAGGTATTACACTATCAGGAGGTAACACTACTTCAGTGTTTGCTTTGAACCATATTGTTGCTTCAAGGTCTACCGACGTTCGTAACTTATTGTTTGAACCAGGCACTGCCGGTAGAGGTAATATTAAAGTGGAGTGTACCAAGTACATTGGAAAAAATGGTACCATCAATTTGGATAATATTCCTGTTTTGCGCATTTCTGAAGCATTGTTAAACCGTGCTGAAGCACGTGCTACTGCTGGTTCACCTGTATTGGATCTGGCTGGCGCTTTGACAGATCTAAAATCTATCAAAAGTAGAAGGTACACAGACTACACAGGCTCTGCTGCGGAAACTTTAGATAACGCCATGACACAAGCGGAATTGTTGGAAGAGATTTTGCGTCAACGCAGAATTGAATTTGCCTTTGAAGGACACCGTTTCTTTGACATGAAGCGTTTGGGTAGGGATTTGTCAAAAGGACCTCATTATAATAATGTGGCCTTCACAGATATCCGTATTCTTCCTCCACTTCCACAAAGTGAAATTGATGGAAACCCGAATTTGAAACAAAATGTTGGATATTAAAATATAGAAACATGAAAAAAATACTCACATCCTCCATATTGTTGTGCATCTTGTTCCTGACTGGTTGCGTTAAGAATGAACTTACCGTATTTACTAGTTCAGTTGTTGAATTTGATGCCGCTTCATGGAATGCAAATGCTGCCGGTCGTACCTATCCAATGATGACCCGCGTACCTACTTTTAATGCAGCAACACCATCTAGTCAGCCTGCTTTGACAAGGGCTACTAGTAGTGTAACCTTGCGCGTAAATTTAGTAGGCGCTCAGAGCAACACACCTATTAATTTTAACATTGCAGTTGTAGCTGGCGAGACCACAGCCGTTGATGGCACTCATTATTCTGCTATCACTGGAAGTGGAACAATTCCTGCCAATAGCAGTTTTGGAACAGTAACGATCCAATTACTCAATTCAGGAGTGGCTTCATCAACTCCAAGAGATTTGGTTTTGGAATTGGTGGGCAATGCAACCACCAAAGCTAGTGTAAACTACTCCAAAGTTGGTTTGAGGATTTCTCAACTATAATGTAGCAAATTACTACTCTTTTATAGCCGCCCCTCTAATGAGGGGCGGCTTTTTTGTGTAACATTGAACTGTGGTTATTAATATATTTTGATGTGATTGAGCTTGCTATTTTTTACTTTAATTGGTCGATACTCAAAAAGTAGTAAACGCAAGTTCTGCGACGCCCTCGAATAAAAAGTGCTAGAAATATTTAATGTCAGCCATTAAAAAATCACGCTCATTAAAGTAAAGATTTGTTCTAAACTTAGCCTTAATATAGTTTATCCCCAAAAAATTGTAAACGCAAGTTCTGCGACGCCCTCGAATAAAAAGTGCTAGAAATTTTAAATGTCAGCCGTTAAAAAATCAAGGCTGTCTGATCCGGCAAACCCATTAAAGTAACTTACTCTACCGGCGAGTTCCTTGATTTTAGGCTGGTATTTAAAATTTCAGCCTTTTAATTCGCAGGCTTGATTTTTTTTGTTACTTTTTTGCATCAAGGCAAAAAAGTAAAAGCACTCTACTCCGAAGGAAATTTCAGAACTAAATACAGAATTTTATAAAAAAATAATATCTATTTGGAATAGAGAATACCTTGCACGAAGTGAGGTTACCAGCAATCTAAAATTGGTTAAAATTTCTCAATCACGCCTAAGCCAAACAAGGCAAAGTCATATTTTACGGGATCAAGTGGGTCAAAACTAGATAAGACTTTATCTAACTCAATTACAGCCTTTGCATCATTCTGATTTCGAGATAGTATGCCAAGTTTTCTAGCCGTATTGCCAGAATGAACATCCAATGGACAGGATAATCTTGAGGGTGAGATATGTTTCCATAATCCAAAATCTACCCCTTTATTATCACTCCTTACCAGCCACCTCAACATCATGTTGATTCTTTTTGCAGCAGAACCACTCATTGGGTCAGATACATGCTTTACTGTTCTTCTCTCATGGGGTAATTCAAAAAAAAGCTCTTTAAAATGCCCTATGGTTTCTTGAATAGTATATCGGTTGGATAATTTGTTAAATACAATTTCTAGTCCACCATGATGTTGATAAATGTTTCTAAGCGAATGGATAAAATAGGTAAAATCAGCGCCGTTAAATGTGCGGTAATAGAATTCGGCAGTTTTAATAAGTTGTTTTTTATTTGCATTGATCACAAAATCGTATGGACTTTGTCCCATGAGAAGCATCATCTCGTTAGCAGCCTTTAAAATAGCTTTACGATTACCCCATGATATGGTGGCAGTAAGAAATGCGGAAATTTCAATATCTTCTTTAATAGTAAATTGATGCGGAATACTAATGGGATCTAAATCGATGAATGCTGGCTTATTAAACTCCTCCACCTTAAAGTTTAGAAAATCTTTGATTTCATCATTTAACATCATTCCCCTTCTATTTACATTATTTTTATTCCCTCAATTAACCGGTTCAAGTTATTAAATATTTAGCTATCTAATTGCCTGTTGGGGATATATTGTAGGCTATCTAATTAAAGAAAGGATAAATATACCCTTGCAACACCAAAGAGATTGGCAAAAGATATTCGCTATTCAATAGGACTTGCTAACTATTTACGTAAATTAGATAAAACAGATGCGGTAAAATACGATTTTACTTTGTTAGGGTTGATCCTAATGGTAAACAATGAATGTTAAATAAATTAAGCAAAAATGGTAAATGCGGAGCTGGTAAAAGAGATCAATAAAAATTTGGCAATTCTTTTGCCCAATGAAATTTCTCTAGACGAATTACACATTCGGCTGAGCGAATTTTTGAATGAACTGATTCAAAAGGATTTTCAAAAATTAATTAGGCTCCTTTATCGAATCGATATTAGTGAAGCTAAATTAAAGCAACTACTTCAGCAGCCGCCAAAAGAAGATGCAAGCAAAATCATTGCACAATTAATCATTGAACGACAATTACAAAAAATAAAATCTCGTCAACTTTATCGCCCATCCAATGATAATTTTACAGAGGAAGAAAAATGGTAGTCTTTTTTCATCACCTATTTCGAGAGGAAAGCTTTATATCCTATAGGTAACAATTAACCTTTCCTTGGTTATTGAAGAATCGGTTGCATATGGTATCTTCGTAAAAATTTTCAGTAGTAGTATGAGTACACATCATTTATCCGAACAAGAGATTATTCGCAGACAGAAATTAACAGAGCTAAACAATTTAGGGATTGACGCCTATCCTGCGGCGCTTTTTCCAGTTAATACCACTTCGGTTTATATCAAGGAAAATTATAAAGGAGACTCACCTGAAACTAAAGAGGAAGACAAGCAATTATTTGCCGAGGTTTGTATTGCAGGGCGTATCATGAGTGTGCGTGACATGGGTAAGGCAAACTTTGCTGTATTGCAAGATGGGGTTGGCAAAATACAGTTCTACATTAAGCAAGATGACATTTGTCCAGATGAAGACAAAACATTATACCAAACCGTTTGGAAAAAATTGGTAGATATTGGTGATATCGTTGGCATCAATGGATATGTATTTACTACTAAAACTGGGGAAACCTCGATCCATGTAAAA
>JAURKC010000026.1 GCA_030831945.1 Ferruginibacter sp.
AATTAAATATTGATGATTTTGATAAATTTTCTCAAGGAATTCCATGGTTTGCAATTGTTCAGACATCAGGAGAAAATTATATGTAAGATCTTTATTATTCTGGTGGATTACCTGCATTAATTAAAGAAATGTCATCGCTCATTCATAATGATGCGCTTACGGTGAATGGTAAAACTATAGGAGAAAACTGTGCAAACTCCGAAGTATATAATAGAAAGGTGATCAGTACTTTGCAAGATCCTTTCAAACTAGATTCTGGTATTGTAGTGGTAAAAGGAAATTTAGCGCCTAATGGTGCAGTGATTAAACCTTCGGCTGCTAGCCCTGAATTATTGAAGCACTCTGGTAAAGCAGTGGTGTTTGAAAACATAGAAGATTATCATGCACGCATAGACGATCCTGAATTAGAAATTGATGCGACTAGTATTATGGTGTTAAAAAATGTTGGTCCTAAAGGTTATCCCGGAATGGCGGAAGTAGGAAATATGGCCTTGCCTAAAAAATTACTTTTAGCCGGAGTATCCGATATGGTTCGTATCAGTGATGGAAGAATGAGTGGTACCGGATTTGGAACAGTGGTACTGCATGTATCACCAGAGGCTGCTGTGGGTGGAGTATTAGCATTAGTGCAAAATGGGGATGTTATTACTTTAGATACTTTTAAAAGAATTTTGCAATTAGAAGTTTCTGAAGCGGAACTAGATATTCGAAGGAAAGCTTGGACATTAAAAGAAAAAATTCATCCTCGTGGTTATGTACATCTTTATCAAACTCATGTGGAACAGGCTCATCTTGGTGCGGATATGGATTTTTTAAAGGGTGCTTCTGGTAGTAAGGTTACAAGAGATTCTCATTAAGATAAATATTAAAAGAGAGTAGCTTTTTTTATAAATAAGTTTGTTGAATTTAATCTATAAACTGGTATTAAAATAAGTTAATTCTTACTTTACTATTTTTAAAATATAAATATTTTATTTCAATAAGTAAACCATGTCATTTAAAGATAAAGTTGCCATCGTAACCGGAGCAGGTCAAGGTATTGGTCTTGAAATTTGCACTCATCTTGTAATAGGAGGGGCAAAGGTAATATTGAATGATGTGGATAATGAATTAGCAGTGCAAGGAGCTAAAAAAATTACGGAGGCTACCGGAGGCACTTGTATGGCTTTAGCCGGTGATTCGAGTGATGTTTTATTTATTCAGAAAATGGTAGATACTGCCGTAGAAAAATTTGGAAGTCTTGATGTGGTTATAGCTAATGCAGGTATTACGCTATTTGGAGATTTTTTCACTTATTCACCCGAATCATTTTATAGAGTGATGCAGGTTAATCTAGGTGGAACATTTTTTCTAGCTCAGGCTGCTGCTATTCAAATGAAAAAACAAGCGGAGGGTGGTTCATTGTTATTTACTTCCTCTGTTACAGGCCATCAGGCGCACAAAGATCTTGCAGCTTATGGAATGAGTAAGGCAGCACTAGAAATGCTTGCAAAAAATTTAGTAATAGAGTTATCTCAGTACAAAATAAATGTCAATACCATTGCTCCAGGAGCTACACTAACAGAGCGGACTTTAAGTGATCCTGAATATTTTGCTACCTGGTCAAGGATAACCCCTATTGGTAGGCCAGCAGATGTGAGTGATATTGCAAACGCTGCTTTATTTCTTGTTTCCAATAAGGCAAAGCATATTACTGGACAAAGTTTAATCGTTGATGGAGGTTGGACATCCATCAGCCCCTCACCTTTTTAATATCTTTTATATGAATAATTTAAGCGAATTGAAACCAATTCAAGTGTTGCAAAAAACTAGTTTGTTGGGAGAGGGACCTGTATGGGATGCTGGTAAAAAATTAATCTGCTGGTTAGATATTTTAAATGGAATTGTACATCAATATGATCCAGCAAGTTCTGAATACTCAGCAATCAATGTTCATCAAATGATTGGATCTTTTGCTGTTTGTACTAACGGAGATTTAATTGCCGGACTTCATCATGGATTTGCATTTATCAGTAGACCAGATGGTAAATTAAAAATGATAGTAGATCCTGAAGCTGAAATTCCTGCTAATCGTTTTAATGAAGGTAAATGTGATCCTGCTGGAAGATTTTGGGCTGGAACAATGGCGATTTCGGAAATTTTGCATCAAGGAAATGTATATGTTTTAGATAGGGATTTGAACTATAAAAAAAAGATAGACAATGTCTCCATATCCAATGGATTAGCTTGGAGTCTAGATCATAAAATACTTTATTATATTGATACGCCTAGTTTTGAAGTGGTGTCTTATGACTATGATGTAAGCTCGGGTGAAATCAGTAATAAAAAATCAGTTATAAAAATCGATGTCAAAGAAGAGGGTTATCCCGATGGTATGACAATTGATCAAGAAGGAATGCTTTGGATTGGTCATTGGGATGGATGGCAAGTAGCTAGGTGGAATCCTTTGACTGGTGAAAAAATTGGAAGTATTAAATTACCTGCTTCAAGAGTAACTTCTTGCACATTCGGTGGAGAAAATTTGGATGACCTTTATATTACCACTGCAAGAGTGGGACTTTCTGAAGAAGCACTCGCAGCGCAACCTTTGGCAGGTGAATTTTTTGTAGTCAAAAATTGCGGATTCAAAGGACTACCTGCTTTTGAATTTATTATTTAATCATTTCTCCTTTATTTTTTTGGTAATCAGCTGATTTAATTTATTATGCGGAATTCTTATCGATGGGGTGTTATAGGTGCTGGCAGAATTGCAGATAAATTCTGCACTGCTCTTAGTTTTGTTGAAGGATCAGAATTGTATGCAGTCGCTTCTCGCGATCAACAAAGGGCTCAGCACTATGCAAATAAATTTAATGCCACTAAGTGGTATGATGATTATGATGAGTTGATAAAAGATGATAATATTGATATTGTCTATATCGCTACTCCCAATCATTTGCATCACGATCTTGCCATGAGGGCTATGCAACATAATAAAGCCGTATTATGTGAGAAACCTCTTTCTATCAATTATCGCCACTCGAAGGAAATGATAGAGCAGGCGAAGAAAAGCAATGTCTTTTTGATGGAAGGCATGTGGACTTCTTGTATGCCATTTATTGAAAAAATTCAGCAATTAATACAACAGGATTTAATTGGCTTGCCTCAATTCGTGCAAGCTGATTTTGGATTTACTGCGCCTGTTGATTTTGAAAGTAGGATATTTAGTAAAGCTTTGGGAGGTGGATCCTTATTAGATATCGGTATTTATCCTATTTTTTTAGCCTCACTAATTCTAGGGGAGCCCTCTACTGTAGAATTTGTTTCAAAACTTACTACTACTGGCGTAGATGAATATTGTAATCTTGTTTTGCAATATCCTCAAGGTCAAACGGCACACTTATTATCTACGATTAGTTTCAATACGCCTATTCAAGCAATGATTAGTGGTGCTAAGGGAAGAATTGAAATTAAAAGTCCTTGGTTTAAGGCTACAGATTTTACGGTGGTATTGAATGATGGTACCCGACAAGATTATGCTATACCTCATCAAAGCAATGGATTTGAGCACGAAATAAAAGAAGTGATGCATTGTTTAGATAATGGTTTTTTACAGAGTGAAAAATGGCCTCATCACTTAACCTTATTAGTTAGTAAAATAATGGAAGAAGTATTAGTTAAGGCAGGGGTGGACTTTGATTAAATACAGCATTTTTTGAATATCTTTAATTTATTATATTAAATAAAAATTAGTTATTATCTATATAATAATTAGTAAATCAATTTTAGTTTATGAAAAGAATAACCTTGCTTGGTATCTTTATTGCCACTATTTTTACATTTTTATTTACTTCCTGTAATCAAATTAATAAAGCTAAAATGGAACAAAGTAAAGGAATTAGAAGGTCTTCCTTTGGAACTGCGGGTGGAAAAGAAGTCTTTCTTTACACGCTCATTAATTCAAAAGGTACTGAGGTGAAAATTACCAATTTTGGAGGCATTGTAACCTCTTGGATTTCTGCTGATAAAAATGGCAATAAATCTAGTATCGTTTTAGGTTATGATAGTCTATCTGGATACCTAGCTACTCATCCCTATTTTGGAGCTATTGTAGGGCGTTATGGAAATCGAATTGCTAAGGGTAAATTTTCAATAGATAGTATTGAGTATACTTTAGCGATTAATAACGGACCTAATCATTTGCATGGTGGTGTAGTAGGATTTGATAAAGCAGTTTGGGAACCTACCGTTGAAAATGATTCTGTTCCTTCTTTATTGTTGAGTTATTTAAGTAAGGATGGTGAAGAGGGATATCCAGGAAATTTAAATGTAGATGTTCACTATACTTTGACTGATGACGATGAATTGAAAATTGAATATAGTGCCACTACTGATAAAAAAACGGTGGTGAATCTTACTAATCATAGCTATTTTAATTTAACGGGGGATGTTACTAATACTATTTTAGATCATGAATTACAAATCGATGCAGATCATTTTACGGCTGTTGATAGCACGCTAATTCCAACGGGTGAAATTACTCCTGTAATAGGAACTCCTTTTGATTTTACACAGCCCACTAAAGTTGGATTAAGAATAGATTCTGTTAAAGGTGGTTATGATCATAATTATGTATTCAATAAAATAGATGCTAGTTTAACTAAAGTAGCTTCCGTTTCAGAACAAAAATCTGGAAGGGTGTTAGAAGTATTTACTACTGAGCCGGGAGTACAATTTTATACTGGAAATTTTTTAGATGGCACATTGAAAACTAGCGATGGTAAAGCAATTCAACAACATGCTGCATTGTGTTTGGAAACTCAACATTTCCCTGACTCGCCTAATGAGCCTAAATTTCCTACTACACTTTTATTGCCTGGTCAAAAGTTCCATTCAATTACAGTGTACAAACTTTCGGTTAATAAATAAATTTAAGTATACATTTAGTAAGAATATAAATTAATTGCTTTCATCAATCAACTATAATTATGAAATTTTTTATCGACACGGCCAATCTTGCAGATATTAGAGAAGCCAATGAATTAGGTATTTTGGATGGGGTTACCACCAACCCTTCTCTTATGGCAAAAGAAAATATAAGAGGCGAAGCGGCTATTGCCAATCATTACAAAACTATTTGTGATATTGTAGATGGAGATATTAGTGCTGAAGTATTAGGAACTGAATTTTCTGTTATTGTAGAAGAAGGGAAAAAATTAGCAGCGATACACCCAAACATTGTAGTGAAAGTACCCATGATAAAAGATGGCATCAAAGCAATCAAATGGTTTACCGATAATGGAATTAAAACCAATTGTACTTTGGTATTCAGTGCGGGTCAGGCTATTTTAGCAGCGAAGGCTGGAGCTACTTACGTGTCTCCTTTTATCGGCCGTATCGATGATAGCGGTTGGGACGGGGTACAGTTAATTTCACAAATCAGTAAAATATATAGCATTCAAGGATTTGAGACAGAAATATTGGCAGCGTCTATTCGTAACGGTAACCACATCATCGCATGTGCTGAAGCAGGAGCCGATGTTTGTACTTGTCCTCTTTCTTCCATTCTTGCATTGTTAAAACATCCTTTGACAGATCTTGGGTTAAAACAATTTTTAGCAGATGCTGAAAAAATGAAGGGATAGTTTTATTCAACCGAATTCAAAGCCAACCACTGCAATTTGGTTGGCTTTTTTTTGTTAATTCGTAAATGCTTTAGTATAAAATTTCTTTGTACATTCAATACTTATTTTACTATTTATGAAAGCCTTACTTCTTTTTATTATTACTATTTCGATTACTCCTTTTTTATCTGCCCAAAAAAAGGTTGCTGTGCAAAATCCTGCATCTATCGTTTCTCCAGCTCCTGGTAATTATTTTTCAGGAGTTAAGTGGCGTAATATTGGCCCTTTTCGAGGCGGTCGTTCTGTTGCGGTGGTGGGCGTAGAAACTAATCCTCTGACTTATTACATGGGAACAGTAGGTGGTGGTGTTTGGAAAACAGAAGATGCAGGTATTAGTTGGCAAAATATTTCTGATGGACAGTTTAAGACTTCCTCTGTAGGTGCGATCGCTGTTGCACCCAGTGATCCAAATGTATTGTATGTGGGGATGGGTGAACATGCTGTTAGAGGTGTAATGTCTTCCTACGGCGATGGGGTATACAAGTCTACCGATGCTGGTAAAACATGGAAACATTTGGGCTTAGAAAATACGCGCCATATAGCTGCTATTCGTGTAGATCCTAAAAATCCTGATATCGTTTTTGTAGGAGCACAGGGGGCTTCTTATGGGGCTTCGGAGGATAGAGGAATTTATAAATCAATAGATGGTGGTCGGAGTTGGAAAAAATCTTTGTTTGTTGATGTTAATTCGGGTTGTACTGATTTAACAATGGATAATAATAATCCTAGAATTTTATATGTTGCCATGTGGGATCATCGACGTTTGCCTTGGCAGATCAGCAGTGGTGGAAAAGGAAGTGGATTATACAAATCAGTTGATGCGGGTGAAACTTGGGTAAAAATGGAAAAGGGATTACCAACAGAAATGGGCAAAATGGCGATCTGTGTTTCCGCAAGTAATGCTAATAAATTATATGCAGTGATAGAGTCTGATACCAAAAAGGAGCAGGGAGGTGTATTTGCCTCTAGTGATGCAGGAGCTTCTTGGAGTAGAGTGAGTAAAGATCATAATACCGTGCATCGTGCTTGGTACTACATAAAAATTGCTGTGGATCCTCTCAATGAAGATGTAGTGTATGTAATGAGTTCTCCTATGCTTAAATCAATTGATGGTGGAAAAAATTTCACCATGATGAACACAATGCATGGTGATCATCATGGTATGTGGATCAATCCAAAGAATAGTAAAAATTTTATTTTAGCAGATGATGGAGGTGCTGCAATTACCTTTAATACTGGTCAAACATGGAGTACGCTTCAAAACCAACCTACTGGACAATTTTATAGAGTAAATGCGGATAATCTTTTTCCTTATAATGTATATGGAGGTCAGCAAGATGATGGCTCTGTAAAAATTGCCAGTCGTTCTACTAACCGCTCTTCTATAGACGCGAAGGATTGGAGTTTTTCTGCAGGCGGGGAGAGTGCTTTTTTAGCTTTCAATCCTGATCATCCAAGGTATGTAATGGGTGGAAGTTATCAAGGAACTATTGAAGTGCTCGATCAAGAAATAATGGAGGGTAAGCCCATCATGCAAAAACCATTGCAATATCAATCTTTGCAACCAAAAGATATGCGCTACCGATTTAATTGGAATGCGCCGATTATTTGTTCCCCTCATGATGGTAATACTTTCTATCATGGAGGTAATGTGCTTTTTAAAACTACTAATCTTGGAATAACTTGGCAGGCTATTTCTCCAGATCTTACCAGACATGATACCAGTAAGATGGGCATCAGTGGTATTCCATATACTAACGAAGGGGCAGGCGGAGAAAATTATTGCACGCTTTCCTATGTGAGTGAGTCACCCTTACAAAAAGGAGTGATCTATGCAGGAAGCGATGACGGGTTAGTTCATCTTACAAAAGATGGTGGTGTTACCTGGACTAATATCACTCCTTTAGGATTATCAGAATGTTTAATTAATAGTATCGAAGTTTCTTCTCATGATTCAGCGACAGCCTATATTGCCACTACTCGATACAAGTTTAATGATTTATCACCGGCTATTTATAAAACTACTAATTATGGTAAAACCTGGACGAAGATAGTAAATGGAATTCCTGTGGGTGCTTTTACTAGAGTGGTTCGCGAAGATGCTGAGCGGAAAAACCTTTTATATGCAGGAACAGAAACTGGATTATATATTTCTTATGATGGAGGTGGCCAGTGGCTTCCTTTTCAACTGAACCTTCCTGTAACACCTATCACCGATTTAAAATTGCATCAGGGCGATTTGATAGCTTCTACCGGTGGGCGAGCATTTTGGATATTAGATGATATTGGTTTAATTAGACAATACGATTCCACTGTTATTTCAAAAAAAGAATTTCATTTGTACGCTCCTGAAAATGGGTATCGTGTTTCAGGTGGAAGTGCTTTAGATAAAGTAATTAGTGAAGATCCTATAGGCCCTGAGCCAACGGGTGATGCAGGTACTAACCCTTCTTCTGGTGTAGTAATCTATTATCAATTACCTCAAAAAATTGATTCTGCTGCTACGCTCAGTTTAGAAATTGTAGATGAGCAAAATAATTTAGTAAGAAGGTATAGTAGTAAGGCAGATGAAAAATTTGTTTCCTATCCTGGTGGACCTAATGGTGAACCTTTGTTAACGGTGAAAAACGGTTTAAATCGTTTTGTATGGGATCTACGTTATTCAACGATGCCGGGTGTTAGCGGAGTATATATTGAAGGAAGTTATATCGGACATAGAGTGGTTCCAGGAAAGTATATTGCCCATTTAAAATTAGGCAATCAAGAAAAGCAGGTATCCTTTACCGTTATGGCTGATCCAAGAATCAAGGCTTCAAAGGATGCTTATGTAACCCAACATCAATTGCTCACCTCTATTGAAACGGGTGTAAAAGAAATTCATTTATCGGTTACCAGTATTAGAAAAGCTAGGGAACAAATCAATTATTTGTTATCCTTAGTCAATGATCAGCCGGATTTAAAAGTAGTGGTTGATTCTGGAAAAAAAGTAGTTGAAATAATTACGAATTGGGAGGAGAGGTTGGTACAGCCTAGATCACAGTCTTATGATGACATCATTAATTTCGAAAATAAATTAAGTGCTGATTATATATTTGTTCATGGTGAAGCGGATACCAATATCCCTTTTGTTACCGATGGACAGCAGCAAGTATTGAAGGAATTAAATGATAAATGGTCACTATTAAAGAATGAATTAACCTCTATTATTAGTAAGCATATTGGAGGTTTTAATAAATTATGTTCAGAGAAGAAGCTGGAAAAAGTTACGGTGGTTAAATAAAAACATCTTTTATTGATTATAGAAAGAGAGTAAAATAAATCAGCGGTGAACTTCGGAAAGAAAATACATTTTCCTAGGTTGACCGCTGATTAAATTAACACTCATTACTGCTGAGCGAAGTAAAGTAAATATCTTTTTAAGTAGTCTTAAAAATTGCGTCTTCTATAAAAGGTTGGTTCCTTAATCTTTTACCAGTGGCTTTGAATATCGCATTCGCTACTGCTCCTCCTGTTGGTGGTAATGCAGGTTCTCCTAATCCAGTTGGCTCTATTCCATTATTTACAAAGTGAGGCTCAACTTCAGGAACATCTTTCATTCTGATTAAACGGTAGGTGTTAAAATTATTTTGCTCTGCCGCACCATTTTTAAAAGATAATTTTCCGTACATAGCATGCCCCATTCCATCTACAACACCACCCATTACTTGTTGGCGTGCACCACCTAGGTTAACCACTTCACCACAATCAGCAATTGCATATATTTTTTTCACTACTGGTTTTCCAGCTTGCATAATTACTTCGCAAACTTGCGCCACATAAGATGCGTGCGAAAAATAAACGCTAAAACCTTGGGATACACCTTTCTTTTTGCCCCATCCAGATTTTTCGGCCGCCAATTTTATGACTCCTTCCATTCTGGCAATATCATATTTGATGGTACCTACAGGGTTACTTTTTGCTCTTGCTAATAGATCTAGTCTAAACTGAACGGGGTCCTTACCCATTGCTGTTGCAACTTCATCTAAAAACGCTTGTTCTGCAAAAGCTAAAAAATTAGTGATCGGAGCTCTCCAAGCACCTGTAGTAATAGCCGATTTATGTTCTACTGCTTCTATTAATAAATTGTCAATTGCTCCAGAAGGGAAATTGTCCTCACGGGTAGGACTACCCGAATTAATTCCTACACCACGGCATTTGTATCCAGTCAAATTACCACTACTATCAATAGCTGCTTCAAATCTATACTTTACCGCTGGACGGTAACTACCACCAGTAATATCATCTTCTCTAGTCCAGATTAACTTTATAGGAGCCTTAACGATGCTAGATAATTCAGCGGCTTCCACTACATAATCAAATTTCAGCCTTCTTCCAAATCCTCCGCCTAAACGAGTTATTTGTAAGGTGATTTTATCTTCAGGAATACCTAATAATTTAGATGTGGCACTCCGAGCGCTAGCAGGTGTTTGGGTTGGACCAACCAACTCAACTCCGTCTGGTCTTACGTGAGCGAAAAAATTCATTGGTTCCATGGGTGAATGGGACAAGAATGGTCCTTGATATTCACTTTTAATAATTTTTGCTGCGTTAGCAAAAGCAGCTGCAACATCACCATTTTTTCTTTTAACAGTAACATTGCCGTTATCTAATAAATTGGAGAAAATAGCATTATGGTCGGAAGTGCTTTCTGGTGTTCCTCCATCATTTTCATATTCGATGACTAATAATTTTCTAGCCTTATTAACTTCCCAAGTTGACTTACCAACTACGGCAACATTATTTTTGAAAACTACTACATCTACAACACCAGGCATTGCTTTAGCTGCAGCAGAATCTACTGATTTTATTTTGGTACCAAAAGCTTTAGGCCGTTGTATCATTGCATACAGCATGCCTTCTCTGTAAAAGTCAAGTCCAAATAAAGGTTTACCAGTTACAATACTTTTATTGGCAACATTTTTTACAATTTTACCAATAAGGGTAAAGTCTTTTCTATCTTTTAAAGGAACATTTTTAGGAACTTCAATAGCAGCAGCTTGAACAGCTAAACTACCATAACTTAATTTTTTGCCAGACTGAGCATGAATGACCATTCCGTTTTTGGCGGTACATTCACTCGCAGGCACATTCCATTGATTGGCTGCTGCTTGCACTAGCATATATTTCGCAGTAGCTCCAGCAGTTCTTAATCTTTTCCATGAGTGAGGAATAGCACCACTACCTCCAGTAAGTTGTCTGTCAAAACTTTTTGTATCTAGGGGAGCTTGAATCACTTTTACTTTTGTCCAATCCGCCTCTAGTTCCTCAGCTATAATCATAGAGAAAGAGGTCATGATATTTTGCCCTAATTCAGGATTAGGCGAAAGAATGGTGATTACACCATCTGTATCGATTGATAAATAACTATTGAACCCTTTCTTTTCAGCGGCAAGCAAATCGGTGATGGCTACTGGAATAGCAGCATCAGTTTCGAGCCAGCTAAAACCTAGTAGCAGACCGCCACCAGTAAGGGCGCTTATTTTTAGAAAATCTCTTCGGCTATTTTGAGTATTGGTAGACATGATATTAGATTTTTTTACTTGCTACTTTAATGGCTTCATGAATGCGGTGATAAGCACCGCATCTGCAGATATTTCCCTGCATCGCATTATTAATTTCTTCAGAACTTGGGTGTGGATTTTTTTTGAGTAGTGCAGCAGCTGTCATCAGTTGACCAGCTTGACAATAGCCACATTGAGCTACATCTACCTCATCCCAGGCGGTTTGCAAAGGATGATCACCATTCGCCGAAAGGCCTTCAATGGTGGTTACGGCTGAATTTTTAACAGCAGAAACTGGTAATACGCAGGATCTTACTGCAGTACCATTTACATGAACCGTACAAGCGCCGCATTGTGCAATACCGCAGCCGTATTTAGTTCCCACTAGTCCAAGGTGGTCTCTTAAAACCCATAAAAGAGGGGTGTCTTCAGCTACATCGGGCTGGTATTGTTTACCATTAATTGACAGTTTGAATATTGGCATAAAAAACTTATTTTATAATAATACTTAAAAATAAGTAAAAATCTTTACTAAAAATATAGTAGGACTAAAAATTTGTTTACTTAAAGGCGACCTCTTTTGGTAGACTATTTTACCTATAAAAAGAATGGAATTGTTATCCTTATTTACATACGCTAATTTTTTATAATATCATAAAATTGATAACAAAAATGCTGATTGAAAGATTCAGCCAATGATAATAGGGGAAAGTGAAGGGATTAAATCAAAAATCCTGAATCTGGCAACTTTAATTCATTGCTTGATTCAGGATTTAAGTTGGGTTACTAGGATTCGAACCTAGACGGACAGAATCAAAATCTGTAGTGCTACCATTACACTATAACCCAATCTAACACTCAAAATTTCTTTTGAGAGAGCAAATTTAGTCTTTGCAGTTAAAATAGCCAAAACCAATTGCAAAAAAACGGGTATTTAGATTCAAAAAATTTAAAATCCACGCTACTTCTGTATTATAAACGACTGATTGTACCTAGAATAGTCAAATGGAACTTATGATCTTAATTAATATTGATCAAAACTGTCAATTGCAGAGATGGTTTTGTCCAAATCTTCATAACTAAGCGCATTGTTTAAAAACCAACTTTCATAAGCGGAAGGAGGTAGGTAAATACCATTTTTCAGTAGGTGATGAAATAGTTTGTTGAAAAGTGGAATATTAGCTTTTGAAGCTGATTCAAAATCAATAATTGCATGATTGCAAAAGTGCAGACTAATCATACTGCCTATTTGGTTGACACGAAAATTGATTCCCTTTTTTGATAGTACCCTCTTAATGCCCTCACCGAGATAGTTGGTTTTTGTATTTAGCTCATCGTAAATAGCTGGGTTGTTTTTTAATTCATTTAGCAAAGTATATCCAGCAATCATTGCAATTGGATTGCCGCTGAGCGTTCCAGCTTGGTAAACATTTCCAACAGGGGCTATATGCTGCATGATTTCTTTTTTTCCTCCAAATGCACCTACTGGCATTCCTCCGCCAATAACTTTTCCATAGGTTACTAAGTCGGCAGCAATATTTAATTTTTCCTGTGCTCCACCGGCTCCTAGTCTAAACCCTGTCATCACTTCATCAAAAATAAATACAATGTTTTGCTCATCACATAATTTCCGAAGCCCTTCTAAAAATCCAGGTTGGGGAAGTATGCACCCCATATTGCCTGCCACTGGTTCAATAATAATAGCAGCAATTTCAGATTGATTCTCATCAATCAATTGCTTTACTGCTTCTAGATTATTGTAAGGAGCAGTTAAAGTGTCATTAGAAACTCCTGCTGTAATGCCGGGTACATTTTGAATATTAAAGGAAGCAACACCGCTTCCTGCTTTCACTAAAAAGGCGTCTGCATGCCCATGATAATTCCCTTCAAATTTGATGATTTTATTTTTTCCAGTAAATCCTCTTGCTAGTCTTACTGCACTCATACAAGCTTCAGTACCACTACTTACCATTCTTATCTGATCTACATTAGGAGCCATACTAATAATGAGTTCGGCCATATCAATCTCTAATTCAGTAGGTGCACCAAAAGAGGTAGAATGAATAGCTTTTTGCTGAATGGCTTTTACAATAGGTTCGTGCGCATGTCCCAAAATCATTGGTCCCCAAGAAGCAATGAAATCAATGTATTGATTGTCATCTGCATCAAACAAGTAGGCGCCTTTTGCTTTTTTAATGAATACAGGTGAACCACCAACACTTTTAAATGCTCTAACAGGTGAGTTTACACCACCGGGAATCGACCGCTGGGCTCTTTCAAATAATTCTATACTTTTATTAATCATTTGGTGGGTTTATAATTCTTCTAAGATCCTCACTGCATCCTTGGCAAAGTAAGTGGCAATCAAATCTGCTCCAGCTCTTTTAATGGAAGTGAGACTTTCTACAATAGCTTTATCTTCTTGCAGCCATCCCATTTTTGAAGCGGCTTTTATCATCGCATATTCACCACTTACTTGATAGGCACTCACTGGAACGTCTACTGCATTTTTTATTTCTCTAATAATATCAAGATAGCTCATGGCGGGTTTTATCATTACAATATCTGCACCCTCTTCTATGTCCATCATTGTTTCTTTGATAGCTTCTACTCGATTGGAATAATCCATCTGATAAGTTTTTTTGTCACCAAAACCAGGCGCACTATCTAAGGCATCACGAAAGGGTCCATAAAAGCAGGAAGCATATTTGGCACTATAAGCCATGATTCCTGTTTGAGTAAAATTATTTTGTTCAAAAGCTTCTCGAATAGCACCAATCCTTCCATCCATCATATCACTAGGAGCTACCATGTCTGCACCCGCAGTAGCATGACTCAGACTCATCTTTACCAAGGCTTCTACGGTTGCATCATTTACAATTTGACCGTCTTTTACAATACCATCATGACCATAACTAGAGTAGGGATCTAGTGCTACATCCGTCATGATTATAATTTCTGGTACGGCCTCTTTTATCGCTTTAATAGCTCTTTGCATCAGCCCATTTGGGTTCCAAGATTCCTTACCCGTATTATCTTTTGTATCATCGGCTGCTTTTACAAAAAGCAATACAGCTTTAATACCCATGCTCCATAACTCCTTTACTTCTTTCACCGTTCCGTCAATGGATCTTCTGTAATAGCCAGGCATCGACGGAATTTCAAAAGCAATATCATTTCCTTCATCAACAAACAAAGGAGCAATAAAATTAGAAGGATGTAAAACCGTTTCTGCGACCAAATTTCTGATAGCAGCATTTTTTCTCAGTATCCGGTTTCTTCTTTGTAAATACATGAATTATGTTTTAATCTTTTTTGAACTAAAAATTTATGATGTCTGATGTATGATTTCTGATGTCTGATTTTTTTCGGATCGAATATTTTTCTTCATTCGAAATCTTTTTTTGACTTACTTATTCAAGTAAAACTGAAATCCATCAAATTTAATTAAATCAGACATCAGACATCAGAAATCAGACATCAGAAATCGGACATCAGACATTAAAAAATCAGAAAATCATACATCCTTAAATCAGTCATTAATTTGACTTTGTTGCTTATTATTTGCTTTAGCTGTTTTATCGGTGGCTGCAAAAATAGCAGTTAATTCATTTGCTTCTTTAATCAATTGTCTTATTTGTTCGCCCTTAATCAGTTCAGCTTCTTCTATTATCTCTAACCAGTAATGTGTTTCATCTGCTTCTTCTAAAACAATCTCAACCTTATAAATAAAGTCCTTCGATGATTTTGCCCTTGCAGTTGCTCGGTAATTTGCTCCTACTGAACCTGCAGATCTTATAATTTGTTTTGCTATTTCGTAACCTGCAGCATTTTTCGGTAATTTTTCACAAAGTTGTATTACATCAATGTGAAATTTTTTTGTTCTTTTTTGAAGTGTATGCCTGTCCATTGTAATTTTATATTTACATAGGTAAAGTACAATTCAAAATTGGTAATTCTTTATTTTTTTACAAGGGCTTTAGTCGGATGTCTGATGTCTGATTTTTTTCATCGAATATTTTTTCTCCATTCTAAATCTTTTTCATGACTTACTTATCCTAGTAAAAAAAGATCCATTAAATTTAACTAAATCAGCGATCATACATCCCTACATCAGACATCCTTACATCAGACATCCTTACATCAGCCATCAAAAAATCAGCCATCAGACATCCTTACATCAGCCATCAGCCATTAAATCCAATCCACAGGTTTCAAACAAGCCTGCAATAATTTATCTTCTTCCGAACCTGAAATGGGTTGATAATCGTATTCAAATCTTACAGTAGGAGGCAGACTCATTAAAATACTTTCTATTCTTCCATTGGTTTTTAATCCAAACAATGTTCCACGATCGTGTACTAAATTAAATTCCGTGTATCGACCACGCCTAATTTCTTGCCAGAATTTGTTTTCAGCAGTGTAAGTCATGTGTTTTCTTCTTTCAACAATTGGAATATAGGCTGCTATAAATCCTTGTCCACAGGCTTTTGCAAATGAAAACCAATAGTCAATATTTTTTTCATCTATAGCTCTTTTGTAATCATAAAAAATTCCTCCAATACCCCTGCGTTCATTATTTCGATGGGTATTTACAAAATAATCATCGCATACTTTTTTAAAGTCGCGATAAAAACTAGGATCAAATTGATCACAAATATTTTTATAAGATTGATGAAAATGTTTGGCATCCTCCTCAAATAAATAATAAGGGGTAAGGTCGGTGCCACCACCAAACCATCGATCCATCACTTTACCTTTGGTGTCATATAATTCAAACATTCGGTAGTTGCAATGAACAGTGGGTACAAAGGGGTTGATTGGGTGTATCACCGAACTAAGTCCACAGGCAAACCAACTATCCCCGTCAATTTTTAATTGCGCGCGCATAATATCGGTCACTTTTCCATAAACGATGGAGCTGTTTACACCTCCTTTTTCAATTACTTTTCCATTGCTGATAATTCTTGTTTTACCACCTCCACCTTCGGGTCTTTCCCAACGATCCTCTTTGAATTTTACGCTACCATCTGATTTTTCTAAAGCAATACAAATGTCATCCTGAAGTTGATGGATGAAACTGATCCAACGATCGCGAAAATTTTCATCCAAGCCTTCAATAAGGGAGGGAATATTTTTTGACGATATATTGATGTTGGATGGATACACGATATCTTTTATAGAAAAAATTATTGATTTTAGAGTTTACCTATATTCTTTCACGGCATCCACAAATGCTCTAGCATGGTCTACTGGAATATTGGGCGTTATACCATGTCCTAAATTGGCAATGTAATTTTGTACACCAAACGCATCAATCATTTCTTTTACTGCTTTTTTTATTTCAGGGATAGGGGCTAATAATTTGGCGGGATCAAAATTACCTTGCAATACAATTTTATTATTAGTAAGCTGTCTAGCATATTCAGGGCTGATACACCAATCTATACCAACACCTGCAGCACTACTTTCACTTAGCTCTTTGAGCGCATACCAACTTCCTTTTGGAAAAAGAATGACAGGCACATCATCTTTGAGCGCATCCGCTATTTGTAATAAGTAAGGCTGTGCGAATATTTTAAAATCTGCCGGGCTTAACGAACCTGCCCAACTATCAAATAGCTGAACGGTGTCTGCACCTGCACGCGCCTGTAATTTCAAATAACTAATGGTGATATCAGTGATTTTTTGCAGTAACTGGTGAGCTAATAAAGGTTGGGTGTAGGCAAACTGCTTGGCCTTTTCCCATGTCTTACTTCCCTTACCTTCTACCATATAACAAAGGATGGTCCAAGGGGCACCGGCAAAACCAATCAGTGGAACTCTTCCATTTAATTCTCTTTTCGTTAGCGACAATGCATCATACATATAGCGTAAACTATCCTCTGCTCCATCAGTGATTAATTCATCAATATCTTTTTGTGTTTCAATAATTTTCGGAAGGGAAGGACCTTTCCCTTCTTCCATCAATACTTTCAGTCCCATAGCTTGGGGAATCACTAGTATGTCAGAGAAGATAATTGCAGCGTCTACACCAATTTGATCTATAGGCTGCAAAGTAATTTCACAGGCCAACTCAGGCGTTTGAACCCTTGTAAAGAAATCGTATTTGGCTTTTAATTTTAAATAGTCGGGCAAGTACCTGCCTGCTTGACGCATCATCCAAACTGGCGGACGCTCAACTTTTTCTTTTCTTAAAACCCTTAGCAAAAGGTCATTTTTAATTGCAGACATTTATTTATTAAAATGAAGATTTATAAAATGTTGTGAAAGTTTTTTTTGATTAAATAGTTTTTTTTGAATAGTTAAGCATTAAAAAAATTAATCATTGTTTTTGCAAGATTTTCTTTTCCTGGTTCATTTGAAATGACGACTTTATTATTGCTGTGTTTTTTTAATTCTTTTGCAGTAGTATTTCCTATAGCAAAAAGCACTGTATTCTCTACTGCTTTGTTTTTGGTAAAAAAACTCTCTACCGCACTAGGGCTAAAAAATAGTATGCCATCATATTGTTTTTGAATGAGGTGATGGGTTGCAGTCGTTTCATAAACAATTGTCTCCTTTGCTTCTATTGAATGTTGTTTTAATAGTTCAGGTAACTCATCTCTTCGTTGGTCTCCACAAAAGAAAATAAGTTTTTCTTTAGGTTGATCTTTTATTATTTGCTTTGCAAGAGAAGCTGCATCATTTGCAGTTCCTGCAATAGCATTTTGTCCAAAAAATTTCACTACCAACTGTTGAGTAGTGGTGCCCATACAATATATTTTCCAGTTCGGTTGATGTTCTTTAATCTGGTTGCCAACTACTTCTACTGCATTCATGCTTGTAAAAACAACAGTGGCTGTTTCTTTCAAGGTATTTTCAATTTCCTTATCAACCAGTTTTGATTGAATAGGATTGGTTTCTATAAATGTAAGTTCATCAATATCAATACCAGCGTCTCGTGCATCTTTAATCAGCGATTGCTGTATAGGTCGGGTACTTAATATTTGAATTCTATTTTCCATCTTGAAACGCATTGATAATTTTATCAGCACCCTTCTTTAAAATCTCATTGGCTAAAATGACACCCCAATTATTGGTTTCATTTGAAGAAATATGTTTTTCAATTTCAATCTTTTCCTTTCCGTCAGTCGATAAAACATTTCCATTAAAATATATTAGTCCTTCAATTACCTGAGCTAATGCGCTGATAGGAGTGGAGCAACCACCCAACAATGTTTTTAAAAAATCACGCTCAATTTTTGTACAAAGTACAGTCTCGTTATCATTCAAAGCCTTACTTGCATTCAGGCTAAAAGTATCGTCTTCTCTACAAACTATCATTATGGCTCCTTGTGCTGGAGCAGGTAACATCCAATTTAAATCGATTGAATTTTGTGGACGAAGTCCAATTCTTTCTAATCCTGCTGCAGCAAAGATGGCGCCATTCCAATTGCTTTGCTCGACTTTGTTCAAGCGGGTATTTACATTACCTCTTAGTATTTCTATGGTTTGATTGGGATAACGGTGAAGCCATTGAGCCTTTCGCCGAATACTACTGGTGGCTATAATTCCTGGAATCTTTATTGGTGAAATGGCAGATGGATTCGATAAATCCCATTCAACTACAATTGAAGGGTCTTTAAAAACTAGAATATCTTTGTAAGAAGCTCTTTTTAAAACTGCGGATTGAATAATACCCTTCGCTAATTGAATAGGGACATCTTTCATTGAATGAACTGCAATATCAATGGTATTATTTAGAACAGCGATATCAAGGCTCTTAGTAAATACACCTTCAACTCCGAATTCGTAAATAGGAGTATGTAAATCAAGGTCGCCATCACTTTTTATATAAATTAATTCTGACTGATAACCATTTTTCGAAAGCTCTTGTTGAACAAGTGTTGCCTGCCAAACTGCTAATTGGCTTTCCCTTGTCCCTATCCTTATCACTTTGTCCATAATCAATTAGTTTGAGTCGATGGCAATGTATTCGTTAATGGCTTCTATATAATTACAACCCCTGTAGTTTTGGTTGCGCATTTTTAAGGCTAAGACATTAATTACTTTTTGAATTTTTTCAGTGGCATCAACTTGACTTGACTCAGTATTTATTTGAGAAAAATGTGTATTAACTAAGCAACTGCTTTCTATCGCTTCTAGTTTGTGCTTAACTGCTTTTAAAACCGGTACATTTTTTCGCATTTCATACCAGTCCATAAATTCTTGGATATGATTAGCAATTATATTTTTCGCCTTTGGTATCTCCGCCTCTCTTTTGTGAAGGGTTTCGTCTTTGATCTTAGCAAGTGCATCTACATTAATCAGCGTAATGTTGGGTAAATCTTCAGCAGATTTTTCTACGTTGTAAGGAATGGATAGATCAATAATTAGTTTAGTACCACTATTAATTAATTGAGCAGCTGTTATAATTGGTTGATCTGCATTAGTAGCCACTAAAATAATTGCTGATTCATGAATTTGTTTAGTTAACTCATCCATTGGGGCGTGTTGCAATCCAAGCTCATTAGCTAGCTCAGCAGATTTTTCATCCGTTCTATTGATCAGTGTAATGTTTTTTGTTTCTAAATAAGCTACTAAATTTTTACAGGTGTTTCGGCCAATTTTACCGGTACCCAATAAGAGAATTTTTTTATTTTTAACAGAACTGATATTTTGTTTAATATACTGTACAGCTGCAAAGGAAACAGATACTGTACCTCCACTTAATGCAGTAGAAGTTCTGATTGATTTGCAACATTGTAAAACATCATTTACTAATCTATCCAAATAGGTTCCAATAAAATGTTGATCTTTGGAAAACTTCACCGCCTGTTTTATTTGTCCAACAATTTCGTAATCACCCAATATTTGAGAATCTAGTCCAGCTGCAACACTAAAGAAGTGTTCGATTGCTTGATCACCTTTTTTTACATACGACATTTCGTTAAAGCGATCAATTGACCCTGCAGTTTGACTGCACAATAGCTTTGATAAACTTGAAGCCTGGTTGGCAAAGCCATATATTTCTGTCCGATTGCAAGTGGAGAGGATAAAAAATTCTGTAACCTCCATTTGAGGTGCTATTGCAATTAGTTGTTGGTATTGATCCTTATTAATTGCATATTGTCCCCTTAGATTAGCATCTGTTTTTTTGTAATTGATACCCGCTATGAAGAAATTCGATAAATTAATTGGATTCAACTCGAGCATCTTATTTAAAAACTGTTTATTTGATTTCAATGCAAAAGTAATTCTGACCAAGGTTTAAATCTAATTTCAATGTCATTTGATTGTCATTTTGCTGAATGAACTTTTTAAAAATATATTGTAGTCATTACTTTGTATTCAAATATTAGTAATTGCATTCAGCTTATTTTCAATTATTTGTAAAATCATTGAAAATTAAGAAAAAAGAGCGCATACATTATCGTAATATAATTATTTTATGGCAAAGAAAATAGGCGTTGTTTTAATGAATTTAGGCTCACCCGATTCAACTTCAGTTAAAGATGTGCGTACTTATCTCAGACAATTTTTAATGGATGAAAGAGTAATTGATATACCTTTTTTGGCCAGATATGTTTTAATCAACGGTATTATTGTGCCCTTCAGGGCGCCAAAATCTGCCGAAGCGTATGCAACTATTTGGACTAAGGAAGGATCTCCTTTGGTGGTGTTGACCAAACAATTGCAACAAGCCCTTCAACAACAGGTTGATGTGCCAGTGAAGTATGCTATGCGCTATGGAAATCCAACTGTAGCTAAAGCCTTCGATGATTTGTTAACCAATCATCCTGATGTAGACGAAGTGTTGGCTATACCCTTGTATCCACATTATGCCATGTCTTCTTTTGAAACTGCAGTTGAGTTTGCAAAGGAAGTGCACATTGAAGGTAAGTATCCATTCAGCTTAAAATTTTTGAAACCCTTTTATAATGAACCTAATTATATTCATGCTTTAGCTGAAAATATAAAGCCTTTTCTTGATCAACCCCACGACCATATTTTATTTAGTTATCATGGTATACCGGGAAGGCATGTCCGTAAAAGTGATGTGACTAGTTGTCACTGTCTTAAGGTTGAGAACTGTTGTCAAATTCCTTCTCCGGCCCATGCACAATGTTATCGTCACCAGGTATTTACCACTACCCAATTGGTCATGCAGGCCTTGCAAATACCAGAACATCAATATAGCATCGCTTTTCAGTCGAGGTTGGGCAAGGGATGGTTACAACCCTTTACAGATAAGCGATTGGAGGAAATGCCGAAAGAAGGTGTCAAGAAATTACTAATACTTTGTCCAGCATTTGTAAGCGATTGTTTGGAAACATTAGAGGAGATCGATGAAAGAGGAAAAGAGTCTTTTATGGATGCAGGTGGGGAGTCCTACACTATGATTCCCTGTCTGAATACTAACCCTTTGTGGGTGGATGTATTAACTAAATGGGTGAAGGATTTTGAAGGAGGTAGTGGGGAGATGGTACTTGATGTAAGGATGTCGGATGTTTGATTTCTGATGTCGGATGTCTGATGTCTGATTTAAGGATGTCTGATGTAAGATTTTTTGATGGCTGATTTTCTTCGGAACTACTATTTTTCTTCATTCGAAATCTTTTTCATGACTTACTTAGGCTAGTAAAAAAAGAGATCTTTCAAATTTAACCAAATCATACATCAGACATCCTTAAATCAGACATCAGACATCCGACATCAGAAATCATACATTAAAAATTATACAACATGTATTTCTATATAAAGGCGCTTCATATCATTTTTATCGTCACCTGGTTTGCTGGAATGTTTTACATTGTTCGACTTTTTATTTACAATACGGAAGCCCAAACAAAGACTGCTGTCGAGAAAAAGATTTTAACGGATCAGTTTACTATCATGATAAGGAGGCTTTGGTTAGGTATTACCTGGCCCTCAGCTGTTTTAACCCTTATTTTTGGAATCTGGATGGCTACTTACTTTCAGCCAATTCCACAGTGGCTTTGGATTAAAATTATTTTTGTTGTCGCTTTGTATGCTTATCATTTAACCCTACACTCGATATACGCTTCAGAAATGAAAGGAGTTTTTCATTATAGCTCCAATCAGTTGAGGATTTGGAATGAACTGGCTACTATCTTTTTAATAGCTATCGTACTTCTCGTTTCCGTTAAAAATTCAATGAGTTGGATATATGGTATTATTGGCCTACTCCTATTGTCTGGTATTTTATTGGGCGCAATCAAGATTTACAAATTGATTAGAAAGAAGTAATTAATTCCTTACAAACAGTATAATATTAACATTAATTATTATATTTAGTGGCAATTGTACATTAAAAAAATATTATTTGATCCAAAAAAAATTGTCTATTTCATTCGGTATAGTTAAATTTGTCTACCAAATCAATAGACTTATGTTATTTAATGTGTTTATTTCTCCCCTTAATGGTACATTTCGCTGTGTTTTTCCATTGATTGGTTGTTGTTGATCGGCTACTATTGATAAATTTTTTTCACTTTTTTTATCCAAGTTTATTTTAAAAATTACATGAAGCTTACAAAAAATAGCGTTGAACAATTACTCCATCAGTTAGATGGACTAAATATCTCCTCTTTTATTCGGTTACTAACGGAACAATATCCCGATCAAGTAACCTTTTCTACTAGTTTTAGTTTCGAAGATCAAGCAATTACTCATGAAATATTGAGTAATCAATTGCCTGTAAAAATATTTACCCTTGATACGGGAAGAATGTTTGCCGAAACCTATTCTGTTTGGAGTAGTACCAATGAAGCATATAAAACACCTATCAAAGCATATTATCCTAATCAAGATGGCCTACAAAAATTTGTAGAATCAAATGGTCCTAATTCATTTTATGAATCAGTTGAAAATAGAAAAGCTTGTTGTTTTATTCGCAAAGTAGAGCCGCTGAAGCGTGCACTTGCTGGTAATGCAATATGGATTACAGGTCTTCGCTCTGAACATTCACCAGATCGTCAAAACCTTCCGATGTTGGAATGGGATGAGGCGAATCAATTGATTAAATACCATCCTATACTTCATTGGTCAACAGAAGAGGTTAAAGATTATATTCAAAAACACCGCATACCCTATAATCCATTACATGATAAGGGATTTGTTAGTATTGGCTGTGCTCCTTGTACTAGGGCCATTCAGCCTGGAGAAGATTTTAGGGCAGGTAGATGGTGGTGGGAAGATGCCGATAAAAAAGAGTGTGGTTTGCATGTACATGAACCTAATCCAAATGAAAAGCACTAGAATTTATTTGAGTAAAATTAATCAGCGTCATAAATAAAATAGTAGCATTAAACCAATTAGAAAAATACAAGATGAGTGAAAAAATAAATTTAGTAGATTCTTCGAGAGCCTCTTCTGAGTTAGGAGATAATAATTACCGTCGCCTTGATTATCTTGATCAGTTAGAATCTGAATCCATTCACATTTTTCGTGAAGTAGCTGGCCAATTTGAACGTCCAGCTTTACTTTTTTCTGGCGGAAAAGATTCCATTGTGTTGGTTCATCTTGCATTAAAAGCCTTTAGGCCAGGTAAGTTTCCTTTTCCTTTAGTACATATTGATACGGGGCATAATTTTCAGGAAGCATTGGATTTTAGAGATCAATTTGCTCAAGCCATTGGTGAAAAATTAATTGTAAGAAATGTAGCAGACACGATTCGCGAGAAAAATCTTACTGAGCAAAAAGGAAAATTTGCCAGTAGAAATGCTTTACAAACATTTACCTTATTAGATACAATCGAGGAATTTAAGTTTGATGCATGTATTGGTGGTGCTAGAAGGGATGAAGAAAAAGCTAGAGCAAAAGAAAGAATTTTTTCTGTAAGAGATGAATTTGGTCAGTGGGATCCTAAACTTCAACGTCCTGAATTATGGAATACTTACAATGGTAAAATTGATAAAGGTGAAAATGTGAGGGTATTCCCAATTAGTAACTGGACAGAATTGGATATCTGGAATTATATCCGCAGAAATAAAATTGAATTACCCTCCATTTATTTTTCTCATGATCGTGAGGTATTAGAATATCAAGGTCAACTGGTAGCTACTTCTAAATTTATTCAACTAGAGGAAGGAGATAAGGTTGCTATTAAAAAAGTTCGCTATAGAACGGTAGGTGATATGACCTGTACCGCTGCAGTAGAATCTAATGCCTCTACTATCGATGATATTATCAAGGAAATTATTGCTACAAAAACAAGTGAACGTGGTGAAACAAGAATTGATGATCGGGTGAGTGAAGCAGCGATGGAAGATCGAAAAAAAGGTGGATATTTTTAATGACAGCTATTGTTTTTAGAAAATACAATAGGGAAAATTAATTTAAATTTTTATAAAAAGCCATTTCATTTGAATTGGAAGTAACAAAAATACTTATGGATATTTTAAGATTTATAACTGCAGGAAGCGTAGATGATGGAAAAAGTACATTGATCGGCCGATTGTTGTACGATAGTAAATCTATCATGATTGATCAGTTGGAGGCTATTGAAAAGCAAAGTAAAAACAGGGAAGATGGTGAAATTGATTTGGCTTTACTGACCGATGGGTTGAGAGCTGAAAGAGAGCAGGGCATTACCATTGACGTGGCTTACAAGTATTTCTCCACACCTACTCGAAAATTTATTATTGCTGATGCTCCTGGTCATACGCAATATACGCGTAACATGGTAACCGGTGCTTCTAATTCGGATTTGATTATTATTTTGGTAGATGCTCGTAATGGAGTTTCTGAGCAAACTAGGCGCCATTCAATTATTGCCTCCTTGCTAAATATTCCACATGTAGTGGTGGCTATTAATAAAATGGACCTAGTTAATAATTCTCAAGATGTATATAATAATATCGTGATTGATTATTCTGCAGTGGCTGCTTCACTTGGTTTAAAAGATATTACCTATATTCCTATCAGTGCAATTAACGGAGATAATATTGTAGAAAAATCAGCTAGTTTTCCATGGTATGAAGGAGAGTCTTTATTGCATATTTTGGAAAATGTAGCTGTTGCCAATGATATTAATTATACGGATGCAAGATTTCCAGTTCAATATGTGATTCGCCCTCAAACAGATGACTTACATGATTACCGTGGTTATGCAGGTAAGGTAATTAGTGGTATTTATAAAAAGAGAGATACTATTTGCGTTCAACCCTCAGGGTTACAAAGTGTAATTAGCGCTATAGAAATTGGTGGGCAACAGGTTGAAGAAGCTTTTGCACCCCAGAGTGTGGTGCTTCATTTACAAGATGATATTGATATTAGTAGAGGAGATGTAATTGTTAAAACCGATAATCTGCCAACCGTTGAAAATGAATTAGAGGTGTTGCTTTGCTGGATGGGAAATAAACCACTGAAGGCGGGTAACAAGTATTTGTTACAAATTAATAGTCGGGTAGTAAAGGCGGTAGTAAAAGAAATTGAGTATAAGTTAGATGTAAACTCTTTATTACAAGAGCCTTCTCCTGACCAAGCTCAATTAAATGATATAGTAAAAGTGAAAATAAAAACAGCTTCCCCCATTCCTTACGATTCCTATAAAAAATTACGAGTAAATGGAGGAGCTATTTTAATAGACGAAACGAGTAATGTAACGGTGGGGGCTTGTATGATTCAATAAAATGTTGCTTCTTTGAGTCCGAATCAATTAACTATTTTATTCTGTTGTAAAAAATAAACAATGAAACAATTTATACAAAATCTTCATTCTCGTCATTTAGCATCTGCCAGTTCTTTTCCCGATAAGGAGATGGCTAATCAATTTATAGATGGTTTTTTTGAATTTTTATTTATTCCAAATCAGCTCACCAAACTTTCTGAATTTGAATTGTTGAAGGAGTATGAAAAATATAGGACTTACTTATCTACCCTGGTGTATGATGTGGTAGGAACGGCTGCTAAAACAGAAGAGCTAGTAAAGGTGTTTTTTGAAAGGGTACCATTTATTTATGATGATTTGCATAAAGATGCTGCTGAAATATTAAAATTTGATCCCGCTGCTGAATCAATTGAAGAGGTATTGGTAGCCTATCCTGGTTTTTATGCTACCGCTGTCTATCGCTTTTCTCATCAATTATGGAAGCAAGGTGTAAAGTTGATACCTCGACTTTTTTCTGAATGTGCGCATAGTAAAACAGGTATTGATATTCATCCAGGTGCTCAAATTGGGGAGTCCTTTTTTATAGATCATGGAACAGGGATTGTGATTGGAGAAACTTCTGTAATAGGTGATCGAGTGAAAATTTATCAAGGAGTTACCTTAGGAGCACTGAGTGTAAGCAAGGAGGTAGCAAAAATGAAAAGACATCCAACGATTGAAGACGATGTAGTTATTTATTCTGGTGCAACTATTTTGGGTGGAGATACAATTATAGGTCATGATAGTGTAATTGGTGGTAATGTTTGGTTAACCCATTCTTTGTTGCCCAATTCAATTGTTTATCATAAAAGTGAAGTAAGTATTAAGGATAAAAATAATTTTTCAGATGTATTAAATTTTGTCATTTAATACCTCAATTAAGCCTATTCAAAAATTATAAAACTAAAAATAAATAGATGAAAGCAAATAACATTTTAGCAACGATTGGAAATACACCCCATGTTCGTATCAATAAATTGTTTGGTTCCAAGCATGAGGTATGGATTAAATTAGAAAAAACCAATCCTGGTTCAAGTATAAAGGATCGTATCGCTTTGTCAATGATTGAAGATGCTGAACAGAAAGGATTATTGAATAAAGATAGTGTGATTATTGAGCCAACTTCAGGTAATACCGGTATTGGTCTTGCTTTAGTTGCTGCAGTAAAAGGGTATAAAATTATTTTAGTAATGCCAGAAAGTATGAGTATTGAGCGTAGACGCTTGATGTCGTTGTATGGAGCCGAATTTGTATTAACTCCAAGAGAAAAGGGTATGAAAGGAGCAATCGAAAAAGCGAGTGAGCTAGTTAAAGAAACTCCTAACGGATGGATGCCTCAACAATTTGATAATCCAGCTAATACAGAAATTCATAGAAAAACATCTGCCTTAGAAATACTCAACGATTTTCCAGAAGGATTGGATTATTTAATCACTGGTGTAGGCACCGGTGGACATATTACGGGTGTTGCAGAAGTTTTGAAGAAGCATTTTCCAAATCTTAAAGTATTTGCTGTTGAACCAGAATTATCTCCTGTATTGAGTGGCGGTGCACCTGGTCCTCACCCGATACAAGGTATTGGTGCAGGTTTTGTTCCCTCTATTTTGAATAAGGATATTTTAGATGGTGTGATTAAAGTAACTAAAGAAGAAGCTTTTGATTATGCTCAAAAGTTAGCAAAGCAAGAAGGTATATTGGCAGGTATTTCAACAGGAGCTTCATTGGCTGCAGTAGCTAAAAAGTTAGCAGAACTTCCTGAAGGCGCAAGAGTATTGACTTATAATTATGATACAGGCGAAAGGTATTTGTCAATTGAGGGATTGTTTTAATGGGGAATGGGGCATGGTGAATTATGATTAAACACGATTAATAGATTTTCTGAACGTACAGATTTTTTATATTTTATGAAAATGAGTCAACCAAAAATGGGAAAAGTAATACTTGCAGGTGCGGGTTGCGGTGATCCTGAATTAATTACGGTAAAGGCTGCAAAGTATTTACAACAGGCTGAGGTAGTATTAACCGATCGGCTAGTAAGTAAAGATATATTGACCACATACGTCTCCTCTTCTGCAGAAATAATTTATGTTGGAAAACAATGCCGCCGTGGTTTTAGCACTCCTCAAAAAAGTATTAATGAACTTATTGTTCAGTTTGCTTTAGAAGGTAAATTAGTCGTTCGTTTGAAGGGGGGAGATGTGTCTATATTTTCAAATATTTTAGATGAATTGGAAGTGATTGTTGCCAATCAAATTCCTTATGAAATTATACCCGGTGTTTCAGCAGCTATGGGTGCAGCAGCCTATGCAGGTATACCATTAACTGCTCGTGGATATTCAACAGCCGTTCGATTTCTAACCTTGTATAAATCAGAGGTGGTAACGGATGATTATTGGAAAGAATTATCGAACAGCGATGATACACTGGTTTTTTATATGTCTTCTGAAACATTAGATACGGTGGTAGAAAATCTTGTCAAAAATAATATCGGAGAGGATAAGCTTTTAGCTGTAATAGAACAAGCTACTACACCTTTTCAAAGCGTTCATCAATTTAATTTATATCAGTATCAACAATTGGCTAAAGGGAAGCTTTATGCGTCGCCCACTTTAGTGATTATTGGTAAAGTGGTTGCGCTACATGAAAAATTTGCTTGGTTAGAAAATACCGGCTCAACTGGTGAATATTTTAAACCCGTAGAAGATTTACAGTATGAGGAATTAATAGATCAAACATTGATAAAAGAAAAATAGATTCAAACCAATCAATCAAAAATTGATTGGGAATAAAAAATAAAACTAAAGATGTTAGGAGAAGCAAAACATAAAATATTTACTGATCTAATTCAAAACGCTAGCAAAGAAGAGTTAGTTTGGATGAATGATTATATCACTAAGTTATTGCCTGCTCAAACTAGTACAGTGGTAGTGGGTAATTCTTCTGTTAATAAAATTACTATCGTATACGGAACAGAAACGGGTAATTCGAAAAGGTTGGCAACTGATTTTGCTTCCAAGGCAAAACAAAAAAGTATTCATGCCAAGGTGATTGGCATGGATCAATATCGTTTGTCGGATCTTCCTAAAGAAGAATATTTACTGGCGCTCATTAGTACACATGGTGAAGGAGAGCCACCGATTGCGGCTAAAAAATTCTATGATCATATTCACCAGAATGGATTTAAATTAAATTCTCTGAAGTATAGCGTATTGGCATTGGGAGACACTTCATATCCTCTTTATTGCAAAACTGGAGAGGAGATGGATGAACAGTTTGAAAAGTTGGGTGGAGTGAGAATTGCCCCTTTACAAAAATGTGATGTAGAATATGAAGCAGATGCGAATGCTTGGTTTAATAGTGTGCTAGAAAAATTAAGTAGTACAAAAATCGGTGTATCTCAAAGTTCGGGTGCTGAAAATGTAGCCACTGTAGTTGCTAAAAAAGCGGGTAAACAAATTTATACTGGTGATGTTCTTACTAAAATAAATTTAAATGATCGAGGATCTAGTAAAGAAACATGGCATATTGAAATTGCAGCTGAGGGATTAGAATATTTGTGCGGAGACTCTATCGGAATTGTTCCTGAAAACCCATCCCATATAGTAGATGAAATTATTAGAGTTGTAGGAATTGATTCTTCTAAAACTATCAATTTTAAAAATGAAGCATTTGCTTTTTATGACTTCTTAAAAAATAAAATTAATATCGTTCATTTAACTGAGCGTTTAGTAAAACAATATGCTGATATTACTCAGCACCCAATTCCTGCTGGCAGGATGAATTTATTAGATCTTTTAAAAATATATCCAGTAAAAGATGTTGCACAATTTGAAGAGATTGTTGTTAAAATGAATGCTATTTCTCCTAGATTATATACTATCGCCTCTTCGCCTACAGCGCATGAAGGTGAAGTGCATATTGTGGTGGTTAAAGATACCTATGAAGTGGACGGCGATACGAAATTTGGTTTATGCTCTGATTATCTTAGCCAGATTCTAACAGAAGAAAAGCAAAAGTTTTTTGTCCAGCCCAATAAAAGATTCAGATTACCTGCTCCAGATAAGGATATAATAATGGTAGGTCCGGGTACTGGGATTGCTGCTTTTCGTTCCTTTTTAGCTGAAAGAGATGCAACAGGTGCTACCGGAAAAAATTGGTTATTCTTCGGTGAACAAAGGTTTGCGACTGACTTTTTATATCAAACAGAAATTCAGAATTGGTATGAAACAGGGGTGTTGACAAAAGTGAATTTGGCATTTTCTCGCGATCAAGAGGAAAAAATATATGTTCAGCATAAGATGTTACAAAATTCAGCCGCACTCTTTGAATGGCTGATTAGTGGAGCGTATTTTTTTGTATGTGGTGCAAAAGATCCAATGAGTGTGGATGTAGAAAATGCCTTACTGAAAATTATTGAACAACATGGAAATAAAACATCTGAGGAAGCTAAGAAATTCCTAGAGCATATGGAAGAAGAAGGAAGGTATGAAAAAGATGTTTATTAGCATTGAAACTAGAAAAGCTAAAAAATTATTAATCAATAAAATAATCCCGTTATCGGGAGTTGCCTATGTCAGCTACTAATAAAAAATCAGCGATTGAAAATATTAAAGAGGCAAGTGATGCACTCAGGGGAACTATTAAACAAAGTTTGTCAGATGAAATTACTGGTGCAATCCGTGAAGATGATCAAGCAGTAATCAAATTTCATGGAATGTATCAGCAGGATGACCGTGATAGAAGAGAGGAGCGTGCGGCTAAAAAATTAGATAGATTGTATACATTTATGATCCGTTTGCGTTTACCTGGAGGACTAATTTCTGCTAAGCAATGGATTGCTGCTCATCATATTGCTGGTGATAATTCTACGGGTGTTATTAAAATTACTACTCGCCAAACGATTCAATTACATGGATTAATTAAGGCCAAAATAAAACCTACCATTCAAGCTTTTAATGAATCTTATCTTGATTCTATCGCTACCTGTGGAGATATCAATAGAAATGTAGCTTGTAGTTCTAATCCAAGTGAATCACCTATTCATGAACAAGTATTTGCTTATGCAGATAAGATCAGTAAGTTATTAATGCCTAAATCTAAGGCTTATTATGAAGTATGGTTAGATGATGAATTGGTAATTGATAAAAAGGAAGAGGAAGATCCTTTATATCAGAATCGTTATTTGCCAAGGAAATTTAAAATTGGGATTGTTATTCCTCCTAATAATGATGTGGATGTTTTAACGAATGATATAGGCTTGATTGCAATCATAGAAGATAATCAGTTGAAAGGTTTTAATATCGCTATTGGTGGCGGATTGTCAACTACCCATGGTAATGCTGAAACCTATGCTAGATTGGGTACCGTGATTGGATTTACCGATACAGAGGAAAAGGTTTTAAAAACAGTCTATGAAATTCTTACTGTTCAGCGCGACTTTGGAAATAGGAGTGATCGTAAACTAGCCAGGTTGAAATATACCCTTGATAAAATGGGAGTAGATCAGTATCGAAAAGAAGTAGAAAAACGCACTGGTTTTGATTTAGAACCTGCAAGATCTTTTGTTTTTACCAGTCGTGTAGATCGTTATGGCTGGGAGCAAAGTGTTTCGGGTAAATGGTATTATACTTTATTTATTGAAAATGGCAGAGTGTTGGATGATGAAAAATTAGCTTTGAAGACTGCATTATTGGAGATAGCTCAGACGGGGAAATGTAATTTCCTTTTCACTAGTAATCAAAACATGATTATAAGTGATATTGCTGAAAAGGATAAATCAGCTATTAATGAAATTTTGAAACGTTTTAAAATCATCGAACATACAGAGGCTGCATCGGTCATTAGAAAAAATGCAATGGCTTGTGTTGCTTTACCAACCTGTCCGCTTGCTTTGGCTGAAGCACAGCGATACATGCCTTCCTTGATTTCAAAGATTGAACCATTGTTAGAAAAACATCTGTTGCAAAACGAAAGTATTATTATGCGGATGACGGGTTGCCCTAATGGATGTGCTAGACCTTATGCAACCGAAATTGGTTTGGTAGGAACCGCTCCAGGAAGGTATAATCTACATATTGGAGGAGATAATGTAGGACAACGTTTGAATCAATTGTTTAAAGAAAGTTTAGATGAGTCACAAATTTTGGTTGAATTAGATAGTCTATTTGCTTCCTTTAAGGAAAAAAGAAAAACTAAGGAATCATTTGGAGATTATGCTTTGCGAACACAATTTTAGTAGATAGCATAGTTTACTAATTATAATTGTTCTATTAAGAATTTGAAATTAAACTATGACAGATAAAATTCCTTCTTTGGTTGAACCGCTTGCTGACAATGATTTATCGTCAGCGGGTAATCGTTTGTTTCCGGTTTTTCTAAAGCTGGAGAATTTATCCTTATTGATAGTGGGAGGGGGGTATGTTGGAATGGAAAAATTATCAGTTGTATTACAGAATGCGCCTAGTGGAAAAATAAAATTAGTAGCTACTCAAATAAGCGACGAAATAAAGGAATTGGTAGCAGGAAGGGAAAATGTTGTATTAGTTGAACGACCTTATCAAAGTTCGGATATTGATGGTGCTGATATTGTTTTTGCCGCGGTTAATGAGGAGTCGGTGAGTAGGCAGGTAAGTAGTGATGCGAAAGCTAGGGGTAAATTGGTTAATGCAGCAGATAAGCCTTTGCTCTGTGATTTTTATTTGGGTTCAATTGTACAAAAAGGGAATCTAAAAATTGCAATTAGCACCAATGGTAAATCACCTACCATTGCTAAAAGGGTAAAGGAATTATTAAATGAAACATTGCCCGATGAGATTGATGAATTATTAGGCAATATGCAATTAATAAGAAATAAGATGGGGGGCGACTTTGCTGAAAAAGTGAAGCAGTTAAATGAAATAACTAAAAAACTTTCTCAAGATAAATAAGATGAAATCAAATACACCTGAAGAAATAATTGTAGAAATTACCCATTCGAAAGAAGTGGTTTCTACAGTCAATGAGTTGGTTTCATCTCGACGTAAAGTGCTGAATAAATATATGATAGCTCTATCAGTTATTGCTTTGATTGTTTTGTTTACTTATTTTTTTCTATCCGCTGAACAGCTTTCCCAATTGCAATTGGCACTCCAAAAAGATAATCATTTATTTTATTGGATGCTTTTAGTGGGTTTTAGTGCCGAAGTGGTGGCAGGCTCTATGGGAATGGGGTATGGTGTAATTTGTACGACCATTTTGCTCGTGTTAAATGTTTCTCCGCCAGTAATCAGTGCGAGTATTCATTCTGCGGAATCATTTACCAGTGCAGCTGGTTCAATTAGTCATTGGCAGTTGGGTAATATCAATAAAAAACTAGTTAAGTCTTTGGCAATACCTGCAATTATCGGTGCAGTTATAGGCGCAATATTATTGACTTATGTAGGAGAAAGGTATGCAAAAATGACCAAGCCCTTTATTGCTTTCTATACAATGTATTTGGGTATAAGAATTATACAAAATGCTTTTAGTTCAAAGGATAATAGTTCCAAAAAGAAGACGGTGAATATTACTTTTCTAGGTTTGATAGGAGGTTTTATTGATTCATTTGGAGGTGGGGGCTGGGGCCCTTTGGTAACGGGTACTTTCATTAAAAATGGTCATACTCCTCGATATGTTATTGGTAGTTCCACTTTTGCAAAATGTATTTTAACCGTAGCTAGCGCTATCACTTTTGTTTTTACTATTGGTATTCATCATTGGAATATTGTTGCAGGATTATTGATTGGTGGTATTGTTACCGCTCCTTTCTCTGCCATGCTTACCTCTAAATTGCCTACTAAAAAAATGTTTATTGCTGTGGGTATAGTCGTTATTTTTTGTAGCCTCATCACTATTTATAGAGCCTTATTTTTATAGGGTATCTTTTTTAACTTCCAATAAATTACTTTTTAGTTTCAAAACTTAAAAAATATTTTTATATACTAAATAATGAAGTATTTCTTTTTCTTTTTAATTTTATTTTTTCTTATTCTCTTTATTCTCAGGGTGTAAAAAGTGTGGAGCATACTAGTCAATATTGGCTAACTTATTTTGGTAAATTTAGAGTAAGTAATCAATTAGAGTTGATAGCTGAATCTACTGTACGTTCAGTGGATCATTCGATTAATAAAGCATCGCAAAGTTTAGTATTGCTAGGGCTTTCATGGAATGTAAATGGTTTTGTGAAATTAGCTACAGGGTATCAACATATTTCATTACTACCCAATACTTCAAAAATTACAGTTACTCAACTTGAGTATCGCCCCTGGCAACAAATTCAAGTTTTTAAGAGCTTCTCTTCAAATAAAATTACTCAAAGATTAAGAATAGAAGAAAGATTTAGAAAAGTACTTTTAAATGATTCTATTCTTACACCTGAAACTCTATTTAATTTTCGTTTTAGGTATTTAATTTCAGCTGAATTACCACTCAGTAAAAATCAAGGATTACTCAAAAATATTTCTCTGATTTTGAGCGATGAAATATTTATTCAAGCAGGTAAGCAAGTAGTATATAATTATTTTGATCAAAATAGAATTTCTACTTCTTTTAGATACAGATTCAATGAGGGGAATACACTTGAGTTTTGCTATATAAATCTGTTTCAGCAATTACCAACAGGTAATAATTTTCGTAATTTAAATATTCTTCGGTTGAGTTATTTTCAAAATTTGGATCTTAGAAAAGCAAGAAAGGGATAAGTCTACTTGTTATAAATAGCTATATTGATATTTCAGCAAGCTGCTTATTTATCTAACCAATTAGAAAGGTGTTGAGAAATAATACTTGTCTCTACCATAAAACCATCATGACCATAATTAGAATCAATCACTACCAGATTTGCATTCGGAAGATGGCGATTTAAAAATTGTTGTTCAGCAATTGGACAAAGGATGTCACTGTTGATGCCGATAAGAAGAGTTTTTTGAATGATATCTTTTAAAATTAATGCTTTATTTCCACCTCTACCTCTTCCAATATGGTGACTATCCATACTCTTAGTGAGCAACCAATAGCTCATGGCGTTAAAGCGTTGCACTAATTTACCTCCTTGGTATTGAATATAAGAAGAGGCTTTAAATTGATCTATTTTTTCTGAATCTGGATCGGTTTGTTGCGCTACCATAATTTGGTAATTACGATAGGTTAGCATACCAATGGCTCTTGCTGCTTTTAATCCATTGGCTCCTGCCTCTGCGGAAGGCGACTGCCAACTTTGATCGGCTTCAATTGCCAAACGCTGGGCGGTGTGTATCGCAATACCCCAAGCACTTTCTGTAGCAGAGGTAGCTAATAAAAAAACTTGTCCTATTCTATCATTTTCCATGATACACCATTCCATAGCTTGGTAACCACCCATACTACCTCCCATTAATAAAAATATCTTTTCAATTCCAAGGTGCTCACGTAAAAGGATATGCGCTTTCACCATATCGCGAATGGTAACTAAGGGAAAGCTACTGAAATAGGGGGCTTTTGTGATGGGGTTAATGCTGAGCGGACCAGTACTGCCATAACAAGACCCTAGTATATTGGCACAAACTATAAAATGCTTTTCGGGGTCAATTACTTGACCTGGGCCTATAATCCCACCCCACCAGTCTGCAGCCTCTGAATTGGCTGTAAGGGCATGACAGACCCATACCACATTGCTTTTATCTGCATTCATTGTCCCATAAGTGCTATAAGCAATAGTTAATTCAGGCAGTGACTCACCGCCTTCCAAAGCTATTGTATGTGGGTAATGAAAATAGTTCATTCAGTAAGTATAGTAGTAAAAAATGCAAAGTAAAGGCTTGCAGCATTTATATTTGTAAAAATATTGAGAAATGATCAAAATAAATTTAAAAAGGACGGCAGGGGATTTTGGTTTTGAGGCTACCGATGCTAGTGGTCACGTGTTAAAAATGGATACTAGTACTGAAAGCGGTGGGGTAGATTTTGGTATTCGACCTATGCAGGTATTATTGATGGGTATGGGAGGATGTAGCGGTATTGATATTGTAATGATTCTTCAAAAGCAACGCCAGACGATCGTTGATTTTTCAATGCATATTGAAGGAGAACGTGAAGCAGGAAAGGAACCCTCCCTTTGGGAAAATGTAAAGCTCGTATTTGAGTTAACCGGTGATATAGATTTGGATAAAGCGCAGCGAGCTTGCGATCTTTCAATGAATAAGTATTGCTCTGTAGCTGAAACCCTTCGAAGAGGGGGAACTAATCTTAGCTGGGAGGTCAGAGTGACTAAAGCGACAGCTTCTTAAAAAAAGTGGAGGAGTATAAGTATAGCAATTTTTAAGATTTGGTTTTGTCCTTAAATAAATTGAAACTAATGGTAGTTTTGGTGAATAGATTGATTCTACCTGTCTCATTTTTTGAACTTAAATTGCATTGAAATCTTTTTTAATAAACGCTTTATCAATTTTTCTTTTTCTTGGAAATAAAAAATAAAGCAATTTTGTAATTCTCCAATCTGGTTTCCCCATTGGGAACAGTAGAATCGGAGTTGATAATTTAATTATGAACCCAATTACACAGGCTATTCGCATTCAGACTGACAGAACCAATGAAATGGAACATTCTACCCCTATGTTTCTTTCTAGTAGTTTTTGTTTTGATAATGCAGAAGATATGCGTGCGGCTTTTGCTGATGAGACGGATGATAATATCTATAGTCGCTTTAGTAATCCAAGTGTACAGGAATTTACTGATAAAATGGTGGCTCTTGAAGGTGCAGAGGCTGGTTATTCTACTTCATCGGGAATGAGCGCAGTTTTTGCTTCCATGATGGCCTTATTAAAAAAGGGTGATCATTTGGTATCTTGTAATTCCATATTTGGAAGTACGCATACATTGATAAAAAAGTATCTCCCTAATTATGGAATCGAATATAGCTACGTGAGTGCTGATCAACCGGATCAGTGGGAGGCTGCTATTCGACCTAATACTAAAATGATCTATGTTGAAACACCTACCAACCCTGGTTTGGCTATTATTGATTTACAGAAGTTGAATTCACTGGCAAAAAAGTATAACCTTATTTTAAATGTAGACAATTGTTTTGCTACTCCAGTATGCCAACGTCCGATAGACTTTGGTGCGCATCTAGTGGTCCATTCTGCTACTAAATGGATTGATGGACAAGGGCGCGTATTAGGAGGAGTGGTAGTTGGTAAAAAGGAGTTGATTGCTGAGATTTATGCTTTCTGTAGAAGTACTGGTCCTGCTATGTCGCCCTTTAATGCTTGGGTGTTAAGCAAGAGTCTTGAAACCTTGGATGTGCGAATGGAAAGGCATGCTAAGAATGCATTACATATTGCCAATATATTGGAAAAACATCCAAAAATTAGTTTTTTGAAATACCCCTTTCTTCCTAGTCATCCTCAGTATGAAATTGCCCTTAAGCAAATGCAAAATGGTGGAGGAGTAGTTTGTTTTAATCTTACCGGGGGCTTGGAAAGTGGTCGTGCTTTTTTAAATAGCCTCAAGATGCTTTCCCTCACTGCTAATCTTGGTGATACAAGAAGTATTGCCTCTCATCCCGCTAGTACTACCCATGCTAAGTTGTCTGAAGAGGAGCGCTTAGCTACTAATATAACTCCAGGCCTTATTCGTATTTCGGTTGGGTTAGAACATGTAGATGATATTCTAGCAGACATCTTACAAGCATTAGACAAATGTTAATAGTCAATTAGTAAACTCTATTCTTGCGTTGACATTGCAGAACTTTCTGAACTAATACATCCCCTAATAATGAAATATTGGGCTAAACAATAGGTTAGCATAATACCTACACTAGCCATCGGAAAGGGCTGATAAAATTTATTGATTGCCAATAAAGAATCCGATAGTACAAAAAGTATTGCCCCTAAAATGAAGTAAATATTGGCTGGTGCTAGTGTTTTATAATAGATATGTAAACTACACAATAGCATACCAGAGATAACCGTTGCGTATAAAGTAACTGGTATTTTTAATTCTCCTAAATGAGGAAGTAATAAAATTACTAATCCTACACCATAGCTAAGGATTACTGCAATCCATACAGGTTGTTTTTTTAATAAAGAAGGGGCTTGATTTTTTATCGATAAAAAATAAAAAATATACAATATATGGGTGGTTAAAAAACAAGCTAAGCCTGCGATAAAAAATAATGAGCCACGGCTATCCAACAATAAAAAAATATCCCCCCACCAAGAGAAAAATAGACCAATGAATACTATTTTTTTAGTACCTATAAATCCTGTATTGTAAAGCATAGCTGCCAAAACTGGCATAAGCAAGGGTTTAGCCAAGCTATGTAGTATAGGAAAACCTAATTGGACAGCAATTAAATCAGTGAATGCAATTAGCCCAAAAAAAAGAGTAAATTTTTTAATTGAAGATGCTTTCATAAATACGTTTATCTATCTATTACTATAGATGGAAGCGGTAACTAAAATTTTACATAGGGAGCGCCACCAAAAAATATCTTTAATGAGTCTTTTGCCCTTAAGGTATCTGAAAGAGGGGTTTTAAAGGGCATGGCTAATTCATAGTTAGCTGAATCTATTTTTATTATAATCAGCTGATGTCCGTAAGAGGTAAGTTTATTATAGATTGATTCAGCAACTTCAGCGGAAGGGTATTTTTTGATAATGATTTTAAACGTAAAGCTATCTTTACTATTGGTAACCTTTGCTGTATCGACTGATTTTGGTTTTAAAGAATCTGCCAAGGCTGATTTTTCAGTCGTCAAAGGTTGGTTATCCGAATTACTGTTTTGTATTAAATAATATACAGCAAATCCTACTAATAACAACAAGATTGCCACTATGGTGTATTGCATATTTCTTTTGCTGTTATTAACTTTATTAGAACTTTCAAAAGAAATACTTTCATCCCTCTTTTCTCTCAATTGTTTTGGGAAATCATCTATTTTTGGGGTAATAAAATGACCTGCAATAAATTGGTAATCTCCTTGCTGCGTTTTTTGAATAGTTCCTACTCCTTCAATAACTAGTGGCTTTCCAATATTTAAAAATTGTTTTGCCAAGGTAACGTAAGAATCTAAATCAGAGGAAGCGAGGGGAAACATTTTCCCTGTATGTTGAACAATGTGATTGACCAATTCTGTGTCTTCGGTAGCCTTGGGATTGAAGGTAAATTGAAAGGCATTTTCAGGCATTACAATATCTTTTTCCTTTTCATTTGACATGGGTAGCAATACGGAGGGGTCTAAAGTAATGGTGCCGATGCCCTGAAGAGTCACTTTTTTTGAAGTGTATAAATATTGGACTACGAATTGTTCTATTTTCACAAAATCAAATTTAGTGATTCCAAACCTAATCAATATTACCCAATTTGCAAAACTACTTCCCATTAAATCATTAACTTTACGCTATGATTAGTGAAAAAGATAGGACTTTTTTAAGGTATTGGGAGAAAAATCGGGAAATTGAAAACACATTCAAGCGTAAACTTTCCGGTGGACTTCCTATGGCTTTACTATTTGGGTTACCTATTATTTTATTCATAGTAGTCATTAGAATTTTTCTTCCCGATTGGTATATGAAAATTTCAGCTACCTCTTCGGGTATGTTTTTTACAGCAGTAATTGCAATGATTGGAGTAGTACTTTTTTATGCCTATTTCAGAATGCAATATAAGTGGGAAATGAATGAGCAATTATATCATGAATTAAAGTCAAAAGAAAATAAATCCAACAACATAACAAACATTCATTAATTACTACAACCCATGCAAAAATCATTTTCACTCTTGCTAGCGATAACCCTATTGTTGTCAGCTTGTAACAAAACAACTACTCCCGAGAAATGTACTTTAGTTGCACCCACCGTAGTGGCACCTGCAGACGAAGTGACTACTTTAAAAGCTTGGTTAGATGCTAATTCTTTGCAATATACAGCACACCCAAGTGGATTTTTTTATAAAATAGTTTCACCAGGATCTGGAGCTG
>JAURKC010000027.1 GCA_030831945.1 Ferruginibacter sp.
AAATTTCTAGCACTTTTTATTCGAGGGCATTCAAATAACTGTAAATGAAAATTTCCTGACTCAGCTTTTGATTGTAAAGTATTTAAAGAAAAAATAATACATAACTCGCCAGCAGATTAAGTTACTTTAAAGTGCGCGCATCCGCCGCGGCTGATTGATTTTTTAATGGCTGATATTCAAAATTTCTAGCACTTTTTATTCGAGGGCATTCAAATAACTGTAAATGAAAATTTCCTGACTCAGCTTTTGATTGTAAAGTATTTAAAGATTAAATAATACAGAACTCGCTAGCAGATTAAGTTACTTTAAAGTGCGCGCATCCGCCACGGTTGATTGATTTTTTAACGGCTGATATTTCAAATTTCTAGCACTTTTTATTCGAGGGCCTCAAACAGAGGATCGACTAACTATAAGAAATTATTATTTGCTTGTTATAAAAAAATCCATTGGAAATTATACTTTTAATAAAGATATAAAGCCCAATGGATTTTTTTATAAATAGAAGTAAGGTCTATACTGCTTAACTTTTTATAGTTAAACTCTTAGGAAGATTTTTTTGCGGTACATTAAATAAAGTACTGACCATTGAATCAAAACATAACAGATGGCTAAAATAACCATATCGTAAGGGGTGCCTACTAATTGCCCCAACCATTTAAATACTCCAACTGTAGAATATTTCCAATCAATAAAATGTTCTGATATATAAATGAAGATGGAGTTCATTCCGATGATTCTAAAGAAAAAAGCCCATTTTTTGTAGCCTTTAACATCAATCAAATAATAAAATATAGATAACAAAATAAGACTATAGCCCCCTACATTCATAGCAAAAGAACTAGTCCATAAATTTTTATTGAAGGGTAATACTAGATTCCATAAATGTGCAATTGCAATAAAAATGAATCCAAGGACAGCCATTGATAATGATTTTTTAGAAGGATCCATTTTTCCATTCTTTAAAAAATTACCTGTTAAAATACCTAGTAATCCTGTTGAAATTGCTGGAATGGTAGATACTAATCCTTCTGGGTCATGTATTTTTAAATAAAGTCTACCTGGCATTATCGAACGATCTAAATAAGATACTATGTTTCCTTCCATGGTAAGATCTCCTGCAGGGAAACCTGGAGCTGAGCAAAATGCTAGTAGCATCCAATAACCCAATAATATAGCTGCAAACCAAATCATTTGTGCTCTTTCTTTAGCAAAGAGGTAAATGATATTGGCAAACATATAGCCAAGACCTATACGGCCTAGCACACTACCAAAACGAATTTCGGAAATGGGTTGTATTTCAAGTCCATTATTGTAAAAGATACCAATCAACACTAAAATCAAACCTCTTTTTATTACCCTAAGTAATAAATCTTTTTTGGAGGCACCTTTTTCCATTTCTCTACCTACAGAAAATGGGGTAGCTGCACCTGCCATGAATAGAAAGAGTGGAAAAATTAAGTCATACAAATTAAATCCATTCCATGCTGGATGAGTTAATTCACTAGAAACTGCTCCCCAAAATGGAGAGCCACTAGCTTTATATAGTTGATGAAAAATCTCTTCGGCTCCAATAATCCAGAACATATCAAATCCGCGCAAGGCGTCTAATGAATAAAGTCGTTCAGGCTGTTTGTTGATGGCTGTAGACATAATTTTTTTGTTAATATTTTAAATGCCGAAATGTGAAAATTATAAATGAACATTTCCAATGTTTGAAGGTAAGCTTCAAAATGATAAAGCGTACTCTTTTTTATCCACGATAATAAATTGAACTAAGCGCTGATTTTATTCAATGACTAATTTTTAATTGCTACATAATGTATTGAACCTACTAATTATTTACTGTATGAGGTCTTTTTTAGTACCCATCCAAAAGGCAATATTTTTTCTTTGCCAGGTATAACATACGGCAACCGTATCACCGAAGCTAATCAATCCAGGATAGGAAAATTCATCATCGCCTTTTCCTTTTTCTATGTTCAAATTTTTTGGCCAAGTGATTCCATTATCAAAAGATACACCCAGTAACAATGGTGCTCTATCACCATCATTTCTATTATCAGGATTATAGGCTAGCACTAAAACATTATTGGCGAGTTGGGTTACATCAATACCGCTATTTGGATTGGGTAAGCTGGTTTTGTAAATAGGCGCCCATGTTTTTCCATAGTCTTTGGAATCGCTTCTACAAATAATTCCAAGTTCACTTCTTATCAGCATATGAACATAGCCTGGTTTGGATTCCCAAAGGGTAGGCTGAATCAATTCTTTATTTTGTAAACTAGTATCGGCTAATGCTAAGTAAGGGGTGGCAGTCCAAGTTTTGCCTTTATCTTCACTACGATCAGTAAATATATGATAGCCTTGGTATTCATGCGATGAACCAGCAAGCCAGGTTCCGTTAGATAAAACAATGGGTTTACTTCGTACAGGTCCTCGACCACCTTTATCTCCTTTGACTAATTCATAAGCTTCCGACCAACTTTCGCCATTATCATCAGAAGTTTTTACCCATGTTTCCCAATGTTCAATTTCTTTACCCACTTTAAAAAATAAAAATATTTTTCCTTCGGGAGATTGAAATAGTACTGGATTCCAATGGGCATCATTTCTAATTTTTGCTATTTGTTTGGCTGGCGACCAGTGATTGGGCCTACCTTTTACTAACCATATTGCTACATTATCATTTTTCTCTTTTTCTCCAGCAAACCAAGCCACCAAAAAATCATTGTCCTTTAGTTTAACTAGGGTAGAGGCGTGGCATTCCTTAAAAGGAGGATTAGATCCGGCAACAAAATTTTTTAAAGGTAGGCTGTCGTTTACGATAATGTTGGTAGGTGAATTATCTTTTTTTGATGCTACATTGCTATTGCAATTGGAAAGGAAAAAAATGAGTAGCATGTATAAAACACAATAAGTCTTATTCATATTGGGTTGTTTTTACAATGGTTAATTAATTTAAGCTAGGGTATAATTAAAGTAATGCAAAGCTAAATTAAATAAAGAAGCCCTGTCAATTAACCATAAGTTATTATGACAAGGCCTCAAAAATTAAAAATATGTTTGATTAATACATAAAGTATCCATCAAATTCTACCAAGGTTTACCAGTTCCTTGAAGTAACCAGAATTTAGACCATGGGCTATTTTTGCCATCAGATCCAACATAACTAGATTCTTCCAATTTATTAATTGCAGCGGTAGTATTGGCAACATTACTTTGTAATTCAGTATTATTATAAGCGAATCTTACAGGAATTGCAGCACGCTTTGCAGCGTAACCAACGTTTAAAGTAGGCAATCCTGTTCTTCTCCAATCCATATAGCATTCAACAGAAGCTTGCCAAGAGGCAATCCATTTTTGCTCCATAATTCTGCTAAGTGTACTGTTGTAAGCAACACTAGATTGTGCAAGATAATCATCAGCAGATTTAACACAACCCGCATAACCATTTACAGAAGATTGGTATGAACTAAATACAGTCCATAGATCAAAAGAAGACTTAACCCCTTTGTTATACCAAGTTTCAGCTGATCCGCCAACACTCCAACCTTTTAGAGCAGCTTCTGCAAGATCAAAACAAACCTCATTGTAAGAAGCAAGGCGTTGCTTTAACAAATTGCCGCTATTCTTTGAGTAAATATCCACACGCATGTAGGATACAAAATCATTATTAGAGTTTGCTTGACCACCGGTACCATTTAAATTATAGTTAAATGTCTCACCGAAATAGCTAATAGGAATACCCACATATACTGGTGTAGTATCATAAAAGCTTTTTACAGCATCAATTGGTTTAGCCCAACCTCTATCAGTAGAGTAGGTGCTTTGATTGAATTGAGTAATATTGGCAGCTGCAGCAGCAGTAGGATTAATATAACGAATACCACCCACTACCATTGATATTTTTGCAGCATCTGCAGCAGCAGTAAATTTGCTTGCATCAACTATTGAGCGAATTACAATTGGCTCTGCCATGATAACTAAACGTGGATCTTTAAGATCAATTAATGTAGAAACCAAGGTAGCAGACATTTTATTCCTTTTGAAATTGGATGGACCACCAAATGCAGTATTCTTCTGGTAAGAAGTGTTTCCATCTATACCAGGAAATGACATGGCAAAATCATCTCCATTGCTAGTAAATACTTTGCTAGCAATCGCTTCAACATCAGCTTTTACATCTCTTTTAGCAGATATTCTTAGGTAATAGCGCAACAAAAGTGAATTAGCTAATCTTGCCCATTTTTCATTATCTCCTTTGTAGAATACATCTGAACTTTGAGTTGCAGGAGTAATTTCTGGGTGACTAGATGCTGGACCTGCAAATAAAATTGCAGCTGCTTTTAAATCTGCAATCACTCCATTATAAATGGTTTCTTGTGAGTCAAATGCAGGGTATTGATTAGCAGCACCATCTAAGTCTCCTTTAAGTGCAGCAGTGTAAGGTGCATCACCCCAAAAATCTGCGATGTATCCAAAGTTAAATGCTCTCATCACTAAGGCAACACCTTGTTGGAATTTCAAATTGTTGGCTTGTGCTTTTTGAAGTAACACTTGATTGTTTCTTAGTCTACCATAAATACCACTCCAATCAGAAGTACCCCAATCATAGTTGCTATAGGTACTTGACCATGCATCTTGTGCAGTGTGTTGTATAGCTCCAGATATAATACCGGAACCAAGATTGCCATAATCCATTGCTGTGCTGGTTAATACACTTGCCATTAAATAATCTGGCGCAGCATCAGAAGGATTCAAGTTATTGGGGTCTTTATTTAACACCTCAAACTTCTGACAAGAAAAAGTTAACAATGCTAACATTAGCATTCCAACCCATATCCTATTAAAATTTTTCATCTTATAAAATTTTAGAATTAATTATTATTTATGACTAGAAACGAACATTTAGTTTAACACCTGCTGGAATAGTCCATGGGGTAACATTATAGCGTTCGATACCTTGTCTGAATTGTGAACCATTACCTTGAGCACCCGCTTGAAGGTAGAATGCATTTTCAGGATCTATACCGCACTTAGCTTTTGTCCAGAGAATAATATTTCTGGTATAAACTCCGAAAGAAGCACCTTGAATTTTAGACTTTCCAAACCATTGTTTTGGTAAATCAAAAGACAAGTTAAGTTCACGTAGTTTAATGTAAGATGCATCAAACATATTTTGTTTTGCGAAGTTCCAATTGGCAGTTACTGCATCAGTATAAAAACTGTAGTGGGTAGTATTTGGATCACCCAAATTTTCTATATACCCTCCACTTCCATCAGAGTAAACGCCAGGGAAGAAAACACCATCATAACTTATTTCGCCATTATCCTCATATTCAAATCCACCTAATGCTTTAGTTGGACCTCCTACAAGATGAGCAGATTGGAAACCAGACATTTTAATGTAGGCATCAGCATTAGCTTTCAAGTAAGCAGGGATATTGTTTTTATAAGCATCTGGAATTTTAATTCCCATGTCCATTTGTCTAGCTAACACCGCATCAGATCCAATATACCTGTAGGTTTGAGAGAAAAACTCACCACCTAATCTTGTATCTATACTAGCACTAAGGGTAAATCTTTTATAAGATACAGTAGTTTGAAAGCCTAATAATAATTTCGGATTGAAATTACCAACTACTTCCTTAGCATTGAAGGCTCCACCTTTATATTTCTGTTGTCCGCCACCTCCATCTAGTAAAGGCCATCCATAATAAGGAGAAGTTTTGTCTTCTACTGTCAATAATTTATTATCCCAGATTTGTCCAATTTTACCATCACTGATCATTGGTGATCCATCTGCATTGAAATTATTAGGAATTACTTGACCTTTTGCATAAGTCCAAGATCCACTAGGACCATCTCCCCAGAATTGATAATAAGGAACACCATCAGCAAGAGAAATAACATATGAATTGTTTTTGGTATAGTTTACACTAATATCCCAATTCCAATCTTTGTTAGTTAAAACTGTTCCTGCTAATTGTAATTCTATACCTTGACTGCGCACCAAACCAGCATTGATTTGACGGCTAGTATAACCAGAAGATGGGGGAGTGCTAATACCTAAAACTTGGTTTTTGTTGTCTGATTTATACACTGTTCCTTCAAATCTTAAACGATTTTTAAGGAAAGCAAGATCGATACCAAGCTCTGAAGAAGAAGCTTGCTCAGGCTTTAATGCAGGGTTCTTTAAAGAACCAGGAACTGACTGAAGGATGGTAGAACCAAAGCTTCCAAATCCAAGAGTTCCAAATAAATTGTATGGATCGGTGTCTTTTCCTACATTAGCATAACCACCACGAACTTTTACTAAATCCACTGATGAACCAAAGTTGATCATTTTATTGACGATCAAACTTAAAGAAGCTGATGGATAAAAGTAGCTATTCGCATTAGATGGAAGCGTGCTTGACCAGTCGTTTCTACCTGTTAGGTCTAAATAAGCCATATCCTTGTAGCCGACAGTTGCAGTACCATAAACACTATAAAGTGCTTTTTGTGAAGAGTAACCATTTGCTCTGATACCTGTAGAACTAACGTTCGACAAATTGAAAAGCTCTGGTGCAATAACACCCACTCCTGATTGAGAATAGCTCTGTTGGTTCGAAGCATAAACATATTGAAGGTTACCACCTCCAGAAGCAGATAGAGTGAAATCGTTAAAGTTGTTTTTATAGTTCAACAAGAAGTCTGTATTGCTCTCGGTATTAAACAGATTTTGTAATCCGTAATAGCCATTTCTTTCTGCTTTTAAGGATTTTGAGATTTTTGTTTCACGTCTTTCGTTCAACATGTCCTGAGAATATCTAACGAATGCAGTTAAATGCTTACTAATTTGATAGTCTAATTTTAGGTTACCAAATAAACGGTTACGAAGAAAACTATTTTTCACTTGATTTAATGTGAAATAAGGGTTGTTAAAATCGTAAGAAGTTGCACTTTGTATTCCAAGATCAACTGGAGGTATTGCAGCTCTTTGTTGAATTCCAGGAGTTAACCAATAGTTCTGCATTTGTCTAACATCCACACTAGGAGATAGATAAAGGATATCTTGATATACACCACCACGATCACCCGCTGCTATATTATCAGCATATGAACGAGTGTAATTAAGTGAGGTAGTCAATTTGAATTTATCATTTATTTTATGTTCAACATTCAACCCTACGTTATTACGAGAAAGTCCAGTATTTGGAAGAATACCTGTATTAGCAGTATTGCTAAAAGAGAAACGGTAATTATTCCTATCATTTGAATTCTCGATAGATAAACTATTAACCGAGGTCATTCCGTTTTGAACAAAGTTTTTCAAGTTATTATACCCTTTCATTTCTGTAGGAATATAGTTTCCAGCAGCATCCTTTACACTGTTCCATTGTATGGCTTTAATACCAACATTAAGTGGGGTACCAAAGCGATAAGTATCAGTACCTACTAAATCTATAATATTGGTTCCATCCAAGCTATTACTTGAATTTGGAGTAGTGTAGGGGTGATACCCTACAGTATAGGCTTGGTTGGTTTCAAAAAACTTGTAAGGAGAGGCTATCTCATTATTGCTACTGAAAGTAACTCCTAATCCTTTAGATTTTTTACCAGACTTAGTGGTAATAATAATTACCCCATTACCCGCACGAGATCCATATAATGCAGCAGCACTTGGACCTTTCAATACAGTAAGACTTTCGATATCATTTGGATTCAAATCCGAAATAGCGTTACCGTAATCAATGGTGTTATCACCACCAGTATTGTTACTTACGTTATTCAAAGAGTTTTTTACAGGAACTCCATCTACTACAAATAGCGGTTGGTTATCGGTATTTAATGAACGAATACCGCGAATCACCACACTCACTGAAGCAGTAGCTGCACCACCTGTAGAGCTGATATTAACACCAGCTACTTTACCTGCCATAGAATTCACTAAGTTGGTTTGGACAACTTTGTTCATGTCCTCACCCTTAATTTCTCCTACTGAGTAGCCTAATGATTTTTTTGCTCTAGTAATACCTAAAGCGGTTACCACTACGTCTGAAAGTTTTCCGTCAGCACCTTGCAATGTTGCGTCTACAACTGCCTTGCCGCTTACATTTACTTCAATAGGAGCATAGCCTACAAAAGAAAATACTAGGGTAGCATTTGGACCAGAAGTACTTAGCGTAAACTGTCCAGCGGCATTGGTAACGGTTTGTTTAGCCGTTCCTTTTTCGCTAACAGTAGCGCCTTGCAAAGGACCATTGGCATCTCTAACTGTTCCTTTAACTATAAAGTCAAAGTTTTTTGTAGACTCTAAAATTGAGTAGATTTTTTTCGAAGGATTGCTAGCGTTGTTGTGCGCTGTTGCAAATAATCCTCCTGAAAAGAAAAACAGTAGAAACATGGGCATTATTAGCCGATGTAACACAATCAAATACGGACTTTTTCTTTTTTTCATGATGGTTGTTTTGATAATAAAAAATAATATTCAGATTTTTCTAAATAAAAAATTACTTAACTATGACAATCGTTTAATTATTAACATAAAAAAAGTTTATGTTGAATATTAAACAAATTTATGTTAATTATATTACAAAAACTATCGATTTACGTAAAAATATCTTCAATTTGCGCAAAGATTAAGATTTTTTGAAAAGAGTAAAATATGACCATTAAACTGTTGGAGGGGAATAAGTTGGTATTTTCATTCAGCTTGAGAAACTAAGCTCTAAACCACGAGTGTATTATCAAAATATAGTAAAACCAATATTTGGATTACTGACTGGACCACAAAAAAAAGTTTTCAAAACTTGCCTATCCGGTCATATGTAAAGTATCATTGTTGCCATAATACCTAAACAAACAGTCTTCAAATTTTATATAGAGGCTATTTGAATATAGCAGATTTTGACAACTAATCAGATATTGAATTCTAGCTGAATGGGAGGGAGGATTTTAATATGTTAAATTTGAAAATAAAAAAGATCAATGAATTGTATAACGGTATCAAGTATTGTCAATGCCCCCATCCAAGAGGTTTGGAAATATTGGACTCAACCTGAACATATTGTTAATTGGAATTTTGCAAGCGAGGATTGGCACTGTCCAAAAGCAGAAAATAATTTAACAGCGAAAGGCGAATTTCATTACCTAATGGCTGCAAAGGATGCATCATTTAGTTTTGATTTTTGGGGAACCTACATTTCAATTGAATTCGAAAAATCAATTGAAATTATTTTAGGTGATGGAAGAAAACTGTGGGTTTATTTTGAAGAGTCAACTAATGGAACGAAGGTTATAGAATTATTTGAACCAGAAAGTGAAAATTCAATAGAACTTCAACAAATGGGATGGCAATCTATTTTAGATAATTTTAAACAATATGTAGAGCGTAAGTCGAAATAAATTTATTCCTTTTTCTTTTTTTGTTTTATGAAAAAATAAAGAAGCAATAAACCTATCAGGATAAGCAGTAGTTTCCCCTGTCCACCTAAAAGAGTAGCTCCATAAACAGCATAGGCTTCCAGCAGTAGGGCTGGAACTTTTCCCAATGAACTGGCAATAAAAAAATAAGTAAAAGATACATTGCCAATGGCAGCTGCAAAAGTGATTAATCCTGATGGAACGAAGGGGATTAATCGCAATGAAAATATCAATTGAAAGGCTTCTTTATTTTGAGCAAAAAGTAATTTCTTTATTTTTTCATATTTTAAAATCTTTTCCTCCATATTTTTTTTAAATCCTTTTCGGTAAAGGATAAATGCAATGGCTGCCCCAATAGATTCTCCAATAAATGAAATTAATGTTCCATTCCAAAACCCAAAGAAAAGAATATTGGCACTAGTTATAAAGAAACTAGGTACTACCCCAATAATAGCAATGAGAAGGCTTATGCCAATACTAATGATGATGGATAGCTGAGGGTATTGTTGTAAAAGTTCAAAAAAATGTTTCTGCAAAACTGTAATTTTTATTTTGATTGGTGGATTATATATTCAGTTTTTTTTATAAATAATAATACTTCCTAATTTACCAATCCTACTTTATTTTTTCTGTCCTCTCGTAATTGGTTTTCCATATTTTTTCATCATCCTATCTTTCTTTTTTACTATAAAATTGACCTTGCTATTTTTGGCAGATTTTGGATGAAAGGCTGGGCCAGCTTCTTCTTTTTTGGGCGCCTTTACCTGAATAATTTTCATGAAAACTTTTGGTATTTCCTCATCAGTCAGTACTTCAGATATCACTAGTTGTTGGGGTAATTCTATAATGGGCACTTGGTATTTCATCAAAGTCTCAATCAAAGAAAGAGCGGGCTTTTCATTTGCTGTTACAAAAGTAATGGCAATCCCTTTTTTGTCTGCTCTACCAGTTCGACCAATTCGATGAATATAGTTTTCAGGAATTTCTGGGGTATCAAAATTGATGACATGTGTTACTTCAGCAATATCAATTCCTCTTGCAACAATATCTGTGGCAATGATGAATCGGTAATTACCTTCTTGAAATTGTTTCACCGTATTAAAACGGTTGTTTTGTTCTTTGTTAGAGTGTATCACCCCTGCAGTGCCTGGAAATTTATTTTCTAGTTGTTCATACAATTGATCTGCTAATTTTTTGGTCGCTACAAATATTAATACCTTGGTCATACTTTTGTCTTCACTTAGTAGTAATTCTAAAAGATTCACTTTTGTATAAAAGTTGGGTACTTCGTAACTAGATTGTATAATATTTTCGAGTGGTGTACCAGTTGGTGCTGCTTCTACTCTTATGGGGTCGTTAAAATATGTTTCAATGAGTGTTTCTACTTCTTCAGTTATGGTAGCTGAAAATAAAAGATTCTGACGTCGAGGGGGTAGTAAGTCGAGAATATTTTTTAATTGAGTTCTGAAACCTAAGTTTAACATTTCATCTACCTCATCAATGACTAGTTTTTTAATCATTTTTGTTTTGAAAGCTCCATTCATTGCAAGATCATAGAGTCTCCCAGGTGTAGCTACTAAAACATCTACGCCTGTTTCAACCAATGCTTTTTGTGTATTGATATTTACTCCGCCATATACTCCTGTTACAATTAAACTCATGTAGGGTGTCAAAGCTTTTACAGCTTCCACTACTTGCGCCACTAGTTCTCTGGTGGGAACAATGATTAGGATTTGCGGAGCTTTGTCTTTACTGAATTTCCATTGTCGTAAACAAGGTAGTAGATAAGCAAAGGTTTTCCCAGTTCCAGTTTGCGCTATGCCACATACATCTTTTCCCGACATTACAATAGGAAAAACTTTACGTTGAATAGTGGTAGGGTTGGTATATCCTAGATCATCCAGTGCTGAAAGTAAAGGGGTATTTAAATTTAAATCATCAAAAGTCATACTAATAAAATGAGTAGCAAAGGTAGTTTTTAATTGACTAGACCAATCGACAAGAGAAAACCTATTTAATTAATGAAGAAAATGATTTTTTCAAACCTTTGAGCATAGGGTTTTATCAAAAGAAAGATTCTAGCGTATAGATTAATGCATTTAGACTTTAATCCTCTTGTTAATTTAAAAATGTTTTATAATTATTCAAAGTAGCCGCGTTATTACTCGTGCATTACCAGTAGGGGTATTTTGCTCTGGTAACTGAGTGTTATAGTGTGACTATGTTTAAATAATTTTTGTATAAGCGTTTCATCTCTTCGGATAACCATTAGTAAATCGATTTCCTTGTCTTTCGCAAAAAGAGTAAGCGCTTCATTTACATCGTATAGGCGCATAAAATAAAACTCAGGATGGTAATCTTTGAACATTTCTACCAGTATATTTTTCTCCTTTTTATAGCCTGTAGTGAGTGATATATAATGATCCTTATCTAGATTCACTATTTGCAGTTTTGGATTAAATACGCTGAGGAAATCTTTAATTGGTTCAGTGGGTGTTGTTTTGGTAGTTTCTTTAAAGTCTGAGGTAAGTATCACTTTTCGAAGTGCTGGAAAGGATACCTCCGGTGGAATAATTAAAATAGGGCAGATCTTACTATCAACCATTTTGATGGTATTACTACCATAGATTGCTTTTGCTAAGGCGGATTTACCCTTAATTCCCATAATGATGAGATCTGCCTTACTGTGTCGAACTGCTCTTTGTAATTCTTCTGCAAAATTGTCTCCTTGATGAGCTACTATTTCAATAGAAAAAAAGCAATTAGCAATCAATTTTTTCCTTAGTTCCTACAAACTTTTTTTTTCAGCAGTTTCTTCTGAAGTTTTAGCGTAACAATGGTATAAAAGTATATTTACGCCATGGTGACCAACTAATAATTGGGCAGCTTAATGAGCAGTATGAACAGAAATGGGAGAAAAATCAATTGGAACAATAACTGTAGTCATAATAATATGTTTTTGTATAAAATAAAAATTCATACAAGGAGTACAGTATTATTTTCCTTCCTGTGATGGATGCTTTTGAAAAGTAGTAAAAAAATATATAATATTATTTAACAAGATTATAATCATTCTTTAGATAAACGCTATAAGAAAAAAGGAGGGCAATGAGTTATAAGGGGGGGGCGTATTCATTGGGTAGTGCCTATTCATCACTCATCAATGGTGAGATTAGTTTTGCAGGTAATTGTTTATTGGTATTTGCACCCATCTTTTTTAATTCTTCAATTTTGCCAATTATATTTCCCTTCCCTGTACCCAATTGTCGAAAAGCGCTATCATAAGATACTTGCGCTTCTTGTAGTTTTTTTCCAACGAGTTCTAAATTATCTATAAATCCTACAAATTTGTCATAAAGTAATCCAGCTTTATCTGCAATTTCAATAGCATGATGGTTTTGTTGCTCTACCTTCCACAGGTCAGCAATTATTTTTAAAACGGCTAAAAGGTTAGTTGGACTGACTAACATAATCCTTTTATCATAGGCGTATTTCCAAAGTTGTAGATCTGTTTTAACGGCTTCTAAAAAAGCAGGTTCTATCGGAATAAAAAGCAACACATAATCAAGCGCTTGAGCATATGTTGGATATTTTTTTTTGCTTAGTCCATCAATATGATTTCTTATAGATTGAATGTGTTCCTTTAAAAACTGATGTTGCCCCAATGTGTTTTCTTCAGAAACATATTGTTCCCATGCGGTAAGCGATACTTTTGAATCAATTATAATCTTTCGCTGGTCAGGGTAAATTACGGTGATATCTGGCTGAAGTCCTTTACCAAATTCATCTTTAATAATATTGCCAGCATTGTCTCTAATAAATTCTTGTGTTAAAAATTCTCTTCCTTTGGTAAGTCCACTGTAAGATAAAATACTTTCTAAAATCATTTCTCCCCAGTTACCCTGTTGTTTATTATTTCCTTTTAATGCAGTCGTGAGGTTGTTGGCTTCTTGACTTACTAATTGACTCATTGCTACTAACCTTTGTACTTCTTTGCCTAGCGTAAATCTTTCTTTACTTTCTTTATCATAAGTGTCATCAATTTTTTTCTTAAATTCTAATAATTCAGATTTTAACGGGTCAAGAATTGCCTTCATTTTTTCTTCGTTGACTAGCGTGAACTTGGATGTTTTTTCTTCTAAAATTCCCTGTGCTAGATTTTTAAATTCAAAACGGAATTTCTCTGCTATCGATTCTAGTTCTTCTTTTTGTCCCGTTAACTTATCATTAGCTGAACTGAGTTGGGTTTGTATTATAGCTAATTGATTGAGTGTTTTAAGGTGTTCTTGTTGAAGTAAATGATACTGCTCAAATTCTTGTAATAATAATTGATTGGCTCCCTCGGCATGGGTAGCTCTGCTTAATAGCTCTTCCTTTTCTTTTTGTAATTGTTTTATTTCTAGTTGAACCATCTGCAAGGCTTGTTGAGCCTGGGCTAATAGATCAGTCGGCCCTTGCATTTTATATCGGTTAATGGTCTTGATAGAAAAGGCAGTAATTAAACTGACTAATATTCCAACTACTATTGCTACAATAAGTGTTTCCATGATTTGAGAACAGATAATTTAAAATACTTAGCGAATGATTAAATATATCTTTTTTACTTTAGGTTATTGAGAAAGCTATATTACTAAATTTACGAAAACTTACTTACTAACGATAAGAATACCAATAAAGTATTGATTGATATAAAGTTTTTAAGTTCTCTTCGATGAGCCTCAGACTATAAAAGGGGATTGGTATAATAGTAAAGACCTCCGTTGGGGGAGGTCTTTATAGTATTTGAATAAATTAAACACTTTACGCTACAATGGTTATTTTGATTGTATTGGTGGGTAGATGAAGTTTGGTTGGTGTACTTCCTGTACTCACCACTACATCTTCAGCCTTTATAAATCCTCTTTCTTTTAGGATATTTACCTGATCAAAAATAATAGTATCTAAATTTTCTTCTTCGGCATAATAAAAAGCTCGAACGCCCCAACTTAAACTTAACTGGTTAATTAAGGTTTTTTCTTTACTAAAAACAAATAAAGGTGCTTTTGGTCGATAGCTACTTAAAATAAAGCCAGTATATCCACTTTGAGTCATTCCTATCAATGCATTTGCATTTACGTCTTGTGCAAGCTTACAAGCACTATAACAAAGGGCATCACTTAATAGAGAAGGAGAGTGGGCCTGAGGGGTTAAAATATCATCCCTATCATAATCATATGCAGTACGCTCTACCTCCATAATAATTTTGCTCATCATTTCTACTACTAGTCTTGGGTATTCACCCATAGCCGTTTCACCACTTAGCATTACAGCGTCTGCACCCTCTAATACAGCGTTAGCAACGTCCGTTACTTCACTTCTATTAGGTTTGGTTCTTTCCATCATGCTTTCCATCATTTGAGTTGCTACAATGACTGGTTTAGCCCTACGCATGCACCTACGGATAATTTCTTTTTGAATCATCGGAACTTGTTCTACCGGAACTTCTACTCCTAGATCACCTCTTGCTACCATTACCCCATCACTTTCTACAATAATATCCCTAATATTTTTAAGCGCTTCAGGCATTTCAATTTTTGAAATTACTTTGATCTTGCTGTTCTGTTCTTTAATGCGTTTTTTTAGATCAATGATATCATTGGCTTTACGAACAAAGGAAAGGGCAACCCAATCCAATTCGTTAGCAATTATAAAATCAAGGTCAGCTAAATCTTTTTCAGTAAGCGATGGCATCGTAAGTGCAGAGTCAGGTAGGTTTACTCCTTTTTTTGGAGTCAGTGTTCCACCCAAGGTTACCGATACACGAATTTCTTTATCATTTAAAATTTCTTCTGCTTTCAATTCCATTTTACCATCATCTAAAAAAATTCTTTCTCCTACTTTTACATCTTTTGCAAGGTTAGGATAGGAAACATAAATCTTTTCAGCGTTACCGATGATTTTTTCTGTAGTAAATATAAAAGTGTTACCATCTTTTAATTCAATCTTCCCGTTTTCTAAATCACCTACTCTTAATTTAGGCCCTTGCAGATCTCCTAAAATAGCGATATTAAAAGGTTGGGTTCTGTTAATCTCTTTGATATGATTGATGATGGCTAACTTATCTTCATAAGCCCCATGAGAAAAGTTTAATCGAAAAACATTTACACCTGCAATCACCAATTCCAATAATTTTTCATAGCTAGAACAGGCTGGCCCAACGGTGGCTACGATCTTTGTTTTCTTTATGGAATGGTTGATACCTGCTTGTTTATCCATGTTTTGATGCAAGTATTTTGTAATTGTTTTACTCATAATATTTTTATTAATATTTTATAAGATAGTCGCTAAAATTTATCAGCTATTATCTTTTGTCTAAATTAGGAAGCTAGTATTTTTACTATCTTCATCCACTCTTCATTAATACGTTGTTTCTTTTTAACCGCTTCATTGAGTGGGGTATAATGCATACGATTGTTTACAATGCCTACAAATACATTGTGTCTTCCTTCAAGTAAACATTCTACGGCTGAATAACCCATTCTGCTGGCTATTAATCTATCAAAGCAACTAGGTGATCCACCTCTTTGAATATGGCCGAGTATACAAACTCTTACATCCTGCATCGGTAAACGTTCAGTGATTATTTTACCCACTTCATTAGCACCACCAAAATTATCTCCTTCTGCTACAACGATCAGATTAACCAATTTGTGGCGTCTTTCTTTTTCAGCCAATTGTTTAATGATTGCTTCAATGTCTGTTTTACGTTCTGGAATTAAAACACTTTCTGCCCCAGTGGCAATTCCGCTATGCAAGGCGATATAACCAGCATCTCTTCCCATCACTTCTATTATAAATAGCCGATCATGAGCATCTGCAGTATCCCTAATTTTATCGATTGCTTCTACGGCAGTATTAACAGCAGTATCAAAGCCAATAGTAAAATCAGTACCTGCAATATCCTTATCAATCGTACCAGGAAGTCCAACACAAGGAATATCATATTCGTTGCTGAAAGTTTGCGCACCTCTAAAGCTTCCGTCGCCTCCAATAATTACCAATCCATTTATGCCAAATTTCTTTAAATTTTCGTAGGCTTTTTTTCTGCCTTCAGGAGTAAAAAATTCCTTGCATCTAGAAGTTTTTAGAATCGTGCCACCTCTTTGAATAATATTAGCTACACTTTTCCCCTCCATTCTAAAAATATCATTATCTACCATTCCATTATACCCCCTCATTATTCCATATACTTCAAGGCCATGGTAAATTCCTGTTCTAACAACAGCCCTTACAGCGGCATTCATTCCCGGTGCATCTCCTCCTGAGGTAAGTACTCCAATCTTTGTTACTTTTTTTTTCATATTGAATGAAAAGCGTTAATATTTTAATTTAATGGTTAATTAGCACGGACCTATTTACCTTCTACTCTTAAAAAGATGCAAAAATACGCTTTTTAATGTGAATTAACTCGCTTACTTAGGTTTTAATAAGCGAAAAATTAGAAATAAAACCACATGGTATTTTTATATAATATTAAAATTTTTTGTGTGAATCATCCTTCCCTTTAGACTCTTTTGGAAATGATTTTAAAAATTGACTAATTAATCATTTTCTTAGGCAGTCTATTTGATGCTCATTTGCTTATTGGTTTATCCAATAAAAAAGATTTACAATTGAATAACAAAATACGATGCTGAAATATTTAATAGGTGTTTAAAATATTCCTATCTATCTTGAACCATTAAAAAATCAGGGATTCCTTTTTATTAAATGCGCATTTTTTTATGAAAATATTGATTACTGGAGCAAATGGATTATTAGGTCAGCATCTTGTAAAGCTGTTGATTGAATCAACTGATTATAGCCTTACTGCTACTGGAAAAGGACTATCGCGTTTGCCAATAGATTCCTCGAATCGATATGATTATTTTTCCTTAGATATTACTGATGGGGTGGCAGTGAATCATTTCATTGCTCTAAATAAACCAGCTATTATTATTCATACGGCAGCAATAACCCAAGTAGATGACTGCGAAAAAGATCCAGTTCATTGTTGGGATACCAATGTTACCGCTACCAGATTTTTATTAGGAGCTGCTGAAAGGGTAGGCGCTAAATTTATTTATATTTCTACTGATTTTGTATTTGATGGAGAGGCTGGACCATATGTAGAAACCGATATTCCAGCGCCTGTTAATTATTATGGGAGTAGTAAATTAGGAGCTGAAAAATCAGTGATAGAATCAAAGCTTTCCTGGTGTATTATTCGCACCGTATTGGTGTATGGAAATATTTTAGTGGGTAACAGAAATAATATGGTGAGCTGGGTACAGAATAATTTGACGCAGGGAAAATCTATTCAGGTGGTCAGCGATCAATTGCGAACACCTACCTATGTGGAGGATTTAGCAAAAGGCATATTGCTGGCTATTCAAAAAAATGCTACAGGAATCTATCATATTTCAGGCCAAGAGGTAATGAGTCCTTACGATATGGCATTGGCTACTGCCGATTACTTGCATTTAGATAAAACCTTGATTGAAAAAGTGAGTGCTGCTATTTTTATTCAAGCAGGAAAGCGTCCAGCAAAAACTGGTTTTATAATTGATAAAGCAAAAAATGAATTGGGTTTTAGTCCTTTATATTTCAACGAAGGTTTGAAAAAAATGTTGAAGTAATCTAATTTATCTTGGTTATTTACCCTTCATTTTTACATTCTTTCAGGTACTCGAATACCCATTAATTGCATACCACTTTTTATAATATTGGCAGTCATGGCAGCTAGTTGTAATCGAAGATATTTTTTCTCTATTGTTTCTGCATTCCCGATAGAATGTTCGGTATAGAATGAGTTAAATGTTTTTGCTAGATTAAATACATAATTAGCAATCACAGAGGGGTTATGCTCTTCACAGGCTACTTCTAAAGCAGTTGGATATTGTTCTAATTGAATGATTACCGCTTTTTCTAATGGCAATAAGGGACTTTTAAATTCATTGGTTGAATTAGATGATTCTCCATTGCCTAATTCTTTTCTTAAAATACTTTTTATTCTTGCATGAGTATATTGAACAAAGGGACCAGTAAAACCATGGAAATCTATACTTTCCTCTGGATTGAATACCATTGTTTTTTTAGGGTCAACCCTTAGTAAATAAAATTTCATTGCGCCCAATCCAATGATATCATAAAGGTCTTTCAATTCCTCTGCTGTAAAGTCTTTCACCTTTCCTAGCTCTTCTGTAAGTTTTTGTGAAGTGGCAATCATTTCATCTACTAATTCATCAGCGTCCACTACCGTACCTTCTCTACTTTTCATTTTCCCACTCGTTAATTCTACCATACCATAACTCAAATGAAAAATATTTTCAGCATTGGGCATGCCTAATTTTTTACAGATTAACTGTAATACTTTCATGTGATAATTCTGCTCATTGCCAATTACATAAATGCTTTGATCAATATTAAACTGCTCATATTTTTGAAGGGCTAAACCAATGTCTTGTGTGATGTAAACCGAAGTGCCATCTTTGCGCTGCACTATTTTTTCATCAAGTCCATCTGCTGTAAGGTCTATCCAAATACTACCATCTTCTTTTTTGAAAAATACTTTTTTATCAAGTCCTTGTTGAACAATATCTTTTCCTAATAAATAAGTATTACTCTCGTAATAAGTTTTATCAAAGTCGCTACCGATTTTTTGATAGGTTGTATCAAAACCAGCATATACCCAACTATTCATAGTTTTCCATAGCTCCATCACTTCTGGTTTTCCCTCTTCCCAATCTACTAGCATTTGTTGAGTAGCCTTCATGATGGGAGCTTCTTTTTCTGCTGCTTCTTTTGTTTTTCCATCAGCCATTAATGCTGCGACCTGCTCCTTATAGACATCATTAAATTTTACATAATAGGCGCCAACTAAATGGTCTCCCTTTGTATTGGTAGATTGCGGAGTTGCATCATTGGCATACCATTGCCAAGCAATCATACTTTTACAAATATGAATTCCACGATCATTAACGATACAGCTTTTAATCACTTCTTGTCCATTGGCCTTTAAAATTTCAGCAACACTCCATCCTAGAAAATTATTTCTCAAATGGCCAAGATGAAGAGGCTTGTTGGTGTTAGGGGAAGAGTATTCCACCATCACTTTTTTACCCGTCAAGGCTTTTTTTCCAAAACAACTATCTGCATAGTTCTTATTGAGTAAGGTTATCCAATAATTGTCTGTTACCGTTAAATTTAAAAATCCTTTAATAATATTGAAAGAGGTAAATATTTCAGGATAATCAGTGACCAACTTTTCACCCAATTGATTTCCGATAGCGTCAGGAGATAGACGAAGCGTTTTTACCAAAGAAAATAACACCACCGTATAGTCGCCCTCAAATTCAGGTTTGGTTTGATTGATTTGAAAATCCTTTTCACTAAAGGTCTGCTCATATAGGGAAGCTAGACTTTTAAGAACACCTATTTGTAATTGGTTAACGATCGACATGTTGCAAAAATACCTTTCCTATGCCTAACAAAAAAGTGGCAGAGGATATTTAAATGAAAATTGAAGGGAAGTGCTCAATATGGTAATTAATAATTATTTTAATGTGTGATTCAATTTTTTTAGGTGTTTTAAGTAAAATTGAATCCCAAGCGTTTGTATTGGATTACAAAAACTACTATGAAAAAGTGGGGGTAATCTGTGAAATTTATTTAATTTAGAAATCAATTTGTAGCTTTGCACACTTTTTAATATTATGATAAGTGTAAACAATGTAACCCTAGCTTATGGCAAAAGGGTTTTATTCGATGAAGTAAATATTAGTTTCACCAAGGGTAACTGTTATGGTGTAATAGGTGCCAATGGTGCGGGTAAATCTACTTTCCTTAAAATTTTAAGTGGTGAAATTGAGCCTAACAAAGGCACGGTCCATATTACACCGGGGGAGCGTATGGCAGTATTGCGTCAGGATCAGTTTGGTTTTGATGAAGTCACTGTATTGCATACCGTAATGATGGGACATATTAAAATGTGGAATTTGATGCAGGAAAAGGATGCATTGTATATGAAAGAGGATTTTAGTGAGGCAGATGGTATGAGAGCAGGGGAACTAGAGCATGAATTCGGAGAAATGGGTGGATATACTGCAGAAAGTGATGCGGGTCAGTTTTTAAATCAATTAGGGGTAAAAGAAGAATTGCACCAGCAATTAATGAAGGATATAGGTGCAAATATTAAGGTGAGGGTATTATTGGCCCAAGCATTATTTGGAAATCCAGACATTTTGTTATTGGATGAGCCTACCAATAACTTGGATGTTGAAACGATCAGTTGGTTGGAAAATTTCTTAGCTGATTATGAGAATATTGTTTTGGTAGTAAGCCATGATCGTCACTTTTTAGATGCGGTATGTACCCATGTGGCAGACGTTGACAAGCAAAAAATTAAAATTTATACGGGTAACTATACCTTTTGGTATGAGAGTTCTCAATTGGCTGCTAGGCAAGCTTCTGACAAGAATAAGAAGGCTGAAGAGAAGAAGAAAGATTTGTTGGATTTCATTGCGCGCTTTAGTGCCAATGCATCTAAATCGAAACAAGCTACCTCCCGTAAAAAAGCATTGGATAAATTGGTTTTTGAAGATATCACACCTAGTAATAGAAAATATCCTGGTATTATATTTAAGCCGGAGAGAGAGGTGGGTAATCAGATTTTGAATGTAGAAAAATTGGCCAAATCACTTGATGGTAAATCCTTATTTAGTAATATCACTTTTGATATTGTAAAGGGGCAGAAAATTGCTTTTTTGAGTAGAAATCCATTGGCTTTGACTACTTTTTTTGAAGTTGTCAATGGAAGGGTTCCCGCGGATCAAGGAGTTTATGAATGGGGAACTACCATTACTTCTGCTTATTTAAATAATGATAACACTGAATTTTTTACTGGGTCACTTAATTTGATGGATTGGTTGCGTCAATATGTGCCACCACAAACCAAGGATGTGGATGAAGATTTTATCCGTGGATTTTTAGGAAAAATGTTATTCAGTGGAGATGAAATATTGAAGAAAACCAACGTACTGAGTGGAGGTGAAAAAGTTCGTTGCATGGTTAGTAAGATGATGCTTCAAAATCCCAATTTGGTTATTTTAGATGAACCAACCAATCACCTTGATCTAGAAAGTATTACCGCATTCAATGATGGAATGATTACTTTTCCTGGAGTAGTTTTGTTCACTACTCATGATCACCAGTTTATGAATACGGTCGCCAATAGAATCATAGAGATTACACCTAAGGGTATGATTGATCGATTAATGACTTACGATGAGTATTTGGCGGACGATAGGGTGAAGGCATTAAAAGAAGAGCTTTACAGTTAGTCCATATATTATTATTTTTTGTTTTATGGCATGATTCTTTCAGGTAAAAGGTTTACTAAATCTTGCTAAATACGGAGGAGGTAACTCTATAGGAGTGGATGGAGTGCTGGGATTGGATTATAAAATAGAGGGCGCGCCTATCAATTTATCGTTCGACTGGCAGCCATCTTTTGAATTTGGTAATCGAGATGAAAACGGTTTTATTGGAAACTGGGGTGGTTTTTCTATTCGGTATACCTTATAAAACCTTCTTTGGTTTTGATTTCAAATTTATGAACAGGGCTTTTTGGATTGAATGAAAACCTAAATTAGGTTACCTTTGTTTATATTTTTTCCAATGCTCAAAAATCCTATTCTAAGGTTCATCGATTTTTTTTATCCTCCCTTTAAAAGATGGATGCCTTTGCAAACCTTTCGCTATGCTGCCTGTGGTGGAGCTAATGTGGCACTGGATATTACCTTATTTTTCATTTTTTATAACTTTATCTTTTATAAAAAAATAGTCAGCCTAGGCTTCATTGCTTTTCAGCCCCATATTGCTTCTTTTTTATGCTCCTTTTTAATCACTTTTCCTATTGGATTTCTTCTCTCAAAATACATCGTATGGTCAAGCTCTACCCTTAAAGGGCATATACAGCTGTTCAGGTATTTTGTAATAGTAATGATGAACCTTTTGATGAATTATTTTTTCATCAAAGTCTTAGTGGAATATTTTTACTTTTATCCAACGATCGCTAAGCTGATCACTACGGTAATTGTAGTCACATTTAGTTATATAAGCCAAAAGTATTATACGTTTAAAGTGGCCACTCTTTCTGAAGAAAAGGTTGAATAGTTTCCTCAAAGCCTTTTTGTATTTTTTCTTCTATATATCCCTTTTCCAGAAAAATGGGGTAAATCCTTGTCCAAAATCAAATTTTTCAACGGGGTCTGCCATTTTTTCACCCAAATCCAAATGGCACAATCATTGAATGTTATCAGTGAACAAAAAATATATCAATCATGGGAAAGATAATTGGAATAGATTTAGGAACTACCAATAGTTGTGTGTCTGTAATGGAAGGCAATGAGCCCGTAGTTATTGCCAATGATGAAGGTCGTCGTACAACGCCTTCTATAGTAGCATTTCTTAAAAACGGTGAACGTAAGGTGGGCGATCCAGCAAAACGTCAGGCTATCACTAATCCACATAACACCATAATGAGCGTAAAGCGTTTTATGGGCCATAAGTGGAATGAGGTGACAGAAGATGTCAATCATAGCAGTTATAAAGTAGTAAAAGGTGACAATGATACAGTTCGTATTGACATAGATGGCAGATTATATACTCCTCAAGAAATAAGTGCTATGGTGCTTCAGAAAATGAAGAAAACAGCTGAAGATTACCTTGGACAGGATGTAACGGAGGCGGTAATTACTGTGCCAGCCTATTTTAATGATTCACAACGTCAAGCTACTAAGGAAGCGGGTGAAATTGCTGGACTTACCGTTCGTAGGATCATCAACGCGCCAACAGCTGCCGCACTAGCCTATGGAATGGATAAAAAGAACCAGGATCAAAAAATCGCTGTTTTTGACTTAGGAGGTGGAACTTTTGATATTTCTATCCTTGAATTAGGAGAAGGCGTATTTGAGGTGAAGAGTACCAATGGAGATACTCACCTTGGAGGGGATGACTTTGATAAAGTAATAATGGATTGGTTGGCCGAAGAATTTAAAAAAGATGAGGCGATCGATTTACGTAAAGATCCAATGGCTTGGCAACGCTTGAAGGAAGCAGCTGAAAAAGCTAAAGTAGAATTATCTTCCTCAGCGGAGACTGAAATTAATCTTCCTTATGTAACTGCCGTAGACGGTGTTCCAAAGCATTTGGTTAAAAAATTAAGTCGCGCACAATTTGAAAAATTATCAGATAATTTATTTACTCGCTGTTTGAAACCATGCGAAATTGCATTAAAAGATGCTAACCTATCTATTAGTGAAATTGATGAGGTGATATTAGTAGGAGGTAGTACAAGAATTCCAAAAGTGCAAGAAATTGTGGAGACATTCTTTGGTAAAAAAGCCAATAGAAGTGTTAATCCTGATGAAGTAGTAGCTATTGGAGCATCCATTCAGGGTGGTGTATTATCTGGAGATGTAAAAGATGTATTGTTATTAGATGTTACTCCTTTGAGTTTGGGTATTGAAACAATGGGTGGAGTTATGACTCGTTTAATTGAAAGCAATACAACTATTCCTACCAAAAAATCAGAGACTTTCAGTACTGCCAGTGATAATCAGCCAGGTGTTGAAATTCATGTATTACAAGGTGAAAGGCCATTGGCAAATCAAAATAAGAGTTTAGGTAAATTTAATTTAACCGACATTCCGCCGGCACCTAGAGGAGTTCCTCAGGTAGAAGTAACCTTTGATATCGATGCCAATGGAATCCTGCATGTAACGGCTAAGGATAAAGGAACTGGAAAAAGTCATAATATCCGCATTGAGGCAGGTAGCGGCTTAAGCAAGGACGAGATTGAAAAAATGAAGAATGAAGCTAAGGCTAATGAAGCTAGTGATAAGGCAGAAAAGGAAAAAATTGAAAAAATTAATCAGGCAGATAGTTTAATATTCCAGACAGAGAAACAATTGAAGGAATATGGCGATAAAATCAGTGCGGATAAAAAAGCTCCGATTGAAGCAGCTCTTGGTAAATTAAAAGAAGCGCACAAAATGCAGGATATTGCAGCCATTGATCCAGCAGTAGAACAAATGAATGCCGCTTGGACAGCAGCGAGTGAGGAAATGTATAAGGCAACTCAGGCTGCTGAAGGGCAACCACAAGGCGGCGATGCTGCTCAACCACAGGGAGATGCAGCTAATGCTGAGAATGTGACGGATGCTGAATTTGAAGAAGTTAAGTAATCTGTCAAAAAATATATACAAAGAAACCGCAGTCCAATGGCTGCGGTTTCTTTGTATATATAATATTTGAATTACATAGGTCAGCTGTTAATCTATCCAAAAAAAGTATAAAATATTATGGTAGACTCTCTGTTTCTAACTATCTTGCTATCAACCAAATTTAAGTGATGAAACATCTTTCTATTGTGTTGAATGTTGTCTTGTTAGTAGCGGTAGTATTTTTATATTATGTCCACTTTTCGCATTCTTTCAACTCTTCCACAGGACCTGGCTCTGTTAATTTCAAATTTCATGATACTTCTAAATGTGATAGAATTTCTGTTGCTTACGTTGAGTTAGATTCATTAAATAACAATGTGAACTTTATCAAGCAGCGTAAAAAAGAGTTAGATGCCGAGCAAAAGGTGATTATGAATGAATACGAAAATGCTTATCGTTCAATGACTCAGATGAGGGATGACTTTATAAAAAGGGGTAAGAATATTACCCAGCAGGAGGCGGAGGCTTTTCAAGAAAAATTGGGTATTCAGCAACAGCAAATAGAACAGGTAAAACAGCAAAAAACTCAGCAGTTAGCAGAAAAGGGTGCAAGAATAATGGGGGATATGCAGAGTAAATTAAAAGATTTTATGAATGAGTATAACAAGAATAAAAAGTTTACGATGATATTTACTACTGGAACAGGTCTTGACTATTTTCTTTATAAGGATGTTTCTTTAGATATTACCTCTGAGATTGTAAAAGGTCTTAACGAAAAAATGAAATAGGCAGTCTATTTATCTTTCAATCAATTGATTTATCTTCAATCCCGTTTTATAACGGGTTTTTTTATAAACCCACCTTACTCATCACCAAATTTTTTAAAATGTCTACTTCAACGAATCAAGATTCTTCTTTTAAACCAACACTCGGTTTGTTTGATGCTACAATGATTGTTGCGGGCTCCATGATTGGTTCTGGGATTTTTATAGTTAGTGCTGATATGCTTAAGGATATGGGTAGTGCAGGCTGGTTACTAGCTGCCTGGGTTATTACAGGATTCATGACCCTTACTGCCGCTTTGAGTTACGGTGAGTTGAGTGCAATGTATCCAAAAGCAGGTGGACAATACGTTTATCTAAAGGCTGCTTACAATCCATTTATTGGATTTTTATATGGCTGGAGTTTTTTTGCAGTGATACAAACAGGAACTATTGCAGCTGTAGCGGTAGCTTTTGCAAAGTTTGCTGGTTACTTCTTTCCTGTACTAGCTTGGGAAGAAGTAAATACTTTTAATCTGCTAGGCCTCAAAATACATTATGCTCAATTGGTGGCTATCGTAGTGATTATTTGTCTGACTTTTATTAATACTCGAGGTATTGAGTCTGGTAAATGGATTCAAACTTTTTTTACTTCAGCCAAACTATTATCTCTTTTCGGATTAATTATAGCAGGTTTTATTGCATTTAACTGGCAGATTTGGAGTGCTAACTGGCAAAACCCTTGGGTGATGCAGCATCTTACCAATACAGGCGGTACTATTCAATTTGAACCACTATTAATGGGTGCTGCATTAGGGGCAATGGCTAGTGCAATGGTGGGAAGTATATTTAGTAGTGATGCTTGGAACAATGTGACCTTCATTGCCGGTGAGATAAAAAATCCTCAAAAAAATATTGGTCTAAGTTTATTCTTAGGAACCTTAATTGTAACAGTGATCTATTTATTAATGAATGTAGTCTATCTCGCTACGGTTCCATTGCATGAACTGGCCTTTGCAAAAGATAATCGAGTTGCCCTCAGTGCATCCGAAGCTATTTTTGGAAGTAGTGGTACCATTATCATTGCAGTGATGATAATGGTAGCAACTTTTGGTTGTAACAATGGATTGATACTAGCAGGTGCGAGGGTTTATTATACGATGGCTAAAGATCAATTGTTTTTTAAGAAAGCTGGAACCTTGAATAAAAATATTGTTCCTGAATGGGCCCTTTGGATTCAGTGTTTGATGGCTTGTATACTTTGCCTCAGTGGTAGATATGGTGATTTGTTGGATATGGTTTCTTTTATAGTGGTAATATTTTATGTACTCACCATTGCTGGGATTTTTATTTTACGTAAAAAGTATCCAACTGCAGATAGACCCTATAAGGCATTTGGATATCCTGTTTTACCAATTATTTATATGTTAATGGGGATTAGCTTTTGTATTTTATTGATTATTTATAAACCACAATTTACTTGGCCAGGCTTAATCATTACGCTGTTGGGTATTCCTTTGTATTATCTTGCGGTTCGAAATAAAAATTCAACTTCTTAATATTTTTTTTGATGGTTAGTAAAATTTGTAATGAGATTTTTGATCAATGTATTCATGATTATCATTTAACAGATATGGTGGATACAACCATTCGTAACCCATTTTCTGAAAATGGATTGGATCATTTATTGTATGCAAAAAATTGGGTGGATACTGTGCAATGGCATTTGGAAGATATTGTACGTAATCCTACAATCGATGCTGTGGAAGGTTTGTTATTGAAAAGAAGAATTGATGCTTCTAATCAAGTGCGGACAGATATGGTTGAATATATCGATAGTTATTTTTTGCAACAATATAAAAATATCAACCCTAAGGTAAATGCATTGGTCAATACCGAAAGTCCAGCATGGGCGATTGATCGCTTGTCAATTTTAGCTTTAAAGATTTATCATATGACTGTGGAAGTAAATCGCCAAGATGCTGCTGAAGAACATGTGGCCTCTTGTTCAAAAAAATTGGAGGTACTCTTAGAACAGCGGGTTGATTTATCTCAGTCAATTGATGAGTTGCTAAGTGATATAGCAAAAGGTGATAAATACATGAAAGTATATAAGCAAATGAAAATGTACAATGACCCCGGTCTAAATCCTGTGTTATATCAACTGCAAAATAAAAATGTATAAATCGATTGTAATAGTTGTAGCATTGAATAAATAAGTATTATTCAGCAGCTACTTTAATTAATTATTCATTACGTCATTTAATTATTAAAGTCCATCTTGCAAAATCCAAAGCACATATTGGTTATACGTTTTTCATCCATGGGTGATGTAGCAATGACGGTGCCTGTTTTAAAAAATCTGCTCGATCAAAATCCGGCGGTAAAAATTACGGTAGTCTCCAACGCCTTTTTTGAACCTTTATTTTCGGGGTTGCAAAGATGTAATTTTCATCCTGCATATTTAAAGGAAAGACATAAGGGGTTTGGGGGTATGTTTCGTTTATTTAAAGAGCTTACCAATCTCTATAAATTTGATGTAGTTATTGATTTACACAGTGTACTAAGAGCTCATTTATTGTCATTTTTTTTTAAAATCAATAGGGTGTCCATCGCTACTTTAGATAAGGGTAGGAGTGAAAAAAAAGCCCTTACCCAATCACAACAGAAAGTTTTTGTTCCGCTTAGGTCTATGCATGAACGTTATGCTTCGGTATTTAGAAAAAAAGGGTTTTCAGTTCAATTAGCTACTGAAAAATCAATTTATTTAAAACAGGAAATTCCTATTGAGTTAAGGCCTGTATTTTCATCTGGTAAAAAAATAATTGGAGTAGCTCCTTTTGCTCAATTTAAAGAGAAGATGTACCCGATTGAAAAAATGAAAATAGTAGTGAGCCAATTGACCGCTGCAAATTATACCGTTTTATTATTGGGTGGAGGTAAAGAAGAATCGGAAGTTTTAGATCAATGGGAAAAAGAAATTTTTTCAGCATTCAATGTTTCTGGTAAGTATTCTTTCAAAGAAGAACTTTCTATCATTAGTAATTTGGATCGAATGGTTAGTATGGATTCAGCGAATATGCATCTTGCCTCCTTATTTAAGGTGCCTGTAATTAGTATCTGGGGTGCTACTCATCCCTATGCTGGATTTAATGGATGGGGTCAGTCAAATGAAAATATAGTACAGCTAGAGCTTGCTTGTAGACCCTGTTCGGTTTTTGGAAATAAGCCTTGCTATCGGGGAGATCATGCTTGTATGCAGGGTATCTCAGAAGAAATGATTTTTCAAAAAATAGTGCTAGGATTCAATCAATAGCATCATTTTTATTCAAAATGGAATATTATTTTTAGCTTCTAACTTGTCCACTTCCTCTTACTACCCATTTATAACTACATAATTCTTTCAATGCCATTGGACCTCTTGCATGTAGTTTTTGGGTACTGATTCCTATTTCAGCTCCTAATCCCAATTGAGCGCCATCGGTAAAAGCAGTGGATACATTGGAATAAACTACTGCTGCATCAACTTGCTGAAGGAATTGTTCAATGTTTTGCTCATTCTCCGCAATAATAGTTTCACTGTGCTTACTACTGTTTACTGAAATATAATCGATGGCAGCTTCAATAGAGGATACCGTTTTAACTGCCAATATATAATCTAGAAATTCAGTTCCGAAATGTTTTTCATTAGCCTGCTTCAAAAAACTAGCAGGATAGTTATTTTCTAAGGATTTGTAAGCTAAATCATCTGCATAAATCACAACATTTTTAGTAGCAAGGCGGCTAACTAATTCTGGTAGATTTTTTAATTGATTGACATGGACTAGTAAACAGTCTAAAGCATTGCAAACACTTACTCTTCTGGTTTTTGAATTAAAAACAATTGCTTTTCCTTTTTCAATATCACCCGTTTCATCAAAATAGGCATGAACAATTCCAGCTCCTGTTTCAATGACTGGGACTTTAGATTCTTTGCGAACGAAGTCTATCAATTGTTGACTACCTCTCGGAATAATGACGTCTACATAACCCACTGCATTTAGCAATTCAGTAGTTGCTTCTCTTCTTGCTGGTAATAGTTCAATACAATTTTCAGGTAAGCCATGTTGTTTTAAAACAGACTGGATAATTTTTACAATCGCTAGATTTGAATATTCAGCATCACTACCTCCTTTCAAAATACAAGCGTTTCCAGATCGAAGGCATAGAGAAAATACATCAAAAGTAACATTAGGACGTGCTTCAAAAATAACACCGATTACACCAAGTGGTACAGAGATCTTACTGATTTGCATACCATTGTCCATCGTTTTTTGCTCTAGTAAAATACCTACAGGGCTAGGCAGTGCGGCTACTTTTTTAATTTCATTAGCAATGTCTTGCAATCTTTTGTTGGTAAGTTGAAGCCGATCATATTTAGGATCAGCTGTTGACATGTTGTCAAGATCCTTTTGATTTTCTTTTAATATAATTTCCGCATTGCTAATAGCCGCCTCCGCTAAACTGATTAGGACAGCCTTTACCTTTTCTCCATTGATCTGGATTAGCTTTTTGCTAGCTTGCTGAACTGCTTTAAAATTATCTGTTAGGGAATGATTATTATTCATCATTTGCTTAGTTCATTGTTTAAGAATAAGTAATCATAATGCACCAAAGCTTTCTCATTTTTTTTGCTCATTAATTCAGCTGCCTTATCTGAATTATATTGGGCTTTACCTACCCCTAATTTTTTCCCTGCATTACTGATAATTTGTATGATTTCTCCTTTTTTAAAAGACCCTTCAATTTTTGTAATTCCTACAGGCAATAAGCTGGTAGGTTTATTGGATTGCAAAGCTTTTTGAGCCCCCTCATCAATGAACACGGCGCCCTTTACAAACCCTTCTGAGTGAGCAACCCATTTTTTAATGCTTGAAATATTTTTTCTGGGTTTAAATAATGTCCCAACATGTAATTGGTTATTTATTTGAATGAGTATATTGGCTTCTTTACCATCGGCTATCTGAACAGGAATGCCCATGCTCGCCACTTTATTGGCCATACTGCATTTAGTGAGCATTCCACCTCTGCCGAAATTAGATTTTTCTGAAGTAATGAAACTTTCAAATTTGGTATCTCCAAATTCAATGAATGGAATCAATTTCGAAGTGGATTTATTAGGAGCACCATCATAAATACCTTTTACATTAGAAAGTATTACCAACTTATCTGCATCCACCATACCAGAAACTAATCCAGCTAATTCATCATTATCGGTAAACATTAGTTCAGTTACTGAGATTACATCATTCTCATTTAAAATAGGGATTACATTGTTTTGAAGTAAAACAGCAATACAATTCTTCATATTGATATAATGTTCTCTATCTCTAAAGTCCTCTTTGGTTACTAATACCTGGGCACATAAGCAACCTAGTTTTGCAAATTGTTCTGCATAAAGATTAATCAATTTGATTTGACCTACAGAAGCAAATAATTGTCTTTTGCTGATTTCGTCTGTCTTTTTAGGGGGCGTAATTAAACTTCTTCCTGCGGCAACAGCTCCAGAGGAAATTAAAATAATGTCATTTCCTTCCTTGTTGAGTACACTAATTTGCCTAGTAAGCTGTTCAATACTTTTTAAGTCAAGGCCACCTCCTTGTTGTGCTACTACATTAGAGCCTACCTTTATTACGATTCTTTTTTTTCTTTTAGGCATGCGTAAAATTAAAGTTTTTAAGTTAAAAAACTGTTCCTTATGGATTGAATGATTGAGTATTGTTTTATAATTGGGTTTAATGAGTGCTAGGTTCAACTTTAGAGAATGGTTGTTTAGCATTCCGGTTTCATTGGTAAATGCTAAAAAGTTTTATAGAAGAGTTTAAATGCCCCCAATGGTATTTATTCTCATTACCCGAATAATTATTAATTTGCAGTAATGAAAAAATACGCAATTATAGTGGCAGGAGGTATGGGCAGTAGGATGAAGGTAAATATGCCTAAACAATTTTTGCATTTAAAAAATAAGCCGATACTTTTTTACACCTTGGATACTTTTTTAAAATCTTTTGAAGAACTGCAGATAATATTGGTATTGCCTCAAGATTATATTGAAGCTGGACAGGAGATTATTAATGAATATTTTAATAAGGATCGTATCAAAATTACAGTGGGTGGAGGTACAAGGTTTCAATCTGTGAAAAATGGACTGCAGTTAATTAAAGAGGATAGTATTATTTTTGTTCACGATGGAGTAAGGTGTTTGCTTTCGGTTGATTTAATTCATCGTTGCTATCAATCAGCGGTAGAATTTGGTTCTGCAATACCTGTAATCAATTCAAAAGATAGTGTTCGCTTGGTACTTGAGCAGGGTAATGAAGCACTGGAACGCGATAGGGTTAAATTGGTTCAGACTCCCCAGACCTTTCAAAGTAAAATTTTGTTACCAGCTTTTGGAGTAGACTATCAAGATAAATTTACAGATGAAGCGACTGTCGTGGAGGCCTTTGGAATGAAAGTTCATTTGGTTGTAGGAGAGGAGCAAAATATAAAAATTACTCAACCCATTGATTTATTATTAGCTGAAGGAATTATGAATGCTGCGAATGAAAAGTAAAATAGGTTACTTTTCATCACTTGATATTCTCTTAAGTATTTTGCTAAAAAGGTTACTTTTCAATGGAGTAATTAACCATTTTTACAATTAATTAAATTCCTGGTGGTTAATTTTTTCTAATATTTGGTGGGCTACATCCATTGCTCTAAATCCATCTAATATGGTTACGGGCGTTTCGGTACCTTGATTGATTGCGCTAACAAAGGCTTCCAATTCCATTTTAATTGCATTACCTACTGCTACCGTGGGGTTAGCAATCGCGATTGTTTTTTTACCATTATTGGTCTCTATATCGAAAGTAAAAACCTGTTTGTCCTCATCGGTATTTAACTTAATGACTTCTGTTTTCTTTTCTAAAAAATCGATACCAATGTAGGCGTCTTTTTGAAATAACCTCATTTTGCGCATTTTTTTCATTGAAATGCGACTACTGGTAAGATTGGCTACACATCCATTATCAAATTCTATTCTTACGTTGGCAATGTCGGGGGTATCACTCATTACTGCCACTCCATTGGCTGAGATGTATTTTACATTGCTATTGACCAAATTCAGAATAATATCAATGTCGTGTATCATCAGGTCAAGAATAACACTCACATCGGTACCACGAGGGTTAAATTGTGCTAAGCGATGCACTTCAATAAACATTGGACTGATGCTGTAACCTTTGAGCGCTAAAAAGGCTGGATTAAACCTTTCTACATGGCCTACTTGAAATTTAATATTAGCTTCTTTGGCAAGTTTTAGTAACTCTCTAGCCTCATCCATCGTATTTGCCAGGGGTTTTTCCACAAAAACGTGTTTGCCCTTGGTGATGGCGGCCTTACTAATTTCAAAATGTTCGGTGGTGGGGGCCACAATATCGACTAGGTCACAGGCGTCCATTAGTTGTTCGGCATTGTCGAAATAGGGTAGTTGGAATTTATCACTTACTTCTTTTGAAACTTGCTGAGAAGGGTCAAAAAAACCAATAAGTTTAACCCCTTCAATTTCCTTCCAGTTGTTTAAATGAATCTTCCCTAAATGACCAACACCAAAGACACCAACTTTTAACATAACCGTATTGTTTAGTCAAAGATAAGTTGCTCTCTTGAAAAGGTGTTGCCTTTAAAAGGGATGTTAATAAATAGATAGCTTAAAAATCTTTCCTTATTTCTAACAAAAGCTGAGGATTTCAGTTCTTGAATAAAGAGAAAATCTTAAATTTTGAAAGGATTATTGTTGAGCAGAACCTTAATTGACTGCTTTTTCTGGCAATTCCTCCCAGAAGCCCATTTTTCCAAATTTTTCAATTCTTTGCTCGCAACGTTTTTGAGGATCAATGCTTTTTAATTCTGCTATAACAGGAAGAAGGAATTTTTTAAGTAAATCTGCCGCTTCATCATAATCCCAATGGGCACCACCAAAAGGTTCAGGAATAACTCCATCAACTAAACCAAATTGCAACATATCGTCACCGGTCAATTTTAGTTGATCGGCTGCTTTCTCCTTATTATCCCAGTTTCTCCAAAGGATACTACTGCAGCTTTCGGGTGAAATAACCGTGTACCAGGTATTCTGCATCATAAAAACACGGTCACCTGCGCCAATGCCTAATGCACCGCCACTAGCTCCTTCACCAATGATAACGCATATAACGGGTACCTTTAGACGAAGCATTTCATAAATATTGCGCGCGATTGCTTCACCCTGACCTCTTTCTTCTGCTTCTAGTCCTGGATAAGCACCTGGTGTATCAATAAGGGTAATAATTGGTTTATTGAATTTTTCAGCCAATTTCATTAGGCGAATTGCCTTACGGTAACCTTCTGGATTAGCCATTCCAAAATTTCTAATTTGCCTCATTTTGGTATTGATTCCCTTTTGCTGACCAATGATCATCACTGTTTGGCCATCCATATCGGCAAAACCACCAACCATCGCCTTATCGTCTTTGAAAGTTCTATCGCCATGCAGTTCAACAAAATTGCTACACATTTTATCGATGTATTTTAGTGTGTAGGGTCTGTCTGGATGCCTGCTTAACTGGACCTTTTGCCAAGGCGTAAGATTTTGGGTGAGTTCCTTTTTAGTTTCAATAATTCTATTTTCCAATGAAGCAATAGAACCACTCATATCTGATTTGCTTTTTTCCTGAGCTGCTTTCAATAGCTCTATTTGATCATAGAGATCTTTGATAGGTTTTTCGAAATCGAGGAACTGACGGTTTTTTAATTCAGGCATATGATGAGTTTACTATGTGTTATTTGACTGTGAAAGTAATAACTGTTCGGTAAAATTAAGTGGAAAGATTTTTTAATAAAAGTTTTGGGTTAAAAAAATTAAAACACCTATCTTTGCCATCCCAAAAAACAGACCCTAGATCAGAGATGGTTTTGGAATAAGTTAAGAGGGAATTTGGATCGGTAGTTCAGTTGGTTAGAACGCCGCCCTGTCACGGCGGAGGTCGCGGGTTCGAGTCCCGTCCGGTCCGCATACCCTTACAGAAATGTAAGGGTTTTTTTATGCCTTTTTGCTTGGAAATTACTACCCCAAAGGATTTAAACGAGATTTAGTAAAATTAAGTTCTGTATTATAATAATTGTAGAAAAAACCATTCAATTTTATTGCTTTTAATCTACATTTATATGACAACCGTGGTCGTTTTAGTGTCTTCAAGTCCCTGATTTACTATCTATTAAGCTAATCATAAAGTGGGGTGTTAAAATGTTTAATTA
>JAURKC010000028.1 GCA_030831945.1 Ferruginibacter sp.
AAAACTGGAACCTAAGTGGTCTAAAAGCAGGACAATATTTTTTAAATATCCGCCACACACATCCAGTAACAGGAAGGTTGATAAAGAAGGGAGCCTATAAAATTTTAAAAATTAATTAAGCGGAGTGAGTGGTGAATGGTGAATGGTCAATGGTGAATGGGTGAATGGTCAATAGTGAAAAGGTGAATGGGCAATGGTCAATGGTGAATGGTGAATGGTGAATAGTGAATAGTGTTAAATCTAAACTTCTAAACCCGAATTAAAAAGTACAAATAATAATTATACTCAACTAAACCCGAATTAAAAAGAGCAAACAATAATAGCGCTCTTCTAAACTCGAATTAAAAAGAACTAATAAAATTAATGCTCATCTAAACTCGAATTAAATAACTCAAACAATAATCATACTCGTCTAAACTCGAATTTAAAAGAACCAATAATAATAAAACTCCTCTAAACCATGCATTTAAAATCTTTACTAAAATCGAAAGCTCTCATAATCATAACGCTCCTAGCACTGAGCTTTAACGCTTTTGCGCAGGCGCCTAACTTATTGAACTACCAAGGGGTAGCAAGAAATTCAGTAGGTAATCCCTTGCCTAATCAGACGATGAAACTTCGTTTGTCTATTCATGATTTATTGCCATCTGGAGCGGTGGTGTATTCAGAAATCAGACAGATTACTACTAACCTAGGTGGACTGTTTTCGGTGCAGATAGGAAGTGCAGGTGCTACTAGTAGCACTGGTACATTGGGTGGAGTAAACTGGATAGTAGGAAATAAATTTTTGCAAGTAGAGTTAGATCCAGCATCTAATAATAATTATATGGACATTGGTACAGTACAGTTGGTAAGTGTGCCCTATGCTTTTGGGGCAGGCAGTGCAGCTACTGTAAAAACGAATGCAAATTTAACTGGCGTAGTAACGAGTGTGGGTAATGCAACTTCGATTGCGAATGGTGCCATTACAAGTGATATGATTGGAACGCTGAATAAATCGAAGGTAGGTTTAGATTTAGTGAATAATACTGCTGATGCATCAAAGCCGATTAGTACAGCAACGCAAGCGGCATTGGATAATAAATTAGCTATTGCAGATAGCACCAAGGGTTACGTTACACCATCGCAGTTAGCTGCTAAAACATTTGATCAAACACCGATCACCAATGCCATTGCAGGTAAACTTGCTATTGCAGATAGTACGAATGGTTATGTTACCCCAACTCAATTAGCAGCTAAAACATTTGATCAAACACCGATCACCAATGCGATTGCAGGAAAATTAGCTATTGCAGATAGTACGACTGCTTATGTTACACCAACTCAGTTAGCAGCTAAAACATTTGACACGACTAGTATATCCGATCGAATTAATTTAAAGGCAAATATAACATCTGTAAATACTGCACTTGCATTAAAAGCGAATATAGCTTCACCCACTTTTACTGGTACAGTTACTACGAGCGCTATCAATACAGGAGCATTGAGTTCAACTAGTGTTAGTGCACCTATTTATGCATCAGCGCCTAAAACATTAAGCTATACAGGAACTACTATTAATTGGAACCCTGCGCAAGGATTAAATGCAGCGATTGTATTAACACAAAATAGTACCTTAAGTTTTACAACTGCTCCTCCAGTTGGATCTTATGGAACAATTGTTTTAACACAGGATGGAACAGGAAGTAGAACGATTACTTTACCTACGATTGCTAGTGTTACAAATAAAGTATTAGGTTCTACCTCAACGAGTACGGTTGCTTTATCAACGACGGCTAATTCAAAAGATATTTTAAATTTTTATTACGATGGTACCAATTGCTATTGGAATATTGGACAAGGATACGGTGATGCAGCAAGTGCTTCAAGTTCAGGCACCACTAATTTAGCATCGGCTGTTACCGGAACTTTAGCGATTGCTAATGGAGGAACTGGTGCAACAACTGCAGCTGCAGCGTTGACTAATTTAGGTGCGGCACCTTTAGCATCGCCGACTTTTACGGGAACAGTTACCACCGGTGTAATCAACTCAGGCGCATTAAGTGCAACAAGTATTAACACACCCATTTATGCGTCTACTCCACAAGCTTTAACGGATGGTTCAACCATCACTTGGAATCCTGCACTAGGTTTAAATGCAAGTGTAACCCTAGGAGGAAATAGAACGTTGAGTTTTACTAGCACGCCACCAGCTGGTGCTTATGGAACCTTGGTTGTAACACAGGATGGAACTGGAAACAGAACCATCACATTGCCCACTACAGCAAATAAAGTATTGGGTTCAACATCAACTACTACCATCGCTTTATCTACAGCAGCCAGTGCAAAAGACATTTTGAATTTTTATTACGATGGCACTAACTGTTATTGGAATATTGGTCAAGGATATGGAACTGCGGCTTCCTCTTCAACAACAACTAATCTTACACTAACTACAACAGGAACCGGTGCTGCGACTTTATCAGGGACTACTTTAAATATTCCTACACCTTCATCGGGTTCATCTAATATTCCAGTCTATTTACCTACCATTGTAATTGGAACACAGCAGTGGAGTCGAGAGAATTTAGATGTGGTAACATATAGAAATGGCGATATCATCCCACAAGTTACAGATGAAGCTACTTGGAATAGTCTAACTACTGGGGCTTGGTGTTATTACAATAACGATCCAGCCAATGCCAAATATGGGAAACTTTATAATTGGTATGCTGTAAATGATCCACGGGGATTAGCTCCCACTGGTTGGCATATTCCTACTAACGCAGAATGGGGAATTTTAATTGATAAATTAAATTCTTATTCTGGCGATATAGATAAAAAATTAAAAGCTGTAGGTACTGTTTGGTCAAACAATGCTGGAGCAACTAACGAGAGTGGTTTTACAGGGCTTCCAAGTGGAACCCGTGCCGGTGGTAGTTTCAGCAGACTAGGTCAAATCGGTATGTGGTGGAGTTCTGGAACTTGCGCATATGCCTATTTAGAATATACCATTAGTGATTTGAGAAGATCAGGTAGCAATTCGGAATTCGGGATATCTGTTCGCTGCGTTAGGGATTAATTCGATTGTTTATAGGAATAATAAATCACAAAGGCTTCAACTATTTACCAAACATTTTATTTAAATCCAGATTTGGTTTAAAGATTTTTTTATATGAAAAAACTGATAATCCTATTGTTTTTCTCAAGCGTATTTGTCTCAAATGCACAACGCACCATGTTTGGTGGAAATAATAATTATATGGCGCCGGTTGTTCCACCACCTCCACCTGTAGTTATTACGGATGGCCTTGTTTTGTGTTTAGATGCAACAAGCCCATATTCTTATAGCGGCGCTGGATCTACATGGGCTGATATTAGCGGACAAAGTAATAATGCAACTTTAGTAGGTAGCCCCGTATTTTCTAGCAATCCTGGAAGCTTTTCTTTTTCTAGTAATAAACATGCTATCACATCTAATAAGACTATGAATTTGAGTGCAGCTACTTTTATTGCCTGGGTTAATCCATCACAAATTCAATCTGGTTGGAATGGTATAATTTTTAGTCGAAATGGATATGGGGGAAGTGATGTTGGTGCAACTGGCATGAATTTATGTTCCAATAATGGAATTGCTTATCACTGGGGTAATACAGAATTAGGCTGCGGTGCAGGATCAATAATAGTTCCAAATAACGAGTGGTCTATGATTGCATTAACCATTACTGCCAACTCAGCAACAACCTACTTGTTAAAATCGAGCGGAATAACATTTGTATCGCATTCTCGATCTAATCCAGCATTATCTGGAATATTTAATTTTTATATTGGATGCGAACCTTACGACCCAGCTTCAAGAGCTTTTGTGGGAGAGATTGCCACATCATTAATTTATACTAGGGCCTTAACTCAATCAGAAATCTCAACAATATTTGACTCGCAAAAAGGAAAGTTTGGTTTATAAAATATTTTTAATGAAAAAATTAATCGTTTTATTTTTCTTATTTGCTGCATTTAATTCCAATGCACAAGAATCTTTTTTTAGAGGAAATAATAATTATCAAGCTCCTATAATAGTTTTACCTACTTTATCTGCTACTACTATTGCTAGTTCAATCACCTCCTCTACTGCAGTTAGTGGTGGAGATATTACCAATGATGGCGGAGCGTCTATTACAGCAAAAGGAGTGGTTTGGAGTACTAGTCAAAATCCTACTGTTGCCCTATCTACTAAAACCGTTGATGGCAATGGTTTAGGAAGCTACATAAGTAATTTAACTGGTTTAAGTTCCGGAACTACTTATTATGTTAGAGCTTATGCAACCAATAGTGTAGGTACAAGTTATGGTACACAAATAAGTTTTACAACTGATATTATTATCACCACGGTAACCATTGGCACACAAATTTGGACTGATAAAAATTTAGCAGTTACAAAATACAGAAATGGAGATCCAATTACTTATGCGGCCAATGCAGCTGAGTGGAATGCAGCTAATGCTGCAGGGGTGGGGGCTTATGCATATTTATTATTTGCAAGTGCTAATGGAGGCCAGACCTATGGAAAATTATACAATTGGTATGCAGTGAATGATTCAAGGGGATTAGCTCCACTAGGTTACCATATTCCAACACAAGCCGAATGGACAACATTTAGAGGAACACAACCTGGTAATGGAAAAACCTTCAAGACCAATACAAACGATTGGGGAGCCAGCTTTGGAGTGTCTAATAATAATCTAGTAATTACACCTGATGGTAGTTATGGTAATTATAATGGAACTAATACTACAGGATTTAATTGTTTACCTGCGGGTAGTGTTTTCCCAAATGGAACAAACGGTAATTATGGTACGGCTTCTTTTTGGTCTACTACAGTAGATCCAACTAACCCCGCAAAAGCACAATGGACCTATTTCCATATTGGTTTTTTATATGATGGTGCAGTTTGTTGCGGGACTGCTGAATTGGGAAATGGGATGTCAATAAGACTAATAAAAGATTGATTTAATTTCATATAAAATCACCCGTCAACTATTCCAATAATCCTTTTAGCTTTTATTCATGAAATCAGCTACTACTATAACAGATAAAAAATTAAGTCCCCGAGAAAGGGAGGTTGCTTTTCATATTGTTGAAGGAAATTCTACTAATTCGATTGCACAAATTTTGGCGATTAAACCAAATACGGTGTCTACTATTAAGAAAAGCATTTTTACAAAACTAGCAGTAGATTCAGAAGTGGGATTGTATAAGGTGTTGATGGGGTAAGGAATAGCCTATTTAGCCTCCATTTTTCAAGTTCTGATATCAGTTATTTATGAAATATGTAACAAAGTGAGGGTAAAATAATTTATTATTTGTAACAGAGTGAGGGTAAAATGAAGTTATAGGGGTTAAATTTTCTAAGTTTTCCTCTTCGTCAGGCAAATTTTCTTTATCAAACTTTTTCCAATAATAAACCAGCATCAATTTTTAATACCCTATAAATGCCCTTTAAAAAGGGGATATCTGCTTTCCTTTTACCATTCAATATTTCGGATACTTTTGATTTTGCTATGTCTATTTGGTTTGATAAGGATGATTTAAACCTACTACTGTTTCCTCATAATTTTCTGCTGCGATGGACATGGTCGTTAATATTTTTAATTCAGTTTTGGTCAAATTTTTTTCTCCCTTATTCATTAAGTTATAAATAGCCACCTTATTTTCATGGTATTCCTTCTTTGATTTTATTTCTTTTTTCATGATTTTCTTTTTAAATATTGCACCTCAGCAGCATTTATTTTGATCTATTCTTTATGCGAGCATATCAATAAAAAAAATACTTTAGGCGCAGCACTTCATCTTTTATAAGCGAAGTTACCATTGATTCCATTAGCATTATTCATTTTAACATTGCAAGCCTTTACTGGACTAGAAGTATTAATAATAAGAAGACACAGGACGGAGTCCTGCGCCTGTAAAAAGGTGAATGGTAAATCGTCAATGGTGAATGGTAAATGGTGAATGGTCGATGGTGAATGGTCAATGGTGAATGGTCAATGGTGAATAGTAATTGAGTCTAACCCCCTAAACCCAAATTAAAAAGCACCATCAAAAATAATCCTCCCCTAAACCTCTAAACCCGAATTGAAAAGCACCACCTAAAATAATCCTCCCCTAAACCTCTAAACTTGAAATTAAAAGCACAAATAAAATCCCTACTCTTCTAAACCCGAATTAAAAAGCACCATCAATTATCAGACTCCTCTAAACTCGAAATAAAAAAAAACACATAAATTAGCACATTGAGTCGAACCGAACGGTTCAAAAATTATATAAATATTTTTTCTTATGGGTATAAAGGATAGTAAAGGTTTAGTAGGCGCATTGGTATCGATCCTGTTTTTACTAGTTCATTTTGTTTCAGATTTCGGAGGTGCCGATGTGATGGGGGCCCAATGGCTCTACGTTTGCGTGGTTGATTTATTGGTGTTATTATATATTTTTTTTAATAGAGAAATTTATAAAATAGCTATCCTTGAAGTATTTAAGTATAAATTTTCTATCCTCTATTCCTTCTTGGTAATTTGGGCAATCGCTTCCTATTTTTATGCGATCAATGCGGTTGAATCTTTAGTTACACTAGCTAGATTATTTTCTACTTATTTAGCATTTATCCAAATTGCTATTTTATTCTATAAAAGAGATTTACATTATGTTTTCAATATCATTTCTTTTTCAATCGCATTTATTTTACTCTGGGATTCCATTTATATTTTAAATGGCTTTTCAAATAATATGGTTGAAAAAACACTCGATGCAAATATTGTTAGCCTAACAGGTAATCATGGCAATAAAAATGTAATGGCAGCAAGTCTGCTCATTAAGTTTCCCTTTGTATTATGGATCATTATTAATTACAAATCATTTGTCAAAATCATTGGTCTAGCTGTTTTAACGATTGGAATAGTAGCCTTGTTTATAATGAACACTCGATCAACTTATGTTGGCTTGGGATTAATTTTGTTCATCTTTTCTATTTCTACCATTGTAATGATTGGCAAAAGCAATATTAAAAAGATGCTAATGCAATTATCTTTTTTTATTGGTCCGATCGCAATAGGTTTTTTAATAGCCAATACGCTATTGGCCAATGCTGTTCAGATGCAAGATATTCAAGGTGGCTATGGTACGGTGACCAAAAGGATGGCGGATATCAATGTGCAAAGTGAGCAGGGGAGTAGAATTCATCTTTGGAAAGGTGCTATTGATTATGCTACCAAACATCCTATCATTGGCGCTGGTTATGGAAACTGGAAATTAGCTTCTATTCCCTACGAAAAAGAATTCACCAATGACTTATTTGTGCCTTATCATTGTCACAATGACTTTATAGAAATGTTTGACGACCTAGGAATATTGGGGGGTGTTGCTTTTGGATGCATGTTTTTATTAGTACCCTTATTTACTTTTAAAATTTGGCGAAATAAAGAAAATTCTTCTTATTGGTTACCGGCTACTATTTCTTTTATGGCAGTCAGTTGTTATGCAGTAGATGCTTTATTAAACTTTCCAGCAGAGCGACCTGCTATGCAAATGATGTTGGTAATTTCAGCAGCATTGGTTTTTATGCCGATTGGTCTTATTAAAAAGCCATCAACAGAAATTAATATATTTCAAAAATTCTTACCTCTTTTATTTTTTACCTTTTCTTTAGCACTTATTGTTTCTTCTATTTATATTGCTCAACAAACCTACATCTCTTTAAAAATTCAGAAGTATGTGATGGGTGAAATTGATTCTGATCCAAAAATGTCATTGGAAGAAGTGAAGGCTGGATTTCCTGAAATACCTAATCTGTCTACTTCTACGCTTCCTATTAAAGGGCTGATTGCTCGATATGAATTTAGGGACAAACATTATGAGGAAGCGCTTAAATTATTAAAAGAAAGTGATGGGGTAAATCCATATTTGCATTACAATGACTTTATAAGAACGGCTGTTTATGTAGACAAACAAAAAATGGACAGTGTAGCATTTTTTGCAAAGAGAGCTTTTTACAATTGGCCAAGGGCAACTAGTTATTACAGCAATATGATGTTTAGTGCTGCTAAGACCAAAGACTCCAATGAAATAAAAAAAGCCTATCAACTCTATTCAAAATATAGGGCAGGTGGTGTGGCAGACGCAAAGTATTTACTCGCTATGTATGAAGTAAAAGGATTTGCTGATAAGTCGATGATGGACTTATTGGATTCGAGTAAAAAAAGATATCCTAATGATAGTACTGAATTAGAAAAAGTAAGTAATTTCTTTTATAAAGGAGGTACTGTACAAGGATCTAGTGTTTTGAATGGTATTACTAAAAGCGGTTTGGATGCTTTTGTAAAACAGCAATATTCAAAAGCAGCTGAATTTTATATGCAAGCGGTTAAGATGGATCCCAATAACTATACTCATTACGAAAATGTAGGTATATGTTATTATATGAATCAGAATTATTCAAAGGCACTTCCTTATTTTCAAAAGGTTATTCAGTATCCTAACGCAACTTCAGGAAAATCAGAATTTTATTTAGCGATGTGTTTTATTCCACTTAATAATAATAAGGAGGCTTGTACCGCGCTCAATTCAGCTAAGAAAAAAGGATACCCTGGCGTAGATGAGTATATCAGCAAATATTGTAAGTAGTGGCGTTGTAGTATATTTTGATTGAATAACAATTGTAAGAATTTCAGGTTTCAATTTCATAAAAATTAATTTTAAAATAATGGCTAATAACACTTATGATGCTATTGTAATTGGTTCTGGAATTAGTGGAGGATGGGCTGCCAAAGAATTGTGTGAAAAGGGTTTGAAAACTTTGGTATTAGAAAGAGGTAGAGATGTGGTGCATTTGAAAGATTATCCAACTGCTACAAAAAATCCATGGGATTTTGATCATGCTGGAAAAAAGACCATTGCATTAACAAAAAATAATCCAATTGTAAGTAAGTGTTATGCCTACAACGAAACCTCTGAGCACTTTTTTGTGAAGGATGCTGAACATCCCTACATTCAAGAAAAGCCCTATGATTGGATAAGAGGTTATCAAGTAGGTGGCAAATCTTTATTGTGGGCTCGACAAACGCAGCGTTGGAGTAAATATGATTTTGAAGGTCCTGCGCGAGATGGTTTTGGCGATTGGCCTATCCGATATAAAGACATCGAGCAATGGTACACCCATGTAGAATTATTTGCTGGTATCAGTGGTAACTATGATAAACTAGATACCTTACCCGATGGATCTTTTTTACCTGCATGGCAAATGAATACTGTAGAAAAAAAAATGCAAACTAATATCATGAAAAAGTTTGCAGATCGATCGGTTATTCAAGGTAGGTGTGCTCATTTAACAGAACCTCAGCCTATCCATATTGAACAAGGAAGACAACCCTGTCAAGCACGATCTTTGTGTGAAAGAGGTTGTCCATTTGGTGGATATTTTAGTTCCAATGCTTCGACGATTCCTTGGGCGCAAAAGACGGGTAATTTAACCTTGCAGCCTAACTCAGTAGCTCATTCTATTATTTATGATGAAATAACGCAAAAGGCAAAAGGCGTTAGAGTAATTGATAGCATTACAAAAAAAGCAACCGAGTATTTTGCTAAAATAATTTTTGTAAATGCCTCCACTTTAAACACCAATTTAATTTTATTAAATTCTATTTCTAAACGTTTCCCGAACGGCTTAGGAAACGACAATGGTTTGCTAGGAAAATACATTGCCTTTCATAATTATCGTGGAAGTCTATCTGCAACGGTTGATGGAAATTTGGATCAATATTATTATGGTCGTCGTCCTACGCAGCCGATGATGCCCAATTTTAGAAATGTTCACAAACAAGAAACTGATTTTTTGCGAGGATATATGGTATTTTTTGGAGCTGGAAGATCGAAAGCATCTGCCGAAGGGATTGGTGCAGACTTTAAAGACAAGATTACTGAGTTAGGAGGTTGGCATGTATCGATGATGATGCAAGGTGAGACGGTACCCAAAGAATCGAATCATGTTAGATTGAGTACTGACAAAGTGGATGAATGGGGAATTCCTCAATTGATTACCTCCATTGGTTATGATGAAAATGATGAGCGTTTATTAAAAGATTTTTTGCAAGTGGGAGCAGAATTATTAGATGCGGCTGGTTGTAAAAATATAAGTTCCTGGGATTCTAAACAATCGCCGGGATTAGATATTCACGAAATGGGAGGGGTAAGAATGGGCAATGATCCAAAAACTTCTTTGTTGAATAGTTGGAATCAACTGCACCATTGTAAAAATGTATTTGTTACTGACGGCGCCTGTATGACTAGTACAAGCACTCAAAATCCTTCTCTAACCTTTATGGCGCTTACTGCCAGGGCTGCTAACTATGCAGTGGAGGCCTTAAAAAAAGGGGATTTATAAAATTATTTATTGAGTTTTGATTTTTCTTAAAGATTAACAAAATCTAATGAGTAAATATATTTTACAATTTGTTTATTTCAAAAGATAGCCTTTACCTTTGTATTGTGAAGAAATTTTTAGTCATATTATTATTGATTGTTTATTCTGCTTCTGCTATTGGTACTACCATCAATATGCATTACTGCATGAATAAAATTAGTGACTGGTCTTTTTCTAGTAAAAAAAAGGACAAATGTGCCAAATGTGGTATGTCCAATAATGGCTGCTGCAAGGATGAAAAAAAGGAAATTAAAATATCTTCGGATCAGCAGAAAGCTGAATATGCTCAAAATGTAAAGTTCAACATAGGGGCTGTAATCATTCACCACTATATCTTTCCAGCTAAAAATTTATTTTTAATCAATAAGCCATTCCTTGCTTATTTGCATTCGCCTCCATTGCTACTCAAAGAGGATAAACAAGCCCTCTATTCTATTTTTTTAATTTGATTCTAGTCGACAATTAATAGTATTTCTATTTAATAATCGATTAAAGAATCAATCATGAAATTTCATTTCTATTTGTTATTGTTATGTTGGATGTTATCCAGTCAATTCATTTTTGCACAAGATGTAAAAAATACTGCTTATGTCTCTACTAGTTTCAAAGTATTTGGAGCCTGTGATCAATGTAAAAATCGAATTGAAAAAGTGCTTAAATTAAAAGGTGTTAAGATGGCTAATTGGGATGTTGATACCCAAATTTTAGCGATAGAATTTAGTCCTATTCAAATCTCTATTGAAAAAATTCAAAATAAAATTTTATCGGTTGGTCATGATTTAGTGGACAAAAAAGCAAAGGATATTATTTATAGTGAATTGCCCGATTGTTGTCATTATCGTGAGGAGGGAGTAGAACTTGTTCATGAAGTTTCCATGGATACTATTAAGGGAGTGGTTTTACAAGATAATGCCAATGGTAAATTCGAGCCCTTAGCAAATGCAACCATTTATTGGTTAGGTGCTACTGCAGGCATTGTTACAGATAGCTCAGGAGTTTTCGCTATTCATTCAAATAGTACTACTCAACGATTGGTAGTTAGTTATGCTGGTTATAAAGCCGACACGATATCAGTTGTCAATGCCAATGATTTAAAAATTATTTTAGCTACCAAGGGGCAATTAAATGAAGTGACTATTTTTAGTCGCAAGATGACTAGCTATATTCCCAATTTAAATCCTATTAGAACTCAAATTATGACTGGCTCGGAATTATTAAAAGCCGCCTGTTGTAATTTAAGTGAGAGTTTTGAAACCAATCCTTCAGTCGATGTGTCATATAATGATGCAGTAACGGGTTCAAAGCAAATTCAATTATTAGGCTTGAGTGGAAATTACACTCAACTGACCGTAGAAAATCTACCCGGACCAAGGGGCTTGGCCACCCCATTAGGTTTAAATTCAATTGCTGGCCCATGGATAGAAAGTATTCAACTTACCAAGGGGGTGGGTTCTGTAGCAAATGGATTTGAAAGTATTGCTGGACAAATTAATGTTGAATTAAAGAAGCCTGAGACGGCAGAAAAATTGTTAGGTAATATTTATGTCAATGGTTTTGGTAAAACTGATTTGAATTTAAATCTAGCTACCAAGCTCAATTCAAAATGGTCTACTGCATTATTACTGCATGATAATTTTTTAAATAATGCAGTTGATATGAATAAAGATGGCTTCAAGGATTTGCCAACTGGCAATGAGTTGAGTTTAGTCAACCGGTATAAATTTGATAACAGCAAAGGAACACTTGCTCAGTTTGGGATTAAAGTTTTAAATGATAAAAAGTTAGGAGGAGAAATAAATTTTGACCCTACTACGGATAAGAATACCGAAAATCGGTATGGTTTATCAATTAATACTAAAAGATATGAGTTGTTTGGAAAGTTGGGGTATGTTTTTCCTCAGCAAAAATACAAGAGTATTGGATTGCAGGTAGATGCAATTAATCATGATCAAGCATCCTATTTCGGTTTAACCAATTACAATGCTAATCAGCAAAGTTTTTATGGTAATTTAATTTATCAATCTATTATTCGTTCCACCATTCATAAGTTTAGAACGGGTCTAAGTTTTCAATATGATCAGTACCAAGAAGATTTTAGTTTCAACAACTATTATCGAAAGGAGATTGTGCCGGGTACTTTCTTTGAATATACCTATACGCCCAATGATCAATGGAGTATGGTAGCTGGAGTAAGAGCTGACAATAATAATTTGTATGGTGCATTTGTAACGCCTCGATTGAATATGCGGTATGAACCAATTGCTGGAACTACGCTTCGATTGAGTGGCGGTAGAGGACAAAGAACAGCCAATATTTTTGCAGAAAATAACAGTGTTTTTGTAAGTGCTAGACAAGTTGCTATCGTTCCAAGTATGGCTGGTGGAGCCTATGGATTAAATCCAGAAGTGGCCTGGAACAAAGGAATTAGTGTAGATCAAAAATTTAATTTTTTAGGAAATAGTGCTACCATAGGAATAGACTTTTTTAGAAATGATTTTAATAATCAAGTAATAGTTGATTTGGAAAATGCACGTAGGGTTCAATTTTATAACTTAGTAGGCAAATCATATTCTAATAGTTTTCAAGCGGAATTAAATATTGAGCCGATTAAAAAATTAGATCTAAGATTGGCTTATCGATACTTTGATGTAAAGCAAACCTACAGTGGAAAATTGTTAGAGCGTCCTTTCATTTCCAAAAACAGAGCTTTTTTAAGTGTTGATTATGCAAGCGCTAATTCTTGGAAATTTAATTATACAATTACCTACAATGGAAAAAAGAGAATATCCAATAGTTCGGATAATCCAGCTATGTATCAGCTTTCAAATTATTCACCTAGTTTTATTTTAATGAATGCACAAGTGAGTAAAACATTCAATAAAAATTATCCCATGGATATTTATATGGGAGTAGAAAATATCACTAACTATTTTCAGCAGGATGCTATTTTGGCCGCGACTACACCATTTAGCGACTATTTTGATGCGTCAATGGTCTGGGGGCCTACGTATGGAAGAATGTTATATTTTGGATGGAGAATAAAAATTAAACAATAAATATTTATTCTCCACCATTGGTTTTCATTCCTTTTACTCTACCCCAATCGGGTTTGGTAATATCTAAATTGTCGTGGGTTACCTTCATTTCATTTATTAATAAAGACCTCAATGATTCTTTTGTTTTTGAAAATGTAGGGTTGTCTGCTAAATCAGTTTTCTCCCATTTGTCTTTTTTTAAATCAAAAAGCTGTGTATGTAAAACCCCATTTACATTATATTCAATCAATTTAAATCCGTCTTCAGATTTAATGCTTCTCATCCAATTACCATAAACATTATAGATGTTTTTTCTAATCACTATATTCGGTTGACTGAAAACTGGCATTAAACTTTTGCCCTCTACTGAATTGGGCTGTGGTATATCCAAGTAGTTATAAATAGTAGGAGAGATATCGCTTAAATAATTAAATCCTTTGTAGACAGTCCCCTTTGGAACGCCTTTACCTGCTATAATCATAGGTACTCGAATGCTATGTTCATATAAATTTTGCTTTCCCAATAAACCATGCTGGCCAACAGCTAAGCCATTGTCACCTGCAAAAACTATGAGTGTATTTTCTTTTAAATGATTTTTTTCAAGCGCATCTAAAATTCTTCCTACCTGAAAATCCATTTCGCTTATCATCCCGTAATACAATGCTATCTCATTTTGCACAGCTTCGGTTGTTAATGGTCTGGGTAATAATTTTTCATCTCTCACTTTCAGATCTCCATTGTCAAATGGATGTTGGGGTAAAAAATTGGGAGGTACAGATATTGAATTGGCTTTGTATTTATTTTGGTAGGCAGGAGGAGGAGTTCTTGGATCATGTGGGGAGGTAAAAGCTACATAACAAAAGAAAGGTTGTGATTTTGCTTTGGCACTATTCAAAAAGTTGATCGCATTTTCAGCATATAATTGGGTGCTAAAAGTATCGCTTCTTCTTTTTAATGACGCAGGATAAAGTCCCCTTGGATCATATGGATACACCGTAGGATGCTCTTGCCCACCTTCGTCTTTAAAATGCATTCCTCCAAAAAAAATATCTCCGCCATCACTAAAAAAACGGTGATGAGCTGCCTTATCGCTATGCCATTTACCTGTGTGGTAGGTAGTATAACCCTTGGTGCGTAACACTTCTGGCAAACTCACTAGGCTGTCAGGTATCCTTGCACCATCTCCCGGCAATCTGTTGATATACCTTCCAGTGAGTAGCATAACTCTACTAGGAATGCAGATGGCACCTTGATGTCCACCCATCACATGGGCTTGTGAAAATAGCATTCCTTCTTTTGCCAATCGGTCTAAATTGGGTGTATGAATTTCCTTATTGCCTAAAATACTCAAGGTATTATAACTTTGGTCATCACTTAATATCACCAAAATGTTTTGCGCTTTTTCTTTTTTCTTTATTTGTGAAAAAGAGCTACTCATTGAGGTAAAAAGACTAAGTAATACAAGGAGTTTTTTCATTTTGAAATATATTATTTTTGACTACCTCATTTTATTTTTTAAAACTAAGTACTTGATTTTGGTCTAATAATTTCTGTTTAAGTTTGGTATAATCTACCTTTTGTACATTCACTTGGTCATCAATGGCAATGGATGCAGCGGTTGCAGCTGATTCACCTAGAATCATAAAGACAGGTTCCATTCTGATAGAGCCAAAGGCAATATGGGAAGAAGAAATACAAATTGGTACTAGCAAGTTTTTGCATTGTGATTCTTTTGGAATAATTGCTCGGTAAGATATTTCATAAGGTTGGGGAGCGCCCACTCCAATATCTCCTTCATTTTGTACAGAGCCATCGGGCATTACTATTCGTTGAATATTATGTGAATCCAAACTATAGGAGCCCATACCAATGGATTCTGGAACAGCTTTTTTTGACATGACTTCATTTTCTGTCATCACATAATCACTCATCATTCTTCTTGCTTCTCTTACATAAATTTGATTGGGCCAGTTGCCGTTGTCTGTAAACTCATCTTTAGCAAGCCCCCAAGTATTGAATTCTTTTTGAACATCAGCAGGTATTCTTGGATCGGTAGCAATAAAATATAGTAGTCCTTTTTGATAATTCTCGTGCGCTTGAATAATTTCTTTTCTTCTTTGGTAAGAAGCGTCCGGATAATCATAATTCATTCCAATATAGTCTGTACTAAAGGGGCCATGATTATTGACATCTGTTTTTTGATTAGGGATAGGATCAAATTTTTGAAATAATTCTCTCCATCCTGAATTGAATACCCTGATGAGCAGTTCATATCGCGATGGATCATAGTCTACTGGTTTGGTAAATGCAACTTTATTATTAGGGTTAGTTGTTAAACACATGCGAAAGCAATAAGCTTGTACTTTTTTATCACCCTCCCCATTAACGCCAACTTTTTCATTAGAGATCAATGGAAGTAGTCCGCTACTAGGAATACCGGGTACTTTGTAAGGATCAATTTTTGTTTTAAAATAATGGCCATGTTGAAATACACCTGTTTGTATTCCATTCCACCGCTCATTATATTTATTATTAGATTCCCTGCCAATCTCGTAATTCACTTTTGCAGCAGCCATTAAATCTCCTTCATAAGTTGCATCAATAAACATTTTTCCACTAAAAACTTTTCCACTCAGTGTACGAACCGCAATTATTTTACCCGCTTGCATGGTAATACCCTTCTCACGATCTATCCATTCTTCATTGAAGACAGTAAGGTTATTTTCTTTGATATAATCATTGAATACATCTTCTGCAGCATGAGGTTCAAATATCCACATGGTTCTAGCATTGCCGTCTATTGCAGGCGTACCCTGACCTTTATTTCCATAGGCTTCTTTTTTCTGCCAGATCCAAGAACGATCCATTTGATAATGTAAAAAAATGCGGTGATAAAAATCTCTAGCCAGACCTCCAATAACTGATTTATTGCCGATATCTGTAAAGCCCAATCCTCCCGAAGATAAGCCACCTAAATGCTTTGCAGGGGAAACGATGATTACTGATTTACCTAATTTTTTTGCCTGAACAGCAGCAATAACAGCTGCTGAAGTTCCTCCGTAAATAATGATATCAGCTTCAAATTTCTTTTGCTCATTATTTATTTTGAAAGAAAGCTGGCTGATGAGTGTAATAAAAAGTAGCGTTTTAAGTAAGCATTTTTTCATAATATTCTTTTGATAAGTTGAATGGCAGTAATTTTTTATCAATGATAACTTGATTTAAAGGTATGTTTTTCTGGTCCTTTTTGATACAATTTGAAGCAGTATTTAGACTTACAGTATTAAGTATCCTTGTTGAAAATAGGCAATTGTTAACCTTCCGGTAACATTAGCGTAAAGATTTGTTTACATTGAATCTGTTATTTTGTAAATAGGTATATAATTTTTTCTATATGGAAAATCTACGTTTTTTAGTACAAAAAATTTCAGCTGCTCTATTTGTAACCCTTTTCTCTGCGTTTTACCACGCGTTTAAAATTTACAAAATCCGTTAATGGATAAAGTAAAAAAAAGAAAATTAGATATCCTTGTCCTTTCTGACGTCCATCTTGGCACTTATGGTTGCCATGCTACTGAGCTTCTTCATTACCTTAAATCTGTAAAGCCTAAAATTGTTATTCTCAATGGTGATATCATTGATATATGGCAGTTTAGTAAAAGATATTGGCCAAAGGCCCACATGAAAGTGATTAAACAAATCCTTCATTGGATGGGTAAGGGAGTTAAGATCTACTATATTACCGGTAATCACGATGAGATGCTGCGTAAGTTTGTTGGCTTTAAAATGGGTTCCTTAAGAATAGTAAATAAAGTGATATTACCCTTAGAGAATGGAAAAACTGCCTGGTTTTTTCACGGAGATGTGTTTGATATTACGATGCAACATAGCAAGTGGCTTGCCAAGTTAGGTGCGATAGGGTATGACACTTTGATATTGATTAATCGCGTAGTCAATTTCATTTCGGAAAAAGTGTTTAAAAAGGGAAAGCTTTCTCTTTCAAAAAAAATTAAAAATAGTGTCAAATCTGCCGTAAAATTTATTAACAGTTTTGAACAAACTGCTGCAGATATTGCTATTGAAAATAAATATGACTTTGTAGTGTGTGGTCATATCCATCAACCAGAAATGAGAGAAATTACTAACGATCAAGGTAAAACGATGTACCTCAATAGTGGCGATTGGATCGAGAATTTAACTGCCTTAGAGTATGTTAATAATGAATGGAGTATTTATCGATTTAATGAAAATGAAATGAAGTTGGATAATAAGGAATCGTCTATTGCTGAAGAAGATGATCTCAATGATGGTGAGCTATTCGATAATTTAGTGGAAGAATTTAATTTAATGCGTCAAAAATGAAAATATTATACGCAATACAAGGTACAGGAAACGGGCATTTGAGCCGTGCAAGGGATATTATTCCAATACTTCAGCAAAAAGGCGAAGTAGATATTTTAGTGAGTGGTATTCAAGCGGATGTATCATTACCTTATCCAGTGAAATATACTTTCAAAGGACTTAGTTTTATTTTCGGAAAAAAAGGTGGAATAGATTTGATTGCAACCTATAAGAAAAGTAACTTAAAACAACTCTTTAAAGAAATCAATAGTCTTCCAGTAGAAGACTACGATTTAGTGATCAATGATTTTGAGCCGGTAAGTGCTTGGGCATGCAAAATGAAACACAAGGCTTGTATTGGACTTAGCCATCAAAGTGCGGTAATCAATAAAAAATCTCCTAAGCCCAAAAAAATAGACCCTGTTGGAAAAGCAGTCTTAAATAACTACGCTCCAGTTACTGATTCTTATGGTTTTCATTTTGAAAAATTTGATCAAAATATTTTCACTCCAGTTATCCGCGACCAAATAAGAAATGCTATTGCTGAATCAAAAAAATATTACACCGTTTACTTGCCAGCATATAGTGATGAAAGAATTATAAAAGTATTATCAACTTTTAAAAATGTTCAGTGGGAGGTATTTAGTAAGCATACCAAAAAGGAGTACAAAGAAAAAAATATTCACATTCGTCCAATTAACAATGATGATTTTATCAATAGCTTACTCAATTGTAAAGGAATTTTATGTGGAGCAGGATTTGAGACACCAGCTGAAGCATTATATTTAAAAAAGAAATTATTAGCGATCCCTATGAAAGGGCAGTATGAACAGCAGTGTAATGCAGCGGCTTTAAAAAAAATTGGAGTGCCAGTCATCAAAAGCTTAAAGCAAAAGCATATCGCTACCATCCAAGCCTGGTTAGACTCTGATCAATACATACCAGTTGATTATCCTGATGATACAGAAAAAATCATTGATATGGTTTTGAAAAAACATGGCGCTGCAACAGTCAATCCAAAGGCGATATTGGGAGAATCTATCTACTCCGTAAAAAAATTAAAAAATAAAAGTTTAGGTAAAATATTACTTCAGCTTGCAGATTAATTAAAATGAGTTTTACCAGAAAAGATTTCGGAGACAGTTTTAATTGGGGCGTTTCTACTGCAGCTTATCAAATAGAAGGAGCGCATAATGTGGATGGCAAAGGTCCGTCTATTTGGGATAAATTTTCTCAAAAAAAAAGAAATATTTTACTAGGCGAAAATGGCAATGAAGCCTGTAATTTTTATGAAAAATTTGAAGAGGATATTGCGCTCATTCGACAATTAAATATTCCAATTTATCGATTTTCTATTTCTTGGTCTCGCGTTTTTCCTGACGGTATTGGTCAAGTTAATCCAAAAGGGATTGATTTCTATAATCGTTTAATTAATTCTTGTTTAGCTCAAGGGGTAGTTCCTTGGGTAACCTTATATCACTGGGATTTGCCTGATGCATTGCAACAAAAGGGTGGATGGGTCAATCGATCGATTATTCAGTGGTTTAGTGAATTTGTTGAATGTTGTATTAAAAATTTTGGTGATAGAGTAAAGCATTGGATGATATTAAATGAGCCAATGGTATTTACCGGTGCGGGTTATTTTTTAGGCGTTCATGCTCCGGGTAAAAAAGGCTTAGGCAATTTTTTAGCTGCAGCACATCATGCCGCTTTATGTCAGGCCGAAGGGGGCAGAATAGTGAGGTCACTTTGTGCAGATGCAAAAATAGGTACTACCTTTTCTTATTCTCATCTTGAGCCTTACCGACCTAATCTTGTTAGAGATATTAAGGCTACGGCTAAAGTAGATGCCTTAATCAATAGAATGTTTATAGAACCCTTGCTAGGCATGGGCTATCCAACAAAAGACTTAGCCGTATTAAATAGAATAGAGCGTTATATGAAGCCAGATGATGAGGTGAATCTTGCTTTCGACATGGACTTTATAGGCCTTCAGAATTATACGAGAGAATTAATTAAATATTCTCCTTTCGTACCTTTTGTCAATGCCAAAATTATCAAGGCTAGTAAAAGAAATGTACCCTTTACTCAGATGGATTGGGAAGTATATCCTCCCAGTATTTATGAAGCCTTAAAAAAATTCAATAATTATCCTGCAATCAAAGAAATTATAGTTACAGAAAATGGCGTTGCCTTTAAAGATGCCTTACAGAATGGAAGGATTGAAGATACTGCACGAGTTAACTATTTAAATGATCATATCGAACAGGTTTTGTGTGCTAAAAAAGAAGGCGTAAAAGTAAATGGCTATTTTGTTTGGACCCTCATGGATAATTTTGAATGGGCAGAGGGATTTACTCCAAAATTTGGTTTGATTCACATTGATTTCAAAACACAACAAAGAATTGTTAAGGATTCAGGGAAATGGTATGCACAGTTTTTGAATCAATCGATTTAAAAACTGTGCATTTGAAAATTTCTATATTATTTTTTCTCTACAGATAGTTGAAAATCTTCAAACCTTACGGTAGAAACTTTCTGGTCATTTGCTCCTCCTGCTAATCCAATATCCATCTTAGTAGCCATGCCTGGAATATCGCCTGATTCGCGAGAAATGGTCCAATTTTTTCCGTCAAAGCTGTAATACCCTGTAAAGCTATTACCATGACGAACCAGCTTAATCCATACTGGTATTGGGTTGTCTACTCCATAATTTTTTGATTTTGTATTGTGCATACAACCATCTCCAAATTCATCCCATTGCGCACCACAGCGTTTTGTAGTTGAAAATAGAAGAAATGAACCTAGTGTCGCTGGTTTCTTTCCATCACCTTTTGATAAGTCATTGCGAACAAAAATACCCGCTCTAAACCATTCACTAATTCCTTCGCTAAAGCCTACCACTTTTACTGTTGCTACAAAATTGCCTTCAATCGCTTGTTTTAGATAAATTGTTCCATAAGAATCTTCCGCATGAAGAAAATCAGTTCCTGCTGCAGTTATTTCAAAATGATTTTGCTTTGCATCAAAATTAAATTTACTGGGTTTAGCAGTAGTAGTGGTATAGGTTAAAAAAGATAATTTAGAAATATCAATTTTTTGTACCGGATAAACATGCACTTTAATAGGTGGTTGATCTCCAATGGTTATTGTGTGAAATCCTATGGAGGGAAGAACAGAAAACCTAATTTGTTTGGATTCGTTCTCTTGAAAATGAATGGATTGGCTAGCAGTAATCTTTCCATCCATTGTAAGAACAATTTTTTGTGTGAGGCTTTCAGCGCGCATATTCAAAGCTTCGGTATTAATTTCTAATGAATCACCTGCTGGTATTTCTTTAACCTTTGATTGTAAGTTTCGATAAATTAGGTAAATGGGATTGCCCTTTACTACTATTTCTTTTGTCGATGATTTTCCAATGGCAACTATATGTTTTCCTGGATCACAAAATTTGTATTTAAACTCAATCTTACGATCATTATTAGCTAAAAATGGAAGCTTTTTTGCATTGACTACTTTGCCATCAACATATAAATAAATATCTTCCATTCCAGTTGAACCTGCATTTGAAATATTGGCAGTAATTAAAAATTCATGTCCAGTTATTGGTGCATCAATTGGTTTAATAGCTAGGTTGGTATAGGATAATTTAACTGCACCTTCAATAATCTCTTCCGGTTTATTTTTTGGAGATTCTACGACAATATTATTTTCATAAAAATTATCAACCAAATAACAAGCACAAAGTTTCATCTCACCTTGTTTTAGATTGTAATAGGTATTGTCATAAACCTTCCATCCAGATGACATGTTCTGAAAAAACAAAGCTACATTCTCGTTCGTTTCTGCAGGATGAACATCGTGAATCAAATTATTTCTAACTACTGAGCCTGGACTCAATCCATATACCGCAATTCCACCTTCATCGTCACGTTTCATATTGGTGAAGGACAGATGATTAAATTCTGCAAGATGGCTTCCATCACTTGTCTCTTCAATGTTTGGCCAAGACCCTAGTGTGATACCATAGCTGCCAACATTATTGATATAGTTATTGCTAACGGTACTTCTGATGGCATTGTAAGTGGAAATTCCGGTAGCAGCTATCTCAACATTGGTAATCTTGTTAAAGGAAATGGTATTATCACTCACTACATCCTCCCAATTTTCTGGTTTGGGTTCACCGGCTACAATAATGCCGCTGCCTTTGGAATCATTGATGATATTTCTACTGATTAAATTATGATAAGATCCAATGCCAAAATGGATGGCTGCTTGACTTACATTTTCAATGGTATTCTTTAATAACTCACAGTTTTTTGCATATTGAAAGGTGACTGTTCCTCCACCGCCTGCTAGCGTATTTTGAAAGTTGAGATTGTAAAAACGTAAATTTCTTATAGGCTTTTCTCTTGTACCACTAGCGGATAGTAAGTTACTAAGCTTGGGAAAAGATACTTCTGATAGATTAGGATCTTTTATCTCTTCACTTGGAATAAAATGGATGGTGTTATTTTTTTTATTATAAAACCATTCATTGGTTGTATCCATCAAAGCGGCTAAATTTTCTACATAATATTTTGGTGGAACAATGAGCATGTCTGGAGCGGAGCTAGCTAAATAAGCGGTATTATTTTTTTCGTCTACCCTTGCCATACTGGTATGTATGCCGCTCCAGCGAACGGTCATATGAATCCGGTTAGTCTCTATATCATTCCATGATTTTAGATCGCCTGTTTTAAATTGAAAAGAAAATGAGTCTGTCGGCTGACCTTCTGTATAAAAAAAACCACTATTAGGAGTACGCGCTAACGTTAGTCTTTTTCCATTAGCATATAAATCATTAATACCTTCTTTTTGAATGGAAGCCTTCCAAGCTCCATTATTTTCTTTTGTCCATCCAGTAATTTTTTCACCTCCTGAAATAATTGCTTTCTCTCCTGGATAGGCTGCATAAGTGACATAGTAATCTTTTAGCTCATGATATTCAAATGCACCAGTAGGTAAATCCGTCTCTACTCTTTCTCCTCCATCGGCTGCTGTAAACTCAAGTCCTTTATCTAATGAATAAACTCCCCCACGAATTAAAACCAAAATATCTCTTCCAGTTCCTAATAAGTGAGGTGTTCCTTTAAAACGAGGATCAACTGCTTTTTTCTTTGGCTTATAAACGGTCAATTTTAATAAACGAACAGCTTCCTTTGCCTTGGCGATGGTTGCAAATGGCCCATCAGTGCCATTCTTATTAGGTTCTGCTAGTTTACCCGACCAAGCGTCGCTACCTTTCGGTGAAACATAAAAGTCGGCTACATTAGTAGGCAAAGCATACTCCGTTTTTTCTGCCCCTCTCACCATTCGTCCTTGCGATTTTACTTCCTTTGCAAATGACATCAGTAGTAAATTGATTAATAGGAACGGTGTAATTTTCTTAAGATAATTTTTCATAGCAAACAATTCTTTAGCAATAACAATTCTTTTTTATCATTATAAATTGGTAGTAAATATTTTATTTGATAGTAATTTT
>JAURKC010000029.1 GCA_030831945.1 Ferruginibacter sp.
ATAAGTGATCAAATAACGGAAGATATTTATAATAAACACGCCCAGCAGCTCCGAGATGAGATCGGAGAATTAAGTAAGGGAATTGACTCTGCCACACTCAGTAGTTCGAACATAGAAAAAATAGTTGAAAATTGTCTATCGATTTCACAAAACCTAAGCCAGGCCTGGATTTCTGCAGATTACGAGAAGAAACAGCATTTGCAAAAGATGGTGTTTCCGGAGGGTATTATGTATAACAAGCAAAATGGGGTAGTTCGAACTTCTAAAGTAAACTTAATATTCAACGAAATTCCTTTACTGGTAAGCCTTTGCGCTGAAAAAGAAAAAGGCGATTCTGTTAAGAATCGCCTTAAGTCTAATTATGTGCCCACGAAAGGAATCGAACCTTCACACCCTTGCGAATGGCAGATTTTGAGTCTGCTGCGTCTACCAATTCCGCCACATGGGCCTGCTCTTGTTAGGTTACCTTCACTTTTGAAGAACTTCTAACGGACTGCAATATTACATTAATCAGTTATCCTGTCCAAAATACGTTGCAAGTATTTTTTCTTAAAATAAAATTCTTTTAGTTTTTGTAAGTTCTCTTCGCTGATGCTTTCATTGTCGTACTGATCGATAATTTCTTTTACCTCACTCTGCAGGTTTTCTTCCAATTGCGCCACCTCCTTTGAAAATGAATCAGGGTCTTGCTCTACCAACTTTTCATTGAGCTCCATCATATCCATTAAAAACTCAGGGGGCAACTCATACTTTTCGTTTTCTGTCAGCAAATTCTTTAACTGTAATACATATAGAAGCGTCGCATCAGGGTTTTGTAATATTTTTAGCCCCTTATTAATTTCAGCCGATTTTTCTAGCGCATCTTGCTGCTCTGTTTCATCGGATTGGGTATAAAAATCAGGATGAAATTCCCTTTGCAATTCAAAGTACTTTTTTGCTAGTGAACTAGTCTCTACCTTGAGTGAAATAGGAAGGCCAAATAATTCAAAATAATTCATAGTACAAATATACCGGCTCCTCCTTTAAACTTGCATCTAAGGTCGATAATTTTCTTGTTGAGGCTAGGTATTAAAGCTGTAAATAATAATCCTTTAATAAGTCCACAAATTTTGTTGTGTAGTTTCCTGTGGAATCTTTAATGGAAATTTCTTTGGTTATAATTTCAGTTTTAGCAAGACTGAAAAATAAAATTCCTCTAAAAAAAGGATGGGCGTCAGTTGGTCTAATCATCCATTTTTCTTGAACCTTGTAATTAAAGTCAGCTGCTAAGGTGATAAAATAGTCTACTCTTTGATAGGGGAGTAGCACCGCAAAATAACCTGTGGGCGATAGCTGCTGTTCGATTACTTTTAAAAGCTGTTCTAATTTTAAAGTACTATCATGTTTGGCTGCATTCTTTTTTGAGTTATCCGATTTTAAATCGCCTTCGTAAAAGGGAGGATTTGAAATAATGCAATCATATTTTTTATCAGCAACAAAATTTAAAATATCAGTATTATAAATACGCAATTTTTCACTCCACGGAGAGTTGCTAAAATTTTGTTGGGCCTGTTCATAACTATCTCTGTCTATTTCTACTGCATCAATGGAGATACTGTTTTTTTGTGCTACTTGTAAACTTAATAAGCCGGTACCTGTTCCAATATCTAGTAGGTTGCTTACCTTATTTTTTTCTCGGTAAATTTTCTCTGCTAGGATGGCTCCAAACAAACAAGCATCAGTACATACTTTCATAGCGCAGTTTTGCTGCTCGATAGTGAATTGCTTAAATTGAAAGTAGGTGTTGGCCAATGGATTGGTTGATAATAAATGAAAATATTATTTTAAAAGGATACTTTTTGTATTTGAGAATTACTGACTAAATATCCCATCCATTTTATGACCAAATAGCTCTGGGTGATGGGCTAATACTTAAATCAGAAAAATCATTGTTTAAATATTTGAAATGAGCTGTAATAGCAATCATTGCTGCATTATCGGTACAGTATTGAAAGGCAGGAATAAAAGTTTGCCAACCCATTTTTTCACCCGTTTCTTTTAGTGCCTTTCTTAAACCGCTATTCGCACTCACTCCGCCCGCTATACATATGTGATTGATATTATATTCTTTTGCTGCCTTCTTTAACTTATTGATAAGGATAGAAATAATTCTGTCTTGCACAGAGGCACAGATGTCAGCGAGATTTTGTTCTATGAATATTTTTTTATCTGTTTCCGATACTTTAAACTCTTCTTTAAATACATTGCTAGTTCCCGCATTATTTAAAAAATATAAAATAGAAGTTTTGAGTCCGCTGAAACTAAAATTTAATCCAGGTATTTTTGGTTCTGGAAATTGAAATCGATTGGGATTTCCTTGTTGTGCATATTTATCCACTAAAGGACCACCAGGGTAGGGTAGTCCCAATAATTTAGCCGTCTTGTCAAAGGCTTCACCCGCCGCATCATCAATGGTTTCTCCAATTACTTTCATCTTCGATGGACTTTCACAAAGCACTATTTGAGTATGACCTCCACTTACTGTCAAACATAAAAAAGGAAAAGAAGGTTTTTCATCTGCAATTAAATTAGCCAATACATGGGCTTGCATATGATGAACCGCTATCAAGGGCTTATCTAAAGAAAGCGCCAATGACTTAGCAAATTGAGCGCCTACCAATAAGGAACCTATCAAACCAGGTGCCTGAGTAAAGGCAATGGCATCAATGGATGAAAGGCTACAGTCTGCCACTTTCAATGCCTCGGTTACTACTGGAACAATATTTTGTAAATGAGCTCTACTAGCTAATTCGGGAACTACGCCACCATATTTTTCATGCACCGCTTGGTTAGCAATGATATTGGATAATATTTTTCCGTTGCTACAAACAGCAGCAGCAGTATCATCGCAGGAAGATTCAATCGCTAATATAGTTACCTCGCCCATTGGCTTAATTTGTTCGGAATTTTCGTTATGATTATCGGATTGTTTACCAACCATTGTACAAAAATAACTGAATAGATTTTTTTAAACAATTATCTTAAATGCCAATAAAAATACATGGATAATTTATTAGTATTGAATGGGGAATATTTATTTACTCCTAATCGCTACTACTGGATCCATTTTAGCAGCTCTAGAAGCAGGGAATATTCCAGCTAAAATACCCACCACCAAGCAAATGATTACTGTACTAATCAATAAGGGAAGTGATACATATACTGGAAAATCTAGAGGGCCCGAAAGAATTAGAGTAAGTATATAAACCATGGTTAAACCAATAGCGCCTCCCATTAAACACAGGATAGTAGCTTCTAATAAAAACTCAAATAAGATACTTCCACTTTTTGCACCAATCGCTTTTTTTAACCCAATCACACTGGTTCTTTCTTTTACTGTTACAAACATAATATTGGCAATTCCAAACATCCCTACAATCAAACTGATAATACCAATTAATCCACCCACAATATTTACGGTACTAAATAATCCGGTGATTGCTTTACTAAATGCTTCTACACTATTGAGTGAAAAATTATCTTCCTGCGTAGGACTCAATCTGCGAATCTGTCTCATGATACCCCTTAGCTCATCCATCATTGCAGTAGGTGTTATCTTATCTTTTCCTTTTGCAATCAATACCGGATTGGCATATTCTACTCTTACAATTTGTTTGCAAAATTTGTAAGGAAGCATTACACAGTTATCATAATCCCATCCAATAAAATTTTTACCTTCTTTTTTTATGACACCTATGATATTTACTTTTTTTCCTTTTATTTCAAAACTTTTACCCAACGCTCTATCAGCAGAACCAAATAATTTCTCTGCATTGTCATATCCTATTAATCCAACGGCAGAGCCACTTTCAAATTCTGCGGAAGAAATAAATCGACCTTGGTAAAAGGAAATGGGTTGAATTTTCATTTGTGATTCTACAATTCCATACACTGATGCATTTTGCATTACATCATCATTGTGAGAGATATTGCCACTTGCTCTAACTAAAAAACTGATATCATCCATGAGTTCAGAACGAACTTTGATGAGATCCATTTCTTCGTATTTCATCACTGGACGAGCCCTGAATTTCCAAAAAGGCTTATCCGGACCGCCACTATATTCCCATTTATCAATATAGATGGTATTGCTCCCTAGACTGCTTACCTCATTTTGGATATTACGTTCTAAACTATTTACAGTTGCCAATACACCAATAATACAAAAGATACCAAAGGCCACCCCGGTAAGGCTAAGCGCGGTTCTTAATTTATTAACCCTTAATTCCTGAAAGGTAAGGCGTATTGAATTCTGAAGTATGTTGAGCGTTTTTCGCATTTGTCAAAATTACAGCATGAAAATCAAATTGGGTACATTTTTATATAAGTGGTTGATGGAGGGTATAATGGGCTCAATTTTACCTCTTATACATTGAAAAGAGCCAAAAAAAAAGAGGTTATCTCTTTATGGAGAGATAACCTCTTTTTTAAAACAGCTTGTTGTGAATTACATCTTTATACCCAAGGTAACTCCATAAGTTTTTGGATCACCTAGTCTAACTGCTCCAAAATCATATCCGTATCCTACATAATTTACATTACCAAGATTACGTCCCCAAAATTTTAGAGACCATTTAGGTGCACTAATACTAACACTTGAATTAAGTAGGTTATAAGAATTTTGTGATAAGTTATTTCCTAAATCAAAATATTGTTTTCCTATATATTTCCACTCTCCTCTAAAGGTTATTTTTAATTGATTTTTCTTTGAAATAGTTGTTCCGTATTGTGCAGCAAACATAGAAGTTACATCCGGAGTAAATATTTGTTTTTTCCCTGCTAAGTCAACCTCAGATCCGTATTGTGCCAATTTAAGATCTTTAAAATTAGCATCGGTGTATCCTAAATTATAATCCAATTGAAAACAATTCAACAATGCATGGCTTTCTAATTCTAAACCCTTACTGGTTAACTTACCTGTATTTTTAGTAATGGTAACAGCGTCTGGCAAAACAAGGGTTGGAACCTGTGCATCTGTCACTCCAGAATAAAACGCTGTGATATTGATCAACAATTGATTGTTTAACAAACTATTTTTAATACCAATCTCGAAGTTATTACTGTATTCAGGTTGAAATGCAAACAAAGCAGGTTGAGATGGATCAGAAGATAAAGGAGTAAGTCCACCTGCACGGAAACCTTTGCTATAATTTGTAAATAGTAAATTATTATCGCTTACAGAATAACTAAGCGAAAGTTTCGGTGATACTGCATTAAAAGATGCACTCGCAGAAGTATCTGAACGATAATCAAAAATAGGAGTAGGATCTGGGTCCATTTGATATTCTCCAAGAATGGATTGTTCATTTTTTTCATTGTCATAACGAATACCTGCTGTGAAATTTAATTTGCTGGTCAACGCATATGTACCTTGAGCAAATAAGGCGACTCCATTGCTCTTAGTTTTTGTACTATTGATAAGTGAATAATTTATGTCTGGAGACCCTACCATTGCTGCATCTTCGCCAAAGTGAATCCCTTGTTTGGTTGGATTGTCTTGATGAAAAAAGTAAGCACCCGCTGTCCACTTAAATGCAGAGCTTGAAGCAGCAGGAGAGGAGAATTTAAATTCCTGTGTTAATACTTTTACCTTATTCCAATCTTTACCATAATTTTTAATGAGTGTTATACCATCGATGGGAGAAAAATCTGCATCCATTGGATTTTCGTAAATACGGTAATTGGATTGGTAAGCAGTTTGTGAACTAAAACTAATATTTTTTCCAAAATGGTTAGCTGACAAAGAAGCATTGAAAATATTGTCAACCATATTGGATACTGCATTCTGACTCAATTGAAAAGGATTCTTCAATGCATCCTCAATTCCTGATACTAGTGGAAAAGCTCCTTTGTTGCGGTTGTTATTGTGTTTTACATTCAAAGTAATTGCCCATTTATCAGTTGGCAAGTATTTTACATAATAATTTCCGGTCAAGCTATTCTGTTTGTCAAATTTAGTATTGTTAAACTGATTGGTATAAAATCCATTTGATTTATCATATAAAGCTGCCATACCAAAGTACAATTTGTCTTTGATCAATGGCAAACGGAATCCGCCAGAGTACCTTTGTAATCCGGCATTGCCATTGGTTATTTCCATAAAACTACTTGCTTTATTACTTGGCTGCTTTGTAATAATATTGATTACACCCGCTGTAGCATTTCTTCCATATAAAGTACCTTGAGCACCTCTTAAAATTTCTATGCGTTCTACATCAAATAACTGGGCAATATAAGTATCCAAATTAAACTGATTTACCCCGTCGATATAGGTAGCTACTGCTGGATCATAGGAGGTGGTAGCAATACCTCTAAGAGATGAAACGTTTCTTCTATCCCCTGGATCTGCAGTGTATAAATTAGGAACAATTGCCGAAAGATCTTTGCTATTCCACAATCTGTATTCTTCTACCTGTCTTGAAGATATTGATGTAATACTCGCAGGGATTTGCTGCAAAAGCTCTTCTGTTTTTTGTGCGGTTACTACTACCTTGTCTAGCATTTTAGGCGATAGTTGCATCTGAATATTCAAGGGAGCATTGGTTGTAGAAGTATTCACTGAACTGCTATAATCTGCATAGCCATTCGCTGACACTTGAAGGGTAAGTGAACCTGGACTTACATTTGAAAGTGTAAAAGCTCCATTTTGATCAGTTACTGATCCTATGGATGTATTTAATAAACGAACACTTGCACCTACTATTGCTTTAGAAGAAGCATCGGTAATTTTTCCAGAAATTTTTGAAGACTGTTGAGCAAATGCATTCAAAGTAAAGATTACCATCAATAGGTTTAAGAAAGTTTTTTTCATTTTTTAATTTTTGTCCAGTTAAAATTTATTTTAATAGTTTGGAAGATAAATTCTCCTCACTAATTATTTTATGGGCTGTTTCATTGGGTAGGTAATAACGTATAAGAAGGTATAAAGTTTGTTTGTACCTTCTTTTTTTTGATACATTATAGTTGGTAGCAATTCAATTGATAAATACCCCCGTTGCCTAAAGACTATTTAATAAACGGGTTGCAAATATAATCAATGATAGGGAATGGAAAAAGATAAGCCAGGTAAAATTACCTGGCTTATCCATATTAATTTAGTGATTTATCATTTAGATGAAAATAAAATGGTTGATAATTTTAATGTATTGGGTTCTGCTGAATTATCGGCTTTACTAACAATAAAAATATTATGTAAATTACCAGCAGTCGCTTGCAGATTGAGTAGTAAACTTGCTGTAGCTATTTTACTTTCTGGAAGTTTAACACCATTATTTTTTCCCGCTTCTAAATTAGCCTCACCTATTTTTGTTCCATTGGGTGAATCTAGTCTGATTTCAAAATGATAATTGCTGGTAGGGGCTTTTTCCCATACAAAGCTAAGTTCAGCTGAACTAATACCCGTAAGATCGATATTGTCAATACTGAATGAACCAGTGGTTTTTGGAACAATCAATAAGAAATTATCGTCAGTTGTTGAAGCGGTATATTTAGATAAGTTATTCGCTCTATTAAAATTCAATAATGGATTTCTTAAGGCAACGGATCCTAATGCACTCAATGGCTTTAATCCAGTTTCAGCTTTATCAATATAAGTAGCAGAAAGAACTAATACGCCATTTTGTTTGATCGGTTTCCCCAGCGTTGCATCTTTAATTGATCCATTTACTGGAAGCGATTTTTTAATTTCTGAGGTACTAGCCAAGGTTTGAATCCAAGCAACGATTTGTTTTGCTTCCGATTCTTTCAAATTAGGATGAGCTGCCATTGCTACTTCACCCCAAACGCCCGAACCTCCTTTAATGATTTTAGTAGCCAAATTTGCAGCTGCTCCTGGATCTTTTTGGTAACGTTTGGCTACATCTAAAAATGAAGGTCCTACTGATTTTTCTGCTTGTTTGTGGCACGACTTACAATCATTCGATTCTATCAAGCTCTTACCAACCAAGGCTTCTGTCATGACTTGATGACCTAAAGAAGCAGAGGCTTTGTCTAAACCTTGAACATAATCAGCTGAAATAAAAATACTTTCAACTCTTTTAATTGCCGTCGGATCTTCCTTGTCTTCTATTTGTAAACTATAGGCAACTGGCTTATTAGCGAAATAGAAAGTTTTATTTCCAGGAATAACAAAATTCACTACTGGAGCTTGATTTCCTGCATATACAACAATCTCTTTGCTCTTGGTAGAAGCTCCTTTGTTATCACTTACAGAAACCGTGATCGTGTATTCACCTGGTTTATCATAAGTATATTTAAGCGTAGGTTCAGTAGTTTCTTTTGTAATTCCATTTCCTAAGTTCCATACATAATGAAGGGCATCTTTTTCAGGATCAGTTGCTTCAGCAGTGGCTTGAATAGTATAAGGTAAGCTGCCTGAAGTTTTATCAATCGTGAATGAATTAACTTTTGGAGAACGATTTCCAGGATTAAATTCAATTCTAGAAAGACCTGCATCTGGATTTTGTTGAAACCATCCATTTCCATATTCTAGTATGTATAATTTTCCATCAGGACCCACTTCCATATCAATCAAGGATTTAAATTTAGTGCTTCCCATAAATGGTTCCATCTTGTCAAAATCGCCATTGGGTTTCATAGTCACTACTTTTACCCAGCCTCTTATCCAATCATAAATGAATAATTTTTTATTAAAATAATCTGGTAATCTAGTTGCTTGAGGATACATATCTGTGTAATAAACAGGACCTGCCATTGCATTTCGTCCACCACTTCCTGCCTGAGGAAAATCCTTTGAGTTGGCATAAGGATACCAAATAAAGGCTGGTTGAGCAGGAGGTAATTCTTTAATACCCGTATTATTTCTTGAGTCATTAATCGGTTTAGCAGTATCAAATAAATAATCTGTTTTACCTATACTATAATCGTATTTATGATACGCATAATTATTTCCTACAAAAAGTGGCCATCCAAAAAAACCTGCTTTTCTTGCTTGATTCACTTCATCATAACCTCTTGGTCCACGAACGTCAAAACTATCTTTACCCGCATCTGGACCTACTTCACCCCAGTACAAGAAATTATTTTTTTGGTCAATTGAAATTCGGAAAGGGTTACGATTTCCTTGAACATAAATTTCAGGACGAGTACCCGCAGTTCCTTTTGGATAAAGGTTTCCTTCTGGAATGTCATAAGTTGCATCCGACTTTACCTTGATTCTTAAAATTTTTCCTCTAAGGTCATTCGCATTGCCTGAGCTACGTCTTGCATCGTACTGTTCGTGACCTGGTCTGTCATCTATTGGAGCATATCCATTGTTTACAAATGGTTGATTCGCTTCATTGAAAGGAGTTGAATTGTCGCCTGTTGATAAACAAAGTAATCCGTCTTTATCAAAGGCAATCGAACCTCCTGTGTGACAACAAATTTCGCGCTGTGAGTAAAATTGTAATACTATTTTTTCAGAAGCAAGATCAATTTTATCATTAGTATATGTAAAGCGGGAAAGCCTATTTACTGATGTGTCAATTGGGCTATAAAAAATAAATACATAATGATTATTTTTAAATTCAGGATCTATTTTAATGCCTAATAATCCTTCTTCTGCATTCGCTCCATTGCCCGTTTTATGATACACATTTAAAAAACCAACTTGCTTGATAACGGAATCTCCGTTTTTGTATAACATGATTTCTCCTCTACGTTGAGCAACCAAAATATCTAAATTTGGCAATATAGACATCTCCATTGGTTCGTAAAATTGACCGCTTACCATTTTTATTTTATCGAAACGATTTTCATCAGGAACCTTTAGGGTAGTAGCTCTTGAATAGTTTAGGTTATTATTTTCTCCAATAGCATATTTAATTCCTCCTAAAATATGAGTGAGGTAAGCAGCTTCAGAAAAACTTTCATCCGTATGACCTAGATTGGTGTAGAATGCTCTTCCTCCATCATAATCATGGTACCAAGCCATTGGATGGTTATCTCCATTTTGGCCACCATTGTATGATTTTTCATCAATAGTGAGCAATACTTTAACGTCTTTATTTAATTTTTTAAAACTATAAAATTCATCTGTCCGGCTCCATTGCTTAGGAAGATGCTTTGTTGAAATATGGTTTGCATCTACCACGTTGAATACACCTGGTTGTATGTTTTTAAATGTATCTGTAATTCCTGGATGGCTTGCAAAATATCCGCCTACTAGTCGGCCGTACCAACCCCAATCATATTCACAATCCGCTGCAGCGTGAATTCCCACAAATCCACCACCTGCTTGAATGTAACGCTCAAATTCTGCTTCTTGATAATTGTCCAACAAATCTCCTGTAGTACTTAGAAATACGACTGCGGAATATTTTTTTAGACTGTCTTCTGTAAACCAGCTCGCATCAGAAGTGGTATCTACTAGAAATTTATTTTGATTTCCCAATTTCCCAATCGCATCGATTCCAGCAGCAATTGATTCATGGTGATATCCAGTTGTTTTAGTGAAAACCAAAATTCTTGGATCACCTGAACGTTTGGAACAGGAAGAAAAAATAAAAAGAAGGCTTGTAAAAATAACAACAGCCTTGAAGCAAGCAATGTAGCGGTTCATGATGTAAAAAAAGTTAATTTAAATAAAAGGATTACCTGATAAACCTTAAAGTTATAGAATTGACGGGAAACCTCCTTAAAATTAAAATGGGGGATAATAATGAAATATTACATCTAGACTATATATATTCAAGAAGTATAGAAGTATACTTAAGCAAAAGTGCTATGAATAGGCTAAATCCTATTATTGAATATATGCTCAAATGGTCGAATTAATCGGCCAATGAATGTGCAAGGAGAGTAGGGTTGAAATTGACTTATACGTTAAACCTAAAGTGCATTACATCTCCATCATTCACTACATATTCTTTTCCTTCAATTCTTAAGCGACCATTTTCACGGCAAGCTGCTTCTGATTGATAAGTGATAAAATCTTCGTAGGAAATTACTTCCGCTTTGATAAATCCTTTTTCAAAATCGGTGTGAATAACACTCGCCGCTTGAGGTGCTTTCCACCCTTGATGAATTGTCCAGGCCCTTACTTCTTGAACACCTGCGGTGAAGTAGGTAGATAGATTAAGTAATTTATAAGTATAGTGAATTAAACGATCTAATGCTGGCTCAGTCATTTTATATTCTTCCATAAACATTGACTTGTCATCTGGATTGTCAAATTCAGCAATTTGCGCTTCAATGGCATTGGTCATCACGATCACCTGTGCGCCTTCATTTTTAACAGCTTCTTTTAATGCATCCGAATATTTATTACCAGTATGCATCGATGCTTCATCCACATTAGCTACATATAAAACTGGTTTTTCGCTCAGTAAAAAGTTTTCAGCAATGGCTGCTTTTTCCTCTTTACTTAAATTCATTGATAAGATGCTTTTTCCTTTGTTGAGTTGTTCTTTGCATTGCAGCAATACATCATATTCTAATTTCATCTTTGCATCCCCCGTCTTCAACATTTTTTCCATTTTAGATAACTTCTTCTCCACGCTATCTAAGTCTTTCAATTGTAATTCAGTCTCAATAATTTCTTTATCACTAATCGGATTGATAGCACCTTCTTCCCTAAGAATATTTTCATCTTCGAAACAACGGATCACATGAATGATAGCATCAACCTCACGGATATTGGCTAAAAATTTATTACCTAAACCTTCGCCTTTACTTGCACCACGAACTAACCCAGCAATATCTACAATTTCAATTTGTGTAGGAACGGTACGATCTGGCTGAACTAGCGCTTCTAATTTATTTAACCTTGGGTCTGGAACATTTACCAAACCTGTATTGGGTTCAATAGTACAAAAGCGGTAATTGCTAGCTTGTGCCTTAGCGCTGCTGCTAACTGCATTAAATAAAGTTGATTTTCCCACATTGGGTAATCCCACGATGCCTGCTTGTAATGCCATTGTTGATTTGCTTTATTGATTTTTAAACGTGTGCAAAGGTAATGGGTTAATTTGAAGATTTTGTAATTGTATCAATTGAATGGTAGGATGGCCGATAGTTATTAAAGGGAAAGGTGTATTTTGGTATTTTATAACTAATTTTCAATATTATTTTCATAAAATATAATTATGACACTTAGTCGAATTTGGTCGTCGTTTATAATTATTGCGATAGTATCAGCCGGTCTGTTGGCAATTTTTTCACCTTCCCAAAAAGCCATTTTTTCAAATATGGTAACGGGGAAATCTGGTGATACCATAAAAATTAAGACTATTCAAATTTCAGCTGCCCTAATTGACTCAGCAAAATCTGCGAAAACAGCTCCCATTGTAAATAGTGGTGAAAAGATAATTCAGCTAGGGGAAAATCAACAAATGGTTTACCGCATTCAGTCTTCGGATGGGATTATAGAGACTTGCCAAACTGCGGTGACATTGTGTTTGAAATTAATTGGATTCCTTGCTTTATTCATGGGCTTTTTATCGATTGCTGAAAAGGCAGGAGGAATCAGATTCTTATCTAGAATTATTGGACCTTTCTTTTCAAAAATATTTCCTGAAATTCCCAAAGGCCATCCTGCTATGGGTCATATGGTAATGAATTTTTCTGCCAATTTACTCGGTTTAGATAATGCGGCTACCCCTTTTGGAATTAAAGCGATGGAAAGCTTACAAGAAATTAATCCAAATAAATCTGTTGCCTCCAATTCACAAATCATGTTTTTGTGCTTGCATGCTTCTGGCCTTACCTTAATTCCTGTTAGTATTATTGCTTTGCGTTCTGCTGCCAAAGCAGCTAATCCAATGGATATATTTATCCCTTGTATGATTGCTACATTCGTTGCTACCATTGCAGCTATGACTATTGTAGGTTTTAAACAAAAGATAAAATTATTTCAGCCTATTATTTTAACCTGGGTTTTGGGTATCTCATCCGTTATTGCTTTGTTGGTCGTTTATATCCGTTCCTTGAATTCAGATGCTATTCAATTCTTTTCTGGCTCATTAAGTAGCGGTTTGATTTTACTTATTTTTTTATTAATTATTTGTGGAGCCTTATATAAAAAAATTGATGTATTTGATGCATTTGTAGAAGGAGCAAAGGGGGGATTTGAAACGGCTATAAGAATTATTCCCTATTTGGTGGGTATGCTCGTTGCTATAAGTATGTTGCGAACCAGTGGAAGTTTTGATTATGTAATTAGCGCAATGAAAAGCCTATTTACATTTTTTGGCTCAGATACTCGTTTTGTTGATGGACTTCCTACTGCTTTAATTAAACCCTTCAGTGGTGGTGGTGCTAGAGGAATGATGGTAGATACTATGAAAACCTTTGGACCTGATTCATTTGCCGGCCGGTTAGCTTGTATTTTACAAGGATCTTCTGACACTACATTTTATGTGATAGCAGTTTATTTTGGAGCAGTATCGATAAAGCATACTCGCTATGCGGTAGGAGCTATGTTGCTAGCTGATTTGGTGGGTATTATTTCTTCTATCGCTCTTTGTTATATATTCTTTGGATAGAAGGATGGGCGATATTTAAGTGTAAAGAATAGTTTAAAATACTTAGCGTTTCTTTTTCTTTGATTTCTTTGTTTTTTTAGTGGCTGTTTTTTTTACTGTTGCCTTTCGATTTTTATTCTTGATAATTTTTTTTCTTTGTACAATTTTTTTAGGAGCAACTTTTGGAGTAGCGACAATTGAATCAGGTGCATTTGAAATGCTAGCCTCTAATTCATCCTCTTCACCAGCACCAAAATAATTTCCAAATAAACTAGATAAATCTTTTGCATGATATATGCCTCGATTGTACTTGTTGCCCAATACAATAATGGTGGCTGAATCTTGAATTAAACGAATGAATGCTGCATTATTACCATGCCACCATCCATTGTGGAAGATCATTTTTTTTCCAGAAGGATAATTATTCATTCTCCATCCTAAACCATAATTTTTAATTCCTGGCTTCTCATTACTGTAGGGAGTATACGCCTCCTCCAATATTTTTTGGGTAAATAAATTCCCCTCGGTGAGTGCTCTATCCCATATTAGCAAATCACGCGGTGTACTATAAATATTTTTATCACCATATACAACGTCTAAAAAATTAAACGGTATTAATTTCCCTCTGTAATCATAGCTCAAAGTAACCTTACCTGAATCTCTATTGTTGTTATACACAAAAGTGTGTTTCATTTGTAGCGGAGTAAAAAAAGTTTCCTGTAAATAATCACTGTAATTTTTACCACTTACTTTTTCTATTAGTAATGCCAATAATGCATAGTTGGTATTACAATAAGAAAATCCTTTGTCTGCTTTCCCTACATTTTTTATCGAATTTTTTTTGCTGATTAAAAAATTAATCACATCCTCATTGGTAATTTTTATTTTTTTATTCCAGCCCATATTTTCCATGAAATGAACGTAATTCGGTAGTCCACTTCGGTGATTTAATAAGGTGCGTATAGTAACTCCAGGGTAGTTAAAGGAAGGGAAATATTTACTGAATTGATCATCAATATTTAATTGACCATCCTGCCAAAGTTTTAAAGTAGCCATTGCCGTAAAAGTTTTGGAAACTGAGGCAATATGAAGTGAAGTGCTATCACTCATTGAATCTTGTCTATCTAGTCGACTTTTTCCGTTATAGGCTTCAAAAACAATATTCCCTTTTTTTGCTACGACTATTCCACCATTAAAGCCTTTTGTTTTTAAAACGGAGTTATACCAATGCTCACAAGCAACCTTCAGCCGTTCTCCCTCTAACTTGCTTAATGAGCCTGGATTAGGTAAAATAGTTTGATTCTTTGCAGGATCTTGTTTTGAAGAAATATTACACGCTACTAATATGATAGATATAAAAATTATAATATATCTTGTTAGGGCGATTTTATATTTGGAAAGTAATTTTCGAGTATTGGATATAGAACAAAAAAATGGGTTCATATTAGAATTAAGGCTTAGATAGAATATATTTGTGCAAAATAAGGAGTTATAATCATGGCAGACAAAAAAATAACCAGTTATCCTAAAGAGAAAATCAATATTTTATTTTTGGAAAACATTAGTGATGTGGCTGTAAAGTACTTCAATGCTGCTGGCTATGTGAATGTTAGGAAGTTAAATGGGGCGCTAAGTGAAGACCAATTGATTAAAGAAATAAAAAATGTTCATTTAGTTGGTATCAGGAGTAAAACACAGCTTACGGCCAAGGTTTTAGCTGCAGCCGAAAAATTACAGGCTATTGGCTGTTTTTGTATCGGAGTTAATCAGGTAGACCTGAAAGCGGCTACCAAACAAGGAGTTGCTGTTTTTAATGCTCCATATAGCAATACAAGAAGTGTGGCAGAATTGGTAATTGGAGCTTCTATTATCCTTATTCGTAAAATTTTGGATAAAAATAAGGCAGCTCATGAAGGAATCTGGCTCAAGGATGCCACCGGTAGTTATGAATTGCGTGGAAAAACATTGGGAATTATTGGTTATGGTAATATCGGCAGCCAGCTGAGCGTATTAGCAGAAGGCTTAGGAATGAAAGTAATATACTTCGATGCTGAAACTAAACTTCCTTTAGGAAATGCAGAGAATGTTAAAACTTTAAAAGATTTGGTAAGCAAATCGGAAATTGTTTCTCTCCATGTACCTGAATTACCTTCTACAAAAAATTTAATCAATAAAACTCTTTTGAAAAGCTTTAAGAAAGGAAGTATTTTGATCAACTATGCAAGGGGTGAAGTAGTAGATATTGATGCATTAGCTAAGTCCTTATCTGAAGGTCATTTGGGTGGTGCTGCAATTGATGTTTTTCCATGGGAACCAGAAAAAAATGGCGATAAATTTACTTCTCCATTACAGGGATTAAATAATGTATTACTATCTCCTCACGTTGGTGGAAGCACACAAGAGGCGCAACATAATATTGGCGATGATGTGAGTGCTAAATTATTTAACTATCTCGAAAAAGGAATTAGTTATGGTTCACATACTATACCAGCGTTGAGTTTACCACCTCAGGAAGGAACTCATAGAATCCTTCATATACATAATAATGTACCTGGTGTATTGAGTGAAATCAATACGACCTTATCAAAAAACAAAATCAATATTCTGGGGCAATATTTGAAAACGAATGATACTATCGGATATGTTGTTCTGGATGTAGATAAGGGACTCAGTAAAAATGCAATGGAATTATTGAAAAAGGTAAAAGCAACTATTAAGGTTAGAATCTTGTATTAAAGATGATGGTTGGTTAATAAGCTTTCAATGTTTGAATGATTGTTTTAATTTCATTGCTTAAAGTTGTTACGCTAGTTAGTTGTTCATCCATACTTTCATTGATAAATTCCATCTTACTATCAGTATAGGTTCTTGCTGAAGTATGAAATTCTGCGGCGTTCGTTTTTTTAACTAAGGTTGCTATATTATCAGATCTTACTCCACTTCCAGGCATAATAATAATTCTGCCATTGGCCTGTTTTACTAATTCATTCAGCAGCGCTGAACCATCGGTGGCTACTGACTTCTGTCCGCTGGTCAATATTCTTTCACAACCAATGGAGATAATATCTTCCAACGCTTTAAATGGATCCTTAGTTCTATCAAACGCTCTATGAAAACTTACTCCCATTGGTTGAGCTATATCAACTAGTTGCTTACATCTTTGTTTGTCGACCGTTCCATCTGAATTAAGCATTCCAATCACCACGCCATCACAACCAAGATTTTTGCAGATTTGTATATCTGCTTTCATTACCTCAAATTCAATTTCACTGTATAAAAAGTCACCTCCCCTTGGACGAATAATAGGGTAGAGTTCAATAGATAAATTTTCTCTAGCAGTCTTGATAAACCCATAAGAAGGAGTGGTACCACCTTCAGAAGGATTGTCACATAACTCAATACGATGGGCACCTGCAGCCTGAGCGATCAGACAGCTTTCAATCGTAAAGCCAATTACTTCTAGTTTAAATTTCATAGGTTCAACTTATGGGAGATCAGACTAAGCGCCCAATATGAATTTTGATTCGTGTATTTTATTTTCATCATTGGTCTTAACAGAAAATACAAAACCCTTTTGAATGGCATAGGCGCCATATTCTCCATTTTTATTCATTGCTAAATATCCTACCTGCAATGTTTTGGCTCTCTCTGGATTAATCTTGATAATTCTTTCCACCGCTTTTTTGCAAGCTTTCTCGGGACTAAGACCTTGACGCATCAATTCTACAACCAAGTGTGTACCGCAAGTTCTAATGACTTCTTCCCCTACGCCACTGCTGGTAGCAGCACCTACTTCATTATCTACATATAAACCTGCTCCAATGCCAGCAGAATCTCCTACACGTCCATGGAGCTTAAATGCCATCCCACTGGTAGTTACACCACCGGATAAATTTCCTTGGGAGTCTTTGGCCAATAATCCCATCGTATCATGGTTGGGGGTTCCATCTGTAAAAAAATTGGGAGCGAAAGGTCCATTGCCGCTGTTTCTTTCTATATTAATTTGTGGTTTGTATTCGGTTTTCTTTAACCATTCTTTATAGGTGTTTTCAGCACTTTCTGAAAGTTTTGCCGGCTCTTTAGCGAACCCATTTTCAATGGCAAATTGTTGTGCTCCGTTTCCGACTAATAAAACATGGGGTGTGTTTTCCATTACTTTTCTTGCCACTGAAATAGGATGTTTTATTTGTTCCATACCAGCTACTGCCCCGCAGTTGAAATGTTCGTCCATGATACAAGCATCTAAAGTAACTATCCCATCACGGTCTGGATTTCCTCCTAAACCTACACAACAGTTAATGGTATCCTCTATTTGATTTGCACCTGCTTCTATTGCATCTAATGCCCTTCCTTTCTTAGATAATATTTTCCAAGCTGCTGCATTTACTGCCATACCTGAATCCCAAGTAGAAATTACAATCGGGGAATTAGCATAGGTTATTTGATTGGCTAAGGCTTTCTTAGACATCAATAAGGGTGTTGAAAGTGCGGATAGCTGTAGAAATTTTCTTCTATCAAGTTTATTGGCCATTGCTTTGTATTTTTTATTAACTATTAGAATTGGTAATCCTTGTAAAAATATAAAATCAATTCCTCTCTAAATGATTTTAAAAAGTCTGTTTTATTTCTTTGAGAAGATATTTCAAAGTTACTATTAAAATCTACTGAAATTCCTTCGCTATTTAGCTATCAATCCTTTTGTTCAATTGCCAATGCTTAATCACCACCATCCAACAGTTTTACAATTTGATTCAACGCACACCATTATTTTGTTGTTATTTCAGAAAATGTACTAAACCCGACAACTGATCCAAGTATATTGTTTAAGCTAATTTTAAGCTATTTGCTTTGTAGCTGTTTTATCGAATGTAGCAATAAGTTGGTACATTGCACTTGCGTTGGATAAGTATTGAATCTTTCTTTATATTGAAATTATTATCAATATATAACTACCTAATCATTAGACTGTAATTTATTGTCAGCTAATTAAGGGTAGGAGTTTTCAAAAATATTTCATTGGGGTCTTAGTATTTATCAAGCGGTGGTAGCAATTTTAGTAAAATAAATGGTTTAAATGAACTAGCCATTTTCCATCAATGATTGGTTATTCCTTAAAAGAAAATAACTAATGAAAGATGATTTATAAATGATTAAAAATAAAATGAGAAAAGAGAAGAAGGTAGGTGGAAAAAAGTCGGAATCAACTCATTCCCTTAAAGGTAAGCTTGATATTTCAAGAAGTGGAATGGGCTTTGTTATTGTAGAAGGGTTGGAAAAGGATATCGTAGTAAGACCCAATGATTTTAATCATGCTTTTCATGGCGATTTAGTTAGCGTACAAGTTAGTAATGATAGTGGAAGAGGTAGGCGAACAGAAGGTAAAATTACTGATGTAGTTGAACGTCTTAGAACTACTTTTATTGGGAATATTGAAGTCAATAAAAATATCGCTTTTTTTGTTGCAGCATCTGAAAAGCCAATTCCTGATTTTTATGTTCCGATAGAAAAACTCAACGGGGCAGTGGATGGAGATAGGGTAGTAGTTAAATTAATGAAGTGGAATAAATCAGATAAAAAGCCTGAAGGTGCGGTGGTGAGTATCTTAAAATCGGAGGATATGAATGATATGGCCATGAAAGAGATTCTGATTGAATCAGGATTTCCGCTGGCATTTGATAATGCCGTGATGGAGGAGGCAATGAAATTATCAGAAACGATTACTCGAGAAGAATTAAAGAAGAGAAAAGATTATAGAGATATTCTCACTTTTACGATTGACCCAGTAGATGCAAAAGATTTTGATGATGCTATCTCCATAAGAAATTTGGATAATGGTAATTATGAAATTGGCGTTCATATTGCTGATGTAAGTCATTTTGTAAAGCCTGATAGTATTTTGGATAAATCAGCTTATGAAAGGGCCACCAGTGTTTATCTACCCGATAGAGTAAATCCAATGCTGCCAGAAAGAATTAGCAATGAACTTTGCTCGCTAAGACCCAATGAAGATAAATACACCTTTTCAGTTATTTTTCAAATAACCAATCGAGGTGAAATTAAACATAAATGGATTGGTAGAACGATTACTCATAGTAATCATCGATTTACTTATGAAGATGTTCAGCAAATTATTGAAACGAAAGAAGGTCTTTATGATAAAGCAATTTTGTTGTTAGATCATTTAGCAAAACATTTTAGAAAGGAGCGATTTGATAATGGGGCGATTAATTTTTCTTCTCAAGAAGTACGTTTTACACTTGATGAGAATGCTAAGCCTATTGGGATTGTAATAAAAGAAAGTAAGGATGCCCATAAATTGGTGGAGGAGTTTATGTTATTAGCTAACAGAACGATCGCAGAATATATTTCAAGGATTAAAAGTAATGGCGAACCGATTCCTTTTCCGTATAGAATACATGCTACTCCAGATGAAGAAAAATTAAAACCTTTTGCAGCATTTGCAAAAAAATTCGGTTATACTTTTGATATTAATGATGAAGCGGCTGTAGCTAAATCATTCAATAATTTATTAAAGGAAGTCAATGGGAAACCAGAGCAGCATGTTTTAGAGCAATTGGGTATTCGGACCATGGCCAAGGCAATTTATACTGCTAAAAATATTGGACACTACGGTTTGGGATTTGAACATTATTGTCATTTCACTTCTCCTATTCGTCGTTATCCTGATGTATTGGTTCACAGAGTATTGCAAAATTGTCTAGATAAAGATTTGAAGCTAGATAAGAAAATGGAAGAAAAGAGCAAGCACTGCAGTGATAAGGAACGTAAAGCAATGGAGGCAGAGCGCGCAGGTAATAAATACAAACAAGTTGAGTACATGAAGGACTACCTTGGTGAAGAATTTGATGGGATAATTAGTGGAGTGGCTAGTTTTGGTTTTTTTGTAGAAACGGTTTTGCATAAATGCGAAGGCATGGTAACGGTTCGTGATTTGAATGAATTCGATGATTTCAAACTAGATGAAGCTGATTATGCATTGGTGGGTATGCGCACTGGTAAAAAATTTAGAATGGGAGATAAGGTGAAGATTAAAGTAGTGGCTGCTAATTTGGAAAAGAGACAATTAGATTATCATTGGGTGCAGGAAGAAGGGGCAGCGGCACTAGATATTACTAAATCAAAAATTAAAATAAAAAGGAAAAAATAATTGTTTAACGCAGGTTGTTGTTTGTAAAATACACTGCAATTTTGCATTTTAGCTATTTACTTTATGCACTCTTTTTTAGAATTATCGAAAATTTTCGAACAAAAATTTAATCAGCGTCATTTTCCAACTCATACTGAAACTTTGTATGAGCCTGCTCAGTATATCTTGCAACTCGGGGGAAAAAGAGTTCGACCAGTTTGCGTATTAATGGGCAATGAACTGTTCGATGAAATAAATCCTGATTCTTACGAAGTAGCTACCGCGATTGAATTGTTTCATAATTTCAGTTTGATTCACGATGATATAATGGATAAAGCCCCCTTGCGTCGTGGAATGGAAACGGTACATACCAAGTATGGAGAATCAACCGCTTTACTAGCCGGCGATGTTATGCTGGTGCAAGCTTACGAATACCTTAATAAAATAAAGAGAGACTATTCACAAAAAATATTTGAAGTTTTTAATGATACCGCGAAAGCAGTTTGTGAAGGCCAGCAATTGGATATGGATTTTGAAAAAAGAACAGTAGTGAGTTTGGATGAGTATGTAAATATGATCACCTTGAAAACATCTGTTTTGTTAGCTGCAAGTTTACAGCTGGGTGCCATTTTAGGAGGAGCTGGACAAGGTAATCAGCAACACTTATATGAGTTTGGTAAAAATTTAGGAATTGCTTTTCAAGTACAGGATGATTTTTTAGATGCATTTGGTGATCCTGATAAATTTGGTAAACAAGTAGGTGGAGATATTCTTGCCAATAAGAAAACCTTCTTAATGATTCATGCAATGGAAGTAGCCTCTGCTTCTCAAAAAGAAGAGTTGGCGAATTTAATGGAGATTACTACGATTAATCCCACCGAGAAAATAAATAAAGTATTATCAATTTTTAGAGATTGTAAGGTAGATGAGTGGGCGGTAGAGTTAAAAGAAAAATATGTTCAGATAGCCCTTCAACATTTGGATGAAACTGCGGTGTTGTTAGCTCGTAAAAAACCTTTGATGGAACTTACAGAATATCTGATTCAAAGAGAAAGCTAGGATTAGGCGGATTGAAAAGTTTATTCTTTAAATCCCTGATTCTTTTAAAATAAGTTATCAGATCATTTTTTTTCATTAGCGCGGGTGTTTTTTGAATATAGCAACTTAAAAAATATTAATTTCCTTTTTTAAAATCTAGTGTCCTTATGTCGAAATCTTTATTCAGAACCAAAAAGATTGAAAGCATTATAGCCGAAGGGAGTGATGATTCGCATGGTGGTGGAGGGTTGAAGCGAGTGCTTACTATGAAGGACCTTACTTTTTTTGGCATTGCTGCCATCTTAGGTGCGGGAAGTTTTAGTAGCCTTGGTGGAGCTGTTTTTCATGGAGGTCCTGGAGTAGTTATCTTATTTATCATTACGGCTATCGCCTGCGCCTTTACAGCTTTCTGTTATTCTGAATTTGCAAGTCGTATACCCGTTGCCGGAAGTGCTTACACCTATGCTTACGCTTCTTTTGGTGAATTATTTGCCTGGATTATTGGTTGGGCTTTGATAATGGAATATTCTATTGGTAATATCTATGTGGCCTATAGTTGGAGTGATTATTTTACTTCTTTTCTTCAAAAAATAAATATTCATATTCCTCAGTATCTCTGTACTAGTTATATGGAAGTTAAAGATGCATTGGCCTCAGGAAGTGCTAATAGTGATTTGCATGATGCCTGGGATAAAGCTCCGATAATTGGGGGATTAAGAATAATTTTCGATTTACCTGCATTAGTCATTAATGTGCTCATTACCTTTTTAGTTTATAGAGGTATAAAGGAAAGCCGCAATTTTAGTAATCTAATGGTGATACTAAAAATGATTGTGGTGGCATTAGTAATTCTAGTGGGTGGTTATCTCGTTTTTTCAAAAGGCTTGACTTTTAATTGGATGCCAGCAAATGCTGATGGCGTCAAGTCATTTATGCCTAATGGTTTTAGTGGAGTGATGGCTGCAGTCAGTGGCGTATTTTTTGCCTATATCGGATTTGATGCGGTAAGCGTATTGGCCGAAGAGAGTAAAAATCCACAACGAGATCTTCCTAGAGGGATGATTTACTCATTGGTTATTTGTACCATCGTTTATATTTTGCTGAGCCTAGTTTTATCAGGTGCTGTAAATTATCAGAAATTTGATGGGGTAGGCGACCCACTAGCTTTTATTTTTGAAAAGCAAAATCTAAATGTAGCCTGGATGCAATTTTTTGTTGCCATAGCTGCAGTAGTGGCCATGACGAGCGTGATGTTAGTTTTTCAAATGGGACAACCAAGAATCTGGATGAGTATGAGCCGAGATGGTTTGCTGCCTCCCGTTTTTCAAAAAATTCATTCAAAATTTAAGACACCATCTTTTGCTACTATCATTACTGGTTTGGTAGTTGGTCTTCCTATTTTATTCACGGATAAAACATTTGTACTTGATTTTACCAGTATTGCTACTTTATTTGCATTTGTGCTAGTTTGTGGTGGTGTGTTATTGATTCCAAGAAAAGAAAGACAACCTAATAAATTTCATCTACCCTACATTAATGGTCAGTTTATTTTTCCGTTAATAGTAGTTGGAGCAATGATTTTAGCGAAGATTTTGTATGGTAGTTATTTTTCCGAAATGATGAATTTTGATTTTAGCCAAAACCCTGTTTATACTGGTGGAAAAAGTAGTTTTATGGATCTAGCTACACCTAATATATCCCTCATTATTTTTTGGTTAACGGCTATAGCACTGTCAATTTTATCATTTATTAAAAAGTACTCTTTAATTCCATTAATGGGATTAATTACTTGTTTGTATTTACTTACGGGGATGACCAAGAGTAACTGGGCATGGTTTTTAGCTTGGCTGGCAATAGGATTAGTGATTTACCTCTTATACGGTTATAAAAAAAGTAAGTTAGCATTTTAATCATTTCAAACACTAATCAGGTTTTCAAATGATTAAAATTGTTTAGGTTGCCATCCTCGTTTACACCACAAACTAATTTAACTTTATAGGGTTAACTTTTAAAAAGAAAAATTTCGCTGATCATGAAGTACCAGGAGGGAGATAAAATAATCGTTTTACTGACCAATGAAGAAGGAAAGGTAATAGAGATTATGAATGATAAAATGGTGATGATAGAAGTGAAAGGTGTTCGTTTTCCTGCTTATATGGACCAGATTGATTTTCCCTATTTTAAAATGTTTTCTGAAAAGAGAATTGTAGAGAAGAAAAAGATTTTTATTGATAATGTTAAACAGGAGAAGGGAAACTTAAAAATAAAGGTAGATAATGGTGTATTTCTTGCCTTAATGCCTGTTTTTGATAAAGACGTTTTTGATGATGATGTGGTGGAGAAATTTAAGATTTACTTGATCAATCAAACTGATACTGCTTTTAACTTTATCTATCGCTTGTTTTTTAGTGGCGAAAATAGTTTCGAATTAAAAAATAATATACATCCTCACAGCGATTTTTATTTACACGACGTAAATTTTGAAGACCTAAGTGATAATCCACGTTTTGATGTAGAATTCTGTTTGACTATTCCTGATAAAAAGAAAGCTCCCTATTACGAAACCTCTTTAAAATTAAAGGCAAAGCAAATTTTTAAACGCATTGAAGAAATTCAATTAAAAAATGAGCCGATGTTTTCCTATCCATTATTTCAAAGCTATCCTGATAAGGTAGATGAGGAAAGGGTAGATCTGAGTAGCCTAGGAAATGCTGGATTTAGAATTTATGAACTGAGTAAAGTCAAGGAAAATTTACCTCCAGCAAGATCTGTTGTAGATCTTCATATCGAAAAATTGATAGACAATTGGAAACATCTAAGTAATTTCGAAATACTTACAATACAATTAAAAGAGTTTGAAAAGTTTTTTGACTTAGCTGTCGCGCATCAACAATTAGAATTTACTGTTATTCATGGGGTGGGTGTAGGAAAGTTAAGGGATGAGATTCATGATATATTGAGGTTGAAAAAAGAAGTGAAATCTTTTGTAAATCAATACCATAATTTATACGGGTACGGTGCTACTGAAATTTATTTTTCTTATTAGAATTTCAAGAGTAACCTTTAATTACTTTTTAATGGATGATATTTAAAATTTCTAGCACTTTTTATTCAAGGGCGTTTAAACAACTAGTATGTAAAATTGCATACTCCGACTTTTTTGGGCCAGCAAAGAAAAGCCTAACTACTTTGACTGGGATATAATTTTTTACTTGCATAAAATGTTCCAAAAGGAATGAATGCAGCTATAAATGAAAGAACAATTTTTTTAATTGCCCATTTTTGTAGGATGGATACTTGAATTAATAGCAGTACATACAATATAAATAAAACGCCATGCATCATTCCAATGATATAGTTAGGAGTGTGGTATTTCAATAAGTACTTAATAGGCATTGTAATAGCAAATAATAGAAATGAACAACCTTCTAAAAATGCAATGAGCCTGAAACGGGACAAGGAATTTGAATTCATAAACTTTTTTTTATATTTAATTATTCTACGTCGTTTTTATTAGCACTATATTTCCTCCATTTATCAATCACCGCTAACATATCTTCAGGTATATTACTTTCAAATAGAATAGGCTGTTTGGTAGTTGGGTGAATAAAACCTAATTCTTTAGCATGTAAAGCTTGACGGTTGCAAATTGAAAAGCAGTTATCTACAAATTGTTTGTACTTCGTAAATACGGTTCCTTTTACAATTTTATCTCCTCCATAAAAATCATCATTGAATAAAGGGTGTCCAATGAACTGCATATGAACCCTTATCTGATGCGTACGACCAGTTTCGAGTCTACATTCTACTAGTGTTACATAATTGAATCTTTCTAGTACTTTATAATGAGTGATTGCTTCTTTCCCATATTCTCCATCGGGATAGGTTGTAAATAACTTCCTAAATCGTTGATGCCTTCCTACATGTCCTGTAATTGTTCCTTCATTTTCTTGAAAGTCACCCCATACTAAAGCAATATATCTACGGTGGACAGTATGATTAAAAAATTGTTTAGCAAGGTCGGTCATTGATTTAGGATTTTTTGCCAATACCAATAGTCCCGTTGTATTTTTATCTATTCTATGCACCATGCCAAAACGGGCTAATCCACTTTCTTCTAAATCTGGATTTTGTTTTTTTAGATACCATGCTACACCATTAATTAAAGTACCACTGTGATTGCCGCTGCCTGGATGAACGACTAGTCCTGCTGGTTTATTGATTAATAAAACATCTTCATCTTCATAAGCTATATTAAGCGGTATGTCTTCAGGAACTATATCATTAGATTCAGGATGACGATTACTAAAGACCACAATTTTATCAAATGGCCTTACCTTATAATTCGTTTTTACGGGCTTATCGTTTACCAATACTAATTCATCATCAATTCCTTGTTGAATTTTATTACGAGTAGCTCCTTCAATACGACTCATTAAAAATTTATCAATACGCAGCGGCTCTTGTCCTTTTGGAATTTCGATTATTAATCGCTCATAGAGTTCCTCTGTATCTTGTAATTCTTCCTCTACTAGTATAATTTCTTTATCCATTATTTTAATTTAATATCCTATTATTTATGCATTCAACTATTCAGAGAGATCATATATTGCTATTTTTTCTGAAATACCCCTAATTTAAAGGGCTTCTTAAACAGAAATGTCTGCCCTCTTTTCATTTATCTTTGCAAATTAAATCAATTACATTGGATAAGCAGTTAGTAACCTTTAAAGATTTGGGTTTAATCGATTATAAGGCTGCCTGGGATTACCAGGAAGGATTGCTGCGAACGAATGTTCAGCTTAAGACTGCTATAGCTAAAGACTTGAATCAAAATCTTGACTCTTCAAGTTCAGATAGCCCCAACCCCTTATCAACTACTCATTATTTTATACTTTGCGAGCACCCTCCAGTATATACTTTAGGAAAAAGTGGTCATTTGGAAAATGTGTTGATTAGTGAAGCTGAAATGGACCAAAAGGGTATTCAGTTTTTTAAAACCAATAGAGGAGGAGATATTACTTTTCATGGCCCTAGTCAAATTGTAGGTTATCCTATAATCGATCTAGAAAAATTTTATACAGATATTGGTAGGTATTTACGCGAACTAGAGGAGGTAATTATTCTCACTTTAGCAGAGTACAATATTGTTGGAGGAAGAATTAAAGGAGAGACCGGTGTTTGGATAGATGCGGGAATAACTGGAAAAGAGAGAAAAATATGTGCCATGGGGGTTCGTTGTAGTAGATGGATTACCATGCATGGATTTGCCCTTAATGTAAATACAGACCTGAGTTATTTTGAAAATATTATTCCTTGTGGAATTCAAAATAAACAAGTTACTTCAATTGCAAGTGAGGTGAATGATTTAGTAGATATTTTATCAGTAAAGGAAAAACTTCAGCGAAATTTTGAAAAGGTATTCAATGTTAGCTTAATTCAATAAATAATTTTACTGATCTATTTATTTCGTTGATCTTTTAAACTACCCGAACTCTTTGCTTCTTTTTGAATTAAAAATTTTGATTTTTCAATCAAATTATTGTTTTCATACAAATTAAAGTAGAACCATCCAGCATGCAGAAAATTCACTTTTTCCATGATCAAGTAGGGTTCATTTATTTTTGAAAGTTCAAAAAGAAATGCATTTTTTTCGTCATAGAATTTAATAGATATTTTTTTTGTTGCTGCATCGGGTATAGCAATCGTTACATTATTGTCTTTGCCAACAAATAAATATTTGCTTGGAACAAATACTGGAGGAGGGAGGGGTACTAGTGCTTCTTTTTTTTCAGAAAGTGTTATTTTATTATTAGGAGTAATTACAAATTTAAATTCGGCCCGCTTCTTTATTATCAGCTCATTCTCAAAGTCTATTATTTCTTTGTTAGTTCTCCTAGCCGTATCTAAAGTAGGTACATAAGATTTGCTAAATAAATAATTTCCCCCTTCAAAAGCAACAAATACTCTATAGAAAATTTTTCCTTCAGGCATTTTATTATCTACGTATCCATTTTCTTCATTCATTGGATTCAGGACCGATCCAATGGTTACAAACTTTTTAATACTATCAGTTGATCGCTGAATATTGATGTTGCTAATCTGAATAGGGTAAGCATTTTTCCAACTAATAATTGCCTTACCCTTATATAGGGTTACAGAAATTTTGGGTAAAGTATCCTGTGCGAATACTTTACTTGAAATAATAGTACATAATAAGACACTTATAAAAAGGGATTTAAGCATAATATCTTAAACGAAATTTTTCAAAAAATATTGGCTCAAAGGTAATGACAAAAACCTAGCAGTTAAAATTTCAAAGTACCTGGCTCCAAAGACAAATTCCCCTGCAGCCCACCAGTGTGGATGCACAAAATATTACTTCCTTTTTTAAAAAAATCATTCGAAATACAATCTATTACCCCCACCATCATCTTTGCGGTATAGACAAAGTCAGTAGGCAATCGATATTTTTCATACAGTAGATTCATTGCTTCAATTAAGTCATTGTTTTTTTTGGCATATCCACCAAAATGGTAGTTGTTGATTATTTGAAAAGGCGGATGATTAAGGGGTAAAGTAGATAAAAATTGAATTCTTTTTTCTATATCATCCATATTTTTCAAAACAGGGAAACCAATGAGTTGCTGCTCTTTTTTTAAATTCTTTAAAAGCCCTGTAAAGGTCGTTGCAGTGCCAATTGCACAGCAAATATGGGTTATATTTTCAGGGATCCAATCCATTATCATAGCGGCACCATTAGCTCCTAGTGGACCATATCCTCCCTCTGGAATGATTAGGAATTTAGGATAGCTACCATTGATTGGTGCTAAAAATTCAGCTTTTTCCTTTTGGTCATATTCATGACGAGTAATGAATTTTAACTCCATTCCATAGGCTAAACATGCTTGGAGGGTATGACTGAGTACTTTTGGTTGCTCTCCTCTAATGATTCCAATACTCTTTAATCCAATTTCCTTACTAGCAAAGGCAGTTGCTACCAAGTGATTTGAATAAGGGCCTCCAAAAGTTGTTACGCCCTCACTGCATTGCTCTTGCGCTTGTGCTAAAAAATAATGTAGTTTAAATAATTTGTTTCCGGAAACGATTTCGTGTAATTTATCCAGCCTTAAAACGGAGACCGTTACTTCCTTTTGATCAAACAAACTGTCGGATAATTTTTGAATATTAATTTTTGATGTGGGGAAAAGCATTTCTATGATATATTGATATATACTATTATTTTTGCATTTGCGAAATTGCAACTTATATAACAATTTACATTAAAATATGCAACCCACCCTTTTAATATTAGCAGCAGGAATGGCTAGTCGTTATGGAAGTATGAAACAAATCCAATCCTTTGGTCCTTCCGGTGAAACCATCATGGACTATTCCATTTATGATGCAATTCGTGCAGGTTTTGGGAAAGTAGTATTTATTATTAGAAAAGATTTTGCAGATGATTTTAAGGCCATCTTTGAGCCTAAATTAAAAGGTAAAATAGCCATAGAATATGTTTATCAAGAAATGGATGCATTTTTACCGGATGTTCAAATACCTGCTGAGAGAACTAAACCTTGGGGCACCGCCCATGCTCTTTTGTGTGCCAAGAATGTAATTAAAGAACCCTTTGCAGTGATTAATGCAGATGATTTTTATGGAAAAAATTCATTTGAAAAAGCTGTTGATTTTTTAAAAAATCAATGTAATGAAAAGTCTTATGCTATCATTGGATATGAACTTGCTAAAACCTTAAGTGATCATGGTACGGTAAGTAGGGGAGTTTGTAAGGTAGATGCTACTGGTAAATTAGTTAGTATAAAGGAACGCACTAAAATATACAAGACAGGAGATAAAATTGTTTTTGAAGAGAATGGTGTTCAAGAAGAAGTTCCATTTGATTCAAGTGTATCGATGAATTTTTGGTGTTTTCCTCCTTCCATGTTTGCTACAACAGAAAATTTATTCCATGATTTTGTTAGGAAAAATTTTACTGATATTAAGGCTGAATTTTTCATCCCACTATTAGGAGATAATTTTGTTCAAAATCAAGGAGGTACTATTCAGGTAATTCCAACTTCTGCTCAGTGGTTTGGTGTAACTTATAAAGAAGATGCCCCGATTGTAAAAGCAAGTGTTGAAAAATTGGTTTCGGATGGAGAATATCCCCTCTCACTATGGGCTTAAATAAAAAAGCGTTCCAATTGGAACGCTTTTTTAATATCCTTTGAATAATTTTAGTTTCCTACTACCATAAAAACATACTCTTCCATTTTCTTAACTTGATGAACTCTATCCAGTTTTTTTAATTCAGTCTTATTAGGGATTTTTATGACTTGGAACTGATTATCTGATTTCTTTAATTTATCAAGTAAGGTTATTATATTTCTAGATTTTGCTGCATATACCACACCATCTGCTTTTGAATCCTTAGCAGTGATAATACCTATGATTTCTCCCTTTCCATTAATAACGGGACCTCCACTATTACCCGGATTGGCAGATACATTTAATTGGTAGGCAGATGAATCTCCATCACTTCCAGATTCTGCACTTAGATAACCTTCACCATAAACAATTTCATTTCTTGGAAATCCTAGGGTAAAAAATTGCTCTCCGAGTTCAGCATTTTCTTTCTTAATACTATAAGGTAAACTAGAAACTGCCTTAAAAGCTGTATCTGTTATTTTTAAAATAGCCAGATCAACTTCTTTATCAGAATAGAGCGCTTCTGCTTTAAAAAACTCACCTTTTCTATTTTCAATATAAATATTTTTCATTCTACTGATTACATGCGCATTGGTAATCAAGTAACCTTTTCTATCAATTAAAAAACCGGTAGCTCTAAAATCTACTTCGGGTTTTGTAGTACCCGATTTTTCAATCGCATCTATTGATTTTAATTTATTTACTTCACGATTCGTCTTATTGATTTGATCTACCAAAACTCGGTAATTTTCATTACCCATTTTACTGGTGAAACTTACAATTAAACCTGAAGCTAAAATCGATATAAAGCCTGCGATAGAAGCAGCCACTGCGATATTACGTTTGTGTTTTTTCCAGAGATAAACAATTTTTGCCTTTCCGCTTAATGGAGACAATCCAATTATGCCTTCGGATATCAATTGTGCCTCCACTTCCGTTAAGCTATTTTTAAAGGTCTTGATAGATCCAAATGTTTCAAGTCCTTGTAAAAAGTAAGTATGTTCCACTACTAATTGATCTAATTCAGCATTATTTTTGCGATTAGTTTCAAATAGTATTCTTTCTTCATTGGACATTTCGCCTCTTAAGTAGCGTTCAACCTCCTCTAATAATAAAATATCATCCATTGGTTAAGTATATTTATATTGGGCAAAAAATATTTTTTTTAATCTTAATAAGCACTTGTATTTCTGTGTTTTGGCATTATCTGCATTGGTATATCCAAATTCGAGGGCCAATTCCTGCATATTCTTTTTTTGCAAATAATAGGCATCCAATAAACTTTTGCAAGGCTCACCTATTTTGGACATTGCATTCTCCATTAAATTAAAATCATCATTTCTTTTCTCATGGTCCTCTATTTCTGCATCCACTGGGACGATATCAACTAGGTTTTCAAGGTTAAAATTGTATTTTCCTAATTGTTGTAACCTTTTTAACCACAATCGTCTACAAACTGAATAGAGATAGGTTTTAATTTGGCAATTCAATTTAAAAGTGTCTTTTCCAACATTTTCGAAAAGCACTATCATTGCTTCTTGAAAAATATCCCTAGCATCATCTACAGACCCATTGTTATTCAAAACAAAGCTTTGAATAGAGGAGTAGTTGTCGCGATAAATCAACTCTATTGAATTTTTATCGCTTCCTGCAAGACCCTTTAGTAATATTTGTTCCTGTTCTAATATGTCCACTATTCTATTATTAATACGTAAATGTCTGAAATAGTAACCCAAATCGAGCAAAAATATTATTTTTTGTAAAGTAGGGTTACCTTTTATACTTTTGCGTATTAATCGACATATAACCAATTAAAACACAAAAAAATGAAAAAATTATTAGTATTTGCAGTTATTGCTGCATCTTTCGCATCTTGCGCTGGTGGTGAAGAAAAAAAGGCTGAAGGTGATACTGCTGCTGCTGTAGTAGCTGCTCCTGCAGTTGACACTACTGTTAAAGCTGTTGACACAACTGTTAAAGCTGTTGACACTGCTGCTAAGAAGTAATTGAATAAGTTTAAAGTTTGACTTAGTCGAACTTTACTTACAATTTTGTAAAAACCCTCTATTAATAGAGGGTTTTTATTTTTAGCACCAGTACTTATTAAAAAATGGCCAAAAACCTCTTTTTTCTGATTATTTTTCAACTTTATAGCTTGGTTATTAAAAAATATTAGGCTCATATCAATTATTATCCTAGATTTGCAACTCATTATGAAAAGTCAATCAAAATTCACCCGATTTTATTTTAGCTACTATTTTAGTAATAGTACGGGAGTCTTTTGTTAAAAACTGAAACTGACAATAACAGATTAACATAAAAAAGAATCCCGGCTAAATAGTCGGGATTTTTTTATGGGTCTACTAAAATATATTTAATAACAAAGTGTTTCTACTATATGAAAAGCCTTGCTGGAAAAAATACTAAACCGATAGCTTCCAATGCTTTTAAGCAGCATTCGGGTGCTAGAAAACCTAGCAAAGTTTCTATTCAGGGCTTTGAAGGGAGTTTTCATCAGGAGGCAGCAAGGAACTTTTTCGGTAAGGAAGTAGAGGTAATTTGTTGCGCCACCTTTAAAGAAGTGGTTAAATTAGCTGAAAACACTAAAGAAAGTAACGGAGGAGTAATGGCAATCGAAAATTCTATTGCCGGAAGTATATTACCTAATTATAATTTATTGCAAAAAAGCAATCTTACTATTGTTGGGGAAGTATATCTGCAAATTCGGCAAAACCTTCTTGTAAATCCCGGAGTAAAACTAGAGGATATCAAAGAGGTTCATTCTCATCCAATGGCAATCCAACAATGCTTTGGTTTTTTAGACAAGTATAACTGGAAATTAGTAGAAACAGAAGATACCGCTTTAAGCGCAAAGCATATTCATCAACATCGGAGCAAGCATATAGCAGCTATAGCTAGTAAATTGGCAGCTGATATTTACCAATTGGATATGATTGCTCCCAATATCCATACCCTTAAAAATAACTACACAAGATTTTTAATTTTACAAAATCAAGTTCAACCTATTGAGCTATTGGATGCAGACAAGGCATCAATTAATTTCCATACGGATCATTCAAAAGGTAGCCTGGCAAAGGTTTTGACTGTGATTGCAGAATCAGGTATCAATCTAAGTAAGTTACAATCCTTTCCTATTCCAGGCAGTGATTGGAAATATTCCTTTCATGCAGATCTTGAATTTGAAAGTAAAATTCAATTTACTAATATGATTAAAGTAGTTAAAAAAATAACTGAGGATTTAAAGATTTATGGGGTGTATAAAAAAGGTAACTAAACTAAGTTTGGTACCCTAGAATAGAGTAAAAAAAAATTAAAAATTGAATTGAAAATTAGCATCAATGAATACTGAAAAAGAGGTGAATAGTAAAATAGCTACACAGGTAAACCCTGCTCAAAGTGAAGAGCAGAAGTCTTTACTTGCTGACCGATTGGATGGAATTGGTGAATATTATTTTTCTCAAAAATTAAGAGAAATTGATATGCTCAATAAGGCTGGTAAGCAGGTAATCAACTTGGGTATTGGTAGTCCTGATTTACCACCTCACCCTTCTGTAATTGAAACTTTACACGAACAATCTTTGAAGCCTAATCAGCATGCTTATCAAAATTATAAAGGTAGTCCAATATTGAGGCAGGCTATTGCTAACTGGTATAATAAATGGTATGGAGTTCAAGTAAATGCTGATACAGAAATACTTCCTCTAATTGGAAGTAAGGAAGGTATTATGCATATCTGTATGACCTATTTAAATGTGGGCGATACAGTTTTGATTCCTAATCCTGGTTATCCAACTTACCGAAGTGCTGCTAAAATTGCTGGTGCTAACGTAGTTGAATATTCCCTAGTAAAGGAAAAAAACTGGTTTCCTGATTTTGAAGAAATAGAGAAAAATGATCTAAGTAAGGCTAAACTGATGTTTGTGAATTATCCACAAATGCCCACAGGACAATTGCCTACCCTGGAAATGTTTAAGCAATTAGTTGCTTTTGCAACCAAACATGCCATTTTATTGGTACATGACAATCCTTATAGTTTTATTCTAAATGACCATCCGATGAGTTTACTCAGTGTGCCGGGTGCAAAAGAGGTGGCTATTGAGTTAAATTCATTAAGTAAGTCGCATAATATGGCTGGCTGGAGAATAGGAATGTTAATAGGAAATGAAACAAGGATTAATGAGGTATTGCGCTTTAAAAGCAATATGGATAGTGGTATGTTTTTACCTGTTCAGCTTGCAGCTGCAAAGGCACTTGAATTAGGCCAGGATTGGCATGATGAAGTCAATCAAGTATATAGCATTAGGCGTGAAAGCGTTTTTGAACTATTGCAATTATTGAAATGTGATTTTGATAATAAGCAGGCTGGAATGTTTGTTTGGGCTGCTATCCCTTCAAAATATAAGGATGGATTCGAATTGAGTGACCAAGTACTCAACCAGGCCAATGTTTTTATTACACCAGGAGGAATATTTGGAAGTGCGGGCAATCATTATGTAAGGGTAAGCTTGTGTAGTACCGAAGAAAAAATTAAGGAAGCCATACAAAGAATAAAAGCTTCTGTTAAATAAAAAATGAAACTATTTTAATGCAAGATTCGAAATCTATAGTGCCAATAATAACTTCAGGTGAAAAAGAAATTTCCCCTTCACTTTCCTCCAATGTAAAGATGGAAGGAGCGGTAATTACTATCGTTGGGGTAGGGCTTATCAGTGGTTCCTTTGCCTTAGCGATGAAGGAAAAAGGTTTTGCCAAAAAAGTAATTGGCGTTAGTAGAACCGAAGCTAGTTTGAAGAAGGCAAAGGAATTAAATATTATTGACGAGGCAATGTCGTTGGAAGAAGCAGTGGTAATCAGTGACTTTATTTATGTTGCTATACCAGTGGATGCAATGTTGCCGGTGATGGGGAAAATAATGAATCTTATTACCGACAAACAAATTGTCGTGGATGCTGGCTCTACTAAATTTGAATTATGCGCATCTTTATCTGATCATCCTATGCGAGATAGATTTGTTGCAACGCATCCGATGTGGGGAACAGAGTATAGCGGGCCAGAAGCTGCAGTGAGAGGTGCTTTTGAGGGAAGAGCTTGTGTTATTTGTGAGCGTGAAAAAAGTAATCCAACCGCAGTAGAAATAGTTGAAAATATTTATAAACAAATGGGAATGCATATCATTGATATGGATGCCAAAAGTCATGATGTTCATGCGGCTTACATCAGTCATATCTCTCATATCACTTCTTTTGCTTTGGCAAATACCGTATTGGAAAAAGAAAAGGAAGAAAATACCATTTTTGAATTGGCAGGTGGTGGCTTTGAAAGTACCGTTAGATTAGCAAAGAGTAATCCATCCATGTGGGCTCCCATTTTTATGCAAAACAGAGAAAATGTTTTGGATGTATTGAATGAACATATCGCTCAATTGAGAAAATTTAAATCTAGTCTTGAAAAAGAAAACTTGGATTATCTAACAGAATTGATGGAAAACGCGAACAAAATCAAACGAATTTTAAAATAAAAAAGCCTAATAATTATTAATATAAAAAAAAGAATCTATCAGTAATATCATAAAAACTAATTTTACAATGCAAACACAAAACACTAATACAATGAAAGCGTTAATACAAGAAAAATGGAACAAGCGTCCTTTAATAATCAGTGGACCTTGCAGTGCCGAAACTGAAGAGCAGGTAATCGAAACCGCTACTAGACTTAGTAAAACAGGTAAAGTAGATATTTTACGTGCGGGTATTTGGAAACCAAGAACTAAGCCAGGTTTATTTGAAGGAATCGGTGCTAAAGGATTGTCTTGGTTGGCTCAAGCAAAAAAAATTACGGGGTTACCAACTACGGTTGAAGTAGCTACTGCTAAGCATGTTGAAGATGCGTTACATTTTGAAGTAGATATGCTTTGGATTGGCGCTAGAACAACCGTTAATCCTTTTAGCGTGCAAGAAGTTGCAGATTCACTTCGTGGAGTGGATATACCAGTTTTGATAAAAAATCCTATTAATCCTGATCTTGAATTGTGGACAGGCGCTATCGAGCGCATTCAAAAAGCAGGTATTCAACAAGTAGGGATGATTCACCGTGGATTTTCTAACTATGGTAATACCGAATATAGAAATGCTCCGATGTGGCATTTACCTATTGAAATGAAACGCAGATTCCCTGAAATGATTTTGATTTGTGATCCCTCTCATATTTGTGGTAACAGAACCAATTTACAATCGGTATCACAAAAAAGTATCGATCTTGATTTTGATGGTGTTATGATTGAAAGTCATATTGATCCAGATAATGCTTGGAGTGATGCTAAACAACAAATTACTCCAGAACGTTTAGCAGAAATGCTCGATGCTTTAATCTGGCGTTCTGAAAATAGTGATAAGCAAGAATTTATTACTGCTTTGGCTACTTTGAGAGAACAAATTAATCATGTAGATGATGAATTGCTTTTATTGATTGGTCAAAGAATGAAAATTGCTGATAAAATTGGAGAATATAAGCGCTCTAATAATATTACTATTTTACAAACTAACCGTTGGAATGACATTTTGCAAAAAGCCTTCAAAAAAGGAGCTGGATTGGGTCTTAGCGAAGAATTTATTACCAAGTATTTTGATGCGATACATTTAGAAAGTATCAATCATCAAAATAATGTGATGAATAAATAGGTAATTCAAAGCTTATCCAATTTTTTTTAGCCTTGTTTTTAGCTAATATTTTTTATGGACTTTTATAATTTTATAAGTAGTGATAAATAAAGTAGAACACCTTTTTTCTGATAAAAAAGTGTCTTATTATTTTGATGCTGATTTTACTTATTTGGAGCAGATTGTTTCAAAGGATAATACTATTCTTATCACTGATAAAAATGTATTTGCAGCTCAATCATCCAAATTCACCGGATGGAAAACAATCCTTATCGAGCCAGGTGAGCAATATAAACAACAGGCAGCTGTTGATTATATTTTTGAGCAATTAATCGCTTTAGAAGCCGATCGTAAAACATTTATTGTAGGTGTAGGAGGTGGTGTGGTAACTGATATAGCAGGATATGCAGCCAGTGTTTATATGAGGGGACTAAAATTCGGTTTTGTGCCTACTACTATTTTATCAATGGTAGATGCTTCTATTGGCGGTAAAAACGGTGTGGATGTTGGCGTATATAAAAATTTAGTAGGACTAATAAGGCAACCTGAATTTTTGCTATTTGATTTTTCTCTTTTAAAATCTCTTCCTCAAGAACATTGGGTAAATGGATTTGCAGAGATCATCAAACATGCTTGTATTAAAGACCATTTGCTTTTTGAATTACTTGAAAATGAAACATTGGAAAATTTCCAATTGGATGAAAAAAAATTAAGTAATCTAGTAAAGAAAAATGTAGGGATCAAGACAGCAGTAGTAGTGGAAGATGAGTTTGAGCAAGGAGATAGGAAGCTACTTAATTTTGGACATACGATTGGACATGCCATTGAGAATAATTATCAATTACTTCATGGTCATGCTATAAGTATTGGAATGATGGCGGCTTGTTCACTTTCTGTAAAATTGAATCAATTTTCTGCTACTGAAAAAGAAAGAGTTGCTCGATTGATAGAAAAATACCAACTCCCCATCCATCAACAAATTGATTGGGGAAAGATCTGGGAAATATTAAAAATGGATAAGAAGCGGGCGGGTAAAGAAATGAATTTTGTGCTGCTTAATAAAATTGGTGAAGCCATTGTTTACCCTATTCCTATGGAACAGTTACAAGTTTTAATAAATCAAAGTTTATAAGGTGATAGTAAAAATACAACCGGGTAAAATTTTAGGAAATATTCTCGCACCTACTTCCAAAAGTTCTATGCAAAGAGCTTGTGCTGCTGCTTTGTTAAATAATGGAAAAACAATTATTGGAAATCCTGGAAGAAGTAATGATGATCTAGCTGCATTGGGCGTTATTGATAATTTAGGGGCAAAAGTATTGCAGCAGCCAACCAATGAATTACATATTGAAAGTAGCGGAGTAAATCCTGTTTCTGGAGAAATGAATTGTGGTGAAAGCGGTCTTGGTATTCGCATGTTTGCACCAATAGCTGCCTTGAGTGACCAAGAAATAATCATTAATGGAACGGGAAGTTTATTATCAAGACCGATGTATTTTTTTGATGAAATATTTCCAAGTCTGGGAATAAAAATTGAATCGAATCATGGAAAGCTCCCCATTAAAATAAAAGGACCTTTAAAGCCGGTTGACATAACAATTGATGGGTCACTAAGTTCTCAGTTTTTAACTGGGTTATTAATGGCATATGGTAAAGCGGCTACTAAGCCAGTTACCATTACAGTAAATAACCTGAAGAGTAAGCCCTACATCGACCTTACCTTGCAGGTGATGAAGGAATTCGGCTATTCGGTCATTAATCATCAATATGAGTCTTTTGAAATTCATCCAGTAAATGAAACAACACACCAACCAAAGAACTATCTTGTAGAAGGTGATTGGAGTGGCGCTGCTTTTTTGTTAGTGGCAGGTGCCATTGCAGGAGAGATTACCATCAAAGGACTAAACGTATTTTCATCTCAGGCAGACAAGGCTATTTTAAGGGCTTTAACCATGTCGGAGGCAGTCATTTCAATTGCTGAAGATCAAATCGTAATTGGTCCCGGAAAATTGAAGGCTTTTCATTTAGATGCCACTGATTGTCCAGATTTATTTCCTCCTTTAGTGGCTTTAGCATCCTTTTGTGATGGGACAACCGTTATTGAAGGAGTGAGTAGATTAGCACATAAGGAAAGTAATCGTGGATTAACCCTTCAAGAAGAATTTGGTAAAATGGGAATAGAAATTACGCTGCAAGATGACTTGATGTTGGTTAAAGGAGGTACAGGAGTAAATGCTGCTACTGTTCATTCTCATCATGACCATCGAATTGCAATGGCTTGTGCTGTTGCTGCATTGCGAGCTGATGGAGAAACAAGGATTGAGGAGGCAGAAGCTATTAATAAAAGTTATCCTACTTTTTATGATGACCTAAAAAAATTAGGTGCCTTAGTTCATTAATTTTAGTAATCTTTTTTAAGGAAGATTATTCTTTCAATATTGTTAACTTAAAATCCCTTCAAGGGATCTAATTACTATGAATAGTTTTGGTCGAATTTTTAGAGTAAGTATTTTTGGTGAATCACATGGTGAGTGTGTGGGTATCAATATTGATGGTTGTCCAGCAGGCCTGCCCTTAAATCTAGATGATTTTTCTGTAGATATAGATAGAAGAAAAGCTGGGGCAAAAGGAACTACTCCTAGAAAGGAAGCAGATATTCCTAGAATAATGAATGGTGTTTTTAATGGAAAGACTACTGGTGCGCCTATTACCATATTATTTGATAATACCAATACAAGAAGTGGAGATTATGAAAAGCAAAAGGCGGTACCTCGACCAGGACATGCTGATTTTGTTGCTGCAAAAAAATTTGGGGGTTATGAAGATTTTAGGGGAGGTGGGCATTTTAGTGGAAGGTTAACTGTTTGCTTAGTTGCTGCAGGTGTCATTGCAAAAAAACTTTTGCAAAATATAAAAGTAGAAGCAAGGCTTCTTGAAATTGGTGGAGAGGCGGATCCAGAAAAGGGTTTACAAAAAGCCATCGATGCAAAAGATACTGTTGGTGGATTAGTTGAGTGTAAAGTAAACGGCCTGCCAATTGGATTGGGAGAACCTTTCTTTGATTCTGCTGAATCTTTAATTAGTCATGCAGTATTTTCTATTCCTGCAGTGCGTGGTATAGAATTCGGAACAGGTTTTTCAGCAGCTAAAATGTTTGGTAGTGATCACAATGATTGGATTGAAAGCATGGATGGCAAAACGGCTAGTAACCATGCAGGAGGTATAGTAGGAGGGATTAGCAATGGTAATGAGCTGGTTTTCAGAATTGCCATTAAACCAACTTCTTCTACACCAAAAGTTCAACAAACTATTAATGTAGAGACGGGTTTAGTAGAAGATTTTTCAGTTAAAGGAAGGCACGATTTATGTATAGCCTTGAGGGTGCCAGTAGTGCTCGAAGCAGTAACTGCTTTCGTTTTGGCTGATTTAATGCTGTTGGAACATCAAGTTTCTCGAAGGATCAACTGATTGATTTAATTTCGATTGATATATCTTTTAAATTATTGCTAGGTATAAATATTGATGGATAGAACCTCAAAAATAGTAGACGGTTTTAATAATATATTTTTTTAGTTGCTTTTGTTTTAAATAAAAATTGTAATCAGAAGATAAGTGTTGTAGGTTTATTAATTGAATGATGTAAACAGGTAGGATGAAAAAAATATTTTTTAAAAATTTTAGGCTGCTCCAACCGATCTATTGTATACTGCTTATCATCACTTGTTTTTATTGCCCCCATTCTATTGCCCAACAAAAAAAAGCTTTCGATAATAAAAAGACTAAGTCAGCTAAGAGTGATACATTATATGGCGTAGCTAGTTTTTATGCAGACAAATTTAATGGGCGAGAAACAGCTAGCGGTGAAATTTTTAGTCAAGATAAGCTTACTTGTGCTTGTAATGTCTTGCCTTTAGGCACCTGGATAACTGTTACGAATTTATCAAATGGCAAATCGGTAAAAGTACTTGTAAATGATCGTTTACATCCTAGAATGCGACGTTTAGTTGACCTTTCCAAGAGTGCAGCTAAAAAATTAGGTTATCTCTCTCATGGTCTTGTGAAAGTTAAAGTGGTAGTTTTACATCCCAAAAAATAGTGGATAGAATTGTTTCACAGTACTTTGATTTAAATGCTTTTTTCTATTTTTTGGGAAGTAATTATTTCCTATTTCGAAAGATAAGAATCTAGCTCATTACTCATCTACTTATTTTAATAGTTATTTTTGCAATCTTTAAATAATTCATTTTATTAAATTTTAACAAGGGAATTGATTGTATGGCAAAGATTGGGATCAATATCGCAACGGGTAGTTTACAGAAAGAAGAGATTATTGTAGGAATAGATTTAGGAACTACGAATAGTCTAGTATCTGTTATACATCCAGATACAAAACAACCTATTGCATTAAAGGAGCACAATACGGCTTCCTTAGTTCCTTCCATTGTTTATTTTGATGAATTTGGAAATGTAGTGGTTGGTGAAGCCGCAAAAGCTAAATTGATTACTGATCCTCAACGAACTATTTTTTCTGCTAAGCGATTGATCGGTAAATCTTTTAATGATATAAAAGATAATGCTTCTTTTTTTTCATATAAAGTGATTGATGATAATAAAGATGGATTAGTAAAAGTTCAGGTGGGGGATAAATTTTATTCTCCAGTAGAATTATCCTCTTTTATTTTAAAAGAATTAAAACAAAGGGCAGAACATATTTTAAAAACTCCCGTTAATAAAGCAGTTATTACTGTTCCAGCCTATTTCAATGATGCTCAGCGGCAAGCAACTAGAGATGCAGGTAAATTGGCAGGGTTAGATGTATTGAGAATTATTAACGAGCCTACTGCAGCTAGTTTAGCCTACGGTCTTGGATTAAATAAGGCGATCGATAAAACAATTGCAGTGTACGATTTGGGTGGTGGCACATTTGATGTTTCTATTTTAAAAATCAGTAATGGAATATTTGAAGTCCTATCCACTAATGGAGATACTTATTTAGGTGGTGATGATATGGACAATTTGATTGTAAAGTATTGGTTAAATCAATCAGCAATAAGTGAGGATGAGCTTAAAATGAATCAACAATTTGCACAGGCTATTCGATTGAAGGCACAAGCAGCTAAAATAATATTGTCTGAAGCAGAAATTTTCGAAGAAGAGTTGAATGGAAATAAGCTCATGATTACTCGATCAATTTTTGAAGGACTTATTGAACCATTGGTAACTAAAACAATCAATTCTTGTATAGCTGCTTTAAAAGATGCCTCTTTGAAAGCAAGTGATATAGAGGTGGTGGTGATGGTAGGAGGGTCAACAAGAGTGCCATTGGTAAAACAAAGCGTAAGCCAATTTTTTGGAAGGCAGGTGAATGATACAGTTAATCCGGATGAAGTGGTAGCTTTAGGTGCGGCAATTCAAGCGGATGTTTTGGCTGGAAATAATAAAGAATTTTTGCTTTTAGATATCACGCCTCTTTCTTTAGGAATAGAAACAATGGGTGGACTAATGGACGTTTTGATTCCGAGAAATTCTAAAATTCCTCATTCTATAGCTCGACAATACACTACTTATAAGGATGGACAAGGAGGTATTAAAATTTCTGTTTTCCAAGGTGAGCGAGATATGGTGAATGATAATCGTAAACTAGCCGAATTTAATTTGACTGGAATACCGGGTATGCCAGCAGGATTACCAAAAGTAGAAGTGAGTTTTTTATTGAATGCGGATGGAATATTAGTGGTAAAAGCAAAGGAGTTACGAAGTGGAGTAGCTCAAAGTATTGAAGTAAGATCTCAATTAGATTTAACGGATGATACTTTAGAAAAAATGTTACTCGATTCCATAACACATGCAAAAGAAGATATTGCAACAAGGGCTTTAATAGAAGCTAAAACAGAAGGAGAACAATTGTTATCTACTACTGAAAAATTTATTCAAAAAAACGCTTCACTGCTATTACCAAACGAGTTATTGCTTACCGCATCTGCCATGCAGGCATTGCAATTAGCCCTTACGATGAATGATAAAGATTTGATTCATACTAAAATTGAAGAATTAAATGATTTATCCAGACCCTATGCAGAGCGGGTGATGGATGTAGCAGTGAGTAGTGCTATGAAAGGCAAAACTATTTAATGGGTTGCTGTTGACTCTTTATTTTATTAACATGATTATTTTTTCAATTCCATTATCCTGTTAATATATTTTCCAATCATGTCAAATTCTATATTCACTTCATCACCAATTACTAGGTGTTGCATATTGGTATGCTCGAATGTATAGGGGATAATAGCCACTCGGAAACTTTGATTAGAAACATCAAAAAGCGTAAGGCTAATTCCATTAATTGTAACAGAACCCTTTTCTATTACTAAGGAAGCAAATTTTGGATCAAATGAGAAGGTATATTCCCAACTTCCCTGTTTTTCTGCAATTGCTGAACAGGTGGCAACTGAATCTACATGGCCTTGAACAAGATGCCCATCTAGTCTTCCGTTCATTGGTAGGCATCTTTCTAGATTAATGATTGATTTGTTTTTCCATTGTTTTAGATTCGTCTTATTGAGGGTTTCCTGAATGGCAGTAACCTTATGTTTGCCATCTTTAATCTCCTCAACTGTAAGGCAAACTCCATTGTGGGCAACACTTTGGTCAATACTTAGTTCATCCGAAATCGGAGATTCAATCCAAAAACTTACATTTTTTTCAGAGTAAATGAGCTCAGTGATCATCCCTATTTTTTCAATAATTCCTGTAAACATGCCACAAATTTACTTTTTTTATTATTTGGATTTTGAAATTTAAATATTTCCACTATATTTGCACTTCTAAAAAAAACTACCAAAGGAGGTATATCAAATGTTAATAATAGATTCTAAAGATTGCGAAAACATCGACAAGGCGTTAAAAAAGTATAAGAAGAAATTCGAAAAAAGCCGTGTTTTACTTCAGTTAAGAGAAAGACAGGCCTTCATTAAGCCCTCTATCAGACGTCGTACAGAGGTGTTGAAAGCGGTTTATAAGCAGAACATTGCGAGTGGTAAAATAGACCTATAGTCTATTGATACATTAATAATATTTTAAACTGATATCTAGTAACTTTGGATATCAGTTTTTTTATGTCCCTAACTCATCCATCACTCATCCAGTCATTTATAGATTATCTTACCTTTCAAAAGAGGTATTCCCCGCATACTATTGTTTCTTATAAGAATGACCTTTGCGCCTTTTTTGATTTTATAGCCCTACAATTTGAATGTACTAAAATAGAAGAGGTGAGTGCCTCTTTCGTTAGAACCTGGCTGGCATCAATGAAAGAAGCTGGTATGGAGTCTAAATCAATCAATCGTAAAATATCCTCTCTTAAGTCCTTTTTTAAATATCAATTAAAGCAAGGGGTTGTATTAACCAGTCCAATGGTAACCATTATTTCTCCTAAGGTAAAAAAGCGTTTACCACAATTTGTGGATGAAAAAGATATTCATACCTTATTTTCCTACATTGAGTTTCCAGATAACTGGGAGGGTAAAACCCATCGCTTATTATTACAGCTTTTTTATAATACGGGTATGCGTCAAGCAGAGTTGGTCAATCTTAAGGAGGCTCAGGTGGATAGCGGTAATGGCAATATAAAAGTAATTGGAAAAGGTAATAAGGAAAGGGTTTTACCTGTAAGTAAGGAGCTGATGTTTTTGGTGGTAGACTATATAAAAGGTAAAAGAATCCATTTTGAGCAGTTCGATGCCGAACTTTTATTGGTGAATGGTAAAGGGAAAAGATTGTATCCAAAGTATGTGTACAATGTGGTAAGGCACTATTTAAGTTCTGTTACCACCATTGATAAAAAAAGTCCACATGTTTTGCGCCATTCATTTGCCACTCATTTAATGAATAATGGGGCAGACTTAAACGCGGTCAAGGAGTTATTGGGTCATAGCAGTCTTGCTGCTACTCAAATCTACACGCATAATACGATTGAAAAATTAAAAGATGTATATAAGAAAGCCCACCCAAAGGCTTGAAAGTTATAGCCGATTGAAGGCTTAAAGTTTTGTGAATTCTATAGGTATTTTAATGTAATTTAAGTTCAAATGAATTAACTTGTAAGGGCACTAGTAGCTCCTTCTCAACATTTAAATATTTCGCCTATGGGTAGTAATAGATTAGCTGTTTTTTCACTTAATTGTTCACTTTTAATAAATTAGATCGTTATGAACGTAAACATTCAGACAGTACATTTTGATGCAGATTCAAAGCTTATAGCCTACGTAGAAAAGAAAATTGCTAAACTTCAGCAATTCCACGACAGGATTACCAATGTGGATGTGTATTTAAAATTAGATAATGTGGTACATAAAATAAAGGATAAGGTGGCGGAAATAAGTGTGCATTTACCCAAATGCGACATTTTTGTAAAGCATTCTTCTAAATCATTTGAGGAGAGTTTCGACGAGGCGCTAGATGCGGTCATTCTCCAAATTAAACGAAAAAAGGAAATGCTCGCTGCATAGTTTTAGGCCCCTAAATAGGGGCTTTTTTATTAATAAATGGGGTAGAACCCTTTTATTTTTTAATTTTTTTTAAAAAATCTATTTCAAAATTTTAGATTTAATCAAATATACCTACCTTTGCCATCCAAAAAATAAGGATGCCTGCTGGCTACTAGTTTTACACGGATAGTTCTTAATTATAAGCCGAAGTAGCTCAGTTGGTAGAGCAGCTGATTTGTAATCAGCAGGTCGGGGGTTCGACTCCCTTCTTCGGCTCTGAAGTTTTGAGATAAATTTTATCATTTGTTTCAAATATTTTGGGTAGATGGCCGAGTGGTTAAAGGCGACAGACTGTAAATCTGTTCACGTAAGTGTACGTAGGTTCGAACCCTACTCTGCCCACAAAAACTTCGTTAATTTGCGAAAGCAAAATAATGAAGTAAAGTTCTTTTAAAGATTGAATAAACATGATTGGTCCAATGGGCTGATTTTGCAAGCGGAAGTAGCTCATTTGGTAGAGCGATAGCCTTCCAAGCTATAGGTGGCGAGTTCGAGCCTCGTCTCCCGCTCCAATTAGAGCAGATGAGAAAGGCCGTTGTGGCTCAGTGGTAGAGCACTTCCTTGGTAAGGAAGAGGTCGTGAGTTCAATTCTCATCAACGGCTCAAAATATAAATCCGTAAAAAAGGTTTATATTTGGCAATTGAAAACAGAAAGCTATGGTTGATGGACTAGGTGGTCTATTAACGGCAATTATAAAAAAAACAAAAATTAATAAAGATGTCTAAAGAGACCTTTAAGAGGGAGAAACCTCACGTAAACGTTGGTACCATTGGCCACGTTGACCATGGTAAAACAACATTGACAGCTGC
>JAURKC010000030.1 GCA_030831945.1 Ferruginibacter sp.
CCAAGCTATAGGTGGCGAGTTCGAGCCTCGTCTTCCGCTCTTAGATTACCTTCGGGTAAAGGGTTTAAGCCTTTGTAGCTCAGGGGTAGAGCACTTCCTTGGTAGGGAAGAGGTCGTGAGTTCGATTCTCACCAACGGCTCTAAAAATTAATTGATTAATTAATTCTTTATAAATATAAAAGTCTATGGTTACAGACGCTAAACGAAAACCAATTTTCAAAACAAATATTAAAAAATAAACAATGGCAAAAGAATCTTTCAAGAGGGATAAACCCCACTTAAATGTTGGTACTATCGGTCACGTAGATCATGGTAAAACAACACTAACAGCCGCTATAACCGATGTTTTGTCAAAAAGAGGTTTAGCGGAGAAAAAAAACTATGACGATATTGATGGTGCTCCAGAAGAAAAAGAAAGGGGTATCACAATCAATACAGCACACGTTGAGTATGCTACAGACACTCGTCACTATGCTCACGTGGATTGTCCAGGTCACGCCGATTATGTGAAAAACATGATTACCGGTGCTGCTCAAATGGACGGTGCTATCTTGGTAGTTGCTGCTACAGATGGTCCAATGCCACAAACTAAAGAACACATTTTGTTGGCTCGCCAGGTAGGTGTACCTCAAATTGTTGTTTTCATGAACAAAGTAGATCTAGTAGATGATCCAGAATTATTGGAATTAGTTGAAATGGAAATTCGTGAGTTGTTAACTTCTTACGGTTTTGATGGAGATAACACACCAATTATTCAAGGTTCTGCAACTGGAGCTTTGGCTGGTGAAGAAAAATGGGTTGCTAAAATCAATGAATTGATGGATGCAGTTGATAGCTATATTCCTTTACCTCCAAGATTAGTTGATTTACCTTTCTTGATGAGTGTTGAGGACGTATTCTCTATCACTGGTCGTGGAACTGTTGCAACTGGTCGTATCGAAAGAGGTCGTATTAAAGTAGGTGAAGCAATCGAAATCGTTGGATTAATGGAAAAACCTTTGAACTCTGTTTGTACAGGTGTTGAAATGTTTAAGAAATTATTGGACGAAGGAGAAGCTGGAGATAATGCAGGTTTATTATTACGTGGTATTGAAAAAACCCAAATCCGTCGTGGTATGGTTCTTTGCAAACCAGGTTCTATTACTCCTCATACTGAATTCAAAGGTGAAGTTTACGTATTAAGCAAAGAAGAAGGTGGTCGTCATACTCCTTTCTTTAACAAATACCGTCCTCAGTTTTATTTCCGTACTACCGATGTAACTGGTGAAGTTACCTTGAATGCAGGAACTGAAATGGTGATGCCTGGTGATAACACTTCTTTAAATGTGGTGTTAATTCAACCAATCGCTATGGAAAAAGGTTTGAAATTTGCGATTCGTGAAGGTGGCCGTACCGTAGGTGCTGGTCAAGTTACCGAAATTGTAAAATAAGATAACATTAGTATCTTTGATAGAATTAGCTAATTAGCAAAATTTGCTAATTAGCTAATTCGTTTATACGGACATGGTGCAACGGTAGCATACGGGTCTCCAAAACCTTTGATCTTGGTTCGAATCCTAGTGTCCGTGCTGATTACTGTGACAATAAATGCAATCATAAGATTGATTTAATTTTATAGTAGATTTTTAATAATTTTTCAAATTAGAATAATGAATAAACTGACAGCTTATATAAAAGACTCTTACGAAGAGTTGGTTGAGAAAGTAACCTGGCCTAGTTGGGAGCTTTTACAGCAATCTACCATGATTGTGTTGGGTGCTACTATTTTCATTACCGCCATTGTTGGTATTATGGATTTTATAGCTAATGGGTCTTTAAAATTTATTTACTCTTTGTTTAAGTAATATTATCATGGAAGAAACTTCAGTACTTGAAAAGGAAAATAAATGGTACGTACTCCGTGTTGTAAGCGGTAAGGAACGTAAAATCAAGGAATATCTTGATAAGGACATCATTCGTAATGGATGGTCAGAAATTATTAAGCAAATCTTTTTACCTGTTGAGAAAGTATACAAAGTACAAGCTGGTAAAAAAGTGATGCGCGAAAGAAATTTTTATCCTGGTTATGTGATGATAGAAGTGGCGGATAAAAAGCTGAATGATGATATGGTTCAGCACATTAGCAATATTAGCAATGTCATGCATTTTTTAACCGATGGAAAGGGAAGTAAGGGAAACATTATTTCTCTAAGGAAATCGGAAGTAAATAAAATGTTGGGTAAGGTAGATGAGTTAGGAGAGGGTGGAGGAATGGTGATGAGTGAACCATTCATCATTGGTGAGACGATTAAGATAATTGATGGTCCATTTAATGACTTTAATGGTATGGTGGAAGAAGTGAATGACGAGAAAAAGAAATTGAAAGTACAAGTAAAGATATTTGGCAGGGCTACCCCAGTAGAACTAAATTACATGCAGGTAGAAAAAATAGCCTAACCTTCTTAAAAGCCACTTTTTGTGGCTTTTTTTTTGTTTAAATAAATTAAGTATGAAAAAGCTATTATTATTTATTCCAATCTTTTTGTTATTCATTTCAGTGATGGCTCAGCCGCCTGTTGGTCCTGCAGATAAGGGAATGGTATTCGGAGAAAAAACCACTTTTGATGGAGCTGTAAATGCGGATGACTTAACTGCTCTTTTAACCAATAAATCTACTGTAGAGGTAAAAGTAAAGGGAAAAGTGGTAGACGTATGTAAAGCAGAAGGATGCTGGTTGAAAATGCAAACTTCAGGTGGGCCGATGATGATCAAAATGAAAGATCATGCTTTTTTAGTTCCTTTGATAATGAATGGTAAAACAATCGTTGCGCAAGGGCTGGCTACCTTTAAGGAAACATCTGTCGATATGCTTAAGCATTATGCCGAAGACGCTGGGAAAACTAAAGAGGAGATCGCAAAAATAAAGGAACCTAAAAAAGAAATTTCTATGCTGGCCAATGGCATTCTGGTATTGTAGTCTATAGCTTGATGTAGACCATAAAAAAATCCCGGCAAGTCGGGATTTTTTTATGGTAAAAGTGTTTTTTTAGAAATAATACATTACCTTTGCCGCCCCAAATAGTTCTTATAGGAATTTATTGAATTGGGAGTGTCGATCATTATCGGCACGTTATCACCAAAAAAAATTATTACATGGCAAAAGAAATTTCCGGCTATGTCAAGCTCCAATGTAAAGGAGGACAAGCTAATCCGGCACCCCCAATCGGACCTGCATTAGGTTCTAAAGGTGTAAACATCATGGAGTTCTGCAAACAATTTAATGCAAGAACACAGGATAAACCAGGGAAGGTACTTCCCGTTCTTATCACCGTATTCGCTGATAAGTCTTTCGAATTTATTATTAAAACTCCGCCAGCAGCTATCCAATTAATGGATGCAGCTAAAATTACCAGTGGTAGTAAAGAACCTAACCGCGTAAAAGTGGGTAAAGTTACCTGGGCACAAGTAGAAGAAATCGCTAAGGATAAAATGGCGGATTTAAATGCTTTTACTTTAAAAAGTGCAATGAGTATGGTAGCGGGAACTGCACGTAGTATGGGTTTAACCGTTGACGGAAAAGCTCCTTGGGAAAATTAATTATCAACCACAAAATATTTTAGAAAATGATTACTAAAAAAAGAAAATTAGCAAACGCTAAGGTTGATATTAATAAAGCTTATACTTTAAAAGAAGCTTGTGCCTTAGTGAAAGAAATTAATACAACAAAATTCGACAGTTCAGTTGATTTGCATATCAAATTAGGAGTAGATCCAAAAAAAGCTGACCAAGCTATTCGTGGTACGGTTTCATTACCACACGGAACTGGTAAAACTAAAAAGGTATTAGTACTTTGTACACCTGATAAAGAAGAAGCTGCTAGAGCGGCGGGTGCAGATTTTGTTGGTCTAGATGAATTTATTACAAAAATCGAAGCTGGATGGACAGAGGTAGATGTGATCATCGCTACACCTTCTGTAATGCCTAAAATTGGTAAATTGGGTAAAGTGCTAGGACCACGTAACTTAATGCCGAATCCTAAAACAGGAACGGTTACTAATGATGTTGCCAATGCTGTAAATGAAGTAAAGGGTGGTAAAATCGCTTTTAAAGTAGATAAAGTGGGTATCGTTCACGCTTCAATTGGAAGGGTAAGTTTTGGTGCTGATAAAATTGCTGAAAATAGTTTAGAATTGATTAGCGCTATCGTAAAACTTAAACCATCCTCTTCTAAGGGAACTTACCTAAAAGGAGTTAGTATGGCAAGCACCATGAGTCCGGGTATTTTAATTGATACTAAATCGGTTCAAAATTAATTACGGTAAAAGCAATATTGAAAGCTTTTACATAAAATATTTGTTATGACAAAACAGGAAAAAAACGACGTAATAGAAGTGTTGAAAGGGAAATTTTCTCAATACAATAATTTCTATATTACCGATACAGAAAGTTTAACCGTTGCTCAGGTAACCACCCTGCGTAGCCATTGCTTTGATAAGCAAGTTGAAATGAGGGTGGCTAAAAATACCCTTATCCGTAAAGCATTAGAAAGTCTTGATGCTGAAAAGTATTCAGGCGTGTATGATTCTTTGCATAATGTTACCGCTTTATTATTCAGCGAAAACCCTAAAGATCCTGCTATGATTTTAAGTAGCTTTAGGAAAGAAAGCAAAGGTGAAAAACCTGAATTAAAAGCAGCATTTATTAATGGGGATGTTTTTGTGGGTGACAATCAGTTGATTGCGCTTACCAAAATCAAAACTAAAAATGAATTAATTGGTGAAGTAATTGGCTTATTGCAAGCTCCAATTCAACGTGTATTGGGTGCTTTACAAAATAAAGATGCGGCAGCTGAAAACGTTGCAGCACCTGCTCCAGTTGCAGAGGTTGCGGTTGAAACAGCAGCAGCTCCAGTTGAGGAGGTTGCTCCAGCGGCTCCAGAAGCAGCAGCTCCAGCAGCAGAATAGTTTTTCAATGAAAATACACTTTGGTGTATCGAATGATATTACCCTGGCCGGATGGGAATTAAAAGGCAAAAAACAATTTTTTTAAATCTCCGCCGGAGTATAAAACAATGAAGGCGGAAAAAATTTATTTATTATGGCAGACGTAAAAAAATTAGCTGAAAGTCTAGTAGGCTTAACAGTAAAAGAAGTACAAGAATTAGCAGAGTTTTTAAAATCAGAGTACGGTATCGAACCTGCTGCAGCTGCAGTAGTAGTAAGTGCTGGCGGTGGTGGAGAAGCTGCTGCTGCTGAAGAAAAAACATCTTTCAATGTAATTTTGAAAAATGCTGGTGCTAACAAATTAGCGATCGTTAAAATCGTTAAAGAATTAACAGGATTAGGATTGAAAGAAGCTAAAGATTTAGTTGACGGCGCTCCAAAACCAGTTAAAGAAGGAGTTGATAAAGCAACTGCAGACGAATTAAAAACTAAGTTAACTGAAGCAGGTGCTGAAGTTGAAATAGCATAATTTAAAAGTTAACAAAATAGCTTTAAAAGCCGGAGAGCAATCTTCGGCTTTTTTCATTTCAGTTAGTCTAAAAACCAACCATCTGTTTAATAGATTTTTTACCTCCAAGAAGAGTAGGGGAATCGATGTAAAATTGACTTTTTCCTAAATAGCGCTTTATTTGGTACAAAAAAGGGGGGAAATGGACCTGAAAGAGTTAAAGTTTACCCAACTTTTTTAACTAAAAAGGGTCATTTTTAGCTATAAAACCCGCCTTTTTCATTATTTGTCCTTTTTTTTAGCAAAAATCAAACCAAAATAGCAAAATATCAGTATAGAATTTCTATAATTAAATACTATTCCTTACCTTTGCCGTCCTTTAATTTCGGGTTAGTGGCACTCATCCTGTTTACTACTTGAAATGGAGGAACCTTCTCAGCATTAAAACGTTTTAATTACAATATGGCTGCAACAAAAACATCCGCTGCACAGCGTATCAATTTCGGAAAAATTGAATTGCTGGCGGAAACTCCCGATTTACTCGGAATCCAGATTCAATCATTTAAAGACTACTTCCAGTTGGAAACTACGCCAGATAAGCGTAACAACGAAGGATTATTTCGCGTGTTCAAGGAAAATTTTCCTATCACCGACACAAGAAACATCTTTGTACTGGAGTTCTTAGACTATTTTGTTGATCCGCCACGCTACACTATTGATGAGTGTATTGAAAGAGGATTAACCTATGCTGTACCGTTAAAAGCAAAACTTCGTTTGAGCTGTAACGATGAAGAGCACGTAGATTTCCAAACGATTGTTCAGGATGTGTTTTTAGGAAACATTCCTTACATGACTCCAAGGGGTACTTTCGTTATCAATGGAGCTGAAAGGGTAGTTGTATCTCAATTACATCGTTCACCAGGTGTGTTCTTTGGACAATCTGTACATCCTAATGGAACAAAGATTTATTCTGCTAGAGTGATTCCTTTTAAAGGAGCTTGGATGGAATTTGCTACTGACATCAACAATGTGATGTATGCGTATATTGATCGTAAAAAGAAATTCCCTGTAACTACTTTGTTGCGTTCTATTGGCTTTGAAACCGATAAAGACATACTAGAATTATTTGGTATGGCGGATGAAGTAAAAGTGGATAAGAAAGGCTTACAAAAATATATTGGAAAAAGATTGGCTGCTCGTGTATTAAGAACATGGGTAGAAGATTTTGTTGATGAAGATACCGGTGAAGTGGTGAGTATTGAAAGGAATGAAATCGTTTTAGAACGTGATACAGTGTTGGATCAAGAAAATATTGACATGATCGTTGATATGGATGTGAAGAGTGTATTCGTTCAAAAAGAAGAAGTGAGTGGAGATTTTGCAATCATTTACAATACCTTAAATAAGGATACTTCTAATAGTGAATTAGAAGCGGTTCAACATATTTATCGTCAATTAAGAGGCGCGGATGCTCCAGATAACGAAACAGCTCGTGGTATCATTGATAAATTATTTTTTAGTGATAAACGCTACGATTTGGGTGAAGTAGGTCGTTATAAAATTAACCGTCGTTTGGGATTAAATTTCCCTATCGAGAAAAAAGTTTTAACCAAAGATGATATCATCGCTATTATCAAAACATTGGTTCAATTGACCAATGGAAAGAGTGAAGTGGATGATATTGATCATTTAAGTAATCGTCGCGTACGTACTGTGGGCGAACAATTATATGCACAGTTTGGTGTAGGTTTAGCTCGTATGGCTCGTACTATTCGTGAAAGAATGAATGTACGTGACAATGAAGTATTTACTCCAGTTGATTTGATTAATGCAAGAACTTTATCTTCTGTTATCAATTCATTTTTTGGTACTTCTCAGTTATCACAATTCTTAGATCAAACCAATCCTTTAAGTGAGATCACGCATAAGCGTCGTATCTCCGCACTTGGACCAGGTGGTTTAAGTCGTGAAAGAGCTGGATTTGAAGTACGTGATGTGCATTACTCTCATTATGGCCGTCTATGTACTATTGAAACTCCAGAAGGTCCAAACATTGGATTAATTTCTACGCTTTGCGTACATGCTAAGATCAATGATATGGGCTTCATCGAAACTCCTTACCATAAAGTAACTGATGGAAGAGCGGATTTGAAAAAAATCACTTTCCTAAGTGCTGAAGAAGAAGATTTAGCTAAGATTGCCCAGGCTAATATTATAATGGATGAAAAAGGAAACTTTGTTGAAGATAGAATTAAGAGTCGCCAAACAGGTGATTTCCCAATTTTAGATAAAAATGAAGTTGAATATATGGACGTTGCACCTAACCAAATTGTTGGTTTAAGTGCTTCGATGATTCCATTCCTTGAGCATGATGATGCTAACCGTGCCCTAATGGGATCGAATATGCAACGTCAAGCTGTTCCATTGATTCGTTTGGAATCTCCAATTGTTGGAACTGGTCTAGAAGGAAAGGCTGCTCGTGATGCAAGAATTCAGTTACATGCAGAAGGAACTGGTGTAGTTGAATATGTAGATGCTAATGAAATTCACGTTCGTTACAATAGAAGTGAAATGCAGCAGCTGGTTAGCTTTGAAGAAGATTTGAAAATCTATAAGGTTACTAAATTTATTCGTACTAACCAAGAAACCTGTATCAACTTACGTCCTGCTGTAGTTAAAGGACAGAAAGTGGTGGAAGGTGATTTCTTAACAGAAGGATATGCAACCAAAGGTGGTGAAATGGCTTTAGGTCGTAACCTAAAAGTAGCCTTCATGCCTTGGAAAGGTTACAACTTTGAAGATGCGATTGTAATTTCTGAAAAAGTTGTTAAAGAAGATTTATTTACGTCTATCCATATTAGTGAATTTGAAACTGAAGTAAGGGATACTAAATTAGGGGAAGAAGAATTAACTCCTGATATTCCAAACGTAAGTGAAGAAGCTACAAAGGATTTAGATCAAAATGGTATTATTCGCATTGGTGCACATATTAAAGAAGGCGATATCATCATTGGTAAAATCACTCCAAAAGGTGAAAGCGATCCAACTCCAGAAGAGAAGTTGTTACGTGCCATCTTTGGTGATAAAGCAGGTGATGCAAAAGATGCTTCTTTGAAAGCTCCAAGTGGAACTGAAGGGGTAATTATCAATAAGAAATTATTCCAACGTGCCAAGAAAGATAAGAATTCTAAAGTAAGAGAAAAAGCTAGTCTTGATAAAATTGAAAAGACGCACGAGAAGAATGAAAATGATATTTTAGAATTGTTAGTTAACAAGTTAACTACTTTGTTGAAAGATAAGGCTAGTGTAGGTGTTAGCAATAATTTTGGAGAATCTTTGATCGGAAAAGGTGTGAAGTTTAACCAAAAAAATCTAGCTAACATTGACTATCTAAATGTAAATCCTTTAGGATGGACAGGTGATGCTAAGACAGATAATTTAATCAATATATTGCTTCATAATTACAGCATTAAATTTAATGAAGAATTAGGGCGATACAAAAGAGAAAAATTCAATATCAGTATTGGTGATGAATTACCAGCAGGTGTTTTAAAATTGGCAAAAGTATACTTAGCGGTAAAACGTAAGTTGAAAGTGGGCGATAAAATGGCGGGTCGTCATGGTAACAAAGGTATTGTTGCAAAGATTGTTCGTCAAGAAGATATGCCTTTCTTAGAAGATGGAACACCAGTTGATATTGTATTGAATCCATTGGGTGTACCTAGTCGTATGAACCTTGGCCAGATATATGAAACCGTGTTAGGTTGGGCTGGTGAAAAATTAGGTTTAAAATTTGCTACGCCAATTTTTGATGGTGCAAGTGTAGATGAAATTGCTGAAAAAATTACTGAAGCAGGCTTACCGAAATTTGGACATACTTATTTGTATGATGGAGAAACTGGAGATCGTTTTGATCAAAAGGCTACCGTTGGAATTATATATGTAATTAAACTTCACCACATGGTGGATGATAAAATGCATGCTCGTTCAATCGGACCATATAGCTTGATTACTCAACAACCATTAGGTGGTAAGGCTCAATTCGGTGGTCAAAGATTTGGTGAGATGGAGGTTTGGGCTTTAGAAGCTTATGGAGCATCTAATATATTGCAGGAATTGTTGACACTTAAATCTGATGATATCATCGGAAGAGCTAAAACATATGAAGCAATTGTAAAAGGTGAGAATATTCCAAGACCAGGCGTTCCTGAATCATTTAATGTATTAGTACATGAATTGAGGGGATTAGGATTAGACTTAACTTTTGAATAATAAAAAAATTGGTCAATGGTTAGTAGAAATATTTGACCATTGACCATTCATAAATTATTGAGTTAGGATAAAATGGTTGTCTCTTAAAGAATTATCAATTAAAAAATTATCAATTAATAGAATATGGCATTCAAAAAAGAAAATCGTCCCAGATCAACTTTTTCACAAATCACTATTGGTTTGGCTTCTCCTGACAGCATTTTAGAAAAAAGCTTCGGTGAAGTGTTGAAACCTGAGACCATTAACTATCGTACTTATAAGCCTGAAAGAGATGGTTTGTTTTGCGAAAGAATTTTTGGCCCTGTAAAGGATTATGAGTGTGCTTGCGGAAAGTATAAGCGTATTCGTTATAAGGGTATTGTTTGCGACAGATGTGGAGTAGAAGTTACTGAAAAGAAAGTACGTCGTGAAAGAATGGGACACATTAAGTTGGTAGTTCCTGTTGTTCATATTTGGTATTTTAAATCATTACCTAACAAAATCGGTTATTTGTTGGGAATGAGTTCTAAGAAATTAGAAACTATTGTTTACTATGAAAGATTTGTAGTTATTCAATCTGGTATTCGTGCGGATAAAGGACAAAACTTTGGTGATCTTTTAACTGAAGAAGAGTATTTAGATATTTTAGATACCTTACCAAAGGATAATCAATTCCTTTCTGATGAAGATCCTAACAAGTTCATCGCTAAGATGGGAGCAGAAGCAGTACATGATTTATTACAACGTATTGACCTTGATCAATTAAGTTTTGATCTTCGTAATTCAGCTGCTAACGAAACATCTCAACAACGTAAAGCTGATGCCTTGAAGCGTCTAAGCGTAGTAGAAAGTTTCCGCGATGCAAATACAAGAATTAATAACCGTCCTGAGTGGATGGTAATGCAATATATTCCAGTAATTCCTCCAGAATTACGTCCATTGGTTCCATTGGATGGTGGCCGTTTTGCTTCTTCTGATTTGAATGATTTATATCGTAGGGTAATTATCCGTAATAATCGTTTGAAAAGGTTGTTGGAAATTAAAGCTCCAGAAGTAATCTTACGTAATGAAAAACGTATGTTACAAGAAGCAATCGATTCATTATTTGATAACAGCCGTAAATCAAATGCTGTAAAAGCAGAGGGTGGCCGTGCGCTAAAATCATTGAGTGATGTATTGAAAGGAAAGCAAGGACGTTTCCGTCAGAATTTGTTAGGTAAGCGTGTGGATTATTCTGGTCGTTCTGTAATTGTGGTTGGACCAGAATTGAAAATGCATGAGTGTGGTTTACCAAAAGATATGGCTGCTGAATTATTTAAGCCATTTATTATTAGAAAATTAATTGAAAGAGGTATCGTTAAAACTGTTAAGTCTGCACGTAAATTGGTAGATAAAAAAGAAGCGATTATCTGGGATATATTAGAGAATATTTTGAAAGGTCACCCTATCATGTTGAACAGGGCCCCTACACTTCACCGTTTATCAATTCAGGCATTCCAGCCCAAGTTGATCGAGGGAAAGGCAATCCAGTTGCACCCATTGGTAACGACTGCCTTTAATGCGGATTTTGATGGTGATCAGATGGCTGTTCACGTTCCATTGAGTAATGCGGCTGTTTTAGAAGCGCAATTATTAATGTTGTCTTCTCATAACATTTTGAACCCGCAAAATGGTACACCGATCACGCTTCCTTCTCAGGACATGGTGCTTGGATTGTATTACATTACTAAAGGAAAAAAATCAACTGATACAGAAAAAGTAAAAGGAGAAGGAAAAGCATTCTACTCTGCTGAAGAAGTAATCATTGCTTATAACGAACAGCGTGTTGATCTTCACGCGCATATCAGAGTAAAAGCTAACTTCAGAAATGAAGATGGTAGCTTAACTTATAAATTAATTGAAACAACTGTTGGTAGAGTTTTATTTAACCAACATGTACCTAAAACTGTAGGATTCATTAATGCATTGTTGACCAAAAAATCCTTGAGGGAAATTATTGGTGATATCATTAAATGGACCAACGTTCCTATCACCGCTAAGTTTTTGGATGACATTAAAACTTTGGGATATCGTATGGCATTCCGTGGTGGATTGTCCTTTAATATCAATGATTTGATCATTCCAGATATTAAACAACAATTGATCGACAATGCAACAGTGGAAGTAGATGAGGTTTGGGAAAACTACAATATGGGTTTAATCACCAACAATGAAAGATATAACCAAACGGTGGATATCTGGAGTAGGGTGGATACAAGAATTACTGAAACTTTGATTCGTGAACTAGCAGCAGATAAGCAAGGATTTAATTCTGTTTACATGATGCTTGATTCAGGAGCTCGTGGTAGTAAGCAGCAAATTAAACAGTTGGCTGGTATCAGAGGATTGATGGCGAAGCCTCGTAAGTCTGGTTCATCAGGAAGTGAAATTATTGAGAATCCAATCTTGTCTAACTTTAAAGACGGATTGAATGTATTGGAATACTTTATCTCTACCCATGGTGCTCGTAAAGGTTTGGCGGATACGGCTTTGAAAACAGCAGATGCGGGTTACCTAACTCGTCGTTTGGTGGATGTTGCACAGGATGTAGTAATTAATGAGGAAGATTGCGGAACCCTTCGTGGTATTGCAACTTCAGCTTTAAAAGATAATGAAGATATTATTGAAAACTTAGCAGATAGAATTGAAGGTCGTACTTCATTGCATGATGTGTATGATCCAATTTCAGAAGAGTTGCTTTTAAAAGCAGGTGAAGAAATTACACAAGATCTTGCTCAGAAAATAGAACAAAGCAGTATCGAAACTGTAGAAATTCGTTCTGTTTTAACTTGCGAAAGCAAGAGAGGTGTTTGTGTAAGATGTTATGGTAAGAATTTGGCTACAGGTTACACTGCACAAAGAGGAGATGCTGTAGGTATTATCGCTGCTCAAAGTATCGGTGAGCCTGGTACTCAGCTTACCCTTCGTACTTTCCACGTTGGTGGTGTGGCTGGATCTGCTTCTGTAGAATCTACTATGCCGGCTAAATTTGATGGAACTATCCAGTTTGATGGTTTACGTACGGTTGCTACTCAAGATGCAGAAGGAAATAAAATCAATGTGGTAATCGGACGTACTGGTGAAGTTCGTATCATGGATGTTAAAAACGATCGTTTGTTAACTTCTAACAATATTCCTTACGGTGCTACATTGAATGTAAAAGATGGACAGAAAGTAGCTAAGGGTGATGTGATTTGCACATGGGATCCATTTAATAATGTTATTGTTTCTGAAATTGTCGGTTCATTGAAATTTGAAGCGGTGATCGAAGGGGTTACTGTTCGTGAAGAAGCGGATGAACAAACTGGTCATAAAGAGAAAGTGGTAATTGAAACAAAAGATAAAACCAAATTACCTTCTATAATTATTGAAGGTAGTAAGGATACAAAATCTTACAACTTACCTGTTGGAAGTCATATCGTTTTAGAAGAAGGTGATTCTGTAAGAGCCGGTCAGGTATTGGTTAAAATTCCAAGAGTACTAAGCAAATTGAAAGATATCACTGGAGGTCTTCCTCGTGTAACTGAATTGTTTGAAGCAAGAAATCCAGGTAACCCTGCGGTAGTTTGTGAAATTGATGGGGTAGTTACTTTTGGTAATATCAAACGTGGTAACAGAGAAATCATTGTTGAAGCTAAAGATGGCGTAGTAAGAAAATATCTAGTTCCATTAACTCGTCAGATTTTAGTTCAAGATGGCGACTTCGTAAAAGCGGGTGCTGCTCTAAGTGATGGACAAACTGCTCCTGCAGATATCCTATCTATTAAAGGACCATTTGCAGTTCAAGAGTACGTGGTAAACGAGATTCAGGAAGTATACCGTTTACAAGGTGTACGTATCAATGATAAGCATGTGGAAGTAATCGTTCGTCAAATGATGCGTAAAGTGAGTATTGAAGATGCTGGAGATACAATATTCTTAGAAGGAGATACAGAAGATAAATTAGACTTTAATACAGAGAATGATAACATCTTTGATAAGAAGGTAGTTACAGATGCTGGTGAAAGTACCAATTTAAAAACTGGTCAAATCACTACGCTTCGTGATGTAAGAGAAGAAAATTCAATCTTACGTAGAGCAGATAAAAAACTAGTTGAATTCCGTGATGCAAAACCTGCAACCTCTTCACCATTGTTACAGGGAATTACAAAAGCTTCATTGGGTACACAAAGTTGGATTTCTGCAGCTTCTTTCCAAGAGACTACCAAAGTGTTGAGCAGTGCCGCTATTAACGGTAAACTTGATTTGATGTTAGGTCTTAAGGAGAACGTTATTACTGGTCATCCAATTCCTGCAGGTACAGGTTTGCGTGAATTTGAAAACATGATCGTTGGTAGTAAAGAAGAGTACGAATTGCTGATGACTACTAAGGAAGCCATGAGCTTTGATGATGAAGAATAAATTAACTGAAAAGTTAAGCACATAAATTAAAAGGAGTAAGATGAAAGTCTTGCTCCTTTTTTATTTTTAGTAAAAGAACTGCTTGTATTATTTTAATTAAATAAACGCGATAATATTTATTCGATCCTTTGTTTGACGCCCTCGAATAAAAAGGCTGACAATTCAAATTTCAGCCTTTTTATTCGCAGGCTTGATTTTTTTTGTTTCTTTTTTGCATCAAGGCAAAAAAGTAAAAGCACTCTATTTCAGAGGAAATCCCAAGCCTATCTACTTAACTTTTATTTTACTAAAAAGCAATAAGAAATTATTATTCATTTAACTTATTACCTGATAGTCCTTTATCGAATGGGCGCTTACGACTTTTTGAGAGTCGACTAATTAAGTAAATGAGATAATACTTAAAACTATACTGAGAAAACAATTCATAAGTACCAAAAGGCCACATCTTTGTATCTACTTTAAGATTAACTTAGCATATTACATTAATTGAAGGGAAAATTAATAATACCAATATGCCATATTTAGATCATGTATTACAACCCCCTTGTTATGGATGGGCAGATGGTAACGGTAAGCTCATAAAGCCCAGCGTTATTCAAATTTTAAAAGAGTTCTTTACTAGACTTAATGTGGTATCTGACCGAAAAAATTGGTTGCCATTTTTTAGTTGGCTCAAAGTCTTTTGTCTCTTGCCTTTCTTTTTTATTTTTCTATTTAATTTTCTTCATATTTGGACTGTACTTGCTGCATTTGTGTATAGCATGATCATCATGGGTACTCATGGTACTATCTGGCATCATCGTTATTGTACGCATGGAGCGTACACTTTTAAAAATGCATTTTGGCGTTTCTTTACTCAAAACCTTACTATCAATGTGATTCCTGAGGAGATCTATGTTATTTCTCATCATGTTCATCATGCAAAATCTGATCAACCAGGTGATCCCTATAATGCACAGGCGGGTTTTTTATATTGTTTTTTAGCTGACGTAAATCATCAACCCATTGCAAAAGATTTAAGTAATGCTGATTACAATCGTATTGGATTATTGATGAAACATACTGGTGTAAAAGGAAATACTTATGCTCAATATCAACGCTGGGGTTCTTTTGTAACTCCGCTTGGTGCGGTTACATCATGGGTGCTTAATTGGACATTTTGGTACCTGAGTTTTTATATGATAGGCGGTCATGCATTAGCATGCAGTTTGTTTGGAGCGGCAGGATTTTGGGCAATCGGAGTGAGAACATTTAATTATGAAGGACATGGTAAAGGGGAAGAAAAACAACGGGAAGGCATAGACTATAATCATAAAGATAATTCTGTGAATCAATTATGGCCTGGCATTGTTGCAGGGGAGTGGCACAATAATCATCATTTGTTTCCGAAAAGTGCTAGAAGTGGATTTAAGCCTCACCAAGTCGATTTCGCCTGGTATTATATAAAATTAATGAGTTTGCTTGGTGCAGTGAGTCATTACAAAGACTTTAAAAAGCAATTTTTATCTCAGTATCATCTTCCTTATCAATTGAAGAAAAGAGAGGAGATGCAATTGTCAACCGCTAATTTAGTTGCCCAATCAGAAAAAAACTAATTCAATTGTTTACTATATTTTCATCATTACTTTAGAAGTAAGTAAAGCAATCAGTTTTTAAAAGTATCCTACATTATTACCTTATGCATTAGCATCAGCCATATTAGGGATGTCGGTAGCTTTGTATTCACCAGCATCTAGTTTCTTTTTAGTCGCTTCAAATGCTTTTAATGTGATATCGATGTCCTCATCAGTATGAGCAGCAGTAGGAATTAGCCTGTAAATAATATCTCCTTTAGGTATTACTGGGTACACTACGATAGAACAAAACACATGATAGTTTTCTCGAAGATCCATCACCATCTGGGTTGCTTCTGGCACATCACCTTTCATGTAGATAGGTGTTACTGGTGTGTTAGTATTGCCGATATCAAAACCTCTTTCTCTTAAACCATTTTGAAGACGGTTCACATTATACCACAATTTTTCTCTTAATTGAGGCATGGTAGTTACCATTTCCATTCTGGTAAGCATTCCTTCTACAATCATTAGTGGAAGGCTTTTTGCAAATATTTGTGATCGGGTATTATAGCGTAAGTACTTCATTACAGCTTTCGGCCCACTAATAAATGCACCGATACTTCCCATACTTTTTACAAATGTGCTGAAATACAAATCTACTCCAGCTTGGCATCCTTGTGCTTCATCAGCACCAGCACCAGTTGGGCCCATATAACCAAAACCATGTGCATCATCGATTAATAAGCGAAACTGATATTTTTGTTTAGTAGCTACTATTTCTTTTATAATTCCTTGTTCACCATCCATTCCAAATACGCCTTCGGTAATGACTAAAATTCCGCCTCCTGATTTTTCAATCATTTTTTCGGCGCGCTGCATTTGTTTCTCAAAATCTTCAATATTGTTATGCTTAAATGCATAGGTATGACCCATGTGTAAGCGAATGCCATCAATGATACATGCATGGGCCTCGGCATCATAAACAATCACATCTCTACGATTTACTAGTGCATCAATACAACTCATGATACCTTGGTATCCAAAGTTTAATAACATCGTATCTTCTCGATTAACAAAACTGCTAATCACTTTTTCGAGTTCTTCATGCTTTGTAGTATTGCCACTCATCATTCTCGCACCCATAGGGTTTCCCATTCCATATTTTGCAGCTGCTTGAGCATCCACTTCTCTTACTCGAGGATCATTCACTAATCCTAAATAATTATTTAAGCTCCATACAATCATTTCCTTTCCACGAAACTGCATCCTGGTTCCTAATTCACCTTCCAATTTTGGAAATGCAAAATAGCCATGCGCTCTATCCATATGCTGTCCAATGGGACCACCATCTTTTACTAATTTTTCAAAAACATCTGCCATGATTAAATAGGTTGTTGGTTAGTGACATTTCCAGTAACAATAAAGGCATCTTTTGCCTTATCAATGTTCTAAAAAGTCAATCTTATTTTATGAGACAAATTTAAGGTATTGCAAGCAAAATGAAACAAATTGGGGCAATAATGAAAGCCCCTGTACATTATCTTTGTAAAAATATATTGTATGCTTAAAAAGGCCCTTACTATTGCTACCTCTTTATTAGTAGCGTTTCAGACTATTGCACAAGGCCCCGTGAATCAATCGGCTCCCATTCGTAAGCCTTTAGCTAAGCAGGTTAATGCTTTAAATAGAGGACCTAAATTAGTAGTAGGCATCGTAATTGATCAAATGCGTTGGGATTATTTATATCGGTTTAGTGAGTTGTATAGTTCCAATGGATTTAATCGATTATTAACACAGGGATTTAGTTGCGACAACACGTTGATCCCCTACATGCCCACTTATACGGCTCCTGGCCATACCTGCATTTATACTGGTTCTGTACCTGCAATACATGGAATAGTAGGAAATAATTGGTATGATAAAGTAACGAATAGATCAATTTATTGTGCTGAAGATTTTACCACTAAAACCGTTGGTAGTGAGTCTAGTGCTGGAAAAATGAGTCCTAGAAATATGTTGACTACTTCTATAACGGACGAATTAAAACTTAGTAATAATTTTCAAAGTAAAGTAATTGGAATAGCATTAAAGGATAGGGGAGCTATTTTTCCTGCTGGGCATAGTGCCAATGCCGCTTATTGGTATGACAATGGCAAATGGATTACTAGCAATTATTATCTGAATGATTTACCTAATTGGGTAAATGAGCAAAATGCTAAAGATCTTCCCTCTCTGTATATGAGTAAGGATTGGAATACGCTTTTACCAATTGAAAAATATGATTTAAGTACTTCCGATGATCAGCCTTATGAAACGGCAATTAAGGGAGAAAAAACGGTCACCTTTCCTCACCGCACTTCACAGATAACTGCTGATAAATATGAGGCATTCAAATCCACACCTTATGCTGCTTCTTATACATTTGATTTTGCAAAATCTGCTATTGAAAATGAAAAACTGGGCGCTGGTAAAGTGACTGATTTTCTTGCGATTAGTATTTCATCAACTGATTATATTGGACATAGTTTTGGACCTAATTCAATAGAAGTAGAAGATGCTTACTTACGATTAGATAAGGATATTGCTAGTTTTTTGCAATATTTAGATAACACTTTAGGGAAGGATAGTTACCTTATTTTTTTGACCGCAGATCACGGGGTGACACAGGTTCCAGCATTTTTAAATCAACATAAAATTCCAGGGGGAAACTTTTTAGATCTTGCTATTTTCAATGAGTTAAATCAATCGATAGAAGCCGAATTTGGGATTAAAAAATCAGTTTTGTCTGTGCAAAACTACCAGGTGTATTTAAATAAGGATGAAATTATTCGCCAACAAAAGAATGTAGAAGATATCACTCAAAAAATCATTTCTCTCCTTAAAAATAAAGTATATATCAATTACGCCGTTAAAACCGAAGCAATTGAATTAGCGTCCTTGCCAGAGCCCCAAAAGAAAATGTTTATTAATGGATTTAATCCTAAAAGGAGTGGAGATATTGTTTTTACCACCTTATCTGGCTTTCTGGAAGGCTCTAACAAAGGCACTACTCATGGAGCTTGGAATCCCTATGATGCGCACATTCCTTTATTGTTTTTTGGATGGAATGTACAACAAGGAAATACGCATAGAGAGACTTATATGACTGACATTTCAACTACTTTAGCGGCGATGCTAAAAATACAAATGCCCAGTGGAAATGTAGGCAAAGTAATCACAGAAGCAATGAAAACAAGAAAGCATAATTAATAGTAGAGTTGAATTTCCTATATTTTTATTTCATAAAATGAGTGCTTATAATTCTATTCATTTATTTTAGAAACCTTAACTTTCCATTAGTTAATTCAATCAATTAATAGCACTAAGGACTATAGATAATGAAATATTTAAAAATTCTGTATGTACAAGTGATAATAGGTATTTCACTTGGAATATTAGTGGGGTGGCTATTTCCTTCTTTCGCTCCTACAGGTAAACTGATTAGTGAAAAGTTTATTGATCTAATAAAAATGATATAGCTCCGATTATTTTCTTTACAATTGTTTTAGGAATTGCTGGTGCTGGGGATATAAAAAAAGTAGGTAGAGTAGGAGGAAAAGGGCTTCTTTATTTTGAAGTGGTGACTACCCTTGCTTTGATCATTGGTTTATTGGTGGCTCATTTGGTTCATCCCGGTGTAGGGGTTACTAGCAGTAATTTACCATCAGAAAAAGTAGTTAAAATTGCTAATCAAGCCAACGAATTAAATTGGGTAGATTTTTTTACTCATATACTGCCTGATAATATATTTAAGTCATTTGTACAGGGCGATATTTTACAAATATTATTTTTCAGTATTTTATTTGGTGCTGGACTCAGCAAATTGGGAAGTCATGGAACTAGCTTGATTGCTAGTTTTGAGAAAATCAATAAAGTGATTTTTAATATCATGAAATTCATTATGCACCTAGCTCCAATAGGTGCATTTGGAGGAATGGCTTATACCATTGGTCAATTTGGTTTTGGAACTTTATTATTGCTAGGAAAGCTGATGCTTAGCTTTTATATTACCGTATTTTTATTTGTTTTTGTTGTACTTAATTTAATATGCAAGTACAATGGATTTAGTTTATGGAATTTATTGAAATATATTAAAGAAGAATTATTGATCACCTTAGGAGCTAGTAGTAGCGAGCCTGCTTTACCTAATATTATGCTCAAATTAGAAGCAGCTGGATGTGATAAATCAGTAGTCGGATTACTGATTCCTGCAGGATATAGTTTCAATCTTGATGGGACTACAATTTATTTGAGTATGTGTATTATATTTTTGGCTCAAGTTTTCAATATTGATCTTTCTTTAATGCAGCAGTTAACAATTATCGGAATTTTAATGATTACCAGTAAGGGCGCTGCAGGAGTTACTGGAAGTGGGTTCATTGTATTAGCGTCTACACTCGCTGCTATTAAAGTGATACCAGTAGAGGGGCTAGCGCTATTAATAGGAGTAGATCGATTTATGAGTGAAGCTAGGGCAATTACTAATATTATTGGAAATACGGTTGCCACCGTAGTAATAGCTAAAAGTGAAAATGCAATCAATGAACCATTATACCAATCAGTGGTAGAAAACAAATCGATCACATTAACTGCTGGTATTTGATATTTTAAAAAATTAGACACTTTCTTCATTCTGAAAAACAACTCATGTCTGCTAGGGAAAATGCTATCCAACTATTCAATACTGCAGTAGCTGCCGTGCAGCCTCAAAAATTAATTCCTGACCATTTGTTCATCGATGATGCTCAGCAGCTTCATATTTTCGATCAATCATTTAGCCTTAATGAAATTCAAAATATTTATTTAATCGGTTCAGGAAAAGCTAGTGCTGCTATGGCTAAGGCAGTACAGGATATATTGGGTGATTTAATTACAGCAGGATTGGTAGTAACAAAATATGGTCATTCAGTTTCTTTAAAAAAAATCATTTGTCTTGAAGCGGCTCATCCTGTTCCTGATCAGCAGGGGATAGAAGCGACGATGGCTACAATTCAATTACTTAAACAAGTAAAGAAAAATGATTTAGTTATTTGTCTCGTTAGCGGCGGTGCATCATCTCTTTGGGTGGATATTCCTACTGGTTTATCTCTTGCAGCTATTCAATTAACCTTTCAGTTATTGCTAAATAGTGGAGCTTCTATTGATGAAATGAATACGATTCGTAAACATTTGTCTGATGTTAAAGGTGGACAATTATTACAATATGCTCCAGATGCACATTGGTTTTCTTTTATTATTTCTGATGTGCCTGATAATGATTTGGCGGTAATCGCTAGTGGTCCCACCGTTCCAGATCAATCTACTTTTGATGATTGCCTTTCAATAATTACCAAGTATGACTTGTCGGATAAACTTCCTAACTCCGTTTATCAGCGCTTGGTGGATGGATGTAAAGGAATAATTCAAGACAGCTATAAAAAGCAGCATCCTGTTTTTGAAAGGGTAATTAATCAAATTATTGGCAATAATTTAATCGCATTAAAGGCGGCAGAATCAAAGGCAATCGAACTTGGATATCATATCTCTACAATATCCTCTAGTCTTACTGGCGATGCCGAAAAAGTTGGTCGATCCTTAATTGATTTTTGTAAAAGCTATCAAGGGGTTAAGCCTGCTTGTATATTATTAGGTGGAGAGACTACAGTGAAGGTTACGGGAAATGGAATTGGTGGTCGTAATCAACAGATGGCGCTTACTGCTCTTGATCAGTTAGCTACTGTTGGTGAAAATAATTTTTCAAATAAAATCACTTTTTTATCTGCAGGTACTGATGGTACTGATGGTCCAACTGATGCAGCGGGTGCTATAGTAGATAGAGACACTGTTTCAAAAACTAGTGAATTAAAGCTCGATATAGCAAAATACTTATTAAATAATGATGCCTATACTTTTTTTAGTCAATCAGGTGGGTTATTAAAAACTGGCGCCACTCAAACCAATGTAATGGATTTAGTTATCCTACTTATTGAATAGATAAGACTAAAGGCTAATCAAAATAAAAAAGGATGACTCAGCAGTCATCCTTTTTTTATAATAATCTTTATAGATTTTCCTGAAAAAATAAAGATTGTATTTATTTAGTATCAAAATTGACACATTCTTTTAATTCTCTTTCGCTGTAGGCTAAATTATGCTCCTTTAAAACGTCATCTGGAACACCATTCCATTGATTAGGAACATTACCCATATAGCCAACATCTTTTACTCCCATTTCTGAAGTATAGAATCCAGTGGTAGTTAGATTTCGCATCAAGTTGAAAAAAGCTACGCCTTGTTTCATAGATGCTTTAGCCTTTTTTGGATAAGCAATTTCATCAATTATTTCAATGCGCTGTTTTTCAGTAATGGCTGTAAATGAATTACCAAAACGTTTAAGAGAGACCATTTCTAGCCAACGTAATCCACCTCTCATGGGTGTTTGGTGTTCTGGCATATCTTTTACAATGAATTCGATAAACTCAGGCACTTTCGCTTCAGAAGCACTTCCACTTACAGCGTCTTTAGGAATAATGATATCTCCCAAAATTGTGATGGTTGCCATTTCCGCAGGAGTGAAAAAGATTTCATCACGAAGTTTTTTGTTCGCAATTTTTTCTTCAGCCATTCGATCATCTTCATTCAATCCGTTGGAAGCATTTTCAGCACTATTTTTAACTGGAGTATCACAAGATTCGATTAAAACCGCTGCTGCAGCGGTTCCTACTAATAATGTTTTGATTGATTTACGTCTGTCCATATAATTATTTTTAACATAAAGCCGCTTATAATAGAAGACTAGCTTTATTGCATGATAGTTTACAGGTTATTTTTTTTCAGTTGATCAATTATATATTCTGAAGTTCTCATAGATAAAGCTAAAATAGTCCAAGTGATGTTTTTATCTGCTTGTGAAACAAACTGACCACCATCTACATTGAATAAATTTTTGCATTCATGGGCTTGACTCCATTTGTTTAGGGCTGATTTTTTTGGATCATTTCCCATTCTAACTGTCCCTGCTTCATGAATAATATTCCCTGGATTTGAAAGGCCATAATCGTTTGCTGGGCCATCTGTATCTCCCCAAGTAATAACGGCACCCATATTGTGCATAATTTCCTTGAAGGTTTCTTTCATGTGTTTAGCCTGCTTAATTTCGTACTCACTATTTTTAGTATTAAATCGAAGTACGGGAATGCCATATTTATCGACCACAGAAGGATCAATTTCACAATAGTTAGTTTCAACAGCAATGCTTTCCCCACGTCCAGCCATTCCAACACCAGCACCGAACAGATAGCGAACATCTTCTTTTAATGAAGCACCATATCCACCTGCTTCTTTTGTTTTTCCATTGATAGGAAACATGCCATTTTGAGATTCCATGTCAAAACCAAATCCATAAGCAGGTTGGGACATTCCACCCCAATATTCAATATGGTAGCCACGAGGAAAATCTAGTTTTTTATTATCAAGCCACCAAGGTGAGTAAACATGCATTCCTCCTACACCATCTTCATTATATCTTTTTCTTCCAATTAAGTTAGGTAAAACGCCTCCCATAGCAGCACCGGTAGAATCGTGTAAATATTTTCCCACTACATTACTTGAATTAGATATGCCATTTGGATGCTGATCTGATTTTGAATTTAACATTAATCGAGCACTCTCACAAGCACTTGCAGCAAGAATTACTACTTTTCCCTCAACTTGATATTCCTGCATGTCTTCTTTATTGACATAAGAAATACCTGTTGCTAATCCTTCCTTATTAGTAATTACCTCGCGTGCCATAGCATTGGTAATAAGGTCAACATTTCCTGTTTCAATTGCAGGCTTAATTAGCACTGAAGAGGACGAAAAATCTGCATATGCTTTACAAGATCTTCCACATTGTGCACAATAAAAACAGGCACCTCTTTCTTTATTAATCTGTTTAGTAAGAATGGATAAACGAGAGGGGATAACGGGGACACCACCACTGATCGCTGCTTTCTTAATGTATAATTCATGAAGGCGTGGTTTGGGCGCTGGTAAAAATATACCATCGGGATCATTGGGTAATCCTTCATTACTTCCAAAAACTCCAATCAGTTTATCGATTTTATCATAATAAGGTTTCACATCATCATAACCAATTGGCCAATCATCACCCAAGCCATCAATACTTTTACGTTTGAAATCTTTAGGGCCAAAGCGTAAGGAAATTCTACCCCAATGGTTGGTTCTTCCACCTACCATTCTTGCACGCCACCATTCCCACTTAGTTCCAGGGGCATGGGTATAAGGTTCTCCATCAATTTCCCATCCCCAATAACAGCCATCAAAATCTCCAAATGGTCTAAATTTTGTACTTGCACCTCTTCTTGGTGACTCCCATGGGTTTTTTAATTGGGAGGAGTTTTTAGCTGGATCATAGTCTGGACCTGCTTCTAGTAGGCACACTTTTAAACCTGCATTAGCCAATACATATGCCGACATACCGCCTCCTGCACCGGAACCAACTATTACTACATCGTATTTCTTTGTTTGTTTTTTAATTTGGAGAGTGTCTTCCATAAATGAAGATTTTAGGTAGTCTTAAAAATGAATTGTAAATATAATCATTCGAAATACTACAAAAAAACATTTGATAAAGCTTTCACAGTTTATTAATTATTAAACATAAATTTACTTTCAATTTTAAAGGGTATCCATTCATCATCGAATATCTTTAAACATTAAAAAACAATCTTCATTTTAAAAACGATTAATCGTATGAAAAAAATCTTCTTTCTATTAACTTCTACTATTGTTTTTTCTGCTCAACAGAGTTTTGCTCAAAAGCCTGACCCTGCCGCTACAGAAGTATGGCAACCAGAACCTAAAATAGTAACGACTTCAGAAGCCAATCAAACACCTTCAGATGCTATTATTTTATTCGATGGAAAAAATCTGAATGAATGGTTATCTGTTCAAGATAATTCACCTGCTAAATGGGACGTGAATAACGGCGTTTTTACAGTTAAAAAAGGAACGGGGAATATCCAGACAAAAAAATCTTTTATGGATTACCAATTACATTTGGAGTGGCAAATTCCTGCTAATATTACTGGAACTGGACAGGGTAGAGGAAACAGCGGCTTATTTTTAGCCTCTACTGGAAAAGGCGATGATGGCTATGAAATTCAAATATTAGATTGCTTTGAAAATAAAACTTATGTTAATGGTCAAGTAGGTAGTATTTACAAGCAATCGATACCTTTAGCAAATGCTAGCAGAAAACCAGGTCAATGGCAAACTTATGATGTAATATGGACTGCTCCTCGTTTTAATGACGGAGGTGATCTTTTATCCCCTGCACGGGTTACATTGATTCATAATGGAGTATTGGTTCAAAATAATACTGTTTTAACCGGAGGAACTGTATATGTGGGTAAACCAACCTATAAAAAACATGGAGCTACTCCAATTAAATTACAAGCTCATGGAGACAAAAGTGAACCCATTAGCTTCCGTAATATTTGGGTGAGAGAACTTTAAAAAATTGTTGATCTAGCTAATTAACGAATCGATTATTAACCCATTAAAAAAGCCAATGAATAATTATTCATTGGCTTTTTTAATGGGTTAGTTTTATAAGACTATTTTTTTAGTGCGTATTTTATTCCTCCTAATAAATGTTGAAGAAATAAAGGTTCTGAATAGCTTTCATTGGTATGACCTAGTTCTGTATAAAAAGCTCTTCCTCCATCATAAGCATGATACCAAGCCATTGGATGATTATCTCCATTTTTACCACCTTCATAAGATGTTTCATCTATTTTTAAAAGTACGTGTACATCTGGATTCAAATTTTTAAAATTGTACCACTCATCTTTTCTTTCCCATACATCAGGTAAGTGTTTGGTAGCAATAAATTTTTTGTCTGTTACAATCAATTTAGCCATTTGTTGTCTAGGATGAGATAGAAAGCTACCACCTACCATTTTAACATACCAAGCCCAATCGTATTCACAATCAGTAGCCGCATGAACTCCAACAAATCCACCCCCTTTTTGAATGTAATTTTCTAAAACTTTTTGTTGTTCCTCGCCTAATACATTTCCTGTAGTGCAAAGAAAAATTACAGTTTTATATTTTGATAAATTCTCAGTAGTAAAAGCAAGAGAATCTTCGGTAGCATCTACTAAGAAATGGTTTTCTTCACCCAGCTGTTTAATTGCTTTTATTCCATAGGGAATACTTCCATGTCTAAAGGCACCTGTTTTTGAGAATACCAATACAGAGGGATCCTTCTTTTTAAAAGCAAATAAAATAGTGATCAATAAAAGTAAGGGTAGGGTGGTTTTTAAAATTTGTTTTGTATTCATAATAGCAGTTTTAATTAAAATTTATTGTTTAATATGTAGAAATAAATCAGTTCATTTTTTTTAGTAATCTGAATAAGCGGTAGCGTGAAGGAAAATTTGTTCATTTCTTGAAACATTACCTTGGTATTCTTGTAAACCTGATAGAACTTTCCATTCTGGGGCTGTCATGAAACTTTTCCAGTGCTCATCTCTGTCTGCTTTACTTTCATAGCTGGTCATGTACATTAGATTGGGCATCCGGCTTCCAGAAATTACAGAAGCATAAAATACAGCATTAAAATTCAATCTTTTAAATAGAGGAATTTCCCCACCTTCATTGAACATCTTTACTTTATTTTTAAAGTAGGTTTCTGAAGGACTTTCGTAGCTTCTTAGTTCAAAAAATCTTTCAGTTTTTGGCGAAGAAAGTTTTGGCAGGTTCATGAATGGCGCTAAATGAAAAGCTTTTAGAAGAATATTTTCCATTCTGCTATAAGCTGGTTTTTTGGAGGGAGCTTCTAGGTATGCTTTACCATTTAATTTGTACGCTTCATCTTTATTAAGATTTTCTTTAATAGTAAGCACTTGTTGTAATGATTGAATGGGATATATTACATATATTCTTTTATCTACAGCAGTGTCATTGGCAATGGCAGTGAATACGCCAATATTTTTTATTTTTTGTTTGTGTAATGCAGGTAAATAGGCGTCTTTTAGGTATTGTTCAATAAGCTCTTGTTGAGCTGTATTAGCGAAATGATAAACAGTGATTTGATAAAATTCTCCTTCTTTCACTGGCGGATTAGCCATACAAAAAACTGGAGCGATTAGAGTAATCAATAATAAAATTTTCGGAAGTAACTTTTTCATTTTATTTTATTTATTTGGTAATTAGCCAATTAGGAAGAATTGAATTTTTCAAAATTTCTTCCTGGCTGATTGGATGAAATTGATTTTCAATAATTGAAGTTAGGTTATTAACTAGATAAAATGAGCAGCGTTTTTTAAATTAAAACCCTTTTCTATGCTAACAAAAATCAGGTGATAAAGTAATTGCTTTATCACCTGATTGAATATTTCAAATTGTTTAGTATTGAGTTTAAATTAGATACCTAGAAGATCTCTATTAAATTGCTCATTCTTTCCAGCACTTGCGAAATCGTCAAATGCTTTTTCTGTTACTTTAATGATATGCTCTTTAATAAATGGAGCTCCTTCGGTTGCGCCATCCTCAGAATTTTTTATTGCACATTCCCATTCAAGTACTGCCCATCCTTTGTAGTCATAAGCAGAGAGTTTACTGAAGATGGATTTAAAATCAACTTGTCCATCACCTAAAGAGCGGAAGCGACCAGCACGGTTTACCCAACTTTGATATCCACCATAAACTCCTTGTTTTCCTGTTGGATTAAACTCGGCATCTTTTACGTGAAAAGCTTTGATTCTTTCATGGTAATGATCAATGTAAGCAAGATAATCAAGCCCCTGTAATACAAAGTGAGAAGGATCGTAGAGTAAGCATGCACGAGGATGATTGTTTACCTTTTCCAAAAACATTTCGTAAGAAATACCATCATGTAAATCTTCACCAGGATGAATTTCGTAGCAGAGATCTACACCGCATTCGTCAAAAACATTTAATATCGGTAACCATCTATTCGCTAGTTCTGTAAAACAAGTTTCTACTAATCCAGCAGGACGTTGCGGCCAAGGATAAACAAATTGCCATAGAAGGGCACCACTGAAAGAGCCATGTGCGCTTAAGCCTAAATTTTGAGAAGCTTTTGCTGCATACTTAACTTGTTGTATCGCCCATTCAGTTCTAGCTTTTGGATTGCCTTTAACAGCATCCGGTGCAAAGGCATCGAATAGGTCATTGTAGGCTGGATTTACAGCTACTAATTGACCTTGTAAATGAGATGACAACTCAGTTATTTGTAAACCTGCTTGTTGTACAATTCCATTGATTTCATCCGCATAGGTTTTACTTTGAGCAGCCTTTTCCAGATCAATAAATCTTTTATCCCAAGAAGGAATTTGAATACCTACGTATCCTTTATCACTTGCCCATTTACAAATACTAGGTAGCGAATTGTAGGGAGCAGTATCTCCAGCAAATTGAGCGATGAAAATACCTGGACCTTTTATTGTTTGCATAAAATTTGTTTGTTAATTGATTAAATATTTTCTAGAATTTATTTATTTAAAATCACTTGATTTAAACAACAAACTCAGTCCATTTTTTATCAGATTGACCAGAGAGTACTACATTATCAATAAATGCCATGCCTCTAATTCCATCTTCAACAGATGGAAAATCTTGGGCTTCTTTACTAGCTACAGTACCTTCTAATTTAGCAGACAGGGTAGTTGCAAAATTTTTATAGATGTTTGCAAATGCTTCAAGATAACCTTCTGGATGACCTCCAGGAGTTCTGCAGTTGCTGGTAGCATAAGTGGAAAGACGATCTCCATAATTAGAACCTGCACGAAGTATTTGGGTAGGTGCATCATACCATTTTACAATTAACGTATTAGGTTCTTGTTGCGCCCATTCGATACCACCTTTTTCTCCGTAAACCCTAATTTTTAAAGCATTTTCTTCACCAGCTGCTACCTGAGATGCCATCAAAACACCCGCTGCACCATTGTTGAATTTCAACAATACATTTCCATCATCATCCAAAGCTCTACCGTCTACCAATACATTTAAATCAGCACATAGATGAGTGATTTTTAAACCAGTAACATATTCTGATAAATGAGCAGCATGTGTTCCAATATCACCCATGCAACCACTCTTTCCACTTTTCTTAGGATCGGTTCTCCATGCAGCTTGTTGATTACCTTCTCTTTCTGATAATTTTGTTAACCAACCTTGAGGATACTCAACCAATACTTTTCTTATTTTCCCTAAAACTCCATCATTGATCATTGCTTTTGCTTGCTTCACTAATGGATATCCTGAATAGGTATGCGTTAGGCAAAGTACTAGTCCAGTTTGTTCTACTAATTTTTTTAATTCTTTTGCTTCGTCTAATGAAAAAGTGATTGGCTTTTCAATGACCACATTGAAACCATTTTCTAATGCCATTTTCGCAGGAGCAAAGTGAGCAAAATTCGGCGTTACGATGGTTACAAAATCCATTCTTTTATCTGCAGGTTGCTTACTTTCTTTTTCAATCATTTCTTGATAGGTCAAGTAAATTCTGTCTTCAGGAAGAAATAATGATTGACCAGAATCTTTCGCAATCTCTGGGTTAATACTTAGTGCACCACATACCAATTCAACCAAACCGTCCATATTGGAGGCATAGCGATGAATTGATCCGATAAATGCATCCTTACCTCCTCCAATCATACCCATTCTTAATTTTCTTTTCATACTAGTAGATTTTAAGTTTTATTCTTTTAATTAAGATATATTTTTTTACAATTTTACGGATAAATTCTAATAAACCTTTAATAAAATATTCTAGCTAGCTAAGCCCAACTTTTTTATTGAAGATATTAGTTATTAGCAATATTTATCCATAATTAATTTGCCTTTGAGATAACCTAATAACCCGATATTACTTTGGATGAAGAAAACAGTCTGATTTAGAGGGTAATTAGTATGAATAAGCTGTTTAAAAAAATAATTGTTGATTTAACCATTTTAAATTAAAAATCAATAATATTACACTTGTCTAATTTATGTCCTTTTTATAAACCTTTTTAAAATTAACGATTATGCTAGCCAATGTTCAGAAAAAACAATTATTCGTAGCCAGTTGCTTGGCACTTTTGGTAACCTCTCTTTCTTTTGGAATTCGTGCCGGTATTTTGGGCCGTTTGGGAGTTCAATTTGAATTAAATACCCAACAACTTGGGACTATTGCAGCCACTGCATTCTGGGGATTCCCATTGGCTATTGTAGTAGGAGGTATGGTGGTAGATGCAATCGGTATGAAAAAATTATTGGTTGCTGCTTTCTTATTTCATTTAATTGGAATAGTACTTACAATTTTTGCAACAGGCTATTGGAGTTTGTTTATTTCAACATTGTTGATCGGGATTGCTAATGGTACGGTAGAAGCGGCTTGTAATCCATTGGTAGCTACTATTTATAGCGATGATAAAACAACCAAATTGAATCACTTCCATTTATGGTTTCCAGGAGGTATTGTGATTGGAACGCTATTGGTATTCTTTTTAGATAAAGTTGGAATTGGATGGCAAGTACAGGTAGGCTTGATGATTATTCCTACACTAATTTATGGCTATTTATTTAGCAAACTTGATTTCCCTGTTACTGAAAGAGTGGCAAGTGGAGTGTCTAGTGCAGAAATGTATAAATCTTTATTAAATCCATTGTTTATCCTAATGATCATTTTAATGTTTGGTACCGCAATTACTGAATTGTTTACAGGTCAATGGATTGATGTATTACTAAAAAATGTTACTGATAATGCTATTTTATTATTAACATTAGAAACAGGTGTAATGGTTATTGGACGTGCTTTTGCTGGTCCTGTAGTGCACAAATTTTCTCCATTAGGTGTATTGTTAATTTCCTCAGTTTTGGCTGCTGCTGGTTTATACTTGCTGGGTCATTCTTCTGGAAATATGCTTTTTGCAGGGGCTATTTTATTCGGTATGGGAGTATGTTATTTTTGGCCAACTATGTTGGGCTTTGTATCTGAAAATTTACCAAAAACAGGAGCAGTGGGTATGAACCTAATGGGAGCTGCCGGTATGTTTGCAGTGTCTTTATACATGATTTTCATGGGCGGATATTATGATCAACTAATTGCCAATCACATGGAAAATGGATTGGAAGAAGCTAAAAAAGCGGCTGGTCCTGAAATAATTAATGTTACGCTTATTATTCCAATTATATTGATTGTTGCATTTGCTAGTTTGTTTTTGTTTAGAAAATCAAAAAATGCAACAGCTGCGGCATAAGCAAACATTTATTTAATCGTATAATCATTCAGTAATGTCGGATAATCAAAACAGGCGTAAGGCCATCAAAAATATATTGGTAGGTTCAGCAGCGCTTGGATCTTCATCGATGTTAACTTCCTTCAAGGACAGAGAAGATCTACCCGAAGCCCAATTGAAATTGAAAGGAAATATAAATCATTCAGTTTGTGCATGGTGCTACGGCAAAATGACCATTGAAGAATTATGTTTGGGAGTAAAGAAAATTGGTTTTTCAGCAATTGATTTGGTAGGACCTAAAGACTGGCCCACCTTGAAACAACATGGTATATTCTCTTCTATGTGTAATGGAGCAGAAACTGGGTTGAACAATGGGTTTGCTGAAAAAAAATTCCATGAAAAGCTAATCCAGAATTATACAGAAATGATTCCATTGGTGGCTAAGGCAGGTTATAAAAACCTTATTTGTTTTAGCGGTAACCGTCGGGGTATGGATGATGAAACTGGATTAGTTAATTCAACAGAAGGGTTGAAAAAAATCATAGGATTAGCTGAACAGTATGGTGTTATTCTACATATGGAATTACTTAACAGTAAAGTGAATCACAAAGATTATATGTGTGATAAATCTAATTGGGGAGTTGAATTATGTAAAAGAGTAGGTTCTGAAAATTTTAAACTACTCTATGATATTTATCATATGCAAATCGATGAAGGAGATGTAATTGCTACGATTAGAGCGAATCACCAATACTTCGGTCATTACCATACAGGTGGTGTTCCTGGAAGAAATGAAATTGATGATACGCAAGAATTGTATTACCCAGCAATCATGAAAGCGATTCTGGCAACAGGATTTAAAAATTATGTTGCACAAGAATTCATCCCTGCAAAGGAGGATAAAATGCAATCCTTGAAAGAAGCAATTAAAATATGTGATGTATAAACCGCTTTGAATTATTTTAATATTTTCAAAAGATTTAAAAAATAAGAAATGGCTGAGAATAAATATGACGCAATTGTGGTAGGCTCTGGAATCAGTGGAGGATGGGCAGCTAAGGAATTGACTGAAAAAGGATTGAAAGTATTAATGCTAGAAAGAGGTAGAAATATTGAGCATATAAAAGACTACACGAGTGCGGCTAAAGCTCCATGGGAATTTCCTCATGCTGGTGGAAGAACACAAAAAATGATTGAGGATTATCCCGTTTTGAAAAGAGATTATCCGCTCAATGAAATGAATCTTGATTTTTGGGTAAAAGATAGTGAGAGCCCTTACACTGAAGTAAAACGCTTTGATTGGTTTAGAGGATATCATGTAGGCGGTCGTTCATTAATGTGGGGTCGTCAAAGTTATCGTTGGAGTGATTTTGATTTTGAGGCTAATTCAAAAGATGGCTTTGGAGTTGATTGGCCTATTCGCTATAAGGATATTGCCCCTTGGTATGAGTATGCAGAAAAATTTGCTGGCATCAGTGGTTCAATAGAAAATTTACCTCAATTACCGGATGGACATTTTATGCCGGCTATGGAATTAAATTGTGTGGAAAAAGATGTAGCGGCTAGACTTAAAAAGCATTACAATAATGTTCGTACCATGATTATTGGACGTACAGCCAATATTACTGTGCCTCATGAGGGTAGAACAAATTGCCAGTATCAAAATAAATGCTGGTTAGGTTGTTCATTTGGTGCTTATTTTAGTACGCAATCTGCTACACTTCCTGCTGCAATGAAAACGGGTAATCTAACCGTTCGTCCATTTTCAATTGTTACCAAGCTTATTTATGATAAGGATTCTAAAAAAGCTAAAGGAGTAGAAGTGTTGGATGCAGAAACGAATCAGACGTATGAGTTTTTTAGTAAGATTGTTTTTGTAAATGCTTCTGCATTAAATTCTACTTGGTTATTGATGAACTCTGCTACTGATATTTGGCCAGAGGGCTTAGGTAGTAGTAGCAATGCATTAGGACATAATTTAATGGATCATCATTTAGGCGTTGGCGCTAGTGGAGATGTAGAAGGTTATGAAGATAAATATATTTATGGTCGTCGCGCTAATGGAGTTTATATTCCGCGTTATAGAAATCTGTTTGGAAATAAGAGTGATTATTTACGTGGTTTTGGTTACCAAGGTGGTGCCAGTCGTGATGGATGGAAAAGACAGATCGCTGAGTTATCTATTGGTGCAGATTTTAAAGATGCTTTATCAGAACCTGGTTCATGGAAAATGGGTATTGGAGGCTTCGGCGAAATTCTTCCTTATGCTGAAAATAAAGTAACACTAGATAAAACTAAAAAAGATAAGTGGGGACTCAATGTGTTGGCGATTGATTGCGAGTTGAAGGAAAATGAGTTTAAAATGCGTAAGGATATGATCAGTGATGCAGTAGAAATGCTAGAAGCTGCAGGAATTAAAAATGTGAAAGGACGTGATGGAGATGGAACCCCTGGTAGAGGTATTCATGAGATGGGAACCGCTAGAATGGGTAAGGATCCTAAGACATCGGTATTAAATGGTAATAACCAAGTTTGGGATGCAAAAAATGTGTTTGTTACCGATGGTGCTTGCATGACTTCAGCTTCTTGTGTTAACCCATCACTCACTTACATGGCTTTAACAGCAAGAGCGGCTAATTTTGCAGTAGAAGAATTAAAGAAAGGAAATTTATAATAATCATTAACAATTTATAAGATGAATATGAATAGAAGAGATCTCCTTCAAAATGTAGCAATTTTACTTGGAGGATCTATCGTTGGAGGTTCAGTTTTTAGTATGTCCGGTTGCAATTCAACTGATCAAGCAGTGAATGCTTTGTTTAGTCAAAGTCAAGTGGATTTTATGAATGAAATCGCTGATACTATTTTACCGACTACTTCAAGTCCTGGTGCTAAAACGGCTAACGTGGGTAAATTTATGTCGGTGATGGTTTTTGATTGTTATGAAGCCTCCAATCAAAAAATATTTATGGAGGGGCTGAAAAAAATTGACGAATTAAGTGAAAAGAAATTCGGCAACTCATTCGTTAAAGCTACTGCTGCTCAAAGAACAGAATTATTACAAGGTTTAGATAAAGAACAAAAAGAATACCAAGCAACTAAAACGAAAGAAGCCCCCTCTCATTATTTTAGAATGATGAAAGAGCTTTCTGTTTTGGGTTATTTTAGTTCCAAAGAGGGAGCTACACAAGCTTTGCGCTATTTGCCTATACCTGGTAAGTATGATGGATCTTTTCCCTACAAAAAAGGGGATAAGGCTTGGGCAACTTAATTAGTTTTTAAATAAAAACGCTTTCTGCTTTATAATACTTACCCGTTTTGTGGGAGTGGCATTATAAAGCAGTTTGTATAATAGGGAAACCATTCAATTTAAAAGCTGTTGTATTTTTAATTACTAAAAGTTTACTTTCATATTTTTTTGAATTAATTATATTTTATGAATGATCGTCGCAGTTTTTTGAAAAATTCAGCATCCCTTGTGGGAAGTAGTTTATTGCTTTCTGCTTTTGATAGTAGTGCCTTTACTATTTTAAATAGTGGAATTGCTCCAAGTGATCAAGTTAATATTGGTGTTATTGGTGCCAATGGAATGGGTTGGAATAATGTATTGGCTGCATTAAAAGTGCCGCGCGTAAATCTGGTAGCCATTTGTGACGTTGATAAAAATGTTATTGATAAAAGATTAAAAGAGTTGGATCTACTGAATGGTAAAGCATCCAAGGTGAAAACTTTTGGTCATTATAAGGAATTGTTAGATCAGCAAAATATTGATGCAGTGATTATTGGTACACCTGATCATTGGCATGCATTAATGATGATTGATGCCATGGCCTCTGGTAAGCATGTGTATGTAGAGAAACCTGTTGGTAATTCAATTGGAGAATGTAGGGCGATGGTGAGTGCACAGCAAAAATATAATAAGGTAGTTCAGTGTGGCCAATGGCAAAGAAGCCAACAACATTTTAAGGATGCGATTGATTTTGTTCATAGTGGTAAATTAGGAAATATTAGGACGGTAAAAGTTTGGTGTTACTTAGATTGGAAACAACCCATTCCAGTAATGCCAGATACTCCTGTGCCAGCGGGAGTGGATTATAGGCAATGGCTCGGACCTGCAAAAACGCATGCTTTTAATATCAATCGATTTCATTTTAATTTTAGATGGTTTTGGGATTATGCTGGAGGTTTAATGACAGATTGGGGAGTTCATTTATTGGATTATGCATTTTTAGGAATGAAGGCTAAGACGCCTAATTCGATCGTTTCTGTTGGTGGTAAGTATGCTGCTCCAGATTCTGCTTATGAAACACCTGATACTTTAATGGCACTCTACGAGTTTGATAACTTTAATATTATTTGGGATCACGCTGTAGGTATCGGAAATGGAAATTATGGTCGTGATCATGGAATAGCCTTTATAGGAAATAATGGCACATTAGTTTTAAGCCGTTCTGGCTGGGAAGTGATAGAAGAAAAAAAGAATGTTGGAAAGGTATTGGTACCATTTGCCAAATCAGTTGACAATGGCTTAGAAAAGCATTGGATTAATTTTATTGAAGGAGTGAAATCTAATCGTACTACTCAATTACATTGTCCTATTCAAGAGGGAGCGCATGTAGCCACATTAGCTCAAATGGGTAATATTGCTTACCGAAGTAAACAAAAATTATTTTGGGATTTACAAAAGAATCAATTTACTGATCCTGCTATAAATAAAAAATACCTTATGAATGAATATCATAACGGGTATAAGTTACCAAGTTTTTAAAATCAACTAATTGTTAATTCATTTTAAAGTTTAAATAAAAAATATGAAAAGTAAATGTGTATTGGTGATGGTAGTCTTGGTGGGATTCGCTTCCTTAACAATATCTGCTCAAGGAAATGAGAAAGCCCAGTGGATAAATCTTTTTAATGGAAAGGATTTAAAGGGATGGAAACAATTGAATGGAAAAGCTAATTACGAAGTAAAAAATGGAGAAATTATTGGTACAACAGTGCTAAATGAACCGAATAGTTTTTTGGCAACAGAAAAAAAATATGGTGATTTTATTTTTGAAGTTGAATTTTTGGTGAGTAGTGATATGAATTCAGGTATTCAATTTAGGAGTGAAATAAATGATGCCAATGATAAGTGCAATGTAAGTGATAAGAAAACACCCGAAAGAGTTCATGGATACCAAATGGAAATTGATCCATCTTCTCGTGCATGGAGCGGTGGTATTTATGATGAAGCTAGACGAGGTTGGCTTTATTCTTTAGAAAATAATCCATCTGCTAAATCTGCCTTTAAAAAGGATACTTGGAATCGCTATAGAATAGAATGTATTGGAAATAGTATTCGTACATGGGTAAATGGTGTTGCCTGTGCTCATCTAATTGATGAAATGACAACCAGTGGATTTATTGCTTTGCAAGTACATGGTATCAAAGAGGCTTCTCAGGTGGGCAAACAAATCCGTTGGAGAAAGGTAAGAATTCAAACTGATCATTTAAAACCGTCTCCTGCAGACAATATTTTCGTTATTAATACCATCCCTAATAATATTGCTGAGGTTGAAAAAAAATCGGGTCTTCGATTATTGTGGGATGGTAAAACTACCAATGGTTGGAGAGGTGCTTATAAGAATTATTTTCCTGATAATGTTTGGTATATAGAAAATGGCACTTTGAATGTAAAGGGTAATAACGGAGCAGAATCTGCTAATGGAGGAGATATCGTAACCAAGGAAGAATTCTCTGCATTTGATTTGCAATTTGAATTTAAAATAACTGATACGGCTAATAGCGGAGTAAAATATTTTGTTACAGAAAAAGAACAAAACAGTGGTTCTGCTATTGGACTTGAATTTCAAATACTCGATGATGACAAGCATCCTGATGGCAAGTTGGGTTCCATTGGTAATAGAACAATGGCGTCTTTATATGACTTGATTCCTTCCTTAAAAATAACACAAAGTAGAAGAGAAAAATTACCAATTGGTGAGTGGAATAGGGGAAGAGTGATTGTATTTCCAGATGGTAGAGTAGAGCATTGGATTAATGGATGGAAGGTAGTGGAGTATCAGCGCGGAACTCAGTATTTCTATGCATTAGTAGCTAGAAGTAAATATGAAAAATGGCAAAATTTTGGGATGGCACCTAAGGGGCATATTCTATTACAAGAGCATGGTACCCATGTATCTTTTAGAAGTATAAAAATTAAGGAACTATAAGTTAAAGAGACGCTTATTTAAATATTTATAAAAAAATACCTGCTTAAAAAATTGGTAGGTATTTTTTTATAATTTATTTCTTTATCATATAAAATTGTCAGCATCTAGATACGTTTTTTTACTGCCAAGCTCATCTTCTTTAACTTTAATGGCGTTACTACGCTCAATACCTATAATCGTATTGATTGCTAACTAAATTTTCTTCTTTGCATTGTTTTTATATTTTAAGATTTAAATTTACCGAGAATCATCAATTTAAAAGAGGGAATGTTTTCTAAGGTATCTTTTATTGTTTTTTTTGTATGCCTAGTTTTTGTAGGGAATGCACAAATGAGTCGCTTTTCATTTACAGAATCAAAAATGGGGGCTCCATTTACTATTATTTTCTATTCAAACGATAGTATTCAGGCTGCTAGTATTGCTAAACGTTGTTTTGCCTTGGTAGACTCCTTCAACTTTATTTTTAGTGATTATATTGACTCGAGTGAGTTAAGTAAGTTAAGTAAATCAGCGGGTGTAAATTCTCTTCCAGTAGGTCTATCACCAGCGATGTATGATATTTTAATTCAATCTAAGAAAGCGTTCGAGTTGAGTGAGGGTGCTTTTGACATAACCATGGGGCCACTTTCTAAATTATGGAGAAAGGCTAGAAGGCAGCATCAATTTCCAGCTGATTCAACGGTAAAGCGTATTCGAAATTTAATAGGGTTTGATAAACTGGTATTTGATACCTTACAAAAAACGATTCGATTAACCCAGGAGGGAATGCAATTGGATCTTGGAGGTATTGCCCAAGGGTATGTAGCTCAGAAAGTGATCAATTTTTTACATTCTCAAGGTGTTAATAATGCATTAGTAAATGCTAGTGGAGATATTGTTGTAAGCGGAGCTCCTATTAATAAAGATGGATGGGTGGTGGGAGTGAACATTCCAGAAAAAACAAATGAACTTCTGAATCAAAAATTAATGCTTAAAAATCGAGCCATTACCACCTCTGGGGATGCCTATCAGTATATTGAAAAAGATGGAATAAGGTATTCACATATCATCAATCCGGCTTCGGGCTATGGGGTTACTTTTCAACGAAATGTAACCGTTATAGCAGCAGATGGAACTACGGCAGATTGGCTGGCTACCGCTTGTAGTATATTGTCATTAAAAAAAGCTAAGAAACTTGCCTCCTTGCTGGGAGCAGAAGTGCTTATAGCAGAGATAAAAAGGGGCAGGTTACTATTCAATTCAACTAAGGGATTTAGATTTTTCTGGAAACAAGAATAACGGTAATATTTGTTTTAATTATTTGCTTATCTTTCAGCTTCAATTAATTATTTTATTTTGAAGCATTTTTTGTTATTATTTTCTGTTGTTTTTTCATTTGAATGGCTAACTGCTCAGACCTCCCCAGTTCCATTTTCAACTTATCAATTTAATGTTCCTGGTTCTCAAGTTCAGTGCAAGATGGTTCCAATTCAGGCGGGTAGTTTTTTAATGGGAAGTGCAGTCTCAGAAAAAGGTAGAGAAACTGACGAAGGTCCTCAGCGAAAAGTAACAATTGCTGCTTTTTGGATGGGTGCTTATGAAATGAGTAGAGATGAGTTTGATGTTTTTTATAAGGATGAGAATACAAGTGATAATTCTACTGTAGATGCGATTACTAAACCCACACCTCAATATATTGATTTAACTTGGGGTATGGGTAAGGAGGGGGGCTATCCAGTAAATAGCATGTCACAGTATGCAGCGTTAATGTATTGTAGATGGCTGTATAATAAGACAGGTGATTTCTATAGACTTCCTACAGAAGCTGAATGGGAATATGCTTGTAGAGCAGGATCAACCACTCGATTTTATTTTGGTAATGATGAAAAACAGCTGGGAAAATATGCGTGGTTTAAGGATAACAGTGAAGAAAAATATCAAAAGGCAGGAATGAAGTTGCCTAATGCTTGGGGGCTATACGATATGCTGGGTAATGTTAGCGAATGGACACTTGACCATTACGATGAAAAAAGAATGGCTGGTATGGGGCCGCTTTCTGATAATCCTTTTGTAGAGCCTCAAAAAGCTCGTTATCCAAAAGTGATAAGAGGTGGTGGATATACAGAAGAAGCGAATGAACTTAGAACAGCTAATCGATCTAAGTCGGATCCGTTGATGAATCGTCGAGATCCTCAAATTCCTAAAAGTAAATGGTGGTTAACGGACGCACCTTCTGTTGGATTTCGAATTGTTCGTCCATTGGTCCAGCCTAGTGCGGATGAAATCAATGAATTTTTTAAAAAGTATTTAGGGAAATAATTTACTTTTAAAAGAAAATTATTTTATTTCAAATTGAAAAACGTTCATAAATTTTTTTACTCATTTTTTAATTATACATTGATCATTTAAATTAATTATTATGAAAAACGATGCTTCAAAACTTAGTAATTCTAATCGTAGAGAATTCTTACGTCAGGGTTCAATGCTAGCTGGCGGATTAATTGCAGCTCCTCTTATTACGAATGCCAATTATTTTTCTGGTGCTGATGATGTGATTAAGATCGCCCTAGTGGGTTGTGGTGGTCGTGGAACTGGTGCTGCTTCTCAAGCATTGCTTAGTAAGCAAAATGTTAGAATAGTTGCAATGGCAGATGCCTTTAGAGATAATTTAGATAATTGCTACCAATCTTTAACGAGTGATGAAATGGCTGAATCTATTGGTGGTAAGGCTATTTTAAAAACAAGGGTAGATGTTCCAGAAGAAAGAAAATTCACTGGCTTTGACGCTTATCTAAAAGCATTTGAATTTGCTGATGTGGTATTGTTAGCAACTCCTCCAGGTTTTAGACCTATTCATTTTGCTGAAGCAATCAAACAAAATAAGCACGTGTTTATGGAAAAGCCAGTTGCTACCGATCCGGCTGGTATTCAAAGTGTATTGGCAACTGCTGCAATCGCTAAACAAAAGAAATTAAATGTGGTGGTTGGCTTACAACGTCATTACCAAAATTCTTATCGTGAACTTTTTAAAAGAAAGGAACTAATTGGTGATATCACTTCTATGCAAGCATGGTGGAATAATGATGGGGTATGGGTTAGACCTAGAAAAGCTGGTCAAACAGAAATGGAATATCAAATGCGTAACTGGTATTACTTTAACTGGTTGTGTGGAGATCATATTACAGAACAGCATGTACATAATCTAGATGCCGTTAACTGGTTTAAAGGAGGCTATCCTGTGAGAGCGCAAGGAATGGGTGGTAGACAAGTGAGAAAAGGAAAAGAGCATGGAGAAATCTTTGATCATCATTATGTAGAATACACTTATGCTGATGGAAGTATTTTAAATAGCCAATGTCGTCATATACCTGGTACTACTAGTAAAGTGGATGAATTGATAGTAGGAACAAAAGGTAAAATTCAGGCAGGTGCTGCTAATATCCTTGATCACAGCGGTAAAGTATTATATCAATTTGATAAAAAAACTGAAAACAATCCTTACCAAGCTGAGCACGTGGAGTTGTTTGCTGCAATCGCAAAAGGTGAGTATAAATTTGCTGATGCGGAAAATGGTGCTAAAAGTACCATGACTTCAATCCTTGGTAGAATGGCTACTTATACTGGTCAAAGGATAGAGTGGGAAAAAGCAATTAATTGCGGACTTGATATTCATCCAAAAGTATACAGTTTTGATGCGATGCCTCCATTGCTTCCAAATGCAGATGGATTTTATCCAATTGCTGTGCCTGGGGTAACCAAGTATACTATGTAATTGGGCTGATTTAGTTTATAAATTTTTAACACCCTATTGCTGGCTAATTTAGCTTACAGTGATAGGGTGTTTTTAACTTTTCGATATTCTTTATCAATAGAATTGTAAAAAAACTTTAGGATGGTTTACTTTAAAAAAGTTTTATAATTAAAAAAAATAAAAAATAATATTGTGCAGATAGTTATTACAGATGGATACACACTTAATCCTGGAGATCTGAGTTGGGATGCTTTTAATTCTTTAGGAGAGGTAGTTTATTATGACCGAACGGCTAGTAACCAAATGGTGGAGAGATGCAAAAATGCACAGGTAATTATTACCAATAAAACTCCTGTTAATGCAGATGTAATCGATGCTGCAAAGGAGCTAAGATTAATTGCGGTTACGGCTACTGGTTATAATATGGTAGATGTTGCGGCTGCAAAAAAAAGAGGTATTCTTGTTTGTAATGTACCCGATTATGGAACCTATTCTGTAGCTCAACATACCTTTGCAATGTTATTAGAACTTACTAATCAGGTAGGTCTTCATGCTGCTTCTGTAAAGTCAGGAGATTGGGCTAGATCAGCAGATTGGTGCTATACTAAAAGCCCCATTAAAGAGTTGAAGGATAATACGATAGGAATAATTGGTTTAGGAAAAATAGGTATCCAAATGGCTAAAATAGCTATGGCATTTGGAATGAAAGTCATTTATTACCGGGGTAAAAAAGGAGAGGAGAATTTTACTGAAGTAAGTTTAACTGAATTATTTACTCAGTCAGATTTTATTTCCATTCATTGTCCTCTTAAACCAGATAATCATAGTTTAGTTAATAAAGAATTGTTGGCTTTAATGAAACCAACTGCCTACTTAATTAATGCATCTAGGGGACAATTAATTGTTGAGCAAGATTTAGCAGATGCTTTATTGCAAAATAAAATTGCGGGTGCTGCGCTCGATGTTTTAAGTTCAGAACCTCCCTCTCCCGACAATCCATTAATTGGTCTGGCTAATTGTATTATTACTCCTCACAACGCCTGGATAAGTTTTGAGGCTAGGACCCGCTTAATGAAAACTACCTTTCAAAACGTTTCCGCAATGATTGAGGGCAATCCAATAAATATGGTATAATTGAATTAATTTTAAACGGTCAAATTTTAGTTTGCTTTTCAAACAGAACTATGCTTCTAATTACTTGACTAATCACTTATTTAAAACCAACCAATGAAAAAAATTATTTCTTTCTTTTTACTTTTATCAATTTCAGCGATTGCAATTTCTCAGGGTAAAACCATGGAAAGTTTAACTATACAGAGTAAGGTTTTAGGTAAAGCCGTGAGGTACTCAATATACCTTCCTTCGGATTATGAAACTTCTCAAAGAAAATATCCGGTATTGTATTTATTACATGGTTATTCTGATGATGAAACTGGCTGGGCTCAATTTGGTGAGGTTCAAAAAATTGCTAACGAAACTATTTCAAAAGGGGATGCAACTCAAATGATCATTGTTATGCCCGACGCAGGTGTTTCTTGGTATATTAATGATGCAGCAGGAAAAGTTAAATATGAAGATTTTTTTATCAATGAATTTATCCCATTCATTGATTCTATTTATAAAACAAGAAATAAAAAACAGTACAGAGCAGTCGCAGGACTTTCAATGGGAGGGTATGGATCTTTTATTTATGCAATGAAACATCCTGATCTTTTTTCAGCTTGTGCTCCATTAAGTGCTGCTTTTTGGAATGATAATCAAATTATGGAAATGCCTGATAACGGTTGGAAAAATTATAAACTCAATGAATTGTTTGGTACTGATATGGCTGGAAAAAATCGGCTCACAGAAACCTGGAATAAAAATTCAGTGCTAAAGTTGGCATCAACTGTTTCGGTAGAAAAATTGAATCAGGTTCGCTATTATATTGACTGTGGAGATGATGATATGCTAGTAAAAGCAAATATGGAACTGCATTCAATTTTTTTAGATAGAAAAGTAAAGCATGAATTCAGGGTTAGAGACGGTGCGCATAACTGGCCTTACTGGAGATCAGCGCTTCCTGAAGTACTTAAGTTTATAAGCGAAAGTTTTCACCGATAATATATTAATCGATAATGAACTTTTTAAACTTTATTTTTTTAAAAATCAATTGTATTTTAGCAATCTATAAATCTTAATCATGCTTTTATTAGGTATTGATATCGGTACTTCGTCTATTAAAGTTTCCATCGTTGATGCGCAAACGCAAAATTGCGTGGCTACCGCACAATATCCAGATACTGAGACGGGAATTACATCCCATCAAAAAGGTTGGGCTGAGCAAAGTCCTGACATGTGGTGGGAAAATGTTCAGCAAGCGATTCTTAAAGCGAATGCTACAAAAAAATACAACCCAGCAGATATAAAAGCTATAGGAATTGCTTATCAAATGCATGGTTTGGTTTGCGTAGATAAACAGCAGCGTGTTTTGCGAGATAGCATTATCTGGTGTGATAGTAGGGCAGTTGAAATTGGTAATCGTGCCTTTGATACCATTGGTCATGAACGCTCTCTAAAACATTTATTAAATTCTCCTGGAAATTTTACTGCTGCTAAGCTTGCATGGGTAAAAGAAAATGAACCGGCTACTTTCGCATTGATTGATAAAATAATGTTGCCGGGTGATTTTATTGCTATGAAACTTACAGGCGATATTACCACTAGTATTGCTGCATTGAGTGAAGGTGTATTCTGGGATTTTAAAGAACAGGAACTTTCAAAAGATGTTTTTAATTATTTTGGATTTGATCAATCGATTATTCCTGAAATAAAAGAAGTATTTACTACTCATGGGAATATTTCAGCTGCTGTTGCCAATCAATTGTCATTACAACCAGGCATACCTGTTACTTACAAAGCCGGAGATCAGCCCAATAATGCATTATCCTTAAATGTGTTAGAACCGGGCGAAGTGGCCGCTACAGCAGGAACTTCTGGTGTTATCTATGGAGTAACTGATCAGTTGGTTTTTGATCAGCAATCAAGGATAAATAGTTTTGCGCATGTGAATTATGTAGCGCATCAAAAAAGAATTGGTGTACTGCTTTGTATTAATGGAACGGGTATTTTAAACAGTTGGATAAAAAAAGTAACTGGTAATATTTATTCTTATCAGCAGATGAATGAAGCGGCTGCTACTGTTGCTGCCGGAAGTGATGGATTAAAGATGCTACCCTTTGGTAATGGAGCAGAAAGAATGTTAGGTAACCAACTACTACAAAGTCATATTCATCAGATTGATTTTAATGTTCATGGTCCAGCTCATTTATTTAGAGCTGCTCAAGAAGGAATAGCTTTTGCATTTCGATATGGGGTAGATATTATGCGAGAAAATGGTATGCAACCTTCTGTTATTCGTGCTGGTAAAGCTAATATGTTTTTAAGCGATGTATTTACAAATTGTTTTGTAAACGCTACTAATATTCCAGTAGAACTGCATGATTGTGATGGCAGTGTGGGTGCAGCAAAAGGAGCTGGAATAGGCCTTGGTTTTTATATTTCACCAAAGGATGCATTTAGCAATGCTGTTCCAATTGATTGGGTAGAACCAACGCAAAGTAAATTATATGATGAATTGTATAGTGAGTGGAAGGAATTGATTTAATTTAATAAGATTAGTAGTAACAATTAATGTATAACTATTTTTTAAAATAAATTTCTAAACATCTTTATCCAATATATAGTGGATAGGGGCAAATAAAAACATATGTCAGTAGTAACCGGAAACAAAGAATTTTTTAAAGGCATCTCTCAGGTTAAGTTTGAGGGTGTAGGAAGTGATAATCCTTTAGCGTATAGATGGTATGATGAAAATAAGATAGTAGCAGGTAAGCCTATGAAAGATTACTTGCGTTTTGCTTGTGCCTATTGGCATTCTTTTGTTGGTAATGGTGCAGATCCATTTGGAGAAGCTACTCATTTGCATCCATGGAATGAAAAAGCCGACGCAGTTGAAAGAGCAAAGGATAAAGCAGATGCTGCTTTTGAATTTATTACCAAATTAGGACTTCCTTATTATTGTTTTCATGATGTGGATGTGGTAGATTATACCAACGATGTATTGGATAATGAAAAGCGATTACAATCGGTGACTGCTTATCTTAAGCAAAAGCAAGCGGATAGTGGGGTTAAATTATTGTGGGGTACGGCTAATTTATTTTCTAATAGAAGGTATATGAATGGGGCTTCTACGAATCCTAATTTTCATGTATTAGCTCATGCAGGTGCACAGGTGAAAGCTGCATTGGATGCTACGATCGAATTAAAAGGTGAGAACTATGTTTTTTGGGGAGGCCGCGAAGGATATATGAGTTTATTGAATACCAACATGAAAAGGGAGAAAGAGCATCTTGCGAAGTTTCTACATGTTGCAAAAGATTATGCGCGTAAAAATGGATTTAAAGGAACTTTTTTTATTGAACCCAAGCCTTGTGAACCTAGTAAGCATCAATATGATTATGATTGCGAAACTGTAATCGGATTTTTACGTCAATATGATTTGTTGAATGATTTTAAAATTAATATTGAAGTAAATCATGCAACATTAGCTGGACATACTTTTCAGCACGAATTGCAGGTAGCTGCTGATGCTGGTATGTTAGGAAGTATGGATGCTAACAGAGGAGATTATCAAAATGGATGGGATACCGATCAGTTCCCTAATAATATTAATGAATTAGTAGAGTCTATGTTGGTGATTCTTGAAGCAGGAGGATTTGCAGGAGGAGGAATTAACTTTGATGCTAAGATCAGAAGAAATTCAACTGATGTGGCTGATTTATTTCATGCACATATTGGCGGGATAGATTCTTTTGCTAGAGCATTGATTATAGCAGATAATATTCTTAGTAATAGCGAGTATAAAAAATTGCGTATCGACCGTTATGCTAGTTATGATGGTGGAAAAGGGAAATCTTTTGAAGAGGGTAAGTTATCCTTAGAAGATCTTCGATCTTTTGCACTTGAAAATGGTGAGCCAGCAACTATAAGTGGTAGACAAGAATATTTTGAAAATATAATCAATCGATTTATATAGTGAATGGTGAATGGGCAATGGTGAATAGTAATTAATTAATTTATTCATTGTTTCTAACTAAAACTTTCTGTTCGCAGCTTTTTCAAATTTTTGTAAAATTGAACTGGGTAATTACTGTGTGAAATACCTTATTTAAAATGAATGTATAATATCCAATAATATTTATAATGCAATCCTCTACTGCTTTTTTATTTGATTTAAATGGAACCATGGTAGATGATATGCATTATCATATCAAAGCTTGGCATAAAATCCTTACTGACCTAGGTGCAAATTTAACTTTGCAACAAATGAAGGAAGAGTGCTATGGTAAAAATGACGAATTGCTAGAGAGAATTTTCCCTGGTCGTTTTACAATGGAAGAAAAAAAGACCATGTCTATTGACAAAGAATCTACTTATCAAAAAGTTTATCAACCTGATCTTGCTTTAATTAAAGGATTGGATACTTTTTTAAATTCTGCTACTGCTAATGGAATTCAAATGGCGATTGGTTCTGCAGCTATTCAGATGAATATCGATTTTGTGATTGACGGATTAAATATTCGTCCTTTCTTTAAATCAATTGTAAGTGCAGATGATGTTATTTACAGTAAACCTCATCCCGAAACTTATTTAAAATGTTCTGATCAGTTGAAAGTTGATCCTCAAAACTGTATCGTGTTTGAAGATGCTTTAAAGGGAGTAGCAGCGGCTCAAAATGCAGGTATGCAGACGGTAGTGTTGACTACTATGCATGCGCAGGAGGAGTTTAGTGAATTTAATAATATTCTTTGCTTTATAAAAGATTATACAGATCCACAATTGAATCAATTTTTCTAGAGGCTATATTTTGTAATTGTACTATTTTTAATTTGTTGTAGTAATAATTTTTTTGATGCCATTTTTAACGATTAAAATTTTAGTATGAATGCTTTAAAAACTCCCGACTATCTTGTTTTTCTAGTTTACTTTTTCATTGTAGCTGGATATGGCTATATGGTTTATTATAAAAAAAAGAAGTCAACTACTACTGAATCTCATGATTATTTTTTAGCAGAAGGGTCGCTTACTTGGTGGGCAATTGGAGCATCACTTATTGCAAGTAATATAAGTGCTGAACAGTTTATAGGAATGAGTGGGAATGGGTTTCAAATGGGATTAGCCATCTCCACCTACGAATGGATGGCTGCGGCAACGCTTTTAATTGTGGCTATTTTCTTTATTCCAGTTTATCTGAAGAATAAGATTTATACTATGCCACAGTTTTTAAATCAACGGTACAATTCAACTGTAGCAATGATTATGGCTGTTTTTTGGCTGTTATTATATGTGGTGGTAAATCTTACTTCTATTTTATATCTTGGCGCATTGGCCATTAGTAGCATCTCTGGTATTAATTTATATGTCTGTATGTATGGCCTAGCTATTTTTGCCATTATCATTACCCTTGGTGGAATGAAAGTGATTGGATATACTGATGTTATTCAAGTATTCTTTTTAATATTGGGCGGTTTAGTAACTACCTACATTGCGCTTACGATGGTAGCAGACCATTATCATACAAGTGGAGTAGTGAATGGTTTTAAAATGATGATGGAAAAATCAGACGATCATTTTCATATGATTTTTAAAACTGATAATGCAAATTATCCTAGCTTACCAGGATTAACGGTATTGGTCGGTGGTATGTGGATAGTAAATTTGAATTACTGGGGATGTAACCAATATATTACCCAACGTGCTTTAGGTGCAGACCTTAAGACGGCGAGATCTGGTATTTTGTTTGCAGCATTTTTAAAATTATTAATGCCAGTCATTGTTGTCCTACCTGGTATCGCTGCCTATGTGTTATATCAAGAAGGCTATTTTCAATCTGAAATGATGGTGAATGGTGAATTGGTTCAGGATAAAGCCTATCCTGTTTTATTAAATCTATTGCCTACTGGTTTGAAAGGACTTGCCTTTGCTGCATTGACAGCAGCTATTGTGGCTTCATTGGCAGGTAAAGCCAATAGTATTTCTACTATTTTCACTTTAGATATTTATAAGAAAAAAATTAATGTAGCAGCTTCTGAAAGTCAAATGGTGAAAATAGGTAAGATCGCAGTAGTGGTTGCCATGTTGATTGCCTGTCTTTTGTCTCCATTTATGGGAATAGATAAAAAAGGAGGCTTTGAATTTATTCAAGAATATACTGGATTTGTTAGTCCCGGTATTTTTGCAATGTTTATATTAGGGTTCTTTTGGAAAAAAACTACTTCTAATGCGGCTTTATTTGCTACAGTTGGCGGTTTTATTTTGTCTGTAATTTTTAAATTCATTCCTTCTGTTATTAATCTTTCATTTCTTAAGCCTTTAGGTTTTGCAACACTTGTAAAGCAGACTGATGGAACAATGCTTTATGAAATTCCATTCATCGATAGAATGGGTTTTGTATTTGCAATATGTGTTATTGTAATGTATTTCATTAGTAAAATTGATCAAAAGAGAGGTGTTGTAACCAATGGACTGGAAGTAGATCGATCTATGTTTAAATTAAATAATTCATTTGCAGTGGGCGCGTTGATTATTGCAGGAATATTAGTTGCTCTATATTCCTTCTTTTGGTAGATTGTTCATTTTTTAAAAATAGTAGGGTAGGTAGTTCTATGAATTACCTACCTTTTTTAATAATCAATTGAATATTTTATAAATTGAGGAAGAATTATATTGAAATTCATGAAAGAAATCAGATCAATTATTGCTGCCTATGATGCACTTGATAAGGAACTTACTAGTGCAGCATTAGCAACGGTCGTAAGAGTAGAGGGGTCATCCTATCGCCGAACAGGTGCTAGAATGTTAGTAATGGATAATGGTAATTGGGTTGGAGGTATAAGCGGTGGATGTTTAGAAGGCGATGCGTTGAAGAGAGCTAGAATGGCTATTACAAAATCGGTTGCTACATTAGTGACTTATGATACTACTGAAGAGGATAGTCATCAAATTGGTGTTGGCCTTGGATGTAATGGGATTATTGATGTGTTATTTACGCCTTTAGTTTATTCTGATAAAAACAATCCAGTAGAGATATTAAAATCCTGTTTACAAGAAGATAGAAAATCACATACTTTAATTTCTATCACCCATTTTGAAGGTAATTGGGATAAATTAACAGCAGGAAATATTATTCATTTTAAAGATCATTCAAGTCTCTCTATTTTTTCAAATCAATCGCTAGTTGATGAAATTTCAAAGGCTATAAAAAATCAAATAGCTGAAAATAAATCTGCTTCAGTATCTTTTACTATTGATGATCAGAAAAAAATTGATTTATTTATTGAAATAGTTAATCCTGAAATCAGTGTAATTATTATGGGGCACCAATATGATATTTATCCTCTTTGCTATTTATTAAAACAAATAGGTTGGCGGGCAACTATTATTGCTGATTTGCAAAAATTAAAAGGTGATATTTTTAGTATGGTTGATAGGGTTACTACTTCAGACCAGCTTTCAAATCTTCCTATTGATAAGTTTACTGCTATTATTTTAATGTCGCATGATTATAAAACGGATAAAAATAACTTACCTATTGCCTTAAAAACTAATGTACCTTATATTGGAATGCTAGGACCTAGAATCCGTTCAGAAAAAATATGGAAGGAATTAGCAGATGAAGGAAACCCAATAAAGGAGGAAGACTTTGATCGAATTCATGCGCCCATTGGATTGGATATAGGGGCTATAAGTCCTGATGAAATTGCCTTATCATTAGTAGCGGAAATAAGAGCGTCTCTTTCTGGACGAGAAGGAGGGTTTCTTAGACTCAGAAAAACTACTATTCATGAACGCAATTAAATTGTTTCAGATTTTTTGAAGAATATTCATCTCTTTGTCAACAATAAGTTTGTTCTTATTCTTTTTATTTAGTGTGAATGTAATTTATCTTTATTCTTTAATTGTAATTTAATCGAACCAATGTATAAAGCAGTTTTTATAGACATGGATGGTACTTTATTAAAAAAGGATCATACAGTTAGCGAAGAGAATAGAAATACTATTCAACGATTATTAAACAAAGGCATCTTAGTAATTCCAATCTCAGCCAGACCGCTGCATGGTATATTGCCTATTACTCAAAAAATATTACCTGATTCAATACCAGTAGTAAGTTTGAATGGAAGCTATATTTTCCATAAGAATGAAATTATAGCTCAGATTGATATTAGTTTGGCAGCTGTCGCTTCAGTTCATGAACAACTAATATTGCACGATCTGTCTATTATGTACTATAGTCAGATGCAATGGTATGCTACCGCTCATACACCTGCAATTGAAAAAGAACAAAGAATTACAGCAGTGCCTATACAAATTCTTCCTTTTGATCAAATAATGTCGACTTGGAAAAATGAAAAAACTGGTCCTAATAAGATTTTAGTTGCAGGAGATAAGGAATTGATACTAGAGGTGGAACAAATTTTAATTAGTCAATTTCAGGCTAAACTAAATATTTTTAAATCTCAGCCTAGGTATATAGAATTGATGCATATTCAAGCCTCTAAGACAAGTGCGATTCAATTTTTAATGAATCAATATGGGATTCTTCAGCAAGAAGTGATTGCAATTGGTGACAATTATAATGACAAAGAAATGATTGAGTTTGCTGGTGTAGGTATTGCAATGGGCAATGCACCTGAAGAAATAAAGAGGGTAGCTGATTTTGTTACCGATACCAACAACGAAGATGGCGTTGCTAAAGCATTAGCTCATTATTTTCCAGAGAATTAATTATCTCTTAAAAAAGATAGCTAAGGCACCTAAAAAAGTAAGTACAATGACTATTTTACGGTAGTTATCTTCTTTTATTTTAGAAACTATTTTAATGCCTAACCAAAAACCTACCAGTACAGCGGGTAAAAGTAATAAGTCGGTATAGAGGGATTCAGGGGTAATATTTTTCCAGAATAAAACCTGAAAGGGTAACTTAAAAAGATTGATTACTAAAAAGACCCAGGATGCAGTGCCAATAAAATCATTTTTTGGCATACGCATCGCTAGAAAATAAATATTAGAAAATGCCCCTGCAAGATTTCCAAGCATAGTAGTAAATCCAGCCGCTAGACCCATATTGGCAACAAAAATTTTATTGGTAGGAATGATTGGATTTTTTCTAATTTCTAGCGCTACCATAATTATGACAGTAGTAATGATTATGATGGCCATAATTTTTCTAAAGATCACCTCATTCATATCTTTTCCAACATATACTCCTACAAGAATTCCAATGGCCATCCAGGGGATTAATTTCCAAAAGTGATTCCATTGAGCATGTCGATGATAGTAAGAAACAGCTACAATATCTGCCACACAAAGCAAGGGAAGTACGATTCCTGTGGATGCCTTACTACCAAATACTATTGCCATAATAGTTACATTCATCATATCGATACCTCTTAAGCCTGCTTTGGAAAGGCCAATAAAAAAGGCAGACAATAAGATTAAACCCCAATTGAAATTTGAAAATACAAATAGCAGTTGCATATTTTTTTTGAAATTATATTCTTTGTTTATTTATTCCACCAATAGGTAATTTTTACAACCAATGCTCGATTGCGAACAAATAATGGAGCAGTGTAATAATTATCGGTATATACAATAAAGAAATCACTAGCTGGTTTATATCGCCATTGTAATCTAGTATTTAAGTTTACATTTTTTTGCTGTTCATTATATTGTATAAAGGTGGTAAAGAAAAATGTGTTGGTTAAAGTAACGTCAATGCGAGGACCCACCAACCAGAATCTTGTTTGACCCCATGGTTTTGGTAAATTAATGTGATTATAGTTAGCACTCAGAGTAATATTTACAAAAGGTTGAAATCGGTAACCTAGATCTGCTGATAGAAACAATCGATTTCCATCGGCATAATAGCCACCATATCTAGAGGCGAAGGCATAAGTAAATAATTTCTGTGGTTTTGAAGTGTAGCTAGTTCCCCATGCATTCCATTTATGTTGAGTGCCCTTTGCCAGCGTTGCACTTCCCGTATTCGTTGGGTCAAAAGGTTTTAGCAATTCCACATAATCTTTAGCTACCCAAGCATCAAACATTGCTTGGCTTCTTAAATTAAATTTATAAACCAGTACAAGTTCATTATCTGTACTTCTAAAATTTTTGTTGTAGAAAAAAGTTGACATAAATACTGGACCATGACTTAAAATCTTGCTCTTTTTTGGAAAGTATAAATGACTGATTTGAGGGTTTAGTTTAATGTAATCACTGCGCGGTACATATCCAACCTCAGCTAGGTAATTTTTTCCTACAATTTCATGTTGCCAAGAGATGATCCATTTTTTATTGGTGTATTGTATATTGGCAGCATGTACAAAATCTCCATTAATTATACCAGGACTAAAAGATTTAAGCACCATAGCTTTTCCTGTCAAGAAATTATTGGCAGAGGCAAGATTGTATTCTAATCCAATGTTTCGATTATAAAGAGAATAAGTTGGTTTGGTGGAATCTTTTTTGGGATCATATTGCAATGCTTGTTTATTAACAAACATTAGTCGAATATTAGAGCGAGCAAATAAACGTCGCTGCAAGGCCACAACGGTAAAGTTTTGATCAGGCAGTCCTATTTTGGGGTCGGCTTTTGTTTTCATATCCATGATACCGATTCGCCAGTTTTTGTTAAGGTTACCACTCAATCTGGCGCCAAAGTTGATGGGAACACCAAGTCCAATACGGCGAGAAAAAAATGGCCGAATATTGGTATAACCAAAATTGGCAAAAAGGTCAGCGTTCTCTAAAAAAAATTGCCTTCTTTCTGGAAATAAAAATTCAAATCGATCTAGGTTTGTAACTTGTTTATCTACTTCTACCTGAGAAAAATCAGGATTGATTGTCATATCTAAATTGATAGAAGAGGTGAGAGCAATCTTTGCATCTGCTCCAATATCTTTTCGATATTTGGAAGGAGTTGAACGGTCATAATCTTTTGAAATACCCGTTAATGCATAGGGGATTACAGAAATATTACCACCCGACTCAGGCGGAGCTTCATCCCATACCAATGTCCCAGTATAGGCAAGTGAAGAAGTGGTAAATTGTCTTGGAATAGGCGTCCAACTTGATTTTTCAGCCACCTTGATATCCATTCTACTAAAATTGATACCCCATTTCTTGATACCTTTTTTATATCTCAAGGAGGTAAAAGGAATGGCTGCTTCAAATATCCATTTATCTGAATAACTTTTTACTTTCGAAACCCATTTATTATCCCAACTAAGATCTACTACCGATCCATTGTATTCACTTCCATCCCATTGAGCACCTGCTGCATTTGCCCCAAATGTAAATCCATTGGTAAGGTCATCAAATGAATCAATGAAAAATATAAAATTATCATTTTTAGAAAAATTAAAATCTCTTCTCAGCGACTCAACCATATAAGGGCCTGGATTTTTTAAGTAGCAAGTTGCAAGGATGTAAATTTTTTTGTTATCGTAGGCCATCCTAACCGTTGTCTTCACTTTTGCTCTGCTAGTGTCCATGGGTAATACCATAAAAAAATCAGCCGCGGAGTCAGTATTTTTCCAAGCTAGCTCATTGATTTCACCGTCTATTAAAATGGGCGAGGTAGTTTTTTTAATATGTAGTTGATAAGAACTATTTTTTTTCTGAGCAAATGAAAATAAGCTCAATAGGCAAAGTGAAAGCAGTAATAAATTTTTCAAAAAACGATTTTTAGGAGTTGGTATTTTAAAACTATGCTAAATAGTTATTTCATTGTTGGAGAAAGAAGTCGGAAATTTTAAAGGTTATTTTAAAATTAGTTCCATTAATTCTTTCATAGTATATTTTGTATGAACAGTCATTGAGGAACCTCCACTATTGATATGGATTTTGGCGGTACCGCTTTGAATAGTTAAGTTGGTGATGTATCTCGTAAATATGATATGGGTAGCACCAGCAAAATCTTGAATAGTAATAAAATCGTTCATAAAAACAATTAAAGTGATTGACTGTTTAACTTACTCTCCAAAGATAAGCACGATTAATAAACAATATGGGCGTTTTCCGACTTTCAACACTTAAATGGCTACTATAATTGGTCATTGGATTCAAATTAGCTTTGAATCATGCTATCTTATCAATTATTTCATCAGTAGCAATTTGTTTTAGAGATTATTTTTAAATATAAAAATTATTATATATAGCACTATCCATTACCTGAAATTTGCTTATGGCTGTAAACTGCTTCCAATAAATATTTTTTCTTTCTGAAGTCTATTGCAGTTTTAAATGCCCTCTACTTTTTTCAGTCATAAAGTCAAGAAAATTACCATTAGCGCAGAGTGATTTTATAAATAAATGCTTAACTATTTTATAAGCTGCCTTCTTTTGGAGGCAGTATTTTTTTTGACAGATTAAGCCTTTTAATTAATTGTCTGAAATATAAATGAGGGGCTGTGTTTTTTCTAATTATAGGTAACTGGAAGGCATCCAAGGAATTAGCAAAATTGGGACAGATTTTTGGCAATGGTATATAAATATATAATAATATATATGTGCAAAACATTTTCTTCTGCGTTAATAACTCCCCAGTGAATGCCCCCCTTTTTCTTACCCTATTCTCCTATATTTACTGACTTATATTGACATTTATAAATGTGGCGGTGCGTCTTATTAATTAACAGTGCTGATCATTTACGGGTAACTTTTCAACAGCGTAACAAAATCAGTCATTTTTCTGTAGGTTTGCCGTCCTACTAAATTATTGAATCGTGCGTTTAAAGAGTCTTGAAATTAAAGGATTTAAAAGTTTTGCCGATAAAACTGTACTTCATTTTGATGAGGGAATTACGGGTGTAATTGGACCGAATGGATGCGGTAAGAGTAATATTATTGATAGTATCCGATGGGTAATAGGTGAGCATAAAATTAGCAACCTTAGAAGTGAAAATTTGGAGAGCCTAGTTTTTAATGGTAGCAAAAGTCGTTCTGCATCAGGATTGGCAGAGGTAAGCCTTACATTTGAAAATACCAAGAATTTACTTCCTACGGAATTTAATATGGTAACGGTTACCCGTAAGTATTATAAAAACGGAGAAAGCGAATATCGTCTTAATGATGTAGCCTGTCGCCTAAAAGATATTCATAACTTGTTTATGGATACTGGTGTAAGTACCGACAGCTATGCTATCATTGAGTTGGGTATGGTGGATGATATCATTAAAGACAAGGAGAACAGCCGCCGTAAAATGTTGGAGCAGGCTGCTGGAATTACTATTTACAAGACCCGTAAAAAAGAAGCCAAGCTAAAGTTGGATGCTACTGAACAGGATTTAGCGCGTATTGAAGATTTGCTTTTTGAGATTAATAATCAATTGAAGAGTTTGGAGAGTCAGGCTAAAAAAGCAGAAAAGTATTTTGAAATAAAGAAGGAATATAAAGACGTTACGATTGAATTAGCAAAGGCTTCGCTAGAAGGATTTAATGTAACCTATCGCGATCTTAATCAGCAGCAACAAGAAGAGGTCGATAAGCGAATTGAATTGGAAACTGCTATCGCAGTTGAAGATGCTGCAATGGAGCAAGAGAAATTGAGTTTTATAGCTCAAGAAAAAGCCTTGCAGGAAATGCAACATGCATTCAATGAATTGTTGGGTGAATTAAGAAGTAAAGAAAGTGATAAAAGTCTTACCGCTCAGCGCTTACAATATTTGAAAGAAAGAGAGACAAGCCTTAATGAATTCTTGCTTAAAGCAGGAGGGCAGTTGAAAGGATTGGATGAAAGTATTCAATTTACTAGTCTACAAATAAATGATGACGAGGTTAAACTCGAAGAGTTAGAAGCTAAGTTGGAGGAATTGAAAAATGCCGTTGAAGATAAACGTAAAATTTTCGATGAAAAACGTAGCAGTATCGATAGTTTGCGTAGAGAAAATCAAGCGATACAAAGAAATCAGTTTGAGGCAGAAAAAAAAGTAGCTGTTGCTGATACGAGTATTCAAAATGTTCAAAGAACAATTGCTCAAATTCAAGATGAAAAGACAGCGCGTCAGAGTCAATTACAACAACTAGAGCAGGAGCGTAAAGACAAATCCGAGGAATTAGATCAGAAGAAAGTAGCCCTTCAGCAATTACAAGATCATCACGAGTTTACTAAAGAACAAATATTTCAGACTCAAAGTATGCTCGAAGGACTTCGGTCTGAGTTGGCTGAAGAAAGTCGTAAGTTAGATAGCAAGAAGAATGAATATGCTTTGTTAAAAAGTTTAGTTGATTCTATGGAAGGTTATCCAGAAAGTGTAAAGTTTTTACATAAAAATCCTGACTGGAATCATGAAGCACCTTTGTTAAGTGATATTATGTACGTGAAGCCGGAATACAGGGCTGCAGTTGAAAACGTATTGGAGCCTTATCTAAATTATTATGTCGTTAATAATTTAGAAGAAGGTTTGCAGGCTATCCACTTGCTTGACAATAATCAAAAGGGAAAAGCAAATTTCTTTTTACAAGATCAATTTACAGGTTTCGAAAATTCTACTCAGCCCAATGGGACTATACCTGCATTAAGTGTGGTGGAAGTAGATGCTAAATACAGCCATCTTGCCAAACATCTATTAGGGAATGTTTTTATTGCTGAAAATGAAGAAGCAATAAAGAATAGTAATGGTGCCGTTGTATTAGAAAAAACAGGAAAATATGTAAAGGGTAAATATTCAATAACCGGAGGAAGTGTAGGTTTATTCGAGGGTAAGAAAATTGGCCGTGCTAAAAACTTGGAAAAGTTAGTGGAAGAAATTAGTGCACAGGAAATAGTAGTGAATGAATTAAAAGCAACGATTGAAATTCGCCACAATGAAGTAATTGCTTTCAATGAGCAGTTGAAAGACAATGCAATTAAGCAGACTCAGCAAGATATCAATAATGGAACCAATTTTGTTTTTAGTCTACAAAATAAAATTGAGAATCTTCATCATCTTGAAGAAACTAGTTCTCAAAGAATCGAAGAGCTACAACAACAATTGGAAGCTAGTCAAGATGCTATTGCTAGTACTAGGGAAGAGCTAGAGAAATTGAATACTCAATTAGAAGAATTGACTGACAGAGTACAGGTGGTAGAACAGGACTATGCTTTGGCTGAACAAGAATACAATTTTTCAACAGCAACATTTAACGAGGGTAACCTTCAGTTTACAAGACAACAAAGTAAATTGGTTTCTTTAAAGCAGGAATTTGAATTTAAGAATGATCAATTGACTGACTTGAAATTGCAAATCGAAAATAGCTCAGTTCAGTTAACGGAGGCGGCTAGTAGCATTAACGAAACTGCTGCGGCATTGGCTGATTTGGATGTTTTGCTGGTGTCTATGTTGCAAAATAAAGAGGTTGAAGAGAAAAAATTGAATGAAGCAGATCAGGCTTATTATAACTTACGCAGTGTGTTAACTGCGAAGGAAGCTGAACTTCGTCAAAAGCAAAAATCGAAAGAGATTATCGATACTTTATTGAATGAAATAAAGGATAAACTAACAGATCTTAAATTACAACTAGCCGGTATGAAGGAAAGGCTGATGGTTGAATTTAAGATTGATTTGGATGAAATTATTAATGAACCAAGACTTGGAGATCAACCATTAGAAGAACTGCAAGAGAAGAATGATCGGATGAGAAAGCGCTTAGAAAATATTGGAGAAATTAATCCTACTGCGATAGAAGCGTATACTGAAATGAAAAAGCGCTTTGAGTTTATCATGGAGCAAAAAAATGATTTGGTAACGGCTAAGGATAGTTTGATGCAGACTATCCAAGAGGTAGAGGCAACAGCTAATCAGCAGTTTCTTGATACCTTTAATAAAGTAAGGGAAAATTTCCAGAAAGTATTCCAAGCTTTGTTTACAGAAGATGATACAGCAGATATGATTTTGGTAGATCCAACCAATTTGGCTGATACAGGAATTGATATTGTTGCTAAGCCAAAAGGAAAACGCCCTTCTTCGATCGGACAGTTGAGTGGTGGTGAAAAGACTTTGACAGCTACTGCCTTGTTATTTGCAATCTATCTTATCAAACCAGCTCCATTCTGTATTTTGGATGAGGTGGATGCTCCATTGGATGATGCGAATGTGGGTAAATTTACTAAAATGATTAAGCAGTTTAGTGAAAATAGCCAGTTCATCATCGTAACTCATAATAAGCAAACCATGAGTGCGGTGGACGTAATTTATGGAGTTACTATGCAGGAGCCTGGAGTGAGTAAATTGGTGCCTGTAGATTTTAGGTCTTTAAATTAATTGGATACTAATTGGTGTACTTACTTTAAAAGAAAATAAGTTATACAATAGCATTAAAAAACCCAGCGTTTGCTGGGTTTTTTAATGCTGCCATTTTTAACGTACTGCAAGCTTTATAAATATTTCAGAGCTTATTTTTTTGTAATTTTGAATTCATATGTCGGTAGAAAAAATTATAGGGGATTGGAAAAGGAAACTTTTTAAACCCATTTATTGGTTGGAAGGTGAGGAGGATTATTATATTGATCTACTGATGAATTATGCTGAGCATAAAATATTACCGGAAAGTGAAGCTGGATTTAATCTTTCAATTTTTTACGGAAAAGATGCCAACTGGAGTGATGTAGTGAATGCCTGTATGCGTTACCCAATGTTTGCTGAAAAACAAGTAGTGCTTTTGAAAGAAGCACAGCAGATGAAAGATCTTGAAAAGCTTGAAAATTATATTAAGGCACCCCTTGCTTCTACCGTTTTTATTATCAGTCACAAAGAGAAAACGATTAATAAAACAAGCAAGTTAGGTAAGTATATTAAAAAGGAATGTGAACTATTTAATTCTGAAAAAGTAAGAGATTATAAGTTGGTTGAATGGGTGACTGATTATTTGAAGTCACAAGATTTCACGATGACTCCTAAAGCCATTCAATTGTTAACAGAACATTTAGGAAACGATCTCAGTCGGATAGTAAATGAACTCGAAAAATTAACGCTCAATATTGGTCAGCGAAAAAGCATTACTGAAGATGATATTGAAAAATATGTAGGGGTAAGTAAAGAATACAATGCTTTTGAATTACAGGCTGCTATGAGTAAAAAAGATTTGGTAAAAGCAATGCAAATTATTCAATACTTTGAAAGTAATCCTAAAGCGGCGCCGATTCAATTGGTACTTCCTGCCTTGTATGGTTTCTTTAGTAAGCTCTATGTGATTTTTGGTATGGTAGATAAAAGTGAAGCAGCATTAAAGCCCCTTTTTTATAATAATCCCTATGCGGTTAAAGAAGCGCTTTCAACAATGAAAATGTATGGATATGAAGGAATAGAAAGATCCTTGCTGTTGCTACATGACTATAATTTAAAAAGCGTAGGAGTTAATAGTAACGGTACTTCAGATGCTTCTTTATTGAAGGAGATGGTAGTAAAAATGATGGGATGATTTAGTAAGTAGGATGATATAATTGGCTTAATTATTAAAACCTTCCTTACCCTTTAGCGAATCCAAAGCTGCTTGCTTGTCTTTTTCTAATTGTTTTTTCAATTCGTCTAGTCCTGAAAATTTCACTTCGCTACGTAAGTACTTTTTCAAGGTAATAGTAAGCGTTTCATCATAAAGGCTTTGATCGAAGTCAAATAGATTCACCTCAATCGTTCTTGTATTTCCTTCTACTGTTGGTCGATAACCAATGTTCATCATACCGCCCTGTTGATTGATTTTTAATTTTTCATTAGTTACCAAAACTGAATAAACGCCATTGCATGGAATGAGTTTATTTTCATCTATCATTTCAATATTAGCAGTTGGATACCCTATGGTTCTGCCGAGTTGATTTCCTTTCACTACTTTACCAGTAAAGTAATAATCATAGCTTAATAAATCATGAGCATTTTCAATATCACCTTTTAAAAGAGCTTCTCTAATTTTGGTAGAACTGATGGTTATATTGTTAAGCATATATCCAGGAATCTCTTTTACTTGATAGCCCCATTCTAATGCCTTATCTGCCAATAACTGAAAGTCTCCAGTCCGATCTTTTCCAAATCGGTGGTCGTGCCCAATAATGATGGTATGAGGATGAAAAGTATTCACTAAAAAATCGGAGATATAGTCTTCCGCAGTCTGTTGGGCAAATTTTTCAGTAAAAGGAATGATTACAAGGTGGTCAATTCCATATTTTTCAAGTAAATTGATCTTTTCTTCAAGGGTATTCAGTAAGAAAATAGGCGCTTTATTGGTCCCAATAATCTTACGAGGGTGGGGGTGAAAAGTGATGATGACCGTTTCGCCATTTACCTGTTTTGCTGCTGATTTCATTAATTCTAGGATCTGCTGGTGTCCATAATGAACCCCATCAAAAGTGCCTATTGTGATTACTGAATGATTGAAAATAGGTAGATCTTGTATATTGGTATAAACAGTCATATAAATTTGTGCAAAACTACCTGAAAATTAATTAATGGATTATTGATAATTGAAATATAGTTTTGCAGTATAATTAATATCATGAGTCTTTACAATAAAAGAGGGGTTTCAGCCCAAAAAGAGGAAGTGCATGCAGCCACAAAGCATCTAGATCAGGGGCTTTACCCTAATGCATTTTGTAAAATATATCCTGATTATTTGGGCGGTGCGGATGATTTTGTAAGTGTGATGCACGCCGATGGTGCAGGAACTAAGAGTATTCTGGCCTATTTATATTGGAAGGAAACAGGGGATATCAATGTTTGGAAGGGAATTGCCCAGGATGCTATTGTAATGAATTTAGATGATCTACTTTGCGTTGGTGTGTATGATAAGATCGTTTTTAACTCTACCATCGATCGAAATAAAACGATTATTCCTGGAGAAGTTTTGTCTCAGATAATTAATGGATCACAGCAATTATTCGATGAGCTAAAAAACTATGGAGTTACTATTCATTATTTAGGTGGCGAAACAGCCGATGTGGGAGATGTAGTTCGAACGATTGCTGTAAATGGTACCATGACTTGTCGTTTTCCAAAAACTAAAGTAATCAGTAACGATAAAATAAAAGCAGGTGATGTAATTGTAGGACTTGCTAGTTTTGGTCAAGCTAGTTATGAAACCGAATATAATAGTGGTATTGGAAGTAATGGACTTACCAGTGCAAGGCATGATGTGTTGAGTAAATTTTATGCGGATCATTTTAAGGAAAGTTACAATACTAGTTTACCAGAGGAAGTCGTTTATATTGGAAAAAATAAACTTTCTGATTCGGTTTCGTTTACTGAAAACAATCAACCGATTACTACTACCATTGGTAAATTGATTCTTTCGCCTACACGCACCTATGCACCAGTTGTAAAGCAATTATTGGAAAATCATTTTGATAAAATCCATGGATTAATTCATTGCAGCGGAGGAGGACAAACAAAGTGCATGAAATATCTTCCAGATAATTTCAGGATAGTAAAAGATAATTTATTTGATGCACCCGAGATATTTAAAATAATTCAGCAGAGCAGCGGAAGTAATAATAAAGAGATGTATGAGGTTTTTAATATGGGCTGTCGACTTGAAATATATTGTTCAGCGGAAGATGCGGAAATAATGATTGCTACTGCTCAATCATTTAATATTGAAGCAAGAGTGATTGGTAGAGTAGAACCCAATGATAAAAAAGAATTGATCATTCAATTAAAAGGAGAACAAATCGTTTATTAAAAAAATGATCTCTTTGAATACAAATACTTAAAAGCTATTTATTATGTCTCAAGCAATCGTAGAATTAAAAAATGTAAACATTTACCAGAGTAGTTCTCTCATTTTAAGTGAGGTGAATATTTCTATCGATAAAGGAGAGTTTGTTTACTTGGTAGGTAAAACGGGTACCGGAAAAAGTAGTCTTTTAAAAACATTGTATGGTGATCTTACTTTGACAGAAGGTGAGGGGACTGTGGTTGGTTACAACTTACGGGAATTAGATTGGAAGAAAGTACCTTTTCTTCGACGCAGTTTGGGAGTAGTTTTTCAGGATTTCCAATTGTTAACAGATCGGAATGTAAACGACAATTTAAAATTTGTTTTAAAAGCTACTGGCTGGAAGGATGAAAATTTAATGAATGATAAAATTGCCGATGTATTAAATAAAGTAGGTTTAAAAACCAAGGGTTTTAAAATGCCTTTTGAAATGAGTGGGGGTGAACAGCAGCGCGTTGATATTGCGAGGGCATTGTTAAACTCTCCACGTTTAATTCTGGCAGATGAACCAACGGGTAATCTCGATCCTCAAACGAGTGATGAGATTATGCAGTTACTCTTTCATATTTCAAAAGATTATGGAACTGCTATTGTGATGGCAACCCACGATTATATGGTGATTAATAAGTTTCCAGCTAGAACGATCAAAACAGAAAGTGGCAAAGTAGTTGATAATGCGAGCATAACTCAATAATCACTTTCTATTGCTATTTAAGTAGTCTTTGATCATCAATAAAAATAACTTAGTAATTATCTTGCATATATTATAAAATTATATTATACTTAGGGTATAATTCATTTTTGTATGCTTCACTTACCGAGTCTTACCCCCAGCTATCTTTCACATCGTCCTTTATTTTTTCCCATATTATGCCTGCTAACCTTCTTTGGAAGTGTCACTGGACTTGTATTTAACGGTGTTGGCTATTTTAATGCGGAAACTTTAGTGAATAAGATTGCCTCTAATGATGCTAATAGTAGGTTGAGGGTATTAGATTACTCCAATGGGGATTTAGCTACTCCTTTTGTTCGCATTGGAAATATTACTGAAGCGAACTATAAAAAATTCTCAATTGGAGGGGTGGTTTCTTGTATACTTTGTTTGGTAGGTTCAGTATTGATGTATCGAGGAAAAAGAAATGGATTTTATTCATTGGTTTTGGGCGTTTTTTTTAACTTGATATCTCATTTTCTACTATTTGGAGACAATTTTGGGGCAATGGGCTTTTCCATGGTGGCTTCCATCATTGGACTTATTATCATCGTTTTATTCTCCTTACACTTAAAATACCTAGAAGAGGAATAGTTTATTTTGCCTCAGAAAGGGTTCTTCCACTTATTGTCTTACAGGATTCTTAGGGAAAGTATTGTACTCATTTTATACTGAAATTGTCCTTAAACGGCTATTTTATATGTTTTTTTGTCATCTGTTTCCTTAAATTGGATAATTTTTCTTACTTTTGCCAGCTAGAAAAAAAGATAAATTAACAAAGACGTTATTAAAAACAAAGAAATGCCGTATTTAACAATCGAAAAAAAAGCGAAAATTTTTACAGAATTTGGTGGTAAAGCCTCCAATACCGGTTCAATTGAAGGTCAAATTGCCTTATTGACTGAGCGTATTAATCATATTTCTAATCATCTTAAGGTGAACAAGCATGACTTTTCTTCACAAAGAGGATTGATGATGATGGTTGGTCAAAGAAAGCGTCTACTTACCTATCTTAGTAAACATAATTTGACAGGCTATAGAGCATTGATTGAGAAATTAGGTCTCCGTAAATAAGCTCATCTCCATGTTTAAATAATAAAATTCCCAACTATTTTTTCAACAGTTGGGAATTCTTTTTTATTAAAATTTTTTGCATGGAGCCAATGCATCTTTTCAAAATATACAATTTAAATTTTTATGAGTTTTAATATTCAATCAGAAACATTTGATATTGGTGGTGGCCGGATGGTAACTATCGAAACAGGCAAAATGGCTCGCCAGGCGGACGGAGCCATTACATTGCAACAAGGCAATTGTATTTTGCTAGCTACTGTTGTGGCTAATAAAGAACCAAAAGAAGGTCAAAACTTCTTTCCCTTATCAGTAGATTATCAAGAGAAATTTTCTTCAGCTGGTCGCGTACCAGGTTCATTTTTTAAGAGAGAAGCACGTTTGAATGATTACGAAATCTTGACGAGTCGTTTAATTGATAGAGCATTGCGTCCATTATTTCCAGAAGATTATTTATGTGACGTTCAAGTATTAATTAGCTTGGTATCAAGTGATGCCGAAGTGATACCCGATGCCCTTGCTTGTTTAGCAGCATCAGCAGCTCTAGCAGTTTCTGATATTCCTATTCAAGAAATTATTTCTGAAGTTCGTATTGGTAGAAAAAATGGTCAGTTCATTGTAAATCCTAGTCGTACAGAATTACCTGAATGTGATCTTGAATTTATCATTGCCGCTACAGAAAAAAATATCATGATGGTGGAAGGTGAAGCCAATGAGTGTTCTGAAGAAGATTTAGTGAAAGCGATTGAACTAGGACATGAAGCAATCAAAATTCAAATTAAAGCACAGCAGCGTTTAAGAGATAAGGTAGGTAGTACAACCAAAAGAGAGTACACTAAACCTTACCGCAATGAAGTGTTGAACGAAAAAATCATTGCATTTGCTCAAGATAAAACCCTTGCCATTGCTTCATCAGCTTCAGCAAAGCATGAGAGAAGTGATGCATTTGATGCATTAAAAAAATCAGTAAAAGAATTTTTAGGCGATGAATTGCCTGCAGAAGATAAGGCCTTAATTGGGCACTATTTTGGTGAATTACAATATAATGTTGTAAGGGACATGATTCTTAGGGATAGAAAGCGTTTGGATGGAAGAGGTACAGAAGATATTCGTAACCTATCGATGGAAACCAATATTTTACCAACCCCTCATGGATCTTCTTTATTTACAAGGGGTGAAACTCAGTCATTAACGACTGTTACATTCGGAACACCGTTGGATGAATTGTTGGTTGAATCAGCCTTTAAATCCGATTACACTAAATTTATTTTGCATTATAATTTCCCACCTTTTTCAACCGGTGAGGTAAAAATGATGCGTGGTGTTGGACGTCGTGAAGTAGGTCATGGTAATTTAGCTATGCGTTCTCTTAAAAAAATGATGCCTGGTGCTGAATATCCTTATACCGTTAGGGTAGTAAGTGATATTTTAGAAAGTAATGGTTCATCTTCAATGGCTACAGTATGTGCTGGTTCACTGGCTTTAATGGATGCTGGGGTGCCAATTAAAAAGCACGTTAGTGGTGTGGCAATGGGCCTTATAAAAAAAGAGGATCAATTTGCGGTGTTAACAGATATCTTGGGTGATGAAGATCATTTAGGTGATATGGATTTTAAAGTTACTGGAACTCGTGATGGAATTTGTGGTGTACAGATGGATATTAAAGTAGATGGTTTAAGTATGGACATTATGCGCCAAGCTTTGGAGCAAGCGCGTAAAGGTCGTTTACATATACTTGATGCGATGTATGCTAGCATTCCTGCTCATAGAGATGATGTAAAACCTCATGCTCCAAGAATGGTTAAATTAACAATCGATAAAGAATATATCGGAGCAGTTATCGGACCAGGTGGTAAAGTAATTCAAGAAATGCAGCGTGAAACAGGTGCTACTATCAATATCGAAGAAGTAAACAATGTGGGTGAAGTAAGTGTATTCTCCGCTTCAAAAGAAAGTTTGGATAAAGCAGTTAACTGGATCAAAGGTTTAATTGCTGTGCCAGTAGTAGGAGATACTTATGAGGGTACCGTTAAGAGCATTAAAGAATTTGGTGCTTTTGTTGAATTTTTACCTAAGAAAGAAGGTTTGTTGCATATCAGTGAAATTAGCTGGAAGCGTTTGGAAACCATGGACGGAATCTTTAAAGAAGGTGATCGTGTGAAAGTGAAATTATTAGAGGTGGATCAACGTACCGGTAAATTTAAATTGAGTCGCAAGGTATTGATGCCAAAGCCTGATGCACAAGAAAAACCTTAAGTTTATCTTTTAAATTATATACTCCGAAGATTTTTCTTCGGAGTTTTTTGTAGTCAAAACTTTCTAAAGGCAGCTAATTATATAGACGTATTAAAAAAACAGCATGAACTATCTGCAATTTGATTTTGAAATTTTGGATACCGAGCAATCGGAGCAATTGATAGCGCTGTTATCTCAGCAAGGTTTTGAAGGTTTTGAAGAGCTGCCGCCAATTGTAAAGGCTTTTATTGCTGAAAAAGATTTTAAAGAAGCTGGATTTTTTGAGATGATTGAGTTATTTGAAAACTTAGTTTATCAAAAATACACCGTTGAAAATATCAATTGGAATAAGCAATGGGAAGAGGGGTTTCAGCCGGTACTAGTGAATGATTTTGTTGGGATAAGGGCAACATTTCATCCTCCTCTCGAAAAGGTACTGCATGAAATTATTATTACCCCTAAGATGAGCTTTGGTACAGGTCATCATGCAACTACCTTTATGATGATTCAACAGATGAAGGAGATTGATTTTAAAGGTAAAACAGTCTTGGATTTTGGAACAGGGACAGGTGTATTAGCTATTTTGGCTGCTAAATTAGGCGCTTCTGATGTTTATGCTATTGACTATGACGAGTGGAGTATCACCAATACCATTGAAAATATTCAGCAGAATGGAAGTTCAAATATTCGTGTCGCTCAGTTAGCCACCCTTCCTGCCGGAGAAAAATTTGATATTATTTTGGCTAATATTAATTTGAATGTAATATTGGATAATTTAAAATCAATCGTATTATCTTCTATTTCAAATACTTATGTATTGTTAAGTGGATTTTTATTGCAAGATGAAACGGAACTTAAAAGTTCTATCACAGAAGCGGGCTTGCAGTATATTTCAACTTTAAATCGGGGCGATTGGATATTAATTTTGGCAAAAAAGCCCTAATTGGCTAAAGATTAGGGGGCCTAAAATATCATGGAAATCAAATTTTAGGTATCTTTGTAACTGAACCTATTAAGGAAATAATGAACGAACTACTATTAATCGTTTTAGCCTATATCATTGGATCAATACCTACTGCTTTAATTATAAGCAAAGCTTTTTTTCAAATTGACATTAGAGATTTCGGCAGTGGAAACATGGGTGCCACTAATACTTTTCGAGTATTAGGTTCAAAGTATGGCACTATAGTGATGTTTTTCGATATTCTAAAAGGAGTTTTTGCTGTAGGTTTATATGTTTTTTTACCTCATTATCTTACCGACGAGTGGGACAGAACCAATTTGATGGTAGGACTTGGTTTAGCTGCAGTTATTGGCCATATATTCCCCATTTTTGCCCAATTTAGGGGAGGAAAGGGGGTTGCTACCTTATTTGGTATGATTTTAACTGTTCAGCCCGTAATTGCTGCAAGCTGTGTAGGGGTTTTCTTACTAGTTTTATTCCTTACTAGGTATGTCTCTTTGAGTTCAATTCTGGCTGGTTTAGCACTGCCCATCTGCGTACTTTGGATTTGGAATGATGAAGTGACACTTTATAGAGTATTTGCTGTACTTGTTTCTATAATGATTATTCTTACCCATCAAAAAAATATAGTCAAAATTTTGAAAGGGAATGAAAATAGAGTGCCTATTTTTAAAGCTAGGGATAAACGAAAACTCAATCGGAAATAATTTCCCTCCAAAAATCTTACCATTTTATTAGGCTTTCAAATTACCTTGAATATTGGTTTGTAGGTAATTTTGATCTTTCAATGAATGTATCAAAATCAATAGATAAATAGTATTAAATATGAGAAAGTTACTGCCTATCTTATTATTTTTCCCGCTTTTTTATAGCTCTTGTACTACCAATGCGGTTACGGGTCGAAAGCAATTGAATATATTGCCTGAGGGTCAACTTCAACAAATGGCACTTACTGAGTATAAAACATTCTTATCCCAAAGTAAAGTAGTTGCTAACAATACGAGTAATAATGCAGAAATGGTTCGAAGAGTAGGAAGTAAAATAAGTAATGCCATTACCCAATATTATTCAAGTAAGGGAAAGTCTGAAATATTAGAGGGCTATAAGTGGGAATTCAATTTGGTAGATAATAAAGAAGTGAATGCCTGGTGTATGCCAGGAGGTAAAGTGGTAGTGTATACTGGATTACTACCGGTTACCCAAAATGAAACAGCATTGGCAATTGTACTAGGTCATGAGATTGCCCATGCGGTAGCCAGTCATGGTAATGAACGAATGAGTCAATCGCTGATAACCCAGGGAGTTGGTATTGCCGGAGATGTACTTACCTCCAATAATGGAAAGGTGAATAGTATTTTCAATGGCATATTTGGTCCTGGAAGCCAAATAGGTTTTCTTTTACCTAATTCTAGACTACAGGAGTACGAGGCAGACCATTTTGGTTTGATTTTCGCCGCAATGGCTGGTTATAATCCTACTGAGGCTATCCCATTTTGGAAAAGGATGGCTGCAGCTAGTGGAAATCAAAATACCCCTGAATTTTTGACAACTCACCCCTCCGATGAAAATAGGATCTCCCGTTTACAGGGCTATATGGCTGAGGCTTTAAGATTTTATAAACCCTAATACCTTGATTTTTCAGGTATTTTTAAGCTAAATCATTGTAAATACTGAGTTTTATGATGTTTTGTTAAAAATTAAAATTAAATTTGCAATTCTTTTTTAATCTGTTTCTTAGTTGACTAATGAATGAATTCTATTAAAGTTCGGTTGCTAGGTCTCGATTATGTTTTTTATATTAAAATTGGTTTTTAAATGGAAGTATTAGCTCCGTCGCAGACTATATTAGAAAAACTGCAATTGAAGGATGAAAAGAATTTATTAATTCAGGGTTTACCGTCAACTGTTGAGAAGCAATTTGTAAAAATATCATTTGCAAAAAACGTCACCCCCTTGCTTAAAGCTAGGAAAATTGAATTTGCCCTGGTATTTGCTATTAGTCAAAAGCAACTGAAGGATATATTGATTGATGTAGTCCCCGCTTTGCATGATGAAGCGAAGCTTTGGGTTGCCTTTCCTAAGGCAGCATCTAAAATTGTAAGCGATTTGACTAGAGAATGTAATTGGGAGTGTATTGCTCATTTTGGCTATGAAGAGGTGAATCTAATCACGATCGATAGTATTTGGACTGCCATGCGGTTTAAAAAATCCAATACGGGTGTTAGTAAATCAGTATTGATTGAAAAAAAAGTAAAGGAAGTTAAAGACAGAACCATTACCACTCCTCCTGCATTGGAATTGTTGTTTACTAAAAATAAAGCAGCCAAAACTTTCTATGAGACCCTTTCATTTTCAGATAAAAATGAATATATCACATGGATAGCAGGAGCTAAAAAGGAAACGACCAAAATAGCTCGATTAGAAGCAACTATCTCTAAGTTAAACTACCTTAAAAGAAGTCCCTCTGAAAAATAGATGAATTATTTTATTGCTGTAAAGGCAACCCGTTTGGAAAGCCAGCTATCCTTAATTGGTATGATCCAATTTTGCAGCAACTCTTTTTTATTGAGTACGGTGTTATTAAAATATAAGGTTTCTGCATTTATAAATTCATTCTCGGCAGCATATCCTAGTTGAGACAAGGGTAGTAACTGAATTTTATCTTTAACGAAAAATGCTAATGTTTGCCTTTCAAAAAGTTGAACCTTAAATTTCTCTTCAATTTCTTTCACTAATCTTACCGAGCTATCTGTACTGCATCCACTTACTCCAGTAGCAGTTTCATCAGCCATTAATATAATAAATTGTCCGAAAAATAAATTTCCATATCCCTTAACAGTATCACCATGACTTTTCCATGAAGCTATAAATTGCTCTAATATGGTTTCAATTTCCAAGGCTTCACTCATTAAAAATAAACGGCTACTTTGGTAGATCCACACTTTCGATGAATCATTAAATTCTTCAGGTATTTGATCTTGAAATTGAAGTTTCATATTATTTTATTGAATGGATTGTGCAATTAATTCGGCTATATCAAAAACCTCAACTTCTTCCTCTTTATTGCTATTTTTTACTCCATCGGTTAACATAGTGTTACAAAACGGACAAGCTGCTGCAATAATGGAGGCACCTGTTTGAATGGCTTCATTACTTCTTTCGAAATTAACTCTTGTTGCTCCTTTCTCTTCTTCTTTAAACATTTGCGCACCACCAGCTCCGCAGCACAAACCATTGCTTTTACATCGCTTCATTTCTACCAGTTCTGTGTCTAATGCTTCCAATACTTTCCGAGGGGCCTCATAAATATTATTGGCCCTGCCTAAATAACAACTATCGTGGTAAGTGATTTTCTTCCCTTTAAAATCACCTTGTTCTTTCATGATAATTTTTCCTTCATCAATAAGTTGTTGAATGAAACTAGCATGGTGGATTACTTCATAATTACCACCCAATTCAGGGTATTCATTTTTTAATGTATTGAAACAATGCGGACAGGCAGTAACAATTTTTTTTATTCCATAACCGTTTAAAACCTGGATATTCTGATAAGCCATCATTTGAAACATAAACTCATTTCCTGCCCTTCTTGCAGGATCTCCTGTACACAATTCTTCTTTACCCAAAATAGCATAGCGAATACCTACTTTGTGTAGGATGGTTGCAAATGCCTTTGTAATTTTTTGAGCTCTTTGGTCGTAACTTCCTGCACAGCCTACCCAAAACAAAACATCAGGAATTTCGCCATTTGCTGCCATTTCAGCCATTGTTGGAACATGCATAATACTTTTCGTTTCAGTATGGTAAAGGTAGCAAAAAGTAGGGGTTTTATTTACACCAGTGATCAGCTGAAATATTTAAAATTTTACTGCTTGTCTTTTATGTAGCTTACACTAAACATCATTAATTGTAAATAGGAGGTTCTTCCATTCTTAGGTGAGATAAATTTAACCCATCCTTCTAATTGTTGCAGCTAAGGTGCTATTTTTGTATCTCTATGAAAAAGATTCAAATCTTCTTTGCTGCTATTAAAAATTGGGAAGCTTGGCCTTTTAAATTGCTCTACGCACCGATTTCTTTTTTTTGGATTTGGTACACCATTAAATCTGGTTATGTTTGGTTTTTTACCTCAAGTAATCCAAAAATAACTTTTGGTGGCATGGAGGGGGAACCTAAAAAAGAGATGTATGATTTATTACCCGCTCATCTTTATCCTGCTACTTGCAATGTTATACCAAATGAAGATTTTTCAATCTTGCTGGACCGGTTGGTGAAATCTAAGATTGTTTTTCCTTTCATTGTAAAACCTGAAGTGGGTTGTCAAGGAATTTTGTTAAGAAAAATTGATAATGAGGAAGCCTTTCGAAATTATCATGCACAAATGCCTTGGGAATATATTGTACAAAATTTAGTTACTTATCCGATGGAAGTGAGTGTCTTTTATATTCGCCATCCTAAATCAAAAAAAGGAATGGTGACTGGTTTTTTACATAAAATTCCTTTACAAGTGGTTGGTGATGGCTATCATAGTTTATCCTATCTGATTGAACAAAATAATAAGGGAGCCGGAAGAGTAGATGAACTTTATAATAAACATAAGGATAATTGGGACAAGGTATTACCAGCAGGGGAAAAATACATGTTGAGTTATGCGGCTAATCATAATAGAGGAGCTCATTTTATCGACCTTAAGGATCATATCGATGAACAACTAGTAACAATTTTTGATGAAATTAGCTTAGGGATAAATGATTTTTTTTATGGCCGGTACGATATCATGTGTAACAGTGTAGATGATTTTAAGGAAGGTAAAAATTTCACTATTTTAGAATTTAATGGATGTGGGGCCGAACCTAATCATTTTTATGATACGGGTTATACTTTACTGGGTGCTTATAAAGAAATACTTAAACATTGGAAAGCCTTATATTTAATAAGTAAATATAATCGTCAGCAAGGTATTTTACCCTGGCCATTTTTGAAAGGTAAAATATTTTTAAAATCCGCTCGTGAACAAATTTTGGAAATGAAAAAAGTGGATCAAACCATTGATTAGTTTTTATTAATTTTAGATTAGAATATTTTTTGGAATGATAAAGAAAATGCTCCTTTTAATGTTAGTTGGTTCGATGCCAATTGTATTGTTGGCACAATATCAAATTAAAATAAAAGCAATTCGAACGGCAGATAGTGTAGCTTATTTTAGGGGAGCAGTATTCGATGACAAAAACTTTTTGGCAAAAGACACGATTCCTTTGTACAAAGGGAATTTTACTATTAAATATACTAAGTCTATAGTAGGCGGAGTTTACTATTTCTATTTTCCAAAATCAAAGCAAAAAATTTATTTTATTATAGAAGATAGGGATAGTATTCAGTTTGAACTAAGCGGTTCGCATTATTTGGACTCTACTTCAACCAATCTTTCTAAAAATAAAATTCTTTTAGATTATCAACGACTTGAAAATCGGTTAGCAAAGATTGATACTTTATACAATGCTGAATTGCAACAAGGCAAGAAGTTTTCGGTTGCTCAAAAAGCGCTTTATTTTAAAGAAAAAACGGATCAATTAACCAACTTTAGACAAGCAGCATTAAAAAAATTAAAACCTGTAGAGGCATTGTCTGTATATTTTACTGCGCTTAATTTAAAAGATAACCAGGTACCTAATTATAAAAATTTTGAAGGCAGAAAAGATTTTTTGAAACAGTTTGCTATTGCCAATCCAAAGATGTTGTTTACTCCAATAGTTAAGGATCTTATTATGGATTACTTGACATATTTTCCTAAACGGGCAGACTCAATTTGCAAGGGGATTGATTCAATTATAGCCAAAGTGGATTGTAAAACTAAGATTTATCCTTATGTAATGGACCTCTTTTCTAAAGTATTAAAAAGTAGAAATTTGGCCAATAATACTGAAGGATATGTCTATTTTGTAGAAAAATATATTCAAAAATCAAAGTGTAAATTTCTTTCAGCAGAGGCTGAAAAGAAAGTATTAGCTGAACTGGCAGTGATTAAAGCAATCAAGTTAAACGACACTTGTATAAATATTCTGCTTCCAGATAGTGTAGGAGTAGTCAAAAATTTGCATGAAATGGCAAAGGGTTACGATTATACAGTAATCACCTTTTATGATCCTCAATGTGATCATTGTCAGGTGGAGGTTCCTAAAATGGATAGTGTGATCAATTTATTAGCTCAGCAATTAAATAAGCGTATCGGTGTTTATGCTATTTGCAATACTCCAGAAATATCGAATATTGAGTGGAAGCGTTTTATTAAAGACTACCGATTGATTAATCAATATACGCATGTAAAAATGGAGGCTAATTCTTTGGTCCGCAATGCTTATGATGCTTATTCCAACCCTGTATTTTTTCTTATTGATCAACAGGCAAAAATGGTCGCTAAAAAAATAAGTCCTTCTACGCTTAGAAGAATATTGGTAACTCAACTTCAATTAGGTAAGTAGACCTTTTTTAAAAGAGTCTTCCTAATAGATGTATTTTCATTTTTCTTTAATTTAAATCTTAGTAATTTTTAGTTTTGTGAAGATGAAGAAACTTTATCTTTGTTAGGTGATTAAATTCTTCCAAATCTTTTTCTGGGGTTTACTGATTAGCTTCCTTGGTTCATTGCCTTTAGGAACCTTGAATGTTGCTGCTATGCAAATAGGTATTCAGGAAAGTGTTCAAAATGCCATCTGGTTTTCATTAGGTTCTTTGCTGGTTGAGATGGTTTATGTTCGTATCTCATTGGTTGGAATTGATTGGGTTAGAAAGCAACAGCGCTTAATGAAGGCAATGGAATGGATTACCCTAGTTATTATTCTAGCATTAGCAACGGGAAGTTTTATTGCTGCAATTAAGTCGGATGAGAACAGTAAAAATGTACTTTTAAATTTTAATTTGCATCGTTTTTATTTGGGTATGTTTATGTGTGCAATCAATCCTGTTCAGATTCCTTTTTGGTTTGGCTGGAGTACAGTATTGTTTTCAAAAAAAATATTAAAGACTACTGCATTTGATTACAATAGTTATATAGTTGGCATAGGTATAGGTACCTTATTGGGAAACTGCGTTTTTATATTTGGGGGCAAATGGATGGTTCAGCGAATAGCTAACAGCCAGCAATACCTTAACTGGGTGATCGGAGGTATTTTTACTTTAACTGCATTGATTCAATTGGTGAAGATGCTAAGAAAAAAAGATGCCGTATCCAAGTTCTCTGAGGAGAATTAATACTATATAAATAAGATCTTCTTCTAATTAGCTTTCTTTATTTAAATCTTCCGTCCATTTATCACGGTCCTCAGGACTAAACTTCCAAGGTGCAAAATTGTTTTCTATATTGCTAAACATGCTATTCCATTCTTGGGGTGCATTACTGTCTTCCATAATTAGGGAGCGTCTTAATTCTAAAATAATGTCAAGCGGATTGATACTGACTGGACATTCTTCTACGCAGGCATTACAGGTAGTACAAGCTCTCAATTCTTCAACCGTTATATAATGCTGTAACAGTGTTTTTCCATCCTGTAAAAAGCTTTTATTTTTATTTATGTTTTCACCCACTTCCTGCAGTCGATCCCTGGTATCCATCATTATTTTCCTAGGACTTAAAAGTTTCTCTGTTTGGTTAGCTGGACATACCGTACTGCATCTACCGCATTCTGTGCAACTATATGCATCGAGTAAATTTTTCCAACTTAGATCAAAAACATCTTTAGCTCCAAATTGCATTACCTTAGATTCTCCGGATGGTGCAAGAGCAGGTTCCATCATATATTTTACTTCATTTTGCACCAATGGCATATTGTCCATTTTACCATTGGAATATAGCCTAGCAAAATAGGCGTTAGGAAAAGCAAGGATTATATGGAGGTGTTTGCTATACGGCAAATAATTTAAAAATGTAAAGATTCCAATAATATGGATCCACCAGCTGGTTCTTTCGATTGCAACTAGGGAGTTGATCGATAAATCACTAAAAATGGGGACTAGTAATCCTGAAATAATAAAATTTCCAGTATTGCTGTAATGCTCATTTCCTTGAATTTGCAAAGAACGGTCTGAGGCATTCATGATTAGAAACAAACTCATTAAAATAATTTCAGCGATCAATATATAATTCGCATCAGTACGTGGCCAACCATCGAGCTCCTTGCTAATGAATCGCTTTAGTTTAAGGATGTTTCTTCTAATAAAAAAAATAATACAAACTACAATAACACCGATAGCTAGTAGCTCGAAAAAGTTAATTAGAAAGGAGTAGTAGTTACCCAAAACTTCGAGAAATAATCGGTGAGTACCCAATAATCCATCTAATATAATTTCTACTACTTCTAAATTAATAATGATGAATCCTAGGTAAATAATCAGGTGCATTATAGCAACGAGTTTATTTTTAAACATCTTTTTTTGTCCCAATGCAAGTAAAAGGACGTTTTTCCATCTTTTGGAAGGTTGATCACTCAAGTCTTCAGATTTTCCTAAAAATATATTACGTCGAATCTGAATCAAATTTTTTGTAAACAACCCTATGGCAATACAGGCAAAGGCTAAGAAAATAATTTGGGGTAAAAATTGCATATGGGTTTATTATATAGCTAAGTTAATTATCTATGTTCAATTTTCAGAATTATATACAATTATTGAATAGTTGCTATAAATTCGTATAATTACTTATAATTTATTGAAATGGCAGAGAAAAAATACATTTTAACAAAGGAAATAGCCGATAAAAAACTTCGTCGGATGGCTTTGCAGGTAGCGGAACAAAATTGTGATACTGACCAGTTGATACTGATTGGAATAAAGGATAATGGGATAGTGATTGCCCATAAAATTCGTACCTATCTAGAAGGTGTTTTTGATGGAGAAGTTTTGGTGGTTGAACTTTCTTTAAATAAAAAGAAGCCTACGTTGGTGAGTTTGGAACCCACAATAGATTTTAATGAAAAGTCAATCTTACTAATAGATGATGTAGCTAATAGGGGAAGAACGATGTTATATGCTTTAAAGCCATTATTAGAAACCTATCCTAAGAAAATTCAAACCTTGGTGATGGTAGAACGTACTCATAAATCTTTTCCAATTGATGTAGATTATGTGGGTGTTTCGATTTCTACTTCCCTAGATGAACATATTACTTTAGAGGTGGATGGAACTGAAGTAGGGGGTGCATGGTTGCAATAGTGCTTAACCATTTCTTTTTGATTAATGGAATATCAAATTAGCTATAAAAAATAGTGTCAGCTTTTATTACATGGCGCTGCTTGCTTCAATGAAAAATCAATACTAATTTAGTAGGCAATCTTTTTTTAAATCTAAATAATTATTTTTGAAGAAGTAAAATATAAATATGGATCAAATTATTCAACAAAAAATTGACCAGTGGATTTCAGGCAATTACGAACAGTCCGTAAAAGATGAAATTTTCCGTTTACAAAAAGATCATCCAGATGATTTGGCAGATGCCTTTTATAAAAATCTAGAATTTGGAACAGGAGGTTTGAGAGGTATAATGGGAGTAGGAACCAATCGAATCAATAAGTATACCATAGGTATGGCTACACAGGGTTATGCTAATTATTTAAAAAAATGTTTTGGCGAAAATGTAACCGTTGCTGTTGCTCATGATTGCAGAAATAATAGCCGTTTTTTTGCTAAAACCACTGCCAGCGTTTTTGCTGCAAATGGTATTAAAGTATTTCTTTTTGAAGCACTTCGTCCAACTCCAGAATTGAGCTATGCGATTCGTCACTTGCGTTGTCAGGGTGGAGTGGTTTGTACGGCTTCTCATAATCCAAAGGAATACAATGGATATAAAGCTTATTGGGATGATGGTGCTCAGATGGTAGCTCCCCATGATGAAAATGTAATTAAGGAAGTTGAGAAAATAGCTACTGTAGACGATGTGAAATGGAGTGGAGGAGAAGCGAATATTGTGATTATTGGAAAAGATTTTGATGAAAGCTATTTAGATATGGTAGCAGGTTTAAGCGTATATCCAGAAATATGTAAGGCTCAGCATGATCTAAAAATTGTTTATACTTCCATCCATGGAACGGGTATTACCCTGGTGCCTCAGGTATTAGCAAAATTTGGCTTTGATAATGTCCATATAGTTGACGAACAAAGAGTGCCAGATGGCAATTTTCCTACCGTAGTGTATCCCAATCCAGAAGAAAAAGAAGCGATGAGTATTGGACTGACAATGGCCAAACAATTGGATGCAGATATTTTGTTAGGTACCGATCCGGATAGTGATCGTGTAGCTATCGGTGTTAAAAATAATGAGGGAGAATGGGTATTAATGAACGGTAATCAGACAGCAGTGCTAGCATTTAATTACCTCATTGAAGCTCGCAAGGCAAAGGGTATCGCGATGCCGAATGATATGGTGGTAAAGACGATTGTTACTACAGAAATGATTGATACAATTGCTTCATCAAATCAGGTAGCTTGTTATAATGTACTCACTGGTTTTAAATGGATTGCCGCATTAATAAAACAAAAAGAAGGCCAGGAAAATTATATTATTGGAGGTGAGGAAAGTTTTGGATTAATGATAGGTAATCAAGTGAGGGATAAAGATGCAATTAGTGCGGTTGCATTGTTATGTGAAATGGCTGCGTATGAAAAAAATAAGGGGAGAAGTTTGTATGCAAAAATGATCGATTTATACGTGGAGTATGGCATGTTTACAGAAGACTTAATTAGCATCACTAAAAAAGGAATGAATGGAGCTGCTGAAATTGCTCAAATGATGCAAGGGTATAGAGATAATCCCCCCACAACCATTGATGGAGTAGCGGTTACTGAATTACTAGATTATGAATTGCAAATAGGTAAAAATTTACAGACTGGTAAAACATGGAAAATTGAACTTCCTAAAAGTAATGTGCTACAGTTTGTATTAAGCGATCGTACTAAAATTTCTGCACGACCTAGTGGAACAGAACCTAAAATAAAATTTTATTTCAGTGTGAATACAACACTTGACAGTAAGGATGGATTTTTGGAAGCAGAAAAATTTTGTAATAATAAAATTGCAAGAATTGTAAGTGAAATGGGTTTAAAATAAGATTACAATTGAGTGAATTAAAGTATTTTTATTTTAATTATTTTTATAAGGTGCCTCAAATATTTTGTAGCATAAAGCGTAATAACTAGGAAATTTTATAAAATCAGTACTGAGGTGATCATATGATTAAATACGAAGATACTTACCGACATAAGGGACTAAGAAAAAAATTAATTGATCTGCTTCGAGAAAAGGGGATCACGGATGAAGAGGTTCTTGCTGCGATGAATAATATTCCCCGTCACTTTTTTTTAGATAGTGCATTTGATGAGATAGCCTATGAGGATCGATCCTTTCCTATTAGCGAAGGACAAACAATTTCACATCCCTATACTGTTGCTTATCAAACACAGTTATTACAAATAAAACCGTATGATAAAATTTTAGAGATAGGGACTGGTAGTATCTACCAGGCAACCGTTTTAGCTGAAATGGGAGCTAAAATTTTCACTATCGAACGACATAAATTATTATTTGAAAAAACTAAAGCGTTTATATTTAAAACAAAATATCCTAACCTCAAATTTTTTTATGGAGATGGGTTTGAAGGATTACCTACTTATGCCCCTTTTGATAAAGTGATCATTACTGCGGCTGCCCCTGTAATTCCTCCTAAATTGATTGAGCAACTGAAAATAGGGGGTAAAATGGTGATACCCGTTGATGAAGGAGAGCAACAGCGTATGCTCAGAATTACTAAAAATGAAGATGGCTCTATTAGTGAGGAGGCATTTGAACAGTTTTCTTTTGTTCCAATGTTGACTGGAAAAAATGGCTAGATAATTAAAGATATAGTGAAGTTGATTCTTCATTTGATGTATTGTCCCTAGATTAGCAAAATCGTATTCATTCCAATTACCTGAAGTATGAAATTTTTTTCCAAAATCACTTTTATTTGCAATCTTAGTTTTTTAGTATTTATAGCCCTTAGTTTTATCGAGCTTTCTAATAAAAAGGCTAGTTCAGCAAATGGCATTTTACCCTTACCTTTTATTACAGGCAGCTTAGTTATTTTAGGACAATTCGCTATTTTTTTGAATTTAATTTTTAATCTTATTACAGCGGTATTATTTATTTTTAAAAAACAGCTAGCTATTGCTCAGTGGTTATTAATAGTTAATTTCCTATTTTTATTAATGCAACTATATTATTTTTTAATTTATTAATAGTAAAATGATACATAATATTTTAAAGGACAAGCCTACCAAATTGTTTATTTTTTTTACCGCCTTTTTTTTAGCAAACGCACTCATTGCCGAATGTATAGGAGGTAAGATTTTTTCTCTTGAAAAATTGTTAGGTTGGGCTCCATCCAATTTTACTTTATTCGGTCAAAAAAACCTTGCCTTTAACCTTACTTGTGGGGTTTTGTTGTGGCCACTTGAGTTTGTAGTTACAGATATTGTGAACGAGTATTTTGGACCTAAGGCGGTCAAGCGAATTTCCTACACAGCAATTGCTTTAATTGCTTATGGATTCATTATGTTTTATTTTGCTATGGCAGTACCTCCTGCAGATTTTTGGTATGGTACAGGAATAGCAGATGGTATACCTGATATGAGTAAGGCATTCAATGGTATTTTTGGACAGGGTATGTGGATTATATTCGGCAGTTTGTTTGCCTTTTTAGTAAGTCAGTTAGTAGATGTAACGGTATTTCATAAAATCAAGAAACATACTGGAGAAAGTAAAGTATGGCTGAGGGCAACAGGTTCTACCTTGATTTCTCAGCTCGTAGATAGTTTTATTGTACTCTTTATTGCCTTTAAAATTGGGAAAGATTGGAGCTGGCAATTAGTATTGGCTATTTGTTTAGTTAATTATGCCTATAAATTCACCATGGCTATTTTACTTACCCCTTTAATTTATTTAGTAGAGAAAAGAATTGAAAAATACTTGGGTGCAGAGACAGCTCATAAAATGAAGCAGGCTGCCATGGGCAAAGTAAATGAATAGCTTATACCTCTATCCAAGTATGATCTGCTAATAGTTTTACTGGCGCTACAAATTTCTTATAAGGACCTGCTCCGCCTCCATATTCTTTTGAACTGATCAAAGAAAGAACATGGGAAGCATCTGCTTTTTCATAAAGAAAATAGGTATGACCTATTACAGGTACGAAACTAAGTTTAGCCCCATAAATAATCATACTGAGTTCCTTACGCATCTGTATTTCCTGCGCTTGAATGGCCAATAATTCAATCTGTTTTCGAATTTGGTCAAGTTGCATATTCGTTTGCTCTTCCATTGCAGTAAGGGCCTTGTGACGAATGACACCTTCTTCTGTGGCTTTAATTACCGCCCCACTCACCGAAGTGGAATAGGGCATTACGCTTAATTGCTTGTGGTAAATTTCAGTATTGGAATAAGCAGTTCCATCCAACCGATTGCCTTTTTGAATCACTTTTAAATATCCATTTGGCAGTAATTCATTGATTACAATTAGGATAGATTCTCCATTTTTTAAAAAATGAATTTCAAAATTCAAGGCGTCAATAAAAATTGCTTTTACTTCTTCAGCAATTGTTTTATCTTCAAAAGGTATAGGTTCTCCATCTGAAAGTAGCGTGTAGGAGGAGTTGAATGCATTATTTTCTAGCGTTACCCAATTGATGCTGATGGCAAATTCCTTTTTGTTGGAGGTAGTTTCAATTTTATAGATTCCAGATTTTGGCCTTTCGCCATATTCATAGCTGCCTTTTTCAGGAAATAACTGCCAAGAAGCAATGAAATTATATAATTGAACCATAATGATTAGATGTCTAAGATGATTGTATTACAAATAGTCAATCATTTTGTTTGGTTAATGGTAAGCCTTTTTTCAAAGGTAAGTCCATCTTTTATTTCTATTTATACTTTATAACAAGTAATTCTCCTTTTATATTATAATAATTTACATTTTTAAAATAAAATGCTGGAAATTCTGCCTGTTTATTCTTAAAAACTTATTGTTGTTAGGGAGATTGATAAGGAAAACCTTTTTGAAAATCGTATTTTTGTATCCAATTACGAATACTTCATCTCCTTTCTTTGGGTTGTCTACTTAATGAAATATTTGCAACTGTTTTCTTTTAAATTTACTATTGACTCTAAGTATTTTGAGAGAGGGAGTTTTTTTAGTTAAGAAGGTGTTATTAAATTCTGATGGCGAATAGAAAATTTTAAAAAATGCTTACTCGATTTACAGACTCTTTATTTCAACTGATTCAGTCGCTTGAGAAAGCTGAAAAAAGGAATTTTAAGCTCTTTATTAAAAGGAGTTCGGGTAATGAAAATTTAAAAATTGTTGAACTATTTGATGCCCTTGATAAATTACAGGAATATGACGAAGCTGTTTTACTTAAAAAACTTAGTTCCATTCGAAAACCTCAGTTGTCCAATATCAAAGTACATCTCTACAAACAATTGTTAGCTAGTTTAAGGATTTTAAAAAGTGCTGACAGTATTGATATGCAGCTCAATGAACAATTAGATCATGCCAGAATTTTGTATAATAAGGGCTTGTATTTACAAAGTTTAAAAATTTTAGAAAAATTAAAAGAAACAGCGAAGCATCATAATAAATTTAATTTTTTAACACAAGTGATTTCTTGGGAAAAGAAAATTGAGTCATTGCATATTTCAAGAGCCATGCAGGATAGAGGCGAGCTTTTGTCTTCAGAAGCGTTGGAGGTAAACGCTAGGGTGGACATGGTTGCTAGGCTCTCTAATTTAGCCCTTCGCCTGTATAGTTGGTATATTAAAAATGGTCATGCTAGAAATGAAAAAGATGAAATTGGGGTAAAGAAATTCTTAAAAAGTAATCTTCCTGTTAATGCACATTTGCAAACTGGATTTTATGAAAGAATGTATTTATATCAAAGTTACTGTTGGTATGCTTTTATTCGACAAGATTTTTTAATGTATTATCGGTATGCTCAAAAATGGGTGGCTATTTTTCATGAAAACCCTTTAATGATAAGAGTTGAAACTGGTTACTATATTAAAGGGATTCATAATTTACTCAATGCTCATTTTGATTTAAAAAATTATCAGAAATTTGAAATTGATCTCCAGCACTTTAAAAAATTCGCAAAAACTTCTGTCGCTGTTCAGCATGATAATCATCGAATTCAGACTTTTGTATATATCACTAGTGCTTTAATTAACCAACATATTATGTTGGGTACTTTCGCTCAGGGTTTAAAAGAAGTTCCTCTGATTGAATCTAAATTGAAAGAGTATTCATTATTTCTTGATAGCCATCGAATATTAGTTTTAAATTATAAGATAGCCTCTTTGTACTTTGGAAATGGCGACTTTGATATTTCTATCGATTATCTTCAAAAAATCATTTATGGTAACGATTCGATGCGAGATGATTTGCAATGCTATGCTCGCTTAATGCATTTAATGGCACATTATGAATTAGGTAATTTTGAAATTATAGATTCTCTCATAAGATCGGTCTATCGATTTATGTCGAAGAAGGAAAATCTAACTATAGTAGAGCAGGAAATGTTTAAATTTTTGAGAAATTCTTTTCAGGTACATCGCCAAAAATTAAAACCCGCCTTTCAGGAATTACTGGTCAGTTTGAAGAAATTAGAAAAAAATCGCTTCCAAACTCGATCTTTTGCCTATCTAGATATTATTTCTTGGATAGAAAGTAAATTGATGGATAAGCCGATGAGTCAGGTTATCAATGAAAAGTATCTCCAACATAAGAAAAGAATTTATAATTCTTAGTTCCGCCCACCTCATCTTTTATTATTAATTATCTCTCTTTGTCATAGGGCCATAACTTAAAAGCAGGCCGTTTAATTATTAAGCAATATTTTTGCTTTCTAAATTGAATCATTTGAGTGCAACTGTTTATTTTATAACACCTCCATTTACACAGCTCAATACACCTTATCCGGGAACTGCTTATTTGAAAGGGTTTCTAAATACTAAGGGTATTTCTTCTTTTCAATCTGATCTTGGAATTGAAGTAATGTTGGCTATTTTCTCGAAAAAGGGATTGTTGCATTTATTTGATTCTATTCAAAACGGTGAACAAAGAGAGCGGTCAGAAAATGCGGTTAGAATAATAGCGCTTCAAAATGATTATATCCAATCAATAGATGCGGTAATTCTTTTTTTACAAGGAAAAAATCCTACACTCGCTCACTTGATTACTAAAAGAAATTATCTCCCTGAAGCAAGTCGCTTTGCTCAATTAGATGATTTGGTTTGGGCCTTTGGTAATATGGGCGTTCAAGATCGTGCCAAGCACTTAGCTACCATGTATCTAGAAGATTTGTCTGACTTGATTAAAGAATGTATTGATCCTCATTTTGGATTTAGTAGGTATGCAGAAAGATTAGGAAGGTCAGCCAATAGTTTTGATGAACTATATGAGGCTATGCAACAACCTAATAGTTACATTGATGAGGTGCTTTTAAAAATTTTAAAAACAAGGATTGAAAATGTAAATCCGCTGTTGGTTGCTATTTCAGTTCCTTTCCCTGGAAATTTATATGCTTCCTTGAGATGTGCCCAATGGATTAAAAAACATTATCCTTCTATTAAAGTAGCGATGGGTGGAGGCTTTGCCAATACAGAATTAAGATCCTTATCTGATGTTCGGGTTTTCGAATTTTATGATTTCATTACCCTAGATGATGGAGAAGCACCCATTGAAAATTTGATTCATTATCTACAAGAAAAAATTCCGGTCACCTCTTTGAAAAGGTGTTTTACCCTAGTGGATGGAAAATTAATTTATATTAATAATGCCGCTTGTACAGATTACAAACAGGGACAGGTGGGCACTCCGGATTACAGTGATTTTTTATTGGATCAATATATATCTGCTATTGAGATAGTTAATCCAATGCATAGCTTATGGAGTAATGGAAGATGGAATAAACTAACCATGGCGCATGGTTGCTATTGGGGTAAATGTACTTTTTGCGACATCTCGCTCGATTATATTAAATTATATGAACCGATTACAGCGTCTTTGCTTTGCGATCGTATAGAGGAAATGATAGCCCAGACTGGAGAGAATGGATTTCATTTTGTTGATGAGGCAGCTCCTCCAGCGATTATGCGCGCGCTCGCCTTGGAAATTATTAAAAGAAAATTAGTCGTAGTCTGGTGGACTAATATTCGTTTTGAAAAAAGTTTTACCCGTGATCTATGTTTATTATTAAAAGCGGCTGGTTGTATTGGTGTGTCAGGTGGGTTAGAAGTGGCCTCTGATAGATTATTGAAACTTATTGAAAAAGGAATTACTGTAAAACAGGTGGCTGGTGTAAATAAAAATTTTACCGAAGCGGGTATTATGGTTCATGCCTATTTAATGTACGGCTTTCCTACTCAAACCGCTCAGGAAACTATTGATTCTTTGGAAATGGTAAGGCAATTGTTTGAAGCGGGTATTTTACAGTCTGGCTTTTGGCATCAATTTGCTATGACAGCACACAGTCCTGTTGGTATGAATCCTGAAAAATATAAGGTTATCAAACAAACGAATTCAGTGGGTAGTTTTGCCAATAATGATATTGTACATACTGATCCCACAGGGGCAGATCATGACAGTTTTAGTTTTGGGCTAAAAAAATCATTACTCAATTTTATGCATGGTGCTTGTTTGGATCATCCGCTGCAAAAATGGTTTGATTTTAAAGTACCTAAAACAACTGTTCCGTCAGATTATATTATTCAAGCTATTCAAGAAGAGTCTTTCATTAGTAATCAGCCAAGTTCCAAAATTGTATTTACAGGTAATCAACCCGCTGTAGAAATTTATACCAAGTCAAAGAAGGGGAGTCAGTGGGAAATGTGCTCCCTTACTTTTCAAGGAAAGCGAGAAACCCTTACTATCAAAGTAGATAAAGAACAAGGAGAATGGTTGGCTACAATGCTAGGTCAATTAAAAATTGAAGCTGTAAAATCTTTCACTTTGCAAGAGGTTAAAATGAACTATGAAGCTGCTGGCTTAGAAGATTTTGAATTGTTTTGGGATAACAAACCAGTTAATACGCTCTATAAAATGGGTTTATTACACTTGTAATCAAAGATGTTATAGTTTACCCTTTTGATTATTTGATCTTATCATTGTTTTAGTTCTTCTTCTATGATTTCATTAAAAGTGCTTTCATTTTCCAAAATCCAATTCGGCAGAGGTATTTCTATTATTTTCCAGTTGTTATCAATTTTTTTGACATTGAAAAATACCCTTGAGTCACGTTCATCCACTACATCTACAGTAAATTGTTCCTTCTTTTGATCGTTAATTTTGCGAAAATTGAATTCTTTTAATTTACCATTAGCCTTTATGAGCTTAGAAAATTGAATATTTTTAGTGAAGGTTACTTGCATACTGGCTGATATTATTTTAGATGTATAGCAATAACCATACTTGAATTTTAAAAATGGTCATTTCTACCTGTTAAAATTGTATTTAAAATTTTATTCCCCTTTCAAGTAGTTAATCTGAGCATTGGATAAGGCAATTTGAGGATGGATTATTAATACATTATAATTAAAACAAATATTAATAAATAAATAATAATAGGCCTATTATTTATTTGGTTGAAGAGCTTTGATTGGGGTGACTTTTCTTGTAAAGACAGGAAGTAAATCATGCAGGTAAGAATGAAAACTTAGCTGGTATTTTGGTAGGTTCCATCAGAAATATCCCTTATTTTTGACTTATGACTATTGAACATTTGAAGGATATGAGAGACCGTGTGTTGGTCTTGAGGAGGTTTCTTTGACGTCGCTAACCGAGAAATAAAAATTAATAGCGATAAGCAACTCTCGCTTTCACCGGGTTTCTGGGATGATAATGCCCGAGCTACAGCCATTTTAAAAGATACTAAAGTAAACGAGTACTGGGTAAATATGTATCACGATGTAGCGTCGTTGGTAGAGGATTTTGCTGTACTATTTGATTTTTGGAAGGAAGGGGAAGCTAGTGAAGAGGAAGTAAAGGAGGCTTGTAATTTGGCAAATACTGCCATTGAAGGAGCTGAATTTAAGAGTACCCTAAATCAGCCTACGGATGCATTACCAGCAGTTTTACAGATAAATAGTGGAGCAGGTGGAACAGAGAGTCAAGATTGGGCCGAAATGCTTGCTAGGATGTACCGAATGTATGGTGAGAAGCAGGGTTGGACAGTAACGGAACTAGATTGGCAGTGGGGAGATGGTGCGGGAATTAAAACCTGTACTTTTCAATTTGATGGACCATTTTCCTATGGATTTTTAAAGGCAGAAAGCGGAGTCCATCGATTGGTTAGAATTAGTCCTTTTGATAGTAATGCTAGAAGACATACTTCTTTTGCTAGTGTTTATGTATATCCCTTGATAGATGATACGATAGAAATTGCCGTTAATCCAGCTGATGTGGAGTGGGCATTTTTTAGAAGTGGAGGTAGTGGTGGTCAGAATGTTAATAAGGTAGAAACTGCGGTTCGCCTTACTCATAAACCAAGTGGATTTATAGTAGAGTGTCAGCAAGCGCGTACCCAAGGTGAAAATAGGGAAAAGGCTATGGCGATGTTGAAAAGCCGTTTGTATGAAGAGGAAATGCGTAAACGTCAAGCAGCCCTAGATGCTACCAATTCCTCTAAAAAGAAGATAGAGTGGGGTAGTCAAATTCGATCCTATGTTTTTCATCCTTACAAAATGATTAAGGACCACCGGACTGATTTTGAAGTTGGAAATGTAGGTCCCGTGATGGATGGTGAACTAGATGGTTTTATAAAAGCCTACCTAATGAGTGAAAAAGAAGCAACCGCTTCTTAGCTTTTAATAAGTGTTAAGTTATTGATAATTAATTTTTTAGATAATTCATTTAAATATTTAATTCTATAAAAAATTAATAAGATAAAGTTTAAAAAGTATGGTTTAAATTGAATGGGCAGGAAAGTAGCCTGATACAATTATTCTCATAAATTAGTAGCTTTATTAGTGGAAACATTCATTCGAACCAAGGATTTAAGTTTACAATACATCGGTTTTAAGATCCGTAAACTGACCTAATCGGATATTTTATCAGTCAAAAATGAAAACGAATGCAATACGGAGATTTTTATTATCCATTGCCAGTCAATGAGCCTGTTTTAAATTATGCCCCAGGATCGAAGGAAAAGCTGGCATTAAAAAAAGCCCTTAAAAAATTAAAGTTGGAGAAGGTCGACGTTCCGATGTATATCGGTAGCGAAGAAGTGAGAACGGGCGTGAAAAAAGCAATGCATCCCCCTCATGAACATGGCCATTTGCTAGGTAACTACCATGAAGGCAATGCAGGTCATGTTAAGAGTGCTATCAATGCAGCATTGAAAGCTAAAGCGAAATGGGCTACCTTAAGTTGGGAAAATAGAGCCAATATATTTTTAAAAGCAGCTGATTTATTAGCTACTAAATACCGCCCCTATATTGTCGGAGCAACTATGCTTGGACAAAGTAAAAATGTTTATCAGGCCGAAATAGATGCGGCTTGTGAGTTGATAGATTTTTTGAGATTTAACGTACATTTTCTTAGTGAAATTTATCGCGAGCAGCCTATCAGTGGGGCAGGTATGAATAACCGCTTAGAGTATCGTCCATTAGAGGGATTTGTTTTGGCTGTTAGCCCCTTTAATTTTACTGCAATTGGAGGCAATTTACCCACTAGTGCTGCAATGTGTGGCAATGTGGTGGTATGGAAATGTGCGCCTACTCAAGTATACAGTGCTCAGTTATTCATGCGTATTTTGAAAGAAGCAGGATTGCCCGATGGAGTAATTAATTTAGTTTATGTGGACGGACCAGTATTGGGGGATGTGTGCTTTAATCATCCTGATTTTGCCGGTGTTCATTTTACCGGTAGTACAAGCGTCTTTAATTTTATGTGGAAGACCATTGGCGCTAATACCGACATCTATAAGTCCTATCCTCGAATTGTAGGTGAGACTGGGGGTAAAGATTTTGTGATTGCACATAAAAGTGCCAATCCAGACGTGGTAGTGGCAGCCTTAGCTAGAGGTGCATTCGAATACCAGGGGCAAAAATGTTCTGCTGCCTCTAGAGCCTATATTCCTTCTAACCTTGCCGAAGAAATAAAGAAAAAATTAGTAGCTGAAGTGAAGACGATGAAAATGGGTACAGTAGAAGATTTTACCAATTTTATTAATGCGGTGATAGATGAAAAGAGTTTTGTTAAACTTGAATCCTATATTAAACAGGCTAAAAAAAGGGATAGTAAAGTCAAAATTTTAGTAGGGGGCAAATGTGATCAATCCAAAGGATATTTCATTGAACCAACTATCATTGAAACAATGGATCCGCAATATGTAACCATGTGCCAAGAGCTTTTTGGTCCCATCCTTACGCTCTATGTTTATGATGAAAATAAATTTGAGGATGCTTTAAAATTAGTAGACAATACCTCTTCTTATGCGCTTACTGGTGCAATCATTGCGCAAGACCGTTATGCAGTTGAACTAGCTACCCAACAATTGAGGTATAGTGCGGGTAATTTTTATATTAATGACAAACCAACAGGAGCAGTGGTGGGACAGCAGCCATTTGGTGGAGCAAGGGCGAGTGGAACGAATGATAAGGCGGGTAGTCTTTTAAATCTTTATCGTTGGCTAAGTGCTCGAACCATTAAAGAAGTATTTACTCCAGTTACAGATTATAGATACCCCTTTTTATTAGAAAAATAGTGGGTCATTTAACCATTTAATAATGAGTGATTATTTCAAATTCTTTTTAATTCAAACAATATCAGATAAATTCGCTCTATAATATTTTAATTTGAAAACAATACTAGACAAGCGTCAGCTTCATCTTACCATTTTGCGTCTGGCTCACCAGTTGCTTGAAAATCACCAGAATTTGGATGAAGTGGTTTTTATTGGATTGCAGCCTAGAGGTGTACAAATTAGTAAGCGAATAGTAGATACTGTCCGTAACCTTTGTGTTGGTCAAAATATTCAATATGGCATTTTGGATATTACTTTTTATCGAGATGATGTAAGAAAGGAATTACATATTGCTAATACCACCGATATTCCATTTTCAATAGAAGGAAAAGCTGTGATTCTTATCGATGATGTATTATATACTGGTAGAACAATTCGGGCTGCACTAGATGCTCTGCAAGACTTCGGAAGGCCTAAAAAAATTGAATTGTGTGTTTTGGTTGATAGGCGTTTTAATAGAGAATTACCTATTCAGCCTGATTATTGCGGTAAATCTATTGACACTGCTTATTCTCAAAAAGTGAAAGTGGAATGGGAACGCGAGGAGGTTGTTTTGTATTAAAATACCTAACAATAAACTAGAATCTTGAAAATTTGTTTGATTTGCAGCTTAAAATTCAAACAAATATATTAGCTTTGTCTCTTAATGCAACTATCTACCAAACATTTATTGGGCATTAAAGATCTTTCTGCGGAAGATATCTCTCTCATTTTAAATACCGCCTCTCAATTCAAAGAAGTTTTACAGCGACCTGTTAAAAAAGTACCTTCTCTTCGTGATATTACGATCGTTAATTTATTTTACGAAAACAGTACTCGTACGAGAATTTCATTTGAGTTAGCTGAAAAACGGTTAAGTGCAGATACCATTAATTTTTCTGCTTCCGCTTCTTCTGTTTCAAAGGGGGAAACCTTATTGGATACGGTAAACAATATTTTAAGTATGAAGGTAGATATGGTGGTAATGCGCCATAGTGCAAGTGGAGCTCCTTATTTTTTAGCCAAACATATACCTGCTGCAATTGTAAATGCCGGAGATGGTATCAATGAGCATCCTACGCAAGCTTTATTGGACGCCTTCTCCATCCAAGAAAAAACGGGTAGTTTGGAAGGTAAAAAAGTATTGTTAATTGGAGATATTATGCATTCAAGGGTAGCCTTGAGTAATATATATTTATTAAAGAAAATGGGTGCAGAAGTAATGGTAGCTGGTCCGCCAACTTTAATACCTACTTACATTGAACAAGCTTTACAAGTAAAAGTAGAATATAATTTAAAGAAAGCATTGCAATGGTGTGATGTTGCTAATGTGTTGCGCATCCAATTAGAACGTCAAAACCAAGTCCTTTTTTCATCGCTAAGAGAATACAATCTTGCCTACGGAGTTAGTAGAAAATTACTTGACGGTTTGCAAAAAGAAATTGTTATCATGCATCCAGGACCTATCAATAGAGGAGTGGAAATAGATAGTGATGTTGCTGATAGTAGCCAGTCTATTATATTACAGCAGGTTGAAAATGGGGTAGCAGTAAGGATGGCAGTATTATATTTATTGGCAGGTAAAAAAGCTGAATAATTTTTCAAGTTGATCTACTAAAATAAATTTCAGACAAATTAAATATGCAACGTATCTGTTTATTTCCCGGAACATTCGATCCTGTTACTATGGGGCATATTGATATCATCAATAGGGCAATTCCTTTGTTTGATAAATTAGTCATTGGTATTGGTAGAAATGCGAATAAAGACCCAATGTTTACTGAAGAAAGACGGTTGAACTGGTTATTAGAAATTTATAAGGATGAGCCAAGAGTTTCAGCTGTTGTGTATGAAGGTTTGACAGTTAATTGCTGTAAAAGTGTAGGGGCTAATTTTATTTTAAGGGGTATTCGATACGTTAATGACTTTGAATACGAAAAGGCGATTGCAGATATGAATAGAAGTATCGATGGTCATATTGAAACTATTTTTTTAACCTGTTTACCTCAGTATACTTCTGTAGCTTCTACACTCGTTAGAGATGTTTTAAAAAATGGGGGAGATGTTTCTCAATTTTTGCCTAAAGTAGTGAATGATTCTATTTTGAAAGGTATTTAGTTGGTTTTCTTAAAGGCTTAAGCGATTATTCGGTGAAGCTTTTGATTAAAATTGATCGATCAAAAACTACCAGTTAATTTATTTCCTTACAATTCTTCTTGCTTATTTTAGGAGTCAGTTACATTAGTCTTGAATTTCCTTTCGGAATAGAGTGCTTTTACTTTTTTGCCTTGATGCAAAAAAGTAACAAAAAAAATCAAGCCTGCGAATAAAAAGGCTGAAATTTGAATTATCAGCCTAAAATCAAGGAACTCGCCGGAAGAGTATTTTACTTCAATGGGCATACTGGCTCAGACAGCCTTGATTTTTTAACGGCTGATAATTCAAATTTCTAGCACTTTTTATTCGAGGGCATCTAAACAACTATAATTGCAAATTCCTTTACCCTACTTTTTGAGGATTAACTATTTGATTAATCAGGCTTCATAAATTTTCCAATTATATCTCTTATCGATGAATAGGTGTTTTCAAGCGGTATATCTATTTCGTTTGAATTTAGCCACTTTAGCTCCGTTATATTTTCTTCTATTTGTGGAACTAGGGTTTGAGCTCCCTTACAGTTCATATGAAACCAATGCGTAGTTTTTAAAAAATTTTTTCCAAAAGCTGAATAGGTATGGTAAGTACAGCTAATCTTATTATTTAATTGCAAATTCCTTACTCCAGTTTCTTCTTCTACTTCTCGAATGGCAGCCTGTTCATAATTTTCTCCCTTTTCTACCTTTCCTTTTGGCAGGTCCCATTTGTTAAGTCGGAAAATAAAGAGGATTTGATCTTGGTCGTTTTGTACGATACCTCCTGCAGCTTCTATTGTGTCAAACTGCTTAAAAAATACTTTTTTCAGCTCCTCTAAGTTGGAATGGATTAATACCCCAGCATGAAAGGTCTCTTTTTTAATTTCATGTAATAATGATTTAATGGCTGGACTGGATATTTCATCAATAAAAATTGCCTCTGGGTGGTGAAGTATTTCTTGAATTTCTGGATCAATTTCATTACATAGATAGACTGGTTTATCATCAAAGTAAATTTTTATGTACATAGCTATCTAATTTAAAGTTGAGCTTTTGAATGATTCACCCTAGTCAATTTCTTTAACGATTGATGGGCAAATTGGAAAAGCTAAAGTTCAATGGCTTTTTTTATTAATTTGCAGTATGATAAATGAAAAAGCTACCGCTGAAAAGCTACTACAAATTAATGCAATTAAATTGAGTCCGCAACAACCATTTACATGGGCAAGTGGTTGGAAAAGTCCTATTTATTGTGATAATCGTAAAGTATTATCATTTCCCTTTAGTAGAGATTTTATTAAAAGTGAAATGTGTAATGTAGTATTTGAGAAATTTCCTGAAGCAGATCTTTTAGCAGGAGTAGGTACTGCTGGTATTCCTTGGGGTGCAATGGTAGCCGATCAGCTAAAATTGCCCTATATCTATGTCCGCCCAAAGCCAAAAGAACACGGAATGGGCAATCAAATAGAGGGGGTATATGAAAAAGGGGCTAAGGTAGTAGTGATTGAGGATCTGATTTCTACCGGTAAAAGTAGCTTGGAAGTAGTGGATGTTCTGAGGAAGGCAGGTGTAGAAGTAATCGGTATGGTAGCCATTTTTACCTATGGCTTTGATTTAGCCGATAAAGCGTTTTCAGCAGCAGGTGTTCCCTTTATTACCCTTACCAATTATAATACATTAATTGAATTAGCGGTAGAAAAGGGTATTGTCAGTGCAGAGCAGGAAAAAACTTTGTTAAATTGGCGCCAGGATCCAGCTAATTGGAACGTAATTTGATAACTTTAAATAAATATTCATTCAAACTAAATATTATGAAATCTATACAATTGACCTTGTTAGCACTTGTAGGACTTGTTTCTATAGCAACTGCTCAACAAAAAGCAACTCAAAAAGTAGTGATTAATACCCCTTCGGTGCAGTGTGAAATGTGTAAGGATAGGATAGAAAAGTATATGAGTCGTGAACCAGGTATTGTTTCGGTGAAAGTGGACTACAAGAAAAAGACCACTACGGTGAGTTTTTTAACAGACCGGAACGACATTGAGCGGGTGAAAACAGCTATTGCCAATGTTGGTTATGATGCTGATGATATTACTGCGGAAGAGACTTCTTATGCAAAATTACCTAAATGCTGTAAAAAGCCGGCAGAGAAGACTGCTGCACCTACTACGCAGTTACCCTAGAATTTAATTCAGTAAGAAATATGGTAAAAAACACCCCGCTGGGGTGTTTTTTTATGCCCTAGAATAAGGATAAATTTTGCTTCATTTCGTAGTTAATTGGAAAATTCTTTGAAATGGTTCCATTTCCAGCTCTGATTGTTCCTACTACCTTTAGGGTAACTTCTTTATTGACCAGCGCATTAAAACCATTCTTTACTAGGTTCTTCATCTCGACATCCATTTTAACTGGGATGGCAAATTCTGACTTTTTCGGAATAGCAACTAGTTGGTCATTAGTGGTATGTCCTAGAAAATTATTGTCAACAAAAACATCTAGGTCGAATTTTTTTAATTGCAACCCAAAGTTGTTTGGGTTAAAAAAAACTAGATCAGTTTTTAGGGTACTGGTCTTTAATCCTAATTTATCCACCTTGAAATTCCTGATCTCTCTGTATTCAAGTTCCTTTGGACTAGAGCAGGAGATAAGCAATATTGTCAGTAAAATAGAAATACAAAATTTAGCCGTTGTGAAAGGGGAGATGATCTTTTTCAATGTAGGAGATTTTAAGCAAGTTAAGTAGATCTTGTCAAATTTGAAATTTAAACTTCTCTAAAGTCCTACTATTATTTTTAGTAATCAGCCATTTTGATCTAAAAATACCATTTTTAAGCTCAACTATTATTATTAGTATTTAAATTTTAATATAACTAACTGATTATAAATATATTATAATATTTAATTAAACTAAAAAAATAGAATATTTCTACTATTGTTAACTGCTTAGTATCGCTATAACGATGACTAACTCATTTTTCAGTTAATTGATTATTTAATTTACATAATTAATTGATTATAAGTCTTATATAGGATTTACTGGAAATTAAATATCGTATAAATCATTTATTAATTAAAATTCAATGTATTCAGCCAATAAAATCTTAAAATTTGAAATATTTTGTTACGATCATACCAATCTGGTCAAAATTAAAGTGATTGGATCTAAGGGTACTCTAATGACTTTTAAATGAATCAACTATTTTAATAGTTCAAGACTGTTATAATGACATATAAATAGTAGGGTCATTTTCTTCCAAATTTTATCGGGATCAGGCTAAATTATTATTGGGCTGAATCTATTTTTGCTCCAAATTGAGTAAAGGATAATTGTGGTTTTATTTGAATATATTAAATTTAAATATGTAAATGGGGAGAATTTTTGAGCGATTGATTTGATTTAAATCTGAAATAGATACCCCTTAAAATCTCCCTACTTTAAGATCTCTTTCCAACTTTATCATGGTAAATAAATTTTGAATGCCCTTATAATAAGATCCAGGGTGAGATGGCGAATTTGCTTTGAAGGGGTGAATCTATGAACGATTTTTCAACTTGATGAAATAGTCCTGTTTGGGTTATCATTGATATCACCCAGCTAAGCTATTCTGATCCCAGCTCATCGGAAGTTACCAATGACGGAGGAGCTAGATTTTAGCAAAAATCGACAGTTTACTACATAAAAAAGCCCGGATTAAATCCGGGCTTTCATAATATAGCTCACTTTTTACATGGAGTAGAGGTGGGGAATTAGTTATTTAATAGTCTCTTTAGAAGCACTTATTTTTTGCAAATTCTCTATTTGAGCCTTTCTGTTAGCTTCTATTTTGTCGTGATGAATAATCGCAAGGGTAGGTGCTATCACCAGACTCACAATACTCATCAATTTGATTAATATATTCATTGAAGGGCCAGAGGTATCTTTAAATGGATCTCCTACAGTATCACCCGTAACAGAAGCTTTATGTGGTTCTGATTTCTTATAGAACATCTCACCATTAATTTCTACCCCTTTTTCAAATGATTTTTTTGCATTATCCCAAGCTCCACCAGCATTGTTTTGGAACATTCCCATCAATACACCACTTACCGTAGCGCCTGCTAAAAATCCTCCTAATACTTCTGGGCCGAAAATAAAACCGATAATGATTGGAGATAATAAAGCAATCGCTCCTGGCATCATCATTTTACGAAGGGATGCTTGAGTTGAAATAGCTACACATTTATCGTATTCAGGTTTACCAGTCCCTTCCATGATACCAGGTATCGTGCGGAACTGTCTGCGGACTTCTTCCACCATTGCCATTGCGGCTTCTCCAACTGCACGTATTGCAAGGGAAGAGAATATAAAAGGGATCATTCCACCTACAAATAGACCTGCTAATACATCCGCGCGATAAATATCAATACCATCAATACCTGCAATACCTACAAATGCTGCAAATAAAGCAAGTGCAGTTAATGCTGCAGAGGCAATAGCAAAACCTTTACCACTCGCTGCAGTTGTATTTCCAACGGCATCTAGGATATCTGTTTTTTCTCTTACATCAGCCGGTAATTCACTCATTTCGGCAATACCACCTGCATTATCAGCAATAGGACCAAATGCATCTATTGCCAATTGCATAGCCGTAGTAGCCATCATACCAGCAGCAGCAATCGCTACTCCATATAAACCTGCACATACATAAGATCCGTAAATACCTGCAGCTAAAACTAATATAGGTAATAAAGTACTTTCCATACCTACTGCTAAACCACCAATAATGTTGGTAGCATGGCCTGTTGCAGATTGACGAATAATACTCATTACTGGGCGTTTACCCATAGCGGTATAATATTCTGTGATGATACTCATTAAAGTTCCTACAGTTAGGCCAACCATAATGGCACCAAATATTCCCATTTTAGTGAATTCATGTCCACGCAAGGTCATGGTATCTGGCATTAACCAGTTTACCAAAAAATACGAAGCAACTGCTGTTAAAACGATAGATCCCCAGTTACCCATATTCAATGCCTTTTGTACCGCATCAGTACTAAGTCCAGCATTTTCAGAAATGCGAACAAAGAAGGTTCCAATAATAGAAAAAAGGATACCCATCGATGCAATTAACATCGGTAAAAGAATAGGAGACATACCGCCAAATTGATCGGTAATAGCACTTGTTTCTCTACCCAATACCATTGTTGCTAGTACTGTAGCTACATAAGAACCAAATAAATCAGCACCCATTCCAGCTACATCACCTACATTATCACCCACGTTATCTGCAATAGTTGCAGGGTTACGAGGATCATCTTCTGGAATACCAGCTTCAACTTTTCCAACTAAATCAGCCCCAACGTCTGCTGCCTTTGTATAAATACCACCACCTACTCTTGCAAATAAGGCGATCGATTCAGCACCTAAAGAAAAACCAGTTAAGATTTCTAAAGTGCGCTCCATTTCAATACTATCTACCGCTGCATCAGGAGCAAAAACCATTTTTAAAATAATAAATAAACCACCTAATCCAAGTACTGCTAAACCAGCTACACCCATTCCCATTACTGAACCTCCAGTAAATGAAACTGATAGTGCTTTACTTAAACTAGTTCTAGCTGCTTGGGCAGTGCGTACATTCGCCTTGGTGGCCACTTTCATGCCAATAAATCCGGCAAGGGCACTAAAAAATGCTCCTAAAATGAAAGCCAGCGCAATAGTCCAATGACTATTTTCATTGCTATAGCCCATTACTCCTAAAAGAATGGCACCAATAACAACAAAATAAGCTAGAATTTTATACTCGGCTTTTAAAAAAGCCATTGCACCTTCAGCTATGTAAGTGCTGATTTCTTTCATTCTTTCGTTACCCGCATCTTGTTTGGAAACCCAGGCAAACTTTACAAAAGTATACAACAAGCCTACGATGCCCATTGAAGGAATAACATAGATCAATAATTTGTCCATATAATAGTTCTAATTTTTGGAGGGCAAAAATAGGGTAATTGAAGCAAAAATTGGAATATTTTAATAGATTCTTAGTGATAACACCTAAATTATTTTTGTAATATATTTTCCCTTGGTTTTCTGACCATTGGCATATCAAAATAAAAAAGGCTTAAATAGGGAATTATTTAAATAAAAATGGATCCTAAGTTAATTTAGGATCCATTTTATTTAGAAAAATATTGTAAATTTTAAACATCTATTGCTTCGCCATAAGCCACTGCTGTAGCTTCTTTCAACCCTTCACTCATAGTAGGGTGAGGATGAACTGAATTCAATATTTCATGAGAAGTAGTTTCCAATTTACGAGCAGCTACTGCTTCTGCAATATTTTCAGTTACGTTCATACCAATCATATGGCATCCTAAAAACTCACCATATTTAGCATCATAAATTACTTTTACAAATCCTTCAGTAGCACCTGCGGCACTAGCTTTTCCACTTGCCATGTAAGGGAATTTACCCACTTTAACTTCATAACCAGCATCCTTAGCTGCTTTTTCGGTATACCCAACAGAGGCGATTTCAGGGGAGCAGTAAGTACAACCAGGGATATTATTGTAATCAATTGGTTCTGGATGGTGACCACTCAAATGTTCAGCTGCATTAATTCCTTCTTTTGAAGCTACATGCGCCAAAGCTTGACCAGGTGTACAATCTCCAATCGCATAAATGCCTGGCACACTAGTTTGTCCGTGGGCATCTACAATTATTTTTCCTTTTTCAGTTTTAATTCCTACTGATTCTAATCCAATATTTTCAATATTGGCAATGACGCCTACCGCACTTAAAATGATATCCGCTTCTAAAATAATTTCACCAGTAGGTGTTTTAATTTTTGCTTTCACCCCAGCTCCTGCAGTGTCAACACTCAATACTTCACTATTGGTCATTACAGTGATTCCTTGTTTCTTGAATTGTTTTTCCAATTCCTTACTAATATCTTCATCTTCAACAGGAACAATGCGAGGCATAAATTCAACGATCGTTACTTTAGTTCCCATTGCGTTATAGAAATAAGCAAATTCAGATCCGATAGCACCACTACCACAAACAATCATACTTTTTGGTTGAGTAGGTAATACCATGGCTTTACGGTACCCAATGATTTTTTCATCATTGATAGGCATAGTAGGTAATTGGCGAGCCCTGCCACCAGTGGCTATGATGATATTTTTTGCTTCCTGAATTTGTTTGGTTCCATCAGCAGCAGTTATCTCTACTTTACCAGGAGCGGTAAGTTTACCAAAACCCATGATAACATCGATTTTGTTTTTCTTCATTAAAAACTGAACGCCTTTGCTCATTTTATCAGCAACACCCCGACTACGTTTAATTACGCCCTCAAAATTGGCGGTTGGATTACTTATATTGATACCATAATCTGCGGCATGTTTTGCGTATTCAAAAACCTGGGCACTTTTCAATAAGGCTTTGGTAGGGATACAACCCCAATTGAGACAAACTCCACCAAGACTTTCTTTTTCAATGATTGCAACTTTTTTACCTAATTGACTTGCCCTGATTGCTGCAGGGTATCCACCCGGGCCACTGCCTAAAACAATTACATCGTATGCCATGATTTAAAAATTTGTTGTTTGAATGATAGTTCGTTTACCAGCTATTCATTACTCTTTGAAAGAGCCAATAAAAAGATAGGCAAAATTAGTTCGAAATGAGGGATTAGCCAAAAGCTAATTTAAACTATTTCAAAGGCGACCATTATTTGAAAAATGTAAGGATTTCGAAGCAGATAAATTTAGAGACAAAATTGGCTAGTGATTTATTCAGTTCGGTTTTTCTTTTCTTCTATTTCTCTATCCGTAGCTATGGATTTTAGGGATTTAATGCTAACGTTTAATTCAAATCCAATCAATAATACTAATGAATTAATATAAATAAGCGCCATAAAAACGATGATGGTTCCAATGGATCCATACAAGGCATTGTATTTTCCAAAAGTGTCTACAAAATAGGAGAAGCCAAGGGTAGATAAAATACTTAAAAAAGTACCCAAAATAGATCCCGGAGAAATCAATTTCCATCTTTTTTCAACTGCAGGGGCAAATTTATAAATAAAGGCTATGGAATAGTAGACTAAGGTTACAATGAAAACCCATCTAACATAATAAATAATTTCTCTCACATTAGCGCTTTGTATTCCAAACAACTTTAGTACAGTCCCTTGGGTAATTAGTAAAATGAGACAACCTAAAACCAAAAGGAATATTAGGGCTGTTAATTTGATTGCCATCCAACGATTAAGCAGATCTTTTCTTTTTTCAAAACCTATATAATTTTTATTAAAAGACCTCATTAACCCCATCATAGCATTAGAGGCAAAAAATAAGGCTAATATCAAACCAAATGATAATAAACCAATTTTAGCGTCATCCAAAAAAGAGTCTACAAATTTTATTAAATATTGATTGTGAACTTTTGCAGGAATGATATCTAGGATTAAACTATGGAGTTCTTTTTTGATACTCCTTTTAGAAATAAAGGGTAGGTGTGGAACTAAGGTAAATAAAAAAAGAAAGGAAGGCGGAATGGCCATGATGAAATTATAGGCAATTGCAGAAGCCCTTTCTGTTAGTCCAACCGTTTTAACTTGCTTGAAAAAAAACTTAATCACCTCATACAGTGGAACACCTTCAAAACCAGGTAGGTACAAGTGTTTTGTTTTGCGCAATAGATAGGCAATGGGAAATTGTGATAATATAATTCTTTCTAATTTTGTCATCAAAAACTTTTACAGTTGCTTGTAAAGTAATTTTTATTTTTTTTATTTAGTTTTTAGCTTCATAAAGCTATCCAATGCTTGCTGATATATTTTTGCAAAATGCAGGTGTTCTTTATAGTTAGTTGAAAAATTTGAAAATCCTTTCAAATCAGGTTTTGCTACAAAAAAAAGATACGATGTAGCAGGCGAATTTAAAACTGCATCGATTGTTTTTGTCGAAGGTGTACAAATCGGTCCAGGGGGAAGTCCTGCTTGCTGATAAGTATTATAAGAAGAAGGAAACCTAAGGTGTTTAAAATAAATCCTTTTGAGACTAAAATCCTTCATTGCAAACTTAACCGTTGGGTCTGCAGCTAGCTTCATTCCTGTCTTTAATCGATTTAAATAGACACTAGCAATTTTTCCTTTATCAGTTTCTTGATTGGTTTCTTCTTCTACTATACTGGCTAGAATGTAGACTTCAGTAGGCGTAAGATTTAATGATACCGCTTTTTGTTTTCTTTGTTCATTCCAAAATATTTCCTTTTCATTGTATAGCTTTTTAAAAATACTAGTGGCCGAACTATTCCATAATATTTTATAGGTATTTGGAATAATTGCAGTCATAGCAATATTGCTATCAAGGTCGAATTTTTTAAGTGAGTCCTCATTAGTTAATATAGCCATCACTTGAGCTGAATCACATTCAAAGTGGCTAGCAATTTTTTTGGCAAAATCTTCTTTCGTCCTAAGTTTATTGATTACCAAATTAACGGCTGTTTGATTTCCTAGTCGAAGCTTTTTGATAATTGAAAAGATATTTGATCCGTTTTCTATCTCGTATTTTCCAGGTCGAATCTTATTTTCGTAACCAGCTATTTTTGCTGCCCATTGAAAAATAACCGGGCTTTTAATGATTCCTTCAGCCACTAAATCGTCAATAACTAGGTTAAAATCACTAGTAGATTTGATATAAAAAAACTTTTTATTTTCTTTAAAATTAGTATCGCTGGTAAAAAAAGATATAGCTACTATTGCTAGTATCAAAACTATGAAAAGGGGGATAATTTTTGTTGTTCTCTTCTTTTTAGCCATATAGATAATGCGATTCAATAATAATACCTAAAATTAAAATAAAAAACCTCGTCATTAACTGACGAGGTTGGTAATTTACTATAAAATAATTTATGGCTTTTTAGAAGTATCCACCGTACCTGGTAATGGAGTAGTGGTAGACTGTTGTGGACCAGTAACGGGAGCTTTATTAATTAACTCATCGTTTTGAGAAGATCCTCCAACCGTTTTAGGTATAAAAATAGGAGAAATAATACATAATATCCCTACAACAGCTGCAAATATCCAAGTACCTTTTTCAAGTACATCAGTAGTTTGTTTTACCCCCATTAGCTGGTTGCTAAATCCACCCAAACTTCCTGATAAGCCACCACCTTTAGGATTCTGTATTAAAACGATTAAACCTAGTATAATTGAGGCTATAATTACTAATATTCCGAATAAAACTAACATATTAATGGTCTTTTAGTTGATCAATTTTGGCTGCAAAGTAAGCACTTTTAGAGGGATTGAGCAAACTTAATTTTTTATACACTTTTATGGCTTTTTGTTTTTTGCCTTGCTGAATCAGTACTTCTGCCATAGCTTCGGTCTCTACCTCGATCTCCAAATTGGAAGCCTCCGCTAATTTTTGAATAGTTAAATCAGCTTGCTCACTCTGTAAGGGTATCTGGTCTGGCTGCAATTTTTTCATATCCTTTAGCCATTCTGTGAAGCTTTTCATTTGCTTTCCTAACTTATCAGAATGCAGCACTTTATTGCTCAATTTGATCCCCAAACTAGCAAAGTAATCAGAAGTGTGTAAGGGTTCAAAGGTGATGCTATCTTCGGTAACCTCGGAATTGTTGAGATTAAATTTAAAATTCAGCGGGCTAATTCTTTGATCTTCCATTGAATCATCTTCTTGATCTAGATCATTCTCTAAAGGGGTAATTCCTTCATTGAAGTGGCTGGCTGGTATTGTTTTTATTTCCTCCAAGCTATTTTCAGCAGTAGACAATTTTATTTCCTTTGGCATTTCAATCACCTTTTTTTCTACTTCAATTTTTTCTACTTCGATTATTTTTGCAACTTCTACTGGAGGATCTAAAGGTTTGGTGGTGATTAGTTCAATTTTTTCTAAAATAGTATTTTCAACCGAAGAAATAATGGTTTCATTACTCTGCTCGGTTGATAAGGCATCTCCCAATTGATACTGAAGCCAAAAAGGGTTATTAAAAAGTAGCGAGGTTTTAGCGGCTTGTTTTGTATAATTAGAAGAATCTTTATCTGTTTGCAATAACAAGAAATATTGTGCGACAGAAAAATAGGGGTGGGCTTCAGCAATTTGGGTAAAATAGGCTGTGTTATCCAATTCGGATATTTTGCCTTTAAATATTGTTTTAAAAAGTAAATCCCTGTTACCCATAGCTCGAAGATAAAATTATTATAGCTTTTTTTAGAAAAATAATAAAACCATGTATAATTTACCAGTTAGAAAATATTTTATTGAACATAGCGTCTACCGTATTTTTTACAATTTCAGAAAACAAAGCTGTTTGAGCCTGCTCAAAGCTTTGAGTGGCAGGAAAATCAAAATTAGTAGAAATATCTTCTTCAAAGTTTTTCTTTTCATCCAATGTATTCTTGAAAATTAAATGAAAGGAAACAGAGAGTCGGTTGGTACTTGCGTTATTGCGTGAAATACCACTGGTACTTACGTTGTATTCGGAAACATACCCGCTGATATCGTAATGGGCATTGTCGTCATTGGTTTGGCGAAGGCGGGTACTCCCTATTATCTTTTGTTTCATTTTTTCAGTTAGTTGTGGACCTAACTGAGGATTTACATACCGTGATTTATTTTCGAAGTAATTTACCCTAAATGTTTTTACTTCTACCGGAATAGGAGAGGTATCTTTAAAAGAGTAATTGCAAGTAGCAAAATTAAAAATCGTTACAATGAATAGCGCTATTGGCAATATAAAAAATGTATTTTTTATATTGCTACTGTTACTACTAGAAGATAGCTTTTTTTTATTTTTAATCTTCAATGTCATATTCTTTTAATTTTCTGTATAAGGTTCTTTCACTTATTCCTAGATCCGAAGAAGCATCTTTTCTTTTACCCTTATGTTTTTTAAGTGCTTTTACTATCAATTCTTTTTCCTTATCCATGATGCTTAAAGATTCTTCGATGGCTTCATGGTGATGGATATCTTCACCATTCGGATCGATAAATACGGCCTGATTCGATTGATTGAAATTACTGTTTGACACAGTAGGTTTATTATCGGGCATCATATTATCCAAATTATTGTTGTACATCGGGATATTTTGAGCCATTCCTGGATTTTGTAAAATTTCAAAAAACATTTTCTTTAATTCATTGACATCCTTTTTCATGTCAAAAAATAACTTGTATAATATTTCTCTTTCATTAGCAAATTCTTGCTGACTAAGAGCTGCCTTTCCTCCCACTAATACAGGAAGACGATTGAAATTATTTTCTGGTAAAAAGGATTTTAATTCTTTTGCTGAAATATTTTTTTCTTTAGATAACACGGAGATCTGTTCGGCAATATTTTTTAACTCTCTTACATTTCCTGGCCATGGGTAGTTCATTAGTAATCCTTTGGCTTCTTCATCAAGCTGGATAGGAGAGCCTTTATATCGATCCGAAAAATCGGAGGCGAATTTTCTAAATAATAAAGGAATATCTTCCTTTCGATCTCTTAGCGAAGGAACTCTAATCGGTACTGTGTTGAGCCGGTAATAAAGATCTTCTCTAAACTTACCTGATTGAGTGCTTTCGAGTAGCTCCTTATTGGTAGCTGCAATTACTCTAACATCTGTTTTTTGAACCTTACTGCTACCTACTCTAATGTATTCTCCAGTTTCAAGCACCCTTAATAAACGAGCCTGTGTGCCCAATGGCAACTCTCCAATTTCATCTAAAAAAATAGTACCCCCATTGACTGTTTCAAAATACCCTTTGCGACTATCCATTGCACCTGTAAAAGATCCTTTTTCGTGTCCAAATAATTCGGAATCAATAGTGCCCTCTGGAATAGCGCCACAGTTCACTGCAATAAATGGATTATGTTTTCTAGAACTCAATGCATGAATAATCTGCGAAAAAACTTCTTTACCAACTCCACTTTCTCCATTAATAAGTACACTCAAATCTGTATTAGAAACTTGTGAGGCAACATTTAAGGCATGATTGAGTATAGGCGAATTACCAATAATCCCAAATCGATTTTTTATTGATTGTAAGTCCATAATAAAATTTCCTTCGCTCCCTGTAAAGCGATCAGTAGATTTATTTAATAATTGTTTTCAAGCTTATTTTTAAATAATTAAACAGATTAATTATTTAAAAATAACAATTGATAATAATTTTATTCACTGATAGCAGTTCCAATTAAGGTGCCTGCTGTGCAGTTGATAATTTTAACCATTACATAATCTCCTTTTTTAAAATTACCTTTTGGAAAAACCACTACTTTGTTGTGGTCTGATCTTCCTTGTAATTCATTGGCTGACTTTTTTGAAAATCCTTCCACTAATACCTTACATGTTTTACCAATGTCTCTTTGCATACTTTCTAAGGAATGAATTCTGTGCAGATCAACCATTTCCTGCAACCTTTTCTTTTTGATTTCTTCAGGAACATCATCTTTAAATCTTCTAGCAGCCAATGTTCCAGGTCTTTCACTGTAAAAATACATATAGGCTAAATCATATTTACAATATTCCATCAAACTCATCGATTGCTCGTGATCTTCATCCGTTTCAGTACAAAAACCAGTGATCATATCGGTTGATAATCCGCAACCTGGAATAATTTCACGTATTCGATTTACTTTAGCGATATACCATTCTCTAGAATAAGTGCGGTTCATTAATTGTAATATCCTACTGCTGCCACTTTGAACTGGAAGATGGATATAGTTGCATATGTTTTCGTGCCTTGCAATGGCAAACAGTACTTCATCGGTAATATCTTTTGGATGAGAAGTACTAAATCTAACTCTAAGTAGGGGAGAAATTAAGGCTACTTTTTCTAATAAAGCAGCAAAAGTTACTGCCTCCTCCTTAGCACTATTATTGAATGGTTCCCAGTGATAACTATCCACATTTTGTCCGAGTAATGTAACTTCTCTAAAACCATCAGCAAATAGATTTTTACATTCTTCAATGATACTATTAGCCGCTCTACTTCTTTCTCTTCCTCTTGTAAATGGAACGACACAAAATGAACACATGTTATTACAACCCCTCATAATACTGACAAAGGCATTGATACCATTACTGTTCAGTCGAATCGGTGAAATGTCTGCATAGGTTTCATCCCTATTTAAAAGGACATTGACTGCTTTTTGACCTGTTTCGGCTTCTTCGATAAGGCCGGGTAAGGTTCGGTAGGCATCTGGACCAACCACTAAGTCTACTAGCTTTTCTTCTTGTAAAAATTTCTCTTTTAACCGCTCTGCCATGCATCCCAATACACCCACTAGAATGCCAGGATTAAGTTTTTTAAGTTTCCTAAATTCAGTTAGCCGCTTACGAACGGTTGCTTCGGCTTTTTCTCTAATTGAACAAGTGTTCACTAAAATGAGATCGGCTTCTTCACAGTTTTTAGTAGCACCATATCCATTACTTTGTAAAATAGAAGCCACTACCTCACTATCGGCAAAATTCATCGCACAACCATAGCTTTCTACATAAAATAGTTTTTTGAACTCAGTTGGGTTTTCAGCAATGGGACTATACGCTTCACCTTGCCGGGACTCATCGTGGACTTTACTTTCTATTGTAAATAAACTATTCATTCTTAAAATTAGGGATCAAAAATAAGGAATTTTCTTGTTATTGTGTCAGATTGGCAGCAAAAAAATGTATACTTTAGGTGTAAATCAGTATAGAGTACTGTTAAAATTGCTTGAATGTAGAATTTTAATTATATAATTCAACAGTCAAAATAAATTGGCACCCCACTTAAAAATTAGTAATTGTTTTAATTAGCAGCTGGTTATCCAACTTTATCAATAAACAGCAGAGGGGAAATAAGTTGTTTTAGTGCAATGAAAATCCATAATTGGACTTGTCAATTGAAAGTATTCATTAGTTTATCCATTGATCAATTTAAAACCAGTCCAAACGGCCAAAATCCCTAATAAAAAGCTAGCGACTGTGTAGCAAGCAGCTATTGCAAATTTTCCGTTTTGAATCAATTGTAAATTTTCAAGTGAAAAGGTAGAGAAGGTCGTAAAGCCACCACAAATTCCAACAGTTAAAAATAGTTTCCAATTGGTAGAAAAGGATTCATTTTTGAGGCAGTAGGCCATTACCAAACCTATCAAAAAACTTCCTCCAATATTAATCAAGAAGGTAGAAAGAGGAAAACTTTTAGGTCCAATCCACCAGCCGATTAAGTATCTAATCATACTGCCGAATGCACCACCCAAACCTATCAGTAAAATGTTTCGAATCATTGGAAGCTGTTATAGGTTTCCTGAAAATGTATATTTTAAATCAACCATCCACTGTCCATTGATCCTAACCATTTTCAATTTATTGCTTTTGTCTTTCTTGAAGGAATTGGAGTAATTGATTATACTCACTGAGTCATTGATTGGGCTGATTTCATTAATAATGATATCTGCATTTTTAAAGCTTTCTAATTCTGACTTGCTTTTAGATTCAAATTCCTTTTTGAATAACTCAAAAAATTGTTGATTGGTCTCTTCTTTTAATACAAAAGTCTCTGCATCTTTAAAATTACTTTCTAAAATATCTTTTATAAATACTCGGGCAACTTCAATATCAGTATTGGTTGATTTTTTTTCATTGTTACATGAACTAATCGCTAAACAAAAAATCAAAGAAAGGAGGAATGTTAATTTCATAGTTAAAGTTAAACATCTTTAGAATACTCAAAATAAAAAAATACGTAGTGTCATTCATTCACATTCAATAAGCAGCTAATTTTTTTGATAGGGTAGGTGCTTATTGTGATTCAAAGAGGTGTCAACTTATCTACGCTCGTTGGAACTGTCAGTTTCTTTATCTCTGTCATACGCTTTGATGATAGCTTTAACTAGTTTGTGTCTTACTACATCTTCTTCGTCTAATTCGATATGAGCAATGCCTTCCACATTTTTTAAAATGCGCAATGCTTTATCTATACCACTTCGCATATTTTTTGGAAGATCTATTTGGGTAGGATCCCCCGTGATGATTGCTTTTGCATTGGCTCCAATTCGGGTAAGAAACATTTTTAATTGACCGTCATTTGTATTTTGCGCCTCATCTAGAATAATGAATGCATTATCAAGGGTTCTACCTCTCATATAGGCTAGTGGGGCAATTTCAATCGTTCTGGTGGTCATAAAATAACCTAGCTTATCTGCAGGGATCATATCATCCAATGCATCATAAAGCGGTCTTAAATATGGATCAATTTTTTCTTTTAAATCACCTGGCAAAAAACCTAGGTTTTCTCCTGCTTCTACAGCAGGCCGAGTCAAAATTATTTTTTTAACGGTTTTAGCTTTTAATGCCCTTACTGCTAAGGCAACCGCAGTATAAGTTTTTCCAGTACCCGCTGGACCGATTGCAAAAACAATATCATTTTTATCAACTGCAGCTACCATTTTCTTTTGATTAGCAGTACGCGCCCTTACTGTTTTTCCATTGGGGCCAAAAACCAATACATCATTGGGGTTTCGATCAACAAAATTATCAACTGCCTGCGCATCATCTCCTCCTAATATTTGGTCAAAATAATTTTCAGACATATGTCCATTCCGTTCAATGTATTGGACAATTAGATTTATTTTTTCCTTTGCATCTACCACCTGTTCGGGCGCTCCCGTCAGTTTGATTTGGGTGCCACGACTTAAAATTTTTAGCAGTGGAAATTTCTTTTTTAGAATATCAAGTTTACCATTGTTAACACCAAAGAATTCAATTGGGTTTAAGGTTTCAAGGTTAATGATTGTTTCTGTCAAAATAAATTGGATTTAGGTGAGTTGAAGAATGATTGATCTTTCAAAGTGTCTATTTCAAATTTAACGAATTGCATTTGAAAATAGTTAATAATATTTATGCACAGGTTGTTAAAAAGAATATAGATAAACTACTTACTAATAAAGTAAATGTCATAAAAAAATCCCGACTACTATAGCAGTCGGGATTATAAAAATGTTAGCTTATTAATGAATAAAAATTATCTTTCTAATAGTTTAAAAAACTGGTCAAGCTGAGGTAAAACAACAATTCTTGTTCTACGGTTTGATTCCCTTCCTTCATTGGTTGTATTATCTGCAACCGGTTTGAATTCAGCTCTTCCTGCTGCAGTCATTCGAGTTGGATCTAGGCCATATTGTTTTTGTAAAATACGAACTATAGTAGTTGCTCTTTTAACACTTAGATCCCAGTTGTCAAGTAATACAGGGTTTTTAAAGGCTACACTATCAGTATGACCTTCCACCATGAACTCGATAGTAGGTTGGTTTTTCAATACGGTAGCTACTTTTCCAAGCACCTCTTTTGCTCTGTCTGTTACATCATAGCTTCCACTTTTGAATAATAATTTATCTGAAATGTCAATGTACACTACTCCTTTTTCAACTTTGATATTGATATCCTTGTCATCCATATTGCCGATCGCACCTTTTAAATTAGTTACCAAAGCAAGATTTAAAGAATCTTTTCTATTAAGTGCTGATTGAAGACCTTGGATATAAGCATCTTTTGAACCAATATTTTCAAGAGATTTTTTAATACTCTCTGCTTGAGAACCTGAGATTACCGATAGGTTTTCTAACTGCTTCAAGGCTTGGTTATTATTGTCTTTAAGAAAACCAATCTGTTTTTTAAGGCTTTCTATCTCTGCCTCAAGAACTGCTCTTTTTCTGAGATTTTCATTATTAGTGTTGTCACAGCTTTTTAAAGCTTCTTGTAGCGCTAAATGTTCCGTTTGTAATTGTACATAACGAAATTGTTCTGCTTGTAATATTTTCTTACTTACGCAAGATGAAAATAAAAGAGCACAAGAAATTCCAAATAGAATAATTTTTTTCATTTTAATTAGATTTGATTTTGCTGAAAGCGAAGTTATTTGAATACCATTAAAAAAACAAATGAATCAATTTCAACTCTTTTTTGCTTTAAATGCGGGTTTAACCTACCTTTTAATGCCTTTGATTTTAGGTAAGTGCTATATCAATTACCTGTTGCATTGTTTTTACATAGTGAAATTTAATCCCTTTTATAAACAGGGGGTTAATATCAATAACATCTTTTTCGTTTTGCCAACACATGATAATTTCTTTTAGACCAGCCCTTTTCGCTGCTAATACTTTTTCCTTGATACCGCCAACGGGTAATACCTGACCTCTAAGTGTAATCTCTCCAGTCATTGCCAAGTAGGGCTTTATTTTTCTTCCAGTAAATGCACTTGCCAAGGCAGTCATCATAGTGATACCCGCACTAGGTCCATCTTTTGGCACAGCTCCCTCAGGTACATGTATATGAATATTTTTAGTATTGAACATTTCTGGGTCAATATTCATCTTTTTTGCATTTACCTGAAGCCAAGTATAAGCTGTAGAAGCACTTTCCTTCATTACATTACCAAGATTTCCAGTCATCTTTAATTCTCCTTTACCCTCGCTCAAACTGATTTCAATAAATAAAATATCTCCCCCAACATAGGTCCAAGCAAGTCCAACGGCTACTCCAGCCATGTTAGCAATTTTATACATTTCATTGCTAAATCGGGGCTTACCTAAAATCTTTTCAAAATCTATCTGGGTAAGCGTAGCCTTTAATTTCCCTTTGGTTGCATATTGTTTAGCCAGATTTCTCATGATAGCTGCTAGCTGTCTATCTAAATCCCTTACACCACTTTCTCTTGTATAGTCCTCTATAATTTTTTCTAAAATCTTATCACTTACTTTAATATTTACTTCTTTGAGACCATGCGCTTCCTTTTGTTTTGGCAAAAGATGTTGTCTAGCAATTTCAATTTTTTCTTCCACTGCATATCCACTCAAATCAATGATTTCAAGTCGGTCCCTTAAAGCAGGTTGAATGTTATTGATATTATTTGCGGTAGCAATAAATAATACTTTGCTTAAGTCATATTCAAGCTCTAAGTAATTATCATAAAAGGTATTGTTTTGTTCAGGATCCAGCACTTCCAATAGGGCAGAAGAGGGGTCGCCACGGTGGTCATTACCCACTTTATCAATTTCATCCAATATCATTACAGGATTACTACTTTTTATTTTCCTGATAGATTGGATAATTCTTCCAGGCATTGCTCCAATATAGGTTTTACGATGACCTCTGATTTCACTTTCATCATGTAATCCGCCAAGGCTAACTCTCACATATTTGCGGGCTATTGCATGAGCAATACTTTTTCCTAAACTAGTTTTACCAATTCCGGGAGGGCCAACAAAACAAAGGATAGGACTTTTCATGTCTCCTTTTAGTTTCAAAACAGCAAGATATTCTAGTATGCGCTCTTTAATTTTATGCATACCATAATGATCATGATCTAATATTTTTTTAGCTTTTTTTAAGTCGTAGGAGTCAGGAGTATAATCTTCCCACGGCAGATCAAGCATAAGATCAAGGTGATTGTATACCACAGAGTAATCTGGTGTACTAGGATGCATTCTTTCTAATTTTTCAGCTCCTTTATGGAACATTTCCATCGCAGGTTTTGGCCATTTTTTTCCTTCTGCTTTTTTGAGCATTTCTTTTACTTCCGCCACATTATCTCCACCCAATTCCTCTTTGATGGCCTTCATTTGCTGTTGCAAAAAATACTCTCTTTGTTGTTTATCAAGCTCCGCACGAGTTTTGTTGGTCACCTTGTTTTTAAGTTCGGTGTACTGTAACTCCGTTTGCATTAAATTCATTAGTAGTTCGGCTCTTTCCTTGATATTATTGATTACCAACAACCGTTGTTTATTCTTGATATCACTATTTAAATTACTACTAACAAAATGAATTAGAAATACCGGGTTTTCTATGTTCTTGAGTATAATCGCAGCCTCACTTGGAAGGTTAGGTGAAATTTGTACAATTTGTCCAGCTAGATCTTTTATACTTCCTACCATGGCATTGAAATCCTTATCATCAGTCAAAACTTCTTCTTCTAGTGTCTGGATCTTGGCTTTGAAATAAGGGTCCTCGCAGGTAATTTTATCTATTTTAAAACGTTTTTTTCCTTGGATGATGATGGTAGTTCCACCATCTGGCATTTTAATCAGTTTAGCAATTTTTGCTACAGTGCCAATTTCTTCCAAATCAGCAATAGTAGGTTCTTCTACGGTACTGTCTTTTTGTGCTATAACTCCTATCAATTTGTCAGCCTTATAGGCATCAGTTACGGCCTTAATACTTTTATCCCGTCCTACGGTAATTGGTAAAACTACTCCAGGAAATAAAACCGTATTGCGTAAGGGTAGCAGGGGTAATTCGTCTGGAATGACCAGTGTGTCTGAATCTTCGCTGTCATCTTCATTCAGAGGTATGATCGGCATAAACTCCATTTCTTCCTCAGGGCCCTGCAAATAAATGTTTTTATTCATATTTTTTTTAATGTATAGTCAAAATGTCAAACTTCCTATTTCAGATGGTTTGTTTTCATTGGTGGGGTATATTGGCAACATTAGTGCCGAAAGGATAATAAATTACATTTTGGGGAAACTTGTTTTCAAAACTAGTGTTTTTGACCGATTAAATAGAACCATCAAATAAATTAGCTCACCATTACATATGGATCATAGGGCTTATTTTTGCAGCCTATGTACATCCATTGTTCGGATCAAGAATTAGTATTGTTGAAAAAGATTGCTGAGGCTGCTGAAGCCTTGGGTGTTCCTTGTTATTTGATTGGAGGATTTGTTAGAGATAAAATTATCGGCAGACCCACAAAAGATATTGATATCGTTTGTTTGGGTGATGGAATTGAATTGGCCAATGAAGTCTCCAAGCATTTTAAACCGAAACCTTCCGTTAGTTTTTTTAAAAACTTTGGTACAGCTCAAATAAGGTTAGCAGATATTGACATTGAGTTTGTGGGAGCTAGAAAGGAAAGTTATCAACTTGACAGTCGAAACCCCGTGGTTTTAGAGGGTACTTTAGCGGATGATCAAAACCGACGTGACTTTACCATCAATGCACTTGCCATTAGTTTAAATAAGGCTGATTATGGTGAGTTGATTGATCCCTTTAACGGAATCAGCGATTTGGGCAAAAAAGTATTACAAACCCCTTTAGATCCCCATATCACCTTCAGTGACGATCCGCTTCGTATGATGAGGGCTATCCGTTTTGCCACTCAGTTGAATTTTTTAATTGAGGAAAAAGCCTTTACTGCCATACAACAAAATGCCGAACGCATAAAGATTGTTAGTGGAGAAAGAATAGCAGATGAATTAAATAAAATTTTAAGTTGCAAAAAACCTTCAATAGGATTCGATCTTTTATATAAAAGTGGACTACTAAAAATCATTTTTCCTCAAATGGTTGATTTAGCTGGTGCTGAATATATCGATGGAAAGGGCCATAAAGATAATTTCTATCATACTTTACAGGTAGTAGATAATATTTGTGAACTTACAGATGACCTTTGGTTGAGATGGGCAGCTGTTTTGCATGATATTGCTAAACCCGTCACTAAAAAATTTGAGGTGGGGCATGGCTGGACCTTTCATGGACATGAGGTTTTGGGCGGTAGGATGGTACCTAAAATTTTTACCCAATTGAAATTACCTCAGAATGAAAAAATGAAGTTTGTTCGTAAATTAGTGGAATTGCATTTAAGGCCCATTAGTCTTACGAAAGACAATATAACCGACGCAGCTATTAGAAGATTGTTATTTGATGCGGGTGAAGATTTTGATGCGCTCATGCTACTTTGTAGTGCCGATATCACCTCGAAAAATAAGCAAAAGGTAAAACGCTTTTTAGAGAATTTTGAAATGGTGAAGATTAGATGTGCCGAAGTAGAAGCGAGTGACCAGTTGAGAAACTGGCAGCCGCCCATTACCGGAGAAATGATTATGGAAAGATTTAATCTTCCACCTGGTAAGACAATCGGAGATTTAAAGAATGCGATTCGAGAAGCAATTCTAGATGGAGTAATTCCAAATAACTATGATGCAGCACTTGATTTTATGCTAAAAAAAGCATCTGAACTTGGATTATAATCAATCATTTATTTCGGCATTCAAACCAATTCTTCAGAATAAATTATCATTTCTTATTGCTAAATTTGTACTATGGCTATTCTACGTTTTAGGGTTTATTGGGAAGAGGATGAAATTATTTACAGAGATGTTGTGATTAAGCATACCCAAAAATTTTCGGACTTACATCTTTGTATTTTGAAGGGATATGAATTTGATAGTAAGCATCAAGCTACCTTTTATCGTAGCAATGATAGTTGGCTAAGGGGAAGAGAGATTTCGCTAGAAAAATATGATGATAAAGTTTATAAGGTGGAACCTCTATTAATGGAAGAGGTTACTTTAGGGTCGGAAATAAAGGATCCTAATCAAAAATTTATTTATGTCTATGATTTTAATAAGGCTTGGACTTTTATGGTGGAGCTGATTAATGTTGATAAAGAAGAGAATAAAAAAATAACCTATCCTGCTTGTATTCGTTCTGAAGGAATTGCTCCTTCTCAATATGGTACCAAAGGGTTGGTGGATAGCCGATTGGCTGAGGTGGAGGAAAAATATGATTTAAATTCAGCTGCTATGTTAGAAGGGTTTAGTGAAGAAGATGAGGATGGAAATGCTACTGGGTCAGAAGAAGACTCATCCACAGATTCGACTTCAGAGGAATATTAAATTCCGATAAATGTTGATGCAATTGTTTTTGAAGCTAATTCAAGGAATAGGAGTGATCTAAAAAAACTCCCTTTTAGTAATCGATTTTTTCTTTAATAAATGATAGGTTTGTTAGGCGTGCGTTATGAATAAAACTTGTATTGTGATATCTGGCCCGACTGCAGTTGGTAAAACTTCTCTTGCTATTTCTGTAGCAAAACATTTCTCCACTCAAATTATTTCTTCTGATAGCCGTCAATGCTATAAAGAATTAACTATTGGGGTAGCTAAACCTTCCCAAGATGAATTAGCTGCTGTTCCACATCATTTTATCAATTCGCATTCTATTCATGAAAATGTAAATGCAGCAGTATTTGAAAAATATGCCCTTGAAAAAGTGCAGGAAATATTTTCAAAAACCGATGTAGCTGTAATAGTAGGTGGGACTGGATTGTATACCAAAACTTTTTGTGAAGGCATTGACCCAGTGCCAATTATTTCACCAGGTATCCGAGAGGATATTATCAGTAATTATGAAAAAGGTGGATTGGAATGGCTACAGGCAGAAGTGAAAAAAAATGATCCATTCTATTTTTCAAAAGGAGAGATTCATAATCCGCATAGATTAATTCGTGCGTTGGAAGTGGTCATGTCATCAGGAAAATCTATTCTTGAATTTCAAACTAAAAAAAGTCAGCCCCGAGATTTTAAAATTATTGCCATTGGTTTGGAATTACCTAGAGAACAACTTTACCAACGAATTAATAGTAGAGTAGATCAAATGATTCTTGATGGATTAGAAGAAGAGGTAAGAAGTTTAATAAACTATCAATCCTTGAATGCTTTACAGACAGTAGGTTACAGGGAGCTGTTTGATTGTTTTTCTGAAAAAATATCTTTGCAAGAAGCTATAGAATTGATCAAAACTAGTACAAGGCATTATGCCAAGCGACAAATGACTTGGTTTAAAAAGGATACCACCATTCAATGGACCTCTCCAGATATAGAGAAAGTTTTAAAACTTATTTTAAGAAATTAAAAAGTTAAAATTTACAACCAACACTTAAAATAATATTCCCTAGTTTGTTATCGATTGTTGCAAAAGTATTGGATCGGTCTTGTAAACGGTAGGCAAAATTTACATCTTTTTTCATTGAGTAAACATAGGTTAGGTCAATAAAAATCCCTTTATGTCGATAGCCAATACCACCACTTATCAATGCTTGGTGCGCTTTTATTTCATTATCTTGATAGGGATTAGTATAGTAGGCAAAACCTAGTCTAGTCATCAAGGTATTAAATTTTAGTTCACCTCCCAATCGAAAATTGAAGTTCCCTTTGTACTGGTTTTTTATCACATTGTTGAGTGATTGGTAATAGGTCTTATCATCAGTAGTTGGGTTTTCATTGGCACTATAAAAATTAGATCCTTTGTGATTTACATATTCAATATCAGCTGTCAAAAATCCTTTTTGTTTTCTAACATCTTCAATTTCATTGAATACGTAGCTTCCACTTACCATCATTTTTATAGGGGTTGTCATACTGTATTTACTTTCACCTGCTTGGTCATTGGTAAAGGTAAGAGAAGACACTTTTTGAAGGCCTCCGTAATTTTCTGTGTTAGCAGTTAAAGAGGAAGTTCTAGTATCTTTTAAAGTAACCATGTAAGTAGGCGTATGGAGCGCAAAACCTAATCTTACATGTTCAGTTGGTTTATAAATGATTCCTATTTTAGCATTAACTCCAGCACCACTAGTGGTATACTCATCTGTATAAGTAAAGGAATCGAATTTATTTAATTTATTGGAAGAAGTGTCGTTTTCTTGAAAGGTACTGTTGCTGCTGTAATTCATCATTGGAATACCCATACTAATTCCAAATAAAAATTTGTCCTTTTTATTGACTGCATAACCCAATGCTAATTCATATTGAGCACCTTTGGTATCCAAAGTACTTTGTTGTTTTAAAGCTTGTCCAGCATCTAGTAGATTTTCAGGTAGGCCTCTTACTTGCAAATTTCCATTGACTCTAAAAGTGTCTACCAAATAGGTGTATAAGGCGGGTGCAGCTCCATAAGCATAGTTTCGGCTATTGAGCACATTATCAATACTTAATCCACTTTTTGCGACCTGCTCAGCCCATTTTTCGCTGTAGGAACTATAATTGTTTAATCCATTGTATTGAATGGTATTATTGTAATTAGCAGTTTGAGTAAATGCTAGGCTAATGGCCTGGCTGGTAGCAGGTTGGTAACGGCTAGGAGTGCCATAAACGAATCCTATTGGACCCATACCAAAACTGTTCGATTGGTTATTGTTGCTGCTACTTCTGAAATTTGACCGGTTAGTATTCATTAAAAATCCAGGGGTAAAAACAAACTCACCTGTTTTGTAATTACCAAGTCCTGCGGGATTAACAAAATTAGCTGTGATATCTCCACCTAATGAACCCATTGCACCTCCTATGGCCATATTTCTAGCTGTTCCATTTTGTGGGAAGAACGAAAAGCGCAAGGCATCTTCAGGTATCTGGGAAAATAATAAAGTGCTTATAAATAATGCCGGTAGCAGCAAAAATTTTTTCATTGTGGAGTGTTTAGCTTTGCAAGAAAAGGATTTAAAATCCATTAAAATGATCAAATGGTTTCAAAGTATCCCTAATTAATTACCTGCCACCTCTTGAGGGTCGGGAAATAGTACCACTTGATGAAGAACTACTTCCGGATGAACTACTACTATTTGAAGTGTTCGTTGGCGGTGTATAGGTTCTTGTATTGTTAGAATTATTGTTATTATTATTGTAATTGCCCATATTATTATCAGGAGCAATAATCTGTCTGAGTATATTTCCAAGGGAGGAGTTACTATTGTTATTATTATATTTTTCTGTTTTTGTCCTTACTCCAGTTTTATTATTAATCGAACCATAGTTAGTTGTAGGGCTATAACCACCTAAATTTTCCATTCTTGGACTCGTATTTTTTGGAAGTACTGGAGAATAATAAATTGGGCTGTAAATGGGTGAATAATAAGAATTATAATAAGGAGAATAGTAATTATCGAATTTGTTACCGTAATTATAAGTGTTATACCTGTAATCTTGATCGAAATTTCTCCAACGGGGATCATTGATACCCATTCTGATGACTCTATATTCTGGTTGGTAGATGACTTCCTCCTCCCTAGTGGTTTCTACATAGGTTTCTACATAAGGCCTGGTGGGCGAATAGTAGACATCATCAGGGGTTTGCCCAGTTTTATAGAGGGTAGTGCAACTATTTAAAGCAATAATTAAAAGGATGAGTTGGGAGATTTTTGTTGCCATGATAATTTGTTTAAAATTATTATAGAATGAAGTTACTACTTTTGTGCCGTTTTAGGTTATAAAGTATCCTTCCAAATTCTATGCCATTGATTAGTAGTAGGGAGGTAGTTTAATTGATTTTAATCTACCAAAACATTGAAATTACTGATGGTTATTATTTCTTTCGATGAAAGTAAATGGCCTAGATTTTAGTAAATTGAGTGTTAAGTGTTGATTATATTAAAAGTTTAAAATATTTATTCATTTAAAAAACTGCCCGAAGGGGTCTAAATATGAGCAAAGAGATTACAAGCATGCAGGAAGATTATTCCCAATGGTACAATGACCTAGTAATTAAAGCTGGGTTGGCAGATTATAGTGCTGTAAGGGGATGTATGGTAATTAAACCTTACGGTTATGCTATTTGGGAGAATATGCAGAAGCAATTGGATAGTATGTTTAAGGAAACGGGACATCAAAATGCCTATTTCCCTTTATTTGTGCCGAAGAGTCTATTTGAAGCTGAAGAAACCAATGCAGAAGGTTTTGCAAAAGAATGTGCTATTGTAACCCATTATCGTTTAAAAGGTGATCCAGATAATAAAGGTAAATTAATAGTGGATCCAGAAGCGAAATTAGAAGAAGAATTGATCGTTCGTCCTACGAGTGAAGCGATTATATGGAATACCTACAAAGGCTGGATACAATCTTATCGTGATTTACCCTTGTTAATTAATCAATGGGCCAATGTGGTTAGATGGGAGATGAGAACTAGGTTATTTTTACGTACTACCGAATTTTTATGGCAGGAAGGCCATACAGCTCATGCTACAGAACAAGAAGCAGTTGCAGAAACTGTTCAAATGTTAAATGTGTATGCTGATTTTGCAGAAAATCATATGGCTTTACCAGTGATTAAAGGGGTGAAATCTGCTAATGAACGTTTTGCTGGGGCCGTTGATACTTATTGTATTGAAGCTTTGATGCAGGATGGAAAAGCCTTACAGGCAGGAACCTCTCATTTTCTTGGACAAAATTTTGCTAAAGCATTTGATGTAAAGTTTACTGACAAAGAAAATAAATTAGATTATGTATGGGCAACCAGTTGGGGAGTAAGTACTCGATTGATAGGTGCTTTAGTAATGGCTCATAGTGATGATCAAGGACTAGTGCTACCTCCTAAATTAGCGCCCATACAAGTAGTGATAGTTCCAATTTTTAAAGGCGATGATCAAAAGCAATTGATAGATGAAAAAGTAAAAGTATTGATGCAACAATTGAAAGCTGCTGGTGTATCTGTGAAGTATGATGATAACGACAATAATCGTCCAGGATGGAAATTTGCTGAATATGAAATGAAGGGAATACCTGTGCGTATCGCTATAGGAGCTAGAGATCTTGCTAATAATGTGGTAGAAGTTGCTCGTAGAGATACAAAAGAAAAAATGAGTTTTAGTATGGATGGATTGAGTGATCGAATTATTGCCTTGTTGGATGAAATTCAGGTAGCGATTTTTAATAAGGCTAAAACTTTTAGAGATGACCGAATTACTCCTGCTGAAACTTGGGAGCAATTTTTAAAATTGTTGGATGAAAAACCAGGTTTTATTTCAGCCCATTGGGATGGAACGAGTGAAACTGAAGATAAGATTAAGGAGCTTGCTAAAGCGACGATACGTTGTATTCCATTGAATAATCAATTAGAAAATGGAAAGTGTATTTTGACAGGAAAAGAAAGTACTCAGCGCGTTTTGTTTGCAAGGGCTTACTAATTTTTGATTTCATTTTTCTAAATATACACTGTGGCTAGAAAACAAACCTACCGGTCTAAATATATCAGTCAGCAGGTTGATGCAGGAAATACGCCTGAAACTTATGTTCGAAAAGAAAGGATTCCCTTGGATCCTGCTATTCAATTGCCTTATGTAGAAGGAAAGGCTTTGTTGATCGATAAGCCCTTGCATTGGACATCTTTTGATATGGTTCGCAAAATGCGCAACCTATTGCAGATAAAAAAAATTGGACATGCTGGAACGTTGGATCCATTAGCAACTGGTTTGTTGATTGTATGCACTGGTAAATTCACTAAAAAGATTAATGAATACATGGCGCAGGAAAAAGAATACACTGGCCATATTACCTTGGGAGCAGTTACACCTACTTATGATTTAGAAAGTGAGCCTGAGCAAATAAAAGATTATGCTTATCTCACACCAGAATTAATTCATGCTGCTACTATTCCATTTACAGGGATTATTGATCAATTTCCACCAATATATTCAGCCATTAAAAAAGAAGGCGTTGCATTATATGAACTAGCAAGAAGAGGGGTAGAGGTTGAGTTAGCGGCAAGAAAAATAAATATCTATCATTTTGAAATTACTAATATTTCATTACCCGTACTTACGTTTAAAGTAGTTTGTTCCACTGGAACGTACATTCGAAGTTTGGCCAATGATTTTGGCGCCGCATTAGGTTGTGGTGGCTATTTGAGTAGCCTCAGAAGGACGCGGATAGGAGCTTTTGAAGTGTCAGCAGCTTTTTCTATAGAAGAGTTTGAAAGCAATCTGAAATAAAATTGCTTTTACTTTTTTGCCTTGATGCAAAAAAGTAACAAAAAAAATCAAGCCTGCGAATAAAAAGGCTGAAATTTAAAATGTCAGCCTAAAATCAAGGAACTCGCCGGTAGAGTATAATACTTAAAAGGGCGTGCCAGCTCAGACAGCCTTGATTTTTTAACGGCTGACATTTTAAATTTCTAGCACTTTTTATTCGAGGGCATTACTAAATGAGCATCGACTTTCTATTAAGGCCAAAGTAAAACACAGCGTTACTTTAAAGGACGTGATTTTTTGACGGCTAATCATTCAAATTTCTAGCAATTTTATTCGAGTTTGTTCAAACAACCATTAGGTCATATTCCCTAGGCAGACTTTTTGAGGGGTAATTAATTTGTCTTAAAGAATTTTTAATTTAAAATTGATTATTCAAATTTATATAAATCAAAAAGGGTAACTCAATCCAATAGTGAAGTTGAAATTTTCATATCTCCATAATTGATTACTGTAGGCATAAACACCAGGGGAGATTTCAACTTGCTCACCTTTATTTAACAATCTACCTAAGGTGATATTGGGTATTTGCCAGCCATCGTTTTTAAGGATATCAGGTCTTTTGAATCGGAAGCCAAGATCAAATCGAATTAGGAAATAATTAAAATCAAAACGAAAACCTGTTCCTGCGGTTACCCCTAACTGTTGGTAGAGTCTACTGAAATTAAATTGCAAACTATCTGGCCCACCGCCTACTCGAGTATTTTTAAAATTCCATACATTTCCTGCATCTACAAAAAAGGCTCCTTTTAATGTTAATGAGTTAGGAATAATAGGGACAATGTCATACCGGTATTCGCCATTCATTTCTAAGCGAACATCTCCTGTACGGTCATTTAAAGAAAGTGAATTATAAGCAGCCAATGGCTTTGCACCAGGTCCAATTCCTCTTACAGGCCAACCTCTCATACTGTTTGCCCCTCCAGAAAAGTATTGTTTGAAAAATGGAAGTGAGGTCTCCGATTCACCTATTGGAATTCCCACACCAGCAAAAGCTCTAAATGTTGTTGAGGATTTTTGATTGTCTACAATGAAAGTATACTCTACATCGGTTTTAATAAATTGCCGAAGTTCTTTTTTAAATAAACCGATTCTACCAAATACTAATCCAGACTCTTCAATATTCCATCTAAAAATTCTTTGATGGTTTAATTTTTTGGGATTAATATAAGTAGAAGAATAGCTGTAATTCAGTAGTCCCATTACCAAGGCGGTGTTGAAAGAATAACGTAGGTAAGGGTTTTGGGCCACTGTTTTTTTGAAACTATCCGATTGATTGTATAAATAAGAATATTCAATATTGATTAGTTTAAATAAATTTTTTCTATTGGGATGTGAAATGGTGACAAATTCATTTCCAAAAGCTGAACTAAAAGATAATTGATTAAACAAGTCAATACGATTTGAATAAGAAGGAACAACATTTATGAATGTTTGTTGAGAGATGAATTTTTTATTCGGAAAAAGTAAGTTGATTGGGCCGAGTAATCTTGGCAAAGAAATCGTATTGGTGTAACTCAATTCATTTGAATTGAGTTTTCTATTGGAGCCTTGCTGACCATTTAAGTTAAGTTCAATTCCAGCACGAATGGCATGCGTCATTTTTGTTCCGCTTTTTCCAACATTTCTATTTTGTAAAGATACATTGGTAGATAATCCTAATAGATTACCTGCATTGGCAATACTAGCACTATTGGTATTACTATTGGCAGAATAACTTGCTTCTACATTGGCTTCAAATCCATATTTTTTTGCAGGTAATAATTGTACAATCATATTTATTTTTCCTGAAGTATCTTTTCTCGGTTCTATTTGAATAGTAGTGTTTTGCCAAACACCTGATTTGGAGAAGTTGTTGATGGTTTTATTATAATTTTCTTGACTATACACTTCACCCGAATGGAGGCGCATGTTTCTTAGTAGTACATTATTATTCACTAATTTTTTATGATAACGAATTAAAAACCCTCCTTTCATATCCTCTTTGTACTCCGTCGGATTAGTTACATCTGCGGCAGTATAATCAGGATAAATAGTAATGGAGTCTATATAATATTTTTTAAATCTAATAGAATCTGCGGTAGGGTTTAATATAAGGGCTAGTTTGATGGTAGGTTTATCCTTTTTTTGGTTTGCTTCTGCCAGCAATTGTAAATTTTCAAAGGGGTCATTTGAAATATTGGTTAATGCTGCAATGCTAGTATCACCTCTTAATTTTAAATCATTTGAAGTAAATTGATAGTATCCATTGTTTCTATACAGTTCTACGAGACGATTGATTTCAGAAAGAATCTCTACTCTTGAAATAGGCTGACCTTTTATTATTAATGATTCATTGCTATTTTCTATAGTTAGTTGCTGTAAGTCAGGTTTTTTGATTTGAAATTGCAGGGTATCAATGAGGGTTGGGTTTTTGGCTTCTACCTTGTATTTAACATATACGCGTTGCTGATTACCCTTTAAAATAGTATCCGCTTTATAGCGAACGGTGGCGCTGTAATAACCTTGGTGTATCATAGCAGCTTTCATACTATTTGCCGAAAGGGTAGTATACTCGCTATCGTATGCCGGTGGACGATTTATAAAATGAAATGCGAAAAGAAAGTCCTTGATAGTTACTTTTGCACTATCATCGAGTTGGCCAAAAAGTTTCTGTTTTAATGAAATTCTTTGATCTTTGGTAAAATCACCACCGCTAATTTCAATGGAATTTTGATAAAGAAAAGCTTTATTTTTTTGATATTTACGGGGAAATGTACAGGCAGATAGTAGTAATGATAGGAAAAATAAATTCTTCAGACCTTTCAACACTTTTATTTTAAGCAACACTATAAACAATATAAAATTTTTTAAAATTGAATGATTAGCAAAACGTATACCAAATATATTCAAAGTTTACACGAAAAGAAATTCAGGGATGTAGAAAATGCATTTATTGCCGAAGGTAGTAAAGTAGTGATGGACTTGCTAACTTCAGCTAAAATTGTTTGTGAACGCTTATTGGCAACCGCGGACTGGTTGAAGGAAAATGAGCAACAAATTAGAAAATATTCCAATGTTCCGTTGGAAATTATTGAAGACTTCGAATTGGATAAAATTTCTGCACTCAGCACGCCTAATAAGGTCTTGGGTGTTTTTAAAAAAATAGTGGTGGGGCCTATCCAGCCTAAGGGTAAAATTACCCTCGTTTTAGATACTATTCAAGATCCTGGTAATCTTGGAACCATTATTCGTATTGCTGACTGGTTTGGAATTTCGGCAATTATTTGTTCTGAAAACTGTGCGGATCAATATAATCCTAAAGTCGTACAAAGTACTATGGGAAGTCTGGCGAGAGTAGAGGTTAAATATACCAATTTGACAGATTGGTTGATAAAAAATCGTGATATTAAAATTTTTGCTACCGCCTTGAATGGAGCAGGTATTGATAGTATAAAAGGCTTAAAAGAAGCTATCATTTTAATTGGAAATGAATCTAAGGGGTTAAGTGCAGAAGTCTTAGATTTAGCCAATGAAAAAATAACCATTCCTAAAGCAGGGGGCGCTGAATCACTTAATGCAGCCGTTGCTACAGGCATTATTTTATCGCATGTGATTTAAAATAATCTTTTCCTGCTTATTTATTAAGGAGTCCTACGGGAAATTCTAATACTTTATTATCTGAATTGAATCGCCTTTATAGGTTTAATCTTTTTAACCAACATTGTTGGAATAATTAAAGTAGCAAAGCAGGTAACCAATGTAATTAGGTCTACTAATATAACTTGCCACCAAATTACTTGAGCATGTGCTGACCGCATGTAGTAAGCCTCTTCATCTAATTTTATCCATCCAGTTTTTTCTTGTAACCAACAGATGGCAAGCCCAAAAATTGTTCCTACAATTATACCAGTAAAAGTGATTATTGTAGTGTTGTAAAGAAATATTTTTTGAATATCCCAGTCACTTGCACCAATGGCTTTTAATATTCCTGTCATTTTTGTCCGTTCTAAAACTATAATCAGTAGACAGGTTATTAAATTCACAATGGCAACTATCATCATGATACCAATTAAAATTAGTTTGATATCATTTTGAAGACCTAACCAATCGAATATATTGGGATAAATTGCTTGAATGGTTTTACTATTCCATCCTTGGGGAGTTTCATTTTTGATAATTTTTGCAACTGAATCAGTCTGGGTATAATCTTTTAAAAAAATTTCGTATCCACCAATCTGATCTGAGTTCCAGTCGTTCATTCTTCTAATCAAGTTGATATCGCAAATACCAAACTGCTTGTCATATTCCTCGATGGAGGTTTTGAAAATTCCTGCAATTTTCAATTTTCTAGGTCGCCGAGTACCATCTTGTTGAATAAAAAAGGAGAGTAGGGTGTCATTTAATTTAACATTCAATTGGTTGGCGATATAGGAAGAAATATTAATCTCTTTACTGTAACCACTATCAGAAAAAGAAACCCATTTACCTTGAATTAAAAAAGGGGTTAGCCTTGAGTAATCAAAAGTACTGTCAACCCCTTTTACTAAAATGCTTTCAATATCAGTACCATAAGTAAGTAATACCGATTTGGTAGCATAGCGTTCAATGGATTTCACCTCAGGTAATAGTCGAATGAATTTTTCTACGGTATCATTTTTTGCAATAGGATATTCCTCGGCAATACTTACTCTATTTTCAATATCCTGTTGTACATGAATATGGCCCCAGAAACTAAATACTTTATTGCTAATAACCTGCTGAAAGCCATTTACAAAACTGATCGTTACAATCATTACGGCCACACTAACGGAAGTAGCTCCAATTGCCAATCGAATGATGAATCGGGAAAAAGTATCTTGTCGGTTAAAGGCGATTCTTTTTGCTATAAATGCTGAAAAATTCAATCGGCATAATTTTAGTATCTTTCAAAAGTAAATATTTTCAACGCTAATGTATCTTTTTAAATTAATCTGTTTTTCAACGATTTTATTATTTTCGGTCAATTCTTTGACTGCTCAGCTAAATCCAGAGGGTATTTTCAAATCCAATATTAAGGCAGTTCGCTTTCATATTTATGGAGATCAATTGACTTTGCCAGTTTATAAACTCAACAGTGGGGACCGTTTGGAGCTACATTTTGATGATATAGAGGCTAATGTAAAAAATTATTATTACACCTATCAAATGTGTGATTATAATTGGAAGCCATTGTTAATTAGCCCCTTTGACTATATTAAAGGTTTTACCCAACAGCGAATTTCCACCTATCGTTTTTCTTCTATTGCTTTTACTCGTTATACTCATTATCAAGTGATTCTTCCAGAGGCCAATACGCTTCCTACTAAAAGTGGAAATTACTTGTTAAAAGTTTTTCTAGATGGGGATACTTCGAAACTGGTTCTTTCAAGGAAGTTATTAGTTTTAGATACTAAGTCTTCAGTAATGGCTCAATTTGTCCAACCATTTACCCCTCAACTTTTTAATACGCATCAAAGAATTAAGTTCTCAGTAAATCTAGAAGGGTTAAATGCATTTGATGCTAATCAACAGATAAAAGTGGTGATCCTTCAAAATAATCGTTGGGATAATGCCCAGGGAAATGTCCGTCCAACTTTTATTAGGGGCAATACACTGGAATATAATAATGAGAATGAGTATAGTTTTGCTGGGGGTAAGGAATGGCGATGGCTTGATTTAAGAAGTTTTAGTTTACAGAGTGAAAGGGTAGAGCGGGCTGAATATTCTAAAACTGCTACCAAGATTTTTGTAAAACCAGACATAGATCGCAGCAATCAGCAATATGTTTACTTCCGAGATTTTAATGGGTTTTATCAGGTGACTACTTATGAGTCAATAAATCCTTATTGGCAAGGAGATTTTGCAACCGTCCAATTTAGATACCGAACGCCTAATGGCTTACCCTATTCAGATAAAGATTTGTATTTGATTGGTCAGCTAACCGATTATCAATTCAATCAGCAAACTAAACTTCAGTTTAACGCTGAAACTGGCCTGTATGAAGGAAGTCAATTTCTAAAGCAGGGATATTACAGTTACGGCTACCTAATGGTGGATAAAAATAACCCATCTAAAAAAGTTGAAATCGATGGTAACTATTGGGAAACTGAAAATACGTACACTATCTTAATTTATTATAAATCTTTCATTGATCAAGCGGATCAACTAATTGGAATTGGAAAAATAGCCACCAGGACAGATAGGCCAGGAATAAATTTTTAGCTGCAAATAGCGGCCGGTAGGCTGAAGTAACAGAGTGTTACGAATGGAATGAATATTTATCAAAAAAATTAAACAGTCTGGCTTATATTTGCCACGGCAAGTCTTATACGACCAGCTCCTGTTGAACTCCCCCAGGACCGGAAGGTAGCAAGGGTAAATGGTTGAGCGGTGCGATGTAAGTAACTTGCCATTTTTATGTCCGCTATTTTTTGAATGGCTCTTTCAAATTTTCGTAATTTTTCTCCTTTCCTTAACTGGTTTTACCGTAGTCGCGTTTTTTTAACGCCTTCATTGGTGATAATTACTGGCTTTATTAATCCCTCTCTATCAAAATACATTCTGTCTATACAGGTAACTCTTGAATTAGCATTTGTTTCGCCCAAAGGTCTGCGATGGTAAACAATATACCACTTGTCTTTGGAGGGTATTTTGATAACTGAGTGATGTCCTGCACCAGTTGCGATGGCTGGATTTTGTTTTAGTATTTTACCAATTCTTTTGAATGGGCCAAAAGGAGAATCTCCTATGGCATAGGCTACACTGTAATTAGGGCCGGTCCAACCACCTTCCGACCACATAAAATAGTATTTACCTTTTCTTACAAACATCATTGGACCTTCCTTGTATTGATCGGGAGTAATTTCTCTAAAAATTTTGCCATCTTCAAAGGGTATAAATCCGGTAAAATCCTCCTTCAGTTGAGCGATATTACAGTGTCCCCATCCACCATAAATTAGATAATAAGCTCCATTTAGATCTTTAAATACAAATTGATCAATAGGTTGGGCCTTATTGTAAAAATCGGCTATCAAAGGTTTACCCAGATAATCTTTGAAGGGGCCAGCCGGTTGATCAGCTATAGCGATACCTATTCCACCTTTTTGTTTTTCATTTTGTATATCGTTTGCACTAAAGAATAAATAATATTTTCCATTTTTTTCAATGATAGCCGGCGCCCACATGGCTCGGTGAGCCCACTGAATGGAGGAAGTGTCTAAAATATTGGGATGCTTTGTCCAACTGACTAAATCTTTTGAGGAAAAAGCATCAAAGTGAACTTGCTGGTTATAGGGGGCAGAAAAGGTGGGGTAAATCCAAAAAGTATTTTTAAAAACTGTTCCTTCTGGATCTGCATACCATCCTGGGAATACTGGATTTCCAGCATATTGCTTGTTTGTTTTATTTTGTGCTACTGCCCAATTACATATTAAAAGGAAAAAGTAAAGTAATAGTCGTGTTATTTTCATAATTTGTTTTAAGAAAAAAGTAGTTCTAATTATAATATATTTAATAACCAATGCTAACAAATATAGGTAATTCAGTTAATTGAATTTTGAAGGGAGTTATTACCATTCAAAAGGGGGGTAAACTATTTTTACCATTTCATAAACAGTTCAAATTAAAAGAAAGTATTAATTTTACTTTATTCAAATTAAAATCAGATGGAGGTTCCGACTAAAAAAAAATATTCGTTGTTAAAAAAAATGGGGCTATTGGCCCTCGTTCTTTTTATGGTTGGAATAATTTGGGTTTGGTATGTTTTGACTGAAAAATATTCAGATACTAGCAAAATTGTTCCTGCTTATACAGTAACTGCTTTGGATCTGATTCATGAGTTTGAAAGAAATGATAGTTTGGCCAATAAAAAGTATGTAGAGAAAATGATGGTGGTAAATGGGGAGGTTTCAGAGGTGGAAGGAGTGGATAGTACGGTTAATATAAAAATGGCTGATTCAACTTCAGGTTCATATGTTATCTTTGCTTTTCAGCAGCAAGATAAAGGGTTGGCTGAGAAAATAAAGGTAGGAGAGAAAGTTTCAATAAAGGGATCTTGTAGTGGGGGGGCTTTTAGTAAAATACTTGAAACTGAATATATTACCTTCAAACGATGTGCAATCAATCATTAAAATTTATAAAAACTAAAAAATGAAAAAAACAATTTTATTAATTGCTTTAGTTACCGTTACTGGTTCAATTTTTGCAAAAAATGCTGTGTCAATTTCTAAAAAAGAAAAATCAGCCAATCTTCCAGGTGAAAATGCGGGTCGTAAAAAAACGACTACTTCTTGTACGATCTCTTTTAATGCTACTACCGCTAAGGATGCAAAGCCAAAGGGTGAAAACAAAACAGTGATAGCTTCGCTAGATATTGTAAAAGGAACTGTTGCATTTGAAGTCATTGTTAAAAATTTCAGTTTTGAAAATCCAATGATGCAAGAGCATTTTAACAGTCCAGTTTGGATGGATTCAGAAAAATTTCCAACGGCTACTTTTAAGGGAAATATTGCTAATTTAAGTGCAATCAATTTTAAAAAAGATGGTACTTATGCAGCTCAAGTAAAGGGTGATCTTACCATTCATGGAGTTACTAAATCGGTTAGTTCTGCTGGTTCTATAACAGTAGCTGGCGGTTCGATTAAAGTAGCAAGTGATTTCAATGTACCATTGGCTGAATATGGCATTAATGGTCCAGCAATTGCTGCAGGCAAAGTGGCTACAGAGTCTAAGGTTTCTGTTGCTGCAGATTTGAAATAAATAGTTTTTTAATAATAGTAAAAAAAGCTTTTGCTCTCCGCAAAAGCTTTTTTTGTGCCCATAAGAAATGGTAGGATTAGGGTAAAATTTTATAAGGTTATTTGGAACAATTAGCTATTATTTCAACTGATAAGTGTCAAAGCAATCTTTGATTGATATCATTGTTTACATTTTTTTAATCTGATTAATTTGTAGTGTAAAAATCACAGATCATAATTTATTCATTTTATTAAAATTAAAAACATGAAAAAGCAATTAATGGCAGTTTTACTAATAGTAGTTATTGGAACTGCTAAGCTAGTGGCGCAACAAACAGATACCCTAACTACTTTGCCTACCATTGTGGTTACGGCAGGAACAATGGTGAACGAGGTAGTGGATAAGGCATTTAAAAAAGCATTTCCAGAGGCAAAAAATCTTAAATGGTACGATTTGGATAAAAAGTATTTGGCTCGTTTTATCGAAAATGACATGAAACACCAGACTTTATTTAGTCAAAAGGGGTATTTGAATTATGATATTAGTTATGGAGAAGAGAAGCATCTTCCTGCGGCAATTAGGGATAGAATTCAAGGGTCTTATGAGGATTTTAGGATCACCCATGTAGCCAATTATAAATTAGCGGGCAGAAGTATATGGATGACCAACCTAGAAAGCTTGAATCATATGGTGTTGGTTAGGCTAGAGGACGATGAAATGGAAGAGGTGGAAAGGAATACCCGATTAAGGTAAAAAAGGTAGTCTATTCATTACAAATTCCCACTCTGTGCTGTAAGTATTCATTTTTGTTTACTTCTTTCAGTATGAATAGGGCTAGGTCTGCGGCAATAATCTTATTTGAGTCGGGGTTGGGGGCAAAATCTGAGCTGGTGATAAAATTACCCGTTGGATCTGAATCGATGATATCAGGGGGACAGACCATAGTCCAATCCAGCATCGAGGCATTTAAGTATTGATAAGCTTTTAGATGTTCCCTACTTATGGGTAAAAATTTGGCTGGAAAGTCAGGTAAGTCCATAATTAAGCGGTCTTTGTTAGCATGAAGAATACTCCTTTCACCTACAGCAACAATCCTTTTAATATGGGCTTTTTGCATTTGGGCAATGATATTTTTCATACCTAGGGATCTTGTCAGATCAGCGCCCTTGGAATCACCGCCAATTGAGGTAATCACCGCATCAGCGCCTGTAATTGCTTCATAAACCTGTTCCTGATCAAATAAGGCCCCTTGAACGAGCTCTAGCTGGTCGTTTTTAGGTAGATCGGCCGTAAAAACATTTCTACCAAATGCTCTAACCTGATGCCCATTATAAAGCGCTTGTTTAACCAGTTGAATGCCCAGTATTCCAGTAGCCCCAAAGATGACAATTTGCATAAATATTTATTATCTAGTAATAGATGAAGGAAAATATTTCAAGTTTAAATAAGCGGTTAAAATATGACTTAAAGTTGACTTCAAATTTACTTAAATCTATTTAGCTTCAATTGCTATTGTAATATAGGCCTTCAATTCCTTGCCTGCAATAGGGCATTTTTTTAATTCAATTAAAAAAAAGTTTTTTTTTTAATAATTAGCCCTCATCTTTGTAAAAGAAATGAAAAATACAATTTTAAATAGCAATGGTTGGTGGTGGCAGTCAATATTTTGATGTGTCGATACGCTATTGTATGTATAATATATTAAGGCCCCGACACAATGTGTTGGGGTTTTTTGTTACCTCCTAGGCTTTAGAACCAAGTTTCGATAGAGGTTAATTGAATTAAAATTTTGATCATTTGCTCCTTCACCTGGTTCCGACAAAGGGTGGGGACTTTAAAGTAAAAGCCTTCATTGGCTGAGAAATATGAAAAAAATAACTATAAACACCAATTACAAACCACTTCTGGCAGATGTCTATACTCCAGTAGGAATTTACTTGCGACTAAGGGATAGGTTTAGGGACACTATTTTACTAGAAAGTTCTGATTATCATGCAGGTGAAAACAGCTATACTTTTATTGGTATTAATGCCATTGCTGGTATAGAAATAAGAACAGCCAATACCATCGAATATAAACTTCCTGGACAAAGTCCTGAAAAGTCAACAATTTCAAGTCCTTCCAAAGTACCTGACCTTTTATGGGATTTTATGCAGCGATTTGAAATTAGTTCAAATGTCCCTAAACCCATCAATGTTGCTCAAGGGTTATTTGGCTATTGTACCTATGATGCGGTTCAGTTTTTTGATTCCATCAAGTTAGAAAATGGAAATCAGCAGGCTGGTGTTGATATACCGCTGATGCGTTATCGATTGTATCAATACGTTATAGCTATTAATCATTTTAAAAATGAATTATTCATTTGTGAAAATGCTATTGATGGTATAGAAAGTGATATTGATTCTATCGAAAGTCTTATAAAAAGTAAAGATGTACCAACATTTCCCTTTTCTTCAAATGGCATAGAGCATTCTAATCTAACTGATGCAGCCTATATAGCAATGGTTAAAAAAGGTATTGCCAGTTGCCTAAGAGGGGATGTATTTCAGATAGTTTTGAGTCGAAGATTTCAGCAATCCTTTTCTGGAGATGAATTTAATGTGTATCGTGCATTGAGGAGTATAAACCCAAGTCCATATTTATTTTATTTTGATTATGGTGATTATAAACTGATGGGTTCATCCCCCGAGAGTCAACTGATCGTTCAAAATGGTAGGGCGGTAGTTCATCCAATTGCGGGTACATTTAAAAGAACAGGTAATGATGAAACTGATAAGGCTTTAGCTATTCAATTGGAAAATGATCCTAAGGAAAATGCAGAGCATGTGATGCTAGTTGATCTGGCAAGAAATGATTTAAGCCGAATGTGCAGTGAGGTAGAGGTGACTCAATATAAAAAGGTAAATTATTATTCTCATGTTATTCATTTGGTAAGTGAGGTGGTAGGTAAAGTCGTCGCAGAAACCAATCCATTTAAGTTATTGGCAGTAAGTTTTCCAGCAGGCACTTTAAGTGGAGCACCAAAATTTAAGGCAATGCAATTGATCAATGAGAATGAACCAACGGGCAGAAGTTATTATGGAGGTGCTATTGGATATATGGGTTTTGATGGAACATGCAACCATGCAATAATGATCCGTACTTTTTTAAGTAAACAAAATACACTTTTTTATCAAGCAGGAGCTGGTATAGTGGCTGCTAGTAGTCCAGAAAGTGAGTTGCAGGAAGTGAATAACAAATTGAATGCTTTAAAACAGGCCATTGTAATGGCACAAAATATTTAATAATGAAGATATTAGTATTTGATAATTATGATTCGTTTACCTATAATCTGGTGCACTTAGTTGAAAAAATTATGCAGCAAAAGGTGGATGTATTTCGAAATGACCAGATTGCATTGGAAGAGGTGAAAGCTTATGATAAAATAATTCTTTCTCCAGGACCTGGTATTCCAGAAGAGGCAGGTTTGTTATTACCGCTGATAAAGGAATATGCATCTAGTAAATCTATATTGGGAGTTTGTTTGGGCCATCAAGCTATCGGAGAAGCTTTTGGAGGAACTTTGGTTAATCTCGATAAAGTATATCATGGTATTGCAACGCCAATAAGCATTACCAACCCATCGTCGCAAATTTTAAAGGGACTGGGTAATTCAATTGAAGTGGGTCGTTATCATTCATGGATCGTAAGTGAAAAAGATTTCCCAGCAGAACTTGAAATTACTGCATTAGATTCCAATGGTTTCATTATGGGATTGCAACATAAAAAATATGATGTTCAAGGAGTGCAATTTCATCCAGAAAGTGTACTAACAGTGGATGGCGAAAAAATGATGCGCAATTGGCTTGGTTTGTAATATCGAAATTGATCTATCAGGTAGGAGGTAATTATATAAAAATTAATTTAAGTAGAAGGGATGAAAAAAATATTAAATTTTTTATTTGAGCACAAAACGCTTTCAAGGGAACAAGCAAAAGAAGTGCTGACTAATATTGCACAGGGGGTTTACAATGAAAGTGAAATCACTTCATTTATAACCGTTTTTTTGATGCGAACGATTACCATAGAAGAACTGCAGGGTTTTCGAGATGCACTTTTGGAATTGTGTGTTCGGATAGACTTGAATGGAATGGAGGTATTGGATATTGTAGGAACAGGAGGTGATGGAAAAAATACTTTTAATATTTCTACACTAAGTTGTTTTATAGTAGCGGGTACAGGAAATAAAGTCGCCAAGCATGGAAATTATGGAGCCTCTTCCATCAGTGGTTCAAGCAATGTAATGGAGCAGTTGGGCTATCAGTTTACCAATGATGTAGCCACCTTAGAAGATCAGTTAGCCACTGCGAATATTTGTTTTTTACATGCCCCTCTTTTTCACCCTGCTTTAAAAACAGTAGGCCCAATTCGAAGAAATTTAGGTATCCGTACTTTTTTTAATATGCTAGGTCCAATGGTGAATCCTGCATTTCCAAAGCATCAACTTGTTGGGGTTTATAATTTAGAAATGGCAAGAATTTATAACTATTTATTACAACCCACTGGAAATAATTTTACTATCATACATAGTCTTGATGGTTACGATGAAATTTCATTAACAGGAGATACTAAAGTAATAACTAATGAAGGGGAAAGAATATTTAGTGCGGAAGAGTTGGGGAATAGAGTTGTCAACCCAGAAGATATTTATGGAGGAGACACTGTAGAACAAGCAGCTAAAATATTTATTGATATTTTGGAAGGAAAGGGGAGTTTGGCACAAAACGCTGTGGTATTAGCTAATTCAGCAATGGCCCTTCAGTGTACTGGACAATATAGTTCATATGATGAATGCTACCAGTTAGCAACAGAAAGTTTAGCAAGTGGTAAAGCTTTGGGAGTGCTTAAAAAGCTTTGTAAGTAATTATTTTAATAAAGTGAGTTTGATTAGTTTGGACTAATTATAAATACCTAGAAACAGCATGAATATTTTAGAAACCATTATTGCAAAAAAACATATTGAAGTTGCTAGTAATAAGGCGATGGTTAGCATAGAGGAGTTAAAGCAAAGCGATTTATTTAATCGACCTACTTTTTCGCTAAAACATTTCCTACTGGATGAAAATAAAACTGGCATTATTGCTGAGTTCAAACGTCAATCCCCTTCTAAAGGAATTATTAATGGCACAGCAGATGTATTGGAGGTAACTAAGGCCTACACAATGAATGGTGCAAGTTGTCTTTCAGTACTTACAGATGAACATTTTTTTGGAGGGTCTGAGCAAGATCTTCGGAAAGCTAGAGTCAATAATATTCCAATTCTTCGCAAAGATTTTATAATAGATGAATATCAAATTGTTGAAGCTAGATCAATGGGAGCAGATGTGATTTTATTAATTGCTGCTTGTTTAACACCCAAAAGGGTAAAAGAACTGGCTGCTTTTGCAAAAAGTATTCAGCTAGAAGTTTTGCTAGAAATACATGCAGCCGAAGAGCTAGAACATATTTGCGATGAAACTGAGTTGGTGGGGGTAAATAATCGCGATCTAAAAACTTTTACTGTTGATATCAATCGATCAATTGAATTGAGCAAAAAAATACCTGCAGATAAAATTAAAATTGCTGAAAGCGGTATTAATGATATTGAAACAATTCGTATCTTTCGTCAAGCTGGATTTAAAGGTTTTTTAATTGGAGAAAACTTTATGAAGCAGCCTGATCCAACGATTGCTTTTGCCATTTTTGTTCAACAACTTAATGCAAAAGAAAAATGAGAGTAAAAGTGTGCGGCATCACTCAGGTAGAACAGTTATCCATTTTACCTGAACTAGGCGCGGCATTTGCTGGACTAATTTTTTATCCTAAGTCGCCTCGTTATGTATTGCGACATATGACTACCAGTCAGATAAAAAAAGAAACCACCACCAACAAAGTGGGTGTTTTTGTAAATGCGTCTATTGAAGAGGTGTTACAGATGGTGGATGAATGTAGACTTCATATGGTTCAATTGCATGGAGATGAAACGCCTCGCTATTGTGAAAAGCTAGCAGATTATATTTCTGTTATAAAAGCTTTTCGAATCAGCGAATCTGATAATATAAGTTGGCGAATTAGAGAGTACAGTGAAGTGTGTGATATGTATTTGTTTGATACAGAGGGTGCGGGTTACGGAGGAACAGGCAAGAAATTTAACTGGGAAAAATTACAGGATGTGGAAGTGGGTAAACCTTATTTTTTAAGTGGTGGAATTGAGCCTACTGATGTAATTAAATTAAAAGAATTTCAAACAAAGCCAGAGGCTAAAGCGTTATTTGCTATTGATATCAATAGCAAATTTGAATCTTTACCTGGGATAAAAGATACAGAACTAATAAAAAATTTTATCAATCAACTATAATCATTAAATTAAGTGTCAATGAATTTAAAAGTATGTGGGATTACTCAGCTAAAGCAATTGCAACAATTAGATGCATTGAATGTTGCCTATGCAGGTTTGATATTTCATAAAGCTTCTCCTCGCTATGTAGTCGATAAAATTTCTAAAGATGAATTAAAGGATACTGATTTTGATCTAAAGAAGGTAGGCGTATTCGTCAATGCTGAATATGATGAAATTATGCAAAGGGTAGATGATTATGGATTAGATGTGGTTCAGTTACATGGGGATGAAACACCTGAATTGTGTGAAGAATTATCTGAAGACGTGGAAGTGATCAAAGCGTTTTCAATAAGTGATAAAATTACTTCGATTGATGATATGATTGTAGACTATGATGAAGTTTGTGACTATTATTTATTTGATAACGCTTCTAAAGATGGACAAGCAGGGGGCACAGGAAAAAAGTTTGATTGGAAATTAGTGAAGAAAAGTAAAATTGAAAAACCCTTTTTTTTAAGTGGAGGAATTAGTTTGGATGATTTGGAAATAATTAAATCATTTAAACATCCCGACTATTTTGGTATTGATGTGAATAGTAAGTTTGAAAAAAGTCCTGGTATAAAAGACATGGCTTTATTGCTGCAATTAAGGCAAGGAATTAAATAATTTATAGCCAACTAGGTTAAGCTATTTAAAAATATTTTATGGTTACTGTAAGGAATGCAACTGAAGAAGATCTGCCGGCAATGTTGGAAATTTACAATGAAATTATCCTGAATACTTTGGCGGTATGGCATGAGCAAGCGCATACCCTTGCAATGAGAAAGGAATGGTTTGCATTAAAAAAAGAACAAGGTTTTCCAGTTTTGGTTGCTGAATCACAGGGAGTAATTCTTGGGTTTGCTACAATAGCTACTTTTAGACCTTGGTCTGGATTTAGATTTACGGTAGAGAATTCAGTATATGTTCGTCCAGAAAATAGAGGACAAGGTGTTGCAAAATTATTATTACCCGCTTTGATAGATGCAGCCAAGCAATTAAATATTCATGCAATAGTAGCAGGAATAGAAGCCACCAATGATATCAGTATAGCTTTGCATGAAAAATTTGGTTTTATTGAGGTAGCTCATTTTAAAGAGGTAGGCTTTAAGTTTGGCAGATGGATGGACCTTAAATTTATGCAGCTGACACTTTGATTGATTTCAATTGTAATCAATTGATTTTTATACAATGATTTTCTTTATAAAAAATATTATTAGTTCTCTTTGATGAGGATATAATTTAAAATGTAGATGATGACAGTTCAACAAAACAATTTTTCTGTAGACACCCATGGATATTATGGAGATTTTGGGGGTGCTTTTATCCCTGAAATGCTTTATCCTAATGTAAAGCAGTTACAGGAACAGTACCTACAGATTATGAGTGATCCTAGTTTTCAGGAATCTTTTCAGCAGTTATTAAAAGATTATGTAGGCCGACCAACTCCTTTATTTTTTGCTGAAAGATTGAGTCAAAAACACGGGGCTTCTATTTATTTGAAAAGGGAAGACCTTTGTCATACGGGAGCGCATAAAATTAATAACACCATTGGGCAAATATTACTTGCAGAAAGATTAGGAAAAAAAAGAATCATTGCTGAAACCGGTGCGGGTCAACACGGAGTAGCCACTGCTACAGTATGTGCGCTTAAGGGGGTAGAGTGTATTGTTTACATGGGTGAAAAGGATATTGAGCGTCAGGCACCCAATGTTGCGCGTATGAAAATGTTAGGAGCAAAAGTGGTACCAGCAGTTAGTGGCAGTAAAACATTAAAAGATGCTACCAATGAAGCGATCAGAGACTGGATTAATAATCCAGTTGATACACATTATATTATTGGAAGTGTAGTGGGTCCTCATCCTTATCCAGATATGGTGGCTAAATTTCAAAGTGTAATAAGTGAAGAAATAAAAAAACAGTTAATTGAAAAAACGGGTAGTCCTTATCCTACGCATGTGATAGCTTGTGTGGGTGGAGGAAGTAATGCAGCTGGTGCGTTCTATCATTTTTTAGATGACCTGTCGGTTAAATTAGTTGCGGTGGAAGCAGCTGGATGTGGTATAGCTAGTGGAATGAGTGCTGCCACGACTCAACTGGGTAAACCAGGTATTTTACATGGAAGCAAAAGTTTGTTAATGCAGACCAATGATGGTCAGGTGATAGAACCGCACAGCATTTCTGCTGGATTGGATTACCCTGGAATTGGTCCACTACATGCTCATTTATTTAAAAGCGGCAGAGGTACTTTTATGAGTGCTACTGATGAACAGGCGCTGCAGTCAGCTTTTGAAATCAGTAGAACGGAGGGCATTATACCTGCCTTAGAAACTGCGCACGCTTTTTCAGTATTGAATGATATTCATTTTGAAAAGACAGATGTGGTGGTTATCTGTTTGAGTGGAAGGGGAGATAAGGATTTGGATACCTATATGAAATATTTGTAGTTTTTATATTGTTAACTAAATTATTTAAACTGCAGAAAGTATCAAAAATTTTATGAATAGAATTGATTCGTTATTTAAGCAAAAAAAGCAGTCGGTATTAAATGTGTATTGCACTGCTGGATATCCTCAGTTGAACAGTATGGTAGAAGTACTAAGTTCCTTACAAGAAAATGGTGCTGATATTATTGAAATTGGAATGCCCTATAGTGATCCATTAGCAGATGGTCCTGTGATTCAGCAGAGTAATATGGTTGCCCTTGAGAATGGAATGAGTATTCCGGTTTTGTTTGAGCAATTGAAAAATATTCGTTCAACTATTCATCTACCCATTATTTTAATGGGGTACATGAATCCAATTTTGCAATTCGGACTTAAAAACTTTTGCGAAGCAGCGGCAGCGGTAGGGGTAGATGGTGTGATATTACCTGATTTACCTATGTATGAATTCGAAAATGACTATCAACCTCTTTTTGATGAGCATGGTCTTAAATTTATTTTTTTAGTTACTCCGGAAACTGGAGAAGAAAGAATAAGGAAAATTGACAGCCTTTGTAGTGGATTTTTATATGCGGTATCTTCTTCCTCCACCACTGGAAATAATAAAGCCATTGCAGATCAATCTACTTATTTTAAGCGATTGAAGGAAATGCAATTAAACAATCCAATTCTAGTTGGTTTTGGAATAAAAGATAAGGAAACCTTCCAATCTGCTTGTCAATATACCAATGGTGCTATCATTGGAAGTGCCTATATTAAGTCCCTGGAGGGGTCTACGAATATTCAACTTTCTACTAAAGAATTCTTAAATAATGTGCTAACATAGATCCATATTATAAAAAAAATTAAATTGCATTATTAAAATATTTGAAATGAAGATTTTTTCCCTTTTTATTCTGTTAATACCCTCTTGGTTGATTGCTCAAAGTCAGACAATCAAAAAGTCAACTTCAACTGGAAAAGTATCGCCAGCAACGAACAAGCCTATCACCAAAAAAAATGTAGATGGATTTAGTATTTCAGGGTTAATAAAAGGTTTTCCTGATGGCACTAATGTTTCCTTGTTGAATGGCCAAACGGGTGCTCCAGAATCAGAGACAACCCTTACTAATAATACTTTTTCATTTAAGGGTAAATTGGTTACTCCTGATTTTAAAATTATACTCTTTGATAAAAAGCCTCCTTATATTACTTTGTTTTTGGATAATAGCAATGTACAAATAAGGGGAGTAAAAGATTCTTTGGAAATAGCCGTGGTTACTGGATCTTCTTCTCATAATGATTTTATAAAACTCAATCAATTGTTGGCACCCTATGAAAAATTATTTTCTTCTAATAATTTAAATAATGTACAAGAGGTAGCGAGTGCAATGGCAGCGATAGAAAATTTCGTTAAAAGGGAGAGTGGTTCTTTTGTAGCACCCTTAGCCGTTATTAGATCTAGTCAATTAAGTCCTGAAATAGGTAAAACTGAAGAATTATTTAACCAGTTATCTACTGAAGTTAAGAATACGCCGATGGGTAATTATGTTGCTCAACAAATAGTCGAATCTAAAAGAAATGCCGTTGGTACTGTTTTAACTGATTTTACACAAGCAGATACTTCTGATAAACCTGTCCGCCTCTCTTCTTATAGAGGTAAGTATGTGTTGGTTGATTTTTGGGCAAGTTGGTGCGGCCCTTGTAGACAAGAGAATCCAAATGTGGTGGCCAATTACAATCGATTTAAAAGTAAAAATTTCACCGTATTGGGGGTTTCTTTAGATAAAACTAAATCTGCTTGGTTGGAAGCAATTGCGGCGGATGGTCTTATCTGGGGGCATGTAAGTGATTTGCAGGGATGGAAAAATTCGGTTGCTCAGTTATACCAGATAAATAGTATTCCACAGAATTTTTTGATAGGACCTGATGGAAAAATTATAGCTAAAAATTTAAGGGGGCCAGCGCTAGAGAGTAAGCTGGAGTCAATTTTAAAATAATCAATTTACTATTTTATAGTCTGCCAACAAGATGATAGTTTAAAAAGCTATCATCTTGTTGTTTATAGCTATTTATATTCTCCAAAAACTTTTCTTAGTTCATCTGAAATTTCACCGAGGGTGCAATAATTTTCTACTGCATCTAGTACAAAGGGCATTAGGTTACTATTTCCTCTAGCAGCCTCATTAATTTTATCCAAGCAGTCTTGTACTTTTGTGTTGTCTCTTCTAGATTTTAATGCGTTGAGTTGATCTATTTGAATCTGACGGATACTATCATTGATTTTAAAACCAAAAGGAGCAGTGCTTTTTTCGTTTTGAAATTTATTGACACCCACTATAATTTTTTCACCGCTTTCAATTTGTCGCTGGTATTCGTAGGCGCTTTTAGCAATTTCATCTTGCAGGTATCCTTGTTCTATAGCCGCTACACTTCCTCCCATCGCATCAATTTTCTTGATAATTTCCCATGCTTTCGTTTCTATTTCATTGGTCAGACTTTCAATAAAAAAACTACCAGCTAAGGGGTCTACCGTATCAGGAACTCCACTTTCGTAGGCAACAATTTGTTGTGTACCTAAAGCAATAGCAGCTGCTTCTTCACTCGGTAAATTAAGCGCTTCATCATAACTGTTAGTATGAAGGCTTTGAGTACCACCTAACACAGCTGAAAGGCTTTGAAGTGCAACACGCGTAATATTATTGAATGGTTGTTGAGCAGTGAGCGTAGCACCTCCCGTTTGTGTATGAAAGCGAAGCATCATTGCTTTAGGGTCAGTTGCACCTAGACCTTTCATGATAATAGCCCACATTTTCCTTGCCGCTCTAAATTTAGATACCTCTTCGAATAGATTATTGTGGGCATTAAAAAAGAAGGAGAGTCGTTTGCCTAGCGTATTGATAGCTATTCCTTTTTCTAAAGCTGCCTTTACATAAGCTTTTCCATTACTTAAAGTGAATGCAATTTCCTGGATGGCAGTACTACCTGCTTCTCGGATATGATATCCAGAAATTGAAATAGTATTCCATTTTGGAATTTCTTTTTCACACCACTCAAATATATCTGTGGTGATTCTCATGGAGGGCTGGGGAGGGTAAATATAGGTTCCTCTTGCTGCGTATTCTTTTAAAATGTCATTTTGAATGGTACCAGAGATTTTATTTAAATCTGCCCCTTGTTTTTTTGCTAACGCAATATAAAATGCAAGCAAAATAAAACCAGTAGCATTGATGGTCATCGAAGTAGTAATTTCTTCTAATTTTATTCCCTTGAATAAAACTTCCATGTCTTCAAGAGAATCTATTGCAACCCCCACTTTACCTACTTCACCTTCTGAAAGTTCATGGTCACTGTCGAATCCTATTTGAGTAGGTAAATCAAAAGCTATACTTAGTCCATTAACACCTCTTGATAATAAATAATGATAGCGTAGGTTACTCTCTTGTGCAGTACTAAATCCAGCATATTGCCGCATGGTCCATAATTTACCACGATACATATCAGCTTGTATGCCTCTGGTGAAGGGGAATTTACCTGGTAATTCATCAGGGGGTAAGCCTAGATCAAGGTTAGTATATACCTCCTTTATTTCAATGCCGTCATCGGTATACTTTTTTTTCATAAAGGCAATTAAGGCATTCGATTTAAAAATTATAATAATTTTTTCACTTCAAATTGAATAGCATCCAATACTAATTGACTTAATTCAGCATTGTCATTAGAACAATATTCCATAATAATTTTACTCAATTCTATTGCATTTGCTTGGGGAGCTAATGTACTTGCCAAATGATTGATGATGAAAATATTTTGTTCTTTTAAATTCGTGATCGCTTTCCAAACCTCCGTATTGATATAAATCTGTTGAGTGGTATTATGTTCAAATTCATTGCGAATAGTTTCTATAAGTCCTGCTTGTAATTCAGCAACGGTTAGAATGTTGGTATGCATTCTGGTGATAAGGTTTTTTAAAGAAATTCTGTCGGTAAGTAGGGCAAGTCTTTCATAGGCTTGCAGCATCAAAGGTCCGTTGACTATTTTTACCGGCTGTTTTTGAGCGATTTCTCTTCTTACCGAGCGGAGTTCAGTCAGTAGATAAAAAAGTAACCCAAAGATGAGTACGATGGCTATTCCTTGTATTTCTATGGTTCCAACTTCAAATAGTAGCATGTTTTTTTACAAAAATACAACAATAAGGTACTCATATTTTCCTTCTTTCGAAAAAATAGGATATCTACATCATTTAAAAAAAATGATACCTTTACATAAATAAAGTCAAATTTATGGAAACAATGATAGCAGCTCCCGTTAGTCTAACACAGGGTGCAGTGGAAGAAGTTAAACGCTTGATGAATGAAATTGATTTTGATAAACGAAATGTTTTGCGTGTAGGCGTTAAAGGGGGAGGTTGCAGTGGCATGACTTATGTGTTGGGATTTGATATGCCTACTGAAAAAGATGACCATTTTGAAATTAATGCTATTCCATGTGTTATGGATCGCTCTCATGGAATCTATTTAATGGGAATGGAAGTGGATTGGCAGGGTGGATTAAATTCTCGTGGATTTACCTTTAAAAACCCCAACGCGAGTAATACTTGCGGTTGCGGCACTTCATTTGCAGTTTAATAATTTATAAAGTCTTAGGGGCAACCTTTCAATGGGTTGTTATTTTCCCAATAAAAATGCCTGTTCAGTGAACAGGCATTTTTATTGGGAACTATATAATTTAAACTAAGCTTTTTTTGCTGTAGGTTTATCGCTACTAATTATTTCTGCTTCTCCCAAGGCCTTGTCTTTTGCAAAGTCTACCAATATTGGAGCCGCTACAAAAATAGATGAGTAAGTACCGGTGACTACTCCAATCAACATGGCGAATGCAAAACCTCTAGTAACCTCTCCACCAAAGATGAATAAGATTAAAAGGGTTAAGAATACCGTTAGTGAAGTCATTACCGTACGACTAAGTGTATCATTAATAGCACGATTAATAATATCTCCCTTATCACTTGCCTTAGAGCCTTTACTATATTCACGGATTCTATCAAACACGATCACGGTATCGTTCATACTAAATCCAATAACCGTTAAAATAGCCGCGATAAAATGCTGATCAATTTCTAATGGGAATGGAACGATATTTTTAAAGAATGAAAATACCGCTAACATTACCAATACATCATGTAATAAAGCTACAATTGTTCCAAAAGAATATCTCCAGTCACGGAAACGGACAAAGATGTAGATGAAAATAGCTAATAGTCCAAATATAATAGCCTTGATAGCACCTGCTTTTAGATCAGCAGAAATGGTTGGCTGAATAGTTTGTGAACTTTGAATACTGTTTTTAGAGAAGTTCTCATAACTGATATTAGGAAGCACTTTCTTTAGACCTTCATATAACTTGATTTGAACAGCCTCATCTGCATTGTCTTGTCCAATTAAATAAGAAGTGGTAATGTTTAAATGTTTATTATCACCTACTGTTTTAATGATAGGAAAATCACCTTGCAAAGACTTTCTAAGATCATCTTGAACAGATTCATTGGATACAGATTGAGGGAATTCAATCGTATAACTACGACCACCTTTAAATTCTACTCCATAATGGAAACTGTTAAAATAAGAACCAACACCTAATAAAAGTACAATAATTGAAATACCATAAGCTACTTTTCTGTACTCAATAAATTTGAATTTAGCATGTTTAAATACCCTCTTAGATAAACCAGTAAAGTAATTAAAGTGACGTTTTTTATTGGTCCAGAAATCAGTGATTAATCTGGATACTAAAATTCCGCAGAATAATGAAAGAAGGATACCAATGATTTGAGTAGTTGCAAAACCCAATACAGGGCCTAATCCAAAATAAGCAAGGATAATGGCGGTTAATAGGGTAGTAACGTGCGCATCAATAACGGGAGCGAGTGAACGCTTATAACCGTCGTTAACAGCTTGTTCGTAAGATTTTCCTTTGGTAAGTTCCTCTTTGATTCTTTCAAAAATAATTACGTTGGTATCTACTGCCATACCAATGGTTAAAACTAAACCAGCAATACCTGCAGCGGTTAGGGTAAATCCCATAGCGCTCAACACGCCTATTGTAAATAATAAGTTTAAGATTAGAGAGATATTGGCAACCCAGCCACCACTATTGTAGTAAACTAGCATCAAACCAAAAATTACTAGAAAGGCAATGCCAAAAGCCATGATACCACCACTTACAGCAGCTTTACCAAGGGTAGGGCCTACAATTTGTTCAGCAACAATTTTTGCTGGAGCATTGGTTTTACCAGATTTTAAAATATTGGCAAGATCTTGTGCTTCTTCAGTTGTAAAGCTTCCAGAAATTTCAGAACTACCACCTTCGATAGGACCATTTACATTAGGGGCAGAATAAACAATATCATCCAAAACGATTGCGATTGGACGGTTGGTATTATCTGTGGTTAGTCTAGCCCATGTTTTAGCACCAACCGCTGTCATTTGCATTTTAATTGAAGGGCGACCTCTGTCATCAAAACCTTGGCTTGATTCTTCAACACCTTCTCCTTCAAGTTTTGCTTTGTCAGTTCCAGGAACAGTTTTAATAGCATATAAAGGGTAATAACGAAGACCACTTTTTTCAGCTTTTTCTTCTACACCCAAAAGGAATTTAACATCAGCAGGTAAACTGTTTTTAACAATTTCTAAATTCATGTAGGAATTAAAAACACCGGTATCTTTCAATGCAATACTTCCAATAGCTGAACTATAAACAGGTCTTCCAGTTTTTGGATCCTGTTGTCCGTCAATTGGGTTGATCACTTTAAAAAAGGCGTTTTGATTAGCTGCTTTTTTTACAGAGTCTACAATATTTTTGTTAGAAGTATCTGAAGCATTTACTCCGCTTAAATAATCACTTACGGCTTTATCAGCATTTTGAAGTGAAGTAGCCAATTCACTGATATTATAGACTTCCCAGAATTGAAGATTGGCACTTGCTTGAAGCAATTTTCTAACTCTTTCTTTATCTGTAATGCCTGCTAGCTCTACGTTTATAATACCTCTGTTTTCATCGAGATTGATTGTAGGACTAGCCAAACCAAATTTATCAATTCTCTTTAATAAGATTTTATAAGTTTCTTGAATAGCCCCTTTAGCGGTTATTCTAATCTGGTCAACAACTTTGTCATCACTATCCGTTATTTTAACTTGCTTACCAGCACCTGCAAATAATGAAGTAAGTTTTGCTCCTGGATTTTGTTCTTTATAAGCAGAAGTAAATAGGGTAATATAATCGGTATTACTACTTATTTTTTGAGCATTAGCTGTTTGAATCGCTTTTAAAAGTGCAGGATCTTTAGGGTTGTTACTCATTGATTTCAATAAGCCCTCCAAACTAACGTCCATGGTTACACTCATTCCACCCTGCAAATCAAGACCAAGTTTTAATTCGTTTTCTTTACACTTTTGGTAAGTGGAACCCACTATTGGGTAGATGCTTTTATCTCTTGTACTATCCAATAGACGCTGCATCCTACTTTTAACAAGTAAGTCTTTATCCTCACCCTTTGCATCAGGGAATTGTGATTTTACAATTCTTTCAGCCTGTACTTTTATCTTTCCTTCGTAATTTTGTATCACCCATGTGTAGGATAGTTCCCAAAGGGAGATAAAAACTAGTGCAATGGCGAAAAACCAAACTAAGCCTTTCAATTTCATAATCTGTTACTTTTAATAGCTAAAATGTTAATTTTTTAGAAGTCCGCAAAGATAGGGGAAAAACTCTTTGAAGTAGTTGGCTGGTTATTTTAGATTTTTAATGAATTTTACACTCAAATACTTACTATGGGACTAAATAAACCCCTCCTTGTCTTTTTACTTTCTGGCACTTTGTTGGTAGTTTCTTGCTCAGTAACTAAGAATACACCTCCTCCAGTGGTTGAAAAACCTACCGTTTTAGCCCCAAAAGTCGTTGTAAAGGAGGTGGTTAGAAAGGATACCTTTTTTGAAAATCTGCTAAGCCAGTACCCACAATTATTTGATCAGGTACTTAAAAATCGAGAGAATTGGAACGTTCAAATCATTTATACCGCTATTGATAGATCGGATAATGGAATTCCTGTGCTTACTAATCATAGTTTTAACCTGAATTCTGACAGGTATTTTTATCCAGCTTCTACTGTAAAGCTACCTATTTCATTATTAGCCTTGCAGAAGCTGAACGAACTGAAAATAAATGGACTGGATAAAAATACCACCATGCTAACAGATCAGGCCTATAGCGGCCAAACCCCTGTTTATAATGACCCTACCACAAGGGATGGAAAACCGAGTATTGCACAATATATTAAAAAAATTCTTATTGTAAGTGATAATGACGCTTACAATCGATTATATGAATTTTTAGGGCAAGATTATATTAATGAGCAGCTGCAGAAGAAAGGGTATGGTTCTACTCAGATTTTCCATCGTCTGGGCGTTTCTCTTTCTGCTGATCAAAATAGGCATACCAATCCTATCAAATTTTTATCACCGCAGGGTAGTAGTCTATATAATCAACCGATGCAGTCAGCACTTCGTAAATATCCAGTTCGTAAGGATTCTATTGGCAAAGCATTTTATAGTGGAGGTAAATTAGTGAATCAGCCAATGGATTTCTCTACAAAAAATAAGATTGGCTTAGAGGATTTGCATACTATTTTAATTGGATTGGTTTTTCCGAACAGTGTAAGTCTAGCACAGCGTTTTAATATTAACGCAGATGACAGAACTTTTATGTTGAAAAATATGAGTCAATTGCCAACAGAAAGTATATTTCCTTCCTATTCGGCAGATACTGCAACCTATTGGCCTGCTTATGGTAAATTTTTATTATTGGGTTCTCAAAAAGGGTTGATACCAAAAAATATAAGAATTTTCAATAAGGAAGGAGATGCATATGGTCAATTGACTGACGTAGCTTATATCGTAGATTTTAAAAAAAAGATAGAATTCTTTTTATCTGCAACTATTTATTGTAATAAAGACGGTATTCTAAATGATGATATTTATGATTACGAAACCATCGGATTTCCTTTTTTGAAAAATCTAGGTCAGTTAATTTATGGGCTTGAAACCAAACGCCCAAGAAAGATCATACCTGATTTATCTCCCTTTATTTTTGAATATGATAAATAAGATGGATGTTTATCAATCCGTTTTTTTTTAGGTCGCTATTTCTAATTTTATTTTCAAGTCAAATATTGTTTGTAATAAAAATCAATGCTATTAGGAGTGATTTTAAAATTTACAGCAATGCATTCCACAAAAAACGGGTTGCAACACTTTTTTCATCTTTGTAATATTCTACCCACTCTTTTATTCGGTCTGTGAGTAGATTTTTAAATTCTTTGTTTGGAAATGATTTTTTTGTTGATGCAGGTTTTATAGCAGTCTCATTCACATCATTAATCATAACTTTAGTAGCAATCCAGGAAGTAAATAAACGAGGAATGGTCATTCCCAGGATCATACCAGGCAAGCCATTGATACTGCAGGGGCCGCCACTGATCATTATCTCATCTGTGTAAAAGGCAAATACATATACACTGTCAAATATTTTGCCAACCGCTTTACGGCAATTAAATCCTGCAATCACCCTGCGTTCGTTGGTTATTTTCCATTCAATAGATGGCAGACTGTCTTTTATATAAAAGGGAGAGCCCATGACACCCTTTTTCATTTCAAATATATTGTTGGTGTAGTTTGTATACCATTCATTTTCTTCCTCCTCTCTTTTCATATGTTCTGGGAGCTTAATCTTTTCATCTAAATGATTAAACTTATAAATGCTCTTATTATTGGAGAAGGTAAAATTGAAATAGGAGATTTTAAAAGGGGGTAAATTTTCTTTCATCATTTCATCCCACATATTGTTTCCCATGTCCTTGAGGATGCTTTTTTTAACCTCAAATTCTACGGTTGCTTTGTTAATAAACTGTTGTGCCCTAAGTGTTTGAAATGATACTATAAATAAAAGGACTATAATCGTTGCTTTCATTATTTATTATTTTGCTGCTGTATTTTTATTTTTAAAATCCCACCTAAATCCAATCATCCAATAACGTTTTAACCGATCGTTTCGGATCTCAGTAAATGTATTTCCAGATAGATTTCGGTCGATACCAATGTTTTGATTGAGAATATCTTTGATACTAAAGAAAAGGGTAAATTCATCTTGGTGAAATGATTTTTCCAATTGCGCATTCCATATTTGGTTGTTTAAATTGTTGGAAAAATCATTGGTTTTTTGCCTATTGATGAAGTCTACGTCGGAACTGATTTTCCAAGTTTTTTTAATATAGTATGCACCACTCAAACCGGTCGTATTGCTATTGAATCGGATTGTTTTGTTGTAGGCGGTAGATTGATTAACATTGTAACCAAAATTATTTGCTAAATTAATTTCATATACTTTAGTCTTATACTTTGAAAATACTACAGAGAAACTAACATTTGAATTTTGATTACCATTTGTTTTGTAATTGATAATTTCATTAAACTTGGCATAATTAAATTGTAATTCTAATTGAAAATAAAAGTCAAATTTCTTGATTTTTTTCCCCATCCCCATATAGCCATTGGCAGATATATTTCCATTGGTATTAACTGGTTGAGTAATTCTTTTCCCATTGTCTGCAATCAATATACTGTTGGTAATAGCGTTTTCAGTTAGGTTTATGTTGATTGACTGGTAGCTCCAAAGATCATTTATAAAGTTGTATGAATTGTGATTGATGGAGGTATTGTGCCTAAAAGATTGTTTTAAAAATGGGTTGCCTATATATTCGTTTAGCGGATTGTTATTGTTACGAAGTTGCTGTAATTGACCAATGGTTGGCTGAATGGTTTTTCCATCGTATCTAACGCTAAGGCTGTGATTAGCCTTGTAAGTATATTGGAAATTTCCTGTGGGAAATAAGTTGGTGAAATTGCGGGTATAGGTTTTATTAAGCGTGATGTCTTTCAAGTCAAAATTGGCAAAGCCCGCAGCAGTTCCGAAGCTGTATTTTATTTTTTTATTTTTAAAACTCACTTTGATACCTGCTTTGTTGCTAAGGATATTTTGATCAAAATGATTGCTAAGAGAATCGACTAATTGATTGTAGTTTTTTTCATAGGCGTTGGATTTGCTGCGCGTTAATAATTCATTCTCGGCCTTCGCATTTGAAAATTCGTAATTCAGCTCCATCGAATATTTAGCTGACAGTGGTTCAGTATAAACAGCCATTGTCGAAAATTTAGAATTCAAATTGTCATTATTTTTTTTCTGATCGATTGAATCTATTCGGTTGAGTAATCCTTTGGTGTAATAATTATTAATCGCTTGTAAGTATCCAGTATTGGTTGAACTTATCGAATTGAAGTCGGTATTGATAGATAGGGTTCTACGGTCTTTCTTAAATTTGTGTTTAAATAAAATTGTATTGTCGAAAGAGTTTTTGTCGGAAGTATTGTCACTAAGATTGACACTGTTGTTATTGACTATTCCATCGATATCGGTGTTTTCTGATTGCCGATAAACTTTAGAATTGGTGTTATAAATATTAAATTTGGAAGTTATTTTAATTGTATTTGCTGAGTCAATTTTTAGATCATAGGTTAGGCTGTTTTTCACATTTGTTTTTTTTGCAAAGGTGTTTTCAGTGCTGTTGTCATTAAAAACTGTATTGTCATTGAGTTGAAATTTCGAAAAAGTGGACCGTAGGTTATTGTATTGTTGGCGATTAAATTTGGGCGAAAAATTGAGACTGTGTTTATCATTCCATTTATTGTTGTACTGTAATCCGCTATTTAGGTTTTCAAAAAATCCATTCCTTGTGTCGATATAAGGGTCTTCATCATTACCTCTGGAAATCACAGAGACTCCACCATCATCATCCATACTCATCGTTACATCATCATTGCTTCCAAATTTTTGCTCATCCTGCCAGTTTAAACCATTTTGTCCAGTATTGCCTTGCAGTATAAAACCTGCTATTTTTCTTTTTCCTTTAAAGGCATTGAATAATAAATTATTGTTGTATCGATTGTTGATGGAAGATTGTAAACCACCAGCTGTTTCTACTTTTCCAAAATAGCCTTTCTTTTTATCTTCTTTAAGTTTTAGGTTAATTGTTTTTTTTGTTTTTCCATCATCGATGCCAGTAAATTCAGCTTGATCACTTTTTTTATCAAATACCTGCACTTCTTTAACAGCATCTGCCCGTAAATTTTTTACGGCCATTCCGGGGTCATCTCCAAAAAACTCTTCTCCATCTACCAATACTTTTTCTACTTTTTCACCCATCGCTTTTATCTGTCCATTCTTATCCACTTGTATGCCTGGAAGTTTTTTCAAAAGTTCTTCCACATTGGCATTGGCGCTAACCTTAAAACTATCTGCTGTATAGGATACCGTATCTCCTTTAATTTTCATAGGAGAACCACTTTTAATGATTATTTCCTGCAGCAATTGACTTTTTGAAATCAACGGAATTTGAGCAAGAGAAAGATTATTTTCTGTAGTGATGATTTCATCTACATAGTCTGCATAATAGGGATGAGAAACTAGGACGATATATTTGCCCGGCTTCACGTTTTTTATATCAAAATTCCCACTGGTATTGCTTCGTGTAAATTTATACAATCCCGAATCTTTTGGATTCAGTAATATAATCACTGCATTGAGGATCTCTTTTTTTGCAGCTGTATCGGCTATTTTTCCAGTGATGGTTTGTGCGGAAGAAGTTAGAAATCCAAAAAATAGCAGGCAAATAAGAAAATAAAAACTTTTTGTATGAGTCATACGATGTTTATAATTCTTCCTGCTCAATCCTGTGAATGGCTTTGAGCAGGAATCAATCTTTCAAGTAAATGTTAAATTGTAAATATATTTAATAATACCCATTTGAATTGTTAAACTATATCAACGGTATTTTTATAAATAGTTTAGGTAATATATAAAAAGGAATAGCTTGCAACTTCATTTACCAATTTTATCATCCAACAGTATTCTTTTGTGGTAGATGTATAATTGTTTTTACTTGACTACTAAATTGACTTGAAACTTTATTAGTAATGGTAAAGTACTTAATTTTATACCAATCAAATTGGTTTACAATCAATAGGAGAGTAACCTTATTGAAAATCATTAATAAAAAAGGGGAGTAGAAGTATACAGTAAATAATTAGCTGCTTCTAAAAGGGTTAGCTCCATTAATGGTTCCACTAGTGTGGAGCGGTATAAAGCGGACAAACATATCTTCGCTGTACCAGTTTTCTTTTCTTGTTTTTTTAATAACCTCTTGGTGCTGATGCATTTGGTAGGCAAATTTTTTCATCGATTCTTTACTTTCCCAAATGCTAAATGTTGCCTGCTTGATAAAGGGAACTTCGCCAATTCCAATTGAAGTGATTAAACCTTCAGCACCAGCCATTTGCTGTGCTACACCATTTACGTTTTTCCAAAAAGCATTTAATTTGGTTAATCTAATGGTTGCTCTGGTTAAAATAGCAATAGGACCATCATAGTCGGTAGCTTTTTCAATTTTCCCAAAAGGATTAGTTCCGTCCCAGCTTCCATGTCCTTCAATAGGCATTAAATAAATTGTCCAGGTTTCGCAGTTAAAAAAATTAAACCAGCGGCTAATAAAACTGCCATACAATTCAGCAATCATTTTTTCTTGATTACTATTGATTGTTACTTCAGGTAATTGATTGACGCTAAGAATGCCCCATTGTTGCCAGTCTGGATTTTTGTCAAAGGTTCCGTTTTTACCACATCCCATTAATTTGAAAAATGAAATTTTTTTATTGAACCACAATGGGAAACGGTGAATTGCCATTGCTAATAGAGCGAAATAAACATATTTTTTGGGGTATCGTATAATGGTAATAGTAACCTGCATCTTGCAACAATAACAAGAATTTGTCTAATTATGTTGAGTTTTTTAAAATCATTTTATGATGTTTGATTCATCCTGCTCTTTAAAACGATTTCTTTTGCCCCAACAAGTTCATAGTAAGCCCATTGGTTTCCTTATTTTATTGATTTGCATCTACAGAATCTTTTTATTATATTACAATAGATCGTTATATTAAAAGGACTTTTAGTAGCTATTCAATCAATTATTTTTTAAAAATAAATTATTCATTATGCAAAAATTACTCACTGTTGCCATTGATGCCAAGCTGTTGATTAATGGTTTACATTCTCCTTTCAACATTACAGAAGTGGAAGCCATCAATGAACTGCTAGTACAAGGTTGGGAAATTGAAGAATGGAATTTTCTTAAAGAAGAAGCTGGTACAGGAGTGATCTTACTGATAGTTATATTAAATGACTCATCGATGTACGTAGAGGCGGATGAATTATCGGAAGACTTTTATAGTGATGGAGAATTAGATGAATTAGAAATGGAACTGATGTAATAATTGATTTCTAGATAAATAGTATGGTTTTATATTGCTGCAATTTTATCAGATTCTAAAATATGAATGCCTCTTTCTTTCAAATTCATTGAAGTAATCATTGCCTTTGCGACTTGCTTAGCTTGTATTGCTTGATATTTTTTGGGAATTAAAAAAGAAAGGTTGGTAAAAATTGATTGAGCAATTTTTTCACCCGCTCTATGGCTTGATCGATTTCCTAAAAGTAAGGAAGGTCTAAAAATTAATAGAGTTTCATAACCAATATTGGTAATCGCCTCTTCAATTTTACCCTTCGTTTTATTGTAAAATAGGGAGGATTGTTTGTTAGCTCCAAGCGAGGATACTAATGCGAATTTTTTAGCGCCATTTGAGTAAGCTCTTTTTGCAATATCATATGCATATTCAAAATCTACTTTATAAAATGCTTTTTGAGAACCTGCAACTTTGATGGTTGTGCCGAGACAACAAAAAACTTCATCAGCAATGATTACTTCGTTGTTAGGATTTTCATAATCGAATATTACTTGCGTTAGTCTTTCATTTTCAATAGGTAAAGTTTTTCTGACTAATGCAATTACTAAGTAATTATTATCCTGAAGTAATAAATCAATTAGTTGTTGTCCAATAAGTCCTGTTCCCCCTAATATCAATGCGTTTTTCATTATAAATGGTTTGATTTTTAAATTACTTTTTATTTGACATTGATATTTAAAAGTGTAAAGATTTTTTTTTCTTCTATTTCCTGAACTCCTCCAGGGGGTAGCGTTCCTAAAGAAAGATCTTCTATAGAAATTCGTATCAATCTTTTGCACCGATGGTGAATAGCTCCCATCATTTTTCTTACTTTGTGAAATTTACCTTCTGTTAAGGTAATGATTAGCCAAGTGTGTGGACCATAAGTCGAAGAATGAATAGCAAAGGGGTATATCTTTTCTGGATTATCTACAATACTTACTTCGCAAGGTGGGGTGGTATAATTTTTTCCTTCTTTAATTCGGATTGTAACTCCTGTTTGAAGTAAGTGAACTGATTCAGCACTCACTATATTATTCACTTGCACTAAATACGTTCTTTTATGCGGCGAGTCGCCCAGAAATAATAATCTAGTAATTTTTTTATTGGTAGTTAAAATAAGTAAACCTTCTGAATGATTATCTAATCTACCCACTGCGTGAATTCCTTCAGGAAATTTAAAATCTAAATCGCCCAGTAAGCCAACTGAATGTGAGCTGATGAACTGTGAAACCATATTGTATGGCTTATTGATAATATAGTATCGGAACTTAGATTCGTTCATTGCGTCAACTAATTGTTGTAGTAAGATCCCTTTTTAATTCTAAAGTATTGCAGGAATTGTATCAATAAATTATGCTGATAAACTTTCATTTTTGCTTTTCAATAATTTAAAGAATCGATAATTTAAAAAAACAGCACTAAAAGTGAGTCCGCTTACAAATCCTATCCACATGCCAGCTGCACCCATTTTAAAGGTGAATGCCATAAGGCAGCCTATTGGAATTCCTACCACCCAGTAAGCAATCAAAATATATAGCGTCGGTATTTTTACATCTTTTATACCTCTTAATAAACCCACTGCAGTTACTTGTGAAGCATCTGAAATTTGGAATACAGCTGCGAATAACATTAAAACAGAAGCTAGCGCCATAACAGTAGGTTCATTATTAAAAGCTAGCGGCAAATAATTTCTAAAGGAAATAAAAAATGCAACACCTAGTATACCGTATACTAAATTGCTTGCAAGTGTACTTTTTCCTATCAGATGGATGTCTCTCCAATTATTTCTACCTAATGCATTACTCACTCTAATTGAGCCTCCTTGCGCTAATCCCCAAGAAACCATAAAGGCAAGGGAAGCGCAACTAAGTGCTATTTGATGTGCGGCTAGTTGAATAGCTCCTAAGGTACCAATGATGATGCTTGAAACAGCAAATGCACCTGATTCCATGGTAGCCTGCAGGCTGCTAGGAATTCCGATGTGCAATAATTCTTTGATAGTTTGTAAGGTAATAATCCATTGTTTTTTTCTAACGGCCATGTACCGGCTAAAAAAAGGATTGACAAATAAAACAACTATAAATATTAATAAGATTAAAATTCTAGTGATTAATGTTCCATAACCTGCACCAGTTAATTCAAGTCTTGGAAATCCTAGATTTCCATATACTAAAAACCAGTTGATTAAAATATTTATCGGTAATGCTGCTATCGAAAGGAGCATCGCTGTTTTAGTCCTTTCCAATCCGTCTGCGAATTGTTTTAAACTAATAAACATCATCATCGGAATGATAGACCAGCCCATAATTTGAAGGTAAGGAGCACCTAAAATACTTACTTCAACATCTTGACCGAGATGAAACAAAATATTTTTGCTGAAGTGTAAGGTGACAGCAATAATTACCGCCGCAATGGTACATAACCAAAATCCATTAAATAAATAATGGGATACTTTTGAATCGTCTTTTTGCCCATTGGCCATAGAAACAGTTTGTGAAATTGACATAGTCATTCCAAACCCAAGCACAAAGGGGATATTGAGTACACTGTTTACCAGGGCTGCTGCAGCTAAATGTTGGTAGCTTATTTTACCTACCATAATACTGTCGATAATACCGAGTGCCATTTGAGTAAGCTCTCCTAAAATGATGGGGGCAGATAATTTCCAAGTTATAAAAGCGTCCTTCTTAAAGTTCATAAGGGTGCAAAGCTAATAAATTGTGGGTAGGGCTTGCCCTATTTTCTAAACTGATCTGATTATAAATCTAGATCAAGTAATTTTACTAAATGTATTCTAAGCAGGAAGCGTCATTTTTAAATCAGAAATTTTGGACTTCTCTAGGCCAATATTTAGCACCTATTCCATCAGCAGAGGGAGAAAAAATAAACTGGATAAATTACAAAACAGGGGAGAAGGATATTCGATTTTTGATGGTTGCTGAAAATGATCAAGCTAAAATATCTATTACTTTTTCTCAAAAGGATACTGATTTACAAAAAATTTATGTTGAGAAAATGTTACAGCTTAAAAATACGCTGCATCAATTTTTAGCAGAGCAATGGGAATGGAATCTGCTTTGTTCGGATTCGAATGGAAGGGTGGTAAGTGAAATATATACCTCCATTCAAAATGTGAAGGTTCTTGATTCAGCTGATTGGCCATTAATGATTTCGTTTTTTAAAGAGCGAATAATAGCATTGGATAAGTTTTGGTGTGAAAATAAATACGCATTTGAACGTTAATTTTTTTATTAATAGATTCTAATTTTTAATCAAAAAAATCTTTTCAATTATATGAATACATTGATTACTGCCAATAAACTTGTAGCGCAATATGGTCTTTTGCCTCATCCAGAAGGTGGATATTATAAAGAAAATTACCGTTCCTCAGAAAGGATTTCAGTTACTGCACTTCCTGGCCGCTTTAAAGAAGATAAATGTTTAAGTACAGCCATTTATTTTTTGTTGGAAAAGGGAAATTTTTCAGCATTTCACAGAATTAAAAGCGATGAATGTTGGCATTTTTATGCTGGCGCTGGCCTATTGATTTATATTTTATTTCCCGATGGTCGTTTAGAGATTATTCGGCTTGGAAATAATAGCTTAAATGGAGAGCAGTTTCAAGCTGTCGTGCCTGCCTCTTGCTGGTTTGCCTCAGAACCTGCTGAAGGATCCGACTTTTCATTAGTAGGTTGTACAGTAGCTCCTGGATTTGACTTTACCGATTTTGAGTTAGCCCAAAAGGATTTATTATCAGAACAATTCCCTCAGCATAGGACTTTGATCAACCGACTCATTAGATGATATTAATTACATATATATCATACTAAATTTTCTAGTTACTTTAAACTTTTGTAAGTTTAATCTGTCCAACGCGAAGTTTAATTTAGATCCTAATTAAAAGTTATGTATCTGAATTTTCTTCGATTGGGGAATACTTGTATTTAAAATTGTATGAATTCTTATGAAAAAATGGTTCTTAGTGCTTTTGATCTTGTGCGCTTCATTGACCAGTATTTCACAAGATTTTAGTAATAAGGGAAAGGATTTTTGGGTTGCCTATACGGGTCATATAGATGCTACTTCCTCAAGGATGGCCTTGTATATTACTTCTGATCAAGATGCGATAGTTACTGTAGAAGTAAATGGAGTTGCCTCTGCACCAGTCACCGCTTATGCAAATAAAGTAACTACTATTCAAATTACGAGTACTACCACACCTAGCAATTTGCTGGCTTATAATGCTCAATCTGAAGGGATTGGTATTAAAAAAGGTATTCATATTACTAGCACCCATAACGTTGCTGTTTATGCGCATATTTTAAATGCGGCAAGGTCGGGCTCCACACTAGTAATCCCAACTGCTGTGTTGGGAAGAGAGTATTATGCCGCTAGTTATCAAACAGTAGGTTCTGGAGCTGGCAATTATTCTGAATTTGCTGTTGTAGCAACTGAGGATAGTACAACGGTTGATATAGTTCCTACACAACCTGATATATCCAATAAGCGCGCTGCTAATGTGGCTTTTCAGGTCAAGCTCAATAAGGGTGATGTTTACCAGTATCAGAGTATCAATGATCTCTCTGGTTCTTATATCAAATCAGTAGCTTCATCTACCGTTTCTTGTAAACCAATTGCTGTTTTCTCAGGATCTACCAGAACATTTATGGGCTGTCCAAATGCTAGTTCGGGAGATAATTTATATCAGCAGATGTTTCCTTTTTCATCCTGGGGTAAGATTTATTATACCGCTCCTTTTAAAAATAAATCCTACGATATTTTTAGAATATTTGTTCAGGATCCTTCAGAGATAGTTTATGTAGATGGGGTTGCTTTAAATCAATCCTCCATTATTAGTAATCGCTATTATGATCTAAGTACTTCAGGAAATAATAAAGCCCAAGTGATCAGTTCCAGTAAACCAATCTGTGTTTTACAATATATCACCGCACAGAATTGTGATAATGTACCCAGTGATCCTGAAATGATCATATTAAATTCAATAGAGCAAACCTTGAGTGATATTACGGTCATGTCGGCAAGAAAGGATTTGACTCCTCCCAATACTCAAATAGATAATCACTATTTAAATATAATTTTTAAGACGAGCACTTTCAATTCTTTAAAAATTGACGGGGCAAAACCAATTGCAGTGCCGACTGCTATTGGTAGCACTGGGTACTCCTATATTCAGGAAGATGTAACTTCTTCTACCAATGTTAATCCTTATCATCGAATAGTTTCAGATAGTGGTTTTATGTGCATTGCCTATGGTTTTGGTGCAGTAGAATCTTATGGATATAATGCAGGTACTAATGTGAAAGACCTTTATCAATATATTACACTTCGAAGTCAATATGCTTCTGTCAATTTTCCAGCAACTTGTAAAGGAACTCCAGTAAATTTATCTATCACCTTACCTTATTTGCCTACAAGTTTAGTTTGGGATTTTGCTAATAACGCTGGAGTTAGTCCTAATATAAATGTTATAAACAATGCACCTGTTCCTGATAGTGTGTTTGTTAGAGATGGTAGAACTGTAAATGTATTTAAATTACCTGGTCTGTATAATTTTACTGTAAAAGGTACGGTACCCATAAAGGTAACTGCCAATAATTCATCGCCCGATGGCTGCAGTGGATTACAAGAAATTAATTATGATGTATTGGTTTATGATGCACCCAAAGCAAATTTTACTATTACTCAAACTGGTTGTGTTACCGATGATGTAAAGTTTTTTGATGCTACTATTGGAAGTGGAAGACCAACTGTAAAATGGAATTGGGATTTTGGTGATGCTACAGTTGATAGGGTAAAGGATCCAGTGAAAAGATATTCCAATGCAGCTCCAGGTTCTTTTGCTGTTAAAATGATTTCGATCAATGATATTGGATGTATTGCAGACACCACTATTCCAATTGCGATTAGTACTGTACCCAAAGCTCAATTTTTGATGACGGATACTATTTGTACCAATAAGGTAATTGAGTTGACCGATTCAAGTTCTAATGAAGTTGGAACCATTGTTAAATGGTATTGGGATTATGGAGATGGCGTATTTGATACGCTTCAAACAAAATCGAATCGCTCTCATAGTTATAACTTATCGGGGTCTAAAACAGTTACTTTGAAAGTAGTGACAAATACAGGTTGTAAAAGTTTAGTTGCCAGTAAAAATATAGTTATTCATCCAAATCCTATCGCTGGATTTATTTCTCCTGAGGTTTGTTTAAGTGATAGCTATGCAGACTTTAAAGATACCAGCTCAATAGCAACGAGTACTATTGTTAGTTGGTTATGGAATTTCGGAGATCCAGTTTCAGGTTCTTTAAATGTATCTAGTTTGCAAAACCCTAAACACAGTTATTCAGTAGTAGGTCCTTATACTGTAAACTTAACAGTTACAGGTAGTGGAGGATGTGCTAGTACAATTAGTCAAGATTTTATTGTTAATGCTAGTAATCCAAAGGCAGATTTTACGGTAGGAAATTCAGTTACTCTTTGTGCTAATGATTCGGTAAGTATCACTAATATTTCCGCTGTATTTCCTGGTTCAGTAACTAAGGTAGAAATCTATTGGGATAATATAGGGGCACCGAATTTATTCGAGTTAGATGATCTTCCTTTCCTTGGAAAAATATACAAACATTTGTATCCTAATTTTCAAACACCGCTTACAAAAAATTTCATCATCCGATTAAGGGCTTATTCTGGAACAATTTGTGTTGAAGATAAATTACAAACGATTACAGTTAATGCATCACCCAAGGTAAGTTTTGGTAGTTTATTACCTTTATGTTTGGATGCCTTACCTTATCAAATTATAGAGGCTTCAGAGACGGCTGGTATGCCTGGTACATTTAAATATACTGGTCTAGGTGTTTCAAGTACAGGAATTTTTAGTCCTACTATTGCAGGAGCAGGTAACCATCGAATTTTATATACGTATACTTCTTCCGCTGGAGGCTGTATAGATACTGCCTCTCAGTTGATTACAGTAATGGCACCACCTATAGCTGATTTTACTTATGATCAACCTGCCTGCGAAACAAAAAATATTTTTTTTAATAGTACTTCTTCTACAATGGTAGGACAGTTAACACAATTTATTTGGGATTTTGGAGATGGATTAGCAGCAGTAATAAAAAATACTCCCCAATCTTTTTCTCATGTTTATTCAAAAGCTGGTGATTATTCTGTTGCATTAAAAGTGTCTACTTCTAATGGTTGTATCAGTTCTTTAAAACAATTAAAGGTTTCTGTTAGACCATTACCCCATCCTAATTTTTCGGTACCTGCAACTGCATGTTTACCTAATGCATCTGTACTATTCACTAATCAGACTACCATAGAAGATGGAACTGAAAATACCATAACCTATAATTGGGTTTTTGGTGATCCAATGAGTGGCGTAAATAATATTTCTATTGCTAACTCTCCAATACATGTCTATTCATCTATTGGCGCTTATAATATATATTTAAAGGCTACTAGTGGTTACGGTTGTGTAAGTGATACAACCATACTTTTCAATGCTATTCATTCGCAACCTAAAGCAATTATAGGCACCGATTTTCCAGAAGTTTGTCTTGGTAATAAAGTTGTATTCTCATCAATGTTAAGCGGCATAGATACTGTTGCAACAGCATGGAATTGGAGTTTTGGTGATGGTCAAAGTGATTTGACTCGAAGTCCAGAACATTTATATAAAACAGCTAGTACTTTTGATGTAAGTCTTTCAATCAAAAATAATTTTGGATGTATGAGTGATACAGTAAAAAAAATATTTAGTGTAAATCCAAATCCAACAGTTGATATTGGACCCGATAGAGTAGTGTTAGAAGGAGGTTCTGTAGTTTTATCTTCTTTGGTGACCGGTACTGAATTACAATATTTATGGTCACCTGCTAGCTATTTAAATTCTGTAACTAATCCAAGTGCAACTGTGGTAAACCCATTAACAGATATAGGTTATACGTTGACGATAACGGCAAAGGGTGGTTGTAAATCTTCGGACAGTTTGTTTATTAAGATTTTGTCAGCCATTAAAGTACCTAATTTATTTTCTCCCAATGGAGATGGAATTAACGACAGATGGTTAATTAAATATTTAGATTCTTATCCAGATTGCAGTTTGCAAGTATTTACTAGAAGTGGACAGTTGGTGTATGAAACAAAGAAATACACGGATGCTTCGGCTTGGGATGGAACTTTAAAGGGAAAGCAATTACCTTTTGATACTTATTATTATATTTTACAACCAGGAAGTGGTCGAAAGCCTATTACTGGATATGTCACTATTTTAAAATAGTAGTCATTCTATCAAAACCAATTAATGAAAAATATAATTATTTTATTATTATTTCTATTTTTATCTGGATTGATTTTTTCTCAATCCAAGCCATACTATTCGCAATATATTTTGAACAATTATATTCTTAATCCAGCCGTTGCAGGAATTGAAAATTATAAGGATGTAAAATTAAGTTATCGAAATCAATGGGCAGGTATCGATGGTGCACCTGTTACCACTTATTTTAGTATTCATGGTCCTATTGGAAAGACAGACTATAAAACTTCTGCTACCTCATTTGAAGTGCCTGGTAAAAATCCACGTGGCAAGCAATTTTCTGATCATTACACTGCAGCTGATGCTCATCATGGGGTTGGTATTACTGCATTGAATGATAAAACCGGTTTTATTAATCGTTGGACTACCTATGCATCTTATGCTTATCACCAACCATTAAGTGTTGCCACTACTTTGTCTGCTGGAATAAATATGGGCGTTACAGGATTCAATTTAGATAGGACGAAAATAAATTTTGCAGATTTAGATCCGAATGATCCAGCCATTGGGTTTATAAATGGAGAGGTAAAAGTTATCAAGCCTGAGTTAGGGGCAGGGTTGTGGCTTTATGGTGCTGATTACTTTGCTGGACTTTCTGTACAAAATATTTTAGTTGGAACAGTAAAGTTTAATGCAGGGGCTTCCACTAGTAATTATTTTTCTCCTAATTATTTTTTAACTGGAGGTCATCGTTTTTTTCTGACAGATGATATCAGTGCACTTCCTTCTGTAATGATACAATATATGCAACCTCAATTATATGGACTTCATACCAATATAAAATTTCAATACCTTGATAAGCTTTGGGTAGGAGGGAGCTATCACTTTTCTGATTTAATTAGTGGCTATTCTGCTATGGCAGGTTTCAATTTGTCCAATACTTTCAATATCAGTTATGCCTATGAAACTAGCATGGGTTCTCAATACAGAATTTTTACAAAAAATACCCATGAAATTGTTTTGGGTTTTTTGTTAGGTAATAAATATGGTGATTTTTGTCCTAGAAATGTTTGGTAGGAGCAAAAAAAACAGTTGATCAAGTTTTACTTAATCAACTGTTTTTAAAGCTAAGTATTTTTCCAAATCCTGTTCGATAGCGTTTATGTAATCGATAATCAGAAAATCTATATTATTATTACGGCCAATAGGTAGGTATTTTTTTACGTAAAAAGGCAACACTTCTTTCTAGTTGGTCCATTCCATCAACACCATCTTCAATACTAATCCAACTATCAAAACCTACTCTTTTTAATTCAGTAAAAATGGCATCATAATCATTCAGTCCTTTACCTATTTCGCCATGACTTAATCTTTTTGCATAACCTGCAGCACCGCCTTCTTCTTTTCTAAGGTCTTCTAAAGTACCTTCTTTTAAATAACGGTCACTGGCATGCATAGTTACTACTCGGTGAGATACGCGCTTAAGTAATTCAATAGGATCTTCACCTGCTAAATAAGTATTACTTGGATCATAGTTTACTCCAAAAAATGGATGCTCAATACTATCAACTAGTTGACAGAATACATCCATTTGTTGGGCAAATTCAGGGTAAGTCCAAAAATCATCCTTGTAATGATTTTCTAGAATCAGCGTAATATTTCTTTCTTGAGCATAAGGAAGACATTCATAGATACAATCAGCGGCTAATTTAACTCCGTCATTAATTGATAATTCAGGTCTACGCTGACCAGATAACACTCTACAATAGTTGCCGCCCAAAGTATGCGTCATATCGATCCATTTTTTTTGCTTAGCAACTTCTATGTCACGAAATGCTTTATCGGGATGGGTAAAATCAGGCGAGCAGCACATCATCGGGATTGTCTTGCCATGATCTTCCACTTGCTTTCTAAACGGAAGCCAATTTTTTTCGTCACTCATTTCTAAAAATCCTGCATACCATTCCAATCCTTCAATATCAAGTTTACAGGCTAGTTCAATCCACTCAGACACCTTCATTGTTCCATCTTTACATAATTGTTGCATGAAGGCTTTTGGAAATACAGCTATTTTCGGCATAGTTTTTTATTTGATTTGTTTATTTACTTACTTGAATTGTACTTGCATCTTTAGGTGGATTACGACCTATAAATGGATGTTGTTCTAATTCTACCACTTGTCCACTGATAGGTCCGCATTCGTCGGCTAACCAATAGATGGCAGCTGCAGCAATTTCTTTAGGCCATAAAATACGACCTGCAGGAGCGTATACTGATGGTAGATCTTTGTACCAATCTTCTGCTAAGCCGTGTTCCTTCTTTCTTTCGCGTTCTGTCTCGGTTAAAATCCAACCAGGATTAATTTGATTAACCCTCACATGGTTTTCACGATGAAGGGTATCGCCTAAATTACGAGTTAAGGTCATTAATGCACCTTTAGAAACACTATAAGCAAGTAGGTTAGGTTCCCCACTATATGCATTTACAGATCCAATATTTAGCACACAACCTTTGTTAAGCGTAAGCTGAGGAAGCGCTGCTTTAATTAGTAAAAAAGGCGCAACTGTATTTATTTGAAAAATACGTTGTAAAAATTCACTGTCTGTGGTGTGAATATTGGAGGAAGCAACGATTGCTGCATTATTCACAATGGCATCTAATTTTCCAAAATTTTTTACTGCAACATTTACTAAGCGTTCAGCAGTTCCTGCTTCAGCTAAATTATCAATATGCAATACAGCGTTTTCTTTTCCTAGTTCACCTACTACTTCTTCTCCCCATTTTTGTTCCAAACCATGAATCACGACTTTTGCTCCTTCCGAAACACATTTCAGTGCAATCGCTTTTCCAATACCAGTAGTACTTCCGGTTATAATAATTACTTTATCTTTTAATCGCATTTATACAGGTTTTAAAACGCTTTTTACAACTTCCCCTTTGTGCATTTTTTCAAATGCTTCATGCCAATCGGTAATTGCCCATACGCCACCAATGATAGGTTTTACATCTAACATTCCTGTAGAAAGTAAACGGATTACTTTTTCCCAAATTGGCCAGTTATGACTAAAGCTACCTTTTAGGGTTACATTTTTTTGAACTAATGGATCTAAAGAAAAACCAAGTGGTTGAGGTCCCCATCCAACTTTAGTAATATGTCCATTAGGTCTTACCAATTGTATGGCAATCTTAAGCGTGATACTAGCACCGGCTGCATCAATAATAAAATCTGCACCCAAACCATCTTTTTGTTTAGCCCATTCAGTAGCATCACCAACAATTACATCACAGCCATATTGTTTAGCAATATTAAGACGGTGACGGTCATTTTCTAAACCAACAATAGCCACTTCAGCACCACATAATCTTGCCATCGCTGCACAAAGAATTCCAATAGTTCCAGGCCCAAGAACGATTACTCTGTCGCCTGGCTTAATATGAGAATTTTCAACTACGGCATTATACGCTACACAACATGGCTCTGTAAGACAAGCTTGTTCAAATGGAAGATTATCAGGAACGTTATGTAAGCACCTAGCAGGTACTCTTACATATTTGGTCATAGCGCCATTAACACCATATCCAAATCCTTTTCTATCTGGGTCTAGATTGTATAAACCTGTTCTTGTTAAAGGACTATTAGGATTGATAATAGCAGCGGTTTCGCTCACTACTCTGTCACCTTCTTTCCAACCAGTTACTCTGCTTCCAATTTCAGCAATATGGCCACCAAATTCATGTCCAAGTACTACTGGATAATTTACTGGCCAGCTATGGTCAGATGTCCATTGATGTAAGTCACTTCCACATACTCCAACATTCGCTACTTCTAATAAGATATCATCTTCACCAATAGTGGGTCTTTCGATTTCACGTATTTCAACTGAACCTTTTTCAGGAGAAAAGTTTACAACTGCAGCCGATGTATTTTTTGTTGACATATAAATTAATTTTAAAATATTTTAATCAATTTAGGCAATATCGCCATAAGCATGAATCTTTTCACAAATCAACCTCAAGGAGGCTTCTAAGTTACCATCTGCAGTTTTGAAAGCATCTGCATCAATAGTAAGCGGAGCTCCCAATACTACTAATGGCGCACCAAAGGCAGGACATTGAATAGCTTGTTCTAGTGTCAATCCACCAACAGCTTGTACAGGTATTTTAACAGCATTTACTACTTCTCTTAATTGGTCTAATGGACTTGGCATACGTAAACCCTGAGCGGCGATACCTCTTCTTTCATCATAACCAATATGGTGAATCACATAATCACAGCCTAAGTCTTCTAACCATTTTGCCGCTTCCACCATGTCAGGACAACCTAGGTTGTCACCCATTACTTTAGCGCCAAAATCTTTACCAGCCTTCACTACACATTTAATAGTTTCAGCGTGTGCTCTTGCCATTACTACTACATGCGTTGCACCAGCTTTTGCCATCATTTCTGCTTCTAGATAGCCACCATCCATTGTTTTTAAATCTGCAACGATTGGAATACCAGGAAATGCTTCACGGAGTTTTTTTACACCATGTAATCCTTCCGCTAAAATTAAAGGGGTACCTGCTTCTAGCCAGTCAACTCCTGCGCGCATAGCCATAGCAGCAGTTTCTAGCGCTTCATCGATATTTGTTAGGTCAAGTGATATTTGTACAATCGGCTTCATTTGAATAGTTTTAAGTTAAGGGCTTAAAATTAGGTTAAGAATCTTATGTAAAGCAATTTGGAACTGTTTTTTTTTTTGATATATTTTTTGTATAAAATTATTCTTGAAATAAACCTTGGGGCATATAGAATCCTATGATTGATCATTATTCTCCAGTTCTGTATCAATCAAAATTTGGGAAATTTCCTATTCATTGCATAAATTACTTTATCTATCGTTTTAAATAGATTCAAAAAATAGCAATATGAAAAATAACCGTAGCTACATTTTACTTATTCTAGTGGCAAGTATCGTATTTGCTAGTGCATTTAAAAGTAACCAGCATTCGTCTACTCATGAAGAAAAATGGATTTCCTTATTTAATGGAAAAGATCTTACTGGTTGGACTTCAAGAGGGGTAGTGAATTGGAAAGTCATTAATGGAGTTATCACTGGATCGGGAGGCCTTGGTCATCTTTATGCAGATCCAGTAGTAACTGATTTTGAAGCGAAGGGTGAATTTCGAATTACCGATTTAGGCAATGGAGCAAATAGTGGTTTTTATTTTAGGTCAAATGAATCCAAAGATAATCCGAACGGATTTCCTAGAGGTTACGAAGCTCAAATTTGTAATAGTCAAGATGCTTATACAGGATGGCTTTGGAAACCAGGAAAGCCTACGGGAAAAGCATCTGCTCTGCTAACCAAGAATGGAGAATGGTTTACCATGCGGGTAAAAGCAGTTGGGTCACATATTCAGATTTGGGTGAAAGATTCATTGGTTACTACCCATGATGATGCAGACTATACGCAAGGCCATTTTGCTTTACAATGTCATAATGATAAAATGCTGGCTGAAGCGAGGAATTTGTACTACAGAGTAATCAAATAAAATTCAGCAAGTTTATTTGCAGAGTTGATATTTTTTGATATAGTTTTTCTACTTACTTGCTACCTAGCTTATGCCCTCGAACTGCATAAAATAAAATAACTACATAACAAGGAATCACCATCCAATAAGCTTGATGAGGCGAAAAGTGATCTGCTATCCGTCCATAAATTAATGGTAGAATAGCTCCGCCACCGATGGCCATGATTAAAAGGGATGAGCCAATTTTAGTAAATGATCCCAGCCCATTTAATGCGAGGGGCCAAATAGAAGGGTAGATAAGTGCATTTGCCAATCCAAGTAAAGCGATAAAAGTGAGTGATATCTTTCCATTGGTTGCCAGCGCAAGTAGACAAAATATGATTCCTAAAATTGCTGATACTTGCAAAGCCTTTTCCTGCGAAATGAAACGTGGAATAACAATGATGCCTATCAGATAGCCTATCAACATTCCTGATAGCGTAAAGCTGGTGAAAAACTTTGCTGTGGAAAGGGCAATCCCTTGAGAAGCTCCATATAAAATGATACTATCTCCCGCAATTACTTCCACTCCTACATATAAGAAGAGGGCAACTACTCCCATCATTAAATGGGGGAATTGAAAAATACTAGTTTTGGTTTGGTCATTTTTTATAGGCGTATCTTCTTCTTCTTTTTCAGGATCAATTTCTGGAAGTCCAGAGCGGTAAATAAAAATAGCAATCAGTAATAATAGCATCGTCATAAATGCATAAGGAGCGATCACCTTATTGGCGATTTGTTGCAGCACAATTGATTTTTTTTCTAGGTCTGCTGCATATTGATTAAGATTAGTTTGGTCTGAATCGTTTAAAAGAATTGCTCCTAATATGATGGGGGCTATGATGCCTGCAATACCATTACAAATCCCCATGATGCTAATTCTTTTCGCAGCACTTTTTCTGGGCCCTAACATGACCACATAAGGGTTGGCGGCAGTCTGTAAAATAGCTAGACCACTTCCTTGTATAAATTGTCCTACAAGAAATAGTGAAAACATTCTCGTTTTTGCTGCAGGAATAAAAAGTAAAGTGCCTAACGAAATCAGTAACAACCCTATAGCCATTCCATTTTTAAAACCAGTTTTTTTTAATAATGCAGCAGAGGGTAGGGCTAGGAGTAAATACGAAATGTAAAATGAAAAGGCTACTAAATAAGAGGATATATTATTTAGCTGGCAAGTTATTTTTAAATAAGGAATTAATACAGATCCTAACCAAGTTACAAAACCAAAAACAAAGAATAGTAATCCGATGATGAATAAATATTTCAGATTAGTTTTTTCATCTGTAGTAACTAGTTGGGACGAATGGCTGGATGGCGTCATGCTTTTCGAATAATATCCAGTGCTTTTTTAACACTGCCGTTGGTTAATAGTATTTCTTTTACTTGATTGTAATCTGAAAGACCTGATTTTTCCATTAGCATTTTTACTGCTCGGTCAGTAATTTTATCATTGATTAATTTTACATTAACCATTCTGTTATCTTCCACTCTTCCCAATCTAATCATGGTAGTGGTACTAATTATATCAAATAACATTTTTTGTGCCGTAGCACATTTCATTCTTGTACTTCCGCAGATAAATTCAGGCCCAGTAATCACTTCAACAGGATAATTAGCTTTTGCTGCAATGGTTGAATCTGGATTGCTAACAATGCAGCCAGTAGTGATATTATTTTTTTGACATTGGGTAAGTGCTGATAATACAAATGGAGTAGAACCACTTGCTGAAATACCTAGCACAATATCTTTTTCAGTAATATTTTTTTCAACTAACATTTGCCAACCAGCTTCTGTGTCATCTTCTTTTTCTTCTAGCGCTAATACTAAATTTTCTTTTCCTCCTGCAAGAATAACATCCACCATACCTGGTTCAACGCCATAGGTAGTTGGCAGTTCAATTACATCTAAAACAGAGAGTCTACCTCCACTTCCTGCTCCGAGATAAAACAATCTTCCTCCTGATTCAAGCTTATTTACAATTGCTTCAATGAGCGCGTTAATTTTTGGTAATTCTTTTTCTATGGCTAGTGCAACAGTTTTGTCTTCAGCATTAATACTTGCTGTCAATTCTTGAATAGACTTTTTTTCTAAATCTCTGTACTTACCAGCTTGCTCAGTTATTTTTGTCATAAGATGAATTTGTATTGATTATAATTGAAACAAATTGATTTAAGTTTATCTGCTAGCAATTATAAAGGTTCAAATAGTTGTTTTGAATTAGTTTGCTTTAAATTTTCTAGTTAATTTATTTAAAATCAGTTGATGCTGGCGATTCAGCCACTAATTTTAAAGTTTCATTTACCAGTATGTCTCCAGTCATTTCACCTAGACTTGTCCTACTTACATAATCATATCTTTTGAAACTTTGAAAATCTTCTTTTGTCAACATATAACCAAAAGCATCATTGGTTAATCCGAAAAGGAAAGCTTGTTTAGTATGCATTTTTCTTTTAAGATAGTAACCAATATTAGGTAAGGCTTCACCAGGTATGGTTATTATTTGTGCAGTGCCAATATTGATTAAATTCTGTTGAGATGAGATTATATTTCCAACTACTTTATCAGATTTCAATTTTGAATTTTCCAAAATGTATTTCATCAATGGTGAGGTAATAGGAAATTGAATAGTTTTGGCAGTGCAAAATAAAGACGGGTCAACTTGAACTTTTGCTTTATTAATTATCCTTAAGGCTTCATCTGCTAATAATTCACCAATACGTTTACACTCATTCCAATCATTTGCTTCTTCGCCGTTTTTAACTCTGTTATCTGCAGTCACCATTCCTCCCTGTGCTCCATTCATGAAAATAGCCATACCACCTACTTTCTGCTCAATTCTTGAATATAAAGGACCACATAAATCTGGACTAAGAATACCTCTTCCTGAGCCAATCACTTCAGGATGAACAGCGTAATTTACTAGTGTAAAAATTGGCTTATCAATATTAGCTCCTGAACTGGCAATTGCTTGAATTACTCCGCAACGTGGATCATACAATTGGTCTGCATAATAATTATATGCAATTTTTCCAATGGCTTCTTCAACATTGGTTTTAAGTGTGGCTGGTTCAAGTTTTGAAATGGCTTCATTTACTGCATCTGCAATCTGCTGTACACATAAATCAAGGTATTTAAAATCAGCTCCAGTATTTCCCTTTTCATCAGGAAAAGCATATGCATCGGGTGCACTATGGGTATGAGTTGCACCAATTAAAATATTTTCAGCAGGGATACCCTTTATAAGCTTTCTTGATCTGTCCCCTAAAATGGAAGTCCAACCTAAATTATCAACACTTACTATTGCAATTCGAGTCTTCCCTTTTTCTATCACGACTGCCCTTGCATATAAATCTCCTTGTTTCTCTTTTGACGGATTAGGTATTCCAACTCCTCCAGATACTGGTAATAGGGGATTGGGTGTTATTATTCTTAGTGCTGCCCCTGCTTTAAACGTCTGAGCATTAGATAGGGTAGATAAAAATAAAAGGCAAATCAATAGGTTAGTTTTTATAAAAAAGTATTTCATAAAATTTATTTTTTAAAATATTATTTTTTGGTGGTAATTATTTTGGTAGGATCGATACAGACATATTTAATGGACTCGCCATTATTACCTAATTGATGAGAATAAGTAATTCTAATTAATCCATCTGTAGATTGAATTAAACAAGGATATGAAAAACTTCCTTTGCCAATTTCTTCATTTTCCAAAACTGATTTCCAAGACCAGGTACTACCTTCATCAGCTGAAATATATAGACTCAATCTATGACGACCTTGTTCTTGATCGTTGCTAATAAAAGCCCAGCGGCCATCTTGTAATACGAGTGCTTCTACACTGCTCCCAGCATTAGGAATATCGGTTTTAATGGCAGCAGTCCATGTTTTACCCAAGTCAGCTGATTCGCTTAATTGTAATCTTCCTGGATCATCGCCATTATCACGCATAAAAGCCACAATGCGTTGATCCTTTTTTTGAACTAAAGCAGGTTGTACACCTCCTCTGCTAATAATAGGTAAGCTGGGGTACCAACTCTCTCCATTATTATCTGAAATAGCTATTAAAGAAAAATTGAAACCATCTGAATAAAGAGGTAAAAGTATCCTTCCATTTTTCAAAATTAGCGGTTTGATTCGGCCCATCCATCCAGTGGAACGTTTAGTAATATCTTGACTCGCTTCTATAATTGTCTGATCATATTTGTGCGCAAATTCTGACCATCCAGCTCCAGATTTGGGTAATTGCTTGAATTTAGATTCAGTTTCGATAGCAAATTTTTCATCTGGTTTTAGCAAAATATTATCTTGCCATTGCCATACAGGAGCACCACTTTGATTGTAGTTAACAGAAGTTCTAAATTTTAAAATAGAGTACTGCCATTTATTGGCTTGTACGGCAATCCAAACTAAAAATAATTTACCCTGAGCATTTAAAAATAATACAGGATTGCAATCAGGTAAATCTGGAGTATCTGCTAATAAAAATGGGGTAGACCAAATTTTTGAACCTTTTACAAGTCTTGCTCCCATAATTTTTACATCATCAGCCGTTCTTTCGCCATGGCCTTGAAACCAAGCTGCTAGTAAGTCTCCATTGGGTAGGCTAACTATACTACTTCCATGAACATGTTCTTTTACCGGTTGAAAAATAAGTGTCTCGTAATTAATCGGTGCTTTCTCTATTGCTAGCTGAGCAGATAAGTAGCTAATTAAAATTAATCCTATTGATAGTAAAAATAATTTTTTCATATACGGAGCTTGTTATTTTATTGGTAACCTTACTTATTTATTGGAGGCACTAATTACTTGTAAGTATCTGCCTAACCAATAGGGAAATAACCAAATATCTCCAGCAGAATATTCTGAAGATCCATGTACATCGCCACCATCTAATGTAAATCGATTGGCATTATGCCTTTCAATCGTCAACTCACTAGGAGGAAGCACTTCTTTGGTAGTTTGCTCTCTAAAATTGGGCGCTATACGCTCTATATCATTTCGCTTGCTATTGACCATTCTCCAATTGACTAAGTCCAGTGGATATTTTTGTAAATACCAAATGGCTTCCTTTAAATCGAAATTTTTCTCGCCTGTGATGGAAGTAAAAATATTCCATGCACCTTCTTTTTCAGGTCTTTCAATTTCCCAGTGATCAATAATTGATTGTCTGAATTTTGCTTTCAAAGTGTCGTTAAAAGCATATCTGTAAAGTCCCCAGTACCCAAGGAAATACATTTCATCATCCGAATGATTCCATGAACTGGAAAGTAATTTACTTAATCCGTTTGCATCAGCGGGAGCTTCATTAATTACTTTCATCGACCGCATTAAATTTTCTAGGTAGCCATGTTTATTTAAAAGCTCCATTGCTTTATCCTTGTATATTTTTTTACCGGTAAAGCGATAAGCCGTTTGCAACATAGCCGTAATATTAGAAGCGGTTATTTTTCTGTCACCCACCTGAATAGGAAATGCATTCACATATTCAGGACTCCAACGGCCCCATAATGTAGGCTGACCATGCCAGTCAATCAGGTAATATCCATGATCGATGATGTGTGTCATCAGCGTATCAATCAATGTGATGGCTCTTTTTTTCAAATCTACATCGTCTACTAATTCTGCAATTGCACCGAAGGCAAAAATATGTCCAATAGCCTCATCACTACTGGTGGTGGATTTCCAATCCCAATCTGGTTCAGCTGCTCTGCGCCAAGGAGTATCTCCACGATTATACCCTGTGCGTTCATATGAACGAGCAGGGAAGCCTGGTATTTTTGTAATGGCATACAATCTTTCCAATGCTTCAAATGATTCACGACAATTTTGAAGTGCTTCAGGAGACTTTGTAACCGCGTATCTAAAAACTTCAGCTCCTAAATACATCGTAGTCCAAAGTCCATCATTATCTGAATTTTCAAACCATCCGGTAGCTGGATCTCCATCTTTCATGCCAACTAGTGAAGCATTGAATCCATTTCTTAAATGCCTTTCACGTACTTGCTTTTCATAAAAATCCGCTTTTTGTTCTAGCGTCATATTAACGGAAATAATTTTACCCAAACCTTTATCTGTAAGGATAAGAATAGCATTGTCTGCTCCCTTTGTAATATCTATTACTTGATTGGAAGGTAACCAACGTTTTGAGGCATAGTAATCATATTTTTTATCTTCTTTCAATTTAAATGCACCCATTGAAGATCCAAACCAAATGTTCTGACCAATTTCTTTAATCGCTGTAATATCATTGCTAGGTAGCTTTCTGTAATAATCACCCTTTTGTTTTTTTGTATCGGCATCCATAATAAAATAGCCATTATGAGTACCAACAAATAATTCTGAATTAGCATGAGCTAATGCAAAGCTTGTCAATGATTCTCTATTCAATACTGTTTGAAATGTTTTGTCTTTTGCAGAAAAAGTACCAATCGATTTTGAAGATAATATCCAGAACAGATTTCTTTTTTGATCAAAAGCAATGTCTTTAATTGGATCAGTCACTTCGCCTTTCCAGGCAATGATAGCATCTTTTATAAATTGTAAATGAATACCATCGGATATAAGAAAACCAAAATTATTGTCCCCATCAATTAAATTAACTTCGGGTATAGAATGCTTGGAATTCAACTTGCCTGCCCAGGCATTGCTTAACACTACTTTATCATCGGCATAGACAAATTGATTTCTGTAAATATTAATTGCCTTAATATTTTTATCTTTCATAGGGCGTGAAGACATATCAGGTACTAGCTTGCCTGGATATAATAATTGAGCAGCTATAGGTTTAAGTATCCCTGTACTAGAAAGAACTTGGATTACTCCATTTCTGTCACAAATCACTTTTTTTAATGGTGATGAGGGAAGATTTTTTTCACTTTCAAAATTATATTTTTCACTATATTCTTGCAGAAAAGGAAGGTCCTTGTGTTTACTTTGAGCAGTTGCCAACTGTAAAAAGGACTGCATAAAAATGAAAAAAAACATAACTTTCTTCAATAGCCTAATAGTCATTGTGGTGTAATTATTTTGTGAATAATAAATAGCTTTTTTAATCAAAGTGAAGATATCATTTTTAGCTCAAAAGTCTACCGAAAATTGCTCTAAAAGTTAATGGGTTTGCTTGTATTGTGGAAAACATCTTATTATCAATTAAAAATACCAACTTTGAATCGGGTAATTGGATCAGTTTGGGGATAAAATACTAGTATTAATGAGTATTTCAAGTCATTTATCTTTATTTTTATATATATAATTATATTTTCAAAATTCTAATTTATGGTTAAAAAATATTGGAGTGAATTTTTAAGAAATCTTAGTAATGATTTGTTTTTTATATTATCACTTGTTAAATCATTTATATCAATGAAAAACAGCTACCTATTCATTGCATTTTTTTTATTATCGATTGTTGGTAAAGCCCAGCAAACTGATCTTATGCCCGTACCTTCTTCTGTGGTGATTCATAAAAACAACTTTCGATTGTCTCCTAATTTTTCCATTGCAATAACAGGAAAAGCAGATGAAAGATTATATAAAGAAGCTAGCCGATTTTTTCAACGTTTATCAGAAAGGACTGGACTATTTTTTAAAACTTGGAATGTTACCAAAGAAAATTTGAATCCATTGGCTTCTCTTCAGATTCACGCTAATAAAAAAGGGATTGTTCAAATTAATATGGAGGAATCTTATGAGCTGGTGGTGGATGAGGCTAAAATATCATTAAAGTCGGAAAGTGATATTGGAGCAATCAGAGGTTTAGAAACACTTTTACAATTGATAAGTGCTGATCAAAAAGGATTTTATTTTAAAGGGGGTACTATAAAAGATTCGCCTCGTTTTGCGTGGAGGGGATTATTGATTTCTCAACCTTACCATTTTATGCCAATGGATGTTGTGAAAAGAACACTTGATGCGATGGCAATGGTGAAAATGAATGTTTTGCATTTGTATATTAGTGATGACCAGGGCTATACAATTGAATCAAAGGTTTTCCCAAAGCTTCATCAACAAGCTTCTGGAGGTAATTATTTTACTCAGGTACAAATTGCAGAGATTATTCAATATGCTGATCAACGAGGAATTAGGGTAGTACCTGAGATAGATTTGCCAGGTCATTCAACGGCTATTTTAACTGCTTTTCCTGAATTAGCCTCTATTCCAAGAGCCTATCAATTACAAGATCATTGGGGAGTTTTTGATCCTACTGTAGACCCTACTAAAGAAAAAAATTATGTTTTTTTAGATACGCTGCTTACCGAAGTAGCTTCTTTATTTCCAGATCATTATTTCCATATTGGTGGTGATGAAAATACTGGAAGAGATTGGGCAAAAAGTATTCCTATCCAAGCCTTCATGAAAGAGAAGGGGCTTAATAGTACGGTATCGCTTCAAAATTATTTTAACAGACATATTCAGCAAATATTGAAACGCTCTGGCAAGACTATTGTTGGTTGGGATGAAATTTTAATGAAGAAAATGGAAGATTCAATAGCAAAGGCCCATTTTGAAAAGGGTGAATTTGATCAATTGATTGAGCAAGAAGTGCCTAAGGATATTGTTGTACAATCATGGCGAGGAATGGAAGCTCTTTTATCTTCTGCTAAAAATGGATATAAAAGTATTTTATCTAAAGGTTATTATATCGATTTGGTTCAACCAACCTCTTATCATTATTTGAATGATCCTATACCATTTAGAAATAAAGTAATCATTCCAGACAGTGAAGCCAATCTTAATAGATTTGAATCTGAAATAATTAAGAAGATTCAGAATGGAGAAAAAATTCTCACCTCAAAAGAGGAGGAGCTCATTATTGGTGGAGAGGCAACTATGTGGACTGAGCATGTATCAGCTGAAACATTCGATTCTAGGGTGTGGCCAAGGTCTGCTGCAATTGCCGAAAGATTATGGTCGCCTGCTACTGTTAGAGATGTGGATGATATGTACCGTAGATTAGATATTATTTCTCTTCAGTTGGAATGGGTTGGTTCTACCCATTTAAAAAATAAGGAAATGATGTTGAGACGTATTGCGGGAGTTGAAAATATTCAAGCCTTAGAAAATGTTGTTGACTTTATTGAACCGCTTAAAGGGTATAAAAGAAATGCCGCTAATAATTTTACTAAATATTCACCCTATTCACTTTTAGTAGATATTGCAGTGCCTGATCCATCTCCATTGCGTGCATTTAATAAATTAGTAGATTCTCTGATCCAACAACCTACAGCTATTCAAATTAAAAGTTTATATCGACAATTGAATTTTTGGAAGAGCAATCATCAGCTGGTTCTAGCAATGGCAATCAATAAACCGCTATTGACTACATTATTAAAACATTCGGCATCGCTTAATATAATTTCAAATTATACAATTGAATTTTTGGAAATGAAGGAGCGCCATCAAAATCCCAGTCAGCAGTGGATGAAACAATACGTGCAAATATTGAATGAGTCTGTGAAACCTTCAGGCTATTGCGAATTACTAATAGGAGAGTCCTTGAAAAAAATGGTTACTAACTATAAATAAAAGTAGTTTGTTTAATGTTAAAGTCTAATGGATTTTATTATTCATGATGTGCTAACCTCAAAGGGTTAACTTATTTTTTTATTGTAAAATAAAATTAGCATTATGGGCTTTGAATTCCATTTGGAATAGAGTGTTTTTACTTTTTTGCCTTGATGCAAAAAAGTAACAAAAAAAATCAATCCTGCGAATAAAAAGGCTGAAATTTGAAATATCAGCCTAAAATCAAGGAACTCGCAGGTGGAGTA
>JAURKC010000031.1 GCA_030831945.1 Ferruginibacter sp.
ATATAGAATTGGTAAAAGAGGGCTTAGTTACTAAGTATTATGCTGACCTTTCTGCCGTAGATAAAGTGGTGGCTTTAGATGAACAAGTTCGCAGCTTGAAAGTAGCGGCAGAATCATTACAAGCCGAAATGAATCTAGCTAGCAAAGAAATTGGATTACTCATGGGGAAGGGGGAAAAAGAGCAGGCGGAACAAAAAAAGCAACAGGTAACTACCCATAAAAATAATATTCAACAGTTAAACGATCAGTTGACTGCTGCAGAAAAAAGTTTGCAGGATGAAATCGTTAAATTACCCAATCTGCCACATCATTCTGTGCCTAATGGAAAAACAGCTGAAGATAATGAAGTAGTTAGGGAAGGCGGTGTGAAGCCAGTATTGCCTTCTACGGCGGTGCCGCATTGGGACTTAATTAAAAAATATGATTTAGTGGATTTTGAAACAGGCGCTAAGTTAACAGGTAGTGGCTTTCCTTTGTATAAGGGAAAGGGGGCTAAATTACAACGTGCCCTAGTTCAGTATTTTTTGGATTACAATATCTCTGCAGGGTATACCGAATATTTACCACCATTGATGGTAAACGAAGCTTCTGCTTACGGTACCGGACAGTTGCCAGATAAAGAGGGACAAATGTATCATGCAACGGCAGACGGACTCTATTTAATTCCAACTGCAGAAGTGCCTGTGACCAATATTTACCGAGATGAAATTGTTAAAGAACAAGAGCTTCCAATAAAAATGACTGCCTTTACTCCTTGCTTTAGAAGAGAAGCAGGAAGCTTTGGAAGTGATGTGCGTGGATTGAATCGAGTACATCAGTTTGACAAAGTGGAAATTATTCAATTGGTGAAACCAGAGGGCAGCTATGATGTTTTAGAGGCAATGGTGCTGCATGTTGAGCAGTTGTTAATCCAATTAGAATTGCCTTATCGTATTTTGCGTTTGTGCGGTGGCGATATGAGCTTTGCTAGTGCGCTTACTTATGATTTTGAAGTATTTAGTGCGGCTCAACAAAAGTGGCTAGAAGTAAGCTCTGTTAGTAATTTTGAAACTTTTCAGACCAACCGGATGAAAATACGCTACAAGGATGAAGGCGGAAAAACTCAATTGCTTCACTCCTTGAATGGATCCTCTCTTGCCCTTCCAAGAATTGTAGCTTCCTTATTGGAGAATAATCAAACGGAAACAGGTATTCGATTACCCAAAGTTTTGCAGCCTTATTTTGGGGCTGAAACCATTTAATAATTTCAAATTAAATAGCGCTGTTAAAAATCAGGCTTACTGTTTTTCTTCAGTAGTTTCTAATTGTTTAATCCTTCGGTTCATTACATAAAACCATGCTGGAGGAACAAGCGAAAGAATCATACTTCCAGGATATCCAGTGGGTAATTGGGGCGCCGCTGAATGATGTTGTAAGATTTGATATTTTCTACTCGCAAGATAATGGTGATCGCTATGTCGACTCAATTCAAATAACATTAGCCTACCTAAAATATGGCTGCTATTCCAACTGTGATGCGGTAGCGCTCTCTCATATTTACCAGGCCCTGTTGCCTTTCTTTGTAATCCATAATGTTCAATATAATTCACAGTTTCTAGTAGACCAATTCCGATGCCCGCAGCACATAAAAAATATATAGTTAATAATTTCCCAAAGGTTAATAATACAAAAACGATGAATGCTATTTGAAGGAATTGCGCTTGTATCATTTCATTTCTCCAGTGTATTGGCGAAAGACCTTTTTTTCTACAATCATCTGTAGCAATTTTCCAGGCAGAAATATAGGAGAATACAATGGTGCGAAAATAAAAAAAGTATACTGGTTCGTTGAAACGAGCACTGCTAGGGTCTTCTGGGGTTGCTACATTTTTATGATGCCCTTTGTTATGTTCAATAAAAAAATGCATATACAGCGAAGTAAGCAGGGAAATTTTTGCTAAGCCTTGCTCTAATGGATTGTTTCTGTGTCCAAGCTCATGTCCTACATTAATTCCAAAAGTGCCGCACAATAAACCCATCGAGCCCACCCTTCCGGCAATTTCCCACCAGCTTAAAGTATCTTGTTGCATAGATTGTAAAAAAAACAAAAGGGCTACTAATTGAAGGGCTACAAATAAGTACAACACATAATCATAGATATTATTTTTTAGCGCTAACTCTTCTTCTGCAGCAGTCATATTTTTTTCGTTAGGCTTTATCAGGAGCTCTACTATCGGAATGAATATCCATGCATATAACATGGGAGCCCAAGTCAGCCAACCTTGTGAAGTAAAGGCTAGGTAGGCCAAAATATAAATAGTAGCAGGAGAGAGGTATTTTAAAATCTTTACATTCATAGCAAGTGTCGTTTCAAGTACAAATTAATAAATTAACTCGAGAAATTAGTCGATGCTAAAAAAGTCGGATTAGGCAAAAAACATAATTATTGTTTAACCGCCCTCGAATAAAAAGTGCTAGAAATGTGAAGTATTAGCCCTTCTAAATAACGCTTTAATTTAGTCTTACGATTTAGTCGACGCATAGAGTAAGGCCCTCGAATAAAAAGTGCTAGAAATTTGAATTATCAGCCGTTAAAAAATCAAGGCTGTCTGAGCCAGCACACTTTTTAATTTAGCTTACTCTGCCGGCGAGTTCCTTGATTTTAGGCTGATATTTCAAATTTCAGCCTTTTTATTCGCAGGCTTGATTTTTTTTGTTACTTTTTTGCATCAAGGCAAAAAAGTAAAAGCACTCTATTCCGAAAGGAATCTCAAGCCTGTGTAGTTAACTTTATTTTCTATAAAAAAATAATTATTTATCTAATCCCATGCATCATCTTTTTCATCATAGGAGTTAATCCATAAAGTAGTAAGCCAGTTAGTCCACATAACACCACAAATAACATGAAAAAGTCGTAGAGGTTTTTTAATTTGAAACCAAAAAATACAGGGTAACCCACCTTTACTAATTTTTCTTTTTCTATTAAGTCAAGTTGAGGACTGGTTAAAACAGAGTCTGGATTATTTAAAATATTCACGAAGTCAAGATTATTTTTCATTGCTTTTTCATAATCAATAGTCGTTGCAATTTTTTCTTTTGCCAAAGAATAAAGTTCTAATCCGCTAGGTTCTTTTTCTCCATCCAATACTTTTTTCAAATCAATATTTTGTTTTTGCATGCTCACATAGGCTTCTGTGGTGGGAGGAAGTAAAGCACCCAATACCCCCGTCAATACATAGCCGCCTGCATTTCCTAAAAACCATACACCCATTAAAAGTGAAGCAAATCTTTTGGGAGCAAGTTTTGCAACCAAGGACAAACCAATTGGTGATAAACACAATTCACCCCAAGTATGTAAAAGGTATAAAATGATTAGCCAGATGATACCTACTTTTCCTGAAATACCCAAGCCTTTTACCTGAGTTGCAATGATCCAGTATCCCAATGCAATCAGTAATAAACCCCAGGCTTGTTTAACAGGTGAGATGGGCTCTAACTTTTTCTTATTCATCCACACCCAAAGTATACTAAATGGAATGGCAAAGATCACTACAAAAATGCCATTGAAGTTTTGAACCATACTAGGAGGCATTTTCCATCCTAATATATTGGTATCAGTCTGGTTATCCGCAATAAAAGTTAATGAAGAACCAGCCTGTTCAAATGCACCCCAAAAGAACATTACAAAAAAGCAAACAATATATAATACCCATATTCGGTCTCTTTCAATTTTAGTGATTGTTTTATCCGACATGATTAAAAAGCCCAAGCTAATGCCTGAAGCAAGAATGAATGGGTAAAGCCAAGCTTTAATAAAAGAAACGCCAATACCTCCCAACACTAAATGGAAACCATAGGTTAATACAATCAATACAGCAAATGAAATCAGGATATTAGCAGTAGTAAATTTTGCAGAATCAGATTCATCTGCTGGCATATCTGCTTTACTGGGCTTACCTCCGATGGGAGCTCCTTCAGGGGTAATTACATATTTATTTTTTAGAAAAAGGAAGGTTAAGGTGCCCACAAACATTGCCAAGGCTGCAGCAAGAAAACCCCATTTGAAAGCAGTAAGATCTCGCACTCCATTTTGTTCAACATCCCCAAAGAAAGGACATATAAATTGACCTAATGTTGCCCCTACATTTATTCCCAAATAAAAAATGGTAAAGGCAGAATCGAGTTTACTTTTCTGTTCTTTGGGATAAAGGCTCCCGACCATGGAAGAGATATTGGGCTTAAAAAATCCATTTCCTAAAATGATGGCAAGTAACCCTCCCCACATGATGGTAGTACCAGTAGCGATTCCAGCAGGGTCATGTGCCTGACTAGCACTCCAGAAAAGTAACAATTGCCCTATTCCCATTGTGGTGCCCCCAAGTAAAATACAATTTCGATTACCTAAAAATTTGTCTGATAGGTATCCGCCCAGCATTGGAGTAAGGTAACCAAGACCCAAAAATCCTCCGTAAATAATAGAAGCCTCTGACTTTCCCATTAACAATGAATGGGCAAGGAATAGGGAGAGTAAGGTCCGCATTCCATAAAAATTAAATCGTTCCCACATTTCTGTTCCAAATAAAACCCACAAGCCTTTCGGGTGTTTTTGCTGTACTGTCTGATCGCTCATTCAAATATATTTTTTGGGATGATGATTGAATTTAATAACCCAAATTAACCAATTTCTTGATACCAAAATAAAAGCAATCAATAGAGTTTTAAAATTGGGGCCAACAATTTCCTAGCTATTTTTCAAAATATTATGGTAAACTGTTTGAGGTACTTTAATTTCGTTCTTTTAAATCATCATTTATACAATCCCTTTCATTCATGAATATTTTAATAATCGGCAGTGGTGGCAGAGAACATACTTTGGCATGGAAACTAAAACAAAGCGCTTTGTGTGATCAACTTTTTATAGCCCCAGGTAATGCAGGAACCGCTTTAGTGGGGTCCAATATACCCCTTGCTGCTACTGATTTTGAGGGATTAACAGCTTTTTGCTTAGCTAATAAAATTGATATGTTGGTGGTTGGTCCAGAAGACCCTTTAGTGAAAGGGATTTATGATTATTTTAAAGCCAATCCTTTAACCGCGGCAATCCATGTTATTGGACCCTCAAAAGAGGCTGCTAGATTGGAGGGAAGCAAGGCTTATGCAAAAGCGTTTATGGATCGTCATCATATTCCAACTGCAGCCTATCGTGAGTTTGACACCACTAATTTTAACGAAGGAGTCAATTACATAAAAAGTCATTCTCTGCCCATCGTATTGAAAGCAGATGGATTAGCTGCCGGAAAGGGGGTGATTATCTGCGCTAGTCATGAGGAAGCGCTGGTTGAATTTGAACAAATGATCCAGCAATCTAAGTTTGGCGAATCAAGTAAAAGGGTAGTGATAGAGCAATTTTTGGAGGGTATAGAGTTGAGTATGTTTGTACTTACTGATGGAAAAAACTACGTTCTTCTTCCAGAGGCAAAGGATTATAAACGAATCGGCACCGGAGATAAAGGACTTAATACGGGCGGAATGGGGGCGGTTAGTCCCATTCCATTTGTAGATGACGCCTTTTTGCAAAAAGTAGTCAAGACGATTATTGAACCTACTGTTAAGGGATTGTTGGAAGAAAAATTAGAATATAAAGGGATTGTTTTTGTCGGACTAATTAATGTAAAAGGGGAACCAATGGTAATTGAATATAATTGCAGATTAGGTGATCCAGAGACCGAAGTGATTATTCCAAGAATTGAAAATGACTTGGTCGAAATTTTCCTAGCTACTTCTCAGCAAAGGTTACATGAAATTATTATCAAAACCAGTCCTATGGCTGCTGTAACAGTAGTAGCAGTGAGCGGAGGTTATCCAAATGAATATGTAACAGGTAAAGAGATCATTGGACTTAATGAGGCGGCTTTGTCAGGAACTATTGTTTTCCATTCTGGCACCAAGCAAGAGGGAGCAAAAGTGTTGACTAATGGAGGTAGGGTATTGGCTGTAACTAGCACTGGTACTAGTATTACAGAGGCGGCAACTCAATCCAATCAAGTGCTTAAAAAAATTGATTTTGATGGAATTTACTTCCGAGATGATATCGGCTATGAATTCAAGTAGACTTGAAATGTAGTAATTAACTTTTTGCCATTCAAACGGTTTGTTTCCCCTTCAAAAAATGGAGTAGCGTTCTTGCAATTGGCGCCTTCAAAATTGCAACCTATGCAGTTTATTTTTTTTGAATTTTGATTAGATAAAATTAAAATCCAAAAAACAAAAATCAGCCAGTAAAAATCGGCATGTCTACTATCTGTATAAAATCTTGAAAAATAAAGGGTTTACCGTTGTTAATTCAAATAATTTACTTCAACTTTGCTTCATTCTTTACAAAATTTTTTCTCTTTATAAAATATGGGCCTTTTTAATTTTTTTACTCAGGAAATTGCAATGGATTTGGGCACTGCAAATACTTTGATCATTTTTAATGATGAAGTGGTAGTGAATGAGCCTTCTATTGTGGCATTGGACAGAAATAATCCGAAGAATATTTTGGCGGTGGGTAAAAAGGCATTGATGATGCATGAAAAAACCCATGAAAGTATTCGTACGGTTCGTCCTTTGAAAGATGGAGTAATTGCAGATTTTAATGCTGCCGAATTGATGATTAGGGAAATGATTAAAATGATCTATCCCAAAAAACCATTATTTGCGCCTAGCTGGAGAATGATGATTTGTATTCCTAGTAGCATTACTGAAGTTGAAAAGCGTGCGGTAAGAGATAGTGCTGAACAAGCAGGTGCTAAAGAAGTTTACTTAATTCATGAACCAATGGCTGCCGCTCTTGGAATTGGAATTGATGTAGAAGAGCCGGTGGGAAATATGATTATTGATATTGGTGGAGGAACTACTGGTATTACAGTAATCGCTCTTGCTGGTATTGTTTGTGATCAAAGTATTCGTATTGCCGGAGATGAATTTACGGCTGATATTATGGAAGCATTAAGACGTTACCATAGTTTGTTGATCGGTGAGCGTACTGCAGAACAAATTAAAATACAAGTAGGTGCTGCGTTAAAAGATTTAGATAATCCTCCAGATGATATTCCAGTTAATGGACGTGATTTGGTAACTGGTATACCTAAACAAGTCTTTGTAAGCTACCAAGAAGTAGCAGAGGCTTTAGATAAAAGTATTTTTAAAATAGAAGAAGCGATATTGAAAGCATTGGAGATTACTCCACCCGAACTAGCGGGAGATATTTACCGTCGTGGTTTATATTTAACAGGAGGTGGTGCGCTTTTAAGAGGACTGGATAAGCGAATTGCAGCAAAAATTAAATTGCCTGTTCACGTGGCCGATGATCCACTAAAAAGTGTAGTTAGGGGAACGGGCATAGCTTTAAAGAACTATGACAAATATCCTTTTGTAATGCGCTAAACTTTCGTCAATCACAATCCGCCAGTGGGCGAAAAAGATACTGTTCTTTTCTGGTATGAAAATTTTTTTAAAATTACAGCGTACAGGCTTCTTTTCTAAGAGAAGGTTAGGAGGGTTAACATATGCATAATCTTTTTCTGTTTTTTCGCAGATATTTTAATTTCATTGTTCTATTATTATTACAAGGCTTTTCAATCTACTTACTGGTTCATTACAACAGCTATCACAATGCATTAGCCTCTAATTTTATGAATGAGGTTACTGGCAGAGTCAATACTCAATTTAATAAAGTTGATTATTTTTTTAAATTGAGAAATACCAATGAGGTGCTGATTAAAAATAATGAGCGCTTGGTAAATCTGCTAAATGAAAATTTTGAAAAGCAAGACACTTCCACTAAAATTGTTTCAGAAAATATTTTTAATGACACCACCGGACGTAAAAGAAAATGGCAATACTTTTCTGCAAAGGTGGTTTCCAATTCGGTTGCTGCACAGAATAACTTTATCGCAATAAATAGAGGCGCTGGTCAACAAATAAAAAAAGATGACGGTGTAGTAGATCTCAATAATGGAGTAGTAGGGATTGTTACAGAGGTGGGTGAAAATTATTCAGTGATAATGAGCCTACTTCATAAGGATAGCAAAATAAGTGCTAAACTAAAAAAGGGCGGAGAAGTTGGACAAGTCATTTGGGACGGTAAAGAGCCTAATCGTCTTTCATTAATTGAAATTAGAAAAAGTGCGCTGGTTGCCAAGGGAGATACCGTGTATACGAGTGGCTTTACCACTACCTTTCCCTATGGCTTAATGATAGGAACCATTGATGAGATAGTGAAGGATAAAAGCACTAATAATTATATTCTCTATTTAAAATCAACCGCCAATTTCTATAATCTTCAATATGTAAATGCGATAGAAAATTTACAGAGAGAAGAAGTTGACCAGTTGTTGAAGAATGCTAACATTAAAGTGAATAATTAAATGAGTCTAGAAGACAAGCAATGGGAACACTGTTAAAAAATATGCTTCGTTTTATTCTGCTGATCCTAGTACAAGTTTATGTACTAGACAGAATTCATTTGCATTATATGGTTACTCCGTACATTTATTTTCTTTTTATTTTATGGATGCCCTTTGAAGGTAATCGCGCATTTCAAATGTTGATTGCATTTGCCTTGGGCTTTACGCTAGATGGTTTTCGTCATCATCCAGGATTTCATTCTGCCGCCTGTGTTTTAGTTGCTTATCTGAGACCATTTGTAGTTAATTTATTAATATCTCAACAGGGAGCAGAGAACAATTATCAAGAGCCTTCTGCAAAAAGTATGGGAGGTTTTATTCCTTATTTAGTTTATGCAGGTATGCTTACCTTGGTTCACCATGGATGGTTGTTTTTCTTAGAAGCTATGCAGTTTGGAGATTTCTGGTATTTTATTGTAAAAACAGTTTTTTCAACTGCTATTAGTTTATTGCTGATCATGATAGTGGAATTATTATTTTCGAGGAAACAAGCTTTTAGGACCAATACAGTATAATTTCATTTAGTATGATTGTTATGTTGTAAGATTGAAATTTTAAAAAATATCTACCATCAAATTATAATTAAATCCCCTTGCCAGTTTTTAATCAGTCTAGTAAAAATGTAATCAAACTTGCCTTTGCGGGGATGTTTGTAATTATAATTTTTCAACTAGCTAATCTGCAAATTTTTTCTACGAAATATAGAATCATGGCAGATGATCAAGGAAAATTCAAAAAAGTAATTTATCCAGATCGAGGGATTGTTTATGATCGACATCGAAAGGCTATTTTGCAAAATATGACTATTTATGATTTGATGATTTTGCCAAATAAGTTAAAAGGGATTGACACGGCAGCATTGTGCAGAGCGCTTGAAATCGATACAGATCAGTTTATAAAAAGAGTAGTTGATATTATTGTTAAGAATGGCCGAAGCAGACCATCTATTTTTGAAGCCTTGCTGAGTGATGAAAAAATGGCCATGATTAATGAGGCCATGTACAAATTCGTTCCCGGATTTTATCTACAAGAGCGTCCAGTAAGGAGCTATCCCATAGATGCTGGAGGTAATATTTTAGGTTATTTATCCGAAGTAGATAGTAATTTTCTGAAGCAGCATGCTAATGAGGGATATCAAATAGGTGATTACGCGGGTAAAACAGGATTGGAAAGAACCTACGAAAAAGTATTGATGGGAAAAAGAGGAATTGAATTCTGGAAGAGAGATAATAAAAACAGGTTGACAGAAAGGTTAGATAATGGCAGAATGGATACAGCAGCCATCGCTGGCAATAATATGCATCTATCACTCGATATTGAATTACAGGCCTTAGGAGAAAAATTAATGGAGAACAAATTGGGAGCGATTGTTGCTGTGGATCCAAAAACAGGAGGTGTTTTAGCGATGATTAGTAGTCCAACTTTTAAGCCAAAGTTATTAGCGGGCTCTACCCGAAAAAAACATATTGGAGAGTTATTATTAAATCCTGCATTGCCTCTTTATAACAGAACGGTTAGTGCCATTTACTCACCAGGATCTACTTTTAAAACTTTACAAGCGCTTATTGCATTAAACGAAGGGGTTATTGAAACTACCACAAGATTTTCTTGCAATGGAGCTTTCTATGGTTGTGGAAGCCAAAGGCCAATGCAATGTTTGGATAAGGGTGTCTTTGATTTAAGAAGCGCCATCACAGTTTCTGATAATACTTATTTCGCCAATGTGATGCAGCGAGTAATTAACAATCCAAAATACCCCAACGTTGATAGTAGTTTAGCTGTTTGGGATCAATATATGTATGCTTTTGGATTAGGGCATAAATTAGGAATTGATGTTGCAGGTGAGGCGGCTGGCAATATTCCTTCTCCTAAACAATACAATAGAATTTATGGAGCTGGACATTGGAATTTCTGTACTTTTCGATCAGTTAGTATTGGTCAGGGTGAAGTGAATGTAACCCCTCTTCAAGTAGCTAACGAAATGGCACTGATTGCTAATAAAGGTTGGTTTAAAATTCCTCACATGGTTGATTCTATTGAGGGAGGTGACCAGTTTTCATTGTTAACAAAATTTAGTGAGCAACATAATACTTCTAATATTTCAGACAGTGTTTTTGAAGTAGTGCATGAGGCAATGCAGGATGTAGTGGATAAGGGTACGGGCCTTGGTGCTAAGGTAGAAGGAATTAATATTTGCGGTAAAACAGGAACAGTTGAAAATTATATTGGATTAGTAAAGCAACCCAACCATACTTTTTTCTGTGGTTTTGCTCCAAGAGAAAATCCAAAAATTGCCATCATGTGCGTGGTTGAAAATAGCGGAAAATTTGGTGGAACCTACGCTGCGCCGATTGTTGGTTTAATGATTGAGAAGTATCTAAAAGATTCTATAACTAGTGCAGGCAGATTAGATCAAATAGAAAAATTAGCTAGCCTTGATTTGTTGCCAGCTAGAATCTATAAAGAAATTAGAAGGCAAGATTCTATGAGGCGTATCAACGAATCTTCCCATATAAGAAATAGTCCATCTTCAAAGAAAATCAATGAAGCAAATTGGTTACAGGAAGAGGAAGAAAGAAAGGGGATAGATAAATTTAAAAAGGATAGTAATTTAAAGAAAGAGAAAAGCCCTAAAAAGGATAGTTATCCTTTTTCATTTAAAAGGTATATCGAAGGAATACTGCCAGATGAAAAAAGAAAAAGTGTAGTGAGTGGTATTGTAAAAAATTAATCAACTTCGTTGTAATATTCTAATTTATAGTTTAAAAAATGTATCAAAAAAACCCTGCTATTGGAAAAGGATTTGACTGGGTATTGATATGCTTGTATGCCCTGCTGGTGTTGATTGGCTTACTTTGTATTTTTTCAGTGGAGTACAGGACTACGGACGGTGTGATAGAAAGCTTTTTGGGCTTTAAGAAAAATTATAGTAAGCAGTTTATATTTTTTATTGTTTGTATAGGGGTAGCTATTTTTATTTTATTGACCGATAGCAAACTTTTTACTGCCATGGCGAATATCTCCTATCTCGCTGGCTTTATTTTGATACTAGCAACTTTTGTGGTGGGAAAAGAAATAAAAGGATCGAAGAGTTGGATTCCGCTGGGTTTCATGAATTTACAACCTGTAGAACTTTGTAAAATTTTCACTTCATTGGCCCTGGCAAAATATTTGTCGATGCCAGATATCAATTTTAAAAAATCACAGTCTCAATTGATAGCCGCAGCTATTTCATTTACTCCCGCTGTGTTGTCAATTTTGCAAGGTGAAACAGGACTTGCCTTAGTCTATTTTTCATTTTTAATACCGATGTACCGAGAGGGATTGCCATCAGGCTATTTGATTACGGGCTTTGCAATGGCAATTTTATTGATTGTTTCCCTTTTGTTTTCTCCCATAACTTTATTGATTGCTTTTTTTGTGTTAGCTATTTTATTTATTTATGTAAGTAGGCTGCAAATTAAACGCAACAAGCGTTTGCTCGGATTGGTGGTAGCCGTTTGGTTGTTTTGCTCTGCTTTTGTAGGGGTAGCTGTTCCCTTTACTTTTAAATATGTATTTAAACCTTATCAAGCTGATAGAATCTTTAGCATGGTAGGTGTAGACAATCCTTTTGCAGATAAAAATTCAACGGGTCCGCTAAATCCTCAGGATCAAAAAGCAAAACAGAAAAAAGATGCTCAGCAAAATTATAATGTTAAACAATCAAAAATTGCGATCGGTTCAGGAGGTTTTTTTGGAAAAGGATTTTTGAAAGGAACTCAAACACAGGGAGATTTTGTACCGGAGCAACATACTGATTTTATTTTCACTTCCGTAGGGGAAAATTTTGGTTTCTGGGGAAGTACTTTATTGATGTTATTATATATGGCACTCATTTTTAGGATCATCAATGTAGCAGAAAGACAAAGGAGTACATTTAGTAGGGTGTATTCTTATTGTGTTGCTAGTATTATTTTCTTTCATGTGGCAGTTAATATATGCGTAACGATTGGTTTAGCTCCAGTTATTGGCATTACCCTGCCCTTGTTAAGTTACGGGGGATCGTCTTTGTTGACCTTCACCATCTTACTTTTTATTTTGATTCGATTAGATGCTGATAGGCTAATGATCCTTAGATAAATAGTTTTTTCAATAGTTGACTATAAAGATTTTTTAAAATTCAATAATAAAATACTCCTTTGAAAGTGGAGTTAAAATTTCCCACCAGGGGTTTCAAATAACATGAAAATAATTCCACTTAGTGAAGGTGCATTTTCGATCGACAAAACCAAACAGTTTATTCCTTTTGACAAAGTAAATGATACTATTCAGCAAAGAGCTGTAGGAAGTTTATTGGTAGAAATTCAACCATTTTGTGTAGTCACGTCAAAAGATATTATAGTAATTGATACTGGACTTGGTTTTAGAAACCAGGAGGGGGTATTACAAATTCATCAAAATTTAATGGATCATGGAATCAATCCATTGGACGTCACTAAAGTGTTGATGAGTCATTTACACAAGGATCATGCTGGAGGGATAAGCTCCGTGGATAAATTTCAACAAAAGCAAATTTTTAATTTTCCTAATGCTATTTATTATATCAATCAATTGGAACTAGATGCCGCCTTGAAAAATGAAACGGATAGTAAGTCGACGATTGATTATGAGTTAATTGCTCATTCGGATCAAGTGATTGCTACTGGTGACAAAGGGGTGATTGATGAATTGATTAGCTATGAAGTGGTGGGTGGACATTCTCCTTACCACCAGGTTTTTTGGATAGAAGAAGGAGGGCAAAGGATTTTCTTTGGGGGAGATGTGGCCCCTCAACTTCAGCAAATGAAAAGTAGGTTAGTAGCGAAATATGATTATGACGGAAAAAAGTGTATGGAATTAAGGCAAGAGTGGTGGCAAAAAGGAGCAACAGAGAATTGGACTTTTTTATTTTATCACGATATTAAGACCCCGATCTATCCCGGTGAGTCACTCCCCCCAGTGAGTCACTCCCCCCGGTGAGTCACTCCCCCCGGTGAGTCACTCACCCCAGTGAGTCACTCTGGTAAGCAAGAGCAATAAATTTAATGCCTTCTTTCAGCACCAGGCCGAGCACCTCTTCCTTCTCCTCTCTCCATTCGATTATTCTGCGGTCGCTGATTTTGATTTTGGTTGCGCATTGACTTGATTAGCAAATTACGAAACCTCCCTTCCGCATTATACATCTTGTTCATCCTTTGCTGACCTAATACATTTGAAAATTGCTCCTTATAACTTTTTCTTAGATTCAACACTTTCTCATCTCTGTCTAACACATCATTTCCACGGCTAATGATATTTTTTAAATCCTTTGCATATTGATTATAAATAGGCCAAAATTTTTGCGCTTCATCTGGAGTAAGATCTAATTCCCTACTAATAAAAGCAACTTTCAGTGCATCAATACCCTGTTGTTTTTTTTCAGTATTCAACGCTTCATCTTGCGCTTTTAAGAAAGCAGTAAGACTCATCAAAACCAGCAGTAAGTAAAGTTTTTTCATTTTGTTCTATATTTTAAATCAGGTAAATAAAAATTGATTGGCTGTCATTCATTTTCATCACGCACTCTAATCAATCAGTCATTTCCATTAATTATTTATTGCGCTATTGTTATTAATTGCTTTGATAAAATTGTCAAGTGTTTGTTCATTTACAATGTAATCATCCTCATTGGGTAAACCCTTTTCATCAATATTGTTTCTTAAGGTCGCTACATCTGTGATATCGCCATTGTTTTCCAAATATTTAGCTATATCAGCTGGACTAAGTTTTTGTAATGTTTCTTCAAATTGCTGGTCATTCATGGTTTTACCCTTTTCAATCGATTCATCCAACATCGCTAGTGGAGTGGAAATCGTAGGGACTGACTGTGATGGCTGTAAATATTTTACAGCACTTATAGCAATTACTCCAGTAATGACTGCCGCTGCCGCATATTTTAAAAATGAATGACCTACCTGAAAATGAATAATTTTTGCAGAGGGCGTCTTCACTTTTTTTAGGATACTGTCTGAAAAATTTTCGAAGTATCCTTTCGGTGTTTCAAAAACATTTTCCCTTTGCAAACTTTCCAAAACAGGCGACAATTCTTTTATCTCTTCCTGAGAAGAAGAATTACCAATGATTTTTTTTACTTCACTGCTTAGTTGTTCAAAATAGCCTGTCGGTACTTCAAAAACTGGTTGATGCTGCAAACCACTTAGTATAGGCGATAAAGATGCTATCTCTTCTTTAGCAGTTGGTTCGGTTTTAATTTTATTTAAAATAGATTCCGCTAGCTGATCAAAATATCCTTCTGGAACAGTTGCATTTATTGTAGCAGACTTATCAGTGACTAGTTTTTGCTTATCTGATAGGCAGGCTAATACGGTATAACTCAAACTGTCAAAATATCCTTCTGGAACAGTAAATACATTCACCTTTTCCATTGCTGCTATCAGCGGACTCAGTGATTCCAATTCATTTAATATGTCCTTGGTTGTTTCCATTCCTTTATTTAGATAGAATATTGTATTAATGGTTTAATATGTAATCTTCTATTTTTTTTACAGCATGATGATAGCTTGCTTTTAATGCCCCTTCACTGGTTTCTAACACTCGACTCATTTCGTCATAAGGCATCTCGTCGTAATACCTTAGGTTAAATACAGCTTTTTGTTTTTCAGGTAATTGTTGCATCGCCATCTGTAATTTCCATTCCGCTTTATTGATATCAAAGTTTTTCTCTGCCTTTAATTGATTGCTTAAGCCAGTTTCTTCATCACTCAATGAGATGGTCTTTCTTTTTTTCTGTTGCTCAATAAAAGTTAGACACTCGTTGGTGGCAATTCGATACATCCATGTATATAATTGACTGTCCTCTCTAAAATTTTCAAGCCCCTTCCATACTTTGATGAACATATTTTGCAATATATCATTGGCATCCTCATGTTCTACCACCATCCTTCGAATATGCCAATACAATTTCTCCTGGTATTTTTTGATGATAGCAGTAAAGCCACGCTCTTTGGTAGCGGGGTCATTAAATTGTACTAGCAGTTCTTTATCTTCTAAAAATGATTGAGCCATAAGCGTTAAAACAATATAAAAATAAAAAAAACCAATCATTTGACTGGTTTTATAGTGAAAAGTTTAATCTCGATTAAATTTTTTTAAGCATTTTTTCTTCCCAACACTTTTTCAGCAGCGGCTACAATATTAGGGGCATCCAAACCATATTTGGTCAACAATTGGGCTGGAGTTCCACTTTCTCCAAAAGTATCATTGGTACCAACGAATTCAATAGGAATAGGTAGATTTTTCGAAGCTAGTTGCGCAATGCTATCTCCCAAACCTCCAATAATATTGTGTTCTTCACAGGTTACAGCGCATTTAGTCTTGCTAATCGAAGCTAAAATAGCGGTTGAATCCAATGGTTTAATCGTATGAATATTGATAATTTCAACGCTAATTCCTTTCTCTTCTAGTATCCTTCCTGCCTCAATAGCCTTCCAAACAAGGTGGCCACAAGCGAAAATACTTACATCAGTACCTGCTGAAATTTTTTGAGCCTTTCCAATTACAAAGTCACTCTCTTGGGTAAATATTGGCCAAACTGGTCGACCAAATCTAAGGTAAACAGGACCATCCATTTCGGCAATCGCCATGGTTGCTGCCTTCGTTTGATTATAATCTGCTGGTACAATGACAGTCATACCTGGTAACATTTTCATTAAACCAATGTCTTCTAAAATCTGGTGGGTAGCACCATCTTCTCCAAGTGTTAATCCAGCGTGACTAGCACAAATTTTTACATTTTTACCGCTATAGGCAACCGATTGACGAATTTGATCATATACTCTGCCGGTTGAAAAGTTGGCAAATGTAGTGGTGAAAGGGATTTTACCTCCAATGGTTAATCCAGCAGCTACTCCGATCATATTTGCTTCTGCAATACCACATTGGATAAAACGCTCAGGAAATTCTTTTACAAAAGCATTCAATTTCATTGAGCCTAATAAATCTGCAGTGAGGGCAATCACATTGTCATTTTTTCTACCTGCTTCTAGAATGCCATCTCCAAATCCGCTGCGGGTATCTTTATTACCGGTTACCTGAATGTCTTTTAACATAAAAAATTATCCTTAGTTGGTGGTTGATTAATTAGGGCGCAAGTTATGGCTTGCTGTTAATTTAAACTGATTTTTATTGATTTTTTTGAGCGGATTCATTTTTTAATTTCAATTCCCATTGCCAAGCAGAAGACATCATGTCGTTTAATTGATAGGCGGGTGCCCAACCAAGCTGATCTTTTGCTTTATTATTGTTAGCGTAGATCGCTACTACATCTCCAGCTCTTCTAGGACCGATAGTGTAATTTAATTTTACTCCAGTTGTTTTTTCAAACGCTTCAATTACTTCTAATACCGTGTATCCGTCACCGGTACCCAAATTAAATACCTCAGGATTGACAGTTGCTTTTTTATCAATCAATAAATTAAGCGCTAAGGTATGGGCGTGAGCAATATCACATACATGAATATAATCTCGCACACAACTGCCATCTCTTGTATCATAATCAGTTCCTAAAACCTGCATAGTCGGTAGTTTGCCAATAGCGGTTTGAGTAATTGCTGGCACTAAATTAGCAGGCCTCCCCAAAGGAATTTCGCCAATCAAAGAGGAGGGATGCGCACCTACAGGATTAAAATACCGCAATAATATTGCCTGTATTGGATTACTTTTTACGGTGTCTGTTACAATCACTTCACCCATTTGCTTGGTAGCGCCGTAGGGCGATTCAGCAGGTTTTTGAGGAGTTTGCTCGGTAACAGGAATGACATCAGGACTTCCATAAACAGTGCAAGAAGAAGAAAATACAAAGTTGGGTACCTGATATTTTGCAGCACATTTTAAAATGTTAACCAAAGAAACTAGGTTATTTTCAAAGTACATCAGTGGCTTTTCTACCGACTCACCTACTGCTTTGTAGGCAGCAAAATGGATGATCCCAGTGATGTCTTTATTTTGCTCAAAAATATGCTCCGTATCTTTTAAGTTGCAAAGATCAACCGCATAGTTTTTGATCGGTTGACCAATTATTTGTGCAGCTCCTTCTAAAATGGAAGCATTACTCTTAGAATTATTGTCAACAGAAATTACTTCGAAACCATTTTGCACCAAGTCTACAATGGTGTGTACTCCAATGTATCCGCATCCTCCAGTTACTAAGATTTTACTCATGTGTTTTTTGAAAATTCTGATTAATAATTATTGAAAATAAACAATCGACAATTATAAGGTGTGGTAGTAGTTTATTCGCACTGATGGTAATGATTAGCCAGAGATATTTTTTAATCTAATTTTTTAATCTAATTTTTTATCGATGCTAAATCAATTTTTGCATTGATTTATTTCTCTACTGAACAGCCCCGTAATTACTACAATGTAGAATTATTTTTACAAATTTACTATTTCAAATTCACTCCAATAAAAAATCACTCATTTTAGGTGAGTGATTTTTTATTAATTTTTTCTAATAAAACTGTACTAATTAAATAAAGTAGTAATTAGGTAAACAATCGCTGCTAGAAATGCACTGATTGGAATGGTAAGTACCCATGCCCATAATAAGCTAACCGTAACGCCCCATCTTACTGCACTGAGTCTTTTAGTAGCACCCACCCCAATAATGGCTCCGGTGATAGTATGCGTGGTACTAACGGGAATACCCATTTGTTCCGTCATAAATAAAGTAAGTGCTCCTGAAGTCTCGGCTGCTACTCCTTCAAGTGGCGTTACCTTGGTTATTTTGGTACCCATGGTTTTAACAATTTTCCAGCCACCACTCATGGTGCCAAGACCGATAGCAGTGTAACAAGCAATGGGCACCCAGGTAAGGTCTTTTAAAGCGGCTCCTACATCTGGATATTTAGAGCTGTTATAGGCTACAAAAGCAGCACCAATAATACCCATTACTTTTTGAGCATCATTTCCTCCATGGCCAATGCTGAATGCTCCTGAGGAGATCAACTGCAATTTTTTAAACATATTGGCTGTGCGATAAGCATTGGGAGACTTTACTTTTTCCGAGTAGATATACACACAGATAAATACAAATATCATTGCTAGAATACCATAAACTAGGTTCGAATTATCTGCCTTTTCAAAGGCCTTCGATAGCTTTACAGTATCTACTTTATTATCTACAGAATTTTTAATTTCTTCTGCTAATTTCACTGCTCCTAGTGATTTGTATTGACCTAAAAGAGGAGTTACTGCGGCTACTTTTGAAACAGCATCATTATATTTGGCCGTCTTGCTAGGGTCAGCAGCTTGTTCTTTTTTAAGTTGATCAATATTATAATATTTTACTAAGTTCTCTTGGAGTTTGGTTTGTTCAAAATGGGCAAATAAAAACCAGGTCCCTATAGCCGTCAGTACAATTAAACCAATTTTTGCCCAGGTACTCCGCATGATGGTAATCACGGTGATATAAATTGAAACCACCATGCCAATCAGCGGAGCAAGAAAAATGAATAGAATAATTTGGGTGATTTTTTTGATTTCTACAATATTGCTAATACCCATAAATCCCTTACTTAAGAAGGCATGAGTTATGGCTGCACCAGCAAATCCTCCTATTAAGGTATGGGAAGAGGAGGAGGGTATTCCATACCACCAGGTAAGCAGGTTCCAGATAATGGCAGCTATTAAACCCGATAGAATTACTGGTAGGGTGATATAATCTTGATGCACTGTTTTTCCAATAGTATTGGCTACCGCATGATCTTTAAAGATGAAGTAAGCAACGAAATTGAAAAAGGCAGCCCAAACAACTGCTTGATAAGGAGTGAGTACTTTGGTAGAGACGATGGTGGCAATTGAATTGGCCGCATCATGAAATCCATTGATGTAGTCAAATATTAAGGCCAAAACAACGATAACTATTAGGAGCGTCATAAGAAAAATTTGTTAACCAGCTAATTCGGTTAGGCGTATTTAACAATAATGGATTCTATCACATTGGCTGCATCTTCACATTTGTCTGTTACGATTTCCATCACTTGATAGATCTCTCTTTTTTTAATCACTTCCTTAGCATCTGGCTCTGTTGCAAATAGTCGCTCGATACTCATATCAAAAATGTCATCTGCTTGATTTTCTATACTGTTAATGGCCACTAATGCATCAGTAATTTGACGCATATTTTTCATATTGCGTAATTCGGTAACCGCTTTATGAACTTGTACACAGCCAACGGCGATGAGTTCAGCCATTTTTTGAATGCCCATGTCATTAGGGTTTACCCGATAAAAATTGATCTTTTTCGCTGAGGAATAAATGTAATCGGCAATATCATCTAAGGCAGATGCTAGATAATGGATATCTTCCCTATCAAATGGAGTAATAAAGTTTTTACCTAATTCCGTAAAAATATTGTGGGTTAAATCATCATTCACATGCTCCATGTCCTCTAATTCATTAACCAACTTAGCTCTTTTGTCAAAGTCGGGCTCATTGACCATTTCTTTTAACTTTTCACCCATTTTTACCAACTCTTGTGCTACATTTTCGAATAACTGGAAAAAAACACGATCCTTGGGTAGAAATATTTTAAAAATTGAGTTAAGCCCTGCCATAATATATTTTTGTAGCAAAGGTTAAGGATTACCAATAAAAAAAGGACTGTTTTACAATTGTTAATGATTTAGTAATACAACAAGTTATTTATTAAATTATTTCATTCAATTTGGTAAGCTATCGTTTTTGGTGGAGGGAGATTTGGCCATTTTAAAATAATTACTCTCCAAAACACCAGAGTATATATTATTTAATTGTAATATAAAAAATATAAATGTTCGTTATAAAAATAGTTTAACAATTAGAAAATGTATAGTATATTATCAAAACGTTAATTATTTTTCAATAATTATGTTATTTCTATTTATAAATTAAAATAATTAAATGGTTTTTTAATAGGAATTCTCAAATATTTTAACAAATATTTTGTTAAGAAAGCAGCTAATCCTTATTTTTGGGCGTCTTAATTAAGAAATTGTTAACATTTTGACAAGAAATCATTATTTCTTCTAGTCAAATTTTTTTGATTTCTGGGTGTTTTTTAGATGTAAATCTTAACAAAAAAAAATTAAAAATGAGAAAAATTGTATCACTGCTTTCAATGTTGATGGTATTAAGTACATTAACATTTGCGCAAACCCGTTCAATTTCGGGAAAAGTGACTGATGCCAATGGGAATCCTGTTCCTGCTGCATCTATCAAAAAATTAAAAGGCGAAGGAGCCGTTGCCGCTGATCAAAACGGTAATTTTAAAATTAATGTTAAGAACGGAGATGTTTTAGTGATTTCTTCTGTTAACTACGCAACTGCTAGAATCCCAGTAACTGCAAGCAATGCTTATACAGTTACTTTGGCTGAAAGTGTAAGTGCAATGGATGAGGTGGTAGTAACTGCGGGTGGTATTAAATCTAAAAGAAAAGAGATTGGTACTGCTACAACTGTTATTCAAGCCGCAACTTTAACTGCAGGTAAAGCAACTAATATTGCCAATGGCTTGCAAGGTAAAGTAGCAGGTTTTCAAATCAGTGGAACCGGTGGTGGTGTAAACCCTAGCTTCCGTTTGATCCTTAGAGGTCAACGTTCTTTGACTGGTAATAACCAAGCCTTGGTAGTTCTAGATAACGTGGTGGTGCCAAACGAGGTTTTGGGTAACCTGAATCCTGAAGACGTTGAGAATGTGGTAGTATTGAATGGTTCTGGTGCATCTGCATTATACGGTTCTCAAGCATCCAATGGTGCGGTAATCGTAACTACTAAAAAAGGTAGAAAAGGACTTACAACTATAAATGTATCGAATACTACTACTGCAGAGCAAGTAGCATTTTATCCAAAAATACAAACCAAATTTGGTGCGGGTGGTACAGCATATGGTTTAGATGCGAATGGTAATCCTTACCCTGATTATCTAGAAAATCAATCTTACGGTGCACGTTTTGATGGTGTAAAAAGAGCGCTTGGACCAGCCTTAGAAGATGGTTCTCAAGATTCTGCAGTTTATCAATTCAATGATGGTCATAACAAATTTTGGAATAATGGTGTCACCAGCCAAACTGATTTCTCAATTTCTAATGGTGATGAGAACTCAACCTTTTTCCTATCAGGTCAATATGCTGATGTTACAGGTACAACACCTGGTGATAAATACAATCGTGCTACATTACGTGTAAACGGTACGCGTAGAATGGGTAACAAAGTAATGGCTACCTATTCAACTGCCTACACTCAAAATAGATATGATATCACCACTGAAACGGGTTCTATGTATGGTAACATGCTGAACATGCCTTCTAACGTTGATATCACTAAGTATAAAAACTGGCGTACCGATAAATTCGCTAATCCGAACGGATATTACAACCCATGGTATCAAAATCCATACTTTACTGCGGATAACTATCGTTCTAAGCAACGTAACGATTATTTGACAGCGAATGTCGAATTGAAATTTACGCCCATTGCTGGTTTAGATATCATTGGCCGTCAAGGTATTGCAACAAGAAATGCATCTAATAAGAATACTATAGGTGAATTTAATTATACTTACTTTGCTGAACATACTGATGCAAGTTCTAAAACAGATATTCCTGCTTCAGTTAGTGATGGATCTTCTTATTCTACCAACCTTTTGACTGACTTTTTTGCTCAGTACCAAAAGAAGGTGAACAAATTCACTTTAAATTTTATTGGAGGTGCTCAGTTGACTCAAAACCAATCAAAATATGTGAATGTATCTGCTAATGGATTGGTTGTACCAGGATTGTTTAACGTATCTAATGGGGTAGGAACTCCAGGAGCTAGCGAAAGCAATTATATGGCTCGTCAAGTAGGTGCTTACGGTGATTTCCGTATTGGCTACAAAAACTTTTTATTCTTACACGGTACAGGTAGAAATGACTGGGTTTCAGTTTTATCTACTCAAAACCGTTCTTTCTTTTACCCATCTGCTGATATCTCTTTCATAGCAACTGATGCTTTTGAAAGTATTAAGAGCAGCGGAAAAATTAGCCTCCTTAAATTTAGAGCAGGTGTTTCTAAAGTAGGTCAGGTAAACCTTGGATCTGAGTTTGGTGCTTATTCTTTGGCTCCTACCTTTGGTGGTAGTGCAAATGGATTCCCTTACGGAAGTCTTGCTGGCTATACCGTTGGAAATTTATTAGTATCGAATAATTTAAAGCCTGAGATAACCAAAGCTTTTGAAGTAGGTGTAGACTTGAACATGTTCAATGACAGGTTAACTTCTACTTGGACTTGGTTTAGCTCAAAAACAGATGACCAAACAGTGAACACAGCGGTTTCTTCAACTACTGGATTTACTAGTCTTTTAACCAATACTGGACAAACTCAAAGTCAAGGTCTTGAAGCAACTTTACATTATGACCTAGTTAAAAACTCAGATTGGAGTGTAACAGTAGGTGGTAACTATACTTATCTTGATAACAATGTTAATTTCATCAGTGCCGATTTAACTAAGCTTGCTTTATCTAGTAATGGATCAGGTGCTTCTTACGCAGTGGCTGGAAAAGCATTCCCAGTTATCATGGGCTTTGATTATAAAAGGGATAATGCTGGAAGAGTTATCGTTAGCAGCGTTACTGGTTTACCTACTAAGACTGATGCTATTTCTGTATTAGGAAATGCAACTGCAAAAAATCGTCTTGGTTTAGATGGATCGGTTCGATACAAGCAATTCCGTTTCTCAGTATTATTAGAATACCGTGGTGGATACCAAATCTTTAACTCAATGGGTACAGAAATGGACTGGTCTGGAACTGGTATTAGAACAGCAGCTTATGACAGACAAAGTTTTGTTTACCCGAATTCAGTTTATGAAGATCCTGCTAAACCTGGAAGCTATGTACCTAACACTAGCGTAGCTATTGCAAATGGTAATGGTAACAATGGTTTCTGGACAGATGGTATTAATCGTGATGTTACTAGTAACTATGTAACTTCAGGAGATTTTTGGAAATTAAGAGAATTGTCTATTGCTTACGATGTACCAACCAAAATATTTGGCAAAAGCAACGTAATTAAAGGAATGACTGTTAGCCTTCAAGGAAGAAACTTATTCCTTTGGTTAGCTAAAGATAATTTGTATACAGATCCTGAATATAGTTCAGCTGGTAGCAATAACAATGGTATTGGTATCACTGGTTTAGGTTCTGCTCCTCCATCACGTTTTTATGGAGCAAGTATTTCTTTTAGATTCTAAAAATTTATAATAATAACATCAAAACATTTAACCTTACTATTACTACAAATTAATTGAAAGTTTAAATGCAACAGGTAAACAAAAAACATTTAATTATGAAAAAATCAATCCTCGGAATTTTTATAGGAATCTTGGTACTTGGACTGGGTACTTCCTGTAAAAAATACCTTGATGTAAATACGGATCCTAACAGAGCCTCTTCTGTTACACCGCAATTAATTTTGCCACAGGCAATCACCTATACTGCAGCTGTGTTGAACGGTTATAACAGTTATGGAGCACAAACAGGACTATATTGCGCTAATGCAGGCGGATATGGCGGTTTTGGCGAATCTATCACTTATAATTACACCACTACTGGAACAGGTACATGGGGTTCTACTTACGATAACTTAGAGGATTACCAGACTGTTTTGAATACTAGTGCTGGTAATAATTTATATAGTTATTTTTCTGCGGCGGCAAGAATTATGAAAGTATTGAATTTCCAACTATTGGTTGATACTTACAATGATGTTCCTTATGTAGACGCATTGAAAGGTTCAACTAAACTAACTCCTACTTATACTGCTGGTAAAGACATCTACAAGGATCTAGCTAGTCAATTAGATACCGCTATTGCTGAAATCGCAAAAGGTGATGCTACCCCTGGAGTAACTCCATTAGGATCATCAGATGTACTTTTTGGTGGTAACACGACTAAGTGGAAGCAATTTGCTAATACACTTAAGTTGCGCATTATTGTGCGTGGAAACGGAAAGGTTACTTTTTCTAATACAACCTTCTCTGCTGATGGATTCCTTACTACTGATGCTTTAATCAACCCTGGTTATGCTAGGGATAATGGTAAACAAAATCCAGCTTGGAACACTTGGGCTTACGCATACACAGGATCTGCTGGTAACAAAGCTTGGATGCCTAGTCAATTCATATTCGGTTTCTATGATGGACACTCAATTTATGATGCAGCAAGAGGAAGAGCAATTTATTATCAATATCCTTCAACTGGTATCAACCGTTTGGGAGTTGAAAGTAACACTTTAGTATCAAGCCCTACTGGAGGTTTTTGGCACGCAAGTGCTAATCGTGATGGTAAGGCTAATGGTAATAACTATGGTATATTAAAAGGACCAAATGCTGGTTATCCGGTAATGCTAGCTGCAGAAAGCTATTTCTTACAAGCGGAAGCTAGATTAAACGGAATCATTACTACAGGAAGCACAACTGATGTACTTTTTGATAAAGGTATTACAGCTGCTTTCAACTATACTTATCAATTGCCTGATGGTTCTGTAACAGTTAAAGTTGCTGATACCGTAGCGGCTTATAAAATCAAAAACTTAAGTAATCCTTTAGTTGATTTTACTGCAGCTACATCCGATGCTCAGAAATTGGAAGCTATCATTACCCAAAAGTTTATTGCACTTAATTTCGTTGAAAGTTATGAAGGATGGAATGAGTACCGTCGTACTAAATACCCTTCAATTGTTGCAAGTGGAGATGGTTACAAAACATTTGCTTCTTCAGTTTCAGAAAGTACTCGTCCAGATAAATTACCTACAAGGGTGATGTATCCTGTTTCAGAAGGAACTTACAATGGAGCTAATGTGCCAAAGAATATAACTCCATTTACCTCTTTGATTTTCTGGGCTCAATAGTTAAAATATAAAAACTAACAACATGAAAGAAATTAAAATAAAAAAACTATTTGCGTTTTTGATGGTTGCGATGACAATGTCATCCTGCCTAAAAGAAGGTGCTAAAAATATAGATACCGAAAATCCAACCGGTTCAATCGTTACCCTACAATTTATTGAGAATGGTAGCGGAAGTACTATTAACTCTGGTATGCAATACTTTAGTGGCGGGGCATTAACTTACCCTGCTTCTCATGAGTCTGATACGGCTACCTTTAATGTTAATTTGGCTGGCCCAACAACTTTGACTTCAGATTTAACAGTTACTGTAGGTGTTGATGCAACTAAATTACTTGAAAACATCAAAGGAGATGGGATCGATTATCAAATGATGCCAGATTCTTTGTACAAGTTTATGAGTAAAACTGCTGTTATTAAAGCAGGACAAAGAATTGCTTCACTTAAGATAGTATTTTATCCTTCCAAAATTGATGTAACTAAAAGTTACAATTTACCAGTGGTAATTAAAGATGCTGGAGGTAAAACCATTAGTGGTAATTTTGGAATTATCCATTTCCATGTAATAGGTAACCCTATAGCTGGTGCGTACAATTGGGATTATGAAAGAAGAAATAACCAGACTGGTTCAGGTAGTCCTGCTGGAGGTACTTTTTATGGTGAGCACATAGTTTTCTCTCCTGTTAATCCAACTTCAGTAAAAGTACCTACTGGTTATTATGTTCAACCAAATTTCTTACTTTCTTTCAAAAATACTGGAGGAGTATTATCTGACTTTAAAGCAGTAATTGCTCCAGACGAAATTGAAGGGGCTTATACGCTCAATGGAATTACTGTAGTTACCCAGCCTGTAGTAAAAGTTTCATCTGACTTGAAAACAATTGAGATTAGACATGTTGTTTTTAATGGTGCTGCATATAGATACAATATCGATACTTATTATAAGTAGTTTTTACATTTGGTTTTATACCAATATTTGATTTATGTTATTAAAAGGGCTACCGAAAAGTAGCCCTTTTTTAATTTACAATTCGATTAATGAAAGCTTAACTTAACTTTCTAATTTTGATTATTACTTTAGCTGTAAGAAGAAATTCTGTTTTGTTTGCGATACATATTTTGCTCACTTTATTTTACTTTTTAAGGTAAGCTTCTTTTAAAATTACTATTATGCAAAAGGCTTGTGCTGAAAAAAATCGAATTTTTATTTTTATATTATTATGTTTAATTCCAATCTTCAATTATGCTCAGTCTGCCAATGACACTTCAATCAGACGACAGTCAATGATTTTTGATCAGTTTATTGAAGGCAAAGTACTTTTTAAATCAGGTGCTATCAGCGAAGCGCCATTAAACTACCTCTCCACTGACCAATCGATTCTGTTTAAAAAAGAAGGCGTAATCTATACCCTAACCGAATTGAATAGCATTGATACCATTTATATTTCAGGAAGAAAATTTGTACCGATCAACAACTTGGTTTATGAAGTAGTTGATGATAATGGAAAGGTGGCACTGGTGGTGACTTATAAAAGCAGGTTAAAGCCTTTAATTGCAACGGTTGATCATACTGGTTCTTCCAAACAAAGCGTTAATGTAGTGAGCAATACCGTTTCAGATGTCTATTTAACTAGATTATATAAGGGCAACTACACCGTTGAAATTGTAAAATATTATTGGCTTAAAAATTATACTAAAGTCACTCGAGCAAATCGTTTAAAGGATTTCCTCAATACATTTAAGGAAAGCGCACATTCTGCCATCGTCAATTTTGAAAAGACAAATCATATTAATTATTCAGTTGAATCTGATATAATTAAATTATTGAAATTTTGTAATAGTAATTAATTTCAGCCTTTTTGATCGTTGATTCTACTATTCTAGCTCACCCTGGGTAACAATTCCTTAACCTACAAGTAACCTTTCCGTAACATTCTCTTGGCTTTCTCTTAACATTGAAGGGTTCTCTTTGCATAAATATTTATAGCATGAGATTCCTTGGACTAGTTGCCCTTTTTATTACGCTTTCTTTTAACTCCTTTTCTCAAAAGGCAAAAATTGAAGGTAGAGTAACCGATTCAAAAACGGGTAGTCCAATTGCGGGTATTTCCGTAATTAATAAATCGACTGGAAAAGGTATTGCTACCGATTTAGAGGGTAGGTTTATTCTCAATGTAGAGGCTGGAAAAAAATACGTATTGGTAATCAGTTCTACTAATTATGAAGCAAAGGAGATAACAGATGTGGAAATTGGTGCAGATGGAATTGGTCACCTTGAGGTTTCGCTTATGGCTAAGATGAAAACTGGCGAAGAGGTAATAGTTAGGGCTAGCTCTGCAAAAAAAGAAACAGTAAATGCAATGTTAGCTTTTCAGAAAAGTACTAATACTGTTGCATCCGTTATTTCTGCTGAAGCTATAAGAAGAAGCCCTGATAAAAATACTGGAGAGGTCTTAAAGCGTACACCAGGTGCAAGCTTAATTGACGGCAAATTTTTGGTAATAAGAGGTTTGGCTGATCGTTATAATCAAGCCATGCTAAATGGCGTTTTATTGACGAGCACTGAGCCTGATCGTAAAACATTTTCGTTCGATATTATTCCATCTTCAATGATTGATAACATTGTGATCAATAAGGCCTTTGTTCCTGAATTACCTGGAGAGTGGGCTGGTGGCTTGGTGCAGGTAAATACAAAAGATATCCCCTCTAAAAATTTCTTCAATGTCCAAATCGGTACGGGATTTAATACCCAAACTATTGGAAAAAATTTCTATGCTTCAAGAGGTGGTAAAATGGATTGGTTGGGCATCGATGATGGCACCAGGTCCTTGCCTTCAAGTTATATTTCAAAATCGGCATTTTCTCTTGCTACTTCTGCCCAAAGAACTGAGATAGGAAAAGAAATGTCCAATAACTGGGCAGCCATTTCGCAATCTGCAAGACCCAATACTTCTTTTCAGTTGAATGGCGGTTTTTCAGGTAAATTTTTAGGTAAAAAAATTGGCGGAATAATGGGGTTAAATTATAGTAGAAGTACTAGATATGTGGCTATCCTCAATCGTATCCAGTCACTTGAAAATTCGATATTTAGTCAGCAGTATAGTTATGATGATGATCGTTATACAGAGGAAGTAACGATCGGCGGATTGGCAAGTTTAACAATGCAATTGAATGCAAAAAATAAAATTTCCGCCAAGGCAATTGTAAATGGAAACACTAATAATTATTTAACTCAGCGTGCTGGAATAAATAATGTTACAGGAGATGATGTTAAGGGGGGAGAGATTGCATTTAAGGAAAACACTTTTTTAACCACACAAGTATCTGGCGAGCACAATATCCTGTCATCTTTGAAACTTAAGTGGTACGGCTCTTTTAATATCTTGGATGGATATAGTCCTGATCAAAAACGTTTCCAATACACACGTGCTTCTGGCACCCTAAATCCCTATGCTTTTTTAGTGGGTAATTCACTTGCACAAGAAAGCGGAAGTAGAATTTTCCAAACGCTGAGCGATTATATTTATACCAGTGGCGGAGACCTTTCTTACAGCTTTACTCTTTTTGGTCTAAAGCAGTCGGTTAAAGCAGGCTATATGCTTCAGGTAAAAGATCGACTTTTTGATGCGCAGCTTTTTGCAAATTTTTTACCTAAGGATAATTTCGCATTAAGACAATTGCCCATTGATAAAATATTTGCACCCGAAAATTTTGGCGATGGCGATCCGACTAGTAATTTATTTGCTTTCAATTCCATCAACAATCGGAATTTTAGGTATATGGCTAATACGATTCTGAATTCAGAATTTATACAATTTGACAATCAACTTTCCGACAAGTTGAGGATAGTGTGGGGATTGCGCGCCGAAAATTTTGATCAATTGCTAGGATCTGTAAAAAAATGGGATGAACGCCATAAGCATACTGAGCAGTTAGACATTTTGCCAGGGATAAATGCTACTTATAAATTAAATGATAAAACCAATTTACGATTGACTGGTTCCCAAACAGTGATACGACCAGAACTAAGAGAATTAGCTGCCCTTACCCTATACGATTTTGAATTAAACTCTGCCGTTCAAGGAAATCCCAATTTGATTAGGACTAAAATGACCAATGCAGACCTTAGGTATGAGATATATCCTCGTTCGGGAGAGGCCTTAACCGCAGGAGTTTTTTACAAATATTTCGACAAACCGATTGAGCAAAACCTTCAACAAGGAGGTGCAATATTTGAATTCCAAAATCCAGACAAAGCTACCGCTTATGGAGTTGAGCTAGAATTTAGAAAGAAAATGGATATGATCAATACCCTCAAAAATTTCACTCTTCAGGCTAATGGGGCGTATATTAAAAGTCAAGTCACTGATTACAGACGTAATATAGCCCGTCCATTACAAGGCCAGTCACCTTATTTACTGAATGTAGGGTTGATGTATGACCTTGAAAGAGCAGGATTAAGTGCAACTTTCTTGTATAACCAAATTGGAAAACGCATTTATATGGTTGGAGATATTCCTGCAAGTGGTGGAGGTGGTGCACCAGATATCTGGGAAGCAACAAGACCTGTATTGGATTTCCAATTGGCTAAAAAAGTAATAGATAAAAAGGGAGAAATTAAATTAAATGTGTCAGACATCTTAAATAAAAAGCAATATTTCTATCAAAATAAGGATAGTGATACAGGGTTTCAATTAGGCACGGACGCCTATAGATTTACAAGAAAATTTGGAACAACTATCAGTATATCATTTAATTATTCATTTTAAGAGAAATTATAAAAATCAAAAAGAAAAATATGAAAAAGTACATCTTTTATTTGGCAGCCTTCACTACAATAAGTATCTCCGCTTGTCGCAAAATTGAAACAGACGGTGAGCCAATCATTGTAAATGTTCCATCATCGACAACAGGCAAAGTAGTTGCTAAAACAGTAACGCTATCTGGTCATGTAACAAGAGATACTACTTTATTGGCTGTAGATGATAATTTCATATCTGGCCTCGTTTACGTAGATGCTGGGGTAACTTTGACTGTTCAAGCAGGGGCAACTGTGAAGGCAACTTATTCAGGTACTTCAACTGCTGCTTTGATAATAAAAAGAGGGGCTAAGATTATGGCAGTAGGCACTTTGGCTAAGCCAATTATTTTTACATCAGCTTCTCCTACTCCTGTATCAGGTGATTGGGGAGGAATAGAGTTATTAGGTAAAGCAGCTATCAATTCTAGTAATGGCGGAGCTCCTGGATTATATATACCAGAGGGAGGATTTAATAATGCTGCAGGTGATGGCCTTGCCGGCTCTGGAGATGCGCTAGTTCCTACTCCGGTTAATAATGATAATTCCGGTATAATGCAGTATGTTCGAATTGAATATGCGGGTTATGCATTTTTACCTAATCAAGAAATCAATAGTCTTACAATGGCTTGTGTGGGTAGCGGAACTACCATCGATCATATCCAAGTTTCTTATGCAAAAGATGATGCTTTTGAGTGGTTTGGAGGAACAGTGAATTGCAAATACTTAATTTCTTTCAAAACACAAGATGACGATTTCGATACGGATAACGGCTACAGTGGCTCTGTACAATTCGGATTGATTGTTAGAGATTCCTCTATTGCAGATGTTTCAAAATCTGAGAGTTTTGAAAGTGATAATGACGGCTCTGGAAGCACGTTGACACCCAAGACCAATGCGGTTTTTTGTAATGTAACCTCTTTTGGTCCTCAGGCTACCCAAAGTAATATAGGCAATAGCAACTATCTTGGAGCAGCAGTGCAAATTAGAAGAAACTCTTCACTGTCAATATTTAATTCAGCATTCGTTGGTTGGTCGAAAGGGATTTTGATAGACGCAGGTTTGGGTAGTCCAACAGATTTAAATATCACTGCTGGAACTTTACAGTTAAGTGGTATTTTGTTAATTAGTTGTAAAACACCGATAGATTATACTGCAAGTACCTCAGCCCCAACAGGAGGATCTGCAGCATCACTTTCTACTTGGTTTACTTCCAACACAAAAAATAAAATCATCACTCAAACAGCTAATCAAAATACTTATACCAGACCATTTGATTATACGAATCCTGATTTTGGCCCTTTTGGTAATTCTGCGGTGGTAATACCAACGGCCTCAAACAACTTTTTTGATGACCCTATTTTGGTGGCACGTACATTTATCAAAAAAGTAGATTTTATTGGTGGTATAGCTCCTGCGGGTGAAGATGCGAATTGGTTTAAAGGATGGACAAAGTTTTAATAAATAATTACATATAGTTTCAAAAAGGAGCCGCTTTTAGCAGCTCCTTTTTATATTTCAATGATTTCGTATCACCGTTAACCTAGTCACTAGTCGTTTCGCAATCCTTTATCTTTGCGCTATGAAACAATCCCTTTTAATTTTTAGCTTAGTGTTGATAATTTTATCCTGTAATCAATCGAATGAGTTAATCAAAGAACAAATCAATCATTCAGATAGTGTCGCTATTAATTACTTCAAGGGCGATGGCACGATGGATACGGTGGTAGCAGTAAAAATCATAAAAGATCCAAAAATAATTAACCAACTAACTGATTTTGTTGCTCAAAAAAACAGTAAGATGAATTATTCTTGTGGCGTTGACGGATCCTTACATTTTTTTAAAATGAATAAAGTGATCCAAGACGTTACTTTCGGAATGAATGCAGCTGGTTGTAGTTATTTTTCTTTTACACTTCAGGGAAAAACCCAGGCTACAGAATTGTCAGATGCTGCAAAAGAATTGATTGCCTCTTTGAGAAAGTAGATTTTTATAAATTATTTAACCATCAATCATGCTTAATTGAGTTGAGGCGATTTGACATCCTATTCTTTGAACTCCCTTTCAACACGGCGCTTGAATATAATTGCTAGAAATTTTAAATATCAGACGTTAAAAAACCATGCTTATTAAAGTAACGCTGTGTTTTAATTTAGCCTTACTAGTTACTCAACCTCCAAAATGTAGCAAGTGCCCATTCACTGATGCCCTCGAATAAAAAGTGCTAGAAATTTTAAATAGCAGGCGTTAAAAAATCAAGGCTGTTTGAGCCGGCGCTCCCTTTAAATTAACTTACTCTACCGGCGAGTTCCTTGATTTTATCCGCCGCGGCGGATTGATTTTTTTTGTTACTTTTTTGCATCAAGGCAAAAAAGTAAATGAACTCTATTCCGAAAGGAAATTTCAAATTCAAATTGGTTGATTTTATTTTGATCAAAAGCTTAACCTATTGCAGGGCTTAAGCTTTAAGAGGAGCAACTATTAAGGAATTAATCTTTTTTGCTTTCCAAAGTAAATCCAAAAGTACTACCCACATCACTGGTACTCCTTACATGTATCGTTTGCTCATGCGCTTCAATAATATGTTTACAAATCGCAAGTCCTAAACCACTTCCACCTACTTTTCTGCTTCTTGCCAAATCCGTTCTATAAAACCTTTCAAAAATTCTACCAATATGTTCCTCCGAAATCCCTGATCCGTCATCACTAATTTCTATTAGAATTTTCTTTCCATCAATTTTATAAACACTGGCTTCAATCAAACCATTCGTTTTTCCATACTTATTGCTGTTGTCAATCAAATTAGTTAACACCTGTCTTATCTTTTCTTTGTCTGCAAATACAGTCAGCGCTAATTCACAGCCTTTTTTAATGGCCATCTTAATCTGTTTGTCTTCTGCTTTAATGGAAAGTGATTCAAAAACCTCTTTTACTAGATCTTGAATAACGAAATTGCTTTTGTCTAAAAGTAATTCTCCTCTTTCAAGTTTAGAGATTTCATCAAGGTCATCTACTAGATTTACTAATCGCTCAATATTTCGAGCAGTGCTACGTAGGAATTTTTTATTTACTTCTGGATTGTCTAGGGCTCCATTTAGCAAGGTGTCTACATATCCTTGAATAGCAAAAATGGGCGTTTTGAATTCATGAGAAAGGTTTTGAAGAAATTCTTTTCTGTAGGCCTCATTTTGTTGTAACACTTCAATTTCTGCCCTGCGTTGGTGTGCCCAATTTTCAACATCTTCGTTTACCTCGTCAATACTTTTTTGTGGTAAAATATTTTTGTAATAAAACTCCTCCCGCTTGCTTGCTTTCGTTTGATAAATTAATTTGTAAATCAATTTTATCTTACGGTACACAAAATTTTGTACCATAAATAATATCAATCCATAGCAGGCAATGAAAATAACAATCAAACTAACGAGTGGAATCCACCAGGCAGATTGAAGAAAAAAACTTCCTATAGCTAAGGGTAAAGAAATAAATAAAGCCGTTGCTGCTGATAATTGCTGCGGGGAAAGATTTTTTTGTGAAAACATCTTTTTTCCTGGTTAAAATTTCATGGAGGATTAGAACTTGCCTAACGAATATAAGCAACAATTCAGTAATTACCTTATCAATGGGGACTATAATTCAAATTTATAGCCTACTCCTTTAACCGTAGTAATACAATCTAAGTTGAGTTTTTGGCGAATCTTCCGGATATGAACATCAATGGTACGGTCTCCAACGATTACTTCAGTACCCCATACCTGATTCAAAATTTCGTTGCGTAAAAAAACTTTTCCTGGCTTTGAAGCTAGCAAACTAAGTAATTCAAATTCTTTTCTGGCTAAAATGATATCATCTCCTTTATAATTAACGATATAATTCTCCTTATTGATAATCAGTTCACCATGTCGGATGATTGATTTATTTTCTTTTTTAAGCCTTCTGAATAACGCAACTATTTTGCTTATTAAAATTTTGGGTCGGATAGGCTTGGTAAGGTAATCGTCTGCTCCAGATTCTAAACCACGAATTTCAGTCCCTTCATCACTAAGCGCAGATAAGAAAATAATCAATGTTTCTTTGAAGACTGGTTGAGCGCGAAGAATATTACAAGTCTCAATGCCCGTTTTACCAGGCATCATTACATCAAGGATGATTAAATCGGGGAGGTGTTTTTTGGCTTGTTCAATCGCTTCATCACCGTTTTTTGCGGTGATTACATCATAGCCCTCTGCTGCTAAATTGAATTGAATGATTTCCAGAATATCTGGCTCGTCATCTGCAATTAATATTTTTTTGGGACTGCTCATATAATATTCTCTATGCAAAAGTAGGTTAACCCTTCAATCATTGTGTCAGACTGCACCCTTTCTTGTATTATTAAATTGTTAAGGCATTCTAGTGCATAATACTACAAAAAAATTGCAGGTTTTAGTTGTAAAAAGTGTAAAATACTACGAATTTTAAAAAGCTTAACGGCAAGGTTTTTAAAAGCATCAGTTTTTTTGGCATCTTTGCAGAAGAATTATAGCTATGAAATATCTTTTTATTTACCTATTAACCATTTTTTGCGGAGGAGAAGTGTTGGCTTCACCTGATTCGGTAGTGATTCCACTTAACAGACAACTTTTTCATGATCGTATTGATAATGAACAATCATTGTTAGATAAGGAAGATGGTAAAATAGATGGCATGATCCGAGTAGCTGCCAATGAATCAGTAAACCTGCAGGTAACGGATGCATTGTTAAGAAGATTGAATGAGTATCAATATTCGGTTGAAACCAATGATTCAATAGTAAGCAATAATGAAAAAATAAGGCAACTTAACTTTATCGAGGTGTTCAGTAGAAATTTCAGAATTTCATGGAGACAAAAAAAAGTAGATCCTTCTCTTGCACTCTTATTGGTAGATGTTTTTCATCGAGCTTGGATAGCCAATAGGCAAGGTGCTAGTATTCTTCCTTTTATAGCCTCTATGAGCTATGAAGCAGGAGTAGTTTTAACGGAAGTGTTCCCTCAAAATATAGGCTATACAGAAAGTAGAAATTTACTTTTCATTAAATATTGCCATCTTCATCCAGAAAAAATACTTACGCTAATTGGCCCATACTCGAATGAAGCTTTTGCTGACAGCTTGATAGTGGTGGCCTGTAAAAATGATCCAGAGCAATTGTATAATTATGCTAATTCTACTAAATCCTTGGAGGGAAAGCTGATACAGAGAAATACTAATCCACTTGTAAAAACAATTGTCCAACTATCTAAGTTGGATAATGCGTTATTGTATTATCCATTTTTAGATAACCTTTTAACCAATAAAATTACGGTAGGAGCCATTAAAAAAATTATTGGGGATGGTGAAATGAAGATGGATAGTATTGGCTATTTTAAGCTGCTTGTAAAAACTGAAAAGGAGTATTACTATCGATTGGGGGTAATGAAAGATACCCCTATTGCAATGTTTGGTGAAAATGGATTAAGGAAAATGTTGCAAAGAAAAGCAATCAAACATTTTATTACGCCTATTAATAATTTGCATGAGCAGAATAATTTAAATATTCGCATGCGAGCAATCGATCCTTTGTCAGCGGAAGAACTTTATTATGTTATAGTGATGGGGGAAAATGATATTTACACCTCCAGTTACAAACACAGTTTTACAAGATTGTTGCAGCGGATGGGAACTAGGCCAAGGGGAGACTCGTTGTTACTTAACGTTAATATGGATTTTTTTAAAAAATTCATCAAGATGGCGGCTAATTTTAATCAGCTAGATACTTTTTTAAAGACCATGCCAGTGAATAATAGCGCTACCTTAATGAAGGCTTTCGTTGCTAATTTGGATGATGGAAATAATTTAGAACATGCAGTAGATGTGGCAGATAGTTATAGTAGTATCACTGACACGCTATTGCTTCAGAATATTTTGAAAAATGTGATGGCTAATGAACAGAAGCGAATCAATCAAAATAATATAAAAGGCAAAACGATTTACGGATTGCTTAAAACAATTTTTTTCTCTGCTAATAATAATTCAATTGACCTAACTAGTCAGATAGGAATTCCATCTATTTATTCTCTCGACTATAAATATATTGCAGATGATAGTAGTCGAGTGATTGAACAAGTTTTCTTTTATGGTGACGAGGATGGAAAGATGTATTTTCCACAATTTATCAATTCATTTTCTCCAAAAGAATGGAAAATAAATTATCAGAAGGAGTGGGTAGAAATTAAATCTCTTACAGGGAAAAAAGTATGGATTTATGCCAATCTACCTTTGAATAATGATCAGAATTTAGATGATACTGCTCAAATTCACTTAGCGAAATACCTTGCCAAAAATGATTTAGAGCCATCGGTAGTTGTGCATAGAGGCCATAGTTATTGGCTGCCACGAACATTAGACAGAATGGTGGGTGGTGCAAAAATTATTGTGCTGGGATCTTGTGGCGGATATAAGAATTTGAATCAAATTATCAGTACCAGTCCCGACGCCCATATCATTTCTACCAAGGAAATTGGAAAGGGAGATATTAATAGACCCATTCTTAATTACCTCAATCAGTCGATCGCCTCTGGAAAAAAGTTGGTTTGGAAAGACATGTGGGCATCTCTAACCAGATTGTTTTATAGCGATAATAATAAGGGTATGAGAGAAAGTTGGGATGATTATATTCCTCCCTATAAAAATCTGGGTGCTATTTTTATCAAAGCCTACAATAAAAAAATGGAGGGAGGGCAATAAGCTTTTTCGATTGATTTGGAAGGTGGTTACAACAGCCAATTTCTCAATACCTTTGTTGAATGACGGAACCGGTAAAAGATAAAAAAGTTTTTAATTTTTCTGTATTAAGGAGAGTATTTCTATTTGCCGAACCCTATAAAAGAAAATTTTTTTGGTCACTTTTTCTAGCCATTTTTTTAGCGGTTATTTCTCCTATTCGTCCTTGGCTTATTCAAATCACCATTAATAAAGGAATGCAGCCTGGTGCGCAGGTTTGGTTTTTGAAAGGTGCAGCAGAAGTAATTATTGGTATTACAGTTATCCAGCTGGCTATCCTTTTGGTTGAAACTATTTGTCGTTTTATTTTTACTTTTTTTACAGCATCTCTCGGGCAAATGGTGGTAAGAGATATGCGGGTAGCTACCTATCAAAAAGTGATTAATCTAAATTTATCCCAATTTGATAAAACTCCTATTGGTACGCTTACCACTAGGACCATCAATGACATTGAGTCCATTAACGATATTTTTAGTGACGGCTTGATTCCTATCATTGCAGATTTATTGTCAATTATTGCCGTATTGAGTTATATGTTCTATGTGGATTGGAGATTGACATTAATTTGCATGGCCCCCTTTCCACTATTGATTATTTCAACTTATTTTTTTAAAGAAAGTGTGAGTAAATCTTTCACTCGTGTGCGCAATGCGGTGGCGCAATTGAATGCATTTGTACAAGAGCACATTACAGGAATGGGAATTGTGCAGGCCTTTGCTGCGGAAGACAGAGAATTCAAAAAATTCAATCATATTAACGAGGAGCATCGCAATGCTAATGTGCGATCGATATTTGCCTATTCAGTTTTTTTTCCAATTGTAGAATTGATATTAGCCATTTCGCTTGGCTTGCTAGTATGGTGGGCTGGTGGTACCCAACGTCCTGAAGCTGCAGGCAATATCACTGCCTTTATTTTATGTCTCAATTTATTGTTTCGACCGCTAAGAGTCATAGCTGATAAATTCAATGTATTGCAAATGGGTATGATTGCTAGCGAAAGAGTTTTTAAGTTAATGGATAACCAAGATTTTGTTCGTCCAAATAATGTGGTAGAATCTCCTACTCGTTCACTAGCAATTTCAAAGGGAGCTTTATCTTTTCAAAAGGTGTGGTTTGCTTATCAAGCGCAGCAATATGTTTTGAAAGACATTTCGTTTTCTATCAATGCAGGTGAAACGCTTGCCATTGTTGGAAATACAGGAAGTGGTAAAACTTCTATCATTAGCTTATTAAATAGATTGTATCACATTCAAAAGGGCCGCATAACAATCGATGAAATAGATATTACTGATTTTGATCTGTTTTATTTAAGAAGTAAAATAGCAGTGGTTTTACAAGATGTATTTTTATTTAGCGGATCTGTTTATGAAAATGTAACGCTTCGCAACAATGAAATTAAAAAAGAGCAGGTGATAGAGGCGGCTCAATTAATAGGAGTGCACGATTTTATTTTGCAATTACCTGGGGGCTATGATTATAATGTGATGGAAAGAGGTGCAACCCTTTCTTTGGGTCAGCGACAATTGTTGTCATTTGTGAGAGCCTTGCTTTATGATCCTGCGATATTAATTTTAGATGAAGCTACTTCCTCGGTAGATACTGAGAGTGAGCAGTTGATTCAGCAGGCGATTGATAAATTAATTACTGGTAGAACTTCTATAATTATTGCACATCGACTCAGCACGATTCGTAAGGCCAATAAGATCATTGTGCTAGACAAGGGTGAAATAAAGGAATTTGGTTCTCATGAAGAACTTATGAAACAAAAGGGACTTTATTTCCAATTAAATCAAATGCAGTTTGAAAAACAAGCGATAGACTAGTTGGCCACTAAAAAATCATTTTTTGGCCATTTTACTGCCTTAAAACTTGGCCACCCGTCTAAAAACTCCTATCCCATAGGCCTGAATGATAAAGATTCTGACCATTAGCAATGGGGTGTATTGGATGAATTCAAAATTTGTCAAAATTCAGCTTAAAAAAGCTTCATTTCCTACCCCAATTATTCAATATTCTCCTATCTTTGCGCCAAATTTCGGGAAAGATATGGCCACAAAGAGCATTAAATCATTACTGGTAGCGGTTTTAAGTACAATTTTACTGGGCTACTCCTTTACTGTAAACGCACAGCATGAAGCAAAGCATGGTGCCGAAGAGCATGCTGCTCCTAAAAAAGAGGGTTTTAATGCAAAAGAAGTCATATTTGAACATATCATGGATGCCCATGAGTTTCATTTCATCAACTATAAGGGTAGTGATGGCCAAGTTCACTCGGTATCTATTCCATTACCTGTTTTTTTATATTCAGCTCAAACTGGATTTTCTGTTTTTATGTCTTCTGCCTTTGAGCATGGACATAAGGAAGTAGCAGGATATAAATTGGAAGAGGGTAAGATATTGCCAGTAGAGGCGGGTGTAAAAGTGCTTGATTTATCTCCTACAAGAAATGTAGTCCAAATGATTTTAGCATTGGCATTTTTAGTTTGGTTGATGATTAGTGTAGCTAAAACTTATTCAAAAGGACAGGGCGTTATTTCGGCTCCTAAAGGGAAACAAAATTTGGTTGAAGTGCTAGTCGCTTTTGTAAGAGACGAAGTAGCTCGTCCTAATTTGCGCCACAAGGCAAATAAATACCTTCCTTATTTATTAACCGTATTTTTCTTTATTTTAATCAACAATGTCATTGGGTTAATCCCAGGCACAGCAAACGTTACAGGCAATATTGCCTTTACAGTAGTGCTAGGTTTAATTTCATTTGTAGTGATTTTATTTAGTTCAAATTCACATTATTGGGGACATATTTTCAATCCTCCAGGCGTACCAGGTTTTGTAAAACCGATCTTGGTATTAGTAGAATTTCTAAGTGTTTTCATTAAACCATTTGCATTAATTATCAGGTTATTCGCTAACATGGTAGCAGGACATATTATTATCATTTGTTTGATTTCATTGATTTTTATATTTGCTCAAATCAAACCTGTTTTAGGTTTTGCGGCATCGCCTGTTTCAATAGCATTTACTGTTTTTATATATTTTATTGAGGTGTTGGTAGCGTTTTTACAGGCATTTATTTTTACTGTACTTACGGCAGTGTTTATCGGACAGGCATTTGAAGGAGAGCATCATCATGAGGATGAACATGCACATGCTTAGTGAGTAAGGATTGAATCTTTGTTTATTTTTTTAACCAGTATAAATTCACAATTATGAACTTTATGTTATTAGATGCATTAGCAAATGCAGGTGGTGCGGTAGGTGCAGGTCTTGCTGCTGTTGGAGCAGGTATCGGTATCGGACAGATTGGTAAAGGCGCTGTTGAAGCGATTGCCCGTCAACCAGAAGCCTCTAATGATATCCGTGCAAACATGATCCTAGCTGCGGCTTTGGTGGAAGGTGCTGCATTGTTCGCTATCATTATCGGATTTTTGGCAATGGTTTTATAATCATCACCATTACCCAATTCATTACTGCATCCAAAGTACAGGACGGAGGATGCAGTATTTTTGATTTTTTCAGTTCTAGGGTTTTGTTGAGCAAACACCTTATCGCTGTTTTAAATATTCAGTTTTCGGAAATTATTATTTTTCAGTTTTAATTGTATAAAAAATGCAACTGTTAACCCCCGATTTAGGATTATTAATTTGGACATTATTGGCTTTTTTAATCGTGTTTTTTTTATTAAAAAAATTCGCTTGGCCTGCTATTATTAAAGGACTTTCTGATAGGGAGCAAAATATTGCTGAGGCAATTGCTTCAGCTGAGAAAGTAAAACTTGAAATGTCTCAATTGAAAAATGACAATGAAGCATTTTTGATAAAAGCGCGTGAAGAAAGAGCATTGCTTTTGAAAGAGGCGAAAGAAATTAAAGACAAGATGATTAGCGATGCAAAAGAAGAAGCGAAAGCTCAGGCTGCTAAGATTGTTGCGGATGCACAGGTTACTATCAATCATCAGAAAATGGCTGCCATTACTGACCTTAAAAATCAAGTAGGTACTTTAGTGATAGAAGTAAGTGAAAAAATATTACGTCGCGAATTAAGCAATAAAGCAGATCAGGAGCTTTATATTAAGCAATTAGCATCAGAAGCGAAACTTAATTAGTAAATAGTCAGATTTGGAAAAGGGCAATCCTTTCCAATTGGATATTTTTCTAATTTCTAATTTTTAAATTAAATGATCAATCCACGTTTAGCAACCAGATACGCAAAAAGTATTGTTGATTTAGCCATCGAGCAAAAGCAATTGGATACGGTGTATGCTGATATGAAATTTATTTTACGGATTTGTAAGTCCAATCCAGATTTTTTGGCGGTCTTGCGAAGCCCAATCATTAAGCCAACGGCCAAGGGAAAGGTAATTGAATCTATCACAAAGGAAAGAGTAAGTGAATTAACTTCTTCTTTTATCAAATTATTGGTTGCCAAAACTAGAGAAACCAATTTGCCAGAAATTGCGGCTGCCTTTGTAGATCAATATAATAGTATCAATAATATCCATAAAGTAAAGATTACTACTGCAGTGCCGATGGGCGATGCCTTACAAAATACTATTCTATCTAAGGTGAAAGAAGGCAATCCAGCTGGAAATATAGACCTAGAAACAGTAGTGAACGAGTCTTTAATTGGTGGGTTTATCTTGGAAGCGGGTGGCAAATCACTAGATGCAAGTATTTTGAGGGATTTGAAAGATGTTAAAAAGCAGTTCTTGAATAATGATTATCTACACAAAATAAGGTAGATTTTTGGCCGTTTTGACCTTTCCAATTGTATTCAGTAATCTGGAATATCCCTATTTGAAAAAATAGATTAAAATAGTTTAGCCCAATAATATTAAATAATAGGCTTCCTCTAAAGTCCACCTCAAAAGATGTGGACTTTTTTCTTTTAAAAACCCCTTATTTTTTTGCCATTCTTCCCCTCATCCATTACCTTTGCAGCCTTAAATGAAGGCTTTCGCTAAAAGCATCCGGTATAGGAGTTTATCATTCTTGTAAAACGGGATAAATCAGGTAAACATTTTTTTAGCAGGGCACAAAACAAAACTCAATTTTTATGGTAGAAATTAAACCAGATGAAATTTCGGCGATCCTTCGTCAACAACTTAGCAATTTTAATGCAGGTGCAAGCCTTGAAGAGGTGGGTACTGTATTGCAGGTAGGTGATGGTATTGCTAGGGTATACGGATTGAACAATGTAAGAAGTGGAGAATTGGTGGAGTTTGAAAATGGCGTAAAAGCAATTGCATTGAATCTTGAAGAAGATAATGTAGGGGTGGTATTGATGGGAGATAGCGGTGCTATTAAAGAAGGGGATAAAGTAAAGCGTACTGGTCAGATCGCTTCTATTAAAGTGGGAGAAGGAATGAGCGGTCGTGTTATCAATACATTGGGCGAGCCAATTGATGGTAAAGGTCCATTAGTGGGTGATTTGTATGAGATGCCATTGGAGCGTAAAGCACCAGGGGTTATCTTTCGTGAGCCAGTAAAAGAACCATTACAAACAGGTATCAAAGCAATTGATGCAATGATTCCAATTGGTCGTGGACAAAGAGAATTGGTAATCGGTGACCGTCAAACTGGTAAAACGGCTATCTGCGTTGATACCATTATTAATCAAAAAGAATTTTACGAAGCAGGTAAACCTGTATATTGTATTTATGTAGCCATCGGTCAAAAAGCAAGTACCATTGCAGGTATCATGAAAACATTGGAAGAATATGGCGCAATGGCTTACACCACGATTGTAGCAGCTTCTGCATCTGATCCAGCTCCATTACAGTTCTACGCTCCATTTGCGGGTGCTGCAATTGGTGAGTTTTTCCGTGATACCGGAAGACCAGCATTAATTATTTATGATGATCTTTCTAAACAGGCGGTAGCTTATCGTGAAGTATCTTTATTATTACGTCGCCCACCAGGCCGTGAGGCTTATCCAGGGGATGTATTCTATTTGCATAGTCGTTTATTGGAAAGAGCCGCTAAGGTAATTGCCAAAGATGATATCGCTAAACAAATGAATGATTTACCAGAGTCTATTCGTCATCTTGTAAAAGGTGGAGGTTCATTGACTGCAATGCCGGTTATTGAAACTCAAGCGGGTGACGTTTCTGCCTATATTCCTACTAACGTAATTTCTATTACTGATGGACAAATTTTCTTGGAGGGTAACTTGTTTAACGCAGGTATTCGTCCAGCTATCAACGTAGGTATTTCGGTTAGCCGTGTGGGTGGTAACGCTCAAATTAAATCAATGAAAAAAGTAGCGTGCACTTTGAAATTAGACCAAGCGCTTTACAGAGAGCTAGAAGCTTTCTCTAAATTTGGCGGTGATTTGGATGCGGCAA
>JAURKC010000032.1 GCA_030831945.1 Ferruginibacter sp.
AAATAAGGTGTTCCACCATTTACCCATTGAGAGCGGTAGTTGGCTGATATTCGGTACGGCCCCTGCATATCCCCTGTAAGCGCAGGATTTAAAGACATTGGTACAGTATGGAACTGTGAAAAATGAAAAGTTTGGGACCACGCTGTTGAAATCAATAGCAGCGTTGAACAAAAGAGTAATTTTATTTTTAAGTAGTTCATTGTTTACTTTTTTTGATTTAACTTCTGTTTTAGGTTACCTCAATAAGGTAGATTTACCACTTTCTCTTATGATTTTTCCATTATAATCTACGCCTTCAAAAACCCAAGTATAGGTTTCAGTAGGCTGTGCTGCTCCCTTAAATCTTCCATCCCATCCTTCCCCAATATTTTTGGTTTGAAAAATTAATTGTCCCCATCGATTATAAATTCTGAAATAATTAATGCTTGTAATACGGACCAATATTGGACGTAATAAATCATTGCTTCCATTGCCATTTGGGGCAAAGGCTTTCGGAACATAAACTGCCGTTTGATCAAATGCTCTAATCAGTAAACTATCTACTACAGTACAACCTGAAGTGTTTTTAATATTAATTCTATAATCTGCTCCAACAGACGAATTAAATGAAGGATTTGAAATACGTGGATCACTGATACCAGATAAAGGTAGCCAGCTATAGCTGATACCGATATTTCTTGCCTGCAAAAGATAAGGCACATTTTTTATAACATTAATTGTAGGATAACGCACACCTAATTCAGGAGCTACAATTTTAATATCCTTTGAAAGGCTATCTGAAAGAGAAGGACAAGCAGTTGGTGTGATAATTAGTTTTGCCACAAAGCTTCCCTCAGCTTTATAAATTTGATCACTTGGCGATGATTGAGAAGAGATAACACCATTACCAAAAGACCAGTTATAAGTTACCGCTCCGCTCTGAGTAGAGTTAGAGCCATTAGTAAATATCACCGGCACATTTAGACAATTATTTTGGTAGGTAAATAATGCTGTTGGCTTATTTATCAGCGAAAGCGAAACACTACCTTCTGCAGATGCAATACAATTTGCTGAACTAATTAGAGTGGCTGTATAAACGCCCGGAACTGAAGCTGCATAAGTTGCACTATTGGCTCCCGAAATATTATTACCGTTTAACTGCCACTGGTAAGTATCGCCACCAGTTGCCGTTAACAACAATGTACTACCGCTACAAATATTATTACTTGTTGATTTCACATTACCAATAGGAATTGGATAAAGGGTAACATCTACAGCACGACTCGTATCGCTGCAGCCAAGATTATTGGAAACAACTGCTCGGTAGATACCAGTTTGAACAGCTGAATATAAACTTGATGTTGCTGAAGGAATAACCACTCCATTTTTCAACCATTTATAAGTACTGGCCATTCCTGCTTTCATCCTTACCGAGCCTCCATTGGTACAAACTTTTGGCGGATCTAAAACTATTAATGAAGTATCTAAAGATTCAACCGTTACCGTTACACTATCAATACAACTAGTAATCCCATCACTTACGGTACAATAATACTTGGTGGTTTGTGAAGGGGAAACATTGATTGAACTAGTGGTGTCGCTGGTGGACCAATTGAATTGATTGCTTTTTGCGCCGCCGGTATGTAATTGTTGAACTTCTGATTCAGTTAGTGCTCTATTCCAAATACCAAAATCATCAATTTTTCCATTAAATGCATCCCAATCAGGATGATTCATTCTGCCGATAGCTAAATTACCAGCTAGAATTGGATTGCCGGAAGATGCTACCGTTGCTATAAGTTGTCCTTCTTGGTAAAATTTTCCAACCCTCCCATCATTTGTATACACAATATGAGACCATGTGTTAATCGAGGGAGCAGGCAAAAAGGCCTTACATTCAAACCCATTACTTGTCCAACTTCCTATTCGGAGTTCATTGGTTGGATTTGGAAATGACCAATACCACTGAGCCATACCAGGTCCATCAGATCCTGGCCAAAATTCAAATAATCGAGGACTTATACAACCTTCCCCAATTTTGTAAATCCATAATGAAATTGTTAAACCAGTTTGAATGCTTCCAGTATTAACATTTGCTTGTATGGAAGTATTACAACCTGAACTTGAAAAGTAATAGGAAGAGTTAATTTTACCGAACCTGTCAGAAGTTAAAGTTGCTCCATTAACCGTACCATTATTACCATTGCCACTTTCGTCATTTGCATTTCCACAAAAAGGGAAATAAGCAACTAACCCATTTTGAAGATTTATAGGCAAACTAGACTTTGCACATGCTGAAGAACCTCCAAAAACACTATCAACACTCAATTTAATACTACTACCCTTACAAATAGTTGTATCGTTATTTAAAATATTTGCATTTACAATACTGATATAAGTGCTATCAATTGCTTTACATCCAGAGGCATTGGATACTGTTACAATATACTTACCACTTGCAGTAGGGGTAATGAATTGTGTGGTTGCTCCTGTATTCCAACTATAGGAGGCAAAACCTACACCGGCATCCAAAGTGGCGCTAGCTCCGCAGACTTTAGTAGTGTCTTGCAATGGATTAAATGTCCCAATATCACTAACATTAACGGTTACACTATCCTTACAACTACTAATGCCGTTACTTACAGTACAATAATATTGAGTGGTTTGCGTGGGAGAAACATTGATTGAATTAGTTGTTTCACCGGTAGACCAGATTATAGAAGATAAATTTAAATTCGATTCTAGTGTAACTCCAGTTATAATTAGTCTACTAACAGTATTACCCCCATAATCTAAGAAAGCTATTTGAGAAAGGGTTTTATTCTGAAAATGAGAAGGTAAATCAATTTTCATCATATCAAGTCTATTAACACCATTAGTGGAATTAGTAAACACATTAACCGTTGAGGTATTATTAATAGTATTTGCCCAGGTGTTATTTAAAAAATCCCTACAATCAACTCCACTAATAAGTAATTTGTCAAATGAGGAACCATCAGAGAAATTAAAAGTGATTTTTGAATATTGCCCGTTGGTTGGTCCCCAAAAAGTATTTATTAAAAAATAGGCACTCTTAATATTTGATTTATTGATTGAGAGAGTTGGATTTGTATTTCCATAGTGAGCATTCCATGCATTATTCCCTTGGGGCTCTATGTAAAATGGGATAGAATTGAAAACTACACTGCCTAATGGAATATTAAATGAACGATTGGAGTTATTAACATTGTAATTATGCCAATCAAAGTTGTTAATAGGAACCAGACTTATTTGTGAATATTTTGATTTTAAAATAAGAGAACTATCAATACTCAATTTAATCCCACTACCCTTACAAATAGTAGTATCATTATTTATAATATCGGCATTTACAATACTGAGGTAAGTGCTGTCTATTGCGGAACATCCAGGGGCATTGGTAACCGTTACTATATACTTCGCACTTGCAGTAGGTGATATCGTTTGTGAGGTAGCTCCAGTATTCCAACTATAAGTAGCAAAACCTACTCCAGCATTTAAACTTGTGATAGTTCCACATATTTTGAGCGTATCTTGAAGAGGGTTGAATGAACTAATATCACTAACAGTAACGGTTACACTATCCATACAACTGCTAGTACCGTTACTGACGATACAATAATACTTTGTAGTTTGTGTTGGGGATACATTAATTGAATTGGTGGTTGCTCCAGTAGACCAAAGAAAATTGTAACTTCCATTTGAAGTTAGATTACTACTACTTCCCTTACAAATAGTAGTATCATTATTTATAATATTTGCATTCACAATGCTGAGGTAAGTGCTGTCTATTGCGGTACAGCCTTGGGCATTGGTAACAGTTACCTTATACTTACTACTTGCAGTAGGTGATATCGTTTGCGAGGTAGCTCCTGTATTCCAACTATAAGTAGCAAAACCTACTCCAGCATTTAAACTTGTGATAGTTCCACATACTTTGAGCGTATCTTGTAGAGGGTTGAATGAACTAATAGCATTTACATTAACAGTTACACTATCCTTACAACTGCTAATACCATTATCCATAGTACTATAGTATTTGGTAGTTTGGATAGGAGTAACGTTGATTGAATTAGTAGTTTCACCGGTAGACCAAAGAAAATTAATATCTCTATTATTATAAGGCGTATATTTTAAATTGTCATAGAAACTTGAAGAATAAGTAGTAATACCCATTGGTCCATAAGGATTAACTAACGGCGTTTGATAAGTAGCATTATAAATTAAAGTACTACCCAACCAACAAGAAATTGAATCCGGTGTAATTCTTACTTTAATATGATACCAACCTGGATAAGAAACAGGATTGGTGCCATTAGCCGTTGCAACATTCACGCCATTAAAATAAAACTTATAGCCAACATCATCTGTACCAGAAGGACGACAGTCCAAATTAATAATATTCATTACATTGAAATACTGATTGGCAGTTCCATCGCCCCCCTTTGCATCAACTTCATAAGTTCCATAACTAAAATCTTGTCTGACCGTTGTTAAAATAGCAGGTCGAATTAAATTTACTCCACATCCTGTTAAACCATTTGGAGTGGATGTTGCAGATCCTACTAAACTGCCTTCTGTTAATTCAGCAGTAAACCCATTCAGATTACAACTACTAAAATCATATAAAACTATTTGCGAAGAAGTGGCAGGTGAATTTGTACTTAATGTAATTGAGTTCACATTACATGTCGCAGTATCATTATTAACAATACTTGAATTTAATATATCAACATAACTACTGTCCTTAGCCGAACATCCATCAGCATTGGCAACCGTTAGCAAATATTTACTACCACTACTATTTACATTGATGCTTTGCGTTGTTACTCCAGTATTCCAAGTATAATTTGCAAAACCTGCGCCAGCATTTAAACTAGTACTAGTTCCGCAGACTTTAGTAGTATCTTGTAAAGGATTAAAATTTGAAATAACACAATTTCTACCATAAAGTATTGAAATTTCTTGAGCAGTAAGTGCTCGATTCCAAATACCAAATTCATCTATGATCCCGTTAAAATAAGTTCCAGGACTTCCAGCATTAGAGAATACCCCTATTTCTGACGAGTTAGCTGTTTGATTAAAATTACATCTAGATTCAATTTGAGTGGTAGAAAGAACAGCACCCCCTTGAGCAATCCACTCTAAGTTTGTAGTAATAGGTGCTCCATTTAGATAAATCTGACCAGAAGAATTACTATAAACAATATCTACATTATACCAAACACCCGTTTGTATAACATTGGGCTGGCTTGCCATCTTAGAATATTTATTCCCACTATACGTATTTGCCCAACTGATACGAATTGAATTATCTGTATCAACATACAGAAACACTTCCCCCCAAAAAAAAGACTTCCCCCAGATAACACCTCCGTTAATAGTTGAATTTAATTTTACTACTGAATGAATCGTGAAAGAGCTAACCTGACCACCCCCCAAAAAAGGATTAGCTAAAACAATAGTATTACTAGACCCATTAAAAGAATACGCAGTATTAGCAATTCCCGATTTGCCTGCTGTTAAAGTTGCTCCTGAAACTGTTCCATGGTTATTATTTCCACTACTATCCTTTGCATTTCCTGTAAATGAATACCAAGCATCCAAACCATTTGAAGGTACATAAGTAGGGTAATTTTGAGCTCCTACTACACTCAACTTAACCAACATACTAAATACCAACAAATACTTTTTTTTCATAGCTCAAATATTTGATTTTCTAACTTTGATTTTTTTTAAAAATAAATTATTTCCCAATAAACTTTTTTTTAATCCCTAATTACACTGATAATCAAATCGAATAGTCCCTAAAAATAAACCCATCCCTTGTTGAATCTCCCCATCACAAGTAACCTGCAAAACATACTGGTCCTTACTTATTACATATCCACCAAAATTAGTGGTCCAGGTATCTAGGGTATTTCCATAATTAGCATCGTAAATCGTAGAAACGATTTTTTTAACAGCACGGGTGGATCTTGAACCAAAAGAAAACCCTTGAAGAAAACGGTAGCTTTCAAAAGCATCTCCATAAAGGTACAGCCAAGGCTTGATGGTAGTATTTAAATCATATGTGAGATCTGTCTGCATTAATTTCGTAATTCCATCCCCTGCAAAAAGTTGCGTGGTAAATAGATTGTTACCATCGTACAAATAATTAGTAATATAATCGGGCTCAGTCGAATAGTTATAGAAAATTAATTTTTGAACCAATTTTCCATTCAAATCATATTTGTATTCATAAAGAATATCATCTACCAATAAATCATTGGTAGTATCACGAAAAAAGTATTGATTAATATTCTTTGTTTTGGGATCTTGAACCATCCATTCAGCATTACCCATCACAATGGTATCACCATGGTATTGAAAACTTGCTTTATAATCAACGGTGTTAGTAATGCTGTCATAATAATTTAAACCCATTATTTTATTTCCATTGTCACGCTGGAATTCCAGTCTATTGAAAGAAGTTTTACCACTTATTTGCCTGATTTTAGAAATTTGACATGTAGCAGAATCTTTAGTTGTTAAAAATTGTACTTCCTCACCGGTAAGTGGATCGGTCTGCACAAACTCTTTCGAACAACTTTGCAGCAATAAAAAAAGAATCAATATATAAAAACTTCCTTTCATTTTTTATAAAGCAATAATTTGTATAACCTGATTTTTATACCCATTTAATTTTACTTGAATAGAATAGCTTCCCTTATTGAGTTTTAAATTGATTGGGAGTCGAATATTGTTCTCATTAAATACAAACCTCTTAATGTTCCATTTTGAGGTTCCAGACTGATCTACAATTAATAATTCCATATACCCACTATATCTTTTTGCTAATTTTGCTTGTAGGTAGAAAAATCCAGTTGTGGGATTAGGATAAGCACTGAGTAAATAACTATTCTGACCTGAAGATGCTGGATCATTTTGAACAATAAAGTTTTTAGATCTTGACCAACAAACTTTATCTATACTTGTTTCAACCGCATAAAATCCCTTATAAAGAATTCTATACACATTAGAAGATGAAACTGGTGAAGCCAAATTGTTCATAAACCATCTATAGTTTCGTGAATCCGTACTATAGAGATTATCATCTACCCTTAGAAGTGATGGAACTGGTGTTGTGTTTTTTCTTGTGGTAATTATATTAGAAGAATCAGAGTAACAATAATTTGAAGTAGCCCCTATTCTCATAGCCCCTCTTAAAAATATCGATGTTTGACTATTGATAAGTTTACTATTAGTGGTATCACCGGTTGACCATAGATATCGATCATACAATAAGTTGCTTTTTAAACGAATGGTATCATTAAAACATACTATTGTGTCCTTTAAAGTTTTGGCTAAAGTAGGTTTAGCAGGCTTCGGAACAAAACTTACCCGAATACTTTTACTCGTATCATATTTATTCAATCCATCACTACCGATCAATTTGTATACACCTGGTGAAAGTATGGTAATGCTATCAGATCGCTGACCCACCATTGCAGTATCATTTTTAAACCATTGATAAGTGAAACAAGTACCTGACTTTACTACCAATTTATTATTACCACAAATAGTAGTATCTGAAAAAATAGAAAGGCCAACGTTTATTTTATAATTCAATGGTTGTTGAAAACCAATTACATAACTATTGGAATTATTGGAAGATGATCCGTTGACAATTTGACCAGCAGTAGCCTTCAAATTAATTCCAGATTGACCATAAAATGAAATAGCAGACCTTTGCAAAGACTGAGATTCCAGTTTTCCAAAAGAGATAATTATTAGCAATAAGCAGAGTATACTTTTTAACATAAATGCACCTGTATTATACTTTTAAAAAGACCGAATTGCTCTAACAGCACCTGTGCCAGCATAACCGTTTCTAGCATCTGCAATATTTGCACCTGTTCCAAAATTTTTAGTCCAAGCTCCACCTGTTGCACCGCAACTACCATAGGAAGCAGGAGTTGAAGACCAATAAGGCATATTCGTTAAAAAGTTACCCAAGCCATTCAGCTTAAGTTTTGTATACATTAAATCCAACTCCAATTTAGAAGGAAGATACCAGTCTGAATATCCATTTAACACCAAATCAAAGCACTCTTTGGCCGCAATGCCTGCATTGGCACATTGCCTAACAATCTCTGCCGTATTGGTACTGCCACTTCCAAAAGCGGAATCTAATCCTGAAATTAAAGTACAACTACAACCCCAACCAGTTCCTCCAGCACTTTGATCTGTAGCAGCAGCTACTAATCCATGTTCACCTGTTGAATCAATGTAAAAAACAATTCCCCCTTGGTAAACATCACCCAATTTTGGATTCAGAGAACTTGGACAAGCAACCGATGTCCTTATCAACGCTCCCGCATTATCAACCGTTACCCTCCAACAACTTCCATTAGGCGAAGTAAGTATGATGCCTTTATTGGGATTAGAAATATAGGTATCTCCATTTTTAATTTCAAGTGTAGCCATGCTAGCAGGGTCACCATTTAAAATTAATTTTCTTGACGAGAAATCACCGACCATTAATGGATCTGGGCGGTTTGAATTATCAATGACTAACTTATTACTAACTGAGCTAAAATTAAAATTATTCCCCGCTTCATATCCTATGAATATATTTTTATTGCCATTGGTTGATTTTGCTCCTGCATTATAACCAACAGCTGTGTTTTGATTACCTGTTGTATTAGCACCCAATACATTATAACCTATACCCGTATTGCTACTACCTGTAGTGTTGTTAGTAATGGAAGTTGCTCCGATTGCTGTATTAAATTCTCCCACTGTGTTGTATACCAGACTGGTCCTACCCATTGCGGTATTATTACTACCTGTTTTATTAGCATATAAGGCAGCCTGGCCAATGGCGGTATTGAATGTACCCGTATGATTATCATTCATTGCCCGTCTACCTATCGCTGTATTTTCACCTCCGGTTGTGTTACTACCTAAGGTACCCGTACCAACGGCAACATTAAAACTACCAGTAGTGTTATTACGAAATGCCTCTCCACCAAAAGCAATATTTTCATTACCGGTGGTATTTTTTTCCATACTGTAACTGCCATAAGCACTATTGAATTCTCCAGTGGTATTAGAGGATAGAGATAAATAACCAGTGGCTGTATTATATGATCCTGTAGTATTTTTTAGCATAGTGCTATCTCCTAAAGCAGTATTTCTTGAACCAGTGGTGCTGGCATACAATGATTTTGTCCCTACTGCGGTATTGGAAAAACCGATGGTGCTACTAAACATTGATTGATAGCCAGAGGAAGTATTTGCACTTCCAGAGGTATTAGAATAAAGGGATGAATTACCTATGGCTGTATTTGCATCACTAGAACTTAAATATTTTGATTTCATAGATTTTGAACCTATTGCAGTATTTCCTATTCCATAATTATATTTAAGTGCACTATCTCCTATTGCGACTGTTCCAGAGGTAGTACTATTTTTATTATTATCAAGCGCGCTAGACCCTGCTTTGGTATTTCCATAAGCATCAGAAAGAATTCCGTCTGCTCCACTTATTTTTCCAGTCACCGTTAAGTCACCATTAATGGTTAATTTTTTATTATCAAACTCCCCATAAATTAAAGGAGAAGTTGTATTTGAATTTGCAATATATAGTTTATTTGAAATCGAATCTTTTGACTGATCAGCAACATTATATCCAATCAAGACATTTGCATCTCCATTTAATTTACTAATTGCATTTGAGCCAATTATAATGTTTTTATTTCCAGATGAAACTGAATCTAAAGTACTTGATCCAATTAATACATTATTATCTCCTTTCAAAAAACTATATCCTAAGTTATTACCAAGTGCGACATTTGAATTTACATTAGTAGAAGAGTTAAATGTATTATCGCCTAATACTACATTTGCATTAGCTTTTTTTGCATATTGTAATGCTCTGCCTCCAATTGCCACGTTACCCTCTAATTTCCCACCCCAATCTGAAGCACTTGAGAATCTGGCAGTTTCCCACCCAATAAATGTATTGCTCAAAGACTTTGCACCCATTTGTTCACCTACATAATTTCCCACAAGAACATTTAACGTTGCAGCCATTCCTCCATTTGCATTTTCATCAGCCCTTAAATAACCTCCCGCATGGTTTCCAATTATGACATTGTTATCATTATTATAACCAGAAATTGCTGTGTTTGGCTTCGACATTAATGAATAACCTGCACCAATTCCAATTACTAAATTTGAAGGGTTATTATTATTAGCCAATTTAAAATCAGCATCTTGGCCAATAAATATTCCAGCATTATATCTTCCAGAATCAGTTTTTATATATTTTGCAATATTACCAGATCCAGAGCTCTCATTCAACTTTCCAGTAACCGTTAAATCTCCATTAATAGTAACTTTCTTATTATCAAACTCACCATAGATTAAAGGAGTAAGTGAGCTGTCATTTTGAATCACTAGCTTATTACTTGTTGTGACAAAATTATTATTGCTACCTGCTTCATTACCGATGAAAATATTTTTAGCACCGGTAGTTAATTTTGCTCCTGAATTATAACCAATTGCTGTGTTGTTATTTCCAGTTGTATTTAGATATAAAGACCTATTCCCAAGTGCTGTATTTTGATAACCAATTGAATTTACATACATTGAATTATACCCAATAGCGGTATTTTGTGTACCAGTTGTATTACCATACAATGCACTATTTCCATAGGCGCTATTGAAAGAACCTGTTGTATTAAAATACAGGGCATTTACTCCTACAGCATTATTAGAACCCCCAGTGGAATTTTTATTCAAAGCTCCTACTCCCACCACTGAATTATTGGAACCAGTAGAGTTATTATACATTGAATAATTACCGACAGATGAATTCAATCGACCTGAAGTATTATTGGTTAAAGACGCATAACCTACGGAAGTATTATCGATTGCAGTAGTGTTTTTCATTAAAACACTATCACTAATACCTGTATTTCGACCAGCAATATCAACTTTCAAATATTTATTTTCGGCATAATTAGCGTACATAGCATACGGTACCGACAATAGCTGTGACAATCCAGTCACCACATACTTCCCTGTATTGGCAATGTCAATTTCGGTTTTCATATACAAATTGCCCAATGACCAGACGATCGAACCAAATTTTCCAATTATAGGAACTCCGTTTCCAATTACTGCAATAAACTGTCCATACTTATCCGTTTGAACACTGGCTGTTTCACTATATCTTACTGTATTGCCAACACTATCCGTGCAGATAGAAAAACGAAGGCTTACCAATTTCGAAGCCACTACAAAGCCATTATTATCTAATGCAATTCCTTGAAAATTAAACCCTTGAGGAGCTTGGGCTTGTACTGAACAATTAGCTGCCAGTAACACTAGGAGAAAAACGATTAACTTTTTCATATCGGGATTATTTAAAAACTAAATGAATGCTGAATTTAAATTCAAGCTCATTCATCTTTTATATTATTTCAAAATAGAATTTCAAATTTAAGAGAATCATTTTAAACGAAATATTCCCTAAAGGGTGTATTTTATAATTTCAAAAAAGCTAGTTTTTAATACTCATCCAAGGTTAATAAATATCAAAAGGATATTTATACTGTATTATACAAACCTCAATTTCAACAAATTAGCAATTGTAAACAATTCTATTTACTGAAATTTTCCCACCATTCTTCCAATGATCCACTGTTTCTATAAAAGCCATAGAGTGTAAGTTTATTAACAGTCAAAGTTTTGATTTCAAATGTGTCCGACTTTGAATAACCTGCATTTGGGTAGCTAACAATTAAAATTGTTCCTTTAACCACAAAATTTGATGTGTCATAGCTGTAAACGGAATTATGCCAATTGCGTGAATAAACTTTACCCTCTGTTCTAAAATCAGCATATTCTCCTGTATGAGCAAGAGAGGTGTCCTTTTTTATAGGAGAGCCAGTTATTGTAAGCCAATTGACTGAATTATCATAGGTCCACTTTCCTATAATGGTGGGTGTATTTACACTACTGTTAGTGGCTTCGTCTTTTTTACAAGAAATTACCAAAACAATTATTGTCAAAAAAACGACACTAAACCATATTTTCTCTTTCATATTATAATAATTATTCTGGTTAGCTCCGCTTTCAAGGATTAATTTTTTAACCTGTACTATTCGAATTTATCAATTTACTATTCAGCTTTTCTCTATTCAAAAACTAAATATTGCTTAACTTCATAAATCATCAAAAACAAAAAGTCCGTTCAAGATTATTAAAAATAACTGAACGGACTTTTTGTTTTTGATAATTATTTTAAAAATTAAAACTCTAGTTTAAATAGGCAATTAAAATAATTGAATTTACTTTAAAATCATTTACCTCCAAAAAGGTAGCCCAATTTAAAATTAAGTCCATTAGTCTTTAAAAAACCATCAGCAGCATTAGTTCCTGGAACTAGATCAGTGAATCCAATGGCATATCCAAGAGAAAGAGTAACCCCGCCATTCATTTTAATTCCAGCAAGCAAATTGCCACCAAAATCAGTACCCTTTAAATGGGTGTAGTTATCAGTACTTGAAGTAGCACCATCAAATTTGATTTTATTAGACCATGTACCATATTTAGTATTACCTGAAACACCAAAACCTATAGAAGGACCACCACCTAAAAATATGGTTGAGCTACCACCTGTAGGTATGTCAAAAACCAAATTTAATGGAATCTCAAAAAAGTTTAAAGTAGACTCTATCGTTTCACCTTCGATATCACCAGAATATCCTTTTTGAATAAAATTTAATTCTGGTTTAAAAAAAACTTTCTTTGCTAAAGGTATTTGAGCTACTACACCTAATACAACTCCAAATTTTGACTTGGTAACAATCGGATCGTTATCCAATTCACCAACTACATTGGCAATATTTCCACCTATTTGTGCACCAAATTTAACTTGTGCAGTAACAGCTAGAGAAATAAACGAAATAAAAGCGATTAAAATGACTTTTTTCATAAATAAAATTTAACGGTTAATGTTTTTAAAATAAAATATATACAAAATTAATTTTTTTTTAATTCACTTTAAAAAAAATTAACATTAAATACACATAATCGATCTAATTCTATTTTAAGTCCATAATAATTTATTTATCAACAAAGTATATATATAATATATATATACTTTGTTGTATAAAAATACACATTGCACGATTTAGAACTTACTTCTTTTGATGAATTTGTTTAAATAGTCGCTTAAGTAATTATTTTTCCTACTTTAATAATGAAACAATAGGCTTTATTTTTACCTAATCTCCAACTTCTAAAAAAGCAAGAAAAAGAACATTTAATGGACTCTACTTAAAATCTTTTCCAGGACTAATAAAATGAGGTTGTATGAAGAAAAATTTTAAAAACTATTTGAATACTAACCGTTTCGCCGCAGCCACCCCATTTCTAATTTCTTCACTTGCTCGAGTGAGAATGGTATCTCCTGATTGAATGGCACCAAATATTTCTGTTTTGCCATCAAAGGTTCTGCCAGTTTTGATAGGTACCCAAAGATTTAAATTGTTATGAACTGAAATAACATACACCCCAATCGATGCATTTAAAATAGCAGAACTGGGTACACTATACGCATTGGCATTCACTGATAGTGGAATCGACACCTCGGCTACCATGCCAGGTATCAATTGGTGTTTAGTATTCATTACATCCATTTCAATATGCTGAGAACGAAGTTTAGCATCCAAAGAACCGGCGAGTCTAGCAATTTTTGCATGAAACTTTTCTCCAGCTATCGAGTTTAAATAAAATTCTACCTCACTTTTTGTATTCACATAGGCAGTGTAGGCCTCAGGAATACTTACCACTAATCGTAATTTACTATGATCTTTCAAAGTGAATAAAGGTAAATCAGATCCTTTGCCAGAAGGACCTACATAGGCACCAGTACTTACATTTCTGTTGGTAATGACTCCGCTGAATGGAGCTTTTATTTTTAAATATTCTTTCGTGCTTACGATCTCTTGATAAAAAGATTTAGCCGCTTGTAATTGCGCTAAGTCTGATTGCTGTTTGGAATTCGCTTGGTCTAAATCATTTTTAGAAATAGTACCCGGGGTTTTATTTGTTTCAAATAAACGATCATAGGTTGCCTTGCTAGCATAATAGATTGCTTCCTGAGATTTTAATTTTGATTCAGCAGCAGCTAATTGAGAATTTATTTCTGGCGCCTCTAACTCCGCAAGAAGCTGACCAGCCTTTACTTCAGAGCCAACATCCACTAATAATCTTTTAATATAACTACTCACTTTAGCATATAAATCTACTTGCTGATTGGCAATCAATTCTCCTGGAATTTTAATCGAAGAAGTTAAATCACTTTTCCTTAAAATAAAAGCTTCTACCTCTGGTGTCTTCGCAACTTCAACTTTCGCTTTTTCATTTTCAGGTGTATCACTCTTTTTACTATTGCAACTAAATAGCAATATCACCATTAACAAAAGCAGTATTCTATTCACAACATTATTTGAAGCAAAAATATATTTCATATATAAAGGTTATTTTAAATTTTGTGTAGGATGAAGTGAAGGAATATAATGGGAACTCTCTTCATCTTCTGGATCTAATGATACGCTTGCTGTAGAAGCCTTTACTTGTCCCCATGCAAAAACTAAAGGAAGAATAAATAAAGCCGCAAAAGTTGACAAAAATAATCCGCCAATCACTGCTCTGCCGAGTGGCGAAGATTGATCTCCCGCTTCACCAATACCTAGCGCCATCGGAACCATACCGGCAATCATTGCTGCTGCAGTCATTACAATCGGACGTAATCTCAACGCTGCAGCCTCTTTTGCTGATAGCATCGCATTGCCATTATACTTTCTTAATTGCTCTGCATTAGTGATCAATAAAACTGCATTAGATATGGAAACCCCTACCGACATAATCATGCCCATGTAAGATTGTAGATTTAAAGTAGATCCACACAATATCAATAATGATAAGGACCCTAATAATACAGCTGGCACAGTAGTTAATACAATTGTAGAAACTTTAAAAGATTGAAAATTAGCGGCCAACATTAAAAATATTACGATGATAGCAACGATCAAACCATTTTGTAAACTATCCAGTGTTTCATTCAACGTATTACTTAAACCAATCAATTCCACATTGACTCCACGCGGTAAAGTGCCTAGATCTTCAATTGCTTTATTGACATCTTTTGCTGCAGTTCCTAAATCTTTTTTAAACATGTTTGCGGTTACTGTTAAAACAGGCAATGCGCCTAAGTTATCAGTTTCTCCATAAGTTGAATCGATTGTAAAAGTGGCTACATCGCCTAACAATGGTCTGGATGAATTTTTTAAAATTGGAATCTCTCCCATCTCTTCTCTACTTGTCATTTTATTCTCTGGTATCTGCACTTGAACAGCATAGGCAACGCCCGCCTTTTCATCAATCCAAGTATTTTTTTCTACATACCTAGACGAAGAGGTGGAAGCAGTTAATGACCTTGAAATATCGGATATATCTACTCCTAATTGCGCGGCTCTTACTCGATCAATATTAATATTAATAGCAGGATAACTAATCGATTGTCCTAACTGTGCATCTCTAAAATAAGGTATCTTATTTAATTTCCCTATTAATTTTTGAGCATATTCTTCATTCACTTTTTTATCTCTTCCAGAAAATCTTATTTCTATTGGCGTAGGTGAACCTTGACTCAATATCTTTTCCGTTAATTCAATTGGCTCAAATGAAAGTTTAATTCGATTATCAATCAGCTTAGATGTATTTCTAATTTTATCTTTCAGCTCATCCAGATCTACTTTTACATTTTCTTTCAACGCTATTTGCAAAACAGCTTCATGCGGTCCAGCCATCCAAAGAAAAATAGGACTCATTGAAAATAATTGAGGATGCATCCCCACATAAGCAGAAGTGATAGAAATATTTTCTTTACCAACAGTTTTGGTAATACTATCCATTAATTGAAGCGTAGTCAATTCGGTATGCTCGACTCTTGTTCCATCAGGTAAACGCATTCTCACCATAAATTGTCCACCATTCACTTTAGGCAATACATCATGACCAATACTTTTAATTAAATAACCGGCACCTAAACAAACTAAAAGTAGATAAATAATAACAATAGGTTTTCTATAAGGCATCATCCTAGATATAAAATCGAGATACCTTTTTCTTATTCTTTCAAAAGGAGACATTTTCTCCTTGGTAATATTTTTTTCAATTAAACTAGCTTTTTGACTCCAAGTATCTGCTTCACCTGAGGCATCTAATCCAGCTGCAGCAAATTCTTCACCATCAGTCATATCCTTACCATCTGGTCTTTTATGATGTTTTACTTTCATAATCCAATTAGCCATCACTGGTACAAATGTTTGTGCTAAAAAATAAGAAACGACCATACTAAATCCTATTGCCATAGCCAGTGGTAAAAATAAAGACCCAGGAATTCCACTCATTGTAAAAGCAGGTGCAAATACTGCTAGGATACAAAACAAAATCAACAATTTAGGAAAGGCAATTTCTTTACAAGCATCCCATATAGCAAGGGCTTTAGGTTTACCCATATCCAAATGCTGATGAATATTTTCAATCGTAACCGTACTTTCATCTACTAATATTCCGACGGCAAGTGCCAAACCACTTAAGGTCATAATATTAATCGTTTGCCCAAATAGATTTAAAAAAAGTACTGCAGAAATAATAGAAGTAGGAATGGTTAAAATAACAATCAGCGCTCCTCTTAAATCACCCAGAAAAAGTACCACCATTAAAGCGGTAAGAATTGCACCAATAACCCCTTCACTCAAGAGGCTCTTTACCGCATTAATCACATACGTAGACTGATCAAATTCATAGGTTAGTTTTACATCTTCAGGTAATTGAGCCTGCATTTTAGGCATCTCCTTCTTTAAATTCTGAACCACTTCCCAGGTAGATGCATCCGCACCTTTTGCAATACTGATATAAACAGAACGTCTTCCATTAACCAATGCATATCCTGATGTAACATCTGCACCATCCTCAACAGTGGCAACATCTTTTAAATATAAATTCTGAACTCCTCCTTTAAAGAGAGGAATATTTTCAAAATCACTGATGTTTTTAATCACTGTATTAGCTGGAGTGATATAATTTTTATCTCCCATCCGCACATTTCCAGAAGGTGTTGGTTGATTATTAATGCGCATAGCTTCTACCAATTGGTCGGGTGTTAAATTATGCAACCTTAATAATTCTGGATCTGCTTTGATCACTACGGTTCTTACGTTTCCACCAAAGGGAGGCGAACCAATTAAACCTGGCACAGTAGTAAATGTAGAACGAACATAGATATTAGCCATATTCAACAATTCGTTATTGCTTCTTTTAGAACTACTCAAAACTAATTGTCCAACTGGTAATGTGGAGGCATCAAAACGGATAATGAAAGGTGGACTGGAGCCTGGAGGAAAATTGGTTTGCGCTCTATTTCCAAAAGAACTCACTTCAGCAGCAGCCTGCGCCATATTGGTTCCAGGATAAAAATTAATTTTCATTAATGTCAGTCCCTGAATATTTTTTGTCTCTATACTTTTTATACCGTTTACAAAAAGAAAAATATTGATGTATTGTTTCGCAAAAAAAGATTCCATTTGTGAAGGAGTATATCCACCAAATGGATGAGAAATATAAATAACCGGCATATCCAATGTAGGAAATATGTCAATCTTAATTGTTTTCAGCGCTTTGACCCCAAAAAATAAAAGCCCTGCTGCCAATACAAGAATGGTAATAGGCTTTCGTAATGCAAAACGAATTAAATTCATAAAGAAGTATAATTATTTCAATTAAAAACTAATAGCTATTAAAACTGGTTTTCAAATATGCTAAAGTCCCCACTAGAGGCCGCCTTTAGCAAAAGCGCTTGCCAAACATTATTATAGGCAATATCTCTATCTGTTTCTGCCCTCACCAATACATAGAGTGTTTGAGTAAGGTCTACTAAATTTGTTAACCCATTTTTATACAACACTGATTTTTGGATATAAGCATCTGTTGCAGCTTTTATCTGTACAGGTGTTTCGTTATAAATGCGAAGCGCATTTTTTATCTTAACATCCGACAATTGCAATTGCGCATTTATTTGTTGGTTAACAAGATCATATTCATCTTGCAACCCCTTGCTTATTAAGTTTTGAGATTTTAACTGTTGGACAATTCTGTAGGGTTGCGTAATATTCCAGGTTACACCCACCGCCAACAAATAATTCGAACGCGATGGAGAAATCCCTGACCAATAATTTTTGGTAAAATCAAGTTGATTGATCGGATAATCACTTCTAAAACCAGAACCCCTTCCTTGTAGAACTCCTGCGGCGGTGAATACTGGATAGGAACTTGTTTTAATAAACCGAGATAGTGCATCACTAGCATTTATTCTACTTTGATAAAACTGAAGTAAGGGATGCTTTTGAATAGCTACTGAATCTGCTGAAATTTTCGGAATTCGATGGGTAAAAAAACTATCCAAGATATAAACCTGCGGGGCTATTCCTAGTAATTGAAACAATTCGTTTGACAAAGCAGCCTCTTGATCAATAGATTTAGTTAAAACTATTTTTGCTGAAGAATATTCTGCATTTGCTTGAGACGAATCGACACCAGGTATTATTCCACTTAAAACCTTTGCTACAGCAATACGTCGAAAAGTATCTGCTCTATTTAGATTTTTTTCATAAGAACTTTTCAATTGCTTGGCAGCAATAAGATTCAAATAGGCTGCTGCAATTTTAATTTTATGCTGAAATAATTCTTGATCAAGATCTTTACTGTCTTTTTTAGCAATCGCTTCGGCGACTTTTACTCTTTCCTTAGCTTTACCAAATGCAAAAAAATCCCAATTAATATTGGTTACATAAGATGCCCCAAATGCAGCATTATTATTTTGCTGAGCAAAGGGAGGACCTGAAGAGGCAATACCTAAGCCATTGAAACCGAATAAAGGACCAAATTGCCCATTCACTGTACCAAAATCATGCTGTGCACTTAGATTAAAATTGGGTAGATTTTCTTTCTTCGCTTGCTCAACAGAAATTTTAGAAGCCTCAGCGTAGTTGGTCTTTGCTTTGATAATGCCGTAATTTTTTATTCCCTCAGCTAAGGCATCTTTTAATGAAAAAACTTTCTGACCATAGGAATGGCTGAATTTCAGCAACGTTATAAAAACAAAGAAAACTATGGATCTATTTCTGCTAGTAACCATTTTGTATTAAAGATTATTGGAATAGAATATTTAACTGCTCAACAAGGCCTTAAAAATAGCCATTATTTTATTGACTCGAATCGAATTAGAAAAAATTGAAATTTTAGCAAATTGGATAGATATATTTAAATAAAAATAAGCTTCTCCCTTTTGATTTAGGAGAAATTAAAGCAGGCAAAGCAATAGCTTGATCTTTTTTCCGCTGATTAGTCCTCTATTTAAAAAATCACTAGCAATTTAGTTCCCTATTTTCCCAATGAAAAAGCTACATAAGAATCGCCAGAACTTGCCTTCAATTTTCCACCGCCACAAGCAATCACTACATATTGCTTCCCATTTTTTTCATACACCGCTGGCGTTGCAAAACCAGCCGCGGGTAAATCAAGCTCTATTAATAACTTTCCCGTTCTTTTATTAAAGGCGCGAAATTTAGCGTCTTTTGTAGCTGCAATAAAAATCAATCCGCCCGCAGTAACTACCGGACCTCCATAATTTTCAGTACCCGTATGAATTCCCTTTGCTTTAAATTCTGGAACGTCCCCTAAAGTATCTTTCCAAACTAGTTCGCCTGTATTTAAATTAATCGCATTTAAAGTACCCCAAGGTGGCGCCACAGCAGGATACCCTTCTTTAGTCAAAAATTTATTATAGCCTGTAGCAGCATAAGGAAGTTTATCCCATTCATTTACAGCACGAACTGGTGCAATAAATTTTTCTTTTTGTACAGTCTCGTTTTTTAAAATAAAACTTGCAATAGCTTTTTTCTCATTGAGTGATAATTGTGAAAATGCAGGCATCATTCTTCTTCCACCTGTCAACAATGCAGTGAATTGTTGCTCAGTGTATTTTTTATTGATATCAATCAATGCTGGATAATTTCCTGCTCCCTTTTGATCAGGCCCATGGCAGGGCATACAACTTGATCGGTATAATCTTTCTCCAGCTTGCAAATTCGTCTCCAACTTCATTGGCTTCTCCTTTACATCAACCATCGTTAATACCCATGGCATTTCATTCGCATTCACATAGAGTATTCCCGATGTAGGATCAAATGCGGGTCCACCCCATTCTGCACCTCCATCAAATCCAGGAAAAATAACCGTTCCTGCTTTAGAAGGTGGATGATACATATTTCCCGTTTTATATGTTGCTAACCTGCTTTTAATATCTTGATAAGAAGAATCAGGTATAATATTATTTAAATCTTTTTCTAATAATATTTGGCGAGCAAATGGTTTAAAGAAAGAAGGAAAAGGTTGAGTAAGAGAGGGCTTTTCTCCAACTAATTCACTCACTGCAGGAACAGCCATTTCATTAATTGGATAAATAGGTTTACCAGTTACCCGATCAAAAAGAAAAATAAATCCACTCTTACTAACACTCACCACCGCTTCAATATTTTTTCCATCTTTTGTGATGTTGACCAATACAGGTGAGGTAGGTAAATCTCTATCCCATATGTCATGATGCACTGTTTGAAAATGCCAGATTCGTTTACCGGTTGAAGCGTCTAATGCCAACACTGAGTTTGCATATAAATTATCTCCCAATCTTTTGCCTCCATAAAAATCATAAGCTGCAGAACCAGTTGGAGCAAATACAATTCCCTTTGCTTCATCCAAACTAAATCCTGACCAAGAATTAGCTCCGCCAATATGTAGATAAGCTTCTTTATTTTCCCAACTTTCAAAACCTGGTTCAGCTGGTTTAGGAATCGTATGAAAAATCCAACGCATTTTTCCCGTATGAACATCATAAGCGCGAATATGACCTGGTGCGGCTGGAGAAGATTCTGAAACACTAGACCCGATAATCAGTACATCTTTATAAATGATTCCAGGGGTAGTAGATACGACATATAAATCACTTGCTTCCACTCCTAAATCTTGATGTAAATCTATTCTGCCCTCAGATCCAAATGAATCAATTGCTTGGCCAGTTAATGCATTTACACAATAAAGATATCCGCTAGCAGAATAAAAAATTCGTTGGTCTTCCTTGCCATTTTTATAATAAGCTAAACCACGACATACATTTATAGAAAAAGGTCTTGCTGGTTTTCCCCCAATTGATTTCATGTCATTTGGATTAAATACCCAACGCTCTTTTCCTGTACCAGCGTCTAAAGCAAATAATTTAAGTTTGGGAGAAACGCCAAACAATACGCCGTCAATGATTAAGGGGTTGGTTTGAATTTGAGACTTATCATCTCCATCTCCAGTATGGTATTCCCAAGCCTTTTGTATACTCAACACATTATTGGTATCAATCAGCGATAAGTTAGAATAATGGTTATTCGCCTTATTGCCTCCATAGCTCGTCCATTCTTCTGGAGATTTGCAAGAAGTAAGTACAGCTAGCAAAACAAAAATAAAAGCCTTTATAACGTTTTTCATATAAGCAATTTTAAAAAAAGCAATATCTTTTTAACCAGAATAGTTAAGGTTTCAAACAATTGTAAGTTATTGATTTTCTATTTTTTTATTTAAGGGAAAAATCAAATTTTTATTGAGTTTACTAAAAACCTAAGTACTACTAAACTTTATAAATTTAGGAATATCTTTTTCCCCATCTCAAACGCAAATTAAAATTTAGGGCAATTAATCAAGTTGGATTTGTTATTATTGAACACTTTTATGATTGAAAACTCTGCAGTTCGATAATAAGCTCCTGCAGTTTTATCGGATGAATAGTTGATATCGTAGGAAAATCCGAAACGCAATAAATTGAATTCAACACCAACATAGGGGATAACAGCATCATTATACCTTAGCCAAGTACCCAAATATAATTCGTAGTAGCTGGTAGATTTTCCATCAATAAAATAACTCGCCGCCCCTCCTACAATTATTTCTCTATAATCTCCTTGTTGCTGATATTGGAAACTAGTATGCAGCGTAGTATTCACTCCTACTGGGAAATAACCACCACCATGAACAGTATACCTTCGTTTGATATAATAATCTGAATTTAAAGAAGTTGTTACAGGTTCTAATAAATGATTCACAGCCGCTCCAAAATACAGGCTTCTTCCATTGTCATTAGAGGCATTGTAAATAATTCCTGTATTTAAATCTACTATTTTCTTTTGCGTATTTGAAATTTGCAGAGGCTCAGTAGTAGTCAATAAAAAACCACCAGGTGTAAGCTGGTCTTCAAATTTAGCTAAACTACTATTGAAATTAGCACTGCCATAGGCAGCTTGAAAACCAATCGATAAGGAATGGTTAGACACTGCATCAAAACCTTTTTTAAAAGAAAAAGAACCTGCTAAATAGTTTTGTTTTAAAAGCCCATTCCCACTTTGATCGGTCAGAGCATTCAATCCAATACTTAGCCGATTGTATGGAGCCATTTTGGTTAATAAAATAGGAGCATCTACCGAAAAAGTAGTCGTAGAAAATGCGTTATTAAAAGAAGCCCACTGATTCCTGAAATTTCCTGCTAGCCTTAACGAGCCATTGAAATTTCCAGTGTTGGCAGGATTAAGCGTTAAAGGCGAAGAATAAAACTGTGAAAAATTTGCATCTTGTGCGCACGCGCAATTAAAAATGATAATTAGTATTAGGAGTATGGTGGTATGCTTCAACATATACATTATCTAAATAAAGTTATATTACCTTTTACCTCTTCAGTAGTTCCATTAAGCAAGGTGATGATGATATAATAAACATAGGTTCCGTTATCAGCGACTCTTCCTTTATAGTAACCATCCCATCCACCCAAATACTCATTTGGTTTAGTATTCTTACTATTAAAAACCCTTTCGCCCCAACGATTAAAAATTTGAAATTGATTAACAGTAACTACTTCTTTACCAGCAATCACATAAAAATAATCATTTACACCATCCCTATTAGGAGTAAACACATTGGGTAGTGCGAGACGAGATCGATAATAGGTTTTTATATGTACAAAAGTTGAATCGGTACAAAAGAATTGATTAGACCCTGTGATTTTATATTCTCTATTAATATTCGTTGTAACCACCGGAGATAAACAGTTGTTACAACTCAATGCTTCGCTTGGTGTCCAAAGAAGTTTTTTATACGTATCCCCTTGATTAATAATATTGACAGAAAATCCTTCTCCACGAAATGCTTCATAATCAGCAGGCTGAGCGATTAATTTAAAAGGGATGTATTTTTTTTGTAACGAATTATTAGTAGTCTGTAGTTCAAATTGAAGGAGGGCTCGATTGATAAAAACAAATACACCAGGCGTTTGAGTCATTTTTATAACAGCAGGGACAACTACACATCCATTAGTAAATACAGTAGATGGGTCAAGAAAAGTAGACCCTAATTTATTGGCAGCTCCCAGTGTTATATCGTTATCGAAATATTCAATCTCAACTTTCTTCTTCAACCTTGTATAACCATTGGTTAAACAAACTTTTACATTAACCAACAGACTATCGTTTTTAAAACAATCTATACCCGAACTATCTAAACTAATATCTATCGGGAAAACTTTAATATATGCAGTTGCTGAATCAGTACAATTAAAACTATTTTTTGCTACCGCCTTCATTAAAACAGTATCTGTTACACTTAATATTGGATTAACACAGGCAGTACAAGAAAGGCCAGTGACAGGGCTCCATACAACAGAGGAGATTGGGTCATCTGATTTTTTTTGCACCAATAATGAAAGCGTTGAATTGGTATATACTGTGGTATCATTAGGAGTTGCAACTACTTTAAATTGAAATTTTTGTATGAATGCTGTATTGTTGGTTTCACTCAATTCATCTAACAAATTATTTTCATCAAAAACCAATGTCAAAGAATCTTGTTTAGGTTTACTGACGCCAATAATTTGTGTAAAAGTGGCAGAACATTTTCCTAAAATATCTGTCGGTAAGATAAAGCTGTTGTTCAATTTCTGAGGATTAGGAAGTCCAGGAAATTGATCATAAAAACTAACTACTGCTCCTGCATGAATGGTATCGTAGCCATTATTATTAATTCCAAAAACAACACGGATACTGTCATTTTTATAACATTTAACTTCAAATATAGCAATAGAACCATCTAGTTTTGGATCAAGTACGGTCAAGGTATAAGTACCTGAGTTCGATACACAAGCACCTTTGGAAGCGGTAAGTTTTATTTTATAAGTTCCCGGCTGCAAAAAATCATATAACAGATCTTTTGATGTCCCAGCATTTGAAAAATTAGCTCCCGTATTATCGGATACAAACCATTGGTGATTAGTTGCGCCATAAGAAGTATTTTGAAAAAGAACTGGGTCTTTATATATAACACTTGTAGACGCAATTAATCTTTTATCTGGTGAAAACCTTGCCACCACACCACAATCAGCCATCACATTTCCTGTATAAGAAGAAACACAGGTTCGGCCAGCAGTAAAAGCGAGTAATTTAATTACATAGGTTGTAGCGGTAGTAACTTGATAACTAAAAGCCTGCGTAGTAGCAACCAATACTTCATTAACATACCACTCATAACTAGTAGCACCTGTAGAAGTGTTGTTGAAATTTACTATATCCCCTACAACCGGATGTGCATTTGAATACCAATCAAACTTAGCCACTATAGCACCGTTGCAGGGCGAATTACATCGATCACTATTGAGTAAGGTTCCCCCACTAAATATAGAAAGAAATGCATGCATTCTGTCTGATTGGCCCTGTGTAAAAACTGTAGGGCAAGGACTACCATAATCCATGAAATTGGAAATATTATCAGGCACATCTTTAGTAAAAGGTCCAGAAATAGTATCCGTATTACAGGTGTTATCTGGACTATTACAAGGAGAAGATTTAGTACTTCTATCTGGCGGTGTATCACATACTAAATCTCCATCAAGAGTACAATCTGCATTAGCACAATTTTGTCCTTGAAAAGTATGTAATAAAGATAAGTAGTGTCCCATTTCATGTGCTACCAATGGGCCACTCAAACTACTAACTACTAATCCTCCACCAGCTGATGCGTAACCACCAAAACCCACTCTTTGCCAACTACCGCATTCAAAAACCGTAGGTGGAATTTCTCCCTTAATCGAAGAGACCAACCAAATGTTCGCATAAAACTTAGGATCCCATTGAGTCAAAGTAGCCAATGCCCCCGATTCCAAATCAACATCTATATTTTCGTAGTAGGAATTCACTCGGTCAATACCATTTGTTAGAGATCCATCCGGCGCTGTATTTGCTAAACAAAATTGAATACCTGTATTTACGCCCAGCGGATCTACTGAATAAGTTCCTTGGTGTGCAAATGCATCATTTAACTCCTTAATTCCATCAATAACCATTTGGTTAGTTATTGACTCAGGGTTTGAATTAATAATATGAACTACTACAGGTATAGAGATAATGCCAGTAATAGGTGAAACGGAAGTACTTTTATCTACACCACTTTTTTTAGCATTCGAATTAGTACGATTATTCTTATTGGCAGACTGCAAAGAAGGAGTATACATTCGAATTTGCGCATTTAGTTTTTCTTCATTCGCTCTAAATAAAGGATTTTTTCTCAAGGTTTGAATAAGATTATCAGCGCCGCATGCATTGGGTTGAAAAATATTTTTATTGGATTGAGCAAACACAATGATTGATAAAAGCAGAAAAATGCTAAGTAGTATTTTTTTCTTTTTCATGTGTAGGAAATTGATTGAAAGAGTGTAAATTTCTTTTTTTAAGAAGACGACTGCCCTCTTTGAATTAAATTGAAGTATTGAAGGTATTAACAAATCTTGTAATTGCATTTAGATTTAAAAATACTTTTTGATAAAGTTTATAACCTTCGCATATCTAAGGAAATCTATTCCAACAAATTTTTTATGTACACCACCGTGACATTGGGTATCAGATTTATTTGTTTCACAAATTTATCTAAAATCGCCAAATAGTTGCGATATTTATCCCTTCCTAATAAAGTAAAACAACCTATGTCATTAAGCAGCAATTTTGAAGAAATCATTCAACGCAGACGTTCTAACCGAAAATTTGATGGAAATATTGAAGTGCCAAACGAGGTGATCAAACGAAGTTTAGAGCGCAGTATATTGTCTCCCAATAGTAGCAACATGCAACTTTGGGAATTTCAATGGATTAAAGACCCTATATTAAAAGAAAAATTTACCTCCCTTTGCTTAAACCAAAATGCCGCCAAAACTGCCAAACAATTGGTGGTTTTTGTTACTAGAAAAGACCTTTGGAAACAAAGAGCCGATTGGAATTATAATAAAATTAAAGAAGGTATTTCTGGTGAACCTAATACCGCACAAAAAAAAGGACTGTACTATTATGGTAAATTAATGCCACTCGCCTACCGCTCGGATATATTTGGAATCTTTACTTTAATCAGAAGATTACTCTGTTTTTTTATGGGTCTTCAAAAACCATTTATGCGTTTTGGTGGTGATGCAGATCAGCGCGTTACCGTGCATAAATCTTGCGCCCTTGCTGCACAAACATTTATGCTATCTATTACCGCTGAAGGGTTTGACTCTTGTCCAATGGAAGGCTTTGATGCCGTTCGTGTAAAAAAAGCGTTACAATTACCAGCCGGCGCAGAAATTAATATGATTATTGCTGTTGGTAAAGGAACAGAACCAGGCGTTTGGGGACCAAGGTTTAGAGTCCCTTACAACGAAGTTGTTGTTGAACGGTAATTACAAACTAAATAAAAAAAACCTCTCGTAATTGAGAGGTTTTTGGTGGAGATGCAGGGAGTCGAACCCTGGTCCAAACACATTCGCCGTAAGCTTTCTACATGTTTATTATTGCATTAATTGTAGGGAAATAGCAGGAGCAATACAAACCAACCATAACCTTAGAAGAATGAGCTTAAGTTCCGAATACTTCATAACGGAACAGCATTCCATTTTCTTTTTGAGTCGGCGGAAGAACTTGGTAACAGAACAACCCGTTCAACGGCCCTAATGGGTGCTAGTCTATCGACTAAGCAGCCATGGCATACTGAGTATTGCCATTTGAAGTTTTGAATATTCAGATTAAAGTGCTAATTATCCAACGCACTACATGCTTACACTTACAAAGATCTATGCTGTCAAAACCGGTCATCCCCATAATGGCTAATCCTTTTTATTTCATCAGCTTTCATGCAAATTTACGTAAACTATTTAGTTTGGCTTTTAAAAGTCTTGTGCTATACATTTGTATCACCTAATTTTAACAAAAGCTATTTATGCTACCCGAACAATACTATTTGAATAGAAAAGAACTGTTATCGACTAATCTTCATTCTTTACTCCGTAAAAAAAATCAATTGGGTTGGGCTAGATTCATTGTGATGCTAGGCATTATTTTTTCTGGATACTTTTTATTTCATATTGGGTTGATATTTATCGCAGCAGTCATTTTATTAGCCTTCATTTTTGTTAAATTAGTATATGCCGATACAGATAATAAACAAAACATTTCCCATACCCAACAATTAATACAAATCAATATTGATGAACTCACTGCCTTATCAGGCAACACTGCTCATTTTGAAGACGGTGCCATTCATCAACCACATGCTCACGACTATGCCAATGATTTAGATCTTTTTGGTAAGGCTTCGCTTTTTCAATACATCAATAGAACTGCTTCTGAGATGGGTAGTCAAACCCTAGCCAGTTGGTTATTATCACCCGCAAAAGAATCCGTTATTTTACAGCGTCAGCAAGCTATTCAAGAATTGTCTTCCAATACTCCTTGGAGGCAAGAACTTCAAGCTTTAGGAAAAGCAAAAAAAATCTACCACGCTACAAAAGAGCGCTTACAGGAATGGATAAACGAAAAAACCATTTTTATCCAGCAACCCTTTTGGCTATTTCTTCAGATACTGATTCCGCTTTTGATGGTATCGGCTATTATGCTTAATTATTTTGATTTTATTTCTAATCCAATTCGAAATTATTTTTTATTGGCTTCCGCTATTCTTGCCTACTTCATTAGCAAAAAAGCAATCCACCTTCATGAGCAGCTCTCAAAAATGTCTGCTGAATTATCTGTGCTTGCAGACAGTATTCAACTCGTTGAAAACACTCATTTCCAATCGGAATTATTACTAAAATTAAAGCAGTCATATGCTATACAAAAAGGAAAAGCATCTCAAGAATTAAAACAACTAGAAAAGATTTTAGCAAGAATGGATTATCGGCTCAATCCTGTAATCTATATCCCCTTAGCTATCCTTGTTCAATGGGATTTACAACAAGTGATCGCATTAGAAAAATGGAAAAAAAGAAATCAACAAAATATTGCAGCATGGTTTGATACATTGGGTGAATTGGAAGCCATTAGCAGTTTATCCAACCTGCATTTCAATCATCCAGACTGGTGTTTTCCAGAACTAAAAAAAGAACATTTTTCTATCCATGGAATTGAAATAGGCCATCCACTGATTAATAAAAGTAAAAGGGTAAACAACTCGATTACCATCAACCAATCCGGTAAACTGATGCTAATAACTGGAAGCAATATGGCAGGAAAAAGCACCTATTTAAGAAGCGTAGGAATCAATGTGGTATTAGCAATGGCGGGTTCAGTAGTTTGTGCAAAAAGTTTATCCTTATCTCCTGTTCAACTCATCACGAGTATGCGTATTGCTGATAATTTAGAAGAAAATACGTCTACCTTTTATGCAGAACTTAAAAAGCTAAAAACGGTTATTGAAAAAGTGAATGCACATGAACCTGTATTTATCTTACTAGATGAAATTTTAAGAGGTACTAATTCACTAGACCGTCATACAGGATCAGTGGCATTGACTAAACAATTGATTAAACAAAAAGCTGCTGCTATTATCGCCACCCATGATGTAGCGTTAGCAAAAATTGAAGATGAATTTCCAGAGAACCTCCTGAATTATCATTTTGATGCGCAGGTAAATAAAGAAGAATTGTATTTTGACTATTCTCTAAAAACAGGGATCTGTCAATCTATTAACGCCTCCATTTTGATGAAAAAAATAGGGATAGAATTAGAATAAAAATCGTTAGAAAATGTATGAAATAGCCCATTCAACATTCACTTTTGGTCAAAAAACAGGCATATCTGCATCTATCTGGAGATTTCTACCCCTACAACTCCTCCAAACCCCCAAAAATTAAGGGATTTAGGTCATTTTTTAGCCTAAGAATTCTTACCTTTGCCCTCCCGTTAAAAAACCGGGATTTATATTATGTCATTTAACCATTTTAAACAACTAAACGCAGATGCACAGGAAGGGTCAGCTACCAATGAAGGTACTGAAACTGCTGCGGTAACAAATGTGCCTGAAAAAGCTCCTTTCGTTCCAAGAGTAGTTACTGCTCATGACGATTTTGATTGGAGTGTTGACAAACGTAACGTTTCAAGTTACAACAAAGAAGAAAAAGCCAAGTATGACACTGTGTATGACAATACGTTCAAGCAGATCAACGATGGCGAAATGATCCAAGCTACTATTGAGGCAATCACTAAAACAGATGCTGTTGTAAACATCGGTTTTAAAAGTGATGGTTTAATTTCTTTGAATGAATTCAGAGACATTCCAGGCGGATTAAAAGTAGGTGATGTTATTGAGGTAATGGTAGTAGAAAAAGAAGACAGAGACGGTAACCTTAATCTTAGTCGCAAACAAGCACGTACTAGCAGAGCTTGGGAAAGAATTATGGAATTGCACAAAACTGGCGAAATCGTTACCGGTATTGTTACCAGCAAAACTAAAGGCGGTCTTATCGTGGATGTATTTGGTATGGAAACATTCTTACCAGGTAGCCAAATCGACGTTAAACCAGTTACAGATTACGATCAGTTTGTTGGTAAAACAATGGAATTCAAAGTGGTTAAAATTAATGAGACCATTAAGAATGCAGTTGTATCTCATAAAGCCCTTATTGAAAGTGATATCGAAGCTCAACGTGCTGAGATCATCGGTAAATTGGAAAAAGGACAAGTATTGGAAGGAACCATCAAAAACATTACCGACTTCGGTGCGTTTCTTGATTTGGGCGGCCTAGATGGCTTGTTATACATTACTGATATTTCATGGGGACGTATCAACCATCCAACAGAAGTGTTGAAGATGGATCAGAAATTAAATGTAGTTGTTTTAGATTTTGATGATGATAAAAAACGTATCAGTCTTGGTCTTAAACAATTAACTCCTCATCCTTGGGATACCCTAAGCGAAACCATCAAAGAAGGTGAAGTAGTGAAAGGTAAAGTAGTGAATATCGAAGACTACGGTGCTTTCCTAGAAATTATGCCTGGTGTAGAAGGTTTGGTTCATGTAAGCGAAATTACTTGGGCTAACACTCCTATCAATGCAAAAGAATTCTTCAAATTAAATGATGAGTACGAAGCTAAAATTGTAACCTTAGATAAAGACACTCGTAAGATGAGTCTTTCTATTAAGCAAATGGCAAATGACCCATGGAGTGAAATTGATGTGAAATTCCCTGAAAATAGCAAACATGCTGGTACGGTTAAAAACATTACTCCTTATGGCGTATTTGTTGAATTAGCAACTGGTATTGGTGGAATGATTCATATTAGCGATTTAAGCTGGTTGAAACGCTTCAATAACCCTAACGAATACACTAAAGTGGGCGAATCAATTGATGTAATTATAATGAACATCGATAAAGAAGGACGCAAACTTCAGTTAGGACATAAACAAATTGAAGAAGATCCATGGAATTCTCTAGAGGCTAGCTTCCCTGTAGGAAGTATACATGAAGGAACTGTTACCAAAAAAGATGATAAAGGTGCAGTAATTCAATTGCCTTATGGACTAGAAGGATTTGCCCCTAACCGTCACCTTGCAAAAGAAGATGGTAAGAGTATTGGTGCTGATGAAATCGCGAAATTTATGGTAATTGAATTTGACCGTAATGATAAGCGCATCGTTCTTAGCCATACTCGTTTATGGGAACAAGTAATCGAAGAAGAAAAACAAGCTGTTGTTAAAGAAAAGAAAGCAGAAGCAGAAGTTACCAAAAAGGCTGTAAAAAATCTACAAAGTAAAGTAGAAAAATCAACCTTAGGTGATCTAGGTGTTTTAGCTGGTTTGAAAGCAAAAATGGATAAAGCAGATGATGCTGAACCAACTGCTTAATTATCTTTCACAGTAAATGAATATAATCCCATTGCGAAAGCAGTGGGATTTTTTTATCCCTACCCTTCATTTTCATAAACAGTTTATTTAAATCCTAAGGGTGAGTGGTTGGATTGAATTACCTTTGTTACATGGATAATTTTCAGAAATATTCCCGTTTAATGCTATTAATAATAGGGAGCTTTATTGGATTGATTCTTTTAATTGCCCTATTCTTCTTTGTATTCCGACTGTTCTCGATTACTGTATTTTATATTCCAGGATTCGATCTCTTTTTTCAATATACCATCACCGCTATTCCTTATTTACTCTTTTTTGCCGCCTACTATTATTTATACAATAAAATTAAATTGTCTAAAAGTAAAGTAGCCAAAATAATCGCTAGATTGCTTTTACTAATGGGTTGTATCATCGGCTTATTCACCTTATTTTTATCTACTGCTATTTTTTTTCATGTAAAAAATGATGCACTAAGGCTTTTTGAAGACAATGGTCATTATGCACTTATCGCACAAATAATCATCATTTTTATAACCGCCGCAACACTTGCAAGCGGAGATGAGAAAGAAAAAGATTGGAAAGAAAGAAGGAAGGCGGAATTATAAATCACCTCCAATTGCCTGAGCAGCAATCCATGCGGTAGTCCAAGCATTTTGAAAATTAAAACCTCCCGTTACCCCGTCTATATTTAAAACTTCACCAGCGAAAAACAAATTAGGGACAATCTTACTTTGCATGCTTGCATGATCCACTTCGTCTAATGAAATACCCCCTGAGGTAACAAACTCCTCTTTAAAAGTAGTTTTACCATTCACACTAAACTCTTGGGCACAAATATTTTTGATGAGTTTGTTTTGTTCCTTAGCGGGCAAATCGGCCCAACGAATATTTTCGTTTACGCCCGACTGTTGTAATAAATAGTCCCATAAACGCTGGGGCAATGAAAAAGGATTTCTATTACTGATTTTCTGAGCTGCTATATCAAAACGAACCTGCTGAAATTTTTCCTTCAATGTTTGCTCAGTATAGATAGGCAACCAATTAATAATCATTCCAAATTGCCAATTTTTTGCAGCCAACTCTCTAGCTCCCCAAGCAGATAATTTTAAAATCGCAGGACCACTCATTCCCCAATGGGTAATCAACATTGGGCCATCCTCCACCAATTTGCTTCCCCCAATCTTTACCTGCACTTTTTCTACAGCAATGCCCATGAGAGCAGTAATTGGATTGCCTGGCATATTAAAAGTGAATAATGATGGAACTGGAGACTCCACAGTATGACCTATTTTTGTTAGCCACTCAAACTGCAAAGACTTAGGATAACCTCCACTTGCAATGCATAGAAAATCTGTTTCAATGACTGAATGATTAGAAAACGAAAGATTAAAACCATTGTCTTTTTTTACTATCTCCTTCACTTCTCTATTCATCAATATAGTAACTCCGTATTGATTAGCCTCTTGCATTAAGCAATCTATAATGGTTTGCGAAGTATTTGATACGGGAAACATTCTTCCATCAGATTCTGTTTTAATCTCCACTCCTCTTTCTTTAAACCAAGCAATCGTATCAGAAGTAAAAAAATGATGAAAAGCTTTTTTTAAAAAACTAGCTCCTCGAGGATATTTTTTTATCATCTCAGCAATACTAAAACAAGCGTGGGTAACATTACATCGTCCGCCACCACTCACTCGTACCTTACTTAACAAATGATTGGATTTTTCTATAATCATTACTTCTAGTGAAGGATATAACCTGGCAGCATTCACCGCGCAGAAAAAACCTGCCGCACCACCACCAACAACTACTAAACGCTTTTTTACCATGATTACTTTACAGTATAAATTGGAATTGATAAAGTATGTAGTGAGAAAAAATAAAAACTAAAAAAAGGCATCAAGAATTTTCAATTCCCAAGCAGAATGAATTAATAATCAGAAAATAAATAAGGATTCGCTTTTTCTGCAATTTCAATGTCAACAAAAGATGATAAAACATCTGCCTTTCCTCGCTGAATACAAATGGTATGTTCGTAATGAGCAGAAGGTTGTGCATCTTCTGTTCGAATGGTCCAGCCATCCTTGTCATGAAAAATATTCTTTGTTCCTAAATTAATCATTGGCTCAATAGCAATCACCATTCCCTCTTTCAACTTGGCGCCTGTTCCTCTTTTTCCATAATTAGGCACCTGAGGTTCCTCATGTAAATGTCTGCCAATTCCATGGCCTACCAATTCTCTCACTACGCCATAACCATGCTCCTTTTCTGTAGCAAATTGAACTGCAAAAGAAATGTCACCCACCCGATTACCATGCGTAGCTTTTTCAATACCCTTTAAAAGAGATGATTTAGTAATGCTAAGCAATTGCTTTACTTCAGGGGTTATTTCATTTAACGCAAAAGTATAAGCACTATCACCATGAAAATTATTTTTATATACGCCGATATCAACAGAAACAATATCTCCTTCCTTTAAAATATCCTTGGTAGGAAATCCGTGAACCACCGCATCATTTACTGAGATACAACAAGCAAATGGAAAATCTTGATAGCCTTTAAATGAAGGCGTTGCTCCATGGTCGCGAATAAATTGTTCGGCGATTTTATCCAACTCCAAAGTAGAAATACCAGGACGAATTATTTTGGCTACTTCAGCCAAAGTTTTACTTACCAGCAAACTGCTTTCCCTCATTAATTCTGTCTCGGCCTTAGATTTGTAGTGGATCATAATGAAGCAAATTTAAAAATAAACCCCGACTTTTTACGTCGGGGTTTTTAAATATTTATAGTAAAATTGACTTTATAAAAAACTGCTTAGTCAATCAAAGCTAAAAGGCAAAGCAATTAAACTGCTGTTGTAGAAGCTTGTCGACCCTGAATTCTTCCAGTATTCATCAAGCCATCGTATTGACGCATCAATAACTGAGTCTCAATTTGCTGCAAAGTGTCTAGAATAACTCCTACCATAATCAATAAAGAGGTACCTCCATAAAAACTTGCAAACCCTTGTTGAGTTTTAAATACCAATTGAAAAATACCTGGTAAAATACCTACAAAGGCTAGTAAAATAGCACCTGGTAAAGTAATTCTATCCATGATTGTTCCAATATAATCCGCAGTTGGTTGACCAGGTTTTACACCAGGAATGAAACCATTGCTACGTTTTAAATCTTCAGCCATTTGCTTTGGATTAAAGATTAACGCGGTATACAAGAAGGTAAAAGCTATTACACAAATAGAGTATACAATCATATAAATCACATTGGTATGATCGGTAAAATATTTAGCCCATCCACCACCAGTGAATCCAGAAAATATAGTTGGCAAAAACAAGATAGCTTGCGCAAAGATGATTGGCATAACACCAGAAGCATTTACTTTTAATGGTAAAAAGTTTCTAGCACCTCCAAATTGTCTATTACCAACAATTTGCTTTGCATAATTAACAGGTACTCTTCTCGTTCCTTGAATCAACATGATCAAACCCATAATGATAGAAATTAGAAAAGCGATCTCTATCAAAAATATTAATAATCCACCACCGCCACGAGTAGCGCGAGAAGTCCATTCTTGAATAAATGATTCAGGTAGTCTAGCTAAAATTCCCATCATAATAATGATAGAAGTACCATTACCCAAACCTTTGTCGGTAATTTTTTCTCCTAACCACATTACAAATAAAGTACCAACTGTAAGAATCACCACAGTAGACACTACAAAATAGGCACTGAAAGAAGGAATCAAAGCTTCTGCATTACCTGGACTTTTAAGATATCCGATATAAGCAGCCGCTTGAAATGCAGTTACTATAACGGTAAGGTAACGAGTCCATTGGTTAATTTTTTTTCTTCCACTCTCTCCTTCCTTTTGTACTTTTTGCATTTGAGGAACTAGGATAGTCATCAACTGCATAAAAATTGAAGCAGAGATATAAGGCATAATACCCAAAGCAAAAATAGACGCTTTAGAAAAAGCTCCTCCAACAAAAGCATCCAACAAACCTAACATACCACTCTTGGTGCTTTCGGTTAAATTGGCCAATTTATTAGGATCAATACCTGGAAGTACAATAAAAGAACCAACACGGTAAATAAAAATCAACAATAAAGTGAATAATATTTTATTCCGTAGCTCTTCAATGCTCCAGATGTTTTTTAGTGTTTTAATGAACTTCTTCACAGACTTGAAAAGATTTAAATGTTTGCGTTAAACTAAAAAAGACGCTTTTCATACCGGCCCATAAATGGCAAGCAGGATCGCGTCTGTAAATATCGGAAAATTATTTAACTATTTCAACTGAACCTCCAGCCGCTTCGATAGCAGCCTTAGCGGTAGCACTCACGGCATTCACTTTAAAGCTGAATTTGCCTTTTAATTCTCCAACACCTAAAATTTTCACATTGTCATCCTGGTTAATTAAACCATTAATGTACAAATTCTCCAATGTGAATTCAGTAATGCTGTATTTTTCAGCGTAATGATCTACCTGACCAATATTGATAACTTTGTAATCAACTCTGTTGATATTTTTAAATCCACGCTTTGGAATACGGCGTTGAATAGGCATCTGACCACCTTCAAAACCCATTTTGCTCTTATAACCTGCACGACTTTGACCACCTTTATTACCTTTGGTAGATGTTCCACCTTTACCACTTGCTTCACCACGTCCAATACGTTTAGCTTTATGAGTAGCTCCTTTGGCTGGTCTTAAATTATGTAATTTCATATTAACTTGATTTTGTACTTACGGGGTATCACCCCTCGCAATTAAATTGATAATTATTTAGTTGATAAACTTTAGAAATAAAACAAACTTCTATTAAAAAGTAGGTTTATTGGTCAAAATGTTTATGCTAACTCTTCTACTTTAATTAGATGATTCACTTTGCGAACCATTCCTAAAATTTGTGGAGTTCCCATTACTTCAACAGAAGCATTCATTTTGTTTAAACCTAAAGCTACCATAGTTCTCTTCTGGCGTTCCGGCCGGTCGATTACACTTTTAACTTGTGTTACTTTTATCTTTTTCATGCCAATGCCCCCGAAGGGAATTTTATTATTATTTATTATAGACTATTAATTTCCAAATTGACTTAGTCAAAATAGATAACCAATTATCCGTTGAATACTTTCTTAAGTGAAATTTGACGAGTTTTTGCTACTGTAATTGGCTCACGAAGTGTAGCTAATGCTTTTACTGTTGCCTTTACCACGTTGTGTGGATTAGCAGAACCAAGACTCTTTGCCAATACATCCGTGATACCAGCTGCTTCCAATACTGATCTCATACTTCCTCCAGCGATAACACCCGTACCATGAGCAGCAGGCTTAATAAAAACCTTTGCAGCGCCTTCTTTAGCTAACTGATCATGAGGGATAGTGCCATGCCTTACAGGAACTTTAATCAAATTCTTTTTTGCATCTTCAATACCCTTAGTGATGGCTTCTTGAACCTCTTTAGCTTTACCTAAACCTTGTCCAACAACCCCTGCACCATTACCTACCACTACTAATGCAGAAAAACTAAAGGCACGTCCACCTTTCGTTGTTTTTACCACACGGTTAATAGATACTACTTTTTCTTTTAACTCGAGATCTCCCGCTTTAACTCTGTTATCGTTTGCTTTTAACATGTATAGTTCTTATTAGAAAATTTAAAATTAAAATTGCAATCCACCTTCTCTTGCACCTTCAGCTACTGCTTTTACACGACCATGGTAGATATAACCACTTCTGTCGAAGACAACTGTAGTAACACCTAATTCAGATGCTTTTCTAGCAATTGCACTTCCAACTAGTTTGCTTTTTTCTGTCTTATTTACTTTTTGAGCAAGAATATCTTTATCCCTTGAAGAAACAGATGCAAGGGTAAAACCATTCTCATCATTGATCAATTGCGCATAGATTTCAGCATTGCTTCTGTAAACACTTAACCTTGGTTTAGCAGCAACTCCGTTAATCTTTTTACGGATACGGAATTTAATTTTTTGCCTTGCACTTGATTTGTTATTCATATTCTTATTTTTTGACCCAAACACCAATCGGCGATGGAATACTTAATTTATTAATTTCGATTGATAGGTTAACTTCTAAGAAGTTAATTATTTACCAGCTGACTTACCAGCTTTTCTTCTTAATACTTCATCCTTAAATTTAACACCCTTTCCTTTGTATGGTTCAGGCTTACGTAATCCGCGGATTTTAGCACAAACTTGTCCAAGTAATTGCTTGTCTACACTTCCTAAAGAAATAATAGGATTTTGTCCTTTTTCTTGTGAAGTAGCTACGGTCAATTCCTTTGGTATTTCAAAAATGATATTATGAGAATAACCTAAAGCAAGATCCAAGATATTACCCTGGCAAGCTGCTTTAAAACCAACCCCTACTAACTCTAGTTGCTTAGAATACCCTTCTGTTACACCTTTCACCATATTGCTAACCAATGAACGGTATAAACCATGCATTGCTTTATGACGAATTTGATCGGTAGGACGAAGTATTTCAAGTGATCCCTCTTTCAAATCAAATTTGATATCACGATCAACCGATTGCTTTAACTCTCCTTTAGGTCCTTTAACTGTAATAACGTTATCAGTACCAATCTTGATAGTAACTCCTGCTGGAAATTCTACCGGTTTCTTTCCTATTCTAGACATAGTCGATTGTTAAATTTATTTTTAAAATTGATTTGTGTTCAGCCACGACTTAGGCTTAATAAACAAATCATGTAGTATCTTTTACTTCTACTAGAACTTATTGACTAGTAAATATTACATAAAATTTCTCCACCCACATTCTGAGACTTAGCTTCCTTATCAGTCATTACACCCTTAGAGGTTGAGATGATTGAAATACCTAAACCATTTTTCACACGCTTGAACTCTTCTGGTTTTGCGTAAGTACGTAAACCCGGACGAGATACTCTTTCCAAACTCTGTATAACAGGTAATTTGGTAGTTGCATCATACTTCAATGCGATTTTGATAATGCCTTGTTTGCTATCATCTTCAAATTTATACTTAAGGATATACCCCTTATCGTACAAAATTTCAGTCATGCGCTTCTTTAAATTGGAAGCAGGTATTTCAACGATACGATGATTAGCCATTTGGGCGTTACGTATTCTTGTTAGAAAATCTGCTATCGGATCAGTAACCATTGTTATTTCAATTAGTTGATTAATAAATATTTCAATGCGATATCCAATGATATCAAAAACTTGATATTCTATAGGGTTAAATGGGAATCTAATCACTCACCAACCCTTATCGAATTACCAGCTCGCTTTAGTTACACCTGGTATTTTACCTTCCAGTGCCATGTCTCTAAACATATTTCTGGAAAGAGCGAAATGCCTCATATAACCTCTAGGACGACCAGTAATTTTGCAACGATTTTTTAATCTTACAGGTGATGCATTCTTTGGAAGTAAGTCCAAAGCAGCATAATCACCAGCTGCTTTTAAAGCGGCCCTTTTTTCGGCATACTTAGCGACCATTACTTCACGCTTTCTCTGCCTGGCTTCAATTGATTTTTTTGCCATGTTATATTATGTATTTACTTTTTAATGTTTTTAAAAGGCATTCCTAATTCCTTCAATAACTCATATGCCTCTTCGTTTGTACCTGCAGTAGTCACAAAAGTGATATCCATACCAGTAATTTTATTTACTTTATCAATATCAATTTCAGGAAAAATGATCTGCTCAGTGATACCCAAAGTGTAATTTCCACGGCCATCAAATGATTTATCATTGATTCCTTTGAAATCACGCACACGTGGTAAAGAAACTGAAACGAAGCGATCAAGAAATTCAAACATCTTTACTCCGCGTAGCGTAACTCTTGCCCCAATAGGCATTGCTTTACGCAACTTAAAGTTGGAGATATCTTTCTTACTCATAGTAGCAACTGCTTTTTGACCAGTAATCGTTGATAACTCTTCAACAGCAATGTCTACTAATTTTTTATCTGCAACAGCGCCATTTACACCACGATTTAAACAAATCTTGGTTAATTTAGGTGCTTGCATTACGGTTTTATAACCGAATTTTTTCATTAAAGCAGGTACCACATCCTTGGTGTACTTGTCTGCTAATCTTGGAGTGTAAGTTGTTGTACTCATTATTTTATAACCTCCCCTGATTTTTTAGATACTCTAATTAATTTACCTTCTTCCCTGCTACGTGTAACTTTAGTAGGTCCGCCGGTTTTTGCATCCCAAAGCATAACGTTGGAAATAGCGATAGGCGCTTCAATTTTAACGATACCACCTTTGGTGTTTTGTGAGGTTGGTTTAGTATGCTTGGTTACGATGTTAACACCTTCTACCAACACACGTTGTTTGTCCAAAATCACTTCCAACACTTTACGAGGCTTTTTAAGATCCTTGTCTTCGCCGGTAATAACGACTACGTTATCGCCTTTTTTAATGTTGAACTTGGGTTTAAATCTTGTACTCATTTTATTATTGCGCCCTTCGGCTTTTTTTCTTATTGAAACTTAATATGTCAATGAAAAATAAACAGTCTTTTTAGACCATTCATAATTGACTATTTACTTACAGCACTTCTGGAGCAAGTGAAATAATCTTCATATACCCTTTATCACGTAACTCTCTAGCCACTGGTCCAAAAATACGGGTACCTCTTGGTTCGTCAGAATTGTTTAACAACACTACTGCATTGTCATCAAAACGGATATATGAACCATCCTTACGACGTAATTTATTTACTGTTCTTACAATAACGGCTTTGCTTACTGTTCCTTTTTTAATACCACCGTTTGGGGTAGCATCTTTTACAGTAACTACAATCTTGTCGCCAATTTTAGCATAATCTTGTCCAGAGTTACCCAACACACGAATACACAATACCTCTTTAGCTCCACTGTTATCTGCTACGTTCAATCTGCTTTCTTGCTGAATCATTTTTTTTAGCTTTTAGCTTAATGCTGTTTATTTTTTTAAACAGCGAATGTATTTTAAATCCTTACTAACTACTATAGCTAAACGCTTATAGCGCTTGCATTGATTATTTTACTTTTTCAATTACTTCTACTAGTCTCCAGCGCTTGGTCTTGCTGATTGGACGAGTTTCCATGATCCTTACAGTATCTCCAATACTACACTCATTCTTTTCATCATGCGCATGAAATTTGGTAGACTTCTTTACGAATTTACCATAAAGCGGATGCTTTACTTTTCTTTCAACTTTCACGGTGATAGACTTATCACCCTTATTACTGGTAACTACTCCAGCTTTCGTTTTACGCAAGTTTCTTTCAACTGTTGTTACTACTTCGCTCATTGTTGCAAAATTTATGGTTTGATTATAAACCTAGTTCTAGAGTTCTTAATGCTGTTTTTAAACGGGCAATATCTCTGCGTAATAAACGCATGCTAACTGGATTCTCCAATGGAGTAATACTGTGAGCAAAAGATACTTTTTTTAGACGTAATTCATCTTCAGCGATTTTAGCTTTCAATTCATCCTTGCCTAATCCTTTAATACTCGTTGAAAAATCTACTTTCTTTGACATTGTATTCTAATTTGAAAATTTGAAAATTTGAAAACCGGAAGGTTGAACTTTATTTTGAACTACTTTTCCAATTCTCTCATTTGCTCATTATGCTTGATAATCTCTTCTAACAATAAACTTAACTGCAATCGGCAATTTTTGAGCAGCTAATTCAAATGCTTCTTTTGCGGTTTGCAATGAAACACCATCTGCCTCAAATAAAATGCGACCTGGTTCAACTACTGCAGCCCAATACTCAGGGTTACCTTTACCTTTACCCATCCTTACTTCAGCTGGCTTTTTAGTAATCGGCTTGTCAGGAAAAATTCTAATCCAAACATTTCCTTCCCTTTTCATATGACGCGTCATAGCCTGACGAGCACTCTCAATCTGCCGGTTCGTTAACCAAATAGGTTCTAGTGCCTTCAAACCAAATGAACCAAACGCAATGGTTGTACCCCTTTTTGCTGTTTCTCTGATTCGGCCCTTCTGTGCCTTTCTATGTTTTGCTCTTTTCGGTTGTAACATTTCTAATAATTTGAAAATTCTCAATTCCGTATTTTCTCTTTCGAGTCGCTACGTTATTTTCTCATTGGTTAAATTAATTATCTTCTTCCCCCACCAGCTGCTCCACCACCACTGCGGCCACCGCCTCTTCTATCTCCACCTGCTCCACCACCACGTCTGTCATCTCTTCTGTCTCCACCACCGCGGTTCTCAAATCCTCCTCTTTCTGGTGCACCTTCTTTTCCACCACCTGCTAAAATATTAGGGTTAAGATCTCTCTTCGCTAAAACTTCACCCTTACAAATCCAAACTTTAATACCAATCTTTCCGTAAACAGTTTGTGCAAAAACATTCGCATAATCTATATCCATACGTAAAGTATGCAATGGAGTTCTTCCTTGTTTGATTTCCTCACTACGAGCAATTTCAGCACCACCTAAACGGCCACCTACTCTTACTTTAATTCCTTCAGCTCCCATTCTTAATGCTGAAGCGATTGACATTTTTACCGCACGCTTAAAGTTGATCCTTCCTTCTAATTGACGAGCAATCGTATCTGCTACAATTTGAGCATCTAATTCAGGACGACGGATTTCCAAAATATTAATTTGAACATCATCTTTACCGGTCAATTTCTTTAACTCTTCTTTGATTCTATCAACCTCTCCACCACCTTTACCAATAATGATACCTGGCTTAGAAGTATGGATAGTAACAATCAGTTTGTTAAGCGTACGCTCAATAACGATTTTAGATATACCACCTTTGTTGATACGAGCATTCAAATAAGTTCTGATCTTATGATCTTCGATTAGTTTGTTGCCGAAATCTTTTTTATGTGCATACCAATTACTGTCCCATCCACGGATGATTCCTAGTCTGATACCAATCGGATTTGTTTTCTGACCCATATTGTTGATTAATTCGTTTTAATTAATTGATTAACTTTTGCTATCTACGATTAAGGTTACATGATTGCTACGTTTGCGAACACGGTAACCACGACCTTGCGGTGCGGGACGCATACGCTTGATCACTCTTCCACAATCCACCATGATGGTCTTAACCACCAATTTGGCATCTTCTGGTTTTACTCCTGTATTCTTTTGCTCCCAATTATTGATCGCACTCTTTAATAATTTGAATAAAGGTTCAGACGGATGTTTTGTACTGAATTGTAAAACTCCCAAAGCCTTTTCAACTTCCATTCCACGTATCAAATCAACCAGTAAACGCATTTTACGTGGTGATGTTGGATAATCGTTAAGTTTAGCTACTGCTTCCATTTTTTAAATGTATTTGTTGTTTATCGTCTATTGTTTGCCGCTGAAAATTTTTCAATTCCAAACGCTAAACTATCCACTACTTATTAAGATATCTTTTTACTTGAGTGACCTCTAAAATTTCTTGTCGGTGCAAATTCACCTAATTTATGTCCTACCATAAATTCTGTAACATAAACAGGAATAAATTTATTTCCATTATGAACAGCTAAGGTATGTCCAACGAAATCAGGCGTTATAGTTGAACGACGACTCCATGTTTTAATTACACCTTTTTTGTTTTTACCATCATTAATAGCAGCAACCTTTTCTTCAAGATTTGCATCTACATAAGGACCTTTTTTTACCGAACGAGCCATAGTGTTATTTTTTTTGTTGATTCCCCCAATTGTTCATCGGAGTATTTTAACAATGATTAATTATTTGTTACTTATTTTCTTTCCGTTTTTCCTTTGGATAATCATCTTATCAGATCCCTTACCTCTTGTACGAGTAACTTGTCCTTTTGCATACTTACCAGTACGGCTACGTGGGTGACCTCCTGATGCTCTACCTTCACCACCTCCCATCGGATGATCCACCGGATTCATCGCAACAGCTCTAGTTCTTGGTCTAACACCTTTCCATCTATTTCTACCTGCTTTACCTGCACTCTCCAAATTATGATCGCTGTTACTTACCACACCTACGGTTGCATAACAATTGATTAATACTTTTCTTAACTCACCACTAGGCATTTTTAAAATACCATATTTTTCTTCCTTATTCGATAACTGAGCACTACCGCCAGCACTACGAACTAATTTACCACCCTGGCCTGGTTGCATTTCAATATTGTGCACCATGGTACCCAAAGGCATAAATTTCAATTGCAAAGCATTGCCTAATTCTGGAGCTACATCATCACCACTTAAAACAGTAGCGCCAACTTGCAAACCATTCGGAGCAATGATATAACGCTTTTCACCATCTACATAATTCAACAAAGCAATAAATGCAGTACGATTTGGATCATACTCGATGCTCTTAACTACAGCAGGAATATTTTTCTTATCTCTTTTGAAATCAATTAAACGGTACATGGTTTTGTTTCCACCACCCATATAGCGCATTGATCTTCTACCTTGTGAGTTACGACCAGCTGTATTCTTTTGCGGTTCAAGCAAAGATTTTTCAGGAACGTTGGTAGTAATTTCTGCATACGCATTACCAATTCTCCATCTTGTACCTGCTGTGGTCGGTTTGTATTTTCTAAGTGCCATTTTTTATATTTTTATTCAACTTTTGCGGCAGCTGATGCCATTCGTTAATAATTACTTTTTTTACTCTTTCGCTTGATACTAAACAGTTCCGTAAAGATCAATTGATTCGCCTTCTGCTATCGTAACATAAGCTTTTTTCTTAGCAGGCTTGCGACCAGTCACTACGCCAGCTTTGGTATTTCTTGATTTTGCTTTACCTGGCATAACTGCTGTATTAACATCAATTACCTGTACGCCATAAAATGACTCTACCGCCTTTTTTATTTCAATCTTATTCGCTTTTCTGCCTACGATAAAAGCATAGCGATTCATTTTCTCTGTTTGCTTATTTATCTTTTCAGATAATACCGGCCTTACTAAAACTTCAGACAATTTCATGTCAATTAATTTGAAAATTTAAAAATTTGAAAATCTGAAAATTGAAATGATTCAATTCACTGATGCTCACATTTACTTTATGCTACTGCTTCTTCCTCAGAGAAAATCTTTGCTACACTTTCAGTAAAAACTAGCACGCTAGCATTTACGATATCATACGTATTTACATCGCTTAACAAAGTACCCTGTACTGAAGGGATATTTCTCAAGCTTAGGTAAACATTCTCACTATCTTCAGGTAAAACAAACAATGTCTTTTTATCATTGATCTTTAAACTCTTTAAAATACCAGCAAATTGCTTTGATTTTGGAGCTTCCATCACTACATCTTCCACCACTACAATAGCATTTTCTTTAGCCTTGTAACTTAACGCGCTAATCTTAGCTAAATCTTTCACCTTACGGTTCAATTTAAAATCATAGCTATGCGGCTTTGGTCCGAAAATAGTACCACCACCTTTATAAATAGGACTACGTAAATTACCTTTACGAGCACCACCAGTACCTTTTTGTTTTACTAGTTTCTTAGATGCACCATTCGCTTCCGCTCTAGTCTTTACCTTGTGCGTACCTTGACGTTGCGCAGCTAAGTATTGCTTAACAGCCAAGTAAATAACATGGTTGTTAGGTTCTGCACCAAAAATTTCTTCAGGCAACTCAATGGTTCTTCCTGTTTTAGCGCCTTTTATATTTAAAATATCTACTTGCATGATTATTCAGATTAAAGTAGTGTTAAAAACAACTACAATGGTTACTTACTTTTGAATTAAAACGATTGAACCGTTATGGCCTGGTACAGAACCACTAACTAATATATAATTCTTCTCAGAAAATATTTTTACCACTTTCAATCCTTTCATTTTCACTCTATCTTGTCCCATACGACCACCCATTCTCATCCCTTTGAATACTCTAGAAGCATCGGATGAGTTACCGATAGATCCTGGAGCTCTAGAACGATCATGCTGACCATGAGACTGTCCGCCTACACCATGGAAACCATGACGTTTTACAACACCTTGGAAACCTTTTCCTTTAGTAGTACCAACCACTTCAACACTATCGCCTTCGGCAAAAATGTCAACAGTGATAGATTCACCTACCGCTTGGGTAAATTCGCAATCGCGTATTTCTTTAACTACTTTTTTAGGGGATGTCTGGGCTTTTGCGAAGTGATTTACTTCAGCCTTGATGGAGTGCTTTTCTTTCTTATCACCAAATGCAATTTGGAGTGCATTGTAACCGTCTGTTTCAACAGTTTTCTTTTGGGTGATTACACATGGACCTGCTTCAATGATCGTAACAGCAGTTTGCTTACCTGTTGCGTCAAAGACACTGGTCATGCCAATTTTCTTTCCAATAATACTTTTCATTGTATCTATTTTTTATCCAGCGCTCCGGTTAATAACGGAGTTAGATGTTCACTATTTTAATTCTAAGAACTAACCTTCTGCCTTTCCCGAATCACCGGGAAGGTTCATTAGGCCTTAATCTCAACATCTACACCACTTGGCAAATCCAACTTGCTCAGTGCATCCACTGTGCGGCTACTGCTAGTGTAAATGTCTAATAAACGTTTGTGTGTACACAATTGAAACTGCTCACGCGCTTTCTTGTTAACGTGAGGAGAACGTAATACAGTAAAAATTTTCTTATGCGTCGGTAAAGGAATAGGTCCTGTTACTACTGCACCGGTACTGCGTACCGTTTTTACGATTTTCTCAGCTGACTTATCAACCAGGTTGTGATCGTAAGACTGTAATTTGATTCTGATTCTCTGTGACATATTTAAAGAACTTTAAACTTTCGTTTTTTTTATTTGGAGTGCAAAGGTAAGGGGATGGTTTGAATTGGCAAAGGGAAAATCGAAAGTTTTTTGAATATTTTCTCCTTTTTTATGAAAAATCAATCGAAACACAGGCTGAATAAGGGTTATCTACGCCAATTGGAAAGCCCATCAACCCCATAAAACATTGATTTTCAGAGCAAAATAGCCATAATAACTCCTTTAATTTGCCATCAATCAAATCTTGGGCCAGGCAATTTGATACAATAGTTGTTTGACGCCATCGAATAAAAACTGCCAGAAATATTAAACAAAGCCGTAAAAAAACAATCCGCCAAGGCGAATACACAAACTTTAAAGCAACACCGTATTTTAATTTCGCATCAATAGAAAGTTGATCCTCAATCTGACGCCCTCGAATAAAAAGTGCTAGAAATTTGAATTATCAGCCGTTAAAAAATCAAGGCTGTCTGAGCCAGTATACCTTTTGGAGTAGCCTGCTCTGCTGGCGAGTTCCTTGATTTTAGGCTGATATTTCAAATTTCAGCCTTTTTATTCGCAGGATTGATTTTTTTTGTTACTTTTTTGCATCAAGGCAAAAAAGTAAAAGCACTCTATTTCAAAAATAATTCTATAATAGATCCAAAAAAAACAAACCCCGTACCTGAGTACGGGGTCGAATTATAAATTGAAAATTGCTCTTTACCCCCAATCAAGGGCAAAAGACCAATATTAATCTTCTGCTTTTTGCTTACCTTTTTGTTTAGCTATTACCTCTTCTGCAATATTATTAGGTGCAGGATTGTAATGACTAAATTCCATGGTAGAGGTAGCACGACCTGAAGACAATGAACGCAATTGCGTAACATAGCCAAACATTTCGCTCAATGGCACTTTTGCCTTAATTACTTGAACGCCATGTTTACTATCCATTCCTTCTAACATACCGCGACGACGGTTCAAATCACCCGTTACATCACCCATATATTGATCAGGAGTCAATACTTCTACTTTCATAATTGGCTCAAGTAATACTGGCTTAGCCTTGCGACCAGCCTCACGATAGCCTTGTTTAGCACACAATTCAAAACTCATCGCATCACTATCCACTTGGTGGAAACTACCATCAAATACGCGTACTTTCATGCTTTCCATTGGATAACTTGCCAATACACCTGTAGTCATCGCAGTTTCAAAACCTTTTTGAATAGCAGGTACAAATTCTTTTGGAATACTACCACCAAATAAGCCATTTACAAATTGGAAATTAGATTTACCTTCTTTCAAAAATTCTTCATCTGCAGGTCCAATTTCAAATACGATATCGGCAAATTTACCACGACCACCGGTTTGTTTTTTAAGTGTTTCCCTATGTTCAATCGTATTTTGGAAAGCTTCTTTATAAGCAACCTGAGGCGCACCTTGGTTAATTTCAACTTTAAACTCTCTACGCATACGATCAACAATGATCTCCAAATGCAACTCACCCATTCCACTCAAGATGGTTTGGCCAGTCTCTTCATCTGTTTTTACACGCAAGGTTGGATCTTCTTCTACCAATTTAGCAATCGCCATACCCATTTTATCAACGTCAGCCTGAGTTTTTGGCTCAACTGCTACAGAGATTACTGGTTCTGGGAAAGTCATCGCTTCTAATACAATTGGTTGATCCTCATTACATAAGGTATCTCCCGTTTTAATATCCTTAAATCCTACTGCAGCTCCAATATCACCCGCTTCGATAAAATCAACTGGATTTTGCTTATTGGCATGCATTTGCATGATACGACTAATACGCTCATTTTTACCGGTACGGGTATTTAGAACATAAGAACCAGAATCTAAACGACCACTATAGGCTCTGAAGAACGCTAAACGTCCAACAAATGGATCAGTCATAATCTTAAATGCTAAGGCGCTAAATGGCTCCTTAATATCACAATGACGGAAAATTTCTTCTCCTGTATCTGGATTAGTTCCTTTCACCGCTTCAATATCCATTGGACCAGGTAAGTAACGAACAATAGCATCCAAAGCTGTTTGAACTCCTTTGTTTTTGAAAGAAGAACCACACATCATTGGGATAATGCTGATATCAATCGTTGCTTTACGAATTGCTTCATGAATTTCATTTTCAGTGATCGTATTAGGATCTTCAAAAAATTTCTCCAAAAGCTTGTCATCATAATCAGCAACTGCCTCGATTAAATGCTGTCTCCACTCGTTCACCTCATCCACCATATCCTCTGGAATAGGCACTTCATTAAATGTCATTCCTTGACCCGCCTCATCCCAAACCATTCCCTTCATGGTAATCAAATCTACCACTCCTTTGAAATTATCTTCCGCACCAATTGGTAACTGTAAGGGAACTGCTTTAGCTCCTAACATTTCTTTAATCTGTTTTACCACATTTAAGAAATCAGCACCCGCGCGATCCATTTTATTTACGAATCCAATACGTGGAACTTTATAACGATTTGCTTGACGCCAAACGGTTTCAGACTGAGGCTCCACACCAGAAACTGCACAAAACAAAGCCAATAAACCATCTAATACACGAAGTGAACGCTCTACCTCAACGGTAAAATCCACGTGACCAGGAGTATCAATGATATTGAATTTGTACTGATGAGTATCTGGAGTTTTCTTACCATTTACCATTGGAAAATTCCAAAAGCAAGTAGTAGCAGCACTAGTAATAGTGATACCTCTTTCTTGTTCCTGGGCCATCCAGTCCATTGTAGCGGCGCCATCATGCACCTCACCTATTTTATGATTCACCCCTGTATAATATAATATACGCTCGGTGGTGGTAGTTTTGCCGGCATCAATATGAGCCGCAATACCAAAATTTCGCTGATAACGTAAATCTGCCATTGAATTGTTTGTTTATTGATTAGTTGTTAATTGTGTTTTTTTATTCATCCTACTCAGCTTCACAGCTGTATCCTGTTCCATCCCATTCTTCTATGCTACATTGAATTGATTACCTTCAAAAATGAAGGTGAATGTAAAACCCGTAAGTGATGGGTTGATTTGATATGATTTATTTTACTCTCATAGTATGCTAAATAAATTGAGGCTACCACGCAAGACCTACTATCATGCCCAACTTTTTAGCGCCGCAAAGGTAAGGGGTTTTTTTGAAATAAGAAACAGACGAGAAATATGTAAAATAACCGATGGCAAATAGTACAAATTGCAACCGCCCTTGGAACATTTAGTCAAATAGGTCGGAGGAAAGATAACGATCCCCTCGATCACAAATAATACAAACAATTACCCCTGAACTGATTTCTTTGGATAATTCGATCGCTGCATGAACCGATCCTCCACTACTCATTCCGCTGAAAATAGCTTCCTCCCTTGCTAGCCTTTTGGCCATTATACGAGCTTCCTTCTCATCAATTTCAATCACACGGTCTACCCTTTTGGCATCAAATATAGAAGGCATATAAGCGGCTGGCCATTTTCGAATGCCTGGTATTTTGGATCCGTCGGTAGGCTGACAACCTACAATTTGGATTGCTGGATTTTGTTCTTTTAAATATTTGGAAACCCCCATGATCGTTCCTGTAGTACCCATCGAAGAAACAAAATGAGTAATCTGCTCATTGGTGTCTTTCCATATCTCAGGACCAGTAGTTTGGTAATGCATTCCAGGGTTGTCAGCATTGCTAAATTGATTCAACATCAGATAGCCCCCCTTTAACAATTGTGCATTCGCATAATCGATCGCCCCTTCCATCGACTGAGCCTTTGGAGTGAGCGTTACCTTAGCCCCAAATGCCTCCATCGTCAATACTCTTTCACGAGTAGCATCTTCAGGCATCACCAATTCGATAGGAACTTTAAATAAACTGGCAATCATCGCTAGCGCAATGCCCGTATTTCCACTGGTAGCTTCTATTAATTTTACCCCTTCCTTTATTTCCCCTCTATCAATAGCCCCCTTTATCATTCCATAGGCGGCTCGATCCTTTACACTCCCACCAGGATTATTTCCCTCTAATTTACCATAAATCGTAACTGCTTTATTAACTGGTATATTTTTCAATTTAACCAGGGGAGTATTTCCTACAAGATCTAATATTCCAGACATGAGTGATTTTTAAAAACCGAATGACAAAATAGATTACAAATATATAATTAAAAATAATGTGAAAGGAATTGATTTGCCATGCTCAAAATGCTTTACAAAATTAGTACTCTATCAAACTTAATTCAATCCAATTTTTTCTAAAATATCACCAGCATTCTAAAAGAAAATTCAAGAATTGTAAATTTAAAACCTATTCATTAAATAACTAACCCATCCACATTTTAAACATTAACAATTAATTGAATTATTGTTTAAATTTTTATTCAATAAAAAGTAAAATTTGAATACATTTGACAAAATTTATATCATGAAAAAATATTGCATTGTATTATCGTTGTCATTTTTTGGATTTGCTTGTGGTAGCAATTCAAATGCTAAAACAGAAACTAAAGACGCTGCAAAGCCTGTAACTTCTGTAATGGACAATCCAGATTATGAAAAAGGACTTAATCTAGTGGCTAAGTCGGATTGTTTTACCTGTCATAAATTAAGAGAGCCATCCATTGGTCCAGCTTATGGACTAGTTGCTGCTAAATATGAAAATAATCAAGAAAACCAAGAAAAGCTAGCAGCTAAAGTAATTGCTGGCGGACAAGGGGTTTGGGGACAAATACCAATGATTCCTCATCCAAAACTTTCAAAAGAAGATGCTATTGCAATGGTGAAGTACATTTTATTACTTAAAGAAGAAACTAAATAAATATGAAAAATAAAATCTTGCTATTAGCAACTAGCATTTGCATTTTGGCAAGTTGCATCAGTGTAAACATCAATTCAAATTCTACTAATATTTCTAATGGCGAAAAGTCATCTAATGGTTGGGTTTCTATTTTTGATGGAAAAACTACTACCGGCTGGCACAGTTATGGAAAAGATAAAGCAGATGGAATTTGGAATGTAGTAGATGGTGCTATCTGTTTAACGGATAAAAAACAGCGAACACAAGCAGGTGGTGGCGATTTAGTTACTGATAAAGAATACGGTGATTTCGATTTAAAACTTGAATGGAAAATTGCTAAAAATGGCAATAGTGGTATTATTTTATTTGTTGTAGAAGATCCTATAAAATATAAAGAATCTTACAATACAGGAATGGAAATGCAAGTTTTAGATAATGACGGTCACCCCGACGGGAAATTAATAAGACATAGAGCGGGTGATTTGTACGATTTAATTTCTTGCTCTAAAGAATCGGTTAAACCAGTTGGTGAATGGAATGAAGTTGAAATTATTTCTAAGAATGGTAAACTTCAATTTTTCTTGAATGGAACCAATGTAGTTACCACACAACTTTGGGATGATAATTGGAAAACAATGGTAGCTAACAGCAAATTCAAAAGCATGCCAGGCTTTGGGACTTTCAAAAAAGGAAAGATTGCTTTGCAAGACCATAGCAACATGGTTTGTTATCGAAACATAAAAATAAAAGAGCTTTAATTTTAAAAACCGGTAATAAAAATTACCGGTTTTTTTTATGTCAATTATCTAATCGCTTTTAATCATTTATACAGTCTTAGGTTTTTTTAATCTCTACCTAAATTCTTGCTTCATCATTGGAAATAGCTGGCCGATCAAAATAATAAATAATTCCACCTACCCCTAATACTGCTAGCCCTATTAGACTTTCCTTTGGCCTGTCAATCAGCGTGAATACTAGTACCCATGCATTAAATAATAAAAATAAAATTTGTAGTACTGGTTTAAATGGACTTTTAAAAGTAGTCGTTTTACTTTTTGGAAGAAACAAACTAGTAGCCACAGTAAGAGAACCCATCAGTTGAAGTATAAAACCTGCGTACAATAATATTTTCTCAAAAGAACCCGTTAATGTCAAAAGAATTGAAATAATCACATGCGCCCAAATAGCTGCTACAGGAATACCCTCTTTGTTTTTTTTAGCCAATGGTTTCCATAATTTATTTTCTTTTGCCATTGCCAAAGTAACTCTCGGTCCAACCCATAAATAAGAGCTGATAGTTGCTACTAATTGAAGCGCTATAAAAACACTTACCCATTTTCCTCCAGCAGAACCTAGTAAATTATCAAAAGCAATAAAGGTCACTTCTTCCTTTCCCTGAAGTTGGGTTACGGAAGCATTTTTTAATAAAACCAGTTGAAATAAAACATAAACGATCGCGACAAATAAAGTGCTTCCTATTAAAGCTCTAGGGAGATTTTTATAAGGGTCTTCTATTTCATCCACTACATAGGCAGCAGCATTCCAGCCTACATAAGCAAATGAAACGTAGACCATCGAAACAGCAAAGCCAGGTTGCACCATCTCGTGTTTCCAACTATCAGTCCAGTTCAATGCAGTGTTTACATTTCCTTGAATCAAGAATCCAACAATTACTAATACAACAATGAAGATTATTTTTATAAGGGTAGAAATATTTTGAAGTTTACTGCTATGTCGAATGGTAAAACTATGCAGTAAGCCAATAAGCATAATAATACCGATAGCTAAATAAAGGTTCCCTTGTAATCCAAAGGGAGAAAGGTATTTTGTAAAAGCCATTGCAGCCAAAGCAACCGGTGCAGAAAAACCAACCGTCAACCCTGCCCAAGCAGATAAATAACCAACCAATGGATGAAAGACTCTCGATAAATAAATATAATCGCCCCCTGATTCTTTGAAATGGGTTCCTAATTCAGCATAGGCAAATGCACCAAATAAAGAAAGTAATCCTCCTAATAGCCAAAGCAATAAAATACTCCAAGTATTTTGAACGGCGGATAATTGAAAGCCTACACTAGTGAAAACGCCCGTGCCAATCATATTTGCCACCACGATTGCAGATGCCGTGTATATGGATATTTTCTTTTTCAAGTAAGCTGTTTTAATTGAAGCGCTAGGTAAGTAAAAAAATGATTGATCGTTACTGTCGCTGCTAAATTACTTACTTAATTACAGAATGTAGGTGAGAGAATAAATAGAAAGGATACATTATTCCAACACAGCGCTCGTCATTCTATTGAAAGCATAAAAAAGCCTTCCGTTTTGCGGAAGGCTCTCTATAAACTATTAAAAAAATGAATTAGATTCTAAAATGCGCAAATGCCTTGTTAGCTTCAGCCATACGATGAGTATCTTCTTTCTTTTTGAAAGCAGCACCTTCACCTTTACTTGCCGCTACGATTTCATTCGCTAATTTATCTGACATGCTACGACCATTTCTATCGCGGCTATATTTTACCATCCACTTAATACTTAAAGATACTTTTCTGTCGGTACGTACTTCAGCAGGTATTTGGAAAGTAGCACCACCAATACGACGACTGCGAACTTCAACTCCTGGAGTAATATTACCCAATGCTTTCTTCCACACTTCATAACCATTTTCGCCAGTTATCTTAGCTACCTTGTCTAAAGCATCATAGAAAATAATATAAGCACCACTCTTCTTTCCAGCCCACATTAAATTGTTTACAAAACGAGTAACTAATTTGTCGTTAAACTTAGGATCTGGTGCTAACGGTATTTTTTTTGGTTGTGTCTTACGCATTGTTATTTATTTTTTATCGATCTACGATAAACGTGAAACCTAATTTATTAAATTATTTTTTTGCCTTTACTTTCTTAGTTCCGTATTTACTACGACTTTGTTTACGATCTTTTACGCCAGCAGTATCCAAACTACCCCGTACAATATGATAACGTACACCTGGTAAATCTTTTACCCTTCCACCACGAATCAATACGATCGAGTGCTCCTGTAAATTGTGACCTTCACCTGGAATATAGGCAATTACCTCAATTTTATTGGTCAAACGAACTTTGGCCACTTTACGCAACGCTGAGTTGGGCTTTTTAGGCGTAGTGGTATATACTCTTGTACATACACCACGGCGCTGTGGACAAGCATCTAAAGCTCTTGATTTGCTTTTAGCTCTAATTATTTCTCTTCCTTTTCTTACTAACTGTTGTATTGTAGGCATTTTTAACCCTTTATTTTTTGGACGGCAAAGGTAGGAATTCTCATTTAAAAAACGAAAATTAATAATTAGTTTTTTTTGATAGCCCCAATATTGCCCTAAAATACACTTAAAAAGGCCCTTTTTAACCTAAAATTTTAGCCTTTTTATTCTTCTAACCCTTGGAATTAAACCTTTTAAAAGAATTAAAAAAGCCTTTACCCAAAATTTAAATCTTGAATTTTTAGCAATTTTCTCAAGCAAAAACTTTTCAAACTAGCCAATTATGATTAAAAAAGGGGAAATTAAAATTGAAATTATAGCTTTTTAACGCCCTCTAAAAAAAAGTGCTAGAAATTTGAATTATCAGCCGTTAAAAAATCAAGGCTGTTTGAGCCTGCAAACCCATTAAAGTAGCTTACTCTACCGGCGAGTTCCTTGATTTTAGGCTGATATTTCACATTTCAGCCTTTTTATTAGCAGGATTGATTTTTTTTGTTACTTTTTTGCATCAAGGCAAAAAAGTAAAAGCACTCAATTCCGAAAGGAATTTCAAACCTAAATTATTGATTTCTTTTTATCGATTAGATACTTTATCATTAATAGTCAAGTAACTATAGAAAAATTAAATAGAACTCGGCGGTAAAGTAAGTTACTTTAAAGAGCTTAAAATATAAAAAGCAGATCAACTGATCTGCTTTTTATATTTTAGATTTTAAATAGCCAATTATGGGTGTCTGGCTCCAGACCATATTTAATAGCATCCATCCTTCGCTTTACTTCAGGAGCGATCGTCCATTTATCTACCTCAAATGTCATATCAAAATCTCTGTACTTCAATTCTTTGATTAATGAAATAGTTGCCGCAGTGCCAGTTCCAAATATTTCATTTAAAACACCCTTTTTATAAGCTTCCATAATTTCATCAATACTCAATGAACGCTCCTCTACCCTATACCCCATTTCTTTTAACAATACAATCGTACTATCCCTTGTTACACCCTCTAGAATTGTTCCCGTTGATAGTCCAGGGGTTATTGCAATATTATCGATAATGAAAAACACATTCATTGTTCCACACTCCTGAACATACTTATGCTCAAAAGCATCCATCCATAACACTTGATCAAATCCTTTATCGTTAGCTTCAGTAGACGCTTTAAGGGCACCTGCGTAATTACCAGCTGCTTTTGCAAAACCAAATCCACCTTCTACCGCTCTAACATATTTTTCTTCTACCAAAATTCTCATAGGAGCAGCATAATAAGGTCCAGTAGGACTTAGTATAATCAGGAATTTATATTTATCGCTTGGCTTTACTCCAATAGCTTCTTCAGTTGCAAACATAAAAGGACGGATATATAATGCATGGTCAGCAGCATTGGGTATCCAGTTACGCTCTATATCAATTAGCTTTCGCATTCCTTCAATAAAAATACTTTCTGGTACTGCAGGCATTTGCATTCTTTCAGCAGAAATGTTGAAACGTCTAAAATTATCTTTAGGTCTAAATACTTGGGGATTACCCTCCTGATCTTTATACGCTTTTATTCCCTCAAAAATAGATTGCCCATAATGTATAGCAGCTAAAGATGGAGATAATTGTAAAGAATGATAAGGTACAATACTTGGCGTTTGCCATTGACCATTATCATAATCCACTTCCAACATATGGTCAGTAAAATATTTTCCAAAAGGCACATTTTCTAGACTGATGCCGGCTAATTTGCTTTTTTCAACTTTAGTAATATTAAATCCTGCTGCTGATTCCATAATCCTTAATTTTACTACAAAGAAACAAAATAAAATACAGAGTAAAATGCCGTTTTATGAGTTTAGACAATATTAATCTTCCTCCACTTGTTTTACAGCAACTTTTCACCCATACACTCATTGAGGCCAAAAACAATCCCACTGTAGATTCCAAGTCAACGGAAAAGCCGTTTTTAACCCTGGGAAATAACCAGAAAAAAGTGCTGATTTTAGTAGAAAGTGAAGAAACTTTATATCTTCCAGACAATCAATTAAATTTTTTATTAGGAATCTTAGCTGCTTGCAACTTAACGATGGAAGATGTAGCTATTTTAAATATTAAAAAAAATCCATCGGTAAATTATCAACGCATCACGGACGAATTAAAATCTGAAAAAGTATTTTTATTCGGACTGCAACCTGATCAAATTGAATTGCCGGTTAACTTTCCAACCTATCAAATTCAAAAATTTAATAATCAGGTTTATTTAGCTGCGCCAGCCTTATCAAATTTTCATGACAACAAAGCAGAAAAGACAAGGTTATGGATCTGCCTTCAACAAATTTTCAATATCTAAAGTATGGATACGCTCATTTTTGCTACTAATAATCAGCATAAAGTGGATGAAGTAAGGCAGGTTTTAGGAAATCAATTTGCCCTCATTACTTTAAAGGAAGCGGGGATTGATATCGATATTCCCGAACCGCATGACAGCCTAGAAGCCAATGCTTCAGAAAAGTCTTTCACTATCCATGAACTTACAGGAAAAAATTGCTTCAGCGAGGATACTGGTTTAGAGATATCTTTTCTAAACGGTGCGCCAGGAGTAAAAAGTGCACGCTTTGCAGGAGAAGACCGATCCTTTGAGGCTAATATTGAAAAGGTATTGCAACTGATGGCTGATACCACTCAACGGCAAGCTCAATTTAGGACTGTCATTTCACTGATATTAGATGGTAAAGAATTTCAATTTGAAGGAATTTGCGAAGGAGAAATTCTTACAGAAGAAAGAGGAGAAAAAGGTTTTGGTTATGATCCAATATTTTCACCTTCCGGATCGAAACTTAGTTTTGCCGAAATGAATCCAGATGAAAAAAATGCCTGCAGTCACAGAAAAAAAGCAATGGATAAATTGATCGCATTTTTACAAACCAAAAAGTAATCAAGAAATATTAATAATCAATTTCTACTCTTCTCTTTCTCTGAAAATTATTATACTTCCCTATTTTTTTTCAGTATCCAGCTTTTTAAAAGCATACAAGAGGCAACTTACATGTAATGCCTGCACAATCTCATTTTTTTCAAGCATTGACCTTACCGCTTCTAATGGAATCTGCAGCAGTTCTATTTCTTCGTTTGCATCCAAACTTTGCGAAGCTACTTTTTTACCCCCTCTAGCTAAGTACAAATAAGTATAGCCAGATAATACCCCTGGATTAGCAGAAACCTTTCCTAGGTAATCAATAGAAGAGAATTCATATCCTGTTTCCTCTAACAATTCGCGCTCAATAGCAACCAAGGGGTCTTCATTGGGATCAGCAAATCCACCTGGTAATTCAATGATAGTCTCTTCCAGCGGATGACGATATTGCCTTTCCATCAAAACATTCCCCTCTTCAGTAATCGCCAATGCACAAACTGTTGAAGGTAACTCAACTACATAATAGGACTCAACCATTTTTCCTCCAGGAGTTTGACAGACATCTTTTCTGGCAGTAAAATAAGGATGCTTGGAGAGGTATTCAGAAGACAATTTTTTCCAATTCATGCTAATAATTTAAATGATACTTGAAAACATGGTTGACTAATTATCCTGTCCATGTTTTCAAGTAATCTGGATTACCATTTCATCCTTTCTCTTAGCGCAGTAATGTGTTTCACATGATGTTTGCCATGCCACGCATAGAGACCTAGCATATGCCAAAGAGTTATCTCCTTTTTTTGTTCAGGATGAAAGACTATTCTTTCCAAATCAGCCGATGATATACCATTTAACAAGGCAGCCCATCTAGCATGTAAAGCATGCACCAAAGTAATTGAAACATTTATCGGAACGATTTTAGTGTCATTCAAATTCACCCAGGCATCTTGGTTATATGTTTTGATCGTTGGGTTCTCTTCCGTAAGTCCAAGTTTAAAACGAATGAATGCATTCATATGACTATCTGCAATATGATTGATTAATTGCTTCACTGTCCATCCGTCTGGCCGATAAGGGGTTTCAATTTGGTACTCATCTAAATTCTGGATAGCATTTTCAAGTTCCTTTGGCAAAAACATTATTGCCATTAACCTTTCTTTCAGCTCTTTATCTGAATAGGGTTGAGGAACAAATCGTCCGATAGGATAACTAAGGTCTTCCATAAATATAATTTAGATTGTAAAACTACTTTGTAATCGCTGGTTTAATGGCCAATAGCTCCATTTCAAAAATCAATACCGCTCCTCCAGGTATATCTGCCCCTGCACCTCTTTCACCATAACCAAGTTCACTAGGTATGTACACTTTAAATTTATCTCCAATGTGCATCATTTGCAATATTTCAGTCCATCCCTTAATCACACCTGCTACTGGTATAGTAAGTGGCTCAGCCCTATCATAAGAGTTGTCAAATTTAAATCCATTGATTAAAGTCCCTGCATAATGCGCTACTACTGTATCCTGCAAAGCTGGCTTTGGAGAATTTGCATCTCCCTTCCTTAATACCTCGTATTGTAAACCACTAGGCAGACTAATTACACCTGGCTTCTTTTTATTGGTTGCTAAAAATGCATTTCCCTGAGATTTTACGTACTCATTTTTTTTAGCCATGCTTCCCTGAATTTTTTCTTGGATGCAAGTATTGGATTGCTGCTCATTCATCAAATAGGGTCTTTTATTAAATACATCTTCCATAGCCCTTTGCATAGCTGCATTACTGATTTTTTCAATCCCTTGCTGACGCAAATTATTAGCAATATTTAATCCCAATGCATAACTGAAGGAGTCTTCTAAATTTTTCAATATGCTCAACTGGGGTTTGGCAATCGGTTTTGAAGTTTGTTGTGCCGCTGGATTAACAACTTTTAACTTTGGTTTTGTCTGTGCTTGAACGCTAAGGCATACCATCATGGATACACTAAATGCTAAAATAAAATGCTTCATTTCTTTGGTTTGATTGTTTATAAAATATAAAAAAATTATTCTGCTCTCATTTCTTTACCAGTCAGGCTGATAAAAACGTCCTCTAAGTTAGCGGACTTTATAGGTTTAGGCTTTTCAAAACCTGATCTTACTAAATCATCAATCATTTTATCTGGTGAAGCCAGTGCTATAATTTTCCCCTCGTCCATAATGGCAATGCGATCACACAACTGCTCTGCTTCATCCATATAATGAGTGGTAATAATTACAGTGGTTCCTTTTTCCCTGATAGATTTTATTAAATCCCACAAATTCCTTCTTGCTTGAGGATCTAGACCAGTTGTAGGCTCATCTAAAAACACAATTTTAGGTTGGTTGATGAGGGTGGTGGCAATTGAAAAACGTTGCTTTTGTCCACCGCTCAATTGCTTGTATTTACTCTTCGCTTTTTCAGTAAGGTTTACCAATTGAAGTAATTCCATTGGATCTACTTCTTGATTATATAATCCAGAAAACAATTCTATTAACTCCAATAAATTTAATCCAGGATAAAATCCAGACGTCTGCAATTGAACGCCGATTATTTTTTTGATATGATTAGGTTCATTATCAAGATTCATTCCAGCCACCATCACCTCTCCACTAGTTTTTGAGCGCAGCGTCTCCATAATTTCAAGGGTAGTTGATTTACCTGCACCATTGGGACCCAACAATCCAAATATCTCCCCTTCCAACACATCAAATGATATATCTTTTACGGCTTCAAAAGCTCCGTAATTTTTTCTCAAATTCTTTACCGAAATAATGATATCATTCATAACCCAAACGCTAAAAAAGGCTTTAATCCCATATAAATTTTGCAGCTATTCAACTAGATGCAAAATGATACTATTCACCTGTTTATATTGTAAAAGTAATGAAAGAAGCAACAATTCAAATGTATTTAACCCTTAAATAAACTTAGGTAAGCCTCATTGATTTTTAAAATTGTCCCAATAATCACAAAAATGGGGATTAAATATATTTTATTTCCAGAACTATCAAGTTCAAAGAAGCTGAAAATTTAATTACCTAGAAATTGGATGGACCGTATACAAAATCAACCCTTACTGGTCTAGAGTTAATTTCAGATTGCCAATTTTACAATTTAGATTTGCAATGTGAAATAAGTTGAATATTTTTTTATTCTGAACCCAGTTAAATTATTATCATAAATGAAGGTTTTTAAATTTGGAGGTGCAAGTATCAGTAGCGTCGAAAGAATTCAAAATGTTGCCAAAATTATTCAACAGTATAAAGGGGAAAAATTGTTGATTATATTTTCAGCTATGGGAAAGGTTACCAATGATCTTGAAAAAGTAGCTAATGCCTTTTATGCTGGTAATAAAGAAGAGTCATTAGCCTTATTTTATCAAGTAAAACAAATGCACCTTGACCTATCTCAACAATTAAATAATCAGGCGATAGCTGAACTCTCCAATATTTTTACAGAAATTGAATGGCTACTTCATGATAAACCCGTCAGAGACTATGATTATTACTACGATCAAATCGTTTGCTGTGGTGAACTACTAAGCACTGTTTGCATCAGTGAGTACTTAAACACAGTCGATTGTAAGAATGAATGGATAGACGTTAGGGATATTTTTAGAACAGATGATAACTTTAGGGAAGCCAATATTGACTGGACTTTCAGTCAACAAAAGGTTAATGAAATAATAAAGCCTTTATTTAATAATACTGACATTGTCATCACTCAAGGATTTATAGGTGCTACAGATGAAAATGAAAGTACCACCTTTGGTAGAGAAGGTAGCGATTATAGCGCAGCAATTTTTTCCAATATGTTGGATGCAGAAAGTCAAACAATTTGGAAAGATGTAGAAGGTGTAATGAATGCTGATCCGAAATTATTTCCTGCAGCACAAATAATTGACCAATTAAGTTACCTAGAGGTAATTGAAATGGCTTATTATGGAGCACAGGTAATTCATCCCAAAACGATTAAGCCACTTCAAAACAAAGGCATTCCACTGTTAGTAAAATGTTTTTTAAACCCGGATCTACCAGGTACTATTATCAGCAATCAGCCTACACTTAATTTACCTCCCATCATTGTTATGAAAGAAAAGCAAGTACTGATGCAGGTTAGTTCAAGGGATTTTCATTTGTTGAAGACAACTTGGTAGCCAAACTGCATAACTTACTTTTAGAAAATAAAATTCGGCCTAGCCTTTCGCAAAATGGAGCGATCAGCTTGCTTTGCAGCATGGATGATCGTCCTGAAAAAATTGAAAAGCTAGCGCTGGCAGCAAGTGAATTCTTTGATGTGCAAATTGAAAAAAATTGTACACTACTAACTATCCGACATTACAATGAAAAAGTAATCAAAGAATTAACAGAGGGAAGAATTCAATTTTTAAGTCAAAAGACAAAGGAAACCATTCAAATTTTACTCAAAACGAAATAACTAACGGTAACGCCTAATTGACAATATATTGCCCTTGCTTATTAATAAGAATCACCGGCAATTGTTTCTTTGCTTCAAAATATTCAAAAGCGGATTGTAAGGTACCTGCAAAATGCTGCAAGGGTTTATTATCCTTGGTAGCTAGGGCTAAATATTCAGCAGACTTTTTAACATTATACTTTATCGGAAATACATGTACAGGAATAAAATCCTGTCCAATTTCTTTTACCTGTGCAGCAAGAATATATAATTCTTCGATAGGGAAATCGCTGATAGGAATACAACCTGTAGAAACACAACTTCCATGAATATAAATACTATTTCCTGGGCGATAAGAATCACTCAATAATTTATCGGAGGCATTGGGATAGTTTAGCCCCAATGCTAAATGGTAATTACTACTGGGGTTAAATTCATTAATATAATAAAAACCTTCTGGCACCTGATAATCTCCTTCCATTCGCTTAGGTCCCATCGTACCACTTTGCATACAAATTTTGTATGTTTTGAATAGTTTAAAAGTTGATTTTTTTTCTTCCTTCACCCATACTTCAAGCTGGCGATCATACTTAAAACTGCGCAGGTATAATTGTTCGGGAGGCCACTGAAGTTTCTTTTCTTCAAATTGTTTTTTCAGGGTGTCTTCTGTTTTTGAAACTAAATCAACTTGCTTTCCTAAAAACTTAGAGTAATTAATGAAACTAGTTTGAGCAAACAGCATAGTGGTTGATCCACTTATTAAAAAACAAGACAGAGAAAAAAGCCATCGAAGGATATTCATATTGATTGCTATTGGAGTTAAATACACTACAACGTAAAAATAACATTTTTATTGAAAGAGGAGATGTTAAAAGGATTTTTAAAACGCTTGTTATATGTAATTAAAATAAATATAATTCCACAAAAAAAATAATCAAAAGTTATATTGCTAACCCTCTCCTATTGAAAAAATCCATTGGTAATCATTTAGATTAAAATCTATCCGTTTACTAAAAGAAAAAGTCCTCAATAGGGGGAATTTCCAATAGCTTAAGTTAAATTCGCAATTCAATAGTTTCTAAATCCCCCATTCAAAGTTTTGGAAATGCTTGCCAACCCAAATCAATCCAATATTAATAGTTCCTCTCCCCTCATTAGGAGTGGTTCAAAGGGGCAACCCAAGGCTGGAATATTGGGTGGAGGTCAACTTGGGAGAATGCTTTTGCAAGCTGCAGCCAACTATCCAGTAGAAACTTTTGTGATGGAAAATGACCCTAACTGTCCATCAGCTCACCTTTGTCACCATTTTACTAAAGGTGATATTACAAATTTCGATGATGTATATAATTTTGGCAAAGGATTAGACCTGCTCACGATTGAAATTGAGAGTGTTAATGAAGAGGCACTTGAAAAGTTACAACAGGAGGGGGTAAAAATTTATCCTCATCCATCTGCTTTAAGAATTATAAAAGACAAAATATTACAAAAGCAATTTTACAAAGACGCCGAAATTCCTACCAGCGAATTTATTATTACTCAAACTAAAGAAGAACTTCCCCAGCACGAACATCTTTTACCCGCCGTTCATAAACTTGGTAAAGGAGGCTATGATGGTAAAGGAGTACAAATCATTCATACAAAAGCTGATTTCGAAAAAGGCTTTAATGGTCCAGCTGTTTTAGAAAAAATGGTAACCATTAAAAAAGAGATTGCAGTAATGATTGCGGTCAATGATAAAGGTGAAACCGCTGTTTATCCTGCTGTAGACATGGTGTTTGATCCAAGTCTCAATTTATTAGCGTATCAAGTGAGCCCTGCAGATCTTTCAGAAAAAACAATGTGGAAAGTGGAAGCGGTCGCTATGAAAGTGGTAAAGGAATTAAAAAGTCCAGGAATTTTTGCAGTTGAACTTTTTGTCGACTTGAATGATCAAGTTTTTGTAAACGAAACCGCACCAAGAGTGCACAATAGCGGTCATCATACGATAGAGGCCAACTATTCCTCTCAGTTTGATATGTTATGGAGAGTTATGCTAGCTTATCCATTAGGATGCACAGACCATATATTGCCTGCAGCAATAGTAAATCTGATAGGTGCGGAAGGATTTAGTGGCCCAGCTGTATATGAAGGGTTGAATGAAATCCTGCAATTAGAAAACGTTTTTGTACATATTTATGGCAAAAAAGAAACTAAGCCAGGTCGAAAAATGGGTCACGTTACTATTTTAAGCAAAGAAAAACAGGAGCTAATTCACCAAGCTACACGCATTAAAAATAATTTGACAGTAAAAACCCTGTCGTAATTTTTAATACTGAAATATAGATTTTTAACTTACTTTTAAATATATAAAACCAACTATACAATGAGGTTGAATTTGAATCACAGCATTTGGTCCTTAGTTTTAACCATGGCTATTTTTAGCTGTTCAGAGGTTAAAGAAAAAACTGAAAAACCAAAACCTACTACCCCAAAAGATATAAAGGCAGACGTATATATTGTTGCCCCTCAAACTCTTTCTCAGGATATTGAGGTAGCAGGAAGTTTACTAGCTGCTGAAGAAGTAGAATTACACCCTGAAATTTCTGGTAGAGTAACTGATGTGTTATTTAAAGAAGGCGGAAATGTTAGTCAAGGCAGCGTCTTGCTAAAATTATATGATGCCGACTTACAAGCACAACTGCAAAAATTATTGGTGCAATTAGCTACCGCTGAGCAAACTGCTGGACGCTTTGCTGCCTTATTAAAAATAAATGGAGTGAGTCAGCAAGAATATGATTTAAATGTATTGGCAGTAAATAATATTAAATCAGATATCAATATCGTTCGCACCAATATTTCAAAAACCTCTTTAAGAGCGCCTTTTAGTGGCAAAGTAGGGATCACACCTATTTCCAAAGGAGCTTATGTTACCCCGCAAACTGTCATTACTAGTTTGAGAAGATTGACCCAACTTAAATTAGAGTTTACCGTTCCAGAAAAATACGGCCAATCAATGAAAAACGGAAATGGGGTTCAATTTACTGTTGAAAATAATACTTCAGTTTTTGATGCAAAAATTATAGCTACAGAAAATACTATTGCCGAAGATACTAGAAGTCTAAAAGTAAAAGCCTTGGTTAAAAAGAAGGATTCATCGATGATTGCTGGTGGCTTTATAAAAGTGAAAATTCCATTGGGTAAAAATGATTCGGCATTAATGATTCCTACTCAAGCCATCATACCTAGAGCAAGAGGTAAAGAAATAGTTGTCCTGAAAAATGGCAAAGCAAGTATGATCCCAGTGATTACTGGATACAGAGGAACTACTCAGGTAGAAATAACTGAAGGGATAAAATCCGGAGATACCGTTTTACTTACTGGTTTACTTTCAATTAAACAGGGTAATAAAGTAAAGATTAATAAAATAATTAAAAACTAAACAGTAAGATAAAGTGAATATATCTGAATTAAGTTTACGTCGTCCGGTATTAGCTGTAGTGCTAAGTATCGTCATCATTTTATTTGGTGTGATAGGTTTTAAGTTTTTGGGGGTTCGGGATTATCCTGCCATCGACCCTCCAAATATCTCCGTGCGGACTTCTTATCCTGGGGCAAATGCAGATATTATTGAATCACAAATTACAGAACCGCTAGAAAAAGCCATTAATGGAATTGCGGGAGTTAAAAATATTACCAGTAGTAGTAGTCAAGGCAGCAGCTCTATCAATGTAGAATTTGAATTAGGTAATGAATTAGAATCCGCTGCCAATGATGTAAGAGACAAAGTATCACAAGCAGTTCGTTCTTTACCATCTGATTTAGATGCCCCACCTGTAGTATCAAAAGCAGATGCGACCAGTGATGCAATTATCTCTATGACGGTAAAAAGCTCTTCCAAAAATCAGTTGGAAGTGACCGAATATGCGAATAATAATTTGCTTGAACGACTACAAACTATACCTGGTGTAAGTGGAATTCAGATCTGGGGTGAAAAGAGATATGCAATGCGCATCTGGTTTGATATCGCCAAATTAAATTCTTACGGACTAACAGCAAGTGATATTCAAACTGCTATTCAAAGACAAAATGTAGAACTTCCCTCAGGTAAAATTTCAGGAGTTGCCACTGAATTGTCAGTTAGAACTTTTGGGAAAATAAATACGGAAGAAGAATTCAATAATATTATTGTAAAAAACATCAACGGCACAGACATTAAATTAAAAGATGTTGGAGAAGCTGTTCTAGGACCCGAAAATGAGGAGTCGATGTTAAAAACAAATGGCGTTCCAATGATTGGAATGGCAATTGTCCCTCAACCTGGATCAAATTATGTTGCCATATCAGAAGAGTTTTACAAAAGATTTGATCAAATTAAAAAAGATATCCCTGCTGAATATAGTTTGGAAATAGCAATGGATCAAACTAGATTCATTAAAAGATCAATCTCTGAAGTAAAGGAAACCCTTATCATTTCAATCATTTTAGTTGTACTTATCATCTATCTTTTCTTTAGAGATTGGATAATAGCTATTCGTCCATTGATTGATATACCTGTTTCTTTGATTGGGGCTTTCTTTATAATGTATGTTTTTGGATTTACCATTAACGTATTAACACTTCTGGCCATTGTACTTGCAACGGGTTTGGTGGTAGATGATGGAATTGTGGTAACGGAAAATATTTTCAAGAAGATGGAGCAGGGTATGAGTAAATGGCAAGCGGCTAAAGAAGGCTCTAAAGAAATTTATTTTGCAGTTATTGCCACTTCAATAACACTGGCAATTGTATTTCTTCCAGTTATTTTTTTACAAGGTTTTGTTGGAAGATTATTTCGTGAATTTGGAGTAGTAGTGGCAGGTGCAGTTTTAATTTCCGCTTTCGTTTCCCTAACGCTTACTCCGGTTTTAAACGTTAAGCTGGCAAGAAAAAAACATAAAAACTCTTGGTTTTATAATTTCACCGAACCTTTTTTCAAAGGAATGGAAAATGTTTACCGGGTTTCCCTAACCTTTTTTATGAAATTAAGATGGGCCGCCTTTTTAATTATTCTTGCCTGTTTTGGAGCTATTTATTGGATAGGAAAAGATATACCATCTGAACTTGCACCAATGGAAGACAGGAGCCAATTTAGGCTTACCGTTTCGGCAGCCGAAGGAGCTTCTTATGAATTTATGGATAAATATGTAGATAAGATATCACAGTTTATCATTGACTCTGTTCCAGAAAATAAAATTTTAATGAGCATGGTGGCTCCTGGATTTACTGGTTCAGGCTCTGTCAACTCTGGCTTTGTTAGATCTGTAATAACAGATCCGAAAGAAAGAAAGCGATCTCAACAGGATATTGTAAACATGATTAATAAAAATGCCCCCTCATTTTCAGAAGGAAAAATATTCGCAGTTCAAGAGCAAACTATTTCAGTAAATAGACGCGGTGGATTACCAGTACAATTTGTATTGCAAAATGTCAATTTCAACAAAATAAAAGAAGTGCTTCCAAAATTTCTGGAGGAAGCCAATAAAAATCCTGCGTTTCAAGGTGTTGATACCGACCTAAAATTTAATAAGCCTGAAATACGCGTTTCTATAGACAGATTGAAAGCGAGTAACTTGGGTGTAACCATTCAAACTATTTCTGAAGCACTACAATTGGCTTTAAGCAATCGAAGGCTAGGGTATTTTGATAGAGATGGGAAGCAATATCAGGTAATAGGCCAAGTTGCAAGAAAAGACCGGGATGACCCCTCTGATTTAAAAAATATTTATGTCAAAAACGCTGCTGGAGAATCTATCTCTTTGGATAACCTTGTTACGATTGAAGAACAAAGTACCCCTCCTACCATTTACCATTTTAACAGATATAAGTCTGCTACTTTATCAGCAGGACTTGCCCCTGGAAAAACAATCGGAGATGGTATCAAGGCTATGCAAGACATTTCAAAAAAATTGTTAGACGATTCCTTCACCACTTCGCTATTTGGTGCTTCAAGAGATTATGCGGAGAGTGGTAGCAATACTAGCTATGCCTTTGTTCTTGCATTAATTTTAATTTTTCTGGTATTAGCTGCCCAATTTGAAAGTTTCATCGATCCTATTATTATCATGCTTACTGTACCATTGGCAATAGCTGGAGCGTTACTTTCTTTACATATCTATGGGCAAACACTCAATATATTCTCTGAAATTGGAATGATCATGTTGATTGGTCTAGTTACAAAAAACGGAATCCTTATTGTAGAGTTTGCTAATCAAAAACAATTATTGGGAGACAATAAAAATACCGCTGTTTTAGAAGCTGCTGTTGCTAGATTCAGACCTATCCTTATGACAAGCTTAGCGATGAGTTTAGGTGCTTTGCCGCTAGCCTTATCATTAGGCGATGCTTCTACCAGTCGTATCCCTTTGGGTATTGTAATTGTAGGCGGAATATTATTTTCATTAATACTTACCTTATTTGTTATTCCAGCAATGTATTCTTTCCTTTCTTCTAAGAAGAAAAAGAGTGAATTAGATGAATTGGAACAAACAGCTTGATCAATTTAAAATACGTTGGCAGAATGAAAAAAAGTTGGTTATTAACAGTAATGATTGGTTTGGCCTTAACGCCTGCTCAATATTTATTTGCACAGAAAATTTTAACTGTTGAAGAGGCGATTGCCACTGTGCTTAAAAATAATTACGACATTGAATTGCTTCGCAATGATTCAGCATCTTATGCCCTAGACAAATCATATGCTAAGGCCGCGTTTATGCCTAGGATTAATAGCACTACTGGTTTTGTCTTAAATAATAATGATCAATTACAAAAATTTACCGACGGTACTAAAAGAGAACGTAAAGCAATTCGTTCGAATAACTTGACCGGTTCTGTTCAGCTTAACTGGACATTATTTAATGGCCATAAGATGGTTACCACTAGAGAGAAGTTAAATGAATTTGTAAAATTGGGTGATCTAGCCATCAAAAATCAGATGATTACTTCTGTTGCTTCATTATTAGTAAACTATTATAATATTGTACATCAAAAACAACAGTTAAAAGCTGTCGAGGAGCAAATGAGTATCAATGAGGAGCGAGTTAAATTATCAGAAAAAAAACTCAGTGTTGGACTAGGTGCAAAACCTGAATTATTACAAGCAAAAGTAGATTTGAATGCTCAAAAATCAGCTCGCCTAAAGCAGCAAACACTTATTGCACAACTTAAAGAGCAACTGAATTTAATAATGAATATTCCTTCGGCTGTAGGATACGAAGTAAGTGACAGCATCGTGATCAACAATCGACTTTTACTGCAGGATTTAATCAGTAGCTTGGAGAGTACTAGTCCCACCCTGCTCTTAACCAAAAAAAATATTGATATTTCCCAATTGGTGATGAAAGAAAGAAAAGCAGATCGTTATCCGATTGTTTCTTTTAATTCTAATTATAATTATTCTAAAACAGATAACCAGGCCGTAGTAAACCCCTTTACTCCTTTATATAGTCGAAACAATGGTTTCAATTATGGCTTAGGTGTTACTATACCCATTTTAAATGGACTAAATACTAAACGACTTATTCAGCAATCACAACTAGAAATATCTTTTCTAAAACTTTCCTACCAGAGTCAACAAGCAACCCTTAATACTAATATAACCAAGGCTTTTAAAGAATACACTATGCAACAGCAGGCATTATTATTAGAAGAAGATAATATTTTGCTTGCTAAAGAGAATGTATTCATTTCCTTGGAACGCTACCGATTAGGAGTTTCCACTTATCTAGAATTGAGGGAAACGCAGAAAAGCCTAGAAGATGCTTACACGCGTTTATTGGCTGCACGATATAATACCAAATTAGCCGAAATTGAACTTTTAAGGTTGAATGGTAATTTAATGCAATAAAATATAGCAGAAGAATTTTTATATTGCAGTTTCACTTTCAACCGACCCTTATTATTTATAGAGTCAATTTATAAACTTGAATTTGATTTAATTATTAAAAAGATTAATGCATATTACTTATCTTGACATTTGATTTTATAAAATCAATTTAAAATAGCCCTTAATTATGAGCGAGCAATCAACTTCTACCGCCAAAAAACAAAATGAAAGCAACCCTTTAGTAGGCATAATTATGGGAAGCGAGAGTGACTTAGAAATAATGAAGGGGGCCGCAGAAATGCTTCGACAATTTGAAGTAGAACCTGAGTTAACAATCGTTTCAGCTCATAGAACTCCCGAACGCTTAAGAGATTATGCTATTAAAGCAAAAGCACGGGGTATTAAAGTAATCATCGCTGGAGCAGGTGGTGCTGCACATTTACCAGGCATGGTCGCTGCAAATACTATTTTACCTGTTATCGGAGTTCCTGTAAAATCTTCTAATTCCATTGACGGATGGGATTCCATGCTTTCTATTTTACAAATGCCTTATGGTGTTCCCGTAGCAACCGTTGCACTGAATGGTGCTAAAAATGCTGGAATATTAGCTGCGCAAATTCTAGCACTTCATGACACCTCCATTGCTGGAAAGTTAGAGGCTTACAAAGAATATCAGGATGACATCGTAATGGAAAGCGTGAAAAATGTAAAACGCTTAGGATACACCAATGAATTTGATAAATAAAACGGATTGCTGTAATTAAAGACTACCCAACCGATTAAGCTTCGGTCAAAATAATAAACTGCTGCTCCAGTCCTGGAGAATTTTTATAAATCATTTCTAAAAAAGGCTTCCCCCATTTAGCATAATAACTAAGGAGATTGTCAGTCCTTTCCTGCAAATTGTCATTAGGAAATAATTGGGATTTTATTTTATGCAATTGCCTTTGTTGCGCTTCAAATTTTTTCTTCTCTGCTTTTAGCATTTTCTTTTCCAATACAGAAATTTTCTTTGCTGCCTGTATTTCTAAGGATGCTACATGTTTAGAAAGTGTACTATCAATACTATCAGTAATTGACTTTATTTTTTTATAAAAAAATGCTAACTCTAACTTTTCATCTTTAAGATCTAGTGGTAAGCTACTTTCTCTTTTTACCAATTGATTCATCAGTTCTGTCTCTTTTGTAAAGAGGTCAGTTGGGGTTAGTTGAAGTTGATTGACTAAATGCTGGATTTCTTTTGGGATCAACAAAAAAGAGTTCCTCACTACTAACATTGGATAGGGTACCGCTACTTTTTCAAAAACTTTTTGTAATTGTAACCAATACGCAATCTCTCCCCCTCCACCTATAAAAGCAATATTAGGTAATACCAATTCTTGTAAAACTGGCCTCAGAATTACATTCGGACTAAATCGATCGGGATGTTGATTGAGCTCCTCTATTATTTGCTCCTTATTAAATTTCAATTCGGTATTTAAAACAGTCCACTCTCCATTAATATGCTCAATTCTCTCTCGCTGTCCATCGAGTAAGTAAAATAAATTTAACTCCCGTCCACTTGCCTGAATTTTATATTCTGCAGGAAATTGTGTAACCGTTTTTTGTACTTCCTTCTGTGAAAAAAATTCGAGCAGTTCTTTTTGCATTACCGGGATAAAAGCTGCTTTCACTAAGGCGCTATCTGGCAATAATACCACCAAACCAAATGATTCAAAAAGCTGATTAACCAGTTTAAAAGTAGCTTGCTCAATGGTTTCGCCTTCCTGATAACAACGCTTCATTAATTGAATAATCTCGGCTCCAAAATTCTGAACAGACAACTCCCCTTCTAGATTAGATAGCAATTTTATCAATCCCTTATCCACCTTCATTCTTCCTACAGCACCTGTTTGATTGGTTTCCCAAACTTTCTTTTCACCATTACAAAAAATATGTCCTAGCTCATCTAGATCTGCATCTTCACTACCCATGTAATAAACCGGTACGAAATTATTTTCAGGAAAAGACTCTTTTAATTGTTCTGCTAGTTTAGCAACTTGTAAAATTTTATAAATAAAATAAAGAGGCCCTGTAAAAATATTAGGTTGATGGGCAGTTGTAATCGTAAAGGTATTTTCATTTGCTAATGACTCAATATTAGCCTCCACTAACTTACTAACTTCTAAAGAGCTATATTGTTTCTTTAAAATTGTTACCAACAATTTTCGATCTGTAGGGTATTTTTTTCTTTGCTCGATAGCTGCTTGCATTCCGGCAATCGAAACTGGATGATTGTAAAAAGGCTTTATGGAAGGGGATTGCAGAACGTAATCTAATACGGTGGTAGAAAAATATCCCGTTTGGGCGTAAGTTAAAAAAGATGCTTTACAGTCCATTCGATTGAATAAATTATTAAATAGTATGATTTATAGGCACATTAAACAACTGTTCCTTCTAAATCATAATCAAATGCCTTGTTAATTTTTACGTTTACAAATTCACCTATTGTCAACTTCTTGTTGCTTTGAATAATTACTTCGTTATCCACTTCTACACTGTCAAATTCTGTACGTCCTAAATAACGACCAGCTTCTTTTTTATCAATCATCACCTTAAAAATCTTGCCCACTTTTTCCTGATTCTTTTCTAAACTAATTTCCTGTTGCACTTCCATAATCTCCTGTGCTCTTTCTTCTTTTTCTTCCGGCGGCACATCATCCACCAAGTCATGAGCAGAAGTACCCTCTTCATGGCTGTAAGTAAAGATACCCAATCTATCGAAACGCATTTTCTGAATAAAGGTTTTTAATTCTTCCACATCATCCCTTGTTTCACCCGGAAAACCAGCAATCAAAGTAGTGCGCAAACAAATATTAGGTATTCGGTCACGAATATTACCCACCAAATCTTCCATCTCCTCTCGAGTTATCTGACGCTTCATTTGCTGAAGCATATTATTAGCCGCATGTTGAAGCGGCATATCCAAATAATTACAAATATTTTCACGATCCTTAATGGCATCAATAATTTCGAGCGGAAATTTAGAAGGATACGCATAATGTAAACGAATCCATTCCAGTCCCTGCACATCTGCTAATGCATGCAACAATTTAGGTAATTCCCTTTTTTTATAAATATCTAAACCATAATAAGTAAGTTCTTGTGCAATTAACATCACTTCCTTAACCCCTCTATCCACCAAACGTTTGGCTTCATCGACTAAAGACTCAATAGGTCGACTTACATGCTGTCCACGCATTAATGGAATAGCACAAAAAGAACAAGTACGATTACAGCCCTCACTTATTTTCATATAGGCATAATGCTGTGGAGTACTTAACAAACGTTCTCCTATCAAATCAGCTTTATAATCCGCCTCAAATTGTTTGAGTATCATTGGAAGCTCCATCGTTCCAAAATAAGCATCTACCTCTGGAATTTCAGTTTCCAAATTATTTTTATACCGCTCACTCAAGCATCCAGTTACGTATACTTTATCTATTTTACCTCGGCGTTTAAGATCCACCTGTTGTAAAATCGTATTTACACTTTCTTCCTTAGCCTTCTCAATAAAACCACAGGTATTAATAATTACTATATTATGGTCTTTTTTGGCACTTTCATGAACCACATCGATTTCATTGGCAATCAACTGTCCGCTAAGTACTTCGCTATCCACCATGTTTTTGCTACATCCTAGCGTGATGATATTTACTTTATCCTTATGTATTGTCTTTGTCTTCATAATTGAATAGTTGCAAAGGTAATAAGTTTGCAGTAGACAGTCTATTCTATTGGAAAGGCTTTTTACTGAACGGTAGAAAATATTCCTACCCCTAACTAAAAGCTGGTATAAGCGCTATCCTGTCAACAAATTTTAAAAACTACAATATAATTTTAATTTACTACGTTCATAAAGTAGGTAAACTCCCGTCCTTACTAAAACTGATTTATCCTTTTAATTGAAGTGAAGAAAATATTCATTCTCTACAAAAAATAGAAATTATTTTAATAGCTGGAAAGGGAAATCTGTTTTGTAATAACAATAGTCAATTAAGTAAAAGTCTGCATAAAAAGAACCTGCCGCATCAACTGCAACTATAGAAATATGAAGCCCATAAGGCTAATTATTGGGGAGAGTTATTGAACAATAATTTATAGAAACATTATTTCGATTGCAAATGAATGACTTGTTCTAAAAAACTTTTTGTCTCTCTTTCTACACCTGCCACATCCTTTGATTTAATGGGCGAGGCAATTACATGATTTTCAGTAAGCGGTAAAGCAATAGCCCTTTTGTCTGAATCCTTTGTAGCTAACTGGTCAAACATTTTTTTCATCGCACTCACCTTTACAATTCGATCCTGGTGCTGCTCATCTTTATAATAGTATAACAATAAAGTCGGCTGTTTTACCTTACTAAAAGTTTCTTTATTCATAGTTGTTTCCAGCATTTCTTCCAATGCAATCGTAGCTTCCATGCGATAAGGCCTATCCCAATATTGTCGATAAATAGGACGGGTATCATCAGCTACCAAATAGGGGCTACCTTTTACGAGCCTGGCAATTTGCAAACCCCAAGGATTATTTAGCAACCATGCTTTAGGGTCATTGATAGCAATATTGGGAGAATACAATACCAGCGCTGTCACTTCATTAGGATAGGTAGCGGCCAATTGCAAAGCCTGCGTTCCACCCGTACTAGTTCCCATTAAAATCACCTTATTACCTAATTGTTTTCCTATTGCTAAAGCCTGCTGCGCAGATTTCCAATAATTCTCTGGTGTAAGATTTACTAATTGCTCTGTTGTATCCATACCATGTTCTGCTAATCTCGCTAAGTATAAATTACAACCAAACTGCTTGGCTATATTTCTATGTACAGGATTACCCTCTTCTTGACTGGCAGAAAATCCATGTAAGTATACAATGGCATAATCTGTTTTTTGTTTCACCGAATCATTAGCCCATACAACCCTAGCTTCATTATTAGGTCGAAGGTGATGCGCAGATTCTATGCTAGTAATATAATTTTCCAACAGGTCAATTGAAGGCACAGACGGCAGTTCAGTACTGTAGATAGGGGTGGCTGGATTAGGCCCCACGCTATAAAGTACTAACAATACAAATAATATAATAGCAGAACGCTTCAGCCAACGCATAGTATAAATTTTTATGAAGCTATGTTTTTTTTGTATTAAATGAAAATAAGTAGAAAAATAAAATAGAAAGGCACAACAAAAATTTCAACAGGTTGTTTAAGATAATATGGAATCTATAAATATGAATGAAAAGGAATATAACCTCATTGCAATTGAATCCGATTGCTGGTTGCAAATAATGGAGGGGGCTCTAAAAAGCAGCCATCCTTTTCATCAACCCGTGGTTGCCAATGCTACTACAATAGGAGCAAATATGAGAATGGTAGTGCTCAGGAATGCCTCTGCAGCTGAAAAAACAATTAGCTTTTATACAGATATCCGATCAGGTAAATGGGAAGAACTACAAAATAATCAATCCATCAGTTGGCTTTTTTATAACCCTGAATCACGCACCCAAATTAGGCTAAGCGGAAAAGCTAGCTTACATCAAAATGATGAGTTAGCAAATCATGCTTGGAAAAATGTAAATAGTAATAGTCGTAAAAATTATTCAAGCATTTTGACTCCCTCCTCTAAAATAATTGATCCAAAAAAATCACTACATCAAGAAGCAATAATAATTACAGGAAATAGTGAAGAAGGAAGGGGGAATTTTGGAGTGGTGGTAACAAATATTCTTTGGATGGAATGGCTCTGGCTTAATCCAGGATGTCATTACAGGGCAAATTTTATTTACGATAAAAATAGAGATTTCACAAGTAGCTGGCTAGTTCCTTAATTGAGGCATTACGAAGACCAGTACTATCCAAAAAAACATAGTCTTCAGATAAGCTAAAATACTATTTTAGAATATTTGTTCTTTTAAACAATAGCTGAAAGCTTTATTCCTGCAGGCTCAAAGGTTATTTTCCTTTGTCGATATAGATTACCGATAGTCATCTTAAAGGTCTTCTTACTCATCCCAAAATAATCATAGATATCATCGGGTAAGCTTTTATCGTGATAAGGTAAGTACCCATTATTTTCCTCCAACAAACGTAAAATTTTTTCAGCCTCATCCTCTACTCTATTATACCCTGGTTTACCTGCAGCTACATCTATTCTAAATCGATCATCCTTGTCTTTACTTTCGGGATATATTTTTTTTATAAAGCCTATAAATTTATCTCCTACTTGAATATTGCGGTAAATTTCATTGAAGTGAATTACACCAGTATGTTGATTATTAATGATACAAACATAGCCGATATCAGTTCTTCGATAAACTATTAAGTCTACCACTTCCAACTCTTTAACAGTAATTTCCTCATTACTTAAATAAGGCTCTAGTTTTTCGGTGGCGGCTATACGGCCCGTCTGCTCATCTAAATAAATTTTTACAAGATAATCACCATTGGTGCGCATTCCATTCACCTGTTTAGAGGTTGGAACAAAAATATCTTTCATCAAACCCATATCCAAAAAAGCCCCTTGCTGGGTAACATTTACTGCTCTCATTTTTACAATATCACCCAACACTCCCTTTGGTTGCTGGGTAGTAGCAATAATTCTATCTTCACCATCATGGTATACAAATACTTTCAACTCGTCACCTATTGCTGTAGCCGTTGGCACAAAGCGTTTGGGCAATAAAATTCCTTCACCACCATCATCGAGGTAAACCCCAAAGTCAACCATCCTTATCACCTTCAATAAATTGTACTCGCCTACTTTAACCATTGGATGGAAATTGAAAATAAATTATAAAATAAAAAAATGAAAGCCTAAAATATAATATCAAATTGATCATTGACCATTCACCATTCACCAAACTATCCGCCTAAATTAAACAAACCTTCTACAAACTGATGCTTATCAAACACCAAAAGATCTTCCGCCTTTTCGCCTACACCAATAAATTTTACTGGTATTTTAAATTGATGAGCAATTGCCAACACCACCCCTCCTTTTGCCGTACCATCTAATTTGGTAATGGTTATCGCAGTCACATCTGTTGCGGCAGTAAAATGCTTTGCTTGTTCCAATGCATTCTGTCCAGTACTTCCATCTAAAACAAGCATCACTTCATGGGGGGCCTCAGGAATCACCTTTTGGATAACTCTTTTAATCTTGGTTAGCTCATCCATTAAATGTGCTTTGTTATGTAATCTACCAGCAGTATCAATTATAATAACATCTACTTCTTTAGCCACGCCACTAATTACGGTATCGTAAGCTACAGAAGCTGGATCGCTCCCCATTTCTTTTTTTACAATTGGTACATTTGTCCTTTCACTCCAGATCGTTAATTGATCTACCGCCGCAGCTCGAAAAGTGTCGGCCGCACCCAATAAAACTGACTTGCCTGCCAAAGAAAAATTATGGGCCAATTTTCCAATAGTAGTCGTTTTTCCCACTCCATTTACTCCCACTACCAATATTACATGTGGTCGATGACCAGTAGGCAATTCGTAATTTTCATAACTAAGATCCTGAGGGGCTGTTACCAACACATTTTCTATCTCACTTTTTAGAATGGTATTAAATTCGCTGGTGCCAATATATTTATCACGGGCAACCCTTTTTTCAATTCGATTGATAATTTCAACGGTAGTCTCAATGCCTACATCTGCACTCACTAAGGCATCCTCTACACTATCCAACACCTCAGCATCAATAGTGCTTTTACCAGCTATGGCCTTGGTTATTTTACCAAAAAAGCCTTCCCGGGTCTTTTGCAATCCCTGGTCAAGCGTTTCTTGCTGTTGTTTTTTACCGAAGAGTTTATCAAAAAGTCCCATACCGGTTTACCCTAAAAGGGGATTTTGTTTGTAGTGTAATTTAAAATGAATTTCAATAAAGTTAATCAAAACGAAAGGGGTAAAAATTAACAAAGCTGTCCCGATACAAATCAGGACAGCTTAAATGTTTTAAATTTCTTAGCCGAAAAATATTATTGACCTAAATATTCTTTGATCTTGTCTTTATGAACAATAGACTCTTTGAATGTATATGCACCAGATTTTGGACTACGTACTGCACGTATCACTTTTGTCCAGTTTTTAGCATCCGCTGCTGCCTTCTGGTCCTTGGTTTTAATCGCTGTTTTAGCTGCTTTTGCCATGACTATTTAATTTTAAAAATTTGAAAAAGCTATATGATTTTCTAACGAGAACGCTACAACTTTTCGAATTTGTTGATGGTCTATTTAATTTCTTTGTGTAAGGTTACCTTCTTTAAAATTGGGTTGAATTTTTTCAACTCCAGTCTCTCAGGGGAATTTTTTTTGTTCTTTTTGGTGATGTAGCGGCTTGTACCTGCTTTACCGCTGGCCTTATGCTCTGTACACTCCAAAATAACTTGTACCCTATTGCCTTTCTTTGCCATTGTTATTGATTTTATTTTACTCCTTCCGCAACCGGAAGTTTGGTTTTAGATTTTTTCGCCGGAAGCTCTAAGTTGTTTAACAACTGAGTACAGTCCGTTTTTGTTGATAGTACGAATCGCTTCAGAAGAAACCTTCAGCGTTACCCACTTATCTTCTTCTGCCAAGAAGTAACGTTTGCTTTGCAAATTGGGCAAAAACCTACGTTTTGTTTTAATATTCGAATGCGATACTTTGTTACCCGTAATTGGCCTCTTACCTGTAACTTGACATACTCTAGCCATATACTAATTTTTTGGACGGCGAAGGTAACAAAAGATTTTGGATTTGAATGAAGGTTTTTCTTTTTTTTTCAATTTCAATGCCCAAAACACTCAATTCAACTAGAAAAGATCCAATTTTAGCCTAATTGTTAGCCAGCTCTCACCTAAACTTTCTTACAACTAAGTCCGTTTCCTAAGATTTGATAGCCGAATTGGTAGGAGTATTGCCCCGATTTGCCAACCAAACCCTAGCTGTTTGAAGTACTACTGACAACAAAATAAGTGCTAAACCCAGGTAAAAATGTATATCTAGCAATTTGTTTTCTTTAAAAACGATAAACGCTAATATAATCCCATATACGGGCTCCATATTATAAGCAATATTGGAAGTAAAAGGGGATATTTTCTTTAGGGCATTCAACTGAAGATCAAAACACAATACGGTACAGATACCTGCCAGTATCAATAACCAACCCCAATCTGAAGCAGTAGGTATATAATAATATGCAGGGTAAAATAGTAAGTAAAATGGAATAATGAAAGTTAAGGCTAATAATCCTCCCCCCATTTCATAAAGGGTTAAGGTGGCAGGACTAAAGCGCAGTAATAATTTTTTATTAAAAATTGGGAAAAGTGATACCCCCATCGCAGAAATAATTCCGAAAATAATTCCCACCTTATACTGCGGATGGAAATCAAAAATGATAAAAATTCCAGCGATAGATACCAAGCTTAAGAGAATATCGGTCAATACGATTTTCCTTCTAAAAAGGAGTGGTTCAAAAAAAGAGGTAAAAAAACCAGCTGCAGAAATACAAACTACCGCAATGGAAGCTGTTCCATATTTTACACTGCCGTAGAAAGTTACCCAATGAACAGCTACAATACTGCCAACGGCAAATATTTCAATGATATCCTTCAACGCAAGTACTTGCAATGACTTCTTGAAATAAAGTAGCAACCATAGCATTACAACGGTAATCAGCAACCTATACCAAACCAATAGGCCTTCGTTGAGCCCAATGAGTTTTCCTAAAACTGCCGTGAATCCGGCTAAAAAAACAGCGATATGGAGTTGGATAAAAGCTTTTCGCATGAAATGCAAAGATAGGTTTTGCACAGTAGCATTTTATCATAGCCGACCATTCGATTGAGGGCTTAAATGCTGACTTGTAAAACCTTGTAAAATCGCCCTAAAATCTATACCCATCTTTCTGTACAAAAAAATCATAAATAACTATAAACTAATGGGTGCAAAGCACAAACTAATTATATTTGCCATTCCGATAGGTTTCGGAATATAATCAATCACTATATGAATTTTAAACGTATCAACAACATTTCTGGCTGGGTTGTTTGCCTTATTGCCTGTACTGTTTACATCATGACAATGGAAGCTACCGGCAGTTTCTGGGACTGCGGAGAATTTGCTTCTAGTGCCTATAAACTTCAGGTACCTCACCCACCAGGAGCACCGCTTTTCGTTTTAATTGGCCGCCTATTTATGGCGCCTTTTGATCCTCAGCATGCTGCCATTGGTATTAACCTAATGAGTGCGCTATCCAGTGGATTCACTATTCTATTCTTATTTTGGAGTATTACTCATTTTGCCAAAAAAATTATTCGTACTAACAACGAACAATTAACTGGTCAACAAATATTTGCAATCATAGCTGCCGGTGTTATCGGTGCATTAGCTTATACTTTTTCAGATTCATTTTGGTACAGTGCGGTGGAAGGTGAAGTATACGCATTGTCTTCTTTCTTTACCGCAATCGTTTTTTGGGCAGTGCTTAAATGGGAAGATGCTGTAACTGAAGAACAAAAAATAGGTATTACCGGACATTTTACCAGTGCTGACAGATGGTTGATTCTGATTTTTTATCTAATGGGGTTATCAATTGGTGTGCATTTGTTAAACCTATTGACCATTCCTGCAATGGTGATTATATATTATTACAAACGTTATAAAGCAACCACCTCTGGAACCGTAATCGCATTTTTAATAGGATGCGTTTTAACTGGATTTATTCAAAAAGCAGTTATTCAATGGACTATTAAAGGAGCTGGAAATTTTGATATCCTATTCGTAAATGATTTCGGAATGCCTTTCTTTTCTGGCTTTGCCTTTTTCTTTGTACTAATCGGAATACTTATTTGGTTAGGTCTTAGAATTGCTGTCAAGAATAATTGGAATTTCTTAAGACTTGGCTTATGGAGTTTTGCATTTATGTTACTAGGTTACTCAACTTATTTTACTACCTTAATTCGCTCAAGTGCAGACCCAGTAGTAGATATGTTCAATGTAGACAACCCTGTTAACCTAGTGGGTTACCTCGGTCGTGAACAGTATGGAGACTGGCCAATTTTGAAGGGTCAAGATTTTACCGCTAATGCAGTTGAACAAACCATGGTAGAAACTTATGTGAAAGGAAAAGATCAATATGTTAAGAATGGTCGCAAGATGGAAACTACTTATGCAGAAGAAGATCAACATATCTTCCCTCGTATGTGGGATCAAAGTAATGACCAAGGACACGCAGATTATTATGCAGGTTTTGCCGAAATAGGAAAAGATCCAAAAACTGGGGAATGGATGAGTAAACCTACGATGGGTGACAATATTAATTTCTTTGCTCAATATCAGCTAGGTTGGATGTACCTGCGTTATTTCATGTGGAACTTTGCGGGTAAACAAAATGATATTCAAGGTGTGTTAATGAATAATATTAGAGACGGTAATTGGAAAACAGGCATTTCATTTTGGGATAATGCACGCTTGGGAGACCAGCAATATTTACCTGATAGTATCAAACACAATAATGCAAACAATAAATTATTTGCCCTACCGCTAATTTTAGGCCTCTTAGGAATTGTATTTCATTTTAAAAGAAATAAGAAAGATGCCATTGTAGTTGGTTTGTTATTTTTCTTTACGGGAATAGCGATTGTACTTTATTTAAATATGGCCGGCAATCAACCTCGTGAGCGTGATTATGCTTTTGTGGGATCCTTTTATGCATTTGCTATTTGGATTGGATTAGGTGTTTTATACGTAAGGGAATTATTTACAAAATATGTTACTGCCGCTATAGCCAACTATGCTTCCGCAGCCTTGTGCTTGTTAGCAGTACCAGTAATAATGGCTAATCAAGAATGGGATGACCACGACAGAAGTAAAAAAGTATTGGCCAGAGATCTTGCTGCCGATTACTTAGAAAGTTGTGCCCCTAATGCAATTGTAATTTCTTTTGGAGATAATGACACTTACCCACTTTGGTATGCTCAAGAAGTAGAAGGAATTAGAAGAGATATCCGTGTGATTAATTCAAGCTTATTGGGTACCGATTGGTATATTAATCAGCTTCGGTATAAATTGAACAACAGTGATCCTATGGATCCAATTTGGAGTGCAGACAAAATTGAAGGCGCTAAAAGAGATGTAATTTATTATGCTCCAAGGCCAGGGGTAGATCCAGAACAATACATGGATCTATACACCATGATGAAAGATTATGCAGGTAGTGACGAGAGCGCTAAAATTGAACTGCGCAATGGTGATACCCTTAACGTATATCCTACCAAAAAAGTAACGGTACCAGTAGATATCAATTTAGTTAGAAGTAATGGAACTGTTAATCCAGAAGATAGTGTAGTTTCAGAATTAAGATTTGAAATACCTAAAAGTGCCTTGTTTAAAAATGATGCTGCCATTTTAAATATCATTGCAGCTAATAAATGGAAGCGTCCTATTTACTTTACTTCCGAATACCGCGAACTTGGCTTTGCAGCTTATCTGCGCCAAGATGGCCTTACCCATAGGCTAGTTCCAGTTGCTAATGGTATTGTAAACAACAGTTGGGCTTATGATAAAATGATGAACAAGTTTACTTTTGGTAATGCTAATGTAAAAGGTGTTTATTTTGATGAAGAAAATCGCAGACACTTAAATACTATTCGATTAGCATACGCTCAAGCGGCCATCAACTTAGCAGAAAACGGCAGAACGGATGAGGCTAAAAAAATGCTTCAGAAATGTGATAAGAATATGCTAGATGAAAACTTTGGGTATGGCATGGTTTCCAGATTCCAGCAGCATAATTATGTCTCCCTTCAGTTTTTGGAAGCTTGCTACAAAGCGGATGATAAAGCGCTAGCAGACAAAGTAAGCAAAAGTGTTAAGAAAGATCTAGAGCAACAAATAATCTACTATTCCAATTTAAGTGAACGTATGCAGGATCAATTTAGAAATGATAGTGAGCAAGCGGCTAACTTCCTTAGAGGTATTCAACAAATTGAAAAAATGTACGATAGTGCTATACCAAAAGCAACAGAAGTTCCTGCAACGATAAATAATACCCCTGCGTCACCTGCACCAAAGCAGTCAGGCGGTTCAAAAAAGTAAAATTATTTTACGAAATAAGAAAATCCTTCTGCCAAAAACAGGAGGATTTTTTTATTTAAAAAACGAACTAAACTTTCCACTAAAATGTTTACTAAATTGCAGTGGGTAAAACTTGTTTTAACTTCTTTAGAATTTCCTGCAAAGGTTTGACCCTTTCAATTTTTTATTATAATACAATTCATGCAAGGATATCAATTTTCTAAATTCGACCCGTCTCAAAATGGCAAATCTCCTTTTGAGCAACTGCTCGATATTTTTATGCAAATACTTACCCATACTAGTGGTGATGTAGGAGAAGCGATGCAATGGATGAATGAATTGGACAAGCAATATAATCTTACCAAGGATGATTATGGTATGGGTGATTTTTTTGAAGACCTAAAAGAAAAAGGCTACATCGATGATAAAGGAGAAAATGGCGAAATAAAAATTACTCCCAAAACCGAGCAAGGCATCAGGAAAAAGAGTCTGGAGGAAATATTTGGAAAACTAAAAAAGACCAAACAAGGGAATCATACCACATTTAAGCCAGGTGGTGGCGATGAGATCAATCCAGAAGCTAGACCCTTTCAATTTGGCGATACTTTAGAACAAATTGATTTTACCTCCTCCATCCGTAATGCTCAAATCAATCACGGAGTAGATAATTTTCGACTGCAAGAAGATGATTTAGAGATAAGAGAAAAAGATTTTAAATCGCAGACTTCTACCGTTCTAATGATCGATATCAGTCATTCAATGATCTTGTATGGTGAAGACCGAATAACGCCCGCTAAAAAGGTAGCAATGGCATTGAGCGAATTAATACAAACCAAATACCCTAAAGACACATTAGACATCGTAGTATTTGGAAATGATGCCTGGATGATAGAAGTGAAAGACCTTCCCTATTTGCAGGTAGGTCCTTACCATACCAATACAGTAGCTGGTCTTGAGTTGGCGATGGAACTTTTACGTAAAAGAAGAAATCCCAATAAGCAAATTTTTATGATTACCGACGGAAAGCCTACTTGCTTAAAAGTAGGTACCCGATATTATAAAAATAGTTTTGGCGTAGACCGGAAAATTTTGAACCGTTGTATGAGCCTTGCCACACAATGTAAAAAATTAAAGATTCCAATTACTACTTTCATGATTGCTTCTGACCCTTATTTACAAAAATTTGTACAAGAGTTCACTGAAACCAATAATGGAAAAGCCTTTTTTGCATCACTTGACAAACTCGGTTCATTTATGTTCAAAGATTTCGAAAGTGGAAAACGCAAAACAGTATTTTAATTACCCCTTTTAATAAATTATTATCAACGAAGGGTTACGCTTATTTGTAACAATATTCAAAAACAAATCAACTGAATGCCTAATCGCTTAAATAGCGAAATAAAACTGAAAATAAAATGACGAAGAAAAAACCAACCACTTTAGGCGAGTTAAAAAAACAAGGATACGTTTCAAAATCTATCAAAGACGAAGTTCGTGATAACCTAATCAAAAAAATTAAAGCGAAAGAGAATGCTTTCCCAGGGATATTAGGCTATGAAGATTCTGTAATCCCCGATACAGAAAGGGCTTTATTATCGCGCCACAATATTTTATTTCTAGGACTACGAGGACAAGCTAAGACAAGGATGGCAAGGCAAATGATTCAATTGCTTGATGAATACATTCCAGTAGTGGCAGGTAGTGAAATTAATGATGATCCATTGCAACCTATTTCAAGATATGCGATTGATTTGATAGCCGAAAAAGGAGACAACACGCCCATTAATTGGCTTCACAGTAGTCAGCGCTATGGAGAAAAACTTGCTACGCCTGATGTGAGTGTAGCTGATTTAATAGGTGATATCGATCCGATTAAAGCGGCCAATTTAAAATTAAGCTTTGCTGATGAAAGAGTATTACACTATGGCATCATTCCGCGCAGTAATCGAAGCGTTTTTGTAATCAATGAATTGCCTGATCTACAAGCTAGAATTCAAGTTTCTCTATTTAATATTCTTGAAGAAGGTGACTTGCAAATACGTGGTTTTAAATTAAGATTACCGCTAGATGTATTGTTTGTTTTTACCGCTAATCCAGAAGATTATACTAATAGAGGTAGTATTGTTACACCACTTAAAGACCGTATCGAAAGTCAGATACTAACTCATTATCCAAAATCAATTGAAACTGCCTTAGCTATTACTGAGCAAGAAGCAAATATTTATCCAGAACAGGCTAAACGAGTAACCATCAGTGATCTAATCAAAAGACTGATTGAACAAGTTTCCTTTGAAGCCAGAGGTAGCGAGTTGGTTGATAAAAAAAGTGGCGTAAGTGCTAGACTTACGATTGCTGCATTTGAAAATGCTGTAAGTGCTGCAGAAAGAAGAGCCATCATTAATGACGAGTCTACTACGCAAGTTTGGCTGAGTGATTTAGTAGGTATCATTCCTTCCATCACTGGAAAAATAGAGTTGGTATATGAAGGTGAACAAGAAGGACCTTACCAAGTAGCATTTAATTTATTGGAAAAAGCAACCCGTACTTTATTCGGTCAATATTTCCCTAACCCCGATACGCTGAAAAAGAAAAGAGGAAAGGAAATTTCACCAGAAGATACTCCTTATAAAGCCATTACCCGCTGGTTTGATAGTGGAAAAAATTTAGCTGTTTTTCTTGAAACTAAGGACGAAGATAAAGTGCAGCTTTTATACAAGGTAGATGGATTACATGCCCTAGTAAAAAAACATTATAAATCGGCTAATGAAAAAGAAAGTGCTTTACTTATGGAATTTGTACTTCATGGCTTAGCCTCCTATTCACTCATTAGCAAAAAAGTTTTGGATGGCAAGATAGAATTTAAAGATTTGATGGGAAGTATGTTAAATATAGGCAACCAAGATTTTGAAGGAGAATTTGATGATGAAGGGTAAATATAATTATCAAAGCGCTGGAAAATTTCTAGCGCTTTGATAATTATACTATATAATATTGACTTCCCTTTCTAATTCAATTCCGAATTTACTTTTTACGCTCTTTACAATTGACTCGCTTAGTTCTAAAATTTGAGCCCCCGTTGAATGGCCATAATTTACCAACACCAACGCTTGTTTAGCATAACAACCAGCATCCTCTTTTCGGTATCCCTTCCAACCACATTGCTCAATCAACCAGCCAGCAGCTAGTTTAACCCTTTCATTGGCCAAAGAAAAACCAATTATTCCTGGAAATTCCTTTGAAAGACGATCGAATTGCTGCTGATCGATTTCAGGATTTTTAAAAAAACTTCCTGCATTACCTATTTCAGATGGATTAGGTAATTTACTTTGGCGAATAGAAATAATTGCTCTAGAAATGGCTTGAATGCTCAACTCAGACACACCCATTTTATTCAATTCTTGATCAATAGCTGCATAAGCCGTTTTAAAATTTGGCACTTTGCTTAACCGGTAGGTTACAGTTACTATTACAAATTGTTTATTGAACTTTCTTTTAAAAACACTTTCACGATAGCCAAATTCACAATCCGCCAAAGTAAACGTAACTACTGATTTATCTTTCAAGTGAAAGGCTTCTAATTCAAAAAAAACATCTTTCAATTCTACTCCATAAGCTCCTATATTTTGCATAGGAGAAGCTCCTACATTGCCTGGTATGAGCGAAAGGTTTTCTATACCAGCCCAGTTATTTTGTAAACAATGCATTACTAACTGATGCCAAGGAACGCCTGCCCCTGCTTTAATATATACATAGCTTTCATCTTCTCTAATCTTTTCAATTCCTCCTATTTCATTTTTTAAAACTAGGCCATCAAAATCTTTAGTAAATAACAAATTACTTCCCCCACCAAGTATAAGCAATGAATTAGAAGAAATAGAAGACGGTATCAATTCAAGGTGATCAGACAATTCATTCAACGTGCTGAATGTAGCAAAATAATGGGCAGTGGCGTCTATGCCAAAAGTGTTGTATTTTTTTAGAGAAATATTTTCTTCAATCATGATAGTGTGCTGTTAATCAAATGGGCCAGTTAATTTGCATCTACATCCGCAATCATAACTACTCCCTTGAATTTCTTTTCTGCTAAAATTAAATTAAACTGATTTTTAATAGCGCGTTTATATAAATGAATTTGTTTCATATCCAAAGGCAATTTAACTAATAATTCCATGAGGTATTGATTTCGAATCCTCGCCACAACAGGGGCTGCTGGCCCCACAACAAAATTATTTAAATCAATTTTTAATGCCACCCCTAATTTATGGGCTGCTTCATCCACTACTTCCTTATTCTTATGCTTTAATGTTATTTCAATGACTCTGCTGTACGGCGGATAAAAAAACTGTTGTCGATGAGCGATCTCAAATTCATACATTTTTTTATAATCATGCTGCTGTACAAATTGTAATATCGGATGATTTACCTGTGTTGCTTGAATCAACACTTTACCCTGTTCATCTTTTCGACCAGCCCTTCCACTTACCTGTTCCATTAACTGAAAAGCTCTTTCATTCACTCTAAAATCTGCAAAACTTAACAATCCATCCGCATCCAAAATACCTACTAAACTAACTTTTTCAAAATCAAGCCCTTTCACCACCATCTGTGTGCCTACCAAAATATCAATGCGCTGTTGCTCAAACAACTTAATTAAATTATCATGAGCGGATTTCCCTTTTACAGAATCGACATCCATTCTTGCCACTTTTAAATTCGGAAATTCCTCGTCTAACATTTCCTCAATTTTTTCAGTGCCAAAATTTTTCTCTATCCAGTTAACAGTCCCACAGGCAGGGCATTCGGTTATTTTTGGATAGGTAGTTCCGCAGTAATGACAATGAAGTTTATTGGAATATTTATGCAGCGTTAACGTAACATCACAATTTTTACACTGGGGTAAATGTCCGCAGGTACCGCACAATAAATAAGGAGAGTAACCTCTGCGATTTTGAAAAAGTATTACCTGCCGACCATTTTCAACGGTTTGTTGCACTGCCTCTTTTAATTGAGGAGACAACATTACTTTTCCCTTTTGCACTACTTTCCTTGTATCAATAATTTCAATTATTGGTAAATGAATACCGCCAAATCTTTCATTCAATTCTACCAAACCATACTTTCCCTTTTGGGCATTATAATAAGTTTCAATGGAAGGAGTAGCGCTACCTAATAATACTTTAGCATTAAAAAGAGAAGCATAAAAGATGGCTGCATCCCTTGCATTGTATCTAGGAGCAGGATCTTGTTGTTTAAACGATGCGTCATGTTCTTCATCTACCACAATCAAGCCTAACTCCTTAAACGGTAAAAATAAAGCGCTACGAGCCCCGAGCACTATTCTAGTCTCCCCTGTCTTAATCTTATTCCACATTTCTACTCGCTCATTATTATTAAACTTGGAATGATAGATAACTATATTACCACCAAAATGTAACTGAAGTCTTCTAATCATTTGAGAGGTAAGCGCTATTTCAGGCAAAAGATAAAGCACTTGTTTTCCTTGTAAATAATAAGATTCAATTAGTTTAATATACAATTGGGTTTTGCCACTACTGGTTACCCCATGCAGTAGACAAACATTTCGATTAACAAAACATTCTTGAACAGATTCGAGTGCTTTACTTTGCGCAGGGCTCAATGAAAAATTAAGTTCCATTGATTTAGGCAATGTTTTTATCCTATCTACATTCCTCTTTTCTATTCGAACTATTTGCTTATCAACTAAGCCCTTTAACTGCGCAGCAGTAGCACCTGATTTTTTTAATAGCCCTATTTGACTCACTTCCCCTTCTTGCTTCATCAAATGCAGATAACTCAAAAGTAATTCCATCTGCTTGGGAGCCTTGGTCCAATGATTCAACAGCTCAGCTAATTCATTTTCATTTTCAAACTTCGAATCAAGCAGTACAAAATTCTCTAGCTTACTTTTATAGCGTTCACTTAAAGCTTCCCAAACAATACAAACATTTTTATCGATCAATTTTTTGATTACTGGATATACATGGGTAGCATCTAATACCTGCTGTACTTCAGTTAAATTCAATTGTTTTTTTATTAATAAAGCTTCTGCCACCAAATATTCTTCGTTATCCAAACTCGAAAAATCTTCTCCAAAATCTTCGTTATACAAAAGAATAGTTTCACTACTCAATTTAAAATGAGCAGGCAATGCAGCTGCCATTACTTCCCCTTCGCTACACATATAATATTCTCCGATCCAATTCCACAAGGCTAACTGCTGAGCAAATAATAGCGGGGTATCATCGAGTACATTTAAGATTTCCTTTGTTGGATAGGATGGTGCAATGGCGGTAATTGATTTGACAATACCAGCATATTTTTTATTTCTCCCTAAACCTACCTCTACCCTACAACCTGGTTGAATTACTTTAGCAAAAATGGGAGGCACTGCATACGTGTAGGTAGTGGGTAAAGCGAGGGGTAAAATTACCGATGCAAAAACAGTGCTATTACTTCCAGGAGTAGGCAATGGATCATTTGCTGAAACACTTTCTACACCCAATAAATCCGTGGGATCCACCTTCGCTGTTGGAATGCTAAAAAGGGGTATTTGATTTTGATCACTCATTCAATATTTTTACAGCAAGATTGATTTTTTTAGGATGGGTTAATCCAGCTTACTTGGTAGGCAATTAATTTGCTTTCCATCAAATCATACACTTTTTTCTTTAAAAATGGCAAGTCATCCAGCGTTAGTCCCTCCACACTTATTTCCTCCAAATAAATTGCCCTAGACCTACCTGGTGATAATGTAAATATACTTTTGTAATGCATCCGATGGAAAGTATCTAAAAATAAAATTGGCTTAATAGGTGTTTGCGTTTCAATAGCAATTTTAAATGCCCCGTCATAAAACTCTTTTAAAGGATTAGCGGTCATATTAAAAGTGCCTTCCGGGGCAATGACAACAGAAATGCCTTTTCTGATAAAGGCTTTTAATTTTGCGACACTCTCTGCTCTTTTTACTGCATTGCTCCGGTCTACCATCACCACAGCGTGCTGATATAAAAAACCGAATACTGGAATTTTTGCCATTTCCGACTTCCCTAAAATTCTAAAGGGTTGCTTCCGAATAGCCTTCATAATAATGGGGATATCCATGTAAGAAATATGATTAAAAATAAAAACATATTGTTTATTTTTATCATGTGGCGACTCAAAAATATTTCGATGCCGTATCCCCCAAATGATCATCATGGAATCAGCCCAAAACTGACAAATTTTATAAATAAAATTTCCTCCCCTAATTTTTCCAAATAAAGAAGCGAGGATCACTAGTGGGAAAAGTAGTAACAGTAAAACTATAAATAATATAAAGCCATAGAGGGAAAAAAGTATCCTAAATGGGAAAATTAGCTGTTTCATAATATAAAGCGAATATAATAAGTTTATTACTCAACGCTATTGGGATAGTATTTTTATGCTTCCCTAGCTGATTTTACACTTAAAATGAACCTAAAAAGCCCTGTATCGAGGATTTTTCCAAAATTCCCTTTTATAATTCTCTCATTTAATCTGAATTCCCTTACCTTTGCCGTCCTAAATTTTGGTAATATGTTAGCAGTAGTAAAAATAGCAGGTCAACAGTTTAAAGTGAAAGCAGGCGATAGCTTGTATGTCCCGCATATCGAAGGTAAGAGTGGCGATAAAGTTGAGTTTTCAGAAGTTCTGATGACTGACAATGCCGGCAAAGTATCTATCGGTAGCAATGTGAAAGCAATCGTAAAAGCGGAAATTTTAAGCGATCTAGTACAAGGCGATAAAGTAATTGCCTTTAAAATGAAAAGAAGAAAAGGTTTCCGTAAAAAACACGGACATCGTACACATTACACTAAAATTCAGGTGACTGAAATTGCGTAATTAAAGTATATTTTTCATTTGGGCGTCTTCAATAAAAAATTGAAAAATTGCCAAAAATGATCAAAATAGCCTAAAAATTGAAATCCGAAATAAAAAAAATAATTAAAAATGGCACATAAAAAAGGTGAAGGTTCGGTTAAAAATGGCCGTGATTCGCAAAGCAAAAGATTAGGTGTAAAAATCTACGGTGGACAACCTGTTAATTCAGGCAATATCATTGTACGTCAACGTGGGACTGTGTATCATCCAGGTAAGAATGTTGGTCTTGGAAAAGATTTTACCATTTTTGCACTAGCTGATGGCATCGTAGAGTTCAAAAAAGGTAAGGGCGATAAGAGCTATATTTCTATCAACGCGGTAGAAGCTTCTGCATAAAAAATAAAATTTTTTTTGGTAGATAAAAAAATATTTTTAATTTTAAGTATTATTTACTAACCAATTAAATTTTAAAGAACATGGCAACTGCAAAAAAAGCTGCAAAAAAAGCACCAGCTAAAAAAGTAGCAAAGAAAGCTCCAGCTAAAAAAGTAGCTAAAAAAGCACCAGCTAAAAAAGCTGCAAAAAAAGCTCCAGCTAAAAAAGCTCCAGCTAAAAAAGCTCCAGCTAAAAAAGTAGCAAAGAAAGCACCAGCTAAAAAAGCTGCTGCAAAAAAGAAGTAAGCTTTGCTTTTTAAAAAGCGAAACTAATAGAAAAGTCCTGGCGAAAGCCGGGACTTTTTGTTTCCATCCATTCTGTGTTTTTTAATTTACTTTATTTTACATTATTCATTTCCAAATCCTACCTAAGCTCCTTAATTTAAAAATTTAAATAAGGCGAACTAAATTAGGGCACCCCCTTTCCAAACAGTTTTGAAAATTCGATTTACATTTGACTATGAATAACAACCAGATAGCTGAATCTTTCTCTTTATTGGCCAAATTGATGGATATCCACAATGAAAACAGTTTTAAGGCTAAATCTTATGCTGCCGCTGCCTTTACTATAGATAAACTAACCATTCAATTAAGCGAGACTCCCCAAGACAAGATCTTTGGCCTTAAAGGAATTGGAGAATCTGCTGGTAAAAAGGTGATTGAATTATTAAACACCGGAGTTTTACAAGCGCTAGAGGAAATGATAGCCAAAACACCCCCCGGGGTAATAGAGATGCTAAATATAAAAGGCATTGGTCCGAAAAAAATTAGCACGATTTGGAAAGAGATGGAAATTGAAAGTATTGGTGAACTATTATATGCCTGCAAAGAGAATAGATTAAAACTCTATAAAGGATTTGGCGAAAAAACTCAGCAAAATGTAACTGAAACAATTGAGTTTTATTTAAAAAGTCAAGGAAGCTTTCTTTATGCTCAGATAGAACCCGTTCAGGAACTGGTGAAAAGTTTTTTCGAAAAATCTTTCCCCACCAATAGGATTGAATTTACAGGGGCCTATAAAAGACAGTTAGAGATTATCAATGAACTAGAAATAATAATAGATACCCCCATTCAAAATATCGAAACTACTTTTTCAGGGGTAGAAGACTTTGAGCTAATAGAAAAAAATGAAGCTAATTTACTATTTGGACTTTCAGTAGGCATAAAATTGAGGGTTTACAGTACTGATAAAAATGATATTACAAAAACTGCTTTTCTGAAAGGATGCGCTGATGAATTTGCTACTGAATTTATAAAGCAGTTTCCTGGTATAGATTACTCCGCTTGCAAAAATGAGGAAGCAATTTTTAGCCAAGCTTCCATCAATTTTATTCCCAATTGTCAAAGAGAACTTAGCAGCACTATTGAAAAGGCAAAACAGCAGGCATTACCCGACCTTTTGAAGATAGCTGATATCAAGGGTATCATCCATAGCCATAGCAACTGGAGTGACGGAAGTAATACCATAGAGGAAATGGCAAAAAATGCTATTTCAAAGGGCTTTGAATACCTGGTAATCAGTGATCATAGTAAATCAGCATTTTATGCTAATGGATTGCAAATTGAAAGATTAAAAGAACAGCATGCCAATATCGATACTTTAAATAGTCAATTAGCCCCCTTTAAAATTTTTAAAAGTATAGAAAGTGATATTTTAAATGACGGCAGTCTAGACTACAGCAATAATATTCTAGCCACTTTCGATCTGGTCATTGCATCAGTACACTCCAATTTAAAAATGGCGGAGGATAAAGCAATGCTCCGACTGATCAATGCAATTGAAAATCCCTATACAACTATTTTGGGGCATATGACAGGCCGGTTACTATTAAGCCGAAAAGGATATCCTGTAGATCATAAACGAATTATCGACGCTTGTGCAGCCAATCAAGTAGTAATAGAATTAAATGCACATCCTAGTCGATTAGATATTGACTGGCGACATATAGATTACGCGCTAGAAAAAAATGTATTGATCTCAATCAATCCAGATGCACATTCACCAGAAGGATTTGACGATATTCGATATGGTATGCTCGTAGCACAAAAAGCCATGCTCACCAAAGAACAAAACCTAAGTAGTTTTGGATTGAAAGAATTAGAACAATATTTATCAGATAGGAAGAAAATGAAAAATATCTAGATCTGATCTATGCTATTGGTAACTTTATAAAAAAAGAGGGCTATTTTATAAAGTGTCTATGAAAATTATTTCAGTTGTTTTTCATACACATAAAGCGAAATCTATACTGATTCAATTGCCTTAGTATTTAAATTACTTTTTTAATTTAAAATACTATCAATGCTTCTTTTACAAAAGTTTTACTGTCTTTTGATTTGATTCCAAATAGCGTCCATCTCTTCTAAGGTCATACTAGAAAGTTCTTTTCCAGACAAAGTTGCTGCTGCTTCCATTTTAGTAAACCGATCTATAAATTTTTTATTCGTTCTCTCCAACGCGTTTTCAGCATCTAAGTTCAAAAATCGTGCAAAATTTATCAGAGAAAAGAAAACATCCCCTAATTCATCTTCCATATCATTTTTGTTACCCGAAGCAATCGCCGCTAACAATTCAGCTTTTTCCTCTTCTACTTTTTCCCATACCTGGTCCTTATTTTCCCATTCAAAGCCCACTTGTTTTGCCTTCTCTTGTAAGCGCATTGCTTTTATAGTGGCAGGTAGTGACTTGGGAACTCCACCTAAAACCGATTTTTTACCTTCCTTTATTTTTAATTTTTCCCAATTTCTTTTTACATCTTCCTCGTCTTTCACAATCACATCGCTATAGATATGGGGGTGGCGGAAAATGAGCTTTTCACAAACTCCATTAATCACCTCGTCTAGGGTAAACTGATTTTGCTCTTTACCAATTTTTGCATAAAAAACAATATGTAATAAAATATCGCCTAATTCCTCCTTTATCCCCTTCCAGTCACCATCCGTAATTGCATCTGTTAACTCATAAGTTTCTTCAATAGTCAACTGCCTAAGCGTTTCAATCGTTTGAACCTTATCCCATGGACACTTTTCCCTTAAGTCATCCATTATCTTTACCAATCTTAAAAATGCATTTTCAGTTGTGGATTGCATATATATTGTAATTAAAAATTTTATTAAAAATAATAAAGAATTCCCGCAACCAAGATTTTAGTAAGTTTTAGTCGGTATAAATAAGGTAAAAGCAGTCCCATAATGATAAATTTAACATTGTCCTTGGTTATTTACCTTAGCGAAATCAAAATATTTCCCCAATACCCCCTTAGTTTTCAATAATTACAAGCTACTGCCTTAATTTTACGATATAAAATAAATCTATGGGCAAATCAATATGGATACAATTGATATTACTGACCACCCTTTCAACAGCTGGTCTATCGCAATACCATTATCTAGATATTGTAAGCAACCTTCAATTGTCTTCAGAAATGAAACAATTCAAAGAGCAAAAAATAAGGAATATTCAAGTACATAGTTTTGAAAGTAACGGAGAATCTAGTAAAGGTTTTTTTTGCAAAAAAAAGATTAGCAAAGACTATCGCAAAATTGAAACTTATACCAAATCAAATCTTTCAGAAAAGTCTATCCTTACCTCCAAATTCAATACGGAAGGTCAATTGATAGCCTCTAATGATAGCTCAGAAATTTCAAGTTCTTCTAATTTCTACCAGTATGATGCCAAGGGACATCTTACCAAGGTGGTCAATATCTCCTCTTCTAGGGACGACGACTTTACTACCAAAATGATGGAGGAACATCTCTATTTTTATGATAACAAAGGTCATACTTTAAAGATGCTTCGAATAAAAAATCAATTAGATACTACTACCATATTATTTACTGCCGATGAAAAAGGAAATATAATTGATGAAAATGATTTGGGAAAAAACGGTAAACATTATTATTATTATTATGATTATAAAAACAGACTTACCGACGTAGTAAAATATAATGTCCTAAGAGATAAATTGGTGCCTGATTTATTATTTGAATATAATTCTGTAGGTCAAGTAACCCAAATGATCACCACTGAAGAAGGGATTTCAAACAACTATTATGTATGGAAAAAAATATACAATGACGGTCTGAGAATTATTGAAAAATGCTTTACTAAAGAAAATGAACTGATGGGCTATTTTGAGTTTGAATACAATTAAATAATAAATAAAATAACTACCTTAAATTATATCTATCAGAAAACTTCTAGCTGATCGATTATACAGTGTAAAAACTTAATCTTTTCTTGCTAGGCAAGCAATATTTCATTGCGTAACTTTAACTCCATGAACATTGAAAAAAAAATACTTATTGCCTTAGGTCTTTTTTTACTCACTGGCTATCTCAAGGCGCAAAATTTTGGAGGAAATCCCGCAGCAATAAAATGGAAACAATTCAATAATGCTACTACTAGGGTGATTTTTCCATTAGGATTGGACAGTCAAGCCAGGCGGATCAATGCTATCAACCAATTACTTGAAAAAAATACAGCCTACAGTATAGGAGGAAAACAACAAAAATGGGCTATTTTATTATTAAACCAAACTACTATTTCCAATGGTATAGCCAGGATGGCCCCCATTTTGAGCGAATTTTACATGACCCCTAATCAAGATAATTTCAGTTCAGGAAGTCTGCGATGGGATGACAATCTGATCATCCATGAAAACAGACATATTCAACAATACAGCAATTTCAAAAGTGGACTTACCAAAGTATTTTCATTTTTTCTTGGACAAGAAGGTCAGTTGCTAGCGAATGGAATGGCTATTCCTGATTATTTTTTTGAAGGCGATGCCGTATGGCAAGAAACGCTGGTAAGTTCACAAGGGCGTGGAAGATTGCCTTCCTTTTTTAATGGAACGAAAGCTCTTTCAATTGAAAATAAAAAATACTCCTGGATGAAACTGCGCAGTGGATCATACAGAGATTATACACCCGATCACTATGAATTAGGTTACCAATTGGTTGCCTACGGATATGAAAAATATGGAGAAGATTTTTGGAGAAAAGTTACACAAGACGCCGTTCAATTTAAAGGAATATTTTTTTCATACAAAAAAGCAATCGAAAAATATACTGGCATAAGCTACCAACAGTTCCGAGAGAATGCAATGAAATTATTTGCTAAAAAAGCCTTTCCCTCTTCACCTAATGACCCGCTTGCAAACCATTACTTTACAGCAAGCAAAAAACATCAAGTAGTGGACTATCTTTTTCCAAACTACATAAGCGATGACACCCTAATAGTAACCAAAAAGTCTAATCAATTAATAAGCGGATTTTATTGGATAGTCAAAGGAGAAGAAAAAAAGATTCAATCAAAAAAAATAGTGATAGATGATTATTATAGTTATAAAAATGGAATGATAGTGTATGCAAGTTACCAATCTGACCTTCGTTGGGGAAACAGCAATTACAGCAATATTCAATTACTCAATATCCATACAAACCAGGAGCGGCAAATAAGTTTTAAAACGAAATATTTTTCGCCTGATATCAACGAAAGTGGTAGTGAAATACTAGCAGTAACTTTTAATCCAAATGGAACTAATTACCTGCATCGAATCAATACCAATACGGGTGAATTGATAAAGGAAATTCCGAATACTGAAAATTATTTTTATACTCAACCTAAATACATTGATTCAAACACCGCAATTTCAGCAGTAAGAAATTCAGCGGGAGAAATGAGTTTAGTAAAAGTGAATCTTACCAACGGTGCCAACGAGATAATTACCCCTTTTTCATTGAATGTGATTGGCTATCCGTTTATAAAAGGAGACACTGTTTATTTTAGTGCAATGAATAATAACACAGATAAAATTTTTGCAGTTAGTCTTCTGAATAAAAAAATATTTCAATTGACTAATAACATCAACGGAGTATACCAGCCGAGCATAAATAATAAAAATGAACTATTGTTTACCGCTTTTTCTGCAGAAGGATCTAGACTTGTAAAGATGGCACTCGCTAGCAGCAATTGGAATGAAATAAATCCTAAAGAATTTACTCAACCTGCTTCCCTTTACAATATAAGCTCTTTGCAAGCAAAGGGAGCTGACCTATTAAAAGCGGCTATTCCCAACAGTGATACCATTACCACTTACAAAAAATCTTTGCATTTATTTAATTTTCATAGTTGGAGACCAGAATTAGCTGACCCTGAATATGGCTACAATTTATATAGCGATAATGTATTAAGCAGTTTTAGCAATACACTTAAATATACTTTTAATCGATCTGATAGAAGCCATACGCTGGGTTTCAATGAAGTATTTGCAGGATGGTTTCCGCTACTACAATTAGGAAGCTCCTATAGCTTCAATAGAAATATAGATACGGCTGTTGGAAAAACAGTCAATTTTAATTCAGCAAAAATAAATGCAGGAGTATACATTCCTTTGAATTTTGTGGGAGGAAATTCTTCTACTCAAATTAATTTTGGAGGTGGGTACAATATTGAGCAATTATTCTATGGAGGAAATGGCAAAAATGTGTTGAACAATCTTTCTGTCAAATATGCTAACTTTTTAATTTCGGTAAGCAATTTTGGTAGACAAGCAAAGCAGCATATTAATCCCCATTGGGGACAGACCATTGCTGTCACCTATAGGAATGCCTTTAAACTAATTAATACCAACAAATTGGTAGCTAACGGGTCTCTTTATTTTCCAGGCTTATTCACCAATCACAGCTTTGTGCTGAATGGATCCTATCAAAGTAGAGATACCTCATTCAATTATTTCAGTAATACTTTTTCTTATTCGAGAGGATACGAAGCATTGAGTACCCGAGAAATGTATAAGTGGGGTGCCAATTATCATTTTCCAATAGTGTATCCGGATTGGGGATTTAGCAACCTTTTGTTTATTCAACGGATACGGGCAAACGCTTTTTATGATCATACCACTGCCCGAGCTAGGCTCAATCGTATATTAACCAAAATTAAAAACAGAAGTGTAGGGGCAGAAATTTACTTCGATAGTAAAGCATGGAATACCCTACCCGTCAGCTTCGGATTTAGATATACTCATTTAATAGATACCGACTTAATCAACCCAGGAACAAGTAATCGGTGGGAATTTATTATCCCCATTGGACTCATACCAAATTAATAGTGCTAAAAAATGATTGTATCAATTACATCGAATGATTAACTTAGTAGCTCATCCCATCAATTTTTATGACCCCCATTAAACCACTAGCCATCATTCAAGAAGATCCTTGGCTTAGTCCTTATCAGCAGGATATAAAAGAACGTTGGGAGAATTTTCAAAGTGCACTGAATGAAATTGAAGAGGCAGAAGGAAGCCTACTTAATTTCGCTACAGCACATCAGTATTATGGGATTCATTTTAATGACAAAAAAAACGGATGGACCTACCGCGAATGGGCTCCCAATGCTCAGCAGCTTTTTCTGATAGGTGATTTTAATGGGTGGGACAGAAGTACTCATCCGCTAGAAAGAAACCAACATAATGATTGGGAGATATTTTTACCCTTTGACACCTACCACACCACCTTTATTCATGGTAGTAAAATAAAAGTTACCATTCATGGTGCCAATGGTATTACCGACAGACTACCTGCTTGGATACAAAAAGTAATTCAAGATCCAACTACTCATGATTTTTGCGGACAACTTTGGTTTCCAGAAAAAAAATTCAACTGGACGGATGCACCATTCATTCCAACACTCAATCAACAAGCACCTATTATTTATGAATGCCATGTAGGAATGGCTCAGGAATTAGAAGGAGTGGGTACCTACCGCGACTTTGCAGATAAAATTTTACCCCGTATAAAACAGGGTGGATACAACACTATCCAATTGATGGCAATAATGGAACACCCTTACTACGGATCATTTGGCTACCATGTTTCCAACTTTTTTTCACCTAGTTCCAGATTTGGAATACCTGAAGATCTGAAATACTTGGTCAACCAGTCGCATGAAATGGGGATCGCTGTCATCATGGATATTGTTCACTCACATGCTGTCAAAAATATTGCAGAAGGACTCAGTGAATTCGATGGAACGGAGTACCAATTTTTTCATTCAGGAAAAAGAGGGTATCACGATGGGTGGGATTCTAAATTATTTGATTACGGAAAATGGGAAGTAAAGAAATTTCTATTGTCAAATGTTAGATATTGGCTAGAAGAATTTCACTTTGATGGCTTCCGTTTTGATGGCGTAACGTCTATGCTTTACCTTCATCATGGCAACATCGATTTTGATCACTATGATAAGTATTTCAAATTTGATGTGGATACTGATGCGATCACTTATTTACAATTGGCCAATGCAGTGGTTCACCAGTTTAAACAAAACGCCATTTCAATCGCAGAAGATGTAAGCGGAATGCCAGGTCTTTGTAGAAAACCCGAAGAAGGAGGCCTTGGATTTGATTACCGACTAGCCATGGGAATTCCAGATTACTGGATTAAAACACTCAAAGAAAAACCCGATGAGAATTGGGATATCAATGAAATATGGACTGTACTTAACAACCGTAGATTAGGTGAAAGGACAATCGCTTATGCTGAATCGCATGACCAGGCATTAGTGGGCGATAAAACGCTTGCCTTTTGGCTGATGGATAAAGAGATGTATACCCACATGAAGTTAGCAGATCAAAATCCTATCATCGATCGAGGGATCGCTTTACATAAACTCATACGACTCATTACCATAAGCCTAGGTGGCGATGGCTATTTAAATTTTATTGGTAATGAATTCGGACATCCAGAGTGGATCGATTTTCCACGTGAGGGAAATGATTGGAGCCACCAGTATGCCAAAAGACAATGGTCGCTAGCAGATAATAAAGACCTCAAATATCAGTGCTTAGGCAACTGGGACAAGGCCATGATTGAATGTATTGAAAATAATAAATTACTGGCAACAACTAAAGTGACCCAACTGAAAATGGATACAGCCAACCAAGTAATTATTTTTGAAAAAAATCAACTCATTTTTATTTTCAATTTTAGTCCTACGAACGCTATTTTCAATTATCAGTTTACCGCTCCAGAAAAAGGGACTTATCGCATCCTACTCAACTCAGATAAAAAACTATTTGGCGGATTTGACAGAGTGGATGACAATATTGATTACCCAACTGACAATAACCAGTTGGTCAGTATCTATCTTACCAACAGAACTGCGCTGGTATTGAGTAAAAAATAGCCATTCATTGCTTGATTAGTTTGAAGTATTTAACAGCTCTCCTATTTGATTGCACTATTCAAAAATAACTTCTTGATTAGGTATAGCTTTTCATTACTTCAATCCAAACCAACTTATCTATCCCCTAGCTGATTTATAGCAACTATTTTAAATACGATTCCACACCTAAAACCTATATTTTTTTTCAATTATTTAAAAAAAAAACAATAGCTTCAATCTTCAACTTGCCTTTTAGGGTGGGTTAAAGGAAATAGTAAAATTAATGAAGCGGTTTATTTATACCACAAGTAATTAAACTGTCCATAATCAATTAATTTTCGCTGGTCAATTCATCATCATAATAAACTATAAAAAACGTTTTAAAACTTGCCTATGTTTTTCAATCAAAGTAAACTGAGTGTCCTATTAAAAACTACCAGCTTTTTGCTTAGTATGTTTTGTTGGCAATTAGTCATTGCACAAAAAAAAATCGACCTTACCGACTTAAAAGAATTTAATAATGCGGGAGGTAACTGGCATATTGCAGGAGATGTAAAAGCAGATTATACCCAAAATCATGACCTGTCTTTTACACCTGGTACTGGAATATTGGTAAATCTGCCTACGCCAACAGATCGAAAAGATCTATATACTAATTTAAAACATGGTGATATTGATCTTGAGCTAGATTGTATGATGGCAAAAGGATCTAACTCTGGTATCTATCTTCAAGGTAGATATGAAATACAATTACTAGATAGCTGGGGTGTGGTCAATCCTCGTTCTTCTGATATGGGAGGTATTTATGAAAGGTATGACAACAGTCGCCCCGAAGGACAGAAAAACATTGACGGCCATGCACCTCGACAAAATACTAGTAAGGCACCTGGATTATGGCAGCATTTAAAAATTTCCTTTCAAGCACCGAAATTTGAAGGTGCTGTTAAAGTGAAAAATGCTAGGATTCTCTCAATTGAATTAAATGGTATTATTATTTTAGAAAATATAGAACTATTTGCTCCTACTGCTGGATCAGTTTCTGAGGTGGAAGTGGCCACTGATGCTTTACGCATTCAAGGAGATCATGGACAAGTTGCATTTAAAAATATTATTATCAAGCAAATGGATAAACCTCAACCGGTTTTATCCGACATTATGCTGACAGTAATTAAAGGGAATTTTGAAAAAGAAGCTGATTTAAATGGCAAAAAAGAATTCTTGAAAAAGCCAACCGCTATCATCTCTACTAATATTGATGGTATACCTGATAATGGATTTATGGCTAAATATGCTGGGACAATTCATATTAAAGAGGCTGGAAAATATCAATTCAGAATAGTCACTAGAGGTGGTACGGGCACATTAAAAATAAATAATCAAAAGCTGGTTTATTTTGGAAATAGTCGTCAAGATAGTAGCATCAATTTGCCAGCAGGTGATTTTCCTTTTGAAGTAGCTTTCTCAAAATATATGGATTGGGTAAAATCTTCTTTAATAGTATATACGGAAGGTCCAGGTATCAGAGAGTTTATTATCAGTGATCCAACTAATATTCCAGTTGATTTGCCAGATCCAATTTTAATTCAAGCAAATGAAAATACCATCTTACGCAGTTTCATTGACCTGCCCAATAAAAAAAGAATTGTACATGCAGTCAATGTAGGAAGTCCACAAAAAATAAATTACACATTTGATATGGATAATGGATCCATCTTTCAATTGTGGAGGGGCGATTTTTTAGATGCTACCCGCATGTGGACAGGAAGAGGCGATGGTACTGCTAAAGCTTTAGGTTCGGTTCTTTACTTAGGTCCACCCACATTTCCAATCAATCAAATGAGTAGTGCAAACACTCCATGGAAAACAGATACTACAGGAATGGAATTTATAACCAAAGGATATACGCTTGATGACAAAGGTTTTCCTTCTTTCAAATTTAAAATACTAGGTGCTTCGGTAACTGATAAAATTAAGGTATTAGAAAAAGGGTATGGAATTCAGCACGAAATATTGGTAGAAAAAAACACTAAAAATCTAAGCTGGAGATTGGCTGATGCTAAAGCGATTGTAGAAATTTCACCTGGACTATTTATAGTAGATGATAAATCTTATTATATTAAAGTAGAAAATTCAGAAAGTCTTCACCCTACTATTCGCGAACAGAATGGACGCAAAGAACTGATAGCACCCATTCAAGACAAACTAACCTATTCTATCCTTTTCTAAATTGCTAGTTTATATGAAATCATTTCAATCAAAAAAATTAATACTCCATTGTAAATTTATTTTACTGACCGCTATTGCATTTTTCTTTTCCTTAGCAAAGCCAATGGCACAAGAGTCTGCGAAGGAAGAAGACTTTTTTAAAATCAATAAAGTTCATGCACCCGAAGGTTCAGTAATTGAAGTTGGTGGTTTATGTACCTTACCTGATGGTAACCTTGCATTAGCCACACGCAGAGGCGATGTTTATATTGTTGAAAATCCTACGAATGCTAAACCATTTTTTAGAAAGTTTGCTTCTGGCTTACATGAAATACTTGGAGTAGCGCATAAAAATGGTTCATTGTATGTAGTACAACGTGGTGAACTAACCAGACTTTATGATTCAAATATGGATGGTAAAGCGGATGTATATGAAACTATTTATTCCTGGCCGCTCTCTGGCAATTATCATGAGTATAGTTACGGTCCAAAAATAGCTGCAGATGGTTCTTTCTTTGTAACCCTTAACCTTGCTTTTGCAGATGTATGGTGGTCAGGAACCAGTTTTGTTCCATGGAGAGGATGGGCACTTCATATTTTTGAAGATGGTAAAATGGAACCTTGGGCAACTGGATTTCGTTCACCTTGTGGCATCAGCATGATTGATGGCGAATTGTTTTATACCGATAATCAAGGCGACTGGATGGGATCTGGAAGTATTATGCCTGTAAAAAAAGGTGCTTTTATGGGAAACCCTGGAGGTTTAGTTTGGACTAATACGCCGAACTCCCCATTAAAATTAACTCAACAAGATATTTTCAATCGAATCAATCCACGAATAGAATTTGATGCGCAAGGCAAAAGGGTAAAACCAGAAAATATAGTAAACGAAAAATTAAAAACTTTATATGAAGTAAAAAAAGAAGTGCCTGAATTACAGCTGCCTGCTGTATGGTTACCCCATGGAATATTAGGTATTTCTAATTCAGAAATTGTAAAAATACCCAAAGGAGTATTTGGTCCATTTGAAGAACAATTATTGGTGGGTGATCAGGGGCAAAGTAAATTATCCCGTGTATTTATGGAAACAGTTAATGGTGAGTTACAAGGATGCGCATGGGATTTTAGAAGTGGCTTTCAATCAGGCGTATTGAGGATGGCATGGTCCAAAGAAGGATCATTGATGGTAGGCGAAACCAATCGTGGATGGGGCTCTGCAGGTGAAGCTACTGAAGGTTTACAACGTCTTAGTTGGAGTGGCAGAGTGCCATTTGAAATGAAGACTGTAAAAGCGATGCCTGATGGTTTTGAAATAACTTTTACTAAACCGGTAGATAAAAAACAGGGTGCTGATATTTCATCTTATGCTGTTGAAAGCTTCATTTACAAATACCAAGCGGTTTATGGAAGTCCGCCTCAAAACACTCAAAAGTGTCCAGTAAAGGGGGTGAAACTTTCAGCGGATGGATTGACCGCGCGTATCATTGTGTCTAACCTTAGACAATATTATATTCATAAAATTACTTTGCAAGGAATAAGAGAAACAGAAAACTCTTATTCATTGGTTCATCCTACTTGTTACTATACGCTTAATCAAATTCCTAATGGAGGAAAGTTATCGATGAAAGAAGTGAATACAAAGAATTCGGCTTCGGATGGTGCAATAGCTGCTTCGAATATTTCAAGCCAAACAGCTTACGATAAAATAAAACCATTGCTAATAAAAAACACTTGTATAGCTTGCCATAATCCAGAAAAGAGACAAGTAGGACCTGGTTTTATTGATGTAGCAAAAAGAAATTATTCTGTCGAAAAAATAATGCAGTTAATAAAAAATCCTCAGCCTCAAAACTGGCCTGATTATTCAACACCGATGGCGCCAATGCCTCAGGTATCGGCATCAGATGCGAGACAAATAGCCCAATGGATAAATTCACTCAATATTAAAAAATAAAAAATGAAAATTTTTAATCTAATTTTCTGTTTCATCTTTATTGTCTTTGGAGCCTTGCAATACAACGACCCTGATCCCTACTTATGGATACCTATTTATCTATTTGCTGCCTTCCTTTGCTGGAAAGCATCGAAGGGTGCTTTTCATCCTAAGGTGACAATTGTAGGCATCGCTTTTTTTACAGGCTATGCCATCTATAAAATTTTTGATCCAAATGGTTTAATAGATTGGGTGAATATTCACCATGCAGAGAATATTGCTGAAACGATGAAGGCAGAAAAACCTTGGGTGGAAGAAAGTAGAGAATTTTTTGGACTGATAATAATTATTTCCGTTTTGGTGACCAATTACTTTTATGGTAAGAAGGTTGGTAGTGCTGAAAGTGTATAAAATATATTTTAGTAATTTAAAGGACTCAACAATTTATCCTGTATACTTAGCTTCAGGCGCAGGACTCCGTCCTGTGCCCTTTTATTATTCATCCACCTAGAACAATAAATGTTACAAATATTTTGAAGGTTTATATATCATAGTAGTAGTAATCTCGCAGACACAGGATAGAGAACCTGAGGTTTTGATAAAAAAATAAAGAGGTTAATTTTATCAGATTAACTTCTAACCTCATTTTATTCATTATTAAATCGATTCAATAATTTTATTTCATTCCTGTAAAGGATAATTTTTTTATCATTTTCCAATTGTTTTAAAAGCCTGGATACAACTACCCTAGAGGTATGCAGTTCATCGGCGATAAGATAGTGCGATGCTTTAATTACGCTAGAACCAGAAAGGCGTTGTTTTTCTTTCAGGTATCCAATAAGCCTTTCATCTAATTTATGAAATGCGATGCTTTCAATAGATTTCAATAGTTCTAAAAAACGTTCATTAAAACTCCGCATGATATAGCTTTTCCAGCTTGGATATTTACATAGCCATTCTTCCAATTTTAAATGCGGTATAGCAATCAATTCAACATCCTCTTCTGCAATGGCTTTTACTTCACTTTTTTTTGCTTCCATACAACAGCTATAGGCCATAGAGCAACTTTCATTGCTGGATAGATAATACAACAAGATTTCATTACCGGTTTCATCCATCATTAAAACTTTAATAGTGCCTTTTACAATTATGGGCATCATACGTATGTATTTACCATAGTCCATTATAAGGTCACCTTCAGTAAAGTTCATAACTTCCCCAAACTCCTGCATTTCTTTTAGCAATGCAGGTTCAAAAGTCGAATCAAAGTTTGCTGATTTACTTGTCATAATTTTTAAAAGTGGTAGTTCAAAACAAAATTATAAAGCACCATATTTACTTTATTAAACTCAAATTTTTTGTTGCTATAGGTTTCGCCACTATTTAATTTACCCACTATTAAAAGCTGTGCTTCCAATCCTTTTAAAACTTTATTAAAAGCATACCTTACATCTGCATTAACCTGTGTGTATGAAGGTACACCATACTTATTTAATCTGTAGTTTTTTACATCTGGCAACTTAAAATACCCTCCGGATAAAGATGTTTTAATCCTTATTTTAGGAATATTATAATTTACCTTACCCATAATGGCATGGACATCGCCAAAGCCCTCATTACGTTCCCTTGGCATAAAGGTAAAGAAGGGCTCCCTTCCCCATTCTCGGGGCATTAAATACCGGCCATGTGCAGTAATGCGGTTGTAATTGATACTGGCTTCCCATTGCTTATTTTTCCAACCTGCCTTGGTACCAAATGTTACTGCTTTTCCTCCGTTTTCAAAATATGTTTTTGCTGCAACATCATTACCGCCTTTATTTATTGCATCCTGCCTTATAAATTGTGCTGCCGCAAAAATGCTACTATTGTTTTTTAATGGAAATGAAAAATCTGTTTGCAGCATGGAGGTATTAAAAATATTCTCTGTAAAAACATTCCACCCATGCAGTGTAATATTTTTATTTAATTCAACATGTGCCCCTACTAAAAAAACGCCTTTACTTTGTAAAGTATTGTTGTATTGAGATTTTGTTCCATCAATATTTACCCCTCCGGAATACACACCAATTGACTCATCTACGTCATACCATTTGGTAGTGCCTCTTGGAGATAGCGCATATAACCAGCCGCCTTCTACTTTCACTTTCTTAATCTCATTCGTTTCAAACCAAAAACCCTCCACACCAGTTGGCCTCATGCGGCCATCTTGTAAATTGATAAAGGGTGTATTAAGTAATTGTCTGCCATAAACTATACTTGATTTTTTATGACTGTATTTAATATAAAATTCTTCTAGCCTATCAATATCCTTTTTATTATAAGGGTCTTCTACATCAAAAAGCGCAATTTCATATCGACTTAACTGGCCAGTTGTCGTATCTGCTTTTCCTAAATTGGAAGAGCCGATATTGAATGTATAGAAACCACTTACTGCAAACTGAAAGCCATGAAACTTTGCCGTTTCATACCTGATGCCGCCACCGACAGCATTGGCATAATAATCGGTGAGCCCCTTTTGGTTTTGAGTGCTCATGAAAAAATAACGGAAGTGCCCATTGAAATCCCCTCTTTTAAATGCGGATAACAAAGAGGTGGTATCTTCTGTTTGTTCCGGTTTACCCTTGTACATCAACGGTTTTTCATTTATTTCCTGGTGCTGGGCTTTCACCATATTCATTAAAAGCAACATAAATGTTACTAAAAAAATTCTTTTCATTTTAAGGTATAAAATTTACGTAAATCAAAAACCTGATTTAATATAACTCCAGCCTTCTTCCTGCTTGGTTACAATTTCTATTATGCCCCCTTTTACAAAACCTGCTTCTGGTAAAATTTCATCCTTTGTTAAGTTTCTATCCTTCATTGAAAATTCACAGGCTACAAACTCAACACCTCTCATTTTCATTTGAGTTATATTCTCCTTTACTACGGATTTGGCTTTTACCAACATACTAATTCCCGGGCCATGACAAACTACCTCCAGTTTAGCATCAGGAGCAAGAGTGAAAGCATTTTTTAATTGCTTCATTAATGCCTTGTGAGCAAGGGTATCCTCGGTAGTGATTTGAAATATTATTTTATGAACGGCTTTCCCCTCCGACTTCATTTCGTCCGCTGGATATACCTTTTTTTCTTTTTGAGCATTTACTGAAAATCCTGCACTTAAAAAAAGTACGGCTACTAATAGTTTTTTCATTTTTATAGTTTTTGATTAGTGAAATTTATAATCAACTCCTGTTACCTGTGTAAGTAATGTTTGTGGAGCATCTAAAATTTTAGCATTCATAGGTGGCGTTGGTGTTACCGGCGAATTTTCTTTTAAGTATGCTTTTAATACAGAATGTAAAGTGTGTTGTGTATTTTTTGCATTGGCAACACCTTTCATTCGGCACAGCATATCGCTTGGATCGCCATCTCTTTCACAGGCGCAGATACTATACGCTTTCTTTAAATCAAGCACAGCATCTCCAATCATAACCTCCTGTACTCTTTTGCCTTTTTCTCCAAAAGCATTGAAAGATACATGCATCCCTTTAAACTTAATAACCCAACCACCAAACCGTTCTGAGGCGTTTTTTGCAAACACATTATTCAATTCTTTTTCCAACCATTCTTTTATTTGCAGGCCAGTTACCTTACCCGTTCTTACTGTACTGTCAACCGGCAGCATGTCAAAAATAAAACCGTCTGTAATCGGAATATTACCGGTATGGTCTGGTGTTGTTCTTGGCGGGCAAAAGCGAAAACCATTCGATAAAACTACATCTACTTCCGGTACTTTCCATTTTAATGCATCCAGTATCATGGTATCAATGGGATTCTCTACCACAAAATATCTGTACAATGGAATAGTGCTATAACCGGCAATCTTGTAAATATCTTCTGCAAAAGGTTTTTCATTACTTTTAATTAAATCAGTAATTGCTACAGAAGGCTTATGCTTATCCGCTGTTACTTCATCCAGTTCATATTCATCCTTTATTACTTTACCGTTTTGTATAGTTAGTGTAAGTTTACCTACAAAAGAACCAAATGCACCCGGCTCCACTACTTTTGCATATTTACATTCAATAGGTTTACGAACCCTTTCATGTGTATCGCCACCTAAAATATAATCAACTCCTTCACATTCTTCTAAATTGGCTAAATGAATTTGTTGAGACAATCCTAAGTGAGCTAATATTAATACATAAGCACATTGCTCTTGGTTTCGCAATACATCAATGTAGTGTGCAAGATTTTCTTCAGGCTTAGTGTATGTAATTCCTTTGCTGTAGTTAGGTGATTGACGAATAGGAACCAATGGATCCGTATAACCAATGAATCCAATCTTAACCCCCTTAATGTTCCAGATATGGTAAGGTGGAAAAATTAATTCGCCTTTTTTGCCTTCACCCAAATCATGATACATATTGGCACAGACTTTCGGCGCATTTAATGAGCCTAGTAAAGTTTGCATGGCTTTTTTATAATAAATAACCTCCCAGTTTCCTGGAAGATATAAATCATAACCCAATGCATTTAAGATGGGCACCATTGCCTTGCCGGTGGTTTTTACTGACAGTTCGCTGCCCTGAAACATATCGCCGGTATCAATTAAAAAAGTATTTGTATTTTTCTTTCTTTCTTTTTGTAGGTAGGTAGCTAAATGTGCATAGCCACCTGTTTTACGAAATACTGCTTTATCATTTTCCCAAAATAATTCATCATGCGGATGAACCTGGCAATGAACATCGGTGGTTTGCAGAATGGAAATAGTGAAGGGCTTATCATCAGCAATAATTTCATCCATTTCATTGCTATTTATTGTTTTGGCTATTGAAGCGATAGGAAAAGCTGCTAATAAACCTGCTCCTGTGGATGTGCCTATTTTTTTTATAAAATCCCTTCTGTTATTACTCATTATGGCAAGTTTTTAGTTTTATTTTTTGGTTGTTGCACCCGGTATACTTTTTGCTTCTTCTTCTTTTTTCTTTTGCACTTCCACTATTGGTTTAAAGGGACCAAATTTATGCTGTGCTTCAGTAAAGTTATCTGCATAAGGGCCAAATGGATGGTCGAAAGGTTTTTTAGATTTGTCCGGCCAGTCTTTAGGCACATTAATATGCGGCCTCGGTTGCGATAATATATAGGCAGCCACATCCCATGCTTCTTCGTCGGAAAGTTGTGGATTTTGATAAGTAGTGCCCTGTGGCATATTATATTTTACATACTTAGCAAAGTTGCTGATGCGGTTAAGTCCTGCACCATCATTAAAACTATGGGTAGTCCATAATGCAGGAAAAATATATTCTGTTTTATCACTGTTAAAAACACCTTCTCCATTTGCCTGGTGGCAGCTCTGGCATTTTGCAGTATAAACAGTTAAGCCTTTTTCGGGGTCGGCAGCACGATCTAAAAATGCCAAGTCTTTAAAGCCAGAACCTGCTGCTTTTTCACCTTTGTTTACATTTGTTCCTAAAAAATTTATATAGGCCGCTATTGCCTGCATTTCTTTACCAGCAGTGTCTATTGATTTACCATTTAAGCTACGTTCAAAACAATCATTTACTCTTTTGTAAATATTTTCAACTGCCCCACTTCTTGCCCTGAATTTTGGATAGAGTGATGCAACCGAACCATAGTTGTTTCCAAAAACCGCAGTGCCCGCCTGCAGGTGGCAGTTCTGGCAATTTAATCCGTTGCTTATTTTTAATACAGAACCGTTAGGGCCAAGATATTTTGCAGTATGAGCAATTAATTCTTTCCCATATTCCACCCGCTCTTTTTGTTTGACATCAGTGATGCTACTTACATCAGGTGCTATCCAGTAAGCCACAGCATCCTTCTTCTTTTCAGGAGTTGCAGCATCAGCCATACTGGTTTTATCTTTTGGTTTGTAGGGTTGGCTACTGTAATAAAAAATAACGGGCATGGCTATCAGGCCAATTATCAACACAACAATAATAAGCATCAGTTTGCTGATTACGGGTAACAACCCTTCTTGTATTCTATCATCCTGTTCATTAAGCATTTGCAATCGTTTTATAAATTAATGAGGTAATTTTTCTTTTAAAACACCATATAGATAAGTACCTACTATAGCAAACAGCAATACAATACCCATTGATAAGAAACCATATCCAATATTTACGACCATTGGGCCGGGACATGCGCCGCTTAATGCCCAACCTAATCCAAAGATTGTTCCACCAACGAGATAGCGGGTAATTGATTTTTCTTTAGGATGAAATAATATCGGGTTGCCATGAAAATCCCTGATTTTAAATTTCTTTACTAGTGCAACGCCAATAACGCCAAGCATTACAGCCGTACCAATTATGCCATACATGTGAAATGCCTGGAAGCGAAACATCTCCTGTATCCTGAACCAGGATATGGCTTCTGACTTTGCCATTACAATACCGAATGCAATACCGAGCAATAAAAATTTTATAAACTTCATTTGATTAAAATATTAATGGGAAAATGAAAAATGTCATGATCAGTCCGCCGATAAAAAAACCAACGACTGCTATTAATGAAGGCACTTGTAAATCTGATAATCCACTGATGGCATGGCCCGAAGTACAGCCACCGGCATAACGGGATCCAAAACCAACCAAAAGACCACCTAAAGCCAGTACAAGAAAGCCTTTTATGGAAAGAATTGCATCTAAACTAAACAGTTCAGCAGGTTGTAGCCCAGACGGTGCTGCAATACCCAGCTTACTTAAATCATTAATGGTGGCCTGGGAAATTTCAAGTGGCACATCCGAAGACAAAAATTGCTTTGCAATGAATCCACCAACAATTGCTCCAACTAAAAAAACCAGGTTCCATGTTTGGGCCTTCCAGTTAAAATCAAAAAATTTCGTTTTCTTTCCTAAGCCTGCTGCGGCGCAGATGGTTCTTAAATTAGCTGAAAAGCCAAAAGACTGACCAAAGTATAAAAGAAAAAACATGATGGCCGCTATCATTGTACCGGAAAACCACCATGACCAGGTTTGTGTTATAAACTCTCTCATGTAAGTATTTATATTAGTTTAAGTGAAATGAAATTATGGATTTAAAAAGATGGTTGATCAGTTTTTCAGTAGCACTGTGATGAAATATACCGCCCTTGCCATGTGTACCTATGCAAACCATATCCATATTGTTCATTTGGTTAAAATGCACAACGCCTTTTTCAACATCCTTGTCATTTATTAAATGACATTCATAATTGGTGATGTAGTTCAACTCTGCAAATGATTTCATATTTGCTTCTACCAATACCTTTTCGGCATCCACCTTTCCTGAAGTAATTTGAAGAAGGTGAAATTTTGTATTAAATGCTTTAATCAGTTTGTGCATCAAGTGAAAATCTTCCTTGGAAGGATGATTAAAATTGTGTACCAGCAAAATGTTCTGTATGTTCAGGTCAGAACGGTCGCACATTAAAGACAATACCGGGATTTTAGATTTCCGGGCAATCATTTGTGTTTCTGAGCCAGATAGCTTATCCTTCAGGCCCCATGCACCTTTAGTTCCCATCACAATCAAATCGAAATGATTTGCCTCTGCAAAATTTAAAATACCATCTGTTACTTTACCTAAAACAAAATGGCTGTTAATATCGTTACCGTAAAGTGTTTTCAAATTAGCCAAATTTCGTTCGGCAATTTCTTTCTGCTTTACCACATAGTTTACATCAATTTCACCACAGGTTTGAATATTTCCTCCAGTATCCATTGTGACAGTATCCGGCACATTCATTACATGTAAAAAATGAATGTCAACAGTAGTTTTTTCTTCCAATTTTTTTACCATTAGGTAAGCAAACTCTGCCTGCACGGAGAAGTCTGTTGGAATCAATATTTTAATACTTTCCATATAAGTTTAGATTACAAGTTTTACGCTATTTAAAATTTTAAAAGGTGCTTACCAATTTATTTTACAAACTGATTTACCTCTTCCCAGGTTCCACCATTCACAACGTTTTTAAAACCGTTTTGCTCAAGAATAGTTTTAGCCTCGTCACTGCGGTTTCCACTGCGGCAAAACACAATAATATTTTCCTTGCCTTTAAACTTAGCCAATTGCGATGCAACGCTTCCTAATGGAATATTAACGGCACCTTTTGCACTGCCTCCGGAAAATTCTCCAGGCTCCCTTACATCTACTAAAAATGCGCCCTGTTCAATAATCGCTTTTAAATCTACTGTTTTACCGCCGCCAAATAAATTTTGAAATAAGCTCATGATTTTTATTTTTATTTTAATAATGTAAATTGGTATTTGTATTTTATGACACTACAGGTTCCCCTGCATTTACCCATTCATTTATACTGCCTGAAAAATTAGATATATTATTAAAGCCATTCTTTGCTAAGATAGAATACCCAATTGTTGCCCTGTCTCCGCCCTGGCAATAGATGATTACTTGTTTGTCTTTACTCACTTTATCAAGGTTATCTGCCAGTGTACCAACAAATACATTTTCTGCTTTTGCAATATGCCCTGCATTGTATTCGGCTGCACCTCTTAAATCAATTACCTGCACACCATTATTAGTAATACGTTTTTTTGCTTCTGCCAAAGAAATAACATTGGCTTTTTCTAAAGTACCCCCAGCATCTGTCCAAACCGCGGTTGAACCAACATAACCATAAATATTATCCAAGCCTATGCGCATCAATTTTCTTGTCAGGTCATCTATCTGATTTTCATCCGCTAATAAAAGAAATTGTTCATCATATTTTAAAAACCAACCTGCCCATGTTGCAAATGAATTATTGCCTTGAATATTGAAACTGCCAGGAATAAAACCTGCAGCAAAATCTACTTTATTTCTTGCATCAATCAGTTTCATACCTTTTGCCATTGCGCCTTTTAATTCTACCACTGAAAATTGTTTCAGTTTTGGTACTGCTGTTAATAAAGGACGATCAACCTTATTAAGATGTTTCATCATGGCAAAATATTTTGGTGGTTCTGGTTGGTCTTCCAGTAAATATTTTATAAAACCTTTTTCATTATCCGCATACTGAAAAGCCCAATTTCTTGCCTTTTCATATCCAACCGTAGTGCTGGGTACGGATCCTAAAGCCTTACCACAGGCACTACCTGCGCCATGACCGGGCCATACCTGAATATAATCAGCGAGCGCATTAAATTTATTAATGGAGTTAAACATTTGATGTGCACCAGCATCTGCTGTGCCTGAAATGCCAGCAGCTTTCTCTAGTAAATCTGGCCGGCCAATATCACCAACAAAAACAAAGTCGCCGGAAAATAACATCACCGGTTCTTTAGAAGCAGGATTATCTGTTAAAAGTAAACTGATACTTTCAGGAGTATGACCAGGCGTATGCAATACTTCAAATGTAAGGTTGCCTAATTGTACCTTTTGGCTATCTTTTAAACCAATATGTTTAAACTCATATTCCCAACCCGAGCCGCCTTCATCAGACAAATACAAATCAGCACCGGTTAATGCAGCTAGTTCTCTTGAACCTGCTAAAAAATCGGCATGAATATGCGTTTCGAAAATGTGAGTAATCTTCATATTATTAGCTTGAGCAATTTCGAGATAGGTATCCACATCCCGTTTTGCATCAATAACTGCTGCAACGCCTGCCTTTTGGCAACCGATGAAATAACTTGCCTGAGCAAGGCTTTTGTCGTAAATGTGTTGAAAAAACATAGTTATTATTTTAAATTTTTAATTTAATTGTTATGCAAAGATGCTACGTATTTTTACCTGTTTTGGTAACATTTGTCACATTAAGATCTTTTGGTGTACTGGTAAAAAAAACTGTGTTAAGTTTTGAATCGTCTAATGTGATGAAGCAGTTTTTTTAAAGGTTATTCTTTCATTAATGTCCACCACCAGTTGGGAAAAATATTTCTTTTATGATGATGTAAATACCCATTACAAGTACAAACCAGCCGAATGCTTTTTTCAATTTATCGCCTGGTATTTTTTTAGATAGATAAATACCTATAAAAATTCCTAGAACTGCAAATCCGGTAAAGCTTCCTAGCAATTTCCAGTCAATAACCTGGCTGCCTTGCAAGTCGCCAATAAATCCTATTAGCGATTTTGCTGCTATAATAAATAAAGATGTACCTACAGCCAGCTTCATAGGCATACGGGCAAGCAGTACCAATGCAGGTATAATCAAAAATCCACCGCCTGCACCAACAAGTCCGGTAAGCAAACCTACCACAGTACCCTCCAGCAGAATCACAGGATAATTATATTTCATTGGTACATTTTCATCAACTACTTCTTTCTTTTTGCTCGTCTTAATCATACTGATTGAAGCCAGTATCATAACCACAGCAAATAGCAGCATCAATGCTATTGGCTTTGTAATTACCAAGGTGCCTATAGAAAAAAGTTCTTTTGGTATTAATGGTACCAACCACATACGGGTGGCATATACTGAGGCAATAGAGGGGATACCAAAAATGAGAACAGTTTTAAAATCCACCTTTTTTTGTATGGCACTTTGCACACCACCGACTAATGCAGTTGAACCTACAATGAACAGCGAATAAGCCGTTGCCAGTACAGGGTTTACACTCATCACATATACCAAAACGGGTACTGTTAAAATAGATCCCCCGCTACCAATTAATCCAAGCGATATACCTACAATTGCTGCCAAAATGTAGCCTAATATTTCCATAATGTCTTTTTTTGTGAGTGCAAAGATGTTAATTAGAATTTTGGCGGATGGTAACAAAGGTTACATTGGAGGGGAATAAGTTATAAATTGATACAATTGTATTGAATTGTTACCAAAGCTTCTGGTACCTACAAAACTAATATTAGGCAGGTTGTGTTACCTTCATGATTCAAATAATGAGTAGCCTATTTCAATACTTCAAAAATTTTAATTCGCTTTCCAAAGAAGCGGAAGAAGCAATTGCGGGTATAAGTAATACTATGTGCATCAAAAAAAACAAAGACCTCCAACCTATCGGTTATACCTGCAAAACAATTTATTTTGTCAATAAAGGAGTAGCCCGTATCTATTATCATAAAGATGCCATAGACATTACAGAGGGCTTCTATTTTGAAAATAACATCATTGCAAGAGTTGAAAGCCTGTTTACCGGCAAACCAAGCCGTAAGGCAATACAAATTTTGGAAGAGGCAGAAATTGTGGCCATTGACGCTATTGCTCTATTCAAACTGTATGATAAGTTTCCTGAAATTGAAAGACTATTTCGCAAAATATTTGAAGCCGGACATGTAGACACTGTAAACCGCATAGAAGGTATACAGTTTCACTCTGCCGAAGAAAGATACAAAGCCCTGTTAAATGAAGCCAATGATGTACTAAAAAAAGTGCCGCTTAAATATGTCGCATCTTACCTAGGCATTACACAAGTAAGTCTTAGCCGCATAAGGGCCCTTCAGTAATTATTTATCTTATGATAAAAGAATAGCCGTTTATAGCAGCCACCTTTGCAGTGTAAAATAGTATACTGTAAACATGCACCAAAAGGAAATTAAGTTAGGACTAAAAGAAAACTGGAAACAGTTTACACTACTTGTAATTATCAATGCTTTTGTAGGCGGAATGGTTGGTTTGGAACGATCTATTCTTCCTCAGATTGCCGAAAAAGAATTTGCCATAGCAGCCAGAACAGCCATTCTCTCTTTCATCATTGTATTTGGTATTGTAAAGGCCATTACAAATTATTACACCGGTACTTTAGCAAATAAATTCGGAAGAAAAAAAATGTTGGTAATCGGTTGGATAATTGGTATTCCTATTCCATTTATTTTAATGTTTGCTCCTTCGTGGAGTTGGATAATAACTGCTAATGTACTTTTAGGCATTAACCAGGGTTTAACCTGGAGTAGTACAGTAGTAATGAAGATAGATTTGGTAGGAGAAAAGCAACGGGGCTTTGCAATGGGTTTAAATGAATTTGCTGGATACATTGCCGTAGCAGCAGTAGCATTTTTAACCGGCTGGATAGCCAGTAAATTTGGTATAAGACCATATCCGTTTTATATTGGTATTGGTTTAGTTTTTCTGGGGTTGCTGGGTAGTGTCTTTTTTATAAAAGATACCAAACAGCATGTTGTAAAAGAAAGCATTAATAATACTATCCCGTTATTGAAAAATATATTTTGGGATACCACATGGAAAAATAAAAATTTAGGCTCTGTAACCCAGGCTGGTTTAATCAATAATCTTAATGATGGTATGGCCTGGGGTATTTTTCCCATTCTATTGGCAACGAAAGGGTTTTCTATTGTTGAAATCGGTATTGTTACAGCTATCTATCCTGCTGTTTGGGGTATCGGTCAATTATTTACAGGTAAAATGGCTGATAACTTATGTAAGAAAGATATGCTGTATGTAGGTATGTTTTTACAGGCTATCGCATTGATTGTTTTGGTTTGGGCTAACACTATGTTTCACTTTATTATTCTTTCATCCATTTTGGGATGGGGTACAGCAATGGTATATCCAACATTCTTAGCTACTGTAGCAGAAAATACAAATCCGCAGGACAGAGCAAAAAGTATTGGCATTTTTCGTTTGTGGAGAGATTTAGGTTATGCAATTGGGGCAATACTAACTGGAATAATCGCAGACTTAATAAGCATTAATGCTTCTATTATTTTCATTGGTTTATTGACATTGACATCAGCTTTTATTATTCGTTACCGGATGAAATGCAGAACGGGAAGCTCATTAAAAATATGGGACTGGATAACGAATAAACACCATCAATATACTGAAAGAGAAAACATAAAATTACTTTGCAATATTACTACCTCATCACCTAAATAAGCAACAAAGGGAAACAGAGCCTTATTAATTAAATCACTCAGGCGCAGGACTCAGTCCTGTACACGATAATTATTAATCTTCCAGCAACAATTAATGAAACTAGTATAAATACTTATCAAAGTAGCAGTACCCTCGCAGACACAGGACAGAGTCCTGCGCCTGAGGATGCTGAAAGTGTATAAATAGGTTTTAGCAATAAAAAAAGTCACAGAACTTAGTTCTGTGACTGATGGGTAAATAACGAAATTTCAATTTTTATAAAAACGGAACGACTATTTCTTCAGTCTTTTCAATAAATAACGTGTAATAAAAATACCATTCGATTCACTAGCATACACACCTGGTGTTACCGAAACCAATTCCCAATTTTCGTCTGAAAGTTTGGTGATTTTATCTGCAATCATTTTATCGTTGCCTCTAACATTTCCAAAATTAATCCCTACAATTGAAAAAAAGTTTTCCATCTTCACTTCATCCAATTCACCATTAGGTTTGGTAGTAATCATTCTCGATCTTCCTATACCTCCCGGAATAACCGATTCAATAGTGGTCATTTGGGTGTATTCATATTTTTGAGCGAACACACTTACTGTTGAGAAAATCAGTATAGCAATTGTTAATTTCATCGTTTTCATAATTAATCAAATTTTAACTGTGTTGAAATAGGTTTAAAATTATCATTCCTTAAAATGACGTTCCTTTCAAATTTACTTTAACACATCATATTTTCAAAATAAATAAACATGCAAGGTTTATTGAATGTAAATTTATTCGAATACGTTTTTGTAGCAGTACAATTCAAAAATCTACCTTATTTTCACTCAGGCGCAGGACTCCATCCTGTGCCTAATGGTTAAATTTGGTAGTAAGATAAATCATTTATTTTTTTACTACATCCTATCTAATAATTCTTTCTTTTTTGAGTTAAATTCATCTTCACTAATAATTCCTTTATCTTTTAAAGCAGCTAATTTTTCTAACTGCAATGGTATGTCATTCGAATTATCTATAACTAAATTTTGATTACTGTTTGAATCTTTTTGAAAAAGGTTATTCAAAAGCTCATCAATATATAATAATGTAGAGTCAACCATTTTTCCATCTTTTATTGCTGAAGCTGCATTTCCAATTAAAGATACCCCACCTGTTACAACCATTCCAAAAACCCCCTGGCCGCTTAAAACTCCCTTATTCCCAGTAAATCCGCAATAAATATTAAGGTTATTGCCATTTTTTTCTAAAACAACATTTACCGCCGTTTCTTTAGTATTCCCCCAAGTCTTTATTAATGTCTTAGCAGTAAAACATTTAATTATTTTATTCCCCTCATTATCTGTTTCAGTAAATACCTGGGGTTTGACTTCTGCAATATATCCGAATTTTTGCCCCATGAAAAAAGATTCTATTTCATTTGATAAATCATTTAAATTAAGATTAGAAAATCCACTATATTTTTTTATTTTCTTTTGAGTTAATATATTTATTGTCTCATGAATTATTGTTTTTGGGTCATGATTTTTTGATTCTAATGGAATTTCAGAATATTTAACATCAAAACCACCATTTTTTATTTCGTCAAGAAGGTTTCCTAAATCCAAGAACTTAACATTATAAGGTTTCAGAATCTTTAATGATGCCGCTTTCAATTTTTCTTTTTCAAAAAAACCGCTCGATTTCTTTTTAGATTCAATTACACCTAATTGATATAAATCTTTTTCAGCAATGTTATATTTGTTTACTAAACTCATTCTAATAAAGTATTTAAATTCCTTTTGTTAAGGCTTTTCGGATTTTGCCCCGTTTAATGTGGTTACTGGACTCCACTTCTTTAAAATATACAAGCAATTTAAATATATTTATTTTATTTCCTATACCCCAAATGGGGTATTTATGAAATAAAGATACCCCATTGCTGATAAAATTGATCCTCAGCCCTTCGGGCTTCAACGGTTGCTTCCTTGTTGATAGAAAGAATACTAAGTTTTCCAATGAAATTTATTAAATAAGATTCAAGCGTAGAATTTAAATCGTCCCCCATAGTATCCCCAAAAATAAAAATGCCTCGCAAACTTATAATTTACAAGGCATTTCATTTTATTAAAGTACTCGGGATGGGAGTTGAACCCACACTCGCCTTACAGCGAACAGGATTTTAAGTCCTGCGTGTCTACCAGTTCCACCACCCGAGTGTGAACGAAATCGGCAGTAGGCCGACGGTAGAAAAAAAATCCCGACGAATCGGGATCAATTAGAGCGAAAGACCGGGCTCGAACCGGCCACCCCGACCTTGGCAAGGTCGTGCTCTACCAAATGAGCTACTTTCGCTTTTTTAAATAAGAACTTTTTTGCGGATTGCAAAAATAGGGATTGTATCGACAATACAAAACTTTTATTTGTACTGCGGATTGTATAAAGTGTTTTCAGGAACATTTACTTCCGGCTTCCCTTTATAACGATGGCTATACATACCCATACAACTTCCCAAAATAAATGCTACCACCACAAAAATCTGGCAAAACCAAATAAAGCGAGAGGAGGACACCCAATTATGAGCAAAATCTTTGTGTTTATTGTCTATTACTTCGTATTCCATAATATGCTATTTGCGAGTGCAAAAATAAGTAAAGTGGCTCAAAAAAAATTATTTGATGGCAACAATTTCCGAAAAGACATTTTTCTTTTTTATAAAATGTTGCCAAACAATCGATCCTACATATTTACCATGAATTTTCCCCTTTCTTGTAATGGGAAAAACTGATTTTTTCCGACCCACCAAGATCCACTTAAAGAAATCTATATGTGCATGAAATATAGAAATAAATAATATACGGTCGCCACTAAATACCGACTTCCAAGCGGCTATTGCGTCCAGCGCAAACCGAATAGGAAGGATAATAACTGCGTCTATAAAAGATAAATTCTTAGCTAACATTACCAGATTGTTCCTAAAGTTTAAGTAATTCTTAAGCCGATTACCCTTAGACAATGTACCGCCACCCAAATGATAGACCACCGCTTTGGGCTCAATATATACTTTATATCCAGCGAGTTGAATACGCCAGCAAAAATCTATCTCCTCTTGATGGGCAAAGAAATACTCATCCAACCCACCGACCTCATTAAAAGCAGCCGCTCTTACAAACATGCTAGCACCACTAGCCCAAAAACAAGGTTGAGCAGTATTATATTGACCCTGATCAGTTTCCAACTGCTCAAATACTCTACCTCTAGCAAATGGATAACCCAATGAATCTATCCAACCTCCACAAGCCCCTGCATATTCAAATTGTTGCCTTTTGGTAAAATCCAGCAATTTGGGCTGACAAACTGCGATATTTTTATCGGCTTCCATTAATTCTATGATAGGCTCTATCCAACCAGGACTTACTTCCACATCGTTATTTAATAAAACAAAATAATCACTCTTTACCTGGGCTAGAGCAGTATTATAACCTTTAGCAAAACCTTCGTTAATTGGACTAATCAATAATTCAACCTGTGGGAAATTTTGCTGCAAAAAAATAATAGAATCATCGGTAGACCCATTATCGGCAACGATTACACGCTTATTGGCATAGGTTGAAGCTAATACTGAAGGCAGAAAAGTACGCAGATGTTCCTTACCGTTCCAGTTCAATATTACAATGGACACCAACGGAAGTCCACTATTGGTGGAATCATTCGTACTTACGGCATTTTTACCTTGTAATTCCATAGTATCGCTGAATTAAATAAAGGAATGATCCTATTTTTTACAAACATACTCCATTTCTTTTTTTGATTTCTTAATTCTTACTTTACATTTGATAAAATGTTGAATCAATTCTTTAATTGGAGAACGTCGCTGGCAATCATTGCCATTGCAATAGTAACAGGCACTGTTTTCTATTCCAACTATCTATCCGAAAAACTGGCTGCTGATGAAAGAGAAAAAGTAGCCGTATGGGTTCAATCGCTCAAAACAAGGGCGGCAGTAACTGACCAAGCAGCCCTTGATCTTACCAATGCCATCACTTCACACAATTCTACTATTCCAATAATAGAAACAGATGAGCACGATAATCCATCCGGTCAGCTTTTAAATATTGATACTGCCCTACTAAAGATTGATAGCAATTTTCTTCGGAAAAAAGTACAAGAATTTAAAAGCCAAAACGATGCAATCATTGTAGAAGTGAATAAAGATCCACTGATTATCAACAAATATTATTTTGGCGATTCAAAACTACTTAGAGAAGTAAAATATTACCCAATCGTTCAGTTGCTGATTGTAGCACTTTTTATCCTCATCACACTAATCACCATCACTACCCGTCATAAATCAACCCAAAACCAAGTATGGGCTGGTATGGCAAAGGAGACCGCTCATCAATTAGGAACACCTCTCTCCTCTTTGCAAGGATGGGTAGAATTATTGAAAGAGATGCCCGGAAGCGAAAAAGTAGCAAAAGAAATGATCAAAGATGTTGACCGACTAAAACTAGTGAGCGATCGCTTTAGTAAAATAGGCAGTCATCCGCAACTTGAAAGTGTCAATTTGATTGAACAAATAGACAATATGGTAGCCTATATCAAAAGAAGGGCTCCTGAAAAAATTAGTTTTAGTGTTGACAGCGCAGGTATAGGAAAATTGAATGTAATGGCCAATGGTCCATTATTTGATTGGGTTATTGAAAATTTATTAAAGAATGCGCTAGATGCTACAGAGGCTAGCGGAAATATCCTAATTAAAATTAAAGAAGAATCCAACTCGGTAATTATTGAAGTAACCGATTCAGGAAAAGGAATCAGTAAACAAAATTTAGGCAATATTTTCAAGCCTGGTTTTACAACTAAAAAACGCGGCTGGGGCCTAGGGCTCAGTTTATCTAAAAGAATTATAGAACAATACCACCAAGGTCAATTGTTTGTAAAAAATTCTGAACTTGGAAAAGGGACTACCTTCAAAATTATTTTAAAAAAGTAACAGTCTTTTTTATATCATCACCCAGCGTATTTTACTTCGCAAATCTTGAAAGACTAAAAGCCAATGCTTGATTTTTATAAGCCTAAAGTTTTTTACATTTGCATTCCTCATCAGTAATAGGCTTCGGCGCTATTTACTGATTATGATGCGGCGATGGCGAAATTGGTAGACGCACTACCTTGAGGTGGTAGCTCCCGAAAGGGCGTGGGAGTTCGAATCTCCTTTGCCGCACAAATATTTAAAAAGGCAATTCTTATCGAATTGCCTTTTTAAATAAACGATTTTTTATTTTTCCATTGCTTTTTCATTGCTATATTGCTGAATCTATTTCACCTAAACAGTTGCTTTACATATTAACTAATACATGAATAATTTTATCATTAGTTGTGATTGGGGTACCTCCGAATTTAGACTTCGATTAATTAATTTAAAAGAAGAAGCGGTGATAAACGAAATTATTTCACCAAACGGTGTACAAAGCATTCATAATCGGTGGACTGCTGACTCAGAAAAGATTTCTAAAAAAGAATGCTATCTGCAATTTTTATTAGTCCAAATCGAAATTTTGTTAGCCGACCAATTGAAAGAGAATAAAAATATACCGATTCTCATTTCAGGTATGGCTTCCTCCAGCATCGGAATAGAAGAGTTGCCTTATGCAAAAATTCCTTTTGCGCTGAATGGAAAAAATGCCTTTTCGAAATTCATGAAAAGTAATGCTGAATTTCCATATGATCTATTATTGATTTCTGGAGTACGCACTACCAATGATGTAATGAGAGGTGAAGAAACTCAACTGATTGGTATTGCTGAATTAAAGGAATTGATGCAACTCAACGAAGAGGCTATTTGCATCTTTCCAGGAACCCATTCAAAACACATCAAAATAAGTAAGGGGAATATAGTAGATTTTAAAACTTACCTAACTGGCGAAATGTTTGAATTGCTTTCCACTAAGAGCGTTCTAAAAGGAGCTGTTTCTAAAGAAGACAATCAAAAAGTGATGGACAAATTAAATTTGCAATCCTTTTATAATGGACTCAATGCATCTCAAAATAATGCTAACCTGCTCAATAAATTATTTTCTGTAAGAACCAATGCTTTGTTCAGCCTACTCTCATCACAAGAAAACTATTTTTATTTAAGCGGATTGTTAATTGGTTCAGAAATTAAATCACTGTATCAGGAAATGCCCTGTACCATTGTTTTATGTAGTGGAAACAGTCTGTTTCAATTGTATCAACTGGCTATTGAAAAGCTTAGTTTTGATGCAAAAACTATTTATATTGAGCCAGCAATGATGGACAAGGCTGCTTTTTGGGGGCAGATCAAAATATTTCAATCTTTTCAATAGCTTAAATAATATTTCGTGAACAAGCATATTTTTTCTCTACAAAAATTTTTAACCCTTCCTGTCATTGGGATTATTAGAGGCTTAACCTTAGAAGAGACGCTTGGGATTCTTCCATATTATGTTAAAGCAGGATTTACTACTGTTGAAATTACCATGAATACGCCTAATGCTGAGCAAATGATTCGTGAAATAATGAATCAATATGAAGGTGTACTCAATATAGGAGCTGGAACAGTTTGCACCGATAAGGAATTAGATCTAGCGATAGAAGCAGGAGCACAATTTATTGTGATGCCTATAATAAATGAATCGGTAATAAAGTCTTGTGTAAAAGAAAAAATACCTGTATTTCCTGGCGCCTACACTGCTACCGAAATATTCCAAGCATGGTCTTTAGGAGCAGAGATGGTAAAAGTATTTCCTGCTAGTTCCCTTGGACCCGAATACATAAAAGATTTAAGGGGGCCACTCAATCAAATAAAATTAGTTCCGGTTGGAGGCGTTAATATTGATAATTGTTTAGACTATATGAAAGCGGGCGCTTCAGGACTAGGGATGGGTAGCCAATTATTTGACACCAAAAAGATTCGTGAAAAAAATTGGAAGGAATTGTCAAATACCTTAGAACTATTTGCTAATAAGATGAAGGGATTTACAGAGCAGGTTAGCCTTCAGTAAATTCTTGTTTATTTACAACTTCATTCAACCTTACCTTAATAATGGAAATTACTTATTTAGTTAAAATTGAATGCTACTAAATAAAATCTTCCGTAACTTGAAAAAAATTGCTATAGACCATGTCAGCTCGACTTGCTATGAATCAAAAGACCATCTTGGTTATTAGCGCCATCCTTTTGTTTACCTATGGATTCGTAGGCTGCAATCAGACTATTTCTCCCCCTATTGCCGACAAAGTAGATTTTAATTACGATATCCGCCCTATACTAGTCCAAAAATGTTACCTATGTCATGGTCCCGATCCAAGTAGCCGAAAAGGTAATCTGCGATTGGATACCTATGAAGGAGCTACTGCCTTAACAAAAGATGGAAACAAAGCGGTTGATCCGATTCACTCAGAAAAAAGTATGCTGCTTTTTCGAATCAATCACAAGGATCCTGATATCATGATGCCAACACCAGAATCAAATTTAAAACTGACCGATCGTGAAATTGCTTTGATAAAAAAATGGATTGCTCAAGGTGCGGAGTGGAAACCCTATTGGGCATTTATTTCCCCAAAAGAAACGGATGCACTAAAAAATTATTCAGGCAATGCAATCGATTATTTCATCAATAAAAAATTGGAAGAAAATAATATCAGCGTTTCAGACGCAGCTGATAAAAATACCCTCATTCGAAGAGTTTCCTATGTGTTAACAGGACTTCCACCAACGCCAATGGCGATCCAAAAATTTTTAGAAGATAAAAGTCAAAATGCTTATCCAAAAATGGTTGACCAGTATTTGCAATCGCCAGCTTTTGGAGAACGTTGGGCAAGGCATTGGATGGACCTAGTAAGGTATGCTGAAACAAAAGGACACGAATTTGATTTCACCATTTCTGGTGCCTGGAGATATCGGGATTACCTCATTCGTGCCTTTAATGCTGATGTCCCCTACGATCAACTAGTACGTGAACAATTAGCTGGCGATTTATTAGAAGCACCAAGAATTAATGTAGCTGAAAAAATAAATGAATCACAATTGGGAACTGTTTTTTATGCAATGGCAGAAGGCTCACACAGTCCAGTGGATGTTAGAAAAGATGAATCTGACCGTATTGATAATATGATCGATGTTACTGGTAAAACTTTCCAAGGACTAACCATTTCATGTGCCCGCTGTCATGACCATAAGTTTGATCCTATAAGTACAAAAGACTACTACTCTTTTTATGGACTGATGGAAGGAACCAGGTTTTCACCGATCCCTGCTAATCTTATCGAAACATCTAAAAAAACACAACAATTACAATCCATTCAAGATTCTATACGCACTCAATTAATTAGTAGCTGGATTAAAAAACAAACTCCCTCCAACGCTTTAAAAACCACTGTTGCTAATATTAATTTACAAGACCGCCCCAAGGAGGATTCCGTTCTAGGAAATTTCTCTGGATCAGATTTGGATGGTTGGAAATCGGATGGCTTAGCTTTCACAAACAGCACCACCCTGGGAGATCCCGTGTTTAATGACAAGCATAAATTAATATCGCTTCAAGACGGAAAAGCATCCAGTAAAAAATTAGCTATCGGAATTTTTGGTGCACTTCGTTCACCAGACTTTACCATCAACAAGAATTTTATTGGCGTAAAGGCTGCAGGAAAAAAGGCTTCTATCAGAATAGTGATTGATAATTTTCAACTTATCCAATATCCAATTTATGGAGGAATAGAGCAAAGAGTGGATACCGCAATGTTTAAAAATTTTATTTTTGACGTATCCCAATGGAAAGGACACAAAGCCTATATTGAAGTGGTTTCCGGTGTTTATGATTCGCATGTCTTTAAAATGAAAAAGGAATCATATATCGAAGTGAAATATGCAATTGCCTTTGAAAAAAAATGGTTTGAGCCAGCCATTTCAAAACATCCATCTAATCAACCAGCTCAATCACTTCAAGCAATTGTAGAGAATAAGTTATCCGCTTCGGATGTACAGTTAGTAAATTCACTTATCCAATCCAATCGTTTAGACAGAAAATCGCTCTCCATTGACAATCTGCTTCAAAAAAAATCTGAACTAGAACAATCCTTTACAGACTCTACCGAATTTTTCTATGGTGTAACAGATGGCTTTGGAAAAAATAGTCCCGTTTTTATTCGCGGTAATTGTGCTGAACTTTCCCCTGAACCAGTAAACCGTGCTTTTTTACATGCTGTGAAAGTTTCGAATCCAGATTTTAATGTAAAAGGAAGTGGGCGCATGCAATTGGCTACTGCTATTACAGACCCTAACAACCCCCTCACCTACCGAGTAATGGTCAACCGAATCTGGCACCATCTATTTGGCAAAGGAATTGTTGAAACAGTTGATAATTTTGGTATGCAAGGAAAATTGCCTTCTCATCCTGAGTTGTTAGATCATCTAGCCATTCAGTTTCAGAAAGACCAATATTCCATCAAAAAAACTATACGGAATATTGTATTATCTGATGCATTCAAAAGATCAGTAGTGCCCAATAACAAGGCTACCAAAATAGATCCCTCCAATAGTATGCTATCGCACTATCCAGTTCGAAGACTCGAAGCAGAAGCCATTCGCGATGCTATGTTGGCTTCTTCAGACCAGTTAGATAAAAAGATGTTTGGTAGTTCTATACCCGTTCATATTACTCGATTTATGAATGGTCGTGGTAAACCTTCCAAATCTGGTCCACTTGATGGCGATAGAAGAAGAAGTATTTATTTGGAAGTAAGAAGGAATTTTATGGATCCAATGATGATGACATTCGATCGGCCTAATCCATTTAATTCCTTTGGAAGAAGAACGGTTACCAATGTCCCATCGCAGTCGCTGATACTTTTAAATGATCCTTTTGTAATTCAACAAGCCGAAGCGATGGCAACCAATCTTTTGTCAAAAAAAATTAGTACGTCCGATGACCGAGTTGATTGGATCTATCAGCGAAGCCTTTCTAGAAATGCTTCAGAACAAGAAATAGATGATGCAAAAGAATTTATTGCACAATTGAAAAACACCTATGCGAAGCATGGAATAAAAACAAATATTGAATGGATCGTTTGGAAAGATTATATTCATTCTGTCTTTAACCTAAAGGAATTTATTTATTTAAATTAATATGTCAAAGCATCTACCACCCTATCAAAAACAGCTTTCCCGAAGGGAGATGTTAGGCATCTGCAAATGCGGCTTTGGTTCGCTTGCAATGGTGAGTTTATTTGGAAGCCTGTTACCCTCTTGTTCGAGCTCTTCTGATAAGTCAGCGCTAGTAGATTATTTATCCCGTGGCCCTAAAGCACCAGGGTTTTTACCAAGAGCTAAAAATATTATTTTCCTTTACATGGATGGAGGGGTATCACAAGTAGATTCTTTTGATCCTAAACCACGACTTGAAAAAGAAAATGGAGAAGACCCTAGCAGCAAGTTCAAAGTGGACGCTACTCAATTTGCAAATGTGGGCAAAATTTTAAAGAGCCCCTGGTCTTTTAAAAAATATGGTGAGTCTGGAATGGAAGTGAGCGAATTATTTCCACATATTGCTACCTGTGTAGATGACCTAGCATTGATTAGATCTATGGTTTCTAATTTTCCAGAACATACCAACGCAAATTATTTTCTTCATACAGGCAGCGGTTTACAAGGACGCCCTAGCATGGGTGCCTGGATGAACTATGGATTAGGTAGCGAGAATAATACACTTCCAGGATATGTAGTGCTGGATGGTGGGCTTATTCCTCCTGGAGGACTTGATAATTTTAAAAATGGTTTTCTTCCTGCAACCTATCAAGCTTCAATTTTACGCGCAGGTGCAGAGCCCATTGCGAATATTAAACCAATTGATTCAATAGCTGGAATTCAAGATGAAAAATTAGCCTTTTTGAAAAAAAGAGACAAACATCTATTGAGCTCATTAGAAGGCGCAGACGAAATGGAATCCGCTATTAGCAATTATGAATTGGCCTATAAAATGCAATCTTCCATTCCAGAGCTCACAGAATTTAAATCAGAATCAGAAGCTACTAAAAAACTATATGGATTAGATTCTGACAATCCACATACAAAAAGTTATGCAGCTCAATGCTTACTTGCTAGAAGACTCGTTGAAAGAGGGGTAAGATTTATTGAACTTACCTGCCCTTCTATTGGAGGCTTCGACCGTTGGGACCAACACGCAAATTTAAAAACCGGACATGAAAGTAATGCCCAAGCAATAGATCAACCGATTGCTGGTCTATTAAAAGATTTAAAGATGCGTGGCCTATTGGAAGAAACCTTAGTTGTTTGGTCAGGCGAATTTGGACGTACACCTTTTGCCCAAGGGCAGGATGGACGTGATCATAATCCATCCGCATTCAGCATGTGGATGGCAGGCGCTGGCATTAAGGGAGGAACGATTTATGGAGCCACCGACGAATACGGTTACCGCGTTGTAGACAAGCCCGTTACCATTCATGATTTACATGCCACCATGCTCTACTTGTTGGGAATAGACCATAAACAACTCACCTTCCGTTTTGGTGGTCGTGATTTTCGACTGACCGATGTACATGGTAATGTGGTAAAAGATATCATCTCCTAAATAAAAAATACTATGAAATTATTTAGCCTTCAACTTTGCATTCTACTCCTCTCTTTTCAAATTGTGCCTACTGCAATGCAGGCACAAAACATAGGAAAAACAGCTATTCGTCATTCTTTTTTTATCGCTGGTCCAAAATTCACTGGTATTATTGGTGAGAATGGAGAAGAAATTTGGAAAGCCGATAAAGCAGGTGCAAGAGATGGATATGTATTGCCGAATGGCAATATTTTAATTTGTTGGGGTGATGAAGTGAGAGAATATGACGTCGACAAAAAAGTAATTTTTAATTTTAAAAAGTCTGCTACAGAAAACGAATTAGGCACGGCCGTTAGATTAAAAAATGGAAATACATTAATCACTGAATCTGGAAAAGCACCGCGACTTCTAGAAGTCGATCAATCGGGGGAGATAAAAATTTCGGTACCCTTACTACCCGAAACAGATAATATTCATATGCAAACTAGAATGGCCCGAAAACTACCTACTGGTAATTATTTAGTACCCCATTTATTGGCATTCAGTGTAAAAGAATATACCCCTGCTGGAAAAATCGTAAACACTATCAAAACTGACCTTGCTGAATTAGGAGGTAGAGCAGTCGAAAACTGGCCTTTTACTGCTATCCGATTACAAAATGGCAATACATTAGTTACACTTACTCATGGAAATAAAGTGGTAGAATTTAATCCTCAAGGAAATATTGTTTGGAAAATATCTAATGATGATTTTGAAGAAAAACCATTTAAAGATCCCTGCGGTGCCCAACGATTAGCCAATGGCCACACGGTAATTGCAAGTTATGGTGCAAGTGATGGGATTCGTTTGTTTGAAGTAGACAAGAATAAAAAAATCGTATGGACCTACAATGGCTATGGTGCTCATGAATTTCAAATATTAACCACCAACGGTGAAAAATTAAAAGGCAGTCCACTAAAATAATAATGTAACTAATTTACTTATGCAAGCAACTGCTGATTTAACCATGTTTTTCGGAAGATTTCATCCCCTATTTATTCATCTGCCAATAGGCCTTTTGGTATTTGCAATTTTAATGGAGCTACTTCAATTTTTTAAGCCAAGAGAATCCTTTGCAAAAACAATTTCACTGGTATGGTTAGCAGCTGCTATTAGCTCAATTTTTTCAGCAACTGCTGGATATTTTTTATCCCTTGGTGGTGGCTATGAAGAGTCAACACTAAACCTTCACAAAATAAGTGGGATAACCCTTGCAGTGATTGCTACTTGCTGCTATTTACTGACTGCATTCCCACTGCCTTTTTTTATAAAGGTATCCCGAATGATAAGGACTATATTAATATTGTCGATTTCGGTATTATTAATACTCACTGGCCACTGGGGTGGATCATTGACCCATGGTAGTAATTACCTGATGGAATTTGCACCAATAGCTGGATCAGGAAGTCAAAAAAATCAAGCCACGCACACCAAAATTTCAGGACTAGATTCTGCAGATATTTTCAATGATGCGGTAATGCCTATTCTTCAATCCAAATGTGTTAGCTGTCACAATAAAGAAAAGAAAAAAGGAGGACTACTGCTCACTTCTTATGAAGAAATTTTAACTGGAGGAAAATCAAGAGAAGGTGTTATTCCAGGTAATACAGCAACCAGCGAAATTTTTAGACGCATTACCCTTCCTAAAGAGCATAAAGAATTTATGCCTTCGGATGGTAAAATACCGCTAACCGAATCACAGATTGCTATTTTAGAATTTTGGATTGAAACTGGTGCGCATCGAAACATGACGGTTGCCAACCTAAAACCTAATAAAAAGATAGAAAATATTTTCGGCGATTTCTTCCAATTAGGACGTGCTGCCATTCTTTCTTATTCAGCAAAACCTGCTTCAAAAAAAGACCTCGCTGCATTGATACAAGAAGGATTTCAAGTATTTGCTATCAATGAATCTAATAATCTACTTGAAGTGAAATTTATAGGACCTTCCGCTACTAAGCCAGATCTGTCTGTACTAGAATCAGTAAAAGATCAACTAGTTTGGCTACAACTCTCTAACTGTGGTATCACAGATGAAGACCTTAAAATAATCGGAAATTTGCCGAACCTTTTTAAGTTGAACTTAAACCAAAATAAGATTACAGATAAAGGCATTCCGGCCATTACAGGATTGAATAAACTTGAATTACTAAATTTATATGGCACTGCTATCACTGATAGTTCAATTAATTCTCTGCAGAATTTAACGAGCCTTAAAAAATTATATGTTTGGGAAACTGCAGTAGATACCACTCGTATGGAAACGATGTCAAAATCAAAAAAGGGATTAGAGATTGTTTATAAACTAGTCCCTTAAAATTCAAAGATTAAATATAAAATGATAGAAAAAAAATCAATACTATTAAAACCTGTACTTCAAATAGGTGGCCTATTTGTTTTGTTATATTTTTTAAATCAAAACACCTTTTCACAAAAGATAGATACCAGTGGCAGCCGTGTAAAAACGGATATTAAAATTACATTACCGCTTATTGGTTCTGTAAAATACAGAAATGCAAACACGATCGAATCATCTAACTGGTTGATTGGCTGCGAAACATTAGACAGAGATTTTGCTGATTACAACGAGTACAAAGAATATCTTAATCCCCTTGGCATTAAATTGCTACGTTTTCAGGGTGGCTGGGCTAAAATAGAGAAAGTAAAAGGCCAATATGACTGGGCATGGTTAGATAACATTATTAATGATGCCGCCAGCCGAGGGTTAAAACCATGGCTACAAACATCGTATGGCAATACATTATACAAAGGTGGTGGCGGGGCAAATCTTGGCGCAGGTTTGCCTATTACAGAGGAAGCTTTGATTGCCTATAATAAATGGGTAGCAGCAATGGTTACCCGGTATAAGGATAAAGTAAAAGATTGGGAAGTATGGAACGAACCTAATTTTGGTGACAACACTATTAACAGTCCTGAATTGATTGCCGATTTTAATATCCGTACTGCTGAAATTATTAAAAAAATACAACCCGATGCAAAAATTTCAGGACTTGCATTAGGTCATATTGGTTATAAATATGCCGAACGTTTCTTCAAACGGATTGCCGAAAAAAAGAAAATGAAACTGTTCGATAACATGACCTATCATGATTATGTATATAACCCCGATGCCAACTATTTGAAAGTATATATGTTGCAGGAAGCACTATATAAATATGCTCCTAATATTAAATTGAGGCAAGGCGAAAACGGTGCACCATCTGGAGGTGGAGGTGGCAGAGGTGCTTTATGGGATTATGACTGGAGCGAATTAACACAAGCCAAATGGGATACACGGAGAATGTTGGGTAACTTAGGGCATGATATTGAATGCAGTATTTTCGGTATCATAGAAATGGCTTATACCAATGGGCCAATTAACCGGCTTAATTATAAAGGCATCATTAAATCCGATTCTACAAAAAAATTAATTCGCCCCAAAATTGCTTACTACGCCATTCAGAATGTTACCTCGATTTTTGATAATTCATTAGAAAGATTAATGGATTTGGAACATACTTATAACATTGAAGGTGCAAGTTTGGGAGAACACCGTTTTTCGCAGACCACTGACCGCAGCCTTTCTGTTTATGGTTACCAGCACAAGGTTTCAAAAAAGCAGGTTTATACAATATGGATAGATGAAAGCATCCCCTCAGAATCTAATCAAACAAAATTACAAACCTTTTCTTTTTCCAATGCTAATTTTGATTCCCCTGTTTTAATTGACATTATCACCGGTGCAGTCTATGAAATACCAACCCAACTATGGAGTAAAAAAGGAAACACCTATAATTTTAAAGATATACCTGTGTATGATGCGCCCATTTTAATTGCAGACAAAAGCCTTATCAATTTAAATTGATGGAATTTAACAGCACCCGTTTTTTAATGGATGCAGAATTACATTGGGATGATTTGGGTGGTGGTGGGCTTTATGTTAATGGGACGGTACTGTTTAGGGAAGTAAATTTAAAACATCAGCGGCCCTTTTAAGGCGGTATTGCTTTATCATTGATAGCAGACGGTATCTTCAACTTTAAGACAAAGGTTAGTACATTTTTCTTGCTACTTATATAAGTATTGCTTATTCTGATGAAATGATGGCTATTGGTTTAATGTGATCAACTGTAATTTTTTTATTTATTCGATGTTTTATTTACTCAATGAATTAAACTGATTGAATCACCCAAGCCAAGGTATGATCATTAAAAAATAATACCTGCACTGGCAAGTCTATTAATCTGTTTTTTAAAATTTTGCATTGAGCAATTGCTTTGTCCTCATCTCCATCAAATTGAATGATCGGTAGATGTTTTATAAAATCCACCTCCTGACTACCCTGCCATTTAAATAACGCTTCTTTAATACTCCATGCAGCGGTTAATAATTTTTCACTCAACGTACTATAAGGTAAAAGCGGTACTTCCTTCAATAACTGCTGTTCTTGATCTGACAAAAATTTATGCTTAATCTTTTCTACTCGATTAGATATTTTTTCTATATCAACCCCTACTCTATAATTTGGACTTACTACTACGGCCGCATATTCACCACAATGAGAAATCGAAAAATGATAGGCTTCGTTTTCTAAAAAAGGTTTCCTAGTATCTGCAATTCGAATGAGCTCATAAGGAAAATCTGGAAACAACTGCTGTAATAAAAATCTACCCGCTAAATGTTGCCTTCTTTTATTAGGATGGGTAATTTCTTGCTGCAAGGTCACTTTTTGTAAAAAAAATTCTTCTGGCTCAGTGATGTGCCAAACACCTAATTTTGTAGTGTCGTTGATATTTTGTTGATAAACCAGCGGCATGAATCGATGATTAATTTTTGATTACAGGAATTTGAATGAATATTTGCAGTCGAAATTCAATTGACAAATTTCACCATAAACTCTTGGCAAAGTAACGCATAAAACATTTAAACCAATTAACCTGACATGATCCTGAGTGATAAGAGAATTTTAGAAGAAATGGAAAGTGGTACTATCAAAATAGTACCCTACAAAAGAGATTGTTTGGGTAGCAATAGCTACGACGTGCATTTAGGTAAATCCCTAGCTACGTACACCAACAAAGAATTGGATGCTAAAAAGCACAATACCATCGAACATTTTGATATACCAGAAGAGGGAATCTTATTATTGCCTCATGAATTTTATTTAGGTGTTACCGAAGAGTATACCGAAACACATGCTCATGTACCCTTTTTAGAAGGGAAATCTAGTACCGGAAGGCTAGGTATCGATATCCATGCTACAGCTGGAAAAGGCGATGTAGGGTTTTGCGGCAACTGGACATTAGAAATTTCTGTTAAACAACCTGTGAGAGTATATGCTGGAATGCCTATCGGCCAGCTGATCTATTTCCCTGTAGACGGGGAGATTGAAGTAAAGTACAACGAAAAGAAAAATGCTAAATACAGTGGACAGCCTAATAAGCCGGTAGAAAGCATGATGTGGAAAAATAGTTTTTAATTAATTGATTTGTAGGTATTCTCCCAAAAAAGAATTTCTCTCATTTTTTAGATTGATCTTCCAATTCTTGGAATCATTTTTCTATATCAATATCATATTTGTCTAAAAGTCCTGAAACGCCTAAAACGGAAAACCTTGCTTTCTTCATTCGGTTAATTTCTGGATCAATGGAATAATTGTAAGAAGTCCTAAAGTCCGCTTTTTCAAGTGTTGTATGGTCAAAAACAGCTTGTGTTAAATCGCAGTTGTCAAATACCACACTGGTGAGGTCGGCTTCTGCAAAGTCAGTTTCTTGTAGTTGCGAATTTTTAAAAATCGTCTTTTTGATTTTCGTTTTATAGAAAGAAGTATGATTGAGTTGACAACCGTCAAAAGAAAAAGAAAGCCCAAAATCATTACAACTGTCAAAGCGAAGACCTAACATTTTACAGTCTTTAAAAATTACATCCCTAAACACTGTCTTGTTGAGTTTTGCTAAACTGAAATTGCAACCGTTAAATGTGCAGTCTATAAACTTAAATGCGGAAAGATCGGTTTCGGCAATATTGCAACTATTGAAAATACAGTTTTCATATTCTCCTTTTATTAGCAAATCATTGGTTTCAAATTTTTTGTCTTCTATAAATGTTTCTTTCATTTTTATGTTCTTTCATTTAGAAGGTTGTTGCATTGTAATTGCTAATAAGCAATTACTTTAAAGCGCTGTTTTATCAAAGCAATTGAATTGATTAATTTTTATTGTAAAAATGGAATTACCTATTTTTTTGTCAGTTGAATGGGATGGAATTTAAAACTAGGTTAACAGTTGAATGAGTTTTTTTCAATCAATTCAAATTCCAAATTGAATAATTGAGCACTGATGCAAAACTTACCCAGCAAATATAGGGCACTAGCAACCATGCTGCCGTTGGAGAAATTTTGCCAAACCATAGTATCGTTAGTAAAATCATAGCCCACAAAGCAATGATTTCTAAAAATGCCCAGCCTGGTTGATGGGCATAAAAGAAAATAATGGACCAGAAAAAATTCAATACCAGTTGAATGGTAAAAAAAGTAAGGGCTATTTGCTTTAGCTTTTTTGCTGCGTCACTTTTCCACACTAGGTAAAGGGAAATTCCCATCAACAAATACAAGAAGGTCCATACGGGAGCAAAAATCCAATTCGGTGGATTGAAAGATGGTTTATTAGCCAATGCATACCAGCCCTTTACTGCCGAGGAGGTAAAAAATCCGCCGAGGCTTCCTACTAATAAAGTAATTCCAATTGAAATAAATAATTTCATATCTAAAGAGTGTTTTTTAATCAATGAATGGAATAGGTAAAATAGTAAACGCTATAAAATCGTTACTACACTATTTATATTTTTCTATATTTTTTTTGATACGCAATCATAAAACTAGTTACTTCTTCATAGCTTAAAATTCCTGATGGCTGCTGATTATTTTGTAAATAAGCGCCATAAACCCATCTCACTACCGGCTCAATTGGATTTCTATGACGTTTATAAAATTGTCTCAAATTTTTTAGATCCGATTTAACAGCAGGTAGCAATTGTTTTCCAAATGCTTTGGCAGCCGACGAATCCGTATAAAATAAATTACTGTTAGCATAGATAAAAAGTTCTAGATAAGCAGAATATTGAAAGTCAGGATCTTTTGAATTCGTTGCAGCCAAATAGCCAACAAAATTAGCCTCACTCTCTTTGGCATAACCCAACTGATGCGCTATTTCATGACAATTAGTAAATGGCTGAATAAAACCTGGAACACTCGTATTCACTTGGCCCTCTCCGGTAAATGGATTGTAGTACCCTAGAAATCCCACATAATTTCCTAACCAACCCCATAAGGAAGATTTGATGGAAGACTGATGATAATTTAAAAATGGATATTGTTTCTCAGCCTCTCGGTATGCTTGTTTTGAACGATCAAAAATTTGATAGGGCTTCATTCCAACAGGCTTAGTTTGGAATAAAAGGGTATTACTTTCATTTACTTTTTGAAGTAAAGCAGCATTAAGGTCTATTAAATCAGTAACCGAATAATCTCCCGTTAACAACCCCAATTGTGCAGCAATTCCCTTCCTGTTATAATTTATTCCCCAGAGAACATTAAAGCTTATATAAATCAAAAGTATCCAGACCAAGCCCCGTCGAAGGATTAATTTAAAATCAAGTTTAAACAATTGCTTATTTAGCGCAGATTGGAGCAATTTAACCCCTTTTATCAGTAGCCAGACAACTACCGCCCCGTATAAAATGTCTCCGAAGCTAAAAGGGAGCCAGCCTAGTAAAGCACGTAAAATAGTGGAAATTATAGGGTAAATCCCATTGGAATAATACTGCTCTACCCACTGTTCATTTATAGAAAACAAGTGGATGGACAGGGCTATTAAAAACCAAATTCCTACTCTTGTCCAGCTATATTTCTGCTTCATGGAGGCTAAAAATAACGAAAAAGCAGCTTGTCAGCCTATTGGAAGCAAAGATTATATAAATTTTTGTGCTCTTTAATCCTAAAAATTACTACCTTTGCCGTCCTTTAAACCGGAGTTAATGGGAAAGAGAAGGGAATTTGAAATAGCTTTTGTAGGATTAAAACCCGGAATTCATGAGTTTACCTATGAAGTGGATGATACATTCTTTGCACAGGTTGAAACAAGGGATTTCAGTATTTCCAAAGCGATTGTAAAACTCCAGCTTGACAAAAAGAGTGGTTTTTTACTATTGAAATTTGAAATAGGAGGAAAGTCAAACGTGGAATGTGATCGTTGTGGTAACCAACTTGCCATGGAGCTTTGGGATGAGTTTAAGATGGTGGTAAAGATGGTGGACAACTCAGAGGAGATGAATCAAAATGAAGAAGATCCTGATGTGTTTTATATTTCCAAAACGGAAAGCCATTTAAAACTCAATGATTGGATTTTCGAATTTGTAAGTTTAAGTGTACCCTTGCAGAAGATGTGTAATGAGGAAGAGATGGGAGGTCCGCAATGCAACAAAGAGGTATTGAAGAAACTGGAAGAAATGAGAATTATTGAGGAAGCTAGAAATGCCCAAACCATTTGGAAGGGTTTAGATAAGTTTAAAGTAGAAGAATAAGCGATATTTTAAAATAATAAAATCAGTAATAACAATTAAAATTTACCCATATGCCAAATCCCAAACGACGCCATTCGCAACAACGCAGCGCAAAAAGAAGGACGCATTACAAAGCAAGCGAAAATACGTTAACCGTGGATAAAACTACCGGAGAAACACATGTACGTCACCGTGCACATGTTAGTGAAGGTAAATTATACTACAAAGGACAAGTGGTAGCTGAAAAAGCACCTCTAAAAGCATAATATTTTTCAAATGCTGAATTCTAAGTTCTAAATTCGATAAAGAATTTAAGACTTAGAATTTTTTATTTAATGAATGTACCATGAATATTGCCCTTGATATGATGGGTGGCGATTATGCCCCACTGGAAGCAGTAAAAGGTATTTCACTTTTTTTAGCTGAAGGAGACAAGAATACAACCCTTACCCTGATTGGCGACAAAGCCATCGTGGAGGCGTTGTTATTGGAGCACAAAATTTCCACCGATTCCATTACCTTAATGCACGCCTCAGAAGTAATTGGTATGCAGGAGCATCCTACTAAGGCACTTCGTGAAAAACAACAATCTTCTATTGCTATAGGTTTTGAACTATTAGCTTCTGGTAAAACAGATGCTTTCATCAGCGCAGGTAACACCGGCGCTATGATGGTAGGATCTTTATTTAGTATTAAGGCTATTGAAGGAGTAACCAGACCAACTATTGGCGCTTACATTCCTAGAGAAAACGGAAAACTTGGACTATTAGTTGATGCAGGTATTAACTCAGACTGCAAACCAGAAAATTTAGCTCAATTTGCTACTCTCGGTTCTTTATATGCAGAACATATTCTTGGTTACCCTAATCCTAAAGTTGGTCTCATTAATTTAGGCGAAGAGGAAGGCAAGGGTAATTTACTTACTCAGGCAACTTATCCATTATTGAAAGAAAATAAACACATCAATTTTATTGGAAATATTGAAGGGCGTGATGTATTAATTGATAAAGCAGATGTAATGGTTTGTGAGGGATTTACAGGTAATGTGGTACTCAAATTAGCAGAGAGTATTTATGACCTCATCCAACGTAGAGGAATTAAAGATGAACATTTTGAGCGCTTTAATTTTGAAGTATATGGTGGAGTTCCTGTACTAGGAGTTGCTAAGCCCGTTGTAATTGGACACGGAATTTCGCATGCACTAGCTTTCAAAAATATGATTCTTACAGCTGAAAGAATGATTGCTAAAGATTTGATGCAGAAGATGAAAGACATCTTTAGTTCACAGGCATAAATTACAAATTCTTTTTAGGGGTTAAATTCTCCAACATATCTTTTGTCATTCTCTCTAAATTGTAATCCTCTTTCCATCCCCAATCTGTTCTTGCTACCGAGTCGTCAATACTTTGAGGCCAGCTATCTGCAATTTCTTGCCTATAATCTGGGTGATAGCTTACCGAAAAATCAGGGATATATTTTTTGATTTCTGCAGCAATTTCTTTTGGTGAAAAACTCATACCCGAAATATTATAGGAAGTTCTAATTTTAATTTTTTCTTTCGGAGCCTCCATCAATTCGAGCGTTGCTTTAATCGCATCGGGCATATACATCATTGGCAAATAAGTGTCTTGCTTTAAAAAACACTGATATTTTTTTTCGGCTAATGCTTCATGAAATATTTCTACTGCATAATCAGTAGTTCCGCCACCAGGAGCACTCTTATAGCTTATTAATCCCGGATAACGAATGCTTCTAACATCAACGCCATATCGTTGATAATAATAATTACACCAAAATTCACCCGCGTATTTGCTAATACCATACACAGTAGTAGGTTCAATAACGGTTTTCTGTGGACAATTTAATTTAGGCGACGTAGGACCAAAAACTGCGATTGAACTTGGCCAGTAAACCTTATTAATTTTTTCTTCTTTAGCAATATCTAATACATTGAGTAAACTCTGCATATTAATACTCCATGCAAGGTTGGGATTTTTTTCACCCGTTGCTGATAAAATAGCTGCCAGTAAATAAATCTGTGTAATATTTTGACGAATCACTTGCACATGTAGCATTTCCTTATTCATTACATCCAAACTAACATAAGGACCTGTACCTTTCAATAATTCATTTTCTTCCCTAAGATCACTTGCCAATACATTTGCATTTCCATATATCTTTCTTAAAGCTAGTGTAAGCTCTACGCCTATCTGGCCAGAAGCGCCCACTACTAAAATTTTTTCTTTCGCCATATGCTAAATCATTTGTTTGCAAGGTAAAAAATCTTGGGTCAAAAAAAACAGTCTACATACTAAATTAAAATCCGCTGCTTTTAATTCAATTGAAAATATCTTATGCTGAAATTTAGAATCAATAATAATTGATTTACTATTTGCTGAATGCACTTAAACTGAATAAAAATTTACTGGAAGAGATTAACCTATTATAAATATCTGGCAGGATTACGTCTAGCATTAAGAATATACCTTTTAATATTCATCCAAAAAGCTAAAAACAGATAGATAATCACCGGTGAACCCATGGTGATAAAAGAAACGTAAATAAAATTCTTTCTGATTATAGAAGTCGCAATCCCTAATCGCTCCCCTATGGCAGTGCAGACACCAAAAATGTGCCATTCGATAAAGTGTCGGACAGATTTCATTTAGCTAAATTACAAGTAAATAATGATTTTTTATTCATTTTAAAACGCATTTTTCTTAAATGCTGACTTGATTTTTTGTAAATTTGCAAAAAACTAAATATTTAGTCAATAAATCGAATAGGGAAGCGGTTTTTTTGAATGGTTTTTAATCATAAAAATTATTTAATAAAAAGCTTTAATCAATTATTTAATACTCAAATTCATATTATGGCATTCGACATTGAAATGATCAAAAAGGTATACGCTCATTTTGGGAGCAGAATTAATGCAGCCCGTAAATCGGTTGGTAAACCTTTGACCCTTACAGAAAAAATATTATACGCTCATCTTTGGCAAGGTGATGCCACCACTGCCTTTGAAAGAGGTAAGAGTTATGTCGATTTTGCACCAGATCGCGTTGCCATGCAAGATGCAACCGCTCAAATGGCTTTGCTACAATTTATGCAAAGTGGTAGAAGTCAGGTTGCCGTGCCTAGCACAGTACATTGTGATCATTTAATTGAAGCAAAAGTAAATAGTAAAACTGACCTTGATAGGGCGGTTACAGAAAGTAGTGAAGTGTATGATTTTTTGGCTTCCGTTAGTAATAAATATGGTATAGGATTTTGGAAACCAGGTGCTGGTATTATTCACCAAGTAGTTTTAGAAAATTATGCTTTCCCTGGTGGAATGATGATTGGAACAGATAGTCATACTGTAAACGCTGGGGGACTAGGAATGATTGCGATTGGTGTAGGTGGTGCAGACGCTTGTGATGTAATGGCAGGACTACCCTGGGAATTAAAAATGCCTAAATTAATTGGTATTAAATTAACTGGAAAGCTCAATGGTTGGGCTGCTCCAAAAGATGTTATTTTAAAAGTGGCAGGTATTCTTACTGTAAAAGGTGGTACGGGGGCTGTAGTGGAATATTTTGGTGAAGGGGCTACCAGTATGAGTTGTACCGGAAAAGGAACCATTTGTAATATGGGTGCCGAGATAGGTGCTACCACTTCCACTTTTGGATACGATGCAAGCATGAGCCGTTATTTAAAAGCTACTGGTCGTGAAGAAATTGCAACCGCTGCTGACGCTATTGCTGAACATTTAACAGGAGATGCAGAAGTATATGCTCATCCTGAAAAATACTTTGATCAAGTAATTGAAATAGACCTGACTACTTTAGAACCACATTTAAACGGACCCTTTACTCCAGATTTAGCTACGCCTATTTCTAAAATGAAAGCAGCCGCTGAAGCCAATGGATGGCCTACTAAAATTGAAGTGGGATTAATCGGAAGTTGTACCAATTCATCTTATGAAGATATCAGCAGAGCGGTAAGTTTAGCTCAACAAGTTATCGACAAAGGATTAAAACTAACTGCTCAATTTTCGATTACCCCTGGTAGTGAGTTGGTAAGATACACCATTGAAAGAGACGGATTTTTAGGCATTTTTGATAAGGTAGGTGCTACAGTATATGCTAATGCCTGTGGTCCTTGTATCGGTATGTGGGCAAGAGTAGGTGCTGAAAAAGCGGAGAAAAATACCATTGTACATTCATTCAATAGAAATTTTGCTAAACGTGCAGATGGCAATCCAAATACTTTTGCTTTTGTAGGAAGTCCAGAAATGGTTACTGCTATGGCGATTGCTGGCGACCTGTCTTTTAACCCGCTAACAGACACCCTCACCAATGATAAAGGCGAGCAAGTAAAATTAGATCCACCAACAGGCTTTGAATTACCAATGAAGGGATTTGATGCAGAAGACCCAGGTTACCAAGCTCCAGCAAAAGATGGTAGTCAAATACAAGTTTTAGTTGCTGCTGAAAGCAAAAGACTTCAACTATTAGATCCTTTTGCCGCTTGGGAAGGTAAAGATTTAAAAGGATTGAAATTATTGATTAAGGCAAAAGGTAAATGTACAACAGATCATATCAGTATGGCAGGTCCTTGGCTTAAGTTTAGAGGACATTTGGATAATATCAGTAACAATATGCTAATTGGTGCTATCAACTTTTTCAATGAAAAAACTGATCTAGTTAAAAACCAACTCACTGGAGAATACGGTACTGTTCCATCTACTCAAAGAGCCTACAAAGCTGCTAGCATCGGAACCATCGTAGTCGGTGATGAAAATTACGGAGAAGGATCTTCTAGAGAACATGCCGCAATGGAACCACGCCATCTAGGTGTTCGCGCGGTATTGGTAAAATCATTTGCCCGTATCCACGAAACCAATTTGAAAAAACAAGGTATGCTGGCACTTACATTCGAAAATAAGGAAGACTATAATGCCTTGCAGGAAAATGATAGCATTGATATTATTGGACTAGAAAGCTTTGCTGCCAATAAGCCGCTACAATTAGTTTTGCACCATGCAGATGGAAGCAATCAAACTATACAAGTAAACCATACCTACAATGACCAACAAATTGAATGGTTTAAGGCTGGAGGTGCATTAAATATTATTAGACAAGAATTTGCATCAAGAAAATAAATTTACATTCAAATGTAAAAGGCGAAACTCCACTGGGTTTCGCCTTTTTTTATTCCTTGGATGAAAAGCAATGATAATATTGGGGTTATCTCAAGCAGTGAAAACTTTTTAAATCCAATCAAACCGAGCATTTTTTATAAATTTGTAGGAGGAGATTTTTATAACAATAATTAATCAATTCAATATATGGCACCAATCAAGACAGCTCTTCTCTCTTTCGGTATGTCCGGAAAATTATTTCATGCCCCGTTTATACAAATACATCCTGGCTTTGAATTTTTAGGTGCTTGGGAAAGAAGCAAAAAAATTATAGGCGATTTTTACCCCGGAGTTAAATCCTACCCCACATTAGCAGCTATTTTAGAAGACGATACGATTGACTTAGTGGTAGTGAATACCCCTACTGCCACTCACTTTGAATATGCAAAGCAATCCTTATTAGCGGGTAAACATGTAGTGGTAGAAAAAGCTTTTACTACCACAGTGGCAGAAGCGATAGAACTTAAGGAACTCGCTGAAAAGGTAAATAAGAAAATATCTGTTTATCAAAATAGGCGGTATGACAGTGATTTTAAAACAGTAAAAAAAATAATTTCAGAAGGTTGGCTGGGTGAGATAGTAGAAGCAGAAATTCACTACGACAGATATAAGCCACTATTAAATCCTAAACCACATAAAGAAATCAAAAGCGCTGGATCTGGAATATTGAAAGATCTGGGGCCACATATTATAGACAGTGCCATTTGCCTATTTGGCTATCCTCAGGCCCTTTTTGCGGATATCCGTATCACTCGTCCTAATTCGGTAGTAGATGATTGGTTTGATATACTACTTTACTATCCAGGTTATAGGGTGAGACTTAAAAGTGGTGTATTTGTAAGAGAACCTCTTGCAAGTTTTATTGTACATGGATCATTAGGATCTTTTTTAAAAAACAGAACCGATGTTCAAGAAGCTGATTTATTAGAAGGTAAAGTTCCCAATAGAACTGATTGGGGAACAGAACCTTTATCAGAACGTGGTTTATTACATACCGAAAAAGATGGTCAAGTGATTCGGGAAAATATTACATCGCAACAAGGAAATTATTATGACTATTATGAAGGAGTATTTAAAGCATTAACCAGTAATGCCCCAATGCCAGTAACAGCAGATGATGGTATCCGCATCATGCAAATTATAGAAGCAGCGATTGAGAGTTGCGAGAAAAAGAAAGTGATTGAATTGTAAGTTTGCGAATGGGTGAATGGTGAATGGTCAATGGTCAATGGTGAATAGTGTGTAACCTAAACTTCTAAACCCGAATTAAAAAGCACCAATAAATTTAACGCTCCTCTAAACCCGAATTTAAAAGCACTAATAAATTTAACGCCCCTCTAAACCCGAATTAAAAAGAACCAACAAAAATAATACTCCTATAAATCCGAATTTAAAAGCACCAACAAAAACAACACTCGCCTAAACATCTAATCATTCACCATCACCCTTCTGCCTCAAACCATATTTTTGTTTTGTCATCCCAGTCACCATTGTAATTGATGGTAAGCTCCTCTCCTTTTTCAATTAAGCGAACTGTTTTTACAAGAATAACATCCTCATCATAGTTCATAAAATATTCACAATTGCTACTATAGCTATGATTATAGATAGGTACCAATCCTAAGGCCATACAGCATTTATCTTGTAAAGCTCCCCATTCGAAAATATAATCGTGCAAGGCTGTTTTATCCAAATGAGTCCGATCTTCTCCACTCATTATAATAACAGGAGACACCTCCACCACTGTATCAGCGGCAATCGTTTCCGCTGTATAGACACCTCTTCCCATCGAATCAGTCTTATCAACAAATAAATAAGGTTTTAACATAAGATCATTTTAAAAGTAAAACTAGTAATTTGCAAGATAGTTATTTAAGGGCTATACCAGGAAGGATAAAATCAGTTTTAAAAATAATCACTCCGCTATTTATAAACCCCTATTTAACTCGATATATTATTTTAAAAATTATCCCCTATAAAGGTTACTAATAAAATCAATACAATGTCACTTGAATTAAATGAAATCACCTTACAACAACAATTTGAGGAAGTCATTGCTTCAGAAGATATTTTGAGCATTCAGGATTTTTTAAATGATCAGAATATCAGTGATGTCGCCAACCTCATCTATGAAAATGAAAAGTATGAAGGCCAAATCATTAGCCATCTTTCACTACATCGTGCGGCGAGTGTTTTTAAAATATTAGAACTTCCTACACAAAAAAAGATTATAAAAACATTACCGCCGTTTAAAACAGCGGAGCTACTAAATGAATTGCCTCCCGATGACCGAACTTCATTTTTGAGTGAACTACCGAGTAACACCGTAAGAGAATTAGTAAAGACTTTAAATCCTGAAGAAAGAAAAATAACGCTTTCACTGCTAGGATATCCAGAAGGAAGTGTGGGAAGGTTGATGACGCCAGACTATGTCTATGTTTACGAGCATGATACAGTAGAGGACGTATTAAATACCATTAGAAAATATGCAAAAAATAGTGAAACTATTGATGTAATCTATGTCATCAATGATAAAGGGGAGTTACTAGATGATATTCGTATCAAAGATTTCATTATGGCAAGTCCAGATAAGAAAGTGGATGAGCTAATGGATGAAAGATTTATTGCGCTCCATGCCGATGATGACCAGGAAGTAGCCAATGAAGCATTTAAAATGAATAATCGAGTAGCCTTACCCGTTGTTAGTAAAAGCAATAAATTGTTAGGAATCGTTACCATCGACGATGTGCTTTGGGTTGCTAATGAAGAATTTAGTGAGGACATGCAAAAAATGGGCGGTACACAAGCCTTGGATGAACCTTATCTAGAAATGCCTATACTCAAATTATTCAGAAAAAGAGTTGGATGGCTCACTGTTCTTTTTATAGGTGAGATGTTTACTGCAACGGCTATGGGATTTTTTGAGGATGAAATTCAAAAAGCCGTAGTGTTAGCCTTATTTATTCCATTAATTATTTCGAGCGGTGGTAATACAGGTTCTCAAGCTTCTACTTTGATTATACAAGCGATGGCGGTAGGCGAAATAACCATTGCTAATTGGTGGAGAGTCATGCGTAGAGAAATTATTCAGGGGCTATTATTAGGTACGGTACTTGGTATTATCGGATTTACAAGGGTCGTATTTTGGTCAAATTTTTTACCCAATTTATATGGACCCCATTATTATTTGATTGGACTTACCGTAGGATTTTCATTAATTGGAGTAGTGCTTTGGGGTACACTAACTGGATCAATGTTACCACTAATTTTAAAGAGACTCGGTGCCGACCCTGCAGTTAGTTCCGCACCTTTTGTAGCTACACTGGTAGACGTTACCGGATTAATTATTTATTTTTCAGTAGCCTACCTTTTTTTAAAAGGAATACTTTTATAAAAAATAGTGCAAATAAAAAGACGCCTGCTTTGATAGAAACTAATCTCTATTGTAGTAGGCGTCTTTTTTTATTAATTAAATAGCTGGATCTGGATAAACTTTTGGAGCTACAATAGATTCAATTGCTACCTTTTCAATTCCCAAGGTATCACACCAGCCTAAAAACTTTTCGTGCAATGCATCCAACACTTCTTTTTGAGCAGGAGTTAATTCTAATACATGTGCACGACTGATGGTACGAATAGGTAATCCTCGCTTTGCTAAAAAGTACTTAGCGCTCATTGGGTAGGCGACATGAATAGAAGGATCAACTTGTATCAATTCATTTTGTAACCAATCTACCTTCTCCTTCATGGCTGGGTTTCCAGCATTGTTAACCATCCAAACTAAAATTTCAGGATAAAAATTTCCAGAGATAGAACTCATACCCATTCCGCCATTTCTGACAACAAAGGATGCGTTAGGGGTATGTGCATCAAAAAATTCAAAAGTAGTGTTGCCACTTTCTTTTATAATATTAAGTTTAGCTAAAACCTGTTCCTTTTCAATGGAAGTGTCTTTATGATAAATAAACCTTCCCGATTCTACTAAATTTTTAAAAACTTTAGCGGTAAGAATTCTTTTGTAGGGTGCAGGGCATTCATACAATCCAAATGGAATACCAGGAGTAAGCTCAAGCATTCTATTGAAATTGCGAATAAGGATTTCATCACTGTCATCGATATTAGCAAAATGTCCTGTAATTAAAATTACCGCATCAATCCCCGTTTCATATATTTTTTTTGCAAAAATTGCTTTGTCTTCGATGGTTAAGCCAAATGAACCAGTTGCCACAATTGGTACTCTACCTCTAACGTATTTTACAATAAAACTAGTTAGTTCTAAACGCTCATCTTCCGTTAAGCTATACATTTCGCTGCTTAAACAATTGGCAAAAAAACCTTTAACACCAGCGGCTAAATAAAAATCAATCAATTTTGAAACTACATCAAAATCAAGCTTTGCCTTTAAATTAAAAGGCGTAATCATTACTGGGACAAATTTGTTTTCCATCTTTCTATTTATTGTTTTTTTTGATAAACTGTTTAAATTTTGTTAGTAGTATACCCGTTAAGAAAATAGTTAAAGTGCCCACTACGATAATCATATTTTTATGCAATGCAATTTTTAGATAAGATAAATCAGGACTCAACTTGTCTGAAAAACTAAACCATATAATTACAATCACTCCAATAATCACTGCTATTAATGCTTCTGCATTTTTCGTTTGTTTACTAATTAATCCAAGTAGAAACAACCCTAGCATTCCTCCTGCAAAAATTCCAGATAATTCCCACCAAACATCTAAAATACTTTTGATACCAATCATAGATAATCCAACTAATAATCCAATCACTCCAACAACAATAGTAGAACTATAAAGTATTACGAATTCCTTTTTATCAGATAATTGTTTTGAAAAATATCTACTATAAATATCTTTAGTAAAAACTGTAGCAGAAGCATTCATGCCAGAGCTAATGGTACTCATTGCCGCAGACAATATCGCTGCTACTAATAATCCCAAACAAACCGTGGGGACTTTATTTACCATAAAATGAGGCATCACTTTATCAGCGTAATCCGCAGGCTTAAGTTGTTGCATATAATTAGTAATGTCCAATGCACTTGCATTTTCACCCAATTTTTGAATAGCCAATCCATGTTTCAAAGAATCTGCAATCGCTGGATTTGTTTGATAATAAGCAAATAGAGAAGTTCCAATGATAAAAAATAACAAAGAAGCGGGGACATAAATAAACACCGATAACCAAACAGATTTTCTAGCTTGCTGATCTGAGTTAGCCGTATGATAACGTTGGACATAATTTTGATCCATCCCAAAATTATTGAGATTAATAAAAAAGCCATAAAAAAGAACTACCCAAAAACTACTTTCCTTAAAATTGAAAGCCGTATCTCCCAAACTAAATTTATGTTCAGATTTAGCAATATCATAAATAGCGGTAACACCACCAGGTATCTCCCAAATAATTAAAAATAGAATTAATAAGGCGCCTAATGTTTTAAGAACACCTTGTACCACTTCAGTCCAGATTACTGCCTCTATTCCACCTAATACAGTGTATATAATGATACAAATACCCATCACGATCATGATAGAAGACATAGAAAAACCAAGTAAAGCTTGCAAGGTAAGCGCCATTCCAAAAAACACAGAACCCATTCTAGCAAATTGGGTTAACAAAAAACAAACCACCGCATATGTCCTTGCCCAAGGCCCAAATCTTTTTTCTAAATTGGTGTAAGCAGAAATCTCTCCCGTTTTTCTATAAAAAGTTACAAAGTATTTAGAGGCTACCCAAGCAGCAAAAGGCATTGAAATACTAAATACAAACGCATTCCAATTGGTACCAAAAGCCTTACCTGGAACACCTAAAAAAGTATTACTACTTAAAAAGGTAGCATAGATTGAGATGCCAATAGCCCAGCCAGGTATTTGCCCAGAAGCGCTAGTGAACTGTTCCGTATTTTTATTTTTCTTAGAAAAATAATATCCAATACCTACCATCGCAAACAAATAAATGAATACAATGACCAAGTCTATGAAAGGAATGTTTTGCATATAAATTCAATTACAGTATCGGTGGCAAGCAATACTTATATGATGAAATACATTTCGACACTAAAAATATCCTTAATTGGTCATAGTTAACTGAATCCTATTTTCAAAAATATGTACTATTTTATCATAAATTATGGATAAATATCAGAAAAATTAGCAATTAAAGCCTTATTTTAGAATAATTATTAAAGAATTTCATGAAGCCTCATTATCACAAGGTTCCCAAAAATTTGGAGAACTCTTTCAGTTTGCGAAAAGATGTCTCTGCAAATTTTGAAAGTACCTGGCACTATCATCCAGAGCTAGAATTGCATTACACAAAAAAAGGGGAAGGTCTTCGGTTTATTGGAGATAATATTAGCAACTTCAATTCAGATGAAATGTTGCTACTAGGTGAAAATCTGCCGCATACTTGGAAATCACATGATGCTTATTTACACCCTCAATCCAAACTAGAAGTGGAGACAATGGTAATGCATTTTCTACCCGATTGTCTAGGTCAAGAATTTCTTTCACTTCCAGAAGCCTACGCATTAACACAACTTTTCAAAAAGGCTAAGAACGGATTATTAATTCAGGGGGATACCAAAAGAAAACTCTTGAGTTTATTAGAAGCTGCCCATCAAGCAGAGAACCTGAATAGAATAGCTCTATTTATATCTATATTAAGCACCCTTTCAGAAACAAGCGAATATGAGCCCATCACTAGCGCCCATGCATTCTACCAGTCCAATCAATTAGAAACCGATCGACTCAATCAGATTTATACCTATACCCTTAAAAATTATATGAATAAAATAAGTCTAGCTGAAATTGCTTCCTTGAGCTGTTTGAGTATCACTTCTTTTTGTAGGTATTTTAAATTGATGACCAATAAAACCTACACTGATTTTTTATCCGAAATCAGAATCAGTTATGCTTGTAAACTTTTAATTGAAAACAAGGAATTAACCATCGAATCTATCAGCACAGAAACCGGATTTAACAATGCCTCCAATTTTTTTAGACAATTTAAAAAAACGATTGGCTTAACACCGAAAGCTTATCGAAAAAAATACAGGTCAGCATAGCGCTATTAAAAAGTTAAAATGAATTGAATTACTCAATTAATACTCTCTACTCATTGTATATTTGTAAAAAATAATTTCATTGAAAAAAGTACTCTCTCTTACCCTACTATTGATGATGACTTTGCTGGTCAAAAGTCAATCGATTAGTCAAATCAAAAAAGAATTGGATACTACCAGTGATCCAATTGGATATGTTAAGTTTAAACTAAAGAAAAAATATACCATTGATACAGTAACAGTAATGAGTACCTCTTCTTTTATGGGCATAGCAGATAGTCTTGCTTACCATGGAAAAATTGGCAAAGTATATGGTCCCTATAAAGGAGCTAATTATTTAATAAAAGTTCTAGCAAAAGTTCCCAATACTTTTTATCATGTCAGTCATATCTTGATTGATACTGCCACTTTTAGTAAAAAATTTGCAGATTCCTTAGGCAGCAATATTATCAAAAGGATTAAATCCGGCAACAGTTCTTTTTCCTCAATGGCAAGTACTTATAGTGTAGATCATTATTCAGCTTTAAAAGGTGGAGATCTTGGCTGGTTTATACGAGGAGCAATGTTAGCACAACTTGATAGGGCAATTGCTAATCACAAAAAAGGAGATATTTTTAAAGTGTGGACTCCGGCGGGTTTGCATATAGTTACCATTCGTGATAATCCAAAAAAAGACAATGGATTTGCACTTTTACTAAGGGTGATTTTATAGAATTCACCTTTGTATTTCAATCAATCATTAAAACTTTTTTATGAAATATTTTTGCACTGGTCTTTTAGCGCTTTTCCTATTTGCTTTTAGTTTTCAAGTTGATGCACAGAATGATTATTCAATAGTAGACAATTATGTAAAATCACTCGGTTCATTAGACACCCTCAACATGGGAACCATTAGTTACACGGTAACTAAAAAATTTGCAGACCCCAAGGAAAAGGTGAGAGCAATTTTTGACTGGATAGCATACAACATTAATTATGATTTAAAAGCTGGAAAAAATAATGACAACGAAAAGACCAGTACTGAGCTGGTATTGAAAACAAGAAAAGCTACTGCAGTTGGCTTCGCAGGTTTATTTCAAGACATGTGCAGTGTGGTAAAAATTCGTTGCCTTACGGTAGATGGCTATGCAAAATTTACGACCGAACAAATTATTGAAAAACCCGATGGATTAAACCATACCTGGGCGGTTGTTCAATTAGGCCAAAGTCCAGATTCTTGGTATTATGTAGACCCAACATGGGCTAGTGGATATGCTGATGACAAGATGACTAAGTTCACGAAAGCTTTCAATGCTGATTATTTTTTCGCTGATAAAAGTATTTTTAATTACCAGCACTTTCCAGACAATAGCGCTTGGTTAATAGGAGAAGGCACAAGAAGTTCAAGTACTTTCTTTTCTTTGCCCTTAGTAAAAAGTGCAGCTTACGAATATAAACTAGGTAAATTTTTGCCAGCAAATGGCTTTATTAAAACAAAGCTCAGCAAACCAGTAGCTTTTAATATAAAACTGAATACTACTATCCCTATTGAAATCGTATCGCTAGAAATGGGAGAAAATAAAAAGAAGAAAACAAAAACGGTAGATTTCACTTTTTCCGATGGCAATCTTTCCTTCAGCCATAAATTTGATATGGAAGATACCTATCCTGTTACTGTATTGGTCAATAACAAACCAGTACTTGGGTATTTAGTTGAGGTAAGCGAATAATTTACTTTTTAATTAGTTCATTCACTTTCATTTCTAACCGAGAACCAGTTAAATCAATGGCTACAATTTTACCTTGTTTATCCAATAAAAATGAAGTAGGTATTTCATTGATTCCATACTTCTCCGCTACAGGAGAATACCAGCCTAAAGTATCATTCAGCTGCAGGTAATGAATTTGATCTTGAGCAATCGCTTTTAACCAAGCTTTCTTTTTATTATCAATAGATATACCTACCACTTCGAAACCTTTTGCTTTATATTTTTTGTATATCCTTTCCACTCCAGGATTTGCTGCACGGCAGGGAGCACACCAGCTAGCCCAAAAATCAATCAATACCACTTTGCCATGAAGCGAAGACAAACTCACCAGCTTATTCTTTGTATTGTATAAAGAAAAATCAGGAGCCATTTCTCCAATAGCAACCTGTGCATTTACACAAAGGGTACTTAAAACAAAGAGTATAACAACAAAAAGCAATTTCATTGGCAACATTTTTTTTTGAATAAAGAGGTTACCCAAAGGATGAATTTTTTCATTTCAATACAAGTTATAACTTATTTTCTTATTCTTTTTGTAGAATAGCTTAGCTAAATTCATTCAGTAAAGCTATCCCCACTATGATTGAATTCTAAATAAACGAACCGAAATTAATTAACAAAATTCCAAAGAATTCCGAAACGAAAAATTAACCCTTGATAAACGTAATGTGGAGCTGCGAAGTTGTTTTTTGTAAAACCAAATCCATTAGAAAAGTCGATCGCATTTAAATTTTCTAACCGTAGATAGGCGGTGAATGATTTAATCCTAAAATGAAGAAAACCGCTTATGTCTGGTCTATTTTTTATTGTTACAGAATCCTGCACTAAAAACTTTCCCATTATCGGTGAGTAATTATAAGCATTATAAGAAGTATAATAACGAAAATCAACCCCTGCACTTAGATTTAGATTTTTAAAGAACACCCCTTCATAAGCCAATCGATTTCTTGTAAACACAAAAGGAACTTTGATAGGAGCTGCTCCATCTGTTTGCTGTAAAGTAAGTTCAGTATACCAATTCCATCTTTTACTGAGTGCTATCTTTTTTGACAGGCTTGCTTGCACCAAATTAATCAATCGATTGTATTGAGCAGTATGATAATAATCTGTGAAATAGAGATAATTGGTCAATAAATAATTTGTAAAAGAAATATTGAAAAAAGGATTTTCAGCTGAAGCCCTTAGTACGGTAATATTTTCTTTTTTATAATCTCCCGCATTGCCAAAATTAAAGGATGAATACCCAGTGTAAATAAATGAGGGACTTCTATTAACATTATTAAAAAGAAGTCGAACACTTCCTAACTTTTTATTGAGCGTTCTGCTAAGCGTCGCAAAAGCTGAGTAGTCGCCACTATTAATGCCATTTAAATAAAATTCTCCCTTGGCAAGGATATCCCACAGTCTATTTCGAGTTTTATTTCGATATTCACCATGTAATACAATATTGTAAAAATTTTTACTGCCGTTAGCAAAATCACCTCTCAAATTTTCAAGCCTAGCACCTGCTAATAAAAACTGAGCAGCATTTTTTGTATCCGGAAATTGAATCAAGGAAAAGTCATTGGTTACCACTTTCCACTGATCCATTACCATCAAAGTGTCTTTTTGCTTCTTTAAAGTAGTATCGTACCATTTTTGATAAATGGATGAATCGGCTACAATATCTTTAAATTGGTAGCTATAGGAATTATAGGTGAAGCTGTGTTGAAAACGAAGCTTAGGATAAAATATATATTCAGTAGTAGTGTCATTCACTGCCACAGAATCTTTTTTACCAATATCATAGGTTTGTCTCACAAAAAAAGTAGCTTCTTTATAAATATTACCGGTACTAACTGAAGATTTGAATGGATTGGGTTGAATAGTAGCATCCCCTCCCAAATTAACAGGAATAGTAAATCGCTTAGAGAAATCTTTGTCGTCAAGAAGACTGTCATTTTTCATACCCCCATTTTCTGACGCTTTAAATGTGTTTGCCAACAAAGTAAAAAAAGCAGCATAACGCTTACGCTTACCCTGATAATTACTAAAGAGTCTATAATTATTAAGATTGGTATTTTGAGTTACAAAAAAACCTGGTGCAGAAATAAGTCGATATTCAAAACCAAAATTTAAATTGGGTCGAGGATTTTGGGTGTGCAAAAGCTTAATCATTTGTTCCTTTCCTGATGCAAGCTGATAACCCATCTGCGAAAATGGTTTATTAGTTTTAAAAAAGCGAGTATTCTCCAATGTAAGGCGATAGGCATCGAAGGCGTGAAAACCTGCATCCCATCCTGGTTTCAGAAAGGGTGTATAAATTAATGAATACCCTGGCGAACCATTATTACCTAAGTATTGCTGAGCAGCAGGGACTATAAAATAATTGTAAAAATCATTAATGGAGGAATCTAATTTGTTATTACGTATGGAATCTAGAAATTTAAAACCAATAGAGATAGAGTCTTTCGCATCATCTCTATGTTCAAATCCAAGAGTAGAATTTTTAGAACTAGTATCGCTGCCGCCTACCCTTGTAGAAGTAGAAGCAGATTTATTTCCTCCACCAAACATTCCTCTACTCAATGCTCCAGGAATTTGTGGAAGAGCTGATTGCATTAGCGCCAAAAAAAATAAAGTAGCTACAATTTTAAACATTGATTATAATTGAGCAATTAATTCCTTGAAAAGGTAGGTCAATTTAGGCTCTGCTTTACTCGCTGCTTCCAACACTTCTGCATGCGTAATAATATTTTCTTCCTCTCTAATTCCTAAATCTGTAATCACACTAATTGCAAATACTGTCATTCCCATATGAACAGCCACAATCACTTCTTGAACCGTACTCATGCCCACTGCATCACCCCCAATTACATGTAAGAACTTATACTCTGCTCGAGTTTCAAAAGTAGGACCTGTCACGCCACAATAAACTCCTTCTTTCAAATCGATCCCCTTTTCTTTTGCAATTGTTTTAGCAGCAGCAATTAATTTTTTACTATAAGGCTCACTCATATCAGGGAATCTTGGCCCCCATTCATCTACATTTTTTCCAATCAATGGATTAGGAGTGAAAAAACTGATATGATCCTTGATGACCATTAAATCACCTACTGTATAATCAATGTTCATTCCACCTGCTGCATTACTTAGCAACAAGGTTTGAATGCCTAAAAATTTCATAACCCGAATAGGAAAGACGACCTCTTCAACAGTGTATCCTTCATAATAATGAAAGCGGCCAGCCATTGCTATCACTTTTTTCCCTCCCAGCTCACCAAAAATCATTTTACCACTATGCCCCTCTACAGTGCTTACCGGAAAATGGGGAATATCCGCATAAGGAATTTCTTTTTCTACCTTCATCTGAGCAGTGAAACTCCCTAACCCACTTCCTAATACAATACCTACTGTAGGATTTTCTGAATAAATGCTTCGGATGAAATGAACTGCAGCTTGAATTTTAGTTACCATATATTTTAAATAAAAAATTAAAAGTCATTTTTTATAAAATCTACCTTTAGATTTTATAAAATTAGTAGTACCTATTTTAATGGTAAAATACTTTGTGCAAAGAAACTAAACTATACCCAAGGATGAATTAAAATATTGATAAAATAAAGCTTGGTTGGATTGTTCAACAGCAATAATTCTCCCAACCTAGGAGCAGACAGATCCCAAATCACTTTCGTATTAATTTTATTATTTATATAAAGTGGCTAAATTGTACTACTTATAATAGGTAATGACTAATTTTTTGGCACATAGTTTCATATCTTCGCCAAAACTTTTTCTACATGAATCTTCACGAATATCAAGCAAAGGAGCTATTAAAAAAATACAATGTGCCAGTACAGGAAGGTATTGCCTGTAATACTGCTACCGAAGCAGAAGAAGCATACAGACAAATCCACTCACAGTATGGAAGTAAATTTGCAGTTGTAAAAGCTCAAATACATGCAGGTGGAAGAGGAAAAGGTACTATTGTTGGAACAGAGCAACGCGGAGTAGCGGTAGGTAAAAACGCAGATGCGGTAAAAGAGATTGCACAAAAAATTATCGGAGGTACGCTGGTAACCATTCAAACTGGCCCTTCAGGTAAGTTGGTAAATAAAGTTTTAGTTGCACAAGATGTATATTATGATGGCGCTAGCCCAGTAAAAGAATTTTATTTATCCATTTTACTAGACCGAGCTAAGGGACAAAATGTAGTGATGTATAGCACAGAAGGTGGAATGAATATTGAAGATGTTGCCCACGATACACCTGAAAAAATATTTAAAGAATGGATACATCCAGGTGGATTATTACAAGGATTTCAAGCACGCAAAATAGCCTTCAACCTTGGTTTAAGCGGAGAAGCATTTAAAAATTGTGTAAAATTTGTAACCAACCTATACCAAGCTTATGTGGGATTAGATTGCGGAATGTTAGAAATTAATCCGTTATTTAAAACAAGTGACGATAAGATCATTGCAGTGGATTGTAAAATGAATATAGATGATAATGCAATTATGCGTCATCCAGATATCGCTTCACTTCGCGATATAACTGAAGAAGATCCTACAGAAGTTGAAGCAGGAAAATTCAACTTGAATTTTGTAAAATTAGATGGCAATGTAGGTTGTATGGTGAATGGAGCAGGACTTGCGATGGCTACCATGGATATGATTAAACTAAGTGGAGGTGAGCCGGCTAACTTTTTAGATGTTGGCGGAACTGCTAATGCTCAAACAGTAGAAGCAGGTTTCCGAATCATTTTAAAAGATCCAAAAGTAAAAGCAATCTTGATTAATATATTTGGGGGTATTGTTAGGTGCGACCGTGTAGCACAGGGAGTTATAGATGCTTACCAATCTATTGGCAATATCGAAATTCCAATCATTGTCCGCTTACAAGGCACCAATGCAGATGTAGCTAAGAAATTAATAGATGAAAGTGGACTAAAAGTACAAAGTGCCATTTTGCTCAGTGAAGCTGCTGCTTTGGTTAACAAAGCAGTTGCATAATTTCTCTTCTAAAATAATTTTCAAATCCCATCTTTTCTAAGATGGGATTTTTTTTGACTACTCATTTATTTGTAACTGCTGTATAACAGTCGGCATTTCATTTTTGATCCCTACTGAAATGCTTGGTAAACTTTAGCAAATATTTTACTTGATATTGCTTAATATTGGTAAAGTCGAAAAAAGCGAAATCAATACCTGCATTACTTTCACCCTTATTGATTGCCTTTTCTCATTTTTCCCTTTTACTCGGTAGCATAACCCAAAAGCATTCTTAATGGAAATTAAAAAAAATACTGCAGGCAGACTCACCCGCTTTTGGAAAATCCTTGGTCCCGGTTTGGTAACTGGCGCAAGTGATGATGACCCCTCTGGTATTGCCACCTACTCTCAAGCAGGAGCAGCCTTTGGCCTTTCCACACTTTGGACTGCATTGATAGCTTTTCCTTTGATGGCATCTATTCAGCAAATGTGTGCAAGAATAGGCATAGTCACTTGCAATGGACTAACAGGGACTTTGAAAAAAAATTATCCAAGGCCAGTTTTATACCTCATGCTTCTTTTTAGTTTTCCAGCCATCATCCTAAATATTGGTGCAGATATTGCAGGAATGGGCGCTGTTGGAAATTTACTTTTCCCTTCTATCGACGCCACCTATTTTAGTGTAGTCTTTACGCTTCTTCTTCTTGCACTGATTATTTATTTACCCTATCAAAAAATCGCCTCCACGCTTAAATATCTTTGTATTGCTTTACTCGTTTATTTAGTTGTTCCTTTTTTATACAAACAAGATTTTTTAAAAATACTTTCATCCACATTTATCCCATCCATACAATTTAATAAAGAATTTATAAGCATACTCGTTGGCATTTTAGGCACCACTATTTCACCCTATCTTTTCTTTTGGCAAGCTAGTATTGAGGTAGAAGAAATGAATCATTCAAGAATTCAGCTAGTGGTAAACAAAAAAATAATCAAGGATATGCAACAGGATGTAGATTTTGGAATGTCTTTTTCAGGACTCGTGATGTTCTTCATCATCTTAACTACGGGGACAGTTTTATTCAATAGTGGTATTCATCAGATTGATACAGTAGAACAAGCGGCAATGGCACTAAAGCCTCTGGCTGGAAACCTAGCCTACCTTCTTTTTGCCATTGGAGTTATCGGTACAGGCTTTATTGCTATTCCTGTTTTGAGCGGATCACTCTCTTACATCTTCGCTGAAACTTTTGGTTGGGAACAGGGGCTAGATAAAAAATTTCATGAAGCCAAAGCATTTTATATCATCATAGCCATTTCGCTGATTTTAGGTCTGTCACTCAATTATATTGGCATTTCACCGGTTAAAGCATTAATATATACTGCCATTTTGTATGGCATTACTGCTCCTGTTTTAATAGCGATCATTTTACACATCTCCAACAATAAAAAAATTATGGGAGAATTTACCAATAGCAAAATATCCAATATCCTTGGATTCACGGCTTTAATTATTATGACTGCGGCAGCCCTAGCTTTATTTTATCTGCAATGGTGAATGGTGAATGGTCAATGGGCAATGGTGAATGGTCAATGGTGAATACACAATCAATTAAAAATGGTCAACAACCTCCGTTAGATATTTCAAATCCTAACGAATGTTATTGACCATTCACCATTGCCCATTCACAACTACAGTTGCTTTAGCATTAATTTACGGTATTCCACTTTCATTTTTGGCATTACATGAACTTGTAATCCTAATACGCCATTATACTTTCTATTTTTAGCATCCTCATCCGTTACTTCACTCATCAATACACCATTGATAAAATGCTGCATATGATTGTCTTTTACAATAAGGTGAATTTCATTCCAGTCTCCCTTTTTAATTTTAGTTTTAAGAGAATCTGAGTTACCCAATGAACCAGTAATGGTAGGTTTCATATCAGTTTTTAAAACTGATATTTCACCACGCTTTGCTAAAAATCCACGACCGCGCTCTTCATAATTTTGACCAGTATAAGTATCAGCTCCATCAATATCAGCTTGATAACCTTTTAGTCCAAATTTAATATTGGGTAATTCTTCACTGCGATATTGAACACCGCTGTTTCCTTCTGGACTGATACGATACTGAGCGACAAACTCAAAATTGGTGGGTAATCCACCTCTCCAGATAAGAAAAGTATTTGTTTTAAGAGGTTTTGCAGCAGTAACTTCTCCTACAAAACTTCCATTCTCCACTCTCCAAAAAACGGTATCACCATCCCAGCCTTTCATTGTTTTACCATCAAATATTTTCACAAACCCCTTTGCTTTATCTTGAGCTTGTAAGGAAAATACATTTCCTGCTATCAACATAAAAAGAGCTAAACGATAACTTAATTTTTGTATCATAATTTTTTTTTGAAGATGGGTAATTTAAATATTTATTAATTGAAACCTTTTACGAAATATTACAATCTTTCCAGCTTTTTGATTTAGCAGAATCATATACTGCTTGGCAAACCTTCTGTGTATCTAGCGCCTCTCTAAAAGTAGGTGAACAAGGTTCGCCTGTTTCTAAACTTTTTAGAAAATCTGCTACTTGGTGAACAAAAGAATGTTCATACCCAATACCTAAACCAGGCACCCACCATTTATCCATATAAGGATGATCCCCGTCGGTAATATGAATAGAACGCCATCCTTTAAGTTTAGACTCCTCTGCATTATCAAAATACTCGAGACGATTTAAGTCATGTAAGTCCCAGCGGATAGAAGCATTAGCACCATTGATTTCAAAAGTATACAATGCCTTATGTCCACGTGCATACCTTGTAGATTCAAATAAACCTAATGAGCCATTATTAAAATGGCAAAGAAAAGAGCAGGCGTCATCGATAGTAACTTCCTGTACTTTTCCAGTTAACTGATGCATCCGTTCTTTTACAAATGTTTCAGTCATAGCACTCACATCCTTAATACCACCATTCAACCACAAAGCAGTATCGATACAATGTGAAAGTAGATCACCTAATACACCTGATCCAGCTACGGCTGCATCCATTCTCCACAAACCTTCTCCTCCTTGAGGAAGATTTTCATTGATTGTCCAATCCTGTAAAAAATTAGCTCGGTAATGATATATCTTTCCCAACTTTCCGGAATCAATGATTTGCTTAGCTAAAGTAACCGCAGGTAATCTTCTATAATTGTACCAAACAGTATTTTTAACACCAGCTTTTTCAATTGCTTCCACCATACCAGTCGATTCTACTAAATCGCGTGCAAGTGGTTTTTCACAAAGAATCATTTTGCCCGCTTTTGCAGCAGCAATAGCAATCTCAGCATGCGTATCATTGGGAGTGCAAATGTCGACTGCATCAATATCATCGCGCTCAATAATTTTTCTCCAATCAGTTTCAATGGATTCATAACCCCATTGTTCTGCAAAGGCTTTTAACTTAGTTTCATTTCTAAAACATACTGCTTTAAGAACGGGTCTATAGGCTAAATCAGGAAAAAAATTAGCAATACGAAGGTATCCATTGGAATGAGTGCGACCCATAAAGCCGCCTCCGATTAAACCAATATTAAGTGTTTTTTTTGTTGCCATTTTTAAAAGAATTAATACTTACAATTAAGATTTAAGTTTATTTTATTCAGCTTCATACCAACCATGTTGATCTCTCACTTTAATCATGGCGGCTAGAATATCATTCCATGTTTGTTGTTGCGTCATCACTGCATTTGGAAACATGCAACCATCCCAACAAATATGTTTGAATGCTTTAGTCAATTCACCATTATCATCACGCAGCCAAAAACCAGCATGCTTCGCTATATCAAGTTTACCATTAGGGTCTTTCGCTTGACAATGACGACCTGTTTTGTCATGAGAACCTGTACCATGAACCGTTCCGTCATTTTGAGCCACGTGGAAATCAATCGTCCATGGACGGAGTGTATGCGTTAATTTTCTAAGTCCTGCATCCAATAATTCTTGATTACTCCAATCAAAATCTTCTGGCAATATTCTATCTTCAGGACTATTGTATCCAAGAAGATATAAAAGTGTATGAGCCATATCAGCTTGGAATCCAATATTAGGACGATCCACTGCTTCTAAGGTATCAACCATTGCTTTCCAACTATGCATTCCACCCCAGCAAATCTCTCCTTCAGCAGCTAAGCGTTCGCCATAAGAAGCGGCTACATCACAAGCCTCGCGAAAAGTTTCTGCAATCAGCTTTGTATTATTTGCTGGATCCAAAGCCCATGCTTCTGGCTTACTAGCGGAGTCAATACGAATGATCCCATTAGGTCGCACACCATATTCACGCAACTTCTGTCCAAAGTGGCAAGACTTTCTTACCATCTCCACAAATACCGCACGATCTTCTTTAGTGCCCATTGCAGGTCCACCCCAAATAGGTGCCACCAAACTTCCAATATTTAAATTAAGAGAAGATACTTTTTCAGCTAATTTTTTAATGCCATCATCCGAACTGTCGATAATAATATGTGGCTCAAAAAGTCCGATATCAATTCCGTCAAACTTAACGCCATCTACTTCTGCATCAGCAGTGTATTTAAGTAAATCATCAAAAGAAATGGGCGGCTCAGAATCCGGCCCCTTGCCTACAATACCCGGCCATGTTGCATTGTGCAGTTTAGGGTAGTTATTTTTTTGCATGTCGTTCTTTTTTATAAATTAAAATAATGAATGAAATTTTTATTCTTTAGCAATTACCACCGGTCGATAGCCTCCCTTTGATTTAAAATAAAATAAAATTAAAAGATAGCATAAAAACATGAAGGATGGAAAAATAGCTACTGTACGAAGGGCGCTTTTTTTAGCATCATTTTGAACAGCACTTATTTGATCCGCCACTTCTACTGGAGCGGTAGCTAATTTTTTACTGTCCACTGCTTGATAAGAACCAAAAAGCCCTGTTTTAGATTCAGTCAAATAAGTAGCATGGAGCGTAGTGTTATTTTTTTGATCGTAAGTAGCCAAATTCTGATCCAGTTGCTTGTCTTGAACAAATCCAAGAATAACCGCACCAATAACTCCTACCCCCATCATACCCACTGCGCCAGTAAAATTGATCGCAAGAGCTCCTCCCTTTGGAAATTGTTCTGATACAACGCCCAACATGGTAGGCCAGAAAAATGTTTTACCCAATGCATAAATCGTAGCAGCAATGATGATTAAATATCCAGTAGAATAAGAAAGAAATACCAAGCCAGTTACAGCCACTAAGGATCCCGCTACTAATAAACCAATAGGAGAAAGTTTATGTACAATTGGTCCAGCATAAAAACGAAGTAAAGACATAATAACTGATGTATAAATCAATACCCAGCCTCCCTGAAATCCCATTTCCTTCATAGCAGGTGTCATTAAATCAGTAATCCAACTATCTGTGCCTAATTCAGTGGTAGCAAGGGGAATCATGATAGCTAACAGCAGAATAAAAAGTGGTCTTCCCAAAGAGCGAACAAAATATCCAAAAATGCCTGTCAAAGCCAATGTAATGATAACACTAACGGTGAAGGACCATTGAAAAAGACTACCCAATTGAAATGAACAAAGTGCAGCAATAATTAAGGCCCCTAAAATACCTACTTCTTTCAACATTTCTAGATAACTAACGCCTGCCTCTACACGCTCATTCACAGGGAAAGATCTCTTAGCGATAATCCAACCATAAATAATTGCAGGTAACAATACAAATCCGATAATCAATTGCCATGGAAAATTTTGATTAATCATAAATATGCCTAACAAACCTCCTACTACCATTCCGGCAGGCCAACCAGCATGTAATATATTTAACCACTTCGTTTTTTCCTTTGGAAACATCGTGGCCACTACAGGATTTACTACCGCTTCCACTGCTCCATTTCCTAAAGCAAATAAAAAGGTACCAGCATAAAGCATCCAATATCCTGTTGCAAAAATGGTGAGCACCACCGAAACAATATGACAAATAAATGCAAAAACCATTGACTTCTTGTAGCCAATTTTATCAATAATTAAACTAAAAAAAACAATGCTAATTCCAAAAGGCCAAAATCCAACGCCAAATATTTCTCCTTGTTGGGTTTTACTCAAGTCGAACTCTCTACCCCACTGTTCCATAATGAATGCACGAAAAACAAAACCAAAAGCGGTAGCTGTTAATGCGATGAAACATCCCCAGAAAAGTAATTTTTTACTTTTCTCATCAGCAGATGAATGGTCGGTAGTCACTTGTGTTGAATTCATATAGTTGTTTTTAAATGAAGATGGATAGTTTAAAAAATAGCAATCAGTTAAATACTTATACTCATTTAAAGCCCATGAGCTTTCCCTTGTTGTTTGATAAATGACAGCCCATTTATTGCCATATCCCAAGGTTTTGAATATTCCCGCCATACATTAATAGCATTGGCAAAATCAGGATCATTTCTTGAAAATGCTTCAATGGTAAGCCAGCCATTATATTTCACTTCTGCTAATGTAGAAAAAACTTCGTCCCATTGCACATGTCCATCACCGGGAGTTCCTCGATCATTTTCGCTGATATGGAAGTGGGCTAATATGGGAGCAATCGTTTGAATCGCCTCACGATTTTTTTTCTCTTCAATATTAGCATGGTGGGTATCAAACATCGCTTTTACGTTAGGATGTGCAGCCGTATTGACCAGTTTTGTCAACTGCTCAACAGTATTACACAAATAACATTCAAAACGATTCAATGCTTCAAGTGCTAAAGTAATACCGGCTTGAGCAGCATATTCTCCAGCAGCATGCAAAACTTCTCCGCACCATTTATACTCTTCTTCTAAAGGAGGATGCTGTGCAAAAACTCCATGTGCAGAATGAAAGGGACCACAAAGTACGGTCGCCTTCATATCATGCGCCCTATCTATCCCCCACTTAATTCTTTCTAAACCCTTGGCTCTGATAGCAGCATCTGGACTAACCGGATTTTCATCCTTACCTACTACAAAAACTGCGGTAGTCTCCAAACCAATATTTTGTGCATGATTGCCAAAACGCTGGTAGGCTTTATCATCCGGAGAACCTACAAAACATTCTACTCCATCATAACCAATTTGTTTTAATCGATCTATGATTGGCAAAAGATCATCCGACATTACCGCCGACCAAACGAGTGTATTAAATCCTATTTTATTCATGTTTGTAAATTTGAAAATCAATCACGATAGGGAACATTAATATCCATTTTACCTGCCCACTTTTTAGGAATTGGTTTGCCAGCTATCCAATGAAAGGCATTAATAATAAGATGCTGGAAAGGTTCCTGATCAAAATCTTCGGGATGCCCCATGGTGGTAAAGAAAAACTTTGCACCATAACTATTTACACCAGTCCAAGCTACTGGATTATCATAAGCTTTAGAGTTCTCAGGTTTGATTGAATGCCCCATTAATAAAGCACTAGAGCCATTAGAGGGAAAATTAGGCAACACCTGATAGAGCCAAGATCTAACGTGAAAATTATTATCCACTCCAGTAAGTAAAACATTGTTTGCTTGAGCAGGAATAATGCTTACATCAGTAGAAGAATTATGGCCATAATGGGTATGATTATTCTTACCACCCCATCCCGGAGGAGAATTAAAAGCCATCTCACCAAATGCATTCCATTTTACAAGCGGATGTCCTTTAGGATAATTAAATGAATGAGTAGTAGTTCTAAATCCAATGAGTGGCTTGGCAGTTTTTAAATAGTCCTCTATCAATTGTACTTGATCTGCTGGAAGTCTTCTCCAGCGAAGAAAAAATACCGCAATATCCGCTTCTTTCAACGCTTCTAATCCTGGGATATTTTCCTCGGAATTATGATCTGGAAAAGCTTTTAAAAACTTCGTACGAAACCCGTAATTTTTTTCAAGCTCTGCGGCTACTTTTGGAAGCGTTGACTCACCACTGTATTCATGGTCGCCGGTTACAAAAACAATGAGTGGCTTTTTAACAGACTTCTTTGCTTTTTGTGCTAATCCAACTATGCTTGTGCAAAGAATTAGTAAAACCAATAAAAGGTATTTCAGTTTGATTATTTTTTTCATAAGTAAAAATTAAATCTAAAAACAATTATTAAAAAAATACAAATTATTTACCCAACGGATGTAGTTTAAGTAATTCCTCTGGTGAATAAAAGCCTGTTTTACCTTTGATAGCTGCACGAACCGCTTTCACCTTTTCTGCAGTCACTGCAGGAGCTTTGTTGCCAAATGAGTTTCTTACATACGTAATTACCGCAGCTGCTTCATCATCTTTCAACATGCCTTCAAAAGGGGTCATCGGAACTTGACCTGGATATTTTTTACCATTCACTTCTATCGGTCCATACATTCCTTTAAGGACTAATTTAATAATCCGCTCATCACTACCTAGTACCCAATTCGATCCGGCAAGTGGAGGAAATCCAGCCGCCTCAAGCCCTTTACCATCGGCTTGATGACAGGTTAAACAATAGCCATCTCTAGCATAAATTGCTTTACCAGCCGCTAAAATTTTATTGTCAATTGCTCCTGGTTGAGTAGCAGCTAACACCGATTTTTTCTCTGCTAAACCCTGTCCATTCAAATGAGCTACTGATACTTGATAAGGTTTCGTCATCCAAGAATCCATAGGCTTTTTACCTGCTTCTAATACAATGGGCAAACCTTTCTCTTTATCTAACCATGAGGCAGATACGATGGATTCCAATCTTACTCTTTCACTTACATCTTTAGCAGCATCCATTAATAATTTTGCTTGGTCGGTTACTTGATGTCCAGTAAAACGAAGTACTTCTACAGCAGCAGCTCTCACCCTCAAATCTTTGGCATGAAGCAACTGACGAAGCAATGGTTGATCTACCTTATTAAGTCCCCAGGTCACCCACAATACTTCTAATAAATCATGTTCATATTGAGCTGATTTTTTATCCAAATTAGCTACCCACTTTGTAAGTGCTGGAAGAACCTCAGCAGCTTTGTGTGCTCTAATTTCTCTACGACTACGGTAACGAGTTCTATACTCAGGAAGTTTCAAATTATTTAATAACTCATCAATATTTGCTCCTGCTACTTTAGCTGGAACAACCAATGGTCTTGAAGGATAGGTAACTCTGTAAATTCTACCATGCGTATGATCACGTAATGGATCTCTTGCATTGTGTTGCATATGACCAATGAGAACATTGTGCCAGTCAGCAATATAAAGCGATCCATCAGGAGCGAATTCTAAATCAACCGGACGGTAATTCATGTCAGAAGATTTTACTAAATCTTGACGAAACTTACTTTTATAACCGGCGCCATCATCTGAAATAGCATGTTGCTTAGTTCCTAAAAATCCAATGGTATTGTTAAGTAATAAATCTCCTTGCACGTCATCAGGAAAATGGCGACTAGACACAAATTCAAGTCCAGATGTTGGTCTTACACGCTGACTTTCTTCAATAAAACTTTTCCCTTTGGGTGTATATTCACCGTACCTTGGTTTTACAGTTCCTGGAATCATCCAAGTTACATCCGGCCCTGATGTTTCTTCATAAAAAACTTGACCCCACTCATCAAATGCAATACCCCATGGATTAGGAATAGACAATTGTGCAATGCGATCTAATTTTCTACGATTGATATCATACCTAAAAAATCCACCGTTGGTTCCACGCACTGGTCCATAAGATGTTTCTACATCATTCACAAGAAATACACCTTGTCCCATATAAATAGCACCCGATGGATCGGTCGTATACGCATGGTGAGCATGGTGCGTATCATGGTCATCAAAACCACTTAAAAGAATTTCTTTTGAATCCATCTTATCATCTCCGTTGGTATCTTTTAAAAGATAAAAGTTGGTACCCTGAGAAAGATATACACCTTCTGGAGCAAGCTCAAATCCTAGAGGAAGCTGCAATCCATCTGCAAAAGTGGTTTGTTTATCTGCTTTACCATCATGATCAGTATCTTCTAGAATAATTAATTTATCATTAGGCTTTGGATCGCCTGGCTTCCAATGAGGATAAGTAGGCATAACGGCTACCCATAAACGACCTTTATTATCAAAGGAAATCTGCACCGGATTAGCAAGGTCAGTAAACTCAGCTTCAGAAGCGAACAGATCAATTTTATAACCAGGAGGTACAGTAAATTTATCCAATGCCTCCTTACCGTAAAGATAACTGAGTGTTCCATTACCAGTGCTCGTAGCATAATTTGTTTTTACTTCTGGCAATGGAGATGTTTTTTTATCTGCTGCTGCTAAATCCATTTTTATTCCCTTCACTGCCTGCCAGATAGCTTCATCTCTTATCAAAGTCATTTCACGAATTTTAACAATTTCGGCAGGATAATTATCTGGACCGAATGGATCATATCTACGACCAAAAACATGCACTCCATTAGGAATTTTATAATCATTATGCCACATCCAATTTTTTTCCAATACTGCAGCGCGAACCAATTCACGATGTTGCTCAGCTTTAGCAATTTGCTTTCCGAAAATTCCATCCGCTAGCAAAGGAGCAAACTTGGCATATGCAGCTTCTGTTAACTGAGAGCCATCAATGGTTAAAGAAGGATTTGCATTTTTAAACCACTGACTAGTAGGAGTAAACACATCTAAAAAATGAACCTTGTTTTTAGCGGTTACCTCTTTCATTGCAGCAGTGTAAAGTGCAAGGTTTTTATTTTCTACTTTGCCACTCGGTAAATCAAATTTTCCTGAAAGATCTTCAAAAGCAATCGGTGAAACAATTGCCAACTGAGGAGCTGATACTCCGTTATACTTTTGCTTAAGCGTATGTTTAATAAATGCATCTAACTCTGCTTTGTAATTTTCCAATCCATCCTTGCCTTGAAAAGATTCATCGAACCCGAAGAATGCAATGATAATATCTGCTTTATGTTTAGTGATCCATTGGTCAGGGTATTCTTCAAAACCTTCCGTACCTGGACTCTTAGCCAACTCGGTCTGAAATTTTTCAGCACCTGGAAAAGCCCATGGAGTTGGTCTTCCAGAATGAGGCCTAAACCCTGGCGTATTTCCACCATCACACATATTTCTGATGTACAACTTACTGTCGGGATAACGAAGCTGCAGCTCAGTCTCGAAATAGCCATAATTCATCATCCTGGATCCGAGATTGTTACCTATTAAAATAATATGCGAACCAGTAGTTATTTTAAGACCTTTGGTATCGGAATTTTGCAACATAAAGGCAGATAAGACTGCTAATACAATTGCAAAAAAAGAAATTTTTAGGTAACTTTTTTTCTTCGTGAAGTGGTGCATTGGGTTCATTTTTTAAAATTAAATTTCAAGGTAAGGTATTAAAATATTTATTTAACAGTCAACTTCTATCGGTTGGATGAATATCAATTTACAATATCATATCTGGATTACCAGGACCAAAATGTTTTAGTATTACAATTGGATCGGTAGTAGAAGCATTAGAAATAGTTACTCCTTCTTTTGCTGCTTTTTCGCTAATAAAAAACTCATCGTTTGTCAACTGACCGTAACGAATAAGCGCAGGAGTTTCAATATCCCAAACACCCATTTTACCATGCCCTTGCATCACGATAATTCCATAAGCTGCGCTATCTTTTATAGTAACTGTTTTACCTGGAAGAACCGTCAGCTCTTTAGCTCCGAAAGCATCAGATTTATAGCAAATCCAATTTTCAACATATCCCTGCGACTTCATTTCATCGATTGCTTTTACTGGCTTTGGTGCCATAAATCTATTAGCCATCGTGTTTGGATCTACATTTAAATCCCAATCTAATACATCTATTAAAGCATCATAATCGCCTTTACTTTCTGCAGGTGTTCCATTCCATAATAATTCGTCTGGAATAATTGCTTCATTTACTAGCGATTGATACATTGCAAATACATCCGATGCCTTTTGAGGTTCGTAGGTACACATACTACCAGGTGCATGAAGTAATCCTGGCGGTACATCCCAGCCCGTACCCGGCTCAAGACGATACGCTTGTGAATAGTTAGTGATTTTATTATCGCCCTTTGAAAAATTTATTAAGCATTCTTTAATTTGTTCTTTGGTAGTACCAGGTGCAATTCCAATAAAAGTATACGGAAAATCGCCCCCATGGTTATTCAATTGAGGAGGAAAATAATAAGCTTCTGGTTTTCCCTTCTGACCAATCAATGCTGCTTTTTCATCATTGTGATGAACATGATGAGGTAATGGTCCCATGTTATCAAAAAACTTTGAATACATCGGCCAGCTTTTATATTCATTCCAAAGACGGTCTCCTATTAATTCACCTTTCATTTCATCAATAGCATCCTTCAATAAAAAAAGTTGCTCTTTTCCACCCTCATTAAAAACTACTGCACTGAGGCCTTCATTCTCACCAGTTAGTGGTCCGTTCTTTGCAGGAGTAGTAGATGAAAGCCAGCGCTCGTCTATGCCTCCACGTTCTCCACCTAATACATAGTAGTCATCCGGATGTAATTTAATTCTGCGACCAGGAACACAAAATGACCTAGGTACCCAGGTAGGTGCTAAACGTAAAATTCCTTTTCCTTGATCAAGCGCAGTTTGTGCTAAACTTTTTTTGTCCATAAAAATTTATTGGGGTTGTTAAATCAAAAAATATTATAAATTATTTATAAAAGATTGGATACTATTTTCATTCGTCAAAACATTCAGTTCTAGATCATACTGTCTACTTTCTCCAGGCTCAAGAAATAAAAGCGAACCTTCTTTCCTAGCTTTTGCTTGCCCAATGGGTGGATGTGTACCCGGCTCAATTCCTGTAACATACTCCCCTTTGGCAAAATGTTGCCAACTTGTTAACCAGGGTAATTGTTTTTTTGGAAATTGTAAAGTCACCGCAATTCCAATTTTTTTATTTTCAATTCCACAAAAACAATTGCCTTCTTTATTGGCTGCGATATCAATAAAATCTACTGCCTCTCCACTGCCGTTGTGTGCCTCCAATGTAGCGGGACATTTTTTAAAACGAACCATTGAAACAGACCTTTCATTATTTGCTATACTTTCCTGGACTGACTTTTGATCACGATAAAGTAATACTGCCCCTTCATCTGCTAATGGCCAACCAAAATTGCAATGATAAATCAACATATGCGGAGCCACTATATTTCCACGATTGATTACTTCATCATGTAGCTGAATAGTGGGTTTACCTAAAGTGGCAGTAATAGTTCTTCTTAATTCAAGACTCGGTCCAAAAATTTGTGTTTGTTTAATAACGCCCGTTATACTCATGGTGAATTTTCCTTTTGCAGGATCAGGCTGTATAATAGATTCAATTTCTGCAGGAATATTACTAATCATTCCATGCAAACCTCTTTCACCTGTTTCATCCTGATCAGGACCGCCAACATGAGAAATTCCACAGGTAGTAAGCAGCCCACCACCAAATGTTCTAAGCCAATCTAATCCTTTGTTAGAAAAAGGTTGAGGAGCGCTTATGCCAGAATGATTAAGCCAAGCAAGACTATATTGATTATAAAATGCATCGGCAATATCCATTGCCCGATCAATCACTACTTTAAATCGAAGTCCTGAACCAGTATTAATCCAGGCAATGCGTACACCTCTACCTAAGCCATTATCCAATATAGCTGTCTCAATCCCACCCACCTGCGACACATTGGAAAGTTTATCACTCCAAATTTCTACTTGTGATTTCATTTCATTGATGCTTAAAAAACAATTCTTATCAAAATTAAATTAGACGAAAGGCTATTCACCTTTCGTCTAATTTAATCCATTCAGTTAGCCGCTATTTTTTTTCTTTATAAATCGGACTGTCTTGATTACCGCCCGCTTTAAGATAAGCGATCAAATCTTTTAATTCATCGCTATTTAATCTATTGATCATACCAGGAAGCATCGGAGAAATTTCAGATACTCTAGTTCTTAACACATCTTTTTTATTCAACTCCCTAACAAATTCTGGAGCAAATGGATTTTGAGAAATATAATATTTAGTATTGTCTTGTCTAATTAGTCTACCTAATACCGACCCACCTTGTCTCAAATAAAATACGGTAGAACCAAATTGATCTGAAATAGTTTTACTTGGATTAATAATTGCTTCCAACATATCCTTAGTAGAAAATCTAGATCCAAGTTGAGTAAGATCTGGTCCAGATATACCACCCTCACCTTTTATTTGGTGACAGGTAATACACATAGATGCTGCGAACATTGACTTACCTCTTTCAAAATTACGAGTACCCGTTGCGCTATCTACTACTTCAGTAGCATTTTTCAATTTCCAATCTCTTCCAGGTCCTACAGGCATTACCGTTCCCACTTTAATACCTGCTCTTGAATTTAAAACAATCGAGTCTCCAGAAATTTTATTGAAATACTCAAATTTATCTTTATCAACATTTGCCAATGCAGTTTTTCTTGCCGTATTAATAAAGCCTACAAAACTAACACCACCCTTATATCCAAAAGCTTTGTAAAACCATTGGAAATATTTTTCTTGCAAATCAGGTGTCCAGCCATTTTTTGCTTTTGTCAACACATTGGCATACCAAGTTTGCTGCATAGGAGGTATTCTTGCTAGCATAGCCGCTATATCCATACCATACTGTGGATTTCTAAGAATCAAATCAGCTGATTCAGAAATTGATTTCTGTTGAGTATCGGTATTGTCTTTTGCAATGGCCAATAGTGCCATTGTTTTTTCAACTGCATTTGGTGCATCTACATAAACTAATAATTTACTCAACTCACGATTGAGGTAATTAGTTTTTGCAGGATACTGAGGATTTAAATAAGTACCTACCAACTTTTTAGAAGCAGCATCTGGCTCTCCCATACGAGTGAAAATTAATTCAAAGGCACGTAACAAATCTAACTGCTGAGATTCGGTAAGTTGTGTATAGGCTATATTGGTTAAAGATTTTATCAACTGAGCTTTAACTACTGGATTACCTCTTCTTGCCAATGCAATGGTAGCCTGAGTAAGGATAACAGGATCTTTCTCAGCAAGCACTTTGCTCTCCCACTGAGTTAAAGGTTGAGTTTCTACAGCTATTCTTGCAGCATATCTTACAAAACGATCCTTATCTTTTAAATAAGGCCATGCAAAATCTACAGCACCTGCTTTAGGTGAACCGTGAAAATCTTCTAATTTACGTCTTGCTTTTAATGCATCAGTTAATTCAGGCACTGGTAACTTCTCATTATTTCCAGTGTTATCACCATAGTACACTCTATATAAGTCAGATTCTAATCTACGACCTCCAGTTAAAAAATATAGCGCTCCATCAGGACCTACCACACCATCCGTTAATGGCAAAGGAGATCCAGAAATAAATTCTTCTCCAGTTGTTTTATAAGATGCGCCATCTGGCTCATTGTGAATGGCATAAATAATACCAAAACTCCAATCAAATGCAAACAATGCTTTACGATACTTTTTAGGAAAACGAGCATTCGCACCTGAAACCAAATTAGTTGGAGAACCTTGGCCTACATTAATCGCTGCAGGTAAATTATCTGGATAATTAGGTGACCATTTATCGGTTCCCACTCTCCAGCCAAATTCTGCACCACTAGTCACGTGACATATTCTGGTAGGACGGTACCAAGGCGTACCAAAATCCCATTCCATATCTGAATCGTAGGCAAACATTTCGCCTTGATCATTAAATGCAAGGTCGAATGGATTTCTAAAACCAGAAGCGATCATATCCCATTTAGTTCCAGTAGAATCGACATGCGCTAACCAGCCCCCGTGTGCTGTTACCGTATTATCATGACCGTTAGGATCTTTAATAAGTGGAAAAAGATTGTCAATATAACCATCTGGAATATTGCGATAACTATCCATTTTTGGAACCTTGGTAAAATTTCCAGCAATTACATAAAGAGACTTTTTATCGGGAGATAATACCACGCTATGCGGTCCATGCTCTCCATCTCCATCCATTGCTTTTAAGAAGGTAACTTTATCAAACTGATCATCACCGTTGGTATCCTGCAATCTGTACAAACCACTTCCCTTTTTAAAAGTAGATTTAGGCCCAACGTGATTATTAATCACTACATAAAGACTATTGAAAGCATATAGAAGACCGTGTGCATAGCCTAATGAAAGACTGGTGTCAGGTAAAATTTTCAATGCCTCTACTTTAATTTTAGTAACGGTATCTCCAATTGCAGGCACTTTCATTCTATATAATCCACCATATTGATCAGATGCTATGATACGACCTTTGTCATCAAAAGTCATAGAAACCCAAGAACCTTCTCCATTTTCAGAAGGACCATAAAGATGGTCTGCATGAAAGCCTGCAGGTAATTTAAGATTTGCAATTTTTGGATCGATAGAAACCTGCACTGCTGTTTCCCGATTAATAGTAAAGGAAATGCAAACAACAATAACTGCAGTTGTAAATAATAACAACCAAACTGAGGATGATTTTTGTTTCATCATAGCAATTTAAATTTTAATGACTAAGTCAGCGAAATACACTTGGACTTACTCATTAGTGAAAAAAAAACCCTTTTTAAAGGGATGAAATTTAGAGTAATTTTAAAAACAATCGGCTCTTAACCACCTAGAATAAAAAAGTCATTGACTATTTCAATTCTGGCAATTTTAGAAAATGAAAACTAAGCTTTATGAATGAAATAAAAAAATATGTACCCGTATTTATTCCAATTTTCACAGAGATGCATCCAAAATGGCTATTTCGTTGAATAAATATTGTAAAAAAAAATATTTGACAGGCTCTTGCTGCAGCTAGTAACCTCATTTAATTCAATTGTTTATAATTATTGCCTACATTCATATTTCAATCTAAACTGACGATCAATTATGCGACCTATTATTTTTTTAACCACCCTTCTTTTATCATTAACAGGAACCGTTAAAAGTCAGGGATCAGTAGAAAAGGCTAATCAATTTATCAGCCAACTCAACGAATCCCAAAAATTAAATACCCTATTTCCATTTGATGGTGAGGAGCGTTATAATTATCATTTTGTACCCTATGAAAGAAAGGGTATTACCTTCAATGAAATGAATGCTGATCAAAAAACTGCTGCTTTTGATTTATTAAAAACCTGTTTGAGTGAAGCTGCCTATAATAAGACCAAAGAAATCATGCAACTCGAGAATGTTTTGATTGAATTGGAAAAAAGAAAACCAGATGATCATTTCCGTGATCCAGGGAATTATCATATTTCAATTTTCGGTATTCCTTCTGCTAAAACAATTTGGGGATGGCGTTTTGAAGGACATCATATTTCATTTAATTTTTCTTTTGACAAAAAGAATCTTAGCTCCGGTACTCCTGCTTTTTTAGGTACCAATCCAGCCATAGTTTTGAGTGGTTCTAAAGCAGGTACTCAAGTGCTGAAAGATGAAACCGACAGGGGCTTTGCTTTATTGAATTCTCTTTCTAAAGCGCAACTACAAAAAACAATTATTGATACGGTTGCTTATAAAGATATCCTGAGTTTTGATAAAAGAAATGCGCTGTTGGGAGATCCAGCAGGAATTAAATATAGCGATTTGAACAAGAGCCAGCAAGCATTGCTTTTACAACTAGTAAGCGCCTATGTTCATCGTTTTACAACTTTATTTGCAGATAAGATGTTGAAAGAAATTCAACAAGCAGGGCTCGACAAACTTTGGTTTGCATGGGCTGGACATACCAAAGCTGAAATGGGGAATGGCAATGGTGCTTATTACCGAGTTCAAGGGCCTACTATTTTAATTGAATATGATAATACTCAAAATAATTCAAACCATATTCACTCAGTACTTCGTGATTTGAAGCATGATTTTGGAGGGGATGATTTATTGCAACATTATAAAAATGATCACTCAGCGCATTAATTACTGCGAATCAACTCAAGCCTAATTTTAAAAAATGTCATCTGATTTAGATGACATTTTTTTTGGAAAAATTATTTAAAGAAAGCCGTTAAAGATTATAACACTGCATTCAATTTTCTGAAAAATAAAAGCCCCCTAATCATTTAGGGGGCTTAGTCAAATCAATGTAATTGCTATACCGATACATTAAAATCTCTCAATGCATCATTCAAACTTGTTTTAAGATCGGTGGAAGGTTTACGCTGTCCAATGATTAATGCGCATCCTACTCCAAATTCACCTGCAGGGAATTTCTTAGTATAAGATCCAGGAATTACCACGCTTCTCGCAGGCACTCTTCCTTTCATTTCAATCGGCTCAGCACCGCTTACATCAATAATTTTAGTCGATTGTGTTAGCACTACATTAGCACCTAGTACTGCTTCTTTTTCAACTCGCACACCTTCTACTACAATGCAACGACTCCCAATAAAACAACCATCTTCAATAATTACTGGACTTGCTTGTAGCGGTTCTAATACTCCACCAATACCCACACCACCACTCAAATGAACGCCCTTGCCTATCTGTGCACAACTTCCAACGGTAGCCCAAGTATCCACCATGGTACCTTCATCAACGTAGGCGCCAATATTTACATAAGAAGGCATCAATACTACATTCTTAGCCAAGTAAGCACCATACCTTGCGACGGCATGTGGAACGGCTCTTACTCCCAGTTCCGCATAACCGCTTTTTAATTTCATTTTATCATAAAACTCAAAGGGAGGTAAAACCATCGTTTCCATTTGTTGAATAGCAAAATACATAAGTACCCCTTGTTTTACCCATTCATTTACTTGCCAGTCAATACTGCCATCGGCACTAGTGCCAACTGGTGAAGCAGTGCGAAGTCTCCCCTTGTCTACCTCTTCAATGACCGCTCTTACTGCATCAGCATACTTTTTGTCTTTCAATAATTCCCTGTCTCCCCAGGCGGCTAGTATTAATTCCTTTAATTCCATAGTGATTGTTAATTTAGATTTGATTTGATAACAGATGCGCAAGATACAAAAAGATAAAAATTTAGCAGAGAAGGATTTCCCCAATTATTTCTAGTAGAAATACGCTTGGTCTTAATTAGTAGGTAATAATAATTAACAATAAAACTCTTTCAGGGTTTATCCTTACTGCTAGGCTAAACGAAACCAACTGCTTTTTTATATCTTGCACCTAATTAAGTATTCCACAATATGAATATAGGGTATGATGGTAAAAGAGCTTTTCAAAACAAAACGGGACTAGGCAACTATTCTCGCTCACTGCTTAGCATTTTAAACCGCTATTTCCCTCAGTTTCAATACACTTTGTTTGCCCCAAAAAAAACTAATTTATTTACTATAGATTCCTACCATAACTTTCGAACCATAGAACCTCAAAGTTTTTTTTATAAAAAATTTCCAGCCCTTTGGCGCAGAATAGGAATAGTAAAACAGATTGATCAAGCCCATTTAGCTATTTATCATGGACTGAGTAATGAGTTACCAAATGGTATAGAAAAATTAACTATTAAAACTGTTGTCACCATTCACGACCTCATCTTTGAGCGCTTTCCAAAAACCTATCATTTAGATGAACGCTATACGCACCGATGGAAAATAAAACGAGCCTGTAAAATTGCAGATGCTGTGATTGCCATTAGCGAGCAAACAAAAAATGACCTGATTAATCTTTACAAAGTATCTCCTCAAAAAATAACTGTCTGCTATCAAAGCTGCAACCCAATATTTGAAAAAACAATTAGTGAAATAGAAAAAATTACTGTTAAGAAAAAATATCAGTTACCTGATCAATTCTTTTTATTTGTAAGTTCAATCACTGCAAGAAAAAATCTGATTGTCATCTGCAAAGCAATGATTATTTTAAAAGACATTATCAATATTCCACTAGTAATTATTGGTGATGGAAAAATTGAAAAAAATGAAGTAAAACAATTGATGAAAGAAAATGGAATGGAACAAAGCTTATTCTTTCTAAACGAATTGCCAGTAGCCAAAGAAGATAGTTTTACCACTGCTGCAGACTTTCCAGCAATCTATCAGCAAGCACTTGCCCTTGTTTATCCATCTATCTTTGAAGGTTTTGGACTGCCTATATTAGAAGCTATGTGGAGCGGGTTGCCGGTTATTTGTAGCGACAGTTCAAGTATGCCTGAGGTTGCAGAAGACGCGGCTTTATACTTTTCTCCCCACGATAACAATCAACTTGCCAAACATTTGGAGTCAATTGTATCCGATGAAAAATTAGTACAGATTTTGAAAGATAAGGGACGAGAGCAGGCAAAAAAATTCAGCACTGAAAACTATGCCAATCAAATAATAGAAGTGTATAAAAGTTTGTAATGAATCAATTACTGAATGACATAGAACAATGCCTAGAGGTACTAAAAAAGGGCGGCTTGCTATTGTATCCTACCGATACGATTTGGGGCATTGGCTGCGACGCTACGAATGAGCAAGCAGTAGCTCAAATTTATGCACTCAAAAAAAGAGTCGCTAGTAAATCGATGATCGTATTGATTGCTGACGAAAAAGATTTAACGAAATATGTGACACAACCTAATCTTCAAATATTTGATTACATCAAAGGAGTATCCAAACCAACGACGGTGATTTATGAAGGAGCAATAGGTGTAGCAAAGAATTTAGTGAATGAGGATGGTACGCTTGCTATAAGAATAGTCAAAGACGATTTTTGCCAAAAGCTGATTCAATCATTTGGCCTGCCCATTGTATCTACTTCAGCCAATCTATCTGGTTATCCATCACCAGCAATTTTTACCGACATCGATTCGGAAATAAAAAACGGTGTTGACTATATTGTTCAACACCGTCAAGATGATTTTAATTTAGCTGCTCCGTCAGCAATTATTAAGTGGAACAACAATGGGATCCCCACTATTATCCGTAATTGATGCTAAAAAATTGCTAAGCCAATTCCAATCTGTATACTTTGGCTTTTCCAACTATCCATTTTATCAATATCATTCAGGTTGCTTAACCCAATTGCATATCTACCATAGATCCTGAATTTTGACGCCTGAAACTGTAATCCGGCTAACAAACTAAAATCCCCACTTTTAAACGCATTCTTTCCATTTTGCAATAAAGTTTCGTTTTTACTCATTAAAACAGCGTACTGAGGACCTGCCTGAAAAGTCAAGTTGTCGGATGGTTTATACCCTATTAAAATAGGAATATTAATATAATTTAATTGGACTTTGGATGTTGCAGTTCCCATTATACTATTATAAATAGCTCTAAATTGGCTAGAAGTATCTTGCTTCACCTGACTAATAAAGACCTCTGGTTGAATAGAAAATTTATCACTGATACCTACTTCTACGAAAGCACCATAATGATATCCGAAAGTAAATTTATCAGTAAACGACTTTCCTGATAATTTATTTACGTTAGCTCCCCCTTTAATACCAAAATGAACACTTTGAGCATTTACACTAGATAAGAATAGTATCGAGCAAAAAAACAACAGAAGAGATGTTTTCATAATTTCAGTTTTAGTTATATTAATCATTGCAACTTATGTGCCAATAATAAAAAAAGAGATAAGAATATCTAAACGAATTTTTACACTAAAAAGTATACCCCACCGTTAACATAAATATAGACGTTGTTTTTTCGGTACTGCTTGAGCCGATAAAATAATCCAGATAGTATTGGGGTTCTATAGTTAAATTTCCAATAGAATAGTTCAGGTTCAGATTTAGCCCAATAGACTGTACATTAAATTGACTAGTCTGTGTACGAGGCGGTCTACGTTTTCTAGAATGCGTTCTGAAAACATCAATGCCACCCATCGAAGTTACATTGGTTGAACGACTTACAGTATAACTGCCTGAACCCGCATTCACCATCAGTGATGGGCTAAAACTTAAACCATCTGATTTTTTAAAAACGGAATTCCATGAAAAAGTATGGCCAACAGAAAATACGGTATAAAATGTATTGGTTTTATAATCCAAGGTGTCGTAAAAATTTCTTTGAATTCCATTAATGATAGTATCGCTATTTTTAGCTTCTCCGTAGGCGCCATTAGAAAATCCCAAAGCGAAAGATGGTTTTAACCAAGATTTTTTATAGCCAATACTAGAATAAAAATCATTCAGTACCGTGGAAGAAAATTCAGAATACTTATTCTTTACAAAATAACGAGTAAATGAAATCCCTAAAGAAATACTTTCATTTCCTATTAAATCAAAGGAAGGAGAAAGTGAATACTGATTAAATCCAAAGTCATCATTATCTCTGTGGACATTTGCCCCCGCTGCAATTCCAAAACCAGTTTTATTAAAATATGAAATAGAAGGTGAATAGACCGCTACAGAAGACCTGCCCTGAATAGCATTTAGTGATTTATTTTTGGCGCTATAAAGACGATTTCCTAATCCCACACTGGCATAAAAATAACTAACTGATTTTTCTTCTAACCCTAATAAATTTTTCAATTGATTTTCTATATCGATCGAATCTTTTTCAGAAAGATTTTTCTCTGGCTGAACCTGAGCATATGATTTGGACACTATGAATATAAACGTAAACAAACAATATAACCCTGTCCGCATAAAAAGAATGTTTTATGGTGTTGATATTAAAAATATACTGCAATATCCATCAATTTATCTAAAAGATAAAAAACGAAGTTGCTTACATTTAATAAAAAAGCCATTTCTAAAAAATAAGTAGTACATTTGCAAATTATTTATAACGAGTATTGCATGAAGTGCCCAAAAGGCTGTTGAAATTAGTAACCTTAGATTTTTTAAGTAGGAATTAAGTAGCGCAACAACAGGAAGATAGCATATCATGTAAACACAAAAACATTTACATGAATGCATTTGAAGCCTTAGGCTTAAACGAACAGTTAGTACAAGCTATTACAGAAATGGGATTTGAAAATCCCACCCCCATCCAAGAAAAAGCTATCCCCGTTTTATTATCAGGAACAACTGATTTTGTTGGATTAGCTCAAACCGGAACCGGTAAAACCGCCGCTTTTGGATTACCCCTTTTACATTTAATTGATGTCAGTCAAAAACATCCCCAGGCACTGATTGTGTGCCCTACACGGGAATTGTGTTTGCAAATTTGCAATGACTTGATGAATTTTAAAAAACACGTTAAAGGATTAAACGTTGAGCCAGTATATGGTGGCGCCTCCATCGTAATGCAAATTCGCGAATTAAGAAAAGGAGTTCAAATAGTAGTAGCTACACCAGGCCGCCTAATTGACCTTATCGAAAGAAAAGCGATTGATTTACAAAAAGTAAAATATGTTGTCCTAGATGAAGCAGATGAAATGCTTAACATGGGCTTTAGAGATGATATTGACTTTGTTTTAAAAAATACTATCCTAAGAGAAAGCATTTGGTTGTTCAGTGCGACCATGCCTACTGCCGTGAAAGCAATTTCTAAAAACTTTATGACTAACCCTATTGAGGTTACCATGGGCAAAAAGAATACCGCAAACGTTAATATCGATCACCAATATTTTATTACACCCGCACATAGCCGTTTTGATACACTAAAGCGTCTAGTAGATTTTAATCCTGGAATGTATGGTGTTATTTTTACCCGTACCAAAGCAGATGCACAAGAAGTTGCAGAACGCTTAGTGAAAGAAGGGTATGATATCGAAGCATTGCATGGAGACCTTACACAACAACAAAGAGACAAGGTAATGGGTCGCTTTCGTGCTAAAAGCATTCAGCTTTTAATTGCTACCGATGTGGCGGCAAGAGGTATTGATGTAGATGGTATTACCCATGTAATCAATTACGAATTACCTGATGATATTGAAGTGTACACTCACCGAAGTGGTAGAACTGCAAGAGCTGGTAAAAGTGGTATTTGTATCACCATCTGCCATAGTAGAGAAGCTTACAAAATAAGGTCGATTGAAAAAATGATTAACGCACAATTTCATCGCCTAGATATTCCAAGTGGTAAAGATGTTTGTCGTAAACAATTTTTTCACTTCATGGATAAGTTAATGTTAGCAGACATTTCTAATGGTGAATACGAAAATTATTTACCTGACCTACAAGAAAAATTTGCAGACGTAAGCAAGGAAGATGTTTTGAAAAGAGTAGCGGCATTAGAGTTTAATCATTTCTTAAAATACTATCAAAATTCAGAAGACTTAAATACTAAAACCGATTCAAGAGAAAGAAGAGATAATGGAAGAGAGTCAGGTTCGTTTGAAAGAAGAGAACGCAGCAATTTTAGTAGAACAGTCGATAATGGCTTTAGTAGATTATTTATTAACCTAGGTACCAAAGATGGTTTTTACAAGGCTAGCTTTTTACAGTTCATTTTAGATGAAAGTAACCTTAATAAAGAAGTTTTAGGTAAAATTGATATCCGTGAAATGAATGCTTGGATAGAAGTGGATAAAGCAGCAGCAGGGAAAATGATCAAAAGTTTGGATGGCAAAAAATATAATGGACGCCAAGTAAGAATGAATGAAGCAGATGGTGGGTTTAAAAGACCCTCCGATGAAGGAAGAAGCGATAGAAGTGCTAGAAATGAAGGAGGTGGAGATAGAAGTTTTCGCAATGATGGTGGAAACAGAAGTGAGGGAAGAAAAAGAATTCCAATGAGAGATAAAAGATAATTTATCCTATTCAATAAAAAATGCCTCGAATTAATTCGAGGCATTTTTTATTGAATCATCTATTGGAATTATGTATAAAATTTGATTGAAATATAGTGCTTTTACTTTTTTGCCTTGATGCAAAAAAGTAACAAAAAAAATCAATCCTGCGAATAAAAAGGCTGAAATTTTAACTATCAGCCTAAAATCAAGGAACTCGCGAGTAGAGTTTGTTTCTTTAAAGGAAGTGCCCGCTCAAACAGCCTTGATTTTTTAACGGCTGATAGTTAAAATTTCTAGCACTTTTTATTCGAGGGCGTAAAATAGTGGGGCGATTAGCTATTAATGGAATATTAAAACACTGCGTTGCTGTAAAGGGTATCACTTTTTAACGTCCGATATTTGATATTTCTAGCAGATTTTATGCAAGGGCTTTTAAACAACTAATTTTTTCAAATTGCCTAACCCGAATTTATAGCGTAAGCTTTTTAATAATTAGACCCATTTCTCATTCAACTAATTAGCACTAATGCTGATTAAAATACTTTTTCTTGCTACACCAATTCAATGACGGTGATTTCTGGTAAAATCCCTACTCTACCTGGATAGCCGAGAAAACCAAAGCCTCTATTTACGTACAATTTTTGCTTTACATCTTCATACAGCCCTGCCCATTGTTTATAAACATATTGCACCGGACTCCATCTAAATCCTGGTATTTCTATTCCAAACTGCATACCATGCGTATGACCGCTCAACATTAAATCGATATCCGAATATTTAACTTTTACTTCCGCTTCCCAATGACTTGGATCATGACTCATCAAAATTTTAAAGGGATATTTTTCAGTACCTGAATGAGCTAAATCCATTCGGCCGTACTTAGGAAAGTTAGCTTTAGCGCCCCAATTTTCAATACCTAACAAAGCAATTTGGTCACCATTTTTTTCTAATACCACATGTTCATTCATTAATAATCTCCACCCCAAATTAGCATGTACTCCTTTTAGATTGTCTAAATTTTGTTCCTTAGTAATTCCATCAATTGGCCAACGTACATAATCGCCATAATCATGATTGCCTAAAGTAGAATATACACCCATAGGCGCTTTCAACTGATTAAAAATATCAAGGTAATCATCCATTTCAGTTGCCCTATCGTTAACGAGATCTCCTGTAAATAAAATAAGGTCTGCATTTTCACCCATAATTTCTTTTACCCCATGGTGCACTGCTTCTTTATCAGTAAAACTTCCACTATGAATATCACTAATATGCAAAATCTTTACTCCTTTAAAACCCTTTGGTAAATTATCAAAAGAAAGTTGAACGCGTTTAATATCATATTTATACTTATTGCTAAAGCCATAAATGAGACTCGAAAATAAAGTACCTCCTAAGGCCAAACTAAACCAACTTAAAAAAACCGAACGAGAAATCCCCGTTTCATTCCCTACCTCCGGTACAGAATTATAATGAACAATTTTTCCAACCGCCCACTGAATGACGCGTCGAATATCATCTAACAAAATAAAAATAATCGCGACAAGTTTGGCTAGAAAAAACCCCATGATTACTGCAAATAAATAAGTCTTGAGTTTTCTAGTCAATAATTCGGGACCGCCAAAAGCAAAAAGTAAAAAGCCAATAATAGTGATTGCGGTAATGCCCCAATATATTGCATAAACTATAGATTTAGCCTTAGGTGAAACGGAATGGCTGACTGTTTTTACCGCTTGAAATACATACACATCCAAGAGAAACATGAAGGTTAGAAAAACAAAAGCACCAAGAGGTGATCGCATAAGAATATTATTTTATGGTATTGATAGAATTGGATTGAATACGCTGGAAAAAGTACCCCTTTTGTTTATTATAATTTGTCATTCCTTATTATATAGTTATCGAAAAAAGCGAGAAATTATTTCATATAATATTTTTAAATATATAAAACTATTAATGCCCTATTCTTTAAGCTATTTAATATTAACATCCCAGCGTAAACAATGTTGTCAAATGTAAGCTGAATAACCAAAGTTTGGATAAATTTTGTGCACTCAGCTTAAAATTCATAGGGGAAAGAACGCTTTTCTAGGTTAATTATACCCAATAGAACTAGAGTTTTAAAAAGTTGTTAACTTTACTATTGTTGCATTTCAAACTGTACCTTTGTAAAGTTTGCGTGCCTTAGGTAGTCAACGCTGTTGATGTACATAAAGTAATTGCAATAAAAAGCTTACTCACAATAATTAATTCTCCCAAAGGGAGTCAGTATGGCAAGAATAATAGGCATTACAAACCAGAAGGGAGGGGTAGGAAAAACCACTACCGCAATTAATCTAGCAGCAAGTTTGGCTGTATTAGAATATAAAACCCTATTGGTAGATGCTGATCCACAGGCAAACAGTACCACCGGGGTTGGATTTGACCTTCATAATATTACTCAGAGTTTATATGACTGCATGGTTAATGAAGTCATTGCTAAAGATGTACTATTGAGGACTGACGTGCCAAATCTAGACTTAATACCCTCACATATTGATTTAGTAGGTGCCGAGATTGAAATGATTAATTACCCTAATCGAGAAGGCGTATTGAAGAAAATATTGGAGCCTATCAGAGATGATTATGATTTCATTATTATCGACTGCTCACCATCACTAGGGCTCATCACTGTCAATGCGTTGGTAGCTGCCGATAGCGTAGCGGTTCCTGTTCAAACAGAATTTTTTGCCTTGGAAGGTTTGGGCAAATTATTAAACACGATTAAGATTGTTCAAAATAGGCTGAATCCAGAACTTCAAATAGAAGGAATTTTAATGACCATGTACGACGGTCGTTTGCGTTTATGTAATCAGGTTGTTTCAGAAGTAAGAAGACATTTTGACGATATGGTTTTTAGTAGCATCATCCATCGAAATACTCGATTGAGTGAGGCACCCAGTTTTGGAAAGCCTGTAATCTTGTATGATGCAGAAAGTAAAGGTTCCATCAACTACCTTAATCTTGCCAAAGAAATATTACAAAAAAATAATCTTACTAAAATTCAGCAACAAGACCGGGTGATACAATAATCATTAGTAAAACTGTTCTTATTTGTTATACTCTTCTAATAAAAGCAGTACACACAAATCCAGCAATCATCCTGGAGCCGCTAAATAAAAAATTAATCAGTATTCATTATGACTCCTCCCAATAAAAAAGACGCATTAGGAAAAGGCATCCGCAGTTTGTTACAAAACATGGATATGGATTTCAAAAATAATAAAGGTGGTTTAAAAACTGATCTTATAGAGAAAACTACTGCTGCGAATAGAATTCCGCTGGACCAAATTGAAATCAATCCTAAACAACCAAGGAAAGATTTTGATGAAACCGCCTTAAGTGAATTAGCCGCTTCGCTTAAATTACATGATATCATTCAACCACTTACTGTGAGCAAAACGCCTACAGGAAAGTATCGTTTAATTGCAGGAGAAAGACGCTTTAGAGCAGCTAAAATTGCTGGACTAAAGGATGTACCTGTTTATGTTCGCCAAGTAAATGATGCAGAGTTATTGGAACTGGCATTATTAGAAAATTTACAAAGAGAAAATTTAAACTCCATTGAAATTGCGCTGAGTTATAAAAGGCTGATGGACGAATTGGATTATACCCAGGAACAAGTAGCAGAAAGAATGGGTAAAGAACGAAGTACCATTACCAATTATATTCGTTTACTAAAATTACCTCCTGATATCCAAGTAGCAGTTCGCACCGGCGTTATCTCTATGGGACATGCCCGCGCATTGATCAGTGTGGATGTGGTAGATAAACAGCTATTTATTTTTTCAGAAATAAAAACAAAAGAACTTTCTGTAAGGCAAACGGAAGAGCTGGTTAGAAAAATGTACACTGGCGGTGGGAATATAAAAAGTACAACCAAGGCTTCTTTACCACCTGCATTCAAAAAGATTGAAGACAACTTATCCTCTCAATTCAGTACCAAAGTAAAACTAGTCCACAACAAAAAAGGTTTTGGTTCCGTCACATTTGAATACTACTCGTTAGAAGAATTAAACGGGTTATTGGATAAATTGAATATCAAAGTAAGTTAATGTCGAAAATAGTTTTCATATTTATTTTCATTAGTTTATATTTTTTTAGTGGTGAATTAACTGCTCAAACTACCAATAGCAATAATTCTGCTGAAAAGGTCAATACTTTAGATACGGGGACTAAAAAAAAGGATAAAAAATTTAATCCAAGCATCGCCACTCGTCGATCAGCAATGATTCCTGGCTGGGGACAGATCTACAACAAAAAATATTGGAAACTCCCCTTAGTCTATGGTGGATTAGGCATTACAGCTAGTGTGTTTCAATACAATGTAAAAAACTACAACTTATTACGCCAAGCCTTTTTATATAGAACAGATACGATTAGCTCTAATGACGCATTGATAGATCCGCGATTTAAAAATCTTTCAACCAATGCAATTCATAGTTATCGCACCGCTTTTCGTCAAAATGTAGATTATACCGTTTTGTTTTTTATTGCTTTTTGGGGGCTTAATGTAGTAGATGCTACTGTTGATGCACATCTCAAAGCATTTGATGTAAACGACAACTTGAGTTTGCAATTTAAACAAGGGTATAGTCCAATGGCTAATACCACGGGCTTTAGCCTAGTGCTGGATATACATTCAAAAAAAATGTACGCTAGTAAATAATTATATTTGCTTTTTAATACCTCAATTAATTATCATGGATTCAATGAATACTTCTGCCGCTGTTACCAAAAACCCGCTTCGTATTGCACTCATTGGATATGGAAAAATGGGTAAAGCCATCGAAGAAATTGCAGTAAAAAGAGGACATTCCATTGGTCTTAAAATAGATATCAATAGTTTAAATGATTTTACCAAAGAAAATCTACAGCAATGTGATGTTGCCATAGAATTTACTAGTCCACATACTGCCGTTCAAAATATTCTTACTTGTCTCGAAGCGGGAATTCCAATCGTATGCGGAAGCACGGGATGGCTTGCGCGTTGGGAAGAAGTTAAACAAGCCTGTGAGGCATCCAAAGGTTCAATGGTATACGCTAGTAATTATAGTGTAGGCGTAAACGTTTTTTTTGAAGTCAATCAATTATTAGCTCGACTCATGAATCCTCATACCGACTATGAGGTGAATATGGTAGAGATTCACCACACAGAAAAAAAGGATGCGCCAAGTGGTACAGCCATCACCTTGGCAGAGCAAATATTGGAAAATCTAGGAAGAAAAAAACAGTGGGTAAATGAACTCAATGGCACTCCTGAAGATTTGTCTATTATCAGTGAAAGAATAGATCCTGCTCCTGGTACACACAAGATTAAATATAGTTCTAGCATAGATGATATTGAAATTATTCATACTGCCCATAACCGACAAGGTTTTGCAACTGGTGCCGTAATAGCCGCCGAATTTATCAAAGGCAAGAAGGGTGTTTTCAGTATGAAGGACGTATTAGGATTTTAAATAGACATCACTTCATCAATTTTTTCCTGCCATGCAATACAATCGAGTGCATAAAATATTTTTATTCCTTTTATTGCTTGTCACAAATATTACTATTCAGGCTCAGCAAAAACCAGTACCTGTATTTATTTCTGGGTCGGAAGGACATGCTACTTTTAGAATTCCTGCTATTATTATTTTACCTAACAATGAACTGCTCGCTTTTTGTGAAGGAAGGGTGAATAGTGACAATGATTTCGGTGATATCAATATTGTAATGAAGCGAAGTACTGATAAAGGAAAAACATGGAGTAGCATAGAAACTATTGTAGATATAGATAAACTGCAAGCAGGCAATCCTGCACCAGTGGTAGACCTTAAAGACCCAGCCTACCCTAATGGCAGAATTTTTTTGTTTTACAATACTGGCAATAACCATGAAGGCGAAGTAAGAAAAGGAAATGGATTAAGAGAAGTATGTTATAAAACTTCCATAGACAATGGAAAAACTTGGTCGGCAGCAACTAATATCAGCACTTCGGTGCACCGCCCCAAACAACCCAAGATAAACGCTGCCTATAATTTTACAGAAGACTGGAGAAGCTATGCAAATACACCTGGACATGCATTGCAATTTTTAGAAGGAAAATATCAAGGTAGAATTTATGTACCTGCTAATCATTCTGCCAATTCTCCACAGAAAAACTCTGAAGATTATGATGCCCATGGATTTTATTCCGACGACCATGGTAAATCATTTCATTTAGGTGAGTCTCTAAAGATTCCTGGCAGTAATGAATCGACTGCTGCGGAAATTTCCAACAACCGGCTACTACTCAATGCGAGAAATCAAAAAGGCGATATCAAACAAAGAATCACCGCCATTAGCAGTGATGGAGGCGTTCATTGGGATACTACTTATTTTGACAACCAATTACCAGATCCCATTTGTGAAGGAAGTATAGTAACTATTGGGAAAAGGAAGGGTAAAGCTATTCTTGCTTTTAGCAATGATGCGGATACCACCAATCGAAATAACTTAACACTTCGCATTAGTTATGACGAAGGAAAGAATTGGAATAAAAGTTTTTTAATAGATGCTAATCCAAATAAGGGCGATAATGAAAATGATTTTACTGCGTATTCCGATTTAGTGAAAATGGATAATCGCCGGGTTGGAATACTTTATGAGAAGAATAATTATTCCTCCATTGTATTTGTTGTGAAGCAATGGAAATAAAAATTACCAACCTAAAACATTCGAGGTATCCCCAATTGTGTTTTTCCTGATGAATGGTATTTTACATTTTCATTAGCTGAAGGATTTTCATTCAATACTTTCCATGACTCTAGTTTACTTCCATTTGGCAATAGTAAAATCTCTTCATTAGGCTTTGTTTTAAAGTTTATTACCCCTCCACTCATCATTTTATTTTTTGTAAACTTATTGGAAACCATTGTCGCATTTACCCAAGGTAATTCTAAGCTACAATCATTACCATGAATGCTTTTTAAGGCTACCCATACTATTTTCCCCGACTTAATTTCTGATGAAATGATAAATCCACCTTGAGCATGTAAAGTAAATCTACCATCCTTACTAAGATCAAAAGCAGGAAATAATCGAATGATTCCCTCATGACTTTGTAGTAAAGATTCATTCATAGCAGTTGCCATTACACTCATCGCCTCCATCGACATATGACGGAAGGGCCATGCTGGAAGAGGAACTTTTTCTCCAGTCGTGGAGCCAATAATATTTACAGGATTGGTTCTAAAATAAGAAGTTCCACGAGCATCCTCTTCAACTTCTGAACTAATATGCCCCCAACCATTTACAAAAAATTGCCACTTCGCAGGAAATTGTTTGAGATTAATAGCCAACTCCTTCGCTAATCCCAACCTCGCCATCACTATGGGAACTTGCTCCCATCCCATATTCTCAGTTCCATACAAACGAAGAGTAGATGTCATCACATTAAATAAAGATTCATTTTTTTGTTTTAATCCTACTAATCCTGAAGGAAAAACGGGAGACCAGGGCACTGCTGGAAAAATACCTTCGTAGATTTTAAACTCAGCGGTCTTTTTATTTTTTTCATCTTCAGTTAATAGATATGAATACTGAGGATCATCGGTTTGATACCAAGTGGTAAGCCAATGCTTCTCTTTAATCCCCCAACCTGCTGCTATAATTTTATTTCCTGGAGCAGGGTAACCTTTAAATATTCCTCTGTTGATTGTCGATCCCTTTTCATTCTGACTTATTAATGATGGAGATGCATTTACCATAGGAACTGGTGCTAAGTGATCAATAATATCCTGGTAAATTTTATTTTCAGGACCTTCCACTCCAGCAGTTTTAAGCGCCTCGAGTGCAACAGTAAATAATTTTCTAGCATATACTAATTCTGTAAGTCCATCGCGAAGCTTGATATGCCCTTCGTATCCTGTCCCCTCTTTTGCATGGTACAATCCATCATTTTCTTTTATTAATAGAGATTGAAAAAATTTAGTTGCTTCTACAATAAAAGGAAGTGCTTTTTCTTTTAAAAAATTTTTATCATTTGTAAATTGATATTGCCGCCAAAAATCTAAGGCAATCTCTGCTACGGGAGTATGATTATCCTTCACATCATTATCAATTCTATTGTAGCCATTTCGATTGGTAACATCTGAGATAAAAGCACCATCGGACTCATAAAAATCTTTAGCATCTTTTTTTGCAAATCGAAGCGAGTTAAATCTAAAATCTAAATACGGGGTAACGATATCATGGAATCCAGCGGCATTTAATGGCCAATAAAGTTGTTGTTGATTCCAATGAAAATAAAAATTCCACTGTTGAATATCATGATTCCAACCCCACAAGCCGTTGTTAAAACGACCAGGATATTTCCCTCCTTGAGAAGCCTGCGCATAATACATTGTCAAATACCAAAGGTTGTTAAGATAATCATCTGCATAATCAACAAAAGAGCGATTCCAGATAGACTTCCAATAAGCTGAATGAGCCGAATACCTCGATGATAGCTCATTTTCGGGTAAAGCAATCATTTTCTTCACCTCTACAATTGGATCACTTATTACGGGTGAAGAAACCGCGAATGCCAATTGCACCTGCTTGTCTTTTTTACCATTCAGTTCAATAGAAGCCAACCTTGAGTGCTCTCGTTTAGTGGTAACCGTTAAACCATTCGACTTAATAACTGAACCAGCAACAGCAAAAGTTCCAGTTGCTAATTTTTGAGAAATATAAACCGCCTTATCTCCCACCGAAGTTTCTGTACCAGCCAATCCTATTTCAGCATCTCTTCTCATTCTGGTATACCACATGGAGAAAGTTCTTGAGCCAAACCTTTCAACCGACACTTTAATCGGCACGTCTTCTTTAAATGAGCTTTCCAAATCACAAAGCAACAAACCCGACTGATGATCAATGAATGCTTTAAAGGTAAAATGTCCAAATGGTGAGGAGCCATCCAATAATAATTTGGCATCTGCAAGACTAAGTCTACCCTTAAAATCAGAAAGATAAAGTGTATTAAAAACTGGGAATTTAAAATCTATCTCAATACGACAAGCTTGTCTTTGGGTAGTATAATAATCGTATTTCTCCGTCCAAGTTTCTGGTTTGTCAGATTTTGCATCATCCCATAAATCACCTTTGTTAACGATGATAATTATTTTAGACTCTTCGCACCAAACCAATGCAGCCACTTCTCCATTACCCAAAGCAATCCCTTGCATCGGATCAACAGGTGGACTTTTATAAACCACATCATATTGTGAGATACGTCCAGGCCAATCGACATTCCAGGAAAAATTGGCAGGATTAAAAGAAGAATTAATACTAGTAGGCTTGTTTTTTAAAGTATCAGCAAAACAGTAGGCCGATTTAGGTAAATACAATAGGCCAATACAAATTATTGACAGTAAAAATAGAGAAAAGGATTTAGTAGCTCTATTATAAATTGTAGAAATAGTCAGCATAGCAAGAAATTTAATATACATCCATTTGAGAATGAAAAAAATTATCAATGAGTTGTAAAAATAAGGAAAGGAATTTTGATCGCTTTGAATTTAGTTTATGGGCAAGTCTAGGACAGCGTTTTTTACTTTTTAAAAGGACTGCGTCTTTTCCAATTATTCACAGGCTCTAAATAATTAAAAATACTGCCGAGGAAATGATTGATAATCGGTTGGCTATGCCTCATGAATCCAAACATTGCAATATCGGTGGCTCCCACCGAACTCTTTATTTCAAGTGCAGTTCTGCCAAAAATAATATTTTTAAATTGTAAACTTATGCCGCATGCAATCATATCATAGAGCATGTTGAGATAGAGCATTTTTTCTTTTTGGATTTTATCATCATATCCTAAAAAATAGGTGTCTAAACTTGTACCATTTTTAATTAAGGTATTGAATCCAATTAATTTTTCATCTAGGAAATAACCATACAGCATAAAATCATCCCCAAGCTTTTCTTTTAACACATAAAAGTGATTTTTCGGGAGAAAAAAGGTATTAAAAGGAGCATGCTCAGCTACATGCAAATACAAATCATAAATCATTTCTTGATGTGCCAATATTTCATCAAGGGTCAATTTTCTTTTTTGAATACCTCGCAGTTTGTTTCTGCTTCTTTTATATTGATCCTTATATTTTTTAGTTAAATCTTTTACATAATCTTCTTCGCTATTCCAGTTGGGATTAATTTCAAAAATCATATTGGGCTGAGAAGAAAATTTTAAATCCTTTTTAAATGCGGGTTGGTCAAAATATGACAGGTCACTAGGCATGAAATCTTTAAAGGAAGTCAGGTGGATTTTTGAATGTTGATTGATATCGGTAGCAGCTTGATTTAAAGTCTGTAAGATTGCAGGGATAGACGCCTGCGCTTTAACGGAAAAAGCGTTTTGGCCAGATAACATATTATTACCGATAAATAATAATTGAGATGAAAAACGGCTGAATATATAATTTCTAATCCATGTCTTAATTTTATTATCTCTTCTACCATAGGTCTCTAAATGAGAAAGGTCAATGAATTGAGCTAGAGAGATTCCGATTAATTCTTCATTATTGAAAACTCCAATATATTGGCATTTTAAATTGGCAGGAGCGGCCAACGCTAGCACTTCAAGGTATTTTTTGGAAAGAAAAATATTAGCCTGCGCTATGATATCCCAATCGGAGGGTAAATGCTGAGTTTGCTTAAAAAGTTGATATGTATACCCTGTATTCAAAAGAGATGGAAAGCTAATCTATTTTAATTTAAAATAAGTAAACTAGTTTCACTTGATTTTGTTAATGATTCTCGTTAACTGATTTAATAGAAAGCGATTTGATGGCTAGCGAAATACTTAAATTTTTACCCTAGAAATTTATAAACCTATCGAAAGTTTGAATTTTAATATTTAATTTTAATTTACTTTTTTAAAAGTGAATAATTTTCCTTTAGGAAAAGTAGACTCAATTTATTAAATCAATCAATATGAAAAACTTTTTACTGGCCATCATTTTGCTATGGTCAAATGCTATTGTAAGTGCCCAAACAAAAACTGGTTTTAATAAAACCTGGGTTTTTATGGTGAGCTTAGTAGAGTGGGCCGATACTAGTCTTGCTACTTTTGAAAAAGAAGGTCGGATTGATTCTAAAATTTTTAATTTCTTTAAAAATAATGGGGTTCCTCCAAATCAAATGATTTACTTAAAAGATAAACAAGCCAGCACCAATTCAGTGCGTGCGGAGTTTGCAAAATTTTTAAAAAAAGCGACAAAGGGTGATAAATTATTTTTTTATTACTCTGGGCATGGATATAAAAATGATGATGATAAAGTGTGTTTTACCACCTATAAAGGGGATGAATGGTCTGCAGAAGAAATTGTAAGGACTGTAAATAATAATTTTGCGGGTGACAAAGCTTTTTTTACAGCTGATTGTTGTAATTCAGGAGGATTAGCAATAGAAGTAAAAAAGTATCCTCAACGCGAATACGCGGCACTAAATTCTGTTGTTCCAACCAGCACATCTTCAGGAAATTGGACTTTTTCCAACGCCCTACTCTACGGATTACAAGGTAAAAATTTTATAGATTTTAACAACAATGGCAATATATCTCTAGAAGAATTAGCGAAATATATTGACGAAGAAATGGCGGTGGTAGAGGGACAAAAAGCGTATTATTATATTCCCGCTACTATGAAAAATTGGGTAGTTACTAACAACGTGCCCATCAAGAAAAATTTATTGATTGGATCACGTGTAATGGTAGATTATGATGGAGAAGATTATATGGGTTTTGTGGAGGATGCAGATGCTAAAAATAATTTTAATATTCGTTTTTATAGTTATACAAATCACGAATCAGAATGGCTCAAATTGAGTAGATTAAAACCTTTTGCTTGTTCAAAAGACTTAAATATAGGAACCAAAGTAAATGCATTGAGTAGTTATGATCAAAAATGGTATCCTGGAAAAGTAATTAAAAAATTCTTATGTCTTCACCTAGTACACTTTGATGATTACGATAGTGAGTGGGATGAATGGATGGCTGCTAAAAATATAGAGAAGAAATAATATTATAGTAAGTCATTCGCTGGTTGACTCGAATTCTCAACCTGTTAGTATCTTCCGATGAAAAATGGGAGACCAGGGCTAAACATGTATCCATAAACTTGTAAAACTATTTATTCTTTCCATTCAATTGGAATAGAGATTTCGTTTTTACGCCCAATAAATTGATAAGGTGCATTATAGCCTAAGAAATTAAAGTTGCCTATTATTTTAATATTCTTTTTCTGAAGTAAAGCAACTAATTTATTTTTATAATCATCAATCTTTTCATCATTTGCATACCCTCCAAAGGCAATTACTGCAGCATATACTTCTTCGGATTGTTTAATTTCTACAGTAGCATCATTTGGTTTAGGTAAAGAGGCCATGTCATATTTCTCAGGCATTACAAAACTCATAGCCGACCCTTTTTCGCTCATTTCCATTCTCACGGGTGTCGTCATGGCAATACTTTTATTTTGGTTATTACCTCCAAAAATATACCCTGCTAACTTTCTAAATCCACTGCTTGCTACTTGTTTATAGTTAGCTCCAGAAGAACGAATAGTAGCAAAGGTTGCTTTGGGGTAAAATCGCACTTCAAAGCCATGCTCCTTTTTAACCACCCTATACTTTTGGGTTTCAATAGTTGACGCTGAAAATTTTCTAAACGATTGAAATACAATAAAAATAATGGCCAAAGCCAATAATAGGTAATATAATTTCATACTATTGATAACATTGAGAACATGGAAATGTTTGATAAATGTAAATGAATATGATTAAGGAGGGATAAATTAATAGGATTATTCTATAAAAATAACTAATCAATTTAAGCTGGTCAAGATTTATATTATACTACACCAATCGAGCCAGTAAAAACAATAGAAAAAACTAAAAAACAGTGCCATAAGGGCATAAAAAAACTCCGATTTCTTTCGACTTTGGAGTTTGTAATGCTATTTAACTACACGATTAATGATTCAATATATTTTTTCGATTTCATTTTCTTAATTATAAGCTCTCTTTTTTTTGCTTCTATAAGTGTTTCAAACTCCTCCTTATATTTTAATTGCCATGGAATACCAGTTGAAGTAAACTTTGAATGCCCAATATTATGCTCATACATCCGCCTTTTCAACTCAGTGCAAGCACCAATATAATATTTGTTTAATTTCTCTGAGAAAAGTATATACATAAATGGCATAAAATAAAAGAACCCCTTTTAATATATTGTAGGTTTCAGTTAAGATACATAAAAAAAGCCTCACATTTCTGTGAGGCTTCGTGAACTGGCTGGGGCCGACCTCTTAAAACTAACTCTGCGATTATCACTGTATTAGATTGATAATCAAAACAATCAACCCAAAGACGAGCCACTTATATCTTTTGTTTAATTTTGACTTTTTGAGCGAATTCTACGGGAATTTCCTAGAAAAAGGGTGGGAGGCAACAGTATATCAATAGTTAACTAAATTTGTAATACGTAATTATTCAATTATGATTAAGCATTTTTTATTGTTAGCTGGTTTGTTATTTTCAATGCAAGTAATTGCTCAAACGGGGATTGGGACTTCGACACCTGATCCTTCTGCTAAGTTACACGTTGCTTCTGATAGATTAGGTTTTTTGCCACCTCAGGTTACACTAACTGGAACGACAGATAATACCACAATTAAAAATGCAGCAGGTACCGCTATTACACCTGCTGTTGGATTATTGGTTTATAATTTGGGATCAGTTGGTTTACAAGCAGGTTATTATTATTGGAATGGAGCTAATTGGGCTACTATAGCAACTGGTACTACTGCTGGTAATGCTGTTATTGCAAGTGATTTGGTAAAGTTGTATGGAGAGGCTTATTCAAGTGCAACAGGTAAAATTGGAAATACGAATGGATATTCATTTACGGTACCTGTTTCTGGTAGATACTTGTTTGACTTTTCATGTGCTGGATATGCCAGTAATGAAAGTTTTACAATGAATTTTTATGTTAGACAAGGTACAAGTATTTTAGGTTCTGATGCACAAACAAGTTTCAACCAAGCTATACATTCCGAGTATAATGGAAAGGTAGAAGCAAATCTGCAATCTGGGGTAACTTATAATGTTTTTGTTAGTTCAACTGGGATTAGAAATATCTATGATTACGACAGAGTCTATTACAAAATGGTAGCAGGAAACCTCCCTGTTAACCAGCATATGGCAGCACAAAATGTTCAATTGAACAATAACTTTTTGTCAAACGATGGAGGTAATGAAGGAATTCGTATTGATAATTCTGGTAATGTTGGGATTGGAACAGCTACTCCATCCTCAAGATTAAATATTGTTGGCGGAGGAATCAAAATTCATAACGGATTTAGTCGTTTAAATTCTAGGCCTTTATTAAACACTTCCTCTATTGGCAACTATGAGATTAGAGGAGTCGGTTCAATTACAGGTAATACGCAACAAGATCTCGGAGATGACGGTTTCTTAAGATTGTCAGCTGGTGGTGGATCAGATACATTAGTTCAATCCTCTATTGATATATCTGGAGGTTCAGATAATACAAATATGGATAATACTATTATCATGCGAACAAGAGGTGTTGAAAGATTGAGAATAGATAATAATGGAAATGTGAATATGAATGGTAGTATAAGTCTTGGAAATCCAACGGGGAATGTTGTCATTAAAGCTGCTGGTTTTGTAAGTAGAGGAACAGATATAACATTGGGGAATTTAAAAGTAAGGTTTGCTGCATCTGGTAACATGAGTTTACAAGTTAGTTCAAGTTCAGGGACAATTAGCACTATAGGGAGTGATCAATATATAACAAATGGTTCAGGATCTACAACGATATCAAGGTCAGTAACAGCAAGTCCAATATATCTCTGGCCTTCAGGGATAAATTTTGTTGATATGGGAAATAGTGAGACTTGTATATTAATTGATACAAACACAAAAATGAGCTGGAGAATTATTGGAATAGTTGGCCCTGGTTATTTAAACAACTTTATTTCAATAGAAAGGATTTTATAAATTCTTAATAAACCGAGCCACACAAAACAATACAAAAG
>JAURKC010000033.1 GCA_030831945.1 Ferruginibacter sp.
AAGACTGGAAATTATTTTTAATGTACAACAATCCAACGCAGGAATTAAAGAGTTATGCCACCGGAACATTCGAGATAGGATTACAACTGAATTTGATTAAGAAGAAATAAATCTCTGCTGTCGCTTCCAATCGCTATATATCCTCTAAAATTTCCCGAGCTAGTTTTTTGCCGGACAGGTTATTGCAACGGTATCACTAGGTAATAAATAGGGTGGAGTTTTATAAGAAGCAATCTGCTTATTCGTCAATTTGTTGAATTAATTTAATGAGTCTATATTCTTTATAATTTGGTATTATACTTGATAAATTTTACTCTATTTAGAATATAAAATGACAATTTGCTTTGATATGAATTGAGCAGCTACTTGGTAATAAATAGTCAAGGATATTTAAAATTCTATTACAAGGTTTTCGACTATTTACCTATATCATTCAAATTACAAGAAATAATGTATCTCATATCGTTTCTAACCTCCACAACCAAACTCAAAAGATAAGTTACAAATTGAAAACCGCTTGGCGCATTTTGGAATTTAAAAAATCAGTATATGAGTAAAAATAATGGGTAATAAACTTGACTGGGTCAAAAAATGCTCAATATTATCTATAAAAGTTTTAGTGAAAACTCAAATTTGAACGACAGCTTCAAACTTCAGTTTACTAACGCTTTAATTACTTTTTGGCAAATAATATTTGATTGGAATAGTATTACCCTCGACCAAAGTAACACCATTATTCATATCATAAGTGCCTTGAATGATTTTCCGTCCCTGAACATGCATTTTGAATTCAACATTCCAGTTTTTTGGCCAGGCCGGGAATAATAATACTCGTTCATTTTCTGATTGCACCAGCATATTTTGTAGAGCACGCATATTTACTGTTCCATGATCCTGATCAGGTACCCAATCATAATTTGGACCCCAGAATGCAGGAAATCTACTTTTTGCATGCTTTGTAGTAAAATTATGCGTTACTATACGCTTTGCATCATCGGTCAAACCCAAATAAGCTGCAAAAATAGCATCCTGCTGCCAACCGCTAAACTGATCCTTTACATTACTATTGAAGGATAGAATAGCAGATTCAACTTTATCTTTTCCCAAACCATAAACCCGATATGGAAAAACAGCATATAATTCAGGTTTTTCAATATTAGTTCTTTCTCCCAAATTATAACCTGGTGCCAGAGCAGTCGAACCATTTATTTGCTGAGTTGGGATTTCCGGAAGCACTTTTTTCATGGCAATCACCTCTTGAATAAATCCTTTATCAACAATGATATGCTCATGTTCTATTAATTTGTCAAGTACTGAATGCAGACCTGCAACTTCAGGCAATGGATTGATTACCCCCTCAAAATAAGTTTCTAATGACTGGGCAGGTTGTATAGAAATTTTACCACTGTTATCTAATTGATAATGGCTATTATAAAAAATAACAATCTCCTTAATAAATGGCAAAAGTTCATTTATAAAGTAAGCCTGATCATTGGTGAACTCATAATAATCAAGCATTAATTTAGAAAGTTCAATACTTCCTTCCCATACATAGCGGATGTATTTATTTTCTGAAATACCATCAGGCAAATTAAGCTTTGATCGGTCCCAGCCATAATTATCTATGGTAAATGTACCCCAGGGAGTCATAGTTTCAGGGAAGTAGGCTCCGTTATGATTGAAATATTTTTGAGTTCTGTATTTAGCTAATGGAAGGGCTTTCAAATACATATCAAATAGTGGTTTTATCAGCTGAAAATCTCCGGAATAAAGCATAGAATAATAAGGAAGCCTGGTATTTTGAAACCAATAGTTACCTCCCCAATCTCTAAAATCCGCATCATAATTTGACAAATATTTTTTACCCATATTGTCTTCCACATCTACATTGAATATAGACCCATTGAACTTGATTGGTAAACCACCTCTACCAGCGCAAGCATTCATGTATCTTTGTAATAAGTACCCCAGACTAACAGCATATGTATCCTGAATTGTTTTAGCATCTTGGTCTGCCGCAGTAAGAAGTATATAATGTTGATCCCAAAACTCGGCCCACCAATTTTTGTGCAATAATAGCCGCTCATTAAAAGAAATCTTTTCAGCATTTTTTAGAATTTTCTGGGCTTCTTTTCTCCAGGTATTTATCTGAACATTTTGCGTTTTCAATACTACTACGTTCAGCTCGAATTCTGTAAGAGGGTTTTTACTTAAAAGGGTTTTATCATCCTGATTAAAAAAATTATTTCCAGAAACGATCGCTCCAAAATTTTGATTGATTAGAGGATCTTCGCTGTATTGATTAAACTCAGAAATATTCTGATTATCCAGGGTGGATTGCCAAATAGAAGACTTATTTTGATGTACCCAAATAAGCTGATCTTTTTGAGAAATGATGCTATCGATTTCTCTCATTATCGGCATCTTAGAACCCATAATTCCATAAGCCCCTCTTTTTTCACTGCCCTTCAATGAGTCAATACTAGTGCGCCAGATAGCATTCACCAATTCCACTTCAACAGGTGTATTACTCTTGCCCGAAATAGTCACAACTGGTCTATTAGCATCAATTAAACAGGTAATTGACAGAGATTGCTTTTGTGAATTTGTAGCTTCGATTTGAATCAGGCCATCCTGTATTTTTAAGGTTTGATTAAAATCTTTGGCGTTTAAGATTTTGGGGGTAGTTCGTAATATAACTTTACCAATTTTTAATAAACGCCCTATTTCACTATAAGCATCAGTTTTTGAAATATATAAACACAGTTGTCCTTGTTCATCTACCCAAAGATTTGCACCAATATCTCCATTACCAAGAGGCATCGAACCAGAAGGACTCTTGCTTTGGCTTGTCCAGACTACGTTATATGGATCAAGATTGGGTTGCGATAAAGCTGGAAGTGAAATAGAAACAAAAATGTATAAAAGGAATATCTTATTCTGTAAAGTCGTTATCATTCTAACCTATTTAGATACAGATAAAAATGATGAAATATTTTGAATTTTCGGTTGAAATATTTTTTGAAGAAAAACTAATTCTAAAAGTAAGTATATTTAAAATCTTTAAATCTAGTTATACAAGAAGATTAAAAACCGAAAATGGGTGAAGTAATTCTTTTAGGATCCATATTTTGTTCTGCAATAACGGTTTATCTATTATTCAATAAAGCTGATAGCTATCAATTATTTTCATCCAGAATTTTAGCAGTATTTTTCATTGCAAACACATGGTGTGCCTTAGCATACTTGCTCATTATTTCTAATTGGATTATTTATATACCTCACTTTTATAAAACTGCCGCTCCTTTTAATTTTTTAATACCTCTGTTAGGATACCTTTACATCAGAGCCCTATTAAAAAATGAAGTTGCTTTTCAAAAATATGATTGGCTACATTTTATTCCATTTCTAGCTTGCTTGATAAATTATTTACCATTATATACGATGGGTGCAACTGAAAAATCAAAATTAGTTGCTCTACTTATTGAAGACTATTCAATTAATTACACTTCAAAAGATGGTTTTTTGCCCGAAAATATAATTAGAGGAGCTAGAATAATTCAAATTCCAATTTATTTGTTTTTCCAATGGCAATTAGTACTAACTTTTAATAAAAAAAAGATAGCTCCTATTTATGAAGCACAAAAAAAACATGTTTTAAAATGGTTAACTATTTTTAATTGGAACAGCAGTTTAATCTTAATTTCTGTGTTATTTCTTTTTGCTTTATTTTATTATAACCCCGAAATAGGAACCTCCAAAATGATAATAATTATACCCGCTTTAGTTATTGCTGTAGGGTATTTAATATTGAGCTCATTTTTATTATTAAATCCAGAGATGCTTTTCGAAGTCCCATTTATTATCTCCAAAACTGAAAAAGAAAGTACTTCTAAACTAAAAGTTAGCCATCGATTAATAACCAAAAATTACGAGAAAACAACAGAAGAATTACTAAGCTACTTTAAAGTGAATCAGCCATTTTTAAAAACAACTATTAGTATCAACGAGGTAGCTCATGCATTAAATATTTCAGTCTCAGAACTTTCTTTTATTATTAATCATAAATTTAATCAACGATTTACAGACTTTGTAAATAAGTATCGAATTGAATTTGTTATTGACAAAATAGAAGAGGGGTTTTGTGATAAATTTACTGTTGAATCACTTTCTATCATGGCTGGTTTTGCCTCCAAGAGTACCTTCAATATTGCATTTAAAAAAATAATGAATTGTACCCCCTCCGAGTTTATTGGACAAAAAAATAATGAGCTCCAAAAGCTCAGTAAATTCGTATGATTTTATTAAAATCATACGAATTACACCTTAAATCATACGAATTGCATTCGATAGAGCACTAAATTCGGGCTTTTAAAAAACAAGTTAATTTAGATGTTTTTTAGTTCTAATAATCCAGTCGATCTATGAAATCTGCTCTACCCAAGAAAACCTCTTTTCTATATTGGTTTAGTTATTTTTTAATTATTTTACCATTTGCAGTTCCATTGTATGCACAACCACCAGCTCCACCAGCTACAATTCCTAATGCCCCAACTATTGGCATAGCTACTGCAACAGGGGCTACTACCGCCACTGTTGCATTTACCGCGCCAACAAATAATGGTGGTTCACCCATTTTAAGATATGTAGCCACATCTTCGCCTGGTGGAATTACGGGCATCTTTACTGGGGCTGGAAGTGGAACAATTACAATCACTGGACTAACCTCTAATACATCATATAATTTTACTGTAATAGCAGAAAATGCAGTTGGGGCAAGTATTCCCTCAAATGTGTCCAACTGGGTAGTTCCGGTTAGGGGGCCAAATGAACCAACAAACGTGGTGGCTGTTGCGGGTAATGAACAAGCTACTATTTCGTTTACACCCCCTACTGATGATGGAGGAACACCGATTTTTATTTACAAAGTGGTTGCGAGTCCTGGCAATATTATGATGTCAGGAGCAAGCTCTCCAATTATAGTTCCTGGACTAACAAATGGCATTGCATATACATTTGTGGTATCTGCCGAAAATTCAAATGGCGGACAAGGCGCACCATCGGCCCCTTCCAACAGTGTTACACCAGGTACTCCTGGTGCTCCAACTATTGGATCTGCAACTGCAACTGGGCCCAATACCGCCACTGTTGCATTTACCGCAGTCAGCAATAATGGTGGGTCAGCCATTACCAGTTATGAGGTAACTTCTTCGCCGGCAGGAGGTACAGGTACCTTTAACGGAGCAGGATCAGGTACTATTTCTGTTAGTAATTTGACGCATAGTACAAACTATACCTTTACGGTTAAAGCTAGGAATATACATGGATTCGGTAATGCCTCTGCTGCATCAAATCAAATTAGAACTACAACTCCTACTGCTCCTGATGCTCCAACTATTGGATCTGCAACTGCAACTGGGTCTACTACCGCCACTGTGGCATTTACAGCACCCAGCAATAATGGTGGGTCAGCCATTACCAGTTATGCGGTAACATCTTCGCCGGCAGGAGGTACAGGTACCTTTAACGGAGCAGGATCAGGTACTATTTCTGTTAGCAATTTGGCGCCAGGTACCAGCTATACCTTTACCGTGAAGGCTGTAAATGAAATAGGGTCTAGTATTGCTTCTGCTGCATCAAATCAAATTAAAACTTCAGGCAATTTAGGTCCACCTGTACAACCCATGGTTGCTGGACAGCCTATATTATCAAAATTTACAGCCGTTGGAGCTGATGCGGGTGGTGGGCCATTAGTTACTATCACTTTTAATAATGGAACTTACGTATCTTTTTTTGCTTATGCCTCAACTTTCACAGGTGGGGTTCGAGTTGCCTTAGGGGATATAAATGGTGACGGGAATATGGATGTCATTACAGGGGCAGGGCCAGGTGGAGGACCGCAGGTTAATGTATATAATGTAAACCCAGCAACTGGTGGAGTATCTTTACAAAATAGTTTTTTTGCATTTAATGCTCCAAGTTTTAGAGGCGGAATTTACGTGGCAACTGGAAGAACTAACTCAGACATATACGAAGATATTATTGTTGGAGCAGGCGCAACAGGTGGATCCCGGGTTCAAGTATACGCTGGTAGTGCAAATGGTGTAGTTACCACTTCAACACTTAATGATTTTTTTGCCTACTCTCCAGCATTTACGGGAGGCGTGAGGGTTGCTGCAGGTGACAGAGATGGTGATTGGATTGATGAGGTAATAACTGCACCAGCCAGTAATGGTGGATATAATATCAAATCATTCAAAACTAATGATAAAGGAAACTCCCCAAATGTATTTGATAATTTTTTTGCTTTCAATAATACAACATCTGTTGGCGGCCTAAGTATAGCTTCCGGCTACCTAAACAGTGGAAATATATCCGATATAATTGTCGGGACTTCGAATGGCGGATTTGGGGTTATAATAGATTCAAACACCGCAGGTATAGCCGCCATTCCATTTCCTGGTTTTACAGGTACCATTAACGTTGGGGTAGCTCAAGATGCTAATGGCATAATCTATCCTATGGCACTAGTTGGTCCATCGGGTGGTCCCAAAGTAAATGTATATAAGACTGGAGCAAGCTCATTGGTAGAGACTGACAATTTATTTGTAATGAATGTGGCATTCACAGGCGGATTATTTGGTACACCGAGCATAAAAAGTTTCGAAAACTATGCCCCAACTAATATCTCCTTAAGTAACGAAACTATAAGTGAAAATAATGCCATTGGGGCATCTATTGGAACACTTTCCAGTACAGATCCAAATCTAGGAGATAGTTTTACCTATAGCCTAGTTAGCGGAACCGGAAGCACTGATAATAGCAAATTTACCATTGCTGGAAATACACTAAAAGCATTAGAAGCTTTTGATTTTGAAACCAAAAGCAGTTACAAAATTCGTATCCAAACAAGCGATGTTGGTGGATTAAGTTTTCAAAAAGAATTTACGATTACTATAGTAAATGTAAATGAAGTACCTACGGCAATTGCTTTAAGTAACGAAACTATAAGTGAAAATAATGCCATTGGGGCATCTATTGGAACACTTTCCAGTACAGATCAAGATGTTGGCGATAGCTTTACTTATAGCCTAGTAAGTGGAACCGGAAGCACTGATAATAGCAAATTTACCATTGCTGGAAATACACTAAAAGCATTAGAAGCTTTTGATTTTGAAACCAAAAGCAGTTACAAAATTCGTATCCAAACAAGCGATGTTGGTGGA
>JAURKC010000034.1 GCA_030831945.1 Ferruginibacter sp.
AAGCAAGATGACATTTGTCCAGATGAAGACAAAACATTATACCAAACCGTTTGGAAAAAATTGGTAGATATTGGTGATATCGTTGGCATCAATGGATATGTATTTACTACTAAAACTGGGGAAACCTCGATCCATGTAAAAAGTTTTACGCTGCTCACTAAATCACTTCGTCCGCTGCCAATTGTAAAAGAAAAAGATGGTGAATCATTTGATGAAGTAACCGATCCTGAATTTCGCTATCGTCAGCGCTATGCCGATCTTATAGTTAATCCAGGAGTAAAAGAAACCTTCATTAAGCGCACTAAAATGGTGAATGCCATTAGAGATTTTTTAAATGAACGAGGTGCCTTAGAAGTTGACACGCCAGTATTACAAAGTATTCCAGGAGGTGCCGCAGCAAGACCATTTAACACACACCACAATGCCCTAGATGTGCCAATGTATATGCGCATTGCTAATGAACTCTATTTGAAAAGATTAATTGTTGGTGGTTTTGAATGGGTCTATGAATTTAGTAGAAATTTTCGCAATGAAGGTATGGATAGAACCCATAATCCTGAATTCACCGTATTAGAATTTTACGTAGCCTATAAAGATTATGAGTGGATGATGGAAACCACCGAACAGTTGTTGGAAAAAGCTGCATTGGCTACCAATGGAAGCGCCAGCGTGTTAGTAGGCGATAAAGAAATTAATTTCAAAGCTCCTTATAAAAGAATTTCCATGTACGATTCTATTGCAGAATTCACTGGATTTGATATCAGCGAAATGGATGAAAATGGAATTAGAGAAGTATGCACAAAATTGGGTATTCATGCAGATGCTAAATGGGGTAAAGGAAAATTAATTGATGAAATTTTTGGATCAAAATGTGAAGGCAACTACATTCAACCAACTTTTATCACTGACTATCCAGTAGAAATGAGTCCCCTTACCAAAAAACATCGCAGTAAGCCTGGTTTAGTAGAGCGTTTTGAATTGATGTGTAATGGAAAAGAAATTGCTAACGCCTATTCTGAATTGAATGACCCAATAGAACAAAGAGAGCGATTTGAAGAACAGGTAAAACTGATGGAACGCGGAGATGATGAAGCGATGTTCATTGATCATGATTTTTTAAGAGCCTTAGAATATGGTATGCCTCCTACTAGTGGAATTGGATTTGGAATAGATAGAATTGCTATGTTATTGACCAACCAGCACTCTATTCAAGATGTGCTACTTTTCCCAATGATGCGTCCAGAAAATTTTGAATAATTTGTATTAAAAAAAAGCTATATGCCTTCCCATCAAGTGATCCTTGATGGGATTTTTTTAGTTTTGCCATCTATCCATTTCGTGTTCAAATTTCAATCAAAAAAACTACCTTAGTTCTTCACTATTAAATACAATTCTATATGCTGTCAAGGTTAAAATTTTTAAATACGCTGTTTATAGTAGCAATAGTCAACCTTAGTGTTCAAGCGCAGAAAAAAGAACTGGGAAACGACCAGTATTTCAAAAATAATTTTACTGATATCATTCAGCCGCTTCCAGTTTTCAATAAATGGATTGATGATACCCATTTCATTTTATTAAGAAAGGGCAGCCGATTCACAGTAAATGCTCGAACAGGAGAAGAAGTGGCAACGATAGATGAAAGTATTTCCTCAAAATCAATGGACACAACAAAAGGAACTATTTCCACCAAAGAGGGCAATTTGTTTTTTAAAATCAATGGAAAAGAAATTCAATTAACTAACGACAAGGAAAAAAAATCAAATGCTACCCTTAGTCCGGACAATAAATATATAGCCTTCACTAAAAATAATGACCTCTATACCATTGAAATAAATTCTAAGAAAGTAAATCGGCTAACCACCGACGGCAGTAAGTTAATTTTAAACGGTTATGCAAGTTGGGTTTATATGGAAGAAATATTGGGAAGAAGTAGTCAATACCGTTCTTATTGGTGGAGTCCTGATAGTAAAAAAATTGCATTTTTCAGAAGCGATGATACCAAGGTGCCTGAATTTGTCATTACGAATGCGAAAGGATTGCATGGTGAAGTAGAATATACTCACTATCCAAAAGTAGGCGACCCCAATCCTTCAGTAAAAATTGGCATCATTAGTCCAAAGGGTGGTGCAGCAGTATGGACAAAAATTAATGAGCAGCAAGATCAATATTTTGGAATGCCTTACTGGAAGCCCGATGGAAGCTCATTACTTGTTCAATGGATGCCTAGAAGTCAAGATCAATTAAAAATTTATGAGGTAAATCCTACAACAGGAAATATAAAAGAATTTTATTCTGAAGAGCAGAAGACATGGGTTAAATTAACGGATGATGGAGAACGAATCTCATTTTTAAAAAATGGGAAAGGCTTTATTCTGATTAGCGACAAAACAGGCTGGAAACATTTGTATCACTACAATATGAATGGCAAACTATTGAATCAAATTACCACAGGAAATTTTACTGTAAATAAAATAGAATTTGTAGATGAAATCAATCAGTTAGTTTATTTTTCAGCTAGAGGAAAAGAGAATACTGCTCGGAAAGATTATTATAGTGTAAGGCTAGATGGCACAAATCTTCAGCGATTAACTTTTGGAGAGTACAACCACTCTTTGATTAGCTTATCTCCTACGGCTGACTATTTTATTACGACTTATAGCAATTCATCAACACCTGAAAAAATGGCCTTAGTGAATAATCAGGGAAAAATTATTAAAGAATTGGGCGATAGTAAAGCTTCCGGATTTGAAGATAACAATATCGCAAAAACAGATTTCCTTCGGGTAAAAAGTGACGATGGTTTATTCGATTTACCGATGAAGGTAACTTGGCCAATTAATATGGATCCAACAAAAAAGTATCCGGTACTAATTTCAATATATGGTGGTCCAGATGCAGGAACCTGCTGGGATAGTTGGACACTGACCGGTGCACAACAATGGTACGCAAAAGAAGGACTGATTCAAGTGGTAATGGATCATCGTGCTAGTGGTCACTTTGGTAAGGTAGGGGTCAATTATATGCACCGTGATTTAGGGCATTGGGAGTTAGTAGATTATGCTACCCTAGTAAAGTGGTTGATTACAAATAAACAAGCAGATCCAACAAAAATTTGTATTGCTGGATTTAGTTATGGTGGATATATGGGAGCGCTCGCTTTAACAAAAGGAGCAGGGGTATTTACGCATGCCTTAGTGGGTGGGCCAGTTACTGATTGGACCTTATATGATTCACACTATACAGAAAGATTTATGGACCTGCCATCAGAAAATCCTGCGGGATACAAAACAGGCAATGTGATGAATTATGTAGATCAATACAAAGGAATGATGCAAATAGTGCATGGCGAAATTGATGATAATGTACACATGCAAAATAGCCTTCAGCTAATTAGTAAATTACAAGATGCCAAAAAAGATTTTGAAATGATGGTTTATCCTGGTGGAAGACATGGATGGCCAGGAAATAAGGCTATGCACTTTCAAAATTTAAAGACTCAATTTATCTACAAACATTTATTAGAAAAACCTGTTAACCCATTAATCCTAAAATAATAGGCTAGTCTAAACAAATAGATCTGTATACAACTGTGCGCCAGGCACAACAGAATATTTACTCAAATCAACAATGCCTTCGCTAGCTAATACTTCTTCGTCAATAAAAGTATTGCCTGTACATTGGGTAGAGGCTTTTGTTAGAATATAATAAGCTGCATCAGCCATTATTTCAGGTGTGCGACTCATGTTCATCAGCATTTGTCCGCCTAATAAATTCTGAACAGCAGCCGTTGCAATAGTAGTTTTAGGCCACAAAGCATTAGCAGCAATATTGAATTTTTTTAATTCCGCCGCAAGACCTAATGCCATCATCGTCATATTATACTTACTCATGGTATAGGCTAAATGATTAGAAAACCATTTCATATCCATATTAATAGGTGGCGATAAATTAATAATATGTGGGTTAGTTGCTTTTTTCAAAAATGGTATACAAGCTTTAGAAACAAAAAAAGTTCCTCTCACATTGATGTCATACATCAAATCAAAACGCTTAGGTTCGGTTTGTTCGGTATTGGTTAATGAAATAGCCGAAGCATTATTAATCAACATATCAATGCCGCCAAAAGTAGCCACTGCTTTGTCAACGACATTTTGCACCTGGTCTTCAAATCGAATATCGCATTGTACAGCAAGAGCCTTGCCTCCAGCGGCCTCCATTTCAGCAGCGGCAGTAAAAATAGTGCCTCCCAACTTAGGGTTTTCTTCTACACTTTTTGAAGCAATAATAATATTAGCACCCTCCTTAGCAAGTCTTAATCCGATTGCTTTACCTATTCCCCGAGATGCACCCGTAATAAGGACCGTTTTATTTTGAAATGACATAATCGCTATTTTTAAATTGAAAGGATATACTTAGTTTAAAGGTACTAATGATTTATTTTACAATCTACTATTAAATACCGTTTTCAAATTCAAACAAAGAATTTATTTCTAAATAGAAGGCTGAATGGATTTGGATGATAACCAAATACAAATCATAGTAATAGCAGTACTCTCGTTAACAAATTAGCTGTTAACTATCCTGCTGTTCAACAAAGAGTGAAAACCATACAGCATAGCTTTATCAGTAAGGGAATTAATTTAGATGCCGCTTAAAATAAATAGTTACTCAGCGATGAACCATAACGTCTCCAAGCAGGCTGCAGTATTAGCTTATATGGATGTATTCTTTTACCTAGGACTTATATTTTTGGTCTGCGTGCCATTTGTTTTAATGGTAAAAGGAAATAAAAAAACTGCTAGCGCCTAGTAATAATTATTATAGGCTAAAGTAATCCTCATTAAGTCCGACTACTAGTTTGCCATTCATTTCTATTACTGGCCGCTTTATTATGCTAGGATATTGTATCATCAATTGAATGGCTACTTTTTCATTTTTTACCAACTGTTGTTCCTCAACTGATAAACTTCGCCAGGTAGTACTTTTTTTATTTAGTAAAACTTCCCATCCTACCAAATCACACCATTCCTTCAGCTTTTCAGCTTTTATGCCATACTTTTTGTAGTCAACAAAATCAATTTGAATATTATTTTTCTTATACCAATCTAGCGCTTTTTTTACTGAGTTGCAATTAGGTATTCCGTATACGGTAATGGTAGACATTCTTTAAAAGGTTGTACTATTTACAATAAATCAATTTTCTAATTTGGAAACTGAGCAGCAGGAACTTTCAAAAATCCTACTGGTTGAATGATGTGCCACTCAGTAAAATCTTGCTTTGCTTCCATTCCAATTCCATCAATAATTTGAGTTCTAGTTCTTATACGAACCGGCTTATCGGTATAAAACTCAGCGCCAGTTTTTTTAAGGTCCCAATTTAATTCGTTGCAATAAAGAGTATCTCCTAAAACATTAATTACGCGAACGCTGTCTTTTAGAAAAACATTACTCTCAGTTTCTTTATATTTTGCATATTTAGCATCTAGCATACTTTCTACCTTTCCTTCTACACTATAAAAATCAACATGAATAGTATTTGGAAATTCAATAAAAGGAACCGCTTCTTGCACGCGCAACATCAATGGACTTGCCAAGATTGCTTTTTTCCTGCCACCTAGTGAGTAATGAATAACTACCTTTTTAGCCTCTTCAACGCCTACTTTTTTAGCATCTAAATCTTTAATTGCTTTCATATCGTTCTCACAGCCATATAAAAAAAAGCAGCCCATAATAAAGGCTGCTAAAAATTTTATATCAGATTGAATGGGCATATTGTAATAAAAATAATTATTGATATTTAGCTCTTCCAAACCAAAGGTCACTCAACGACAAGCCTACACTAATGCGAACAGTGTTTTCACGAAAATTTGTTTTGCTGTCTCCGCGACTTCCTAATTCAATGGCTGCATTTAAAATAGAGTTTTGCGTTTCATAATAACTTTTTCTCAGCTTTAAAGGAAAAGCGCCACCAAAAGACAATCCGAATTCTGGAAGTGTGTTAGTTATTTTTACGTAATCTGGGCCATAATAAAAACCAAAACGATATCTCACGAAATTAAAATACTTTTTATAGGGAGTGTTTTCTTTTAAAGGAAAATATTCAGTTCCAACTCTCACCTTCCAACTATTTTGTACGGATTCACTCTGGCCAAAAAATCTATAATCTTGCCAATGAGTATTTTCGAAATCAAGTCCAAACAACCAATTCAAAGTTTGATAAGTAACTCCTACACCAAGTGATGCTGGATAAATGACTGTTCCATCGGTATGTTTTTCATAAACACTGTCAATTCTGAATTTTTCTCCATTAGGATCATAAAAAACTGTTTCAGCCATCACGTCTCTGGTAGCTTTCATTGATTGTTTCAAATTGCCATAAGCTCCAAAGCGAAGAATACTTTCACGCTTGGTTTTTTTATTTTTTAATACAAATTCATATTGAATCCCGCCATTGGCAAACAACCCTGCAAAATTAGAATTAGTTTGGTTATTTGACTTAGCATACTGAACTGAATCACTGATAAAACTTAATTGAGAGCTAAAATCTTTATTGCCAAACATATAGCCTCCATTCACACCTATGCTAAAATGTTTAATATTTAAAGATGTACCTAAATAAACTTGATTAAGTCCTCCAGCACCTTCAAAATTCTTTTTTACACTATCTAAACCAGGTAATTTTTGTTGCTCAGAAATTTTATAATTTACTTTAGATACCGGGCGAAGACCCATATTCATTGCCCAAAAAATACCTTTCTTATTAGCATTTTTCAGTTTTATGGGAAAGCCTAGCTGAATGTAAGATATAATTGTATTGGTTGCAGAAAATCTAGCTGCAGGAGAAATACTCTTTAATGTTCTGGTATCCGTTTCAAGTGCAAATTCAAAGATGGTCGACTTTAGATTACTATAACTAGCTGGATTGATAAAATTGACGCTCTGATAATCAGAATAAGCTGCTGCGATTCCTCCCATTCCTCGAGATACAATATTTGCTTTAGGAACGATATCGCCCAAGCCATAACGAGAATAAGGTGAATTTTCTTGAGCAAAAACCCCATGCTGCAAGCCACAAGCCACAATAAGTACGGGTAAAATTTTAGTAATTGTTAGTTTCGCTAAGTGCATACAGTCCTTTGAATAAGAAATTTAAGTCCGCAAATATCCTGTTTTTAAGTTGACGGGCAAAATAGCCAGCATCCCCGCCGGTTAAAACCACGTTAAAGTTGTCATATTTCTGGGCGTAAAAGTCAATAAAACCGCCTATTTCATAGGTAATTCCTGCAATTACACCACTTTGCAAATTAGTTTTGGTATCGTAGCCAATTACAGGAAAATTCCAGTCTTTTTGAACCAATGGCAACAAGGCGGTATGTTGATTCATCGATTTAAACCGCATCTCCATCCCTGGTGAAATACCCCCTCCCATAAATTCATGCGCTTGATTGATGAAATTATAAGTAATACAACTGCCTAAAGCAACGACTAAATTATTTTTTTTAGGAAAATAATGAACGGCTGCGGCTACCAATGCCAATCGATCCGCCCCAATCGATTCAGGCTTACCTACCGGAGTAGTAAAATTAACCTTTGTTAAATGAGATAATTTATGAAAAGAAGTTTGCCCGGAAAGTATAGTTTCTATTCCCTCATTGTGCTTTATTACCGATGATAAAATAGATTTCTGAGGCTTATATTGATCTAACAATTTTTTAATCGTCTCATTACTATCATCTGCTAATTCCAATTCTACTTTGAAAATATCATTTTCAAAAACAGCCGCTTTTAAGCGGGTATTTCCAAAATCAAAACAAAGGGTTGTGGTCATATATTAGTAATTGAATGATAGTGATAATTCAAATTTAGAATACGCTTCAATAAAATAATTTCAAGAAGCTCCCTTTTAAATGGAATCTAATTTTAATTTAAAAAACATCATAGATCAAACCCACTCAAATTTTTAAAATGTCCATTTAACTGTATCCTATCTTTTAATGTTTCCATTTCTGCTAATACTGGCAATACTTTTAATAGATGTTGTCTTAAATATTCCTGCCTTTGTAATTCTTGCATTATTTGCAATAATTCATATTCTTCATTCAAGGACAATCCTGCATGATGGGCTACGTCATAGCTTCCAAGGGCTTCATCCGATTGTTTAAATACTTTATTAACTTTTAAAATAGCATGAAGTTGCCTAATCCCTTCAATTACTTTTTTCATCAAAATACTATTGCCATTATTATAATTTTCAATATAATTTACAATGGCTCCTCCATACAATTTATCAGGTATAGATTTCACTAACTCCAAAATGCGAAACAATTTAACTCCTCTTGTCTTTATATCCATTTCCCCATTATCATAAATCTCTTTTATTTCAACTAGCTCCATCAATGTTCCCATTTCACTTACCTGGCCTGCGATGACAGAAGGAATACCAAAGGGTTTTTTGTTTTCGTTTATTTCAAGGATTAACTGTTTGTACCTTGGTTCAAATATGTGCAGGTTTAGCTCCTCGCCCGGATAAACTACTATTTCCAGCGGAAAAATCGGTACAAAATTGGTCATTTAGTTCAGCTAAAATTTTATCGAAGATAATACTCAAAATTCAAACAGTTTTCAATGAAATAGTGACCCCTAAATAATTCATGCCTGTTTGCTAAATTGGCTTTGTAAAAAAGTCACTGATTATTTGTTCGAAAACTTGAAACATCTTTTTGGAATTTGATTTAATTACAAGCAATTTTGTTTTATGTGGCAGCAATACCTCGAACAAATTCAACAAGGCGATGTGAAAGCTTTAGCCCGCAGTATTTCATTGGTAGAAAATGAAGTGCCTGGATATGAATTACTATTGCGATCTCTTCCGTCCAACTCAAAAACTGTTATTGGAATTACTGGCCCGCCAGGCGCTGGCAAAAGTACCTTAACAGATCTACTAATAGGAGCAATAACCCAAGAAGGAAAAAAAGTAGGAGTACTTTGTATTGATCCTTCTTCCCCCTTTAATCTAGGCGCCTTATTGGGAGACCGAATTAGAATGAGTAGCTGGTACAATAATCCGAATGTATTTATTCGTTCCCTAGCTACTAGAGGGGCTTTAGGAGGACTGCATCCAAAGATTATTGAAATTACCGACCTAATAAAAACGGCACCATTTGACTACATCATTATTGAAACAGTAGGAATAGGTCAAAGTGAAATTGACATTGTTGGCTTGGCAGACATCACCGTTGTAGTGGTGGTTCCAGAAGCAGGAGATGAGATTCAAACGATGAAAGCGGGGTTGATGGAAATCGCAGACATATTCGTTGTGAACAAAGCAGATCGTCCAGATGCTGATTTATTTGTTAGCAATCTTTCAACGATGCTTGCACCTGCTTTTCATTCAAAAAATACAATCATTCCAATTATAAAAACGGTAGCATCTGCCAAACAGGGTATCGAGGAATTATACGCTGCCATTTTGAATCAAATCGATCATCCAAAATTGAATGAAAAACGATCATGGCTTCTTGCTGAAAAAGCCTACTATTTAATCGGGCAAAAAAGAATGAAGGGGATAGATAAAAATGAGCTGAAAGATAAAATAGCTGAAGAAGGAAAAAACTTTAATTTGTATCAATTTATTAATGCCTATTGATACTAGGTTTTTAGGCTTGCTCCTCAGCCGCTTTGTTTTGTTTCCACCAGCGAAAACCTATAAAACCCACAATAGCAAAAGGCATCATCATTAGGTACAAAATACCACTATTCATTCCCTGAGCAGGTTTTTCTCCCATTTGTTGCGCAGTTTTTGTACATAAAGAACACTGGGCATCAGCGGTAAACTGTGAAACCAGCATAATTTGTAAGAAGAATAAAATAATAAGGGTGCTCTTTTTCATTGAGGCACAAAGTTAATAACCTTTTGATAATAACTTTTAATTTTCAGTTGATTTTAATTTCAAAATTTGGCTCCCATTTATAATCTTTACCCCAAAATATTTAGTAATCAACTCATTCACAAGGCATAGTTGATATTTTTAACTGCCGTTTTATCTACCTTTGTAAAATATATTTTTTTACCAAATTTTATAGTTATGCCCGGTTTTGAATTTTTTGGTGATGAAGAAAGAAAAGAAGTAAATGATGTACTAGAAACTGGTATCCTTATGCGATATGGTTTTGACGTTGCTAGAAAAGGAATTTGGAAAGCAAAAGAAATGGAAGAAGCTGTTTGTTCCACCTTTGAATGTAAGCATGCGCAACTAGTTAGTAGTGGAACAGCTGCTTTAACGGCAGCATTAACAGCACTTGGCGTAGGCTATGGCGATGAAGTGATAATTCCTTCTTTCACTTTTGTTGCAAGCTTTGAAGCAGTTCTTAGCGTAGGCGCTATTCCGGTATTGGTAGATGTAGATGATACGCTTACATTAAATCCTCTTGCAGTAAAAAATGCAATTACCCCTCAAACTAAATGCATCATGCCTGTTCATATGTGTGGAAGCATGGCGGAAATGGATGAACTAATGGCTATCTGTAAAGCGAACAATCTAGTATTGCTTGAAGATGCCTGTCAGAGTATTGGTGGAACTTATAAAGGAAAAAAATTAGGTACGATTGGCGATGCAGGAACTTTTAGTTTTGATTTTGTAAAAACAATTACCTGTGCAGAAGGCGGTGTGGTGATGACTAACCGAGAAGATATTTATGTGGCCTGCGATGGCTTTAGTGATCACGGCCATGATCATAAGGGAGTAGATAGGGGTGCCGATTTACATCCTTTTATCGGTTACAACTCACGCATCAGTGAATTACATGCTGCAGTTGGACTTGCGCAAATAAAAAAACTTCCTCAATTTTTATCTATTCAAAGAGCTAACAATAAAGCATTGAGAGCTATTTTATCGACAATACCAGAAATATCTTTTCGTCGAGTACCAGATGAAGCAGGTGATAGTTGTACTTTTTTAAGCTGGTTTTTACCTTCGGCCGAAATTACAAAAGCAGTAGTAACCGAAATGAGATCGCAGGGAATTATGGGAGGTCATTTTTATTGGTTCGATAATAACTGGCACTATATCAGTAAATGGGAACATTTAAAAAAATCAATCACGCTAAATAAATTACATCCCGAACTTAAAGCAGCAGTTATTCACCATGCAAATAAAGATTTTTCAGCCAGTGATGCAGTGATGAGCCGATGCGTTTCCACCCTGATTAGTTTATTGTGGACGCCTGAACAAATTCAAGAAAAAGGCAGACTAATGACTGCCGTGATAAAAAAGGTTTTGAATAACCACGCTGTAACCTACTAAATACAGAACTAAAAAACTACATCCTAGTTAACTGCAATTAATAAATAAATGATTTCGATTGATCGCGCAACAATAGAGGATTACAAAATAATTGTTGATATTGGAAAAGTGTCTGTAGAAGAAGCACACCGAGATAGCAGTCCGGCAAAAGACTTAAACGAATTCCTAGAAAAGAATTACAACCACGAAGCGATTAAAAGTGAGTTAAGCAATGAAAAAAACATTTATACTATTATTAAAGTAGACGGCAGACCAGCTGGCTTTTCTAAGCTTATTTTTAATTCAGAACATGCAAATATTGAGCAAAAAAATGTTGCGAAATTAGATCGGATATATTTACTACGTGAATTTTTTGATCTTAAATTAGGGTACGAACTTTTAAAATTCAATATTGATTTATCGAAAAATAATAATCAAAATGGCATTTGGTTATTTACTTGGACTGGTAACAATAGAGCTATCAAATTTTACCTAAAAACTGGTTTCGTAATTATAGGGAGTCATAACTATCAGGTTTCGAAAACACATTCTAATCCTAACCATCAAATGTTTTTGAAAACTGTTTAGACTAAAAAAGCAGCGCTTTCTAGGTTGGGAGGCCGAGCTTTTATTGAAATAATAATACTTTACTAATTTTTCTGAAATTTTCCTTCCAAACGATCACAATCAGTGATACTACCCAAACGAAAACGGAGGGGTATTCTGGTGTTTTTTTCAAATTTTATTTCCTGCTTACAAAAATATCCTAAACCTTCTGTATAATAATTGGGTGGGATCACCTGCAGTGCAACAGGGGGAAATTTTAATATTGGTAAGCCATCATCGATCTGAAGAGAAAGCCTTTTACTCAAACTAGATGGGTACACTTTAGTCTCAACATTTCGAAGGTGTTGTGAAAAAACATTAGTCACTCCGAATACCATGCAAAAAAATATAATTTTAGCTTTTTTATTCACCTTTCATTGTTGATTGTTTGTAAATTTACGCCAAATTGTAATACTGCATCATGATGCAATCTACAATTGATACCATCAAAACTATCTCTTTAAAGAGACTCCTAAAATAATTATGGCTTTAAGTCAAGGTTTATATCAAAGGCAATTACAAAAATTATCTCCTCAGCAAATTCAATTAATGAAATTACTGCAGGTGCCGACTGCCTTATTGGAAGAAAGAATAAAAGAAGAATTAGAAGAAAATCCTGCTTTAGAAGCCGGCGAAGAAGAAGTAACGGAAGAGTTTGAAAATGATCCTACGGAAGAATTTGAAACGAAAGAGGATGAGTTTGACCTAGATGGAAGTAAAGATGAATATGAAAATATAGATATCAGCGATTATGTTCAAGATGGGGATGATGATATTGCAGATTATAAAATGAGGGATGAAAATTATCCTGAAGCTGATGACAATAAGGTAATTCCTCACAAAGTAGAAACTGGATTTAATGAACTCATGCTTGAACAGTTGGGACAATTAAATTTAGATGAACATAAACAACTAGTAGCAGAACAGATTATTGGAAATCTAGATGATGACGGATACTTAAGAAGAGAAATTAGTGCCATTGCTGATGATCTTGCCTTCAGACAAAATGTAATGACTACTGAAGAAGAGATTTTAGAATTAGTAATTCAAATTCAACATTTTGATCCGCCAGGAGTAGGTGCAAGAAATTTACAAGAATGCTTGCTTATTCAATTGCAAAGAAGAATTGAGGAAGGTGGTTCAGTAGAGATGGCCATTAAAGTTTTAACTAAATACTTTGAAGAATTTACCAAAAAACACTACGAGAAAATTCAAAGAGGATTAAATATTTCTGATGAACAGCTTAGAGAAATTATTCATCAGATTGTTAAGCTAAATCCAAAGCCTGGTGGTAACATTGGAGGAACTGGAAAAGGAGAAGGCTATGTGATTGCAGATTTTTTCATTGTAAATAATATGGGTAAACTAGAGCTAACCCTTAATAGCAGAAATGCTCCTGACCTTAGAATTAGCGAAGGTTACCGTGACATGTTGAAAGATTACGATCGGGGAACAAAAAAAGATAAACGACAAAAAGAGGCGGTATTATTTATCAAACAAAAAATAGATTCAGCAAAATGGTTCATTGATGCAATTAAGCAGCGACAACATACGCTGCTCAGCACAATGGAGGCCATTATGAATTATCAATATGATTTTTTTGTTACAGGAGATGAGACAGAAATGAGACCAATGATTTTAAAAGATATTGCCGAAAAAACAAACCTAGATATTAGTACCATTAGCAGAGTTGCTAATAGTAAGTTTGTTCAAACAGAATTTGGCACCTATCGATTAAAGTTCTTTTTCAGTGAAAGTTTACAAACTGACAGTGGAGAAGAAGTTAGCACAAGAGAGGTAAAAAAAATATTAAGTGACTTAATTGGAGAAGAAAGTAAAAAACATCCATTAAGCGATGAGCGATTGACAGAGTTATTACAAGAAAAAGGATATAATATTGCAAGAAGGACAGTAGCAAAATACAGAGAGCAACTCAATGTGCCTGTAGCAAGATTAAGAAAAGAATTATAAATTAGACCCAGGTCAAAAAATTACTCATGCAGCGTCAGGCTTTAGAAAACAATGAAATACTATCGAGTACAACCGATAAACATTCGCCAATTATAAGGCTATTAGCTAATTTTTTTTCGTACGCTTTTCACCCAATCTTTATTCCGCTATATGTAACCTGGATGCTAGCTTTTATTCATCCTACTTATTTTATTGGATTTAGCTCCATGAGTAAAAATAAAATATTCCTTTTAGTGGCTATTAATGCTTTTGCATTTCCAATGATAGCAGTTTTGCTTCTTAAAGGGTTAGGGTTTATCGATTCAATTTTCTTAAAGACACAAAAAGACAGAATCATTCCCTATATCGCGTCCATGACATTTTTCTTTTGGACACAATATGTTTTGAGAGAGCAAAGCTTTGTACCTAGAATATTAGTAGCATTTATGTTCGGAGTTTTTATTTCCTCCTCGGCAGCATTAATAGCTAACATCTATTATAAAATAAGTATGCACGCCATAGGGGTGGGAGGAATGGTCGGATTGTTTTTAGTTATCATGCAACAAAACACAATGTTGATGACAGGCCCATTAACTTTTGCTTTATTGATTACAGGAATTGTCTGCACTTCTCGTATGATTGTAAGCGACCACCGACCGAAAGAAATTTATGCGGGGCTGGTAGTAGGCTTATTCTGTCAATTCATTGGAGCAGCGATTAATTTATAATTGATTTAATGCCAATTTTAAAATTTTATATTTCCCCATGCTAATCACTGAAAAAATAGGTAATATCAATTTTTTTAATGCTAATAATCGAAAGGTTGATTATATCCTATTGGAATGGCATGAAACTAATAAAAGAAATTTACAAAAAAGAACGGTTGGAGGGATTGAGGTGAAAATAGAATTTATAATTGAAAACCCATTATTATCTGAAGGAGATATCGTTTACGAAGATGATTTTAATGTTATTGCAATAGATGTGATAGAATGCGACACTATTGTATTGAGACCAAAATCGATGATAGAAATGGGTAGGATATGTAATGAAATTGGAGAAAGTCATCAACAAGCCTTTTACCAATCAGACGAAATATTGATTGCATTTGAAGACTCCCTTTTTCGCTCTTTCTCAGCAGCAGGCTATGATATTAGTATTGAAAAAA
>JAURKC010000035.1 GCA_030831945.1 Ferruginibacter sp.
GATGTAGCGCTCGTAGGTGGTGGAGGCAATCCTCAACCAGGAGAAATTTCATTGGCCCATAACGGTGTATTATTTTTAGATGAACTTCCTGAGTTTAAGCGAACAGTTTTAGAGGTGATGCGACAACCAATGGAAGAAAGAAAAGTGACCATCTCAAGAGCAAAAATAGCGTTAGAATTTCCTGCTAGTTTTATGTTGATAGCTTCCATGAACCCTTGTCCATGTGGTTATTTTAACCACCCCGATAAACAATGCACTTGTCCACCGGGTGCTGTTCAAAAATATTTAAACAAAATTTCAGGTCCCTTATTAGATAGAATTGATTTGCATGTAGAGGTAACTCCAGTAGCTTTTAGTGAATTATCGTCTACCCTGCCGTTTGAAAAAAGTGATCGAATACGCGAAAGGGTTATTAAAGCAAGGGATATACAAGTTGAAAGATACAAAGACTCCGAAGGAGTGTATGCCAATGCGCAAATGAGTAGTAAAATGCTCAAAGAATTTTGTGTGATCAACACAGCTAGCCAAAATCTTATAAAAATTGCAATGGAAAAACTAAATCTTTCTGCTCGGGCATATGATAGAATATTAAAAGTAAGTAGAACCATTGCAGACCTTTCAGCTAGTGCTGATATCAAGTCAGAACACCTAGCCGAAGCTATTCAATACAGAAGTTTAGACAGAGAAGGATGGGGTGGATAAGTATTGATATGATCCAATAAAAATTGCATCGTTAATAGAAATAAAATAACTTTAGGATTCAATTGAATAAGAAGAATAAATTCCTACCATGAAAAAAATTCAAAAAAATGAAAAAGATATTTTTACAATATTTTCAGCATTTTTTTACAAAGATTTTCCTATACCACCTGTATCCTATATACACCCTATTCATGCCGGAAAAGCAATTGCAGAATTTGATTTAGGTATTGAAGGAGATGATACGGGAGATAATATTTCTTCTTGGAACAAAAATTTCTCAGAACTAACGGTAGCTTATTATATCTGGAAAAATTACGATGCTCATCAATTGCCCTATTGGGGTTTATGTCATTACAGGAGATATTTTTGTAATCATCTTCATTGGTCTAAATTAAAAAAAGAATACCATTTTACAGATAGGGAACTTGCCTTTAAAAAGATATTTACAGATAAATTATACAAAGAAATTGAAACCAATTTATTAGCAGGAAAAGTAATTAGTCCAATCCCCTACCGATTTATTAAACTTAAAAAATGGAGTGTTAAAAAACAATATTTTAGAGACCACGATGAAATTTCATGGGGCTTAACAGAAGCTGCTATAAAAAAATTATACCCTCAGTATAGTAGTAGTTTTAATGAAATGGGGGAAGGACTTACTTGTTCTTGGTACAATATGCTCATAGCCAGTTGGAGTTTTTGGGATGGATACCTTACTTTTCTTTTTGACATTTTACTATTGGTGAAAAAAGATCTAATAATAACTGAGAATCCACTGCAGATAAGGATTTTTGGAAATCTTTCTGAAAGACTATTAAATACCTACTTGAGATACCACAAAAAAAATGAGGGGCTCAAAGTTCATTATTTACCCCTCACACGAATATCATAAAATCTGCATTACTACAAAATACGCTGAACAATTTCTATTAATGTTGCTGCCCTTACTGTATTGAGATGATACTTTATTAAATGTTCCCTAGCATTTATAGCCATTTTCTCCCTTTCTGAAGGACGTGCTAAATAATAATCAATTAAATCTATTAGATCATCCAGAGAGTCGGAACACCAAACAAGATGTTTGCCAGACTCAAAATTATTAGGAATCGAAATTTTAGGTTCCTGACTAATCATAAAAGTACCTGTGGCAGGAACTTCCCAATAGCGCATTGTATCCCAGCCTAAACCTCTAAAGTTTAAAACAATCTTGCATCTTGAAATCTCATTCAAATAAAACAATCCTTTCCTTTTGTAAGTTTTAAAATTTTGATCAAGCGTAGTTCCATTTTGATTACAATCATACTTTCCAGCTAAAAGATTTAATGCATTTGTTCTGATTATAGGATTCTGTTGACCCCAAAAAGAAACATCATATTTTTTCAAACTCTCAGACAAAAGGGGTAGCGTAATATTATAGGGAAAGGAAAAAGGAAAAGGAAAAATATTAGAATGAGTATTGTGAAGAGAAGAAATATACTCTCGCTTGAGAATGATGTCAAAAGGTCTTTGCTTAATAGCCGCTTCGTAAAGATCGCCACAATGATAACGATAAAAATCTCCTCCAATTTCAGAAAAATCACCTCCATCGAGAAATAGTATCGGCTTATTTTTTACTAAAGGAAGTATTTTTATATAACTTTCAAGCGCATCCTTTTTTACTGAGGCCAGTATAACAAAGTCGATTTCCTTAAAATTATTCATGTTAGGAAATCGAAAAGAAATAGATGTAAATCCTAAATTTTTAGGGTAGGACTTAATTGGCAAATTAAACTTAGGATTCCAAGGATAATCAATAACATTTTCTTTCCCCAAAACCTTTACCAATCCGGCATAGGTAAGATCTTGTAAATAGTCAAAGCGCTTACTACATATGTACAATATCTTCATAAACTACTGCTAATTTTTCGGATTCCATTATTACAAAAAAAATCATTTTGATTTATTTTATTTTCAAGAATCACATTATTTTTTTGTTCCATTTCAGGAGTAAATCTATCAACATGATAAAGATGATAAACAATCGCACTAAATTTCATGGAATAAAAAGTCAAATTTTTTAATGCCTCCAATCTCCATTCAACATCAGAATCTTCTCCCCCACCGGCAAAAATATAATCCTCGTCAAAACCATTAATTAACAATAAATCTTTTTTAAAGATCCCCATATTACAACCTAATAATCTACCAGCTTTTTTTTGTTTAAAACTTTGTGGTATAAAAGGCATATACAATCCTTCCTCAACTCGTTTACAACCTTTCAACAATAAATTTAAAATAGTAAGGTCAGCAAAACTTTTATTTTGAATTAAAATAGAAGAAATTCTATCACTTAACATAACCCTTCTGCCATATAAGACACGGCCCGATTTTTTTTCCGATAAATATTGTTTAATAAAATGTTGGTGAGGGACACAATCGCCATCAAGAAATATAATAAAATCAGTTGAAGAGGCTGCAATCGCTCTATTTAAAGCCTGACACTTTCGGAAACCCTTGTCAGATTGAAAAACATGAATCAGTGGAAAAGGAAGAAGAGATTGTTGCTGGCTGATAAAATTTTTTGTTGATAGTGCATCATCATCTTCTGAAATAATTACTTCAAAAGTATTCTTCGAAGATTGATTTTTCAATGCTAATAATAAAATTTCTAAATTAGCAATATTCTTATAATATGAAATTACTACAGATGCCTGCATAAGTATTAAAAAGTAATAGATGAAATAACAGACAATAGAAATAGTTTAAATGTATTATTAAGAACCTTTCAACATATCTTTTAACAAATTTATATATTTATCAGTTATGTAAACCATACTATGATAGTAATTGGCGTAATTAAAAGCATTTCGAATATATATTTCTCTTTGAGGTTCCTTATCAAGAAATCGAGCTATTCCATCAGCAATTGAGCTGCTAGCCCCAACTTCAACAAGTATTCCTCTCTCATCAGCAAGTAAATTCTTTAACCCACCTGCATTGGTAGAAACAACAGGAATTTGATTCATAAAAGCATCTAACACACTACTACCAAGACCTTCTTGAATAGAGGTGATAACGAAAACTTCAAAAATCGGAAATACTGCTTCCATATTTTCCTCAAAACCCATCAAAAAATAAATACTTTCCAGATTATATTCTATTATTTTTTTTCGAACAGATTCTTGCAAATCTCCTGAGCCAAAATGCAGAAAAACAAAATCATTCCTTAACTCAGATAATTTCTTGATAGCTTCAATCATTGTAAAAGGGTCCTTTTCACCTGTCAATGCAGCAGCAGTTCCTATAATACGTCTATGATTGATTGGAAAATTTAACAGCACTTTAGAGATGAGCTGTTCATTAGATTCATTTTTAACAACGATATCAGTAATAACTTCTATATCATTTCTGCCAGAGAAAGAATTGAGCGATTTTTCTATCGCCTCACTGATAGCAACAATTTTATCAGTAAATCTATATTTTAATTTAGTCAAATAACCCTTTTGTTTAAAGTTGACTCTTCTAGTATAGATAACTTTTGCTCGATGAAAAAATTTAGTAAAAACACAATAGGTAAGAATATGTGATGTTTGAGCATGAATACAATTGAAGTTTTTACCTTTTGTGATAAGAAAAAAAACTACCCCAAATATTGAATTGCATGAATCAACGGTAAACCCAGCATTTATAGCAGCTAATTCAAGTGGACTAGCCTTTCTGCAAATTAGATGACTGGAAATGCCGGCATTTCTAAATCCCTGCAGGGTATAGATAACTTGGCGTTCTCCACCTCTCCAACCTTTTTCAAAATTTAATTCCAGCACTTTTATCATTACAAAATAGAATTATTATTTTTCAGTCAATTCAAAAATTCATATCCGTTTTCAGCAGCCAAAAATTTTTATCATATTCGAGTCCGAAAATTTAACCGATTCAAAAAAATCAACCGCTTCAAAGATTTTCAATACGGTATTAAACAAAAGTCTTCCAGTAATGACTTCCGCTAACATATAATTATCTCTGTTTTGGAATTTTACTTAACCTTTTACTGATAACATTTTATTAATTCGATGACCCGAAATGTATTTTCTCAATATTTTTCTTGAAAACCAATCTTTAGGAAAATTAATTGAAATATAAGAAGAACCCTTATGTGTTATTCTTAATTTCTCGTTGTTTCTCATAAAAGAATCCACTCTTTTCTCAAATAATTCTCCGCCATATTTTGGATACCGATCAGATGCTCTATTTTTTTCATCGTAAATTCTTTTAAAAAAATCTTTTTGCTTTATTAAGTAGACTTGGTCTGAAAATCCATAGCCTAAATAAAAGTCATTGATTTCATCAAATGACTCAAATTTTGCTTCTTCAAACTTGTTATTCCATGTTGGATTGGCAACAATAATATGGGGGTTTAAATTCATAATATTCAAAGCCGAATCAATCCAAGAGACTTTATTGTTTACAGGAAAAGAATCACTTGAAAAATGTAACAAATATTCGGTTTCGCATATATATATTCCCACTAATTCAGCACTGGAATAATAATACCCACCCTTAAAACTATCTATGGTCAAATCAAAATGATTTAAAACTTCAGATTCATAATCATCCACTACAAAATAATTATCTATAGTGCCTTCTTTTATTTTTTGTTCACATAATTTTTCTACAAGAATTCTGTTTTTTACATTGTTTATAATAACATGCTTTTTGGTGAAATTATAATTACAAGCAGCAATCATTTTAGCTAGGTAATCCCCTTTTAAAACATACTCCCAATCCTTTTCCCAAACTTTTGTTTCAAATGTAACCATTATTCTAATTTTATGTAAATTCAATAAATAAGTGCTATCATATCATTTACCCCACGTTACCGCCCAAAAATCAAAAAATGAATACAATACGCATTAGAGTAAAAATCTATGTAGGCATTCCGCACCCCGCAATATAAAAAGGTAAATCAACCCTTCATTACTTTATAATTCTTATAAATAAAAAACTGCTTACCAGTAAGCATTTCTAAAAATTTCATAATTTTTTCCTTTCTATTCATATTGTTTCTCGAAGGATCATACTTAAATTTCCAATCCTGTGCCGCTACTACCTGCTGGATTGCTGCAGGATGAGTTCCAGTAAATACCTTCAAATAATCATATTGATGGTAATCGTATGCATCACCATGCACTGCTTCAAAGTCTTTAATAAAATCATCTGTGGGTTGATACCTTTTGCCAAATTCAATATTTTTTGCTTTTTGAGTTTTGGGAGCCTTAGACCAGCTATAATGGTACACTGTGGCTTCTATTTGTTTAACTAAAAGTTTAGTACCCTTTTCATTGACCAGTTCAGGTGTATGAAATATTCTAAAGCCCATTGAATCCTTATAACTTCTAATGGAACGATCATTTCTGATAATTCTAATTTCACGTTGATGAAATCTGCGTGAAGGACAGTAGTGATTAAAATCACCAAAAAAATTAATAAACCTCAATAAAAAACCATCTACTTTTTTATTAATAAGATTCTGTTCTAAGCTTTGTAGAATAATTGGAAAGTCTTTTTCGTGAATCACTTCATCTGCCTGTAAATGAAAGAGCCAATCGCTGTCAATACTCGTGCTATCCAATCCTATATTAGCTTGTTGTGCAAATACCTTTCCCCCTTTTCTTAAATTGTCATCCCAAATAGTATCTACGATTTTAATTTTATCATCTCCAATATTTTCTACTGCTTCTCTAGTACCGTCTATACTATCACCCACCACTACAATGTATTCATCTACTATAGGTAGCAAACTTTTAATAGACTCAATAAAGGGATAGCCAAAAGTCTTTCCATTTCTTACATAGGTAAAAGCGCTAATCTTCATTTTTTATAATATAAGAATCAAAGTACCGAAATTATTCTTACATAATAAAAGGAAAACTTACACTGACTAATTCTATAAAAACATTTTTGAAATAATATGAAAACATTAAATTATGCATCTAAGAATACATATAACTATCAACTTGGTTAAACTTTTGCGATATTTGCTGTAATATATGGCTTAGAAATAATTTACCCCCTTTTTTACAATGAAAATTTTATTTAAATACTTACAACCCTATAAATGGCTAGTTATTCTTACACTTGGACTAGCAGGAATAAACATTGGATTTTCACTGATAGACCCCATTTTATTAGGTAAGATGGTCAATCTTGCCAATGAACAACAATTAGTTTCTACGGGCAAATTCAATTGGTCAGTATTTTTCTGGAATTATGAATGGATTACTAAAAAGGGAACTCCCTATTTACACATCGGCGTATTTTATATTTTGGTATTCTCCATATCTGTTGCCATGGTGAGCCGTATTGCAAAAAACTTCCAGGATTATTTTTTAAACGTAGTCATCCAAAAATTTGGAGCAAGAGTTTTCACTGACGGTCTTCAACATGCAATGAAACTTCCTTATCAACAATTTGAAGACCAACGAAGTGGTGAAACCTTATCCATATTAACGAAGGTTAGAACGGATGTAGAAAAATTCATGATCAGCTTTATCAATGTTCTTTTTGGAATATTAGTAGGCGTTGTATTCGTTTTTATTTATGCCGCTATGTTTATTAATTGGAGAGTTCCAGTAGCCTATTTAATTGGCATTGTTTCATTGACTTTTATTACCAACTTGCTTAGTAAAAAAGTAAAAAGCATTCAAAAAAATATAGTAGGTCAAACTACGGCCCTTGCTGGTTCAACAACGGAATCACTTAGAAATATTGAACTAGTTAAAAGTCTCGGTCTTACTAAACAAGAAGTAGAACGATTAAATAAAAATACCTATAAAATATTAGGACTTGAATTAACCAAAGTAAAGCGAATTAGGAGCATTAGCTTTATACAAGGTACCATGGTAAATACATTAAGGCAGGTAATTCTATATATTTTAATGTGGCTAATTTTTCACAACCAAATGGATGCGGGACAATTAGTAACTATGCAAGTTTTTTCTTTCTTCATATTTGGTCCGCTACAGGAAATAGGAAATATTTTACTTTCTTATCGTGAAGCAGAAGCTTCCCTCAATAACTTTAACAACTTAATGACGAAGGCTCCTGAAATTGAGCCTGCTAACCCTGCACACTTGGGAAATATAGAAACGCTTTCTTTTGACCGTGTTTCTTTTCAGCATCAAACTGCTTCTCATAAGGCTATCGATAATATCAGTTTTGATGTAAAAGTAGGAGAAACGATTGCCTTTGTTGGCCCATCTGGTAGTGGTAAATCTACTCTGATGAAACTTTTAGTTGGGCTCTATCGTCCATTAGAAGGAAATATTTTCTATAATAAATTAGATGAAAACACAATACACTTTGATGATTTAAGAAAACAAATTGGATTTGTAACTCAAGACACCAACTTATTTAGTGGCACTATTAAAGAAAATTTATTATTTGTAAATCCCACTGCTACTGAAGAAACCCTAAATGAAGTCTTACAAAAAGCAAGTTGCGCTAATTTGATTTCCCGTGCAGAAAAAGGGTTAGATACTTTGATTGGAGAAGGAGGGCTTAAGTTAAGCGGGGGAGAAAAACAACGACTCTCTATTGCGCGGGCTTTACTAAGAAAGCCACACCTTTTAATTTTTGACGAAGCTACTTCTGCGCTCGATTCGATTACAGAAGAAGAAATCACCAATACTATCAAAGATATTTCAAATGCTAAAGAACAAATTTCAATATTAATTGCCCATCGGTTAAGCACCATCATGCATGCAGATAGAATATATGTTTTAGAAAAAGGTGAGGTAGTAGAAACAGGCACTCATGAAAAATTGATAGGAGAAAAAGGCTTATACTACGCCATGTGGCGTCAACAGATTGGAGAAAGAAAAAAAATCTCTGAAAAAATAGTATAGTTTAATTTTTAGTAGCAATCAATCATCTCCTACTGTAAAGTTTACAAAGGATTTCTTTTCTTTTGATTACCTTTGTAGCTATGGAACATACTATTCCGAAACCTAGTTATCTCTTAAGTTTATTTACCTCTAGATGTCCGCGATGTAGGCGTGGGTCAATGTTCAAAGAACCGAACCCCTACAAAAAAATTAAACTTTCTCATATTTTCGATATGTATGATAATTGTCCAGAATGCGGACAAAAATATGATCTAGAAACTGGTTTTTGGTATGGAACAGGCTATGTAAGTTATGCTTTAGCAGTAGCCATTTCGGTCACTACATTTGTAGCATGGATGGTATTAATTGGGGTATCAACAGAAGATAATAGAGTTTTTTATTGGTTAGGTTTTAATGGGGTATTGCTAATATTATTGCAGCCTTGGATGATGCGACTTAGCAGGGTAATGTATCTTTGTTTTTTTGTGAAATATGATGAAAATTACAAGAAAACAGATCCAGTCGAATTTGATCACAAACAATAATAGGGTGAATGGGCAATGGTCAATGGGCAAAATGCGAAGATTTTTTTACATCAACCATTCACAATTCAGAATTCACCATTCACAACTCACCATTCACCATTCGCTATCCACCTGCCTTAAAAATATCTTTAAAAATATTCCCTTCTGATAGTTCTTCGATATCACTCAGTTGCAGTTCTAGTGCCTTAGTACTTTTATTTATTTCAATTAGCGAAAGAATAATTGAGGATAGTAAAAAAAACAAACTAAAGGCAAATACCCAATGTGCCATCACCATCCAGTTTCTAAAAATTAAATACATACACAACACACAACACAAGAAACTCAACACACTAAAGCTCTGCATATAGCGTATTAAGTTTAGTCGAGTTCGAATACTTTTAATTTGGTTCAGGATATTTTTTTCCTTTTCTCCACGATTATACTCAATATGTAATTTTCTTACCAATGCTGCTAGCGATAAAAAACGATTGGTATAAGCCAACATCAACAAGGTAATAGCAGGAAAAAGTAAGGCGGGTGTATTAATTGATATTTCTAACATTCATTAAAATTACAAACAAACGGGAGAAACTGTAATTTTCATTTTATAATTTAGCTGGCGTTCGAACTAGGCGTTTATTCTTTTTAGCAATATATTTTCCATATCCATAGCCTAATGCAAATCCTAATGGAAAATCGGAGGCCCAATGCACTCCGTTATTAACCATGGATAAACTTAAAAGACCTGCAATACTATAACCCACTGGCTTTATCCAGCGCTTTCTTGGATAATTTTCTGATAAAATGGTTACCGCACTAACAAAAGTTGCCAAATGACCGGATGGATAAGCATCATATACGGGTTTATTATTTTGAAAATCACTCACGGAAGGAAAAGGCCTCCAGCGTCCACCAGATTGCGATGCAATTGAAGGGTTTTCTCTTCCAGTACTATATTTAATTAGCTGCGTTTTTACACCTAGCGCCAAAAATGATTGAATTAATTGACTCGATGTTTGTAATGCTCTAGGATCATTTTTTATTTTACCAGCAATTAGAAAACCTGCTGCCATATAAACTACGGTAGATCCCTGACCAAAATTATAAAAAGCAGTATTAATATTATTTGGCCATTTCATTAATGTAGTTTTTTTACCCAATAAATTTACCTGAATCAAAGGCGAATATGACTCCCTTACCTCAATCCCGTGTTGACTAGTAAAAGTCTGTGCCCCATTGGTAATTTGTTGGTCAAACGCTAGCAATATCCCTGTGGATGCTGCTATTATAGCCAAATTAGATAAGTTTTCCTTTTTAAAAGATTGTCTTACATATCCTACAGCATCTCCAGGAATATGAGTTAGAAAAGAAAATGTTGAAGGCTTATCACAAGTAAACGAATCATTATTCCTTTCTAAATAAATTGGAGACTTTGATAGTGAGTAAATAGTATTTGAAACGGAGGGTAAGGTGTCAATCAAAGGTTTAGCCCCAACAAAAATTGGAAATAAAATCAATGACAAAACGATACATTTTATTTTCATAAGAAAGCAGGGGCTATTTTTTATTTTGCTTATGTTTTTTATCCATCCACTTTTCAACTTTGTAAGAAATCCAAGCACTTCCAGCACCCACTACTGCTCCTACAAGCACATCTGAAGGATAATGAACTCCTTGGTACATTCTTGCATAACCCACCGAAGCAGCATATAAATAAGAAGGAGCGATCACATACCATTTTGGAAAGAGTAAACTCAAAGAGGTAGCAGTACAAAAAGCAGCAGAGGTATGTCCAGAAGGAAAAGAATAACTCCCCCCCACATCACGTTTAATCAGATAGGGATAAGTAACAAAAGGTCTTTCCCTTTTAATAATACGCTTCATTCCTTGTGTAACTATACTTGATGCAACGAATGCCCCAATCATGTAAGCAGCATTTTTTTGCATTTGCTTATCATGCTTCACAATACCTACTGTTAATAAACTTGCAGGGGCAGCAATATTGAAAATAGTAACACTCTGAGCAGTTGTCTTGAAAAAATTATTTTTAAAAGTTGTCTCGGACTTATTAATAGATTCTAAAATATTGATATCTACATTTTGCCCATTAGAATAAATAGAAAAACATAAGCTTACAAAAAGTATAAAAAATATTTTTTTAAACTGCATAATGATCTAGTTGTTAAACAAAGATTGCAAGTTAGCTGGTTAAATTGGTATAAATTAATTTACCGCAACAATTGATGAATGGTGACTATAAACTAAAAATACTACTCGATTATTGTTTTACTTCACTTTAAAACTCAAAGGAATATTTAATTTGATACTATAATTTCGGCCCATATTAAATACTCCTGTTCTACCCGTAACTAAATTTTCAGCTGCATATTTTAATCTACTCAAATGATTTTGATAAGCAACATCTCCAAGATTGCTGCCTACCAGATTTAGTGAAAACAAAGTAACCCCTTTTCTTGAAACAAAATCAGCCCCTAAAGATGAATTCAATAAGCTATAACCAGCTGTTGCTGTTTCAGTATTGTAGGCAGAAAAAATATTATTCTGAGCAAATGTATTATCCAATTCCAGCTTCATATAAAAATTACGAATCGATTTTTTGAATTTTTTGAAATCTATTCTACAGTCAGTAATTAAACGTGGGGCAGGAATAAAAGGCAAGTATTTTGAGCCCGAAATTGCCTCTTTCGTTTGCCCTGCTACCAAAGAAAATACATTTTGAACGTGCAGCCAATCTAATGGATGAGGATGAATGTCGATAGAGGCTTCTACTCCATAAAGGTTAGCTTTTCGTTGGTCAAATTTAAATGCAGTCAACATTTCTCCATTAAGGTCCATAATTGAATCTCCACCTTGAATAGCCTGCAACTTTCTATAAAATATAAAGTTATTAAAACTATTATGATATGCCGCCACTCCAATTGAAATATGCTCAGTATTAAAATCAGCACTGGCATCTAGTTGCGTACTCGTTTCACTTTTTAAATCCACATCACCATATTCGTACCGAATGGTCCCTTCATGTGCCCCATTGGAAGCGAGCTCTGAAATACTAGGCGCTCTAAAGCCTCTTGCAACATTCAATTTAACAACAAGGCGACTAGATAATTCAGCAGCCAATCCAATACTTCCTGAAAAATTTCCATAATTTCTCTTAAAACTACTCCCTTTAATATTGATACCATCTAATAAATTATCTGCCTCCAAGATTCGGTTATCCTGTCGAATCCCACCACTAAAGCTTACTTTTTTGATTGTTTTTTTAGTATAAAAATAAGTGCCCACATCAAATAATCGATAATCAGGTATCAATTGCTCTATACCTTTATTAATATTATTTTGCCGCATTCCATTAACACCAACTGAGCTAGCCCAACCATTTATTTCTTTCCAATGAAATTGAGCCGTATAAGTAAGGGTACTTAAATCAAAGTAAAGAGAAGTTTCCTGCGGAAGATCAATATTGCCAAATTCCTTTCGCTTATTTTTTTGATACCCTACATTAATAGTCAATCTATTTTTTCCTATTTGAAAACTATTGTCTAACGCTATTTTATTATGCTGGATATTTTGATAAGGTACACCAGCATGGGTACTATTAAAATCACTCTCTGTAGCCCTAGATTCTCCGCCACCTGCGACAGGCTTTATAAAATAGCCCTGCTCATCTCTTTCTCCTTCTACTAAACCTACATGCAAATTATAACTGCTAAACATTAAATGACTAAAACCCCAGCTACCATTATATCCGCCATAACCTCCAAAATTTTGCTGATTAGATTTTGAATTAAACACTCGTCCATCAAATTTATTTTGATAATCAGCCGCTGCCACGGAAGACCCATATACATTCCAATTAATACCCTGTATATTACCTGCAAGATTTCCATTCAAAGTTCTTGCACGATTATTTGATTGATAATTTGAAAATACATTTCCTTTCACTGTATTATTTTCAACAGGAACATTGGTGATAATATTAATTACACCTGCCATGGCATCGCTTCCATAAATAAGCGAAGCAGGTCCTTTTAATATTTCTACTTTATTTACACTAGATTCATCAATTTCAATCCCATGCTCATCACCCCATTGCTGACCTTCTTGTCTAACTCCATCGTTGATGGTTAATACTCGATTATAACCCAAGCCCCTAATCACTGGTTTTGAAATAGCAGGACCAGTAGACATGCTGGAAACACCTGGTCTTTTGGCTAAAGCTTCAATAATATTACTAGAAGCGGTTTGTGCTAAATCATGCTTCCTTATTACGGATACTTGAAAGGGAGCTTTTTTTAATTGAGTATCCCCACTTACACCGGTTATAATGACTGCATTATTTTCTACTACTGATTCAAAAAGTTGGTACTCCTTGCTGACTTCACTATCTAAATTAATATTATCAACTATTGTAGAATAGCCAATATGTGAAATTTCAACCAAGTGCGTTCCACCAGAAAGATTATTGATTTCAAAATACCCATCAGCATTAGTTAATGCCCCCGATTTTATATCTAAAATATAAACGGATACTCCTTGTATAGGCAGTTTAGTTTTGGCGTCAATGATAACACCTGAAAATTTAACTTTTAATATTTCATTAAAAGGATTAGCAGAAATTTCCCCATTAGCTGTCAACTGAATGGATACTAAAAAAAGAAACGCAAGGAAAAATAAACCCTGAAATATTTTCATTATGGTAAATTTAAAATTGATTGTAAATAAAAGTACACTCGCAATAAGAAAATAGCTCACACAACAAGAGAGCTTTAAAAATAGAACAACTAGGCGAATGCTGGAGGACCTCTAGGAGCAAAGAAGGTGGGAGACTGTTCAAAAAGAATAGATGCCGGAAAAGAAGGAAATTCAAAAACTAAACTAGTTATTCCAAAATGCAAATTACTTGCAGCAATAGAAAATGCCGACTCAATAACAAAATTATCACACTGACAATGAATCCCCTTTTTTACTACTTGAGTTTTATCACTGCTTGCCAATATCCCATTCGAATAATCTTTGTGATTTGCGAATACGTCATGTAATAATTGTTTGGAGGTATTCCCAAACACAAACAATAGCAAGAGCGCTAAAGAAGAAATTTTTGATATGATGATGTTTCTATACAAAGTCGAAAATTGTAACGATGTTGCAAATTAAGGACATTTTGAATAAATAAAAGAAAAAACTCTATTATTTCACTGACTTGTTTTTATAATTGACAAAAAACACCCTTTTTCGTTTCCGCTGCAATTGTTAGTTAGTAAAATGAACTTCTAAAAATCCGAATGATTAAAATAATTTCCATTAGGCTCGCAAGTATAGTAAAGTAATAAAAGCGGCTCATTTATTCGACTATAAGCGAAGCATGTCAATCGATATTTTCAATCACAGCAGCAATACCTTGTCCACCTCCTACACAAGCAGTAACGATTCCGTATTTTTTATTCAATCTTTTCATGTCATTGACTAACTGTATGGTTAGCTTACAACCTGTACAACCTAAAGGGTGACCCAAAGCGATAGCACCTCCATTGATATTTACCTTAGCTGAATCTAATTCCAACGTTCGAATAACAGCCAAGGATTGAGAAGCAAATGCCTCATTGAGTTCAAACAAATCTATATCACCCAAACTTATACCGGACTGTTTGATGACTTTTGGAATGGCTTCAACTGGACCAATTCCCATAATACGAGGATGCACCCCTGCGCTTGCACAATTGACTAATCTGGCTATTGGCTTCAATCCCAATTCTTTTATCATTCTTTCACTCATTACAATCACAAATGCAGCACCATCACTTGTTTGAGAGCTATTTCCTGCGGTAACACTACCACCCAAAGAAAAGGCAGGCTTTAATTTCGCTAAACTTTCAAGAGAAGTATCCGCTCTTACTCCCTCATCCGTATCTACAGTAAATTTTCTTTTTTGCTTTTTTCCCTTTTCATCTAAATACACTTCTTCAATTTCTATAGGAAGAATCCCCGACTTAAAATAACCTTCCTTAATTGCATTGCCAGCCTTCAAATGACTCTGATAACTGAACGCATCCTGATCTTCTCTGCTCACCTTATATTCATTTGCAACCGCCTCGGCAGTTAATCCCATACTAACATAATAATCTGGATTGTCTTTGGCGATAGAATAGGCGGGTGAAGTCTTCCAGCCTGCAGTAGGCACCATACTCATACTTTCTACTCCTCCTGCAATAATACATTCCGCCATTCCTGATCTAATTTTTGCAGATGCGATGGCAATACTCTCTAACCCACTGGCACAATATCTGTTAATGGTAATTCCTGGTGCATGTATCCCAACCGCCTGAGCAGAAATCATTCTTCCAACTTGTAACCCTTGTTCCGCCTCAGGTACAGCATTGCCGACAATAACGTCATCTATTCGTTTAACATCTAACTGAGGCACCGTTGCCAACAATCCCTTTATCAAATCAATAGCAAGGTCGTCAGGTCTAGTAAACCTAAAAGCTCCTTTTTTACTTTTAGTTACAGCAGTTCGGTAACCTGCAACAATATAAGCTTCCTGCATATCCTATTATTTGATGGTTGATGATGAATTTACTTTGACTACTATTTCTAATAGTTGTTTATGCAACTTTCTATACCAAAGTTATAAATTCTAAGGGAAAACAAAAAACTGATTACAGTCACCTAATTTTGTAGGCATATGTACAAAATACTTAGAACTATTTTATTCTCCTTTAACCCTGAATGGGTGCATTATTTCTCCATGAACGGACTGAAGTTGGTATGCAAACTACCCTTTGGAAAAGCAATGATTCATTCACTTTTTAAAACTTCAGGAAATAATTTAATTACCCAATTCAATGGAATCAGCTTCTCTAATCCAATAGGCCTTGGTGCAGGGTTTGATAAAAATGCGCGTTACCTTAATGAGTTAGAAGCACTTGGTTTTGGTTTTGTTGAAATTGGAACGGTCACTCCGCTAGCGCAAGCAGGTAATGATCAACCTAGATTATTTCGTTTACCAAAAGATAAAGCACTGATTAACCGGATGGGATTTAATAATGATGGAGTGGAGAAGATTAAAGAGCGGCTTAACCAATGGAATAATCGAGTACAAAAAACAAGTAACCATTCTCTCAACCAACGATTAATTGTAGGAGGTAATATTGGGAAAAACAAAATAACTCCCAATGAAGATGCCTGGAAAGATTATGTTATTTGCTTCAATGCATTACATGAATTGGTTGATTACTTTGTAGTCAATGTAAGCTCTCCGAACACTCCTGGCCTTAGGGAACTTCAAGAAAAAGAGTCTTTACGAAAAATATTAACTGAATTACAAAATCAAAATAATCAGTTTAACATTCAAAAACCGATTTTACTAAAGATTGCTCCAGACCTTACTCTAGAACAAATTGATGATGTAATTTCTTTAGCTATGGAGATAAAACTAGATGGTTTGGTTGCCACCAATACTACTATTGATAAAAAAAATCTACTCACTCCTGACGCTACAATAGATAGCATTGGAGCAGGAGGATTAAGCGGCAAGCCCTTACAAAAAAGAAGTACTGAAATTGTGCAATACATTCATGAAAAAACGAATGGACAATTACCTATTATTGGCAGTGGGGGTATTTTCACTGGAGCCGATGCACAAGAAAAATTTACAGCAGGTGCTAGTTTAATCCAAGTATGGACTGGCTTTGTATATGAAGGGCCTGCAATCGTAAAAAAAATTGGCCGACATTTAAAGAAATAAAATCATTTCTTCTCGAATAAACGTTAGCAGAACAATTGAAGTCAAAATACAATTAACAAAAAAAGTAGGGAAGACTATACCCGAAACATTATTTTTGCAAAATGGATTATTTATTTACCTCAGAAAGCTTAATCAGCTTTTTTATATTAGTAGTGCTAGAAGTGGTACTGGGTATTGACAATGTAATATTTGTTAGTATCATTCTAAACCGGCTTCGAATAAAATCAGATCAATTAAAAGCTCGCCGCCTTTGGATGATTACCGGTATTCTGTCTCGCAGTATGCTGCTCATCGGACTAGGTTGGCTTCTTGCTCAAAAAGGAAAACCTGTAATTACTTTGTTTGAAAAAGAATTTGACTTAGCCAGTATTGTAATGTTACTAGGTGGCCTTTTCCTAATCTACAAATCAGTAAAAGAAATCCATGAAAAATTAGAGGGGGAAGATCCCAACCAACCCGCTAATACAAAAAAAGAGTTAAGCTTAAGTAAAGCAATTGGGCAAATCATTTTGATTGATGCGGTATTTTCATTTGACAGTATTATTACCGCCGGAGGAACTGCAAAGTATGTGGAAATAATGATTGCTGCTGTTGTAATTGCAATGCTAGTCATGTTTCTATTTAGTCCGAAAATTTCTGAATTTATTCATCATCACCCTACCCTAAAAATGTTAGCACTTTCATTTTTGGTAATGATTGGACTAAGCTTATTGATGGAAGGTTGGGATGCAGAAACAGCTGAAAAAATGCATCTTAAAAACTACATTTATTTCGGAATGGCATTCTCATTTATTGTGGAACTACTCAATATGACAATGATAAAAAAGGCTGCCAAGAAAAGATTAGTCATACTAAATGGACCTTCATTAGAATCAGAAAATGACGAAAAAAAGAATGCGGAGTCCAATTAGTTGCTAACCAATGAATTGATTTTATTTTATTAATCCAGATAGCAACTATTCTGCCATTGCCAACAAAGTTGCCGCTACCACTCCTGCTGTTTCGGTTCGGAGCCTAGTGTTTCCTAATGCAACTGGAATAAAATTATTTTGTAAAGCAAGCGTTATTTCATCTGTAGAAAAATCACCTTCAGGTCCAATTAGAATGGTGGAATCAGTAAAAGGCTGATGACTTAGCAACTGAACTTTGGTATCCCTATTTTCGCAATGCGCAATAAATTTATTTGCCGAGTTTGGCTGATTTACAAAACTTAAAAATTTGGCAGGTTCCTGTAAAACCGGCAACCAGCTTTGTTGAGACTGTAACATTGCACTGACCAGAATATTTTTCATTCGGTCCGACTTAAAAACAGTTTTTTCGGTTCGCTCACAAATAAGCGGAACAATATTGGAAATGCCTATTTCAGTAGCTTTTTCCAAAAACCATTCAAAACGATTATTGTTTTTTATAAGAGATATAGCAAGGGTTATTTTAGCTGCCGTTCTTTTAATTTGCTGAACCTCTAAAATTTTAGCGGTACATTTTTTTCTATTGTTATCCAATATTTCAGCAGTAAACAAATCTCCCTTTCCGTTAGTTAGTTGTAACTGTTCTTTATTTTGCATTCGAAGTACCTGCACCATATGCTTACTCGTATCCTCGTCGAGCACCACCTCAGTGTCCGTTGAATCTAGGTCTTCTTTATAGAAAAAAGGAAGTGACATAATCAAGGGAGATAAACAAGTTTAAAATTACTGGTTCTCCTTTTTTAAAAATTTAATTAAAAGGGTGTATCATCATCATAGGCGCTATCATTCATTTTGCTGCCCTTTTGAATATACAATTTAGCTCCTCCCGTTTCATCACTTGTAACAGGTCTGAAACTGCCCCCTGGAGCACCTCCACCAAAATCATTTCCACCATCTTGATCTTCAATAAATTTCTGAATATGCAAGAGCGCTTTCAATTTGATAGTTTCTAAGCTACCATTTCTATGCTTGGCAATTTTCACAAAAGTTTCTCCTTTATTACTTTCACCCATTTCATTGGCGGTAATATCATAATATTCTGGACGATACAAAAACATTACCATGTCCGCATCTTGTTCAATAGCGCCCGATTCTCTCAAATCACTCAACTGAGGAATTTTAGCTCCTTCTTTTCTTTTTTCTACTTCCCTACTTAATTGAGATAAGGCAATGATCGGAACTTTTAATTCTTTGGCTAGCCCTTTTAGATCTCTAGAGATCTTACTAATTTCTTGTTCGCGATTACCATTTTTATTATCTGAACTTCCACTCATCAACTGCAGATAATCGATGATGATTAATCCTATATCATGCTTGTTTTTTAATCTTCTACATTTAGCCCTTAATTCAAAAATATTCAGCGCTGCTGTGTCATCAATATAAATGGGTGCTTTACTCAAACGCTCAATTCCACGCTTATACAATTGCTTCATTTCATGTTCTTCTAATTTGCCACGAGAAATTTTTTCTAACCATATTTCACTCTCTGCACTCAAAATACGCTGAACCAACTGACTTGAGCTCATCTCCAAACTAAAAAATACTACTGGAGTAGGTTTAGTAGGATGAAGGGCTGCACTACGTGCTAAATTTAATGCAAAGGCGGTTTTACCAACAGAGGGTCTTGCCGCCAACACGATTAAATCAGTTGGTTGCCATCCATAGGTTAGTTTATCAAGTGTGGCAAAGCCACTAGGAACACCAGTAATGTCTTCATCACGGTTACGCATGTCCTCAATTCGCTGTATGGTTTTGACCAATACGGTATTGATATCTTCAAATGCGCTTCTAAGATGATTATTGGTAATCTCAAATAATTTACTTTCTGCATCATCCAATAAATCAAATACATCCGTAGTATCTTCATAGGCATCGCCGATAATTTCACCACTGATTCTAATTAATTCTCGTTGAATAAATTTTTGTAAAACAATTCTTGAGTGCGCATCAATATTGGCAGATGATACCACCGAATTGGTTAATTTAGAAACATAATAAGCTCCTCCTACTATTTCAAGTTCGCCTCTTAGTTTTAACTCCTCTACTACCGTTAATAAATCAATTGGCAAACTTTTATCTGCCAAAGATTTCATTGCTTTAAAAATACTTTGATGCGCTTCGCCATAAAAACACTCCGGCTTTAAAATCTCCACCACGGTGTCAAAAGCACTCTTTTCCAACATGATTGCGCCTAGAATCGCCTCTTCCAGTTCTTTTGACTGAGGGGGTACTTTTCCAAAAACCATATTTCCTAAATCAATGGATGGTTTTCGTCTAACTTTTCTATCCTTGTTTAAATTGGTCAACTCCATAGGGATACTATTTTTTTATAGAATAGGGTGTTAATTTTTCAATTTTTATTAGAAGACTGTCGGTCCTTTACCTTAAAATACCTTGCCAATATGCTTTTCTCAACCTTTTGCTTTTGAAAAAAACTTAGAACAAAATTTTTCAAGTGGGCTAAGATAAATGCAAATAACCGTTTGATTATCCACAGTGCTCAGCGGCAAACATTTTATATTCATTATACACAATGAATCCACCTTCAAAAATAGCTTATTAATAGCTTATCCACCTGTTTATTAACAGTTAATTTAGCCGATTTATTGCATTCTACCCTATTTTATCAACACCTTAAATCACCAAAAATATTTTTTCTGCACCAGATTGCTTTTTTTTAAAGTTGGTACTATTCTTTAAATCATTTATCTAGGATTTATTGCATCCAATTAGTTTTCTGGCAGATTATTTTTAAAAATATAGCCTCTTTTTAATATCCGTTTTTACGCTTGCGCCTCAATAACTATCTTTGCGCTATCATACATTACTAATTAACAAACATTGAATGACCATAAGTTATAATTGGCTGAGTGAATATTTGCCGGAAAAAGTAGACCCTGAAAAATTGAGCAGAATTCTTACTTCCATTGGATTGGAAGTAGAGAGTCTTGAAAAATATGAAGCTATAAAGGGCGGACTAAAAGGATTGGTGATCGGAGAAGTACTTACCTGCACCAAACATCCTGATGCAGATAAATTAAGCATTACAACTGTTGAAGTTGGAGCCGAGCAACCTTTACAAATCGTTTGTGGTGCACCCAATGTTGAAGTAGGTCAAAAAGTAGTAGTGGCTTCCATTGGAACGACCATTTATCCGCTGAATGGAGAGCCCCTTACCATGAAAAAAGCAAAAATTCGCGGGGTGGATAGTTTTGGAATGATCTGTGCAGAAGATGAAATTGGACTAAGTAATAATCATGCTGGTATTCTTGTATTGCCACCAGCAACAGAAGTTGGAATGGCCGCTGAAAAACACTTTAAACCTTATGACGATTTTATTTTCGAAATAGGCCTTACTCCGAACAGAATGGATGCCATGAGCCACCTAGGTGTGGCTAAAGATGTATGTGCTTGGCTTTCGCACCACAATAAAAAAGAAACTACCGTAAAATCTCCTTTTAAAAATAACTTTAAAGCTATTGAAAAAGGAAATAAAATTGCCGTAACTATTCAGAACAATGAAGCTTGTCAACGTTATGCAGGGGTAAGTATACAAAAAGTCACCATCGCAGAAAGTCCGGATTGGCTGCAACAAAAATTAAAGTGCATAGGCTTAAAGCCAATCAACAATATCGTAGATATCACCAATTTTATATTACACGAAACTGGTCAACCGCTTCACGCATTTGATGCCGACCAAATTTTTGGAAAAAAAATAATTGTAAAAAATCTAACCGATAAAAGTTCCTTTGTTACACTAGATGAAAAACAAAGAACACTTTCTACAGATGATTTGATGATTTGTAATGCAGAAGCGCCCATGTGTATTGCTGGAGTGTATGGTGGTTTACAAAGTGGCGTAACGAATAGCACTAAAAATATTTTTCTAGAAAGCGCTTGGTTCAATCCAACGAGTATTCGTAAGACATCTATTCGCCATGGTTTGAGAACTGATGCTGCTACTAGATTTGAAAAAGGAGTAGATATCAGTAATACAGTCAATGTATTAAAAAGAGCGGCACTAATGATTCAGGAAATAGCTGGCGGCGAAATTGCCTCTGCTATTATTGATGTATATCCCGATCCAAAACCAAAGGCTGAAATCACGATTAAGTACCACTACTTAAAAAAATTAAGTGGTAAAAATTATCATGGGGACACGATCAAAAACATTTTGATTGCCCTTGGTTTCGAAATCATTAAAGAAGGAATGGATGATATTCGAATTGCTGTACCCTACAGTAAACCTGATATCACTATACCAGCCGATATTGTTGAAGAGATCATGCGCATTGATGGACTAGACTTAATAGAAATCCCCTCTGCTATTACCATTTCTCACTCCGTAGAAACACTCGGTCATGCTGCTGCTTATAAAGAAAAAGTTTGCGCGGGACTTATAGGAATTGGTATGAACGAAATTTTTACCAATAGTATTACCAATGCAGCCTACTTCGGTGAAGAAGTTTTACAGACCACTGTAAAGATGATTAATAGTCTTAGTGCGGACCTGAATGTAATGCGCCCTTCCATGATGGAAACAGGATTGGAGACCGTTGCCTATAATTGTAATAGAAAAAATAATGATCTGCAGCTTTTTGAATTCGGAAAAACTTATCATACCTCAGCGGTTGGTAGTTATGAAGAGCAACAACATATTAGTATCTACATTACAGGAAATAAACAATTAGGAGGTTGGAAAACCAAGAGTGAGAAAACTGATTTTTATTATGCAAAAGGAGTGCTAGAAAATGTACTATCATTAGTAGGATTGTCGCTGGGTAATTACCAACGTAAAAACGATTCGAAGCTAGATGATTGTGTTGAGCTAAGTATAAAAAAAGAAGTGGTGGCAACCCTAGGAATTGTTAACAAAAAAACATTGGACAAATTTGATATTAAACAACCCGTTTATTTTATAGATATCAATTGGGATAAAATTTTGGAATTAAATAATGCTATCCAAGTTCGCTATCATGAAATTGCTAAATTTCCAGCTGCAACTAGGGACTTGTCAATAGTGGTTGATAAAATGCTGAAATACGAAACCATTGAGCAGCTTACTTATGCAACCAAGCTGAAAAAATTACAATCCATCAATTTATTTGATATATTTGAGAGTGAAAAACTTGGTGCAGATAAAAAAGCCATGGCGATCAGTCTGACATTTTTGGATGAAGAAAAAACAATGACTGATAAAGATATTGATGGAATGATGGCTACCTTAATTACTGCTTATGAAAAAGAATTGAATGCAGTAATAAGAAAATAATGTTCGATTAAAATAGCATCCACTCAAAAGAATTATAGATTAAAATTTTTATAAAATAATTTTTCCTGTTGTCAAACCTATCAGAAAATATTAACCGAATTAATGCCAAACTTCAGCAATTACTGAAGCAATACCAGTTGATGCAAAAGGAAAATGAACAACTTACTCAATCCATAAAAGAGTTGAAAACAGCTCAGGAAGCCAATATGCTCCGCATTAGTCAAATGGAACAACAGGCAGGAATTTTAAAATCGGCAGCTGGTAAAATGAATGAAAAAGATAAAAAAATATTTGAACAACAAATCAATCAATACATCAAAGAAATTGATAAAAGTATAGGATTGCTAAGTGAATAAAATCTATGTCAGAACTAATTCCCATTAATCTAGTGATCGGTGATCGTACCTATCGAATAAAAACACTCCCTAAAGACGAGGAGCTTATTCGACAAACGATCAAAACCATTAACGATAAGATCATTGAGTTTAAAACCCAGTTTGCTGGAAAAGATATGCAGGATTTTATTGCGATGGTGATGATCTGGTATGCTACCCAGGGAGCTCAAGAATCTAACCCAGCGGTTGAAAAAGCTGTTACAGATGCGCTCCTAAAGATGGAGCTGCAGATAGATAAAGCCCTATAAATGCCCCTTTCAAATAACAGAATACTTAATTAGACAAGTTCTCCAGGGTATTCTTCCTACTGCCCTTAGCTATTCTAAGTTAAAATTAGATAGAGTTGAATAATGTTCGGCTCCAAAACTCCAAACTAAATTTCATATCTTCGCCACCTAACTATCTCATTTTACTGATGGGTCTAGAGAGGAAATATAAGATTGTGAACCGATTAAAAACAAAAAAACTCAATGGAATCGAACATACTTTTCATCATCATTGGAGCAATTGCCCTGACTTCGGGGCTTTTACTCGGCAAATTTATTTTTGCCAAAAACACGAATAAACTGGTAAAAGACGCTGAGGATCAAGCTAAAAAGATCATTGCAGATGGTCAATTACAAGCAGAAAACCTAAAAAAAGAGAAATTACTGGAGGCAAAAGAAAAATTTGTACAGTTAAAATCTGATCACGACAGGGATGTATTACAACGCTCTCAAAAAGCAAATGAAGCTGAAAATAGAATTAAGCAAAAAGAGCAATCCATCACACAAAAAGAGCTAAATCTTGATAAGCAAATCAAGGAAAATGATGGTATCAAAGAAACCCTTAATCGCCAGATTGAAGTGGTTAATGTAAAACGTACTGAACTAGAAAAGCATCAGGAAGAACATATTCGCCGATTAGAGAAAGTGGCAGGTTTATCAGCCGAAGACGCTAGAACCCAGCTCATTGAAGGCCTAAAACAAGAAGCTCAAACGAGAGCATTGGTGATTCAACAAGAGATTATTGAAGATGCTAAATTGAAGGCTAACAAAGAGGCTCGTAAAATAGTTATTCAAACCATTCAGCGTACAGCTGCAGAGCAGGCTATTGAAAACTCAATCACTGTTTTTAACTTAGAAAGTGATGAAATAAAGGGTTCTATTATTGGAAGGGAAGGAAGGAATATTAGAGCTATAGAAGCTGCTACAGGAGTGGATCTAATTGTAGATGATACCCCCGAAGCGATTGTACTTTCCTCTTTTGACCCATTACGTAGAGAAATTGCCCGTTTATCACTACAACGCTTAGTAGCGGATGGTAGAATTCACCCTGCTAGAATTGAAGAGGTAGTAGAAAAAACCAAGCGTCAACTAGATGATCAGGTAATGGAAATCGGTGAGCGTACGGCAATGGAATTAGGTGTACATGGTCTACATAAAGAACTAATTAGAATGGTCGGCAGAATGCGTTTCCGCTCTTCTTATGGTCAGAATTTGTTAATGCATAGCAGGGAGACCGCTAATCTGTGTGCCATTATGGCTTCGGAGTTAGGCATGAATCCTAAACTAGCTAAACGTGCAGGTTTACTGCATGATATCGGTAAAGTACCCGATGAAGAAACAGAATTAAGTCATGCACTTTTAGGTGCAAAATTGGCTGAAAAGTATGGTGAAAATCCTGCAGTAGTCAATGCAATTGGTGCCCACCATGATGAGATGGAAATGCAATATGTTATTTCACCAATTATTCAGGCTTGTGATGCCATTAGCGGTGCTAGGCCAGGTGCAAGACGCGAAATAATGCAGCAGTATATCCAGCGTATCAAAGACCTGGAAAACCTTGCTCAGGGTTACCAAGGGGTTGAAAAAGCTTACGCCATCCAAGCAGGTAGAGAATTAAGGGTAATTGTAGAAGCAGACAAGGTAAGTGATTCCGATAGCGATAAATTAAGCTTTGAAATAGCCCAAAAAATTCAGACTGAAATGACCTTCCCTGGTCAAATAAAGGTTACAGTAATCAGGGAAAAAAGAGCCGTAAATATTGCTCGTTAAGACATCCTAAACTATTGAAAGCTACCCTCAAAATGGGTAGCTTTTTTATTTTATATGGCTAAATCAGACTATTAATACCCCTAAAACCTAGACTGCAGATCATTTTTGCCACTAGTTGAGCCTTAATTCCAGTAAAACAGCCCTATTTAAGGGAATTGAAAAAAAATCCCCCTTTGATTTTACAATTATCAATTAAAACCTTACCTTCGCAGTCCGAAAAAAATTAAGATTATGAACGCAGTAGATTTTGTACACGAGCAGTTAACAGCAACTCCAGCTCTTCCTAACTTTAAAGCAGGTGATAATATCACTGTAAATTATAAAATTGTTGAAGGTGCTAAAGAGCGTATCCAAAGCTTTAAAGGAGATGTTATCAAACGTCAGGGAACTGGTGCTACCGCAACTTTTACCGTACGTAAAATGAGTGATGGAGTAGGTGTTGAGCGTTTATTCCCCTTCTTTTCTCCCAACATTGAGAGTATCGTGTTGAACAAAGTAGGTAAAGTACGTCGCGCTAAATTGTTCTATTTACGCGAAAGAAGTGGTAAAAGTGCTCGTATTCAAGAAAAAAGAATGGCGGTTGCCCTTAAAAAGTAAGCGACTTACAATATATAAAAAAAGCGAAATCATCTGGATTTCGCTTTTTTTATGCCCCTACGATTAGCTTTTAAACTCCATGTTATTAATTTTTACCATCTAAAGGCATTGGCAGGTCAACTCCAAGCTAAAAAACGAATTAAGGTTAAAATATAAAATCCTATTGCTATATGATTTCAACTAAACCTTTTACATTAACATGTTTACAACATAGTTTTTAATTAAAACGATTTAATTAGTAAATAATTGAATTATATTTGTTCTTCAAATCAATTACTATGATAGTATCAAATGTGTTAGCAACTGTTTTATTATTTGGAATGCCAGGTGGCTCCGAATGGATATTTATTATTTTGGCAATCGTTTTACTTTTTGGTGGTAAAAAAATTCCTGAATTGATGAAAGGAATTGGAAAAGGAATGCGTGAATTTAAAGATGCCAAGGATAACGTAAAAAGCGAAATTGAAGAGGGCATGAAAGAAAAGGACAAAGAACAAGAAATTAGAGAATTAAGACAGCAGCTTCAAGATGCTAAACAAGCTCAAGAATTAAGCAAATAAGTTTTCTTTATTACATTATTCATGGCTGAAGTAAATGACAGGTTTTCTGTCTATTACTTCAGCCAATTTTATAAAGGCTATCTAATCTTTTAAAAATTGTTTTCTACAATAGCAACCTACCATCAACAGCTTCTATCAGGAGAAACCACTTGTGTGGCAATGGTCAACCATTACCTTGAACAGATCAATAAACATCAACAGCTAAATGCTTTTGTGGAGGTGTATGCTGAAGAAGCCATTCAAAAAGCAATAGCACTAGATGCTAAGCAAAAGAAAACAGGCATCACTGGAAAATTACATGGAGTAGTAATTGGTATTAAAGATGTTTTAGCCTACAAAGATCATACACTAACAGCGGCTTCAAAAATATTAAAAGGTTTTATCTCAGTTTACAATGCAAGTGCTATTCAGCGACTCTTAGACGAGGATGCTATTATTATTGGAAATTGTAATTGTGATGAATTTGCCATGGGCAGTACCAACGAAAATTCAGCTTACGGAAACGTGCTAAATGCTGCAGATGAAACAAAGGTTCCTGGAGGATCTTCAGGAGGAAGTGCAGTAGCTGTACAGGCAGGAATGTGCATGATTAGTTTAGGTAGTGACACCGGAGGCTCAGTAAGACAACCTGCCGATTTCTGCGGGATAATAGGTTTAAAGCCTACTTATGGCCGTATATCAAGATATGGACTCATCGCCTATGCCTCTTCCTTTGACCAAATCGGTATTTTTAGCAAAAATATTGCGGATCTAACTTTAGCCTTAGAAGTAATTTCAGGTGAAGACGAATATGATAGCACTTCTTTACCAAGCTCCTATAAAGCACCCCTTTCAAATGCTATTCAGGAAGATTCTTCCGCTAATAAAAAATATAAAATTGCTTATTTTAAAGAAGCGATTGATCATCCATCTCTTGACAAAGAAATTAAAGAAAATATAGTATCACTCATCCATCAATTGCAAACGGATGGCCACACTGTAGAACCGATTGAATTTGATTTACTGGATCATATTGTTCCGGCCTATTATGTTTTAACTACCGCAGAGGCCAGTAGCAATCTTAGCAGATTTGATGGGGTAAGATATGGGCATCAAACTACGAAAGCAGTGGCGGATTTAAATGAATTTTATAAAGCCAACCGAAGTGAAGGATTTGGAAAAGAGGTAAAAAGAAGAATCTTACTAGGAACTTTTGTTTTAAGCGCTGGTCACTACGATGCCTATTTTAGTAAGGCGCAGCAAGTAAGAAGACTATTAGTCAACAAGACAACTGCACTATTTAGTGAATACGATGCACTGATAATGCCTACTGCACCTACCACCGCTATGCCTATCGGTTCTAATTCAGATGATCCGATTGCTATGTACTTAGCAGATATTTATACTGTATTTGCAAATCTGACTGGATTACCCGCTATATCTATTCCATTATTTAAACATAGCAATGGAATGCCTTTTGGGCTTCAGGTACTAACCAACAAACTAGAAGAAGAAACCTTATTGCAATTATCTACCTCACTACTAAAAAAGTATAGGGTGAATGGTTAAATAAAATGAAACGATTTTTACAAATATCGATTGTTTATATTTTATTCCTTCATCCATTGGCAGGCAAGGCTTTTACTAATAGCTTTCAACAATTAAATTTACCCAACGCTACTGTAGTACAAGATACTATCAAAGAAAATCAGCTAATTCAGCAGGTAATCCATTCAAAAAAAAATCCAACAAAAGAAAATATTGAATTTTTAAACCAAGTGAATAAATATGGTTTTAAAAATCTCTTTTCAAACAATACCTACAATAGTAACCTTTCTTACAAAGCGCAAATCAATCCAAACGCTGAACTCTTTGTACAAGGCTACATGAAAAACCATAGCGATTATTTGCAAAAAATGAAGCAATGGGGTCTACCTTATTTTAATTTAATTGAAACAGTTTTACAACAATATGGACTACCTAAAGAACTAAAATATATTGCAGTAATTGAATCGAATTTAAGTACGGCGGCCACTAGCTATAAGGGTGCTGGAGGTCCTTGGCAATTTATGCCTTATACTGCTAGAGATTTTGGTTTGAGGGTAACCAAATATAATGACGAGCGAAGAGATTATTATAAAAGCACTCATGCCGCCGCCAGATACCTATTACAACTTTACCGTGAGCTACATGACTGGTTGTTAGTAATGGCAGCCTACAACGGAGGTATAGGAAGAGTAAATAGCGCAATAAAAAAAAGTCGTAGTAAAAATTTCTGGAATCTGCAATACTATCTTCCTGAAGAATCCAGGACCTATGTCAAACGTTTTATAGCTACCCATTACATTATGGAAGGGAGTGGAGGTGTTACTACAAGCGGCAGCTCTTCAGATCATACTGCAGTGATAAAAAATCATCTCATTGAAGATTTCTCACAAACTAAAACAACCAAAACCCCCGAACTGTCTGCTGAAGAATTAACAGGCTTGGAAACACTTCCTATTTCTGGAAAATACAATGCGGCAATTATTGCAAAAAATATCGAAATGGATATTACAATTTTCAATCGCTACAATCCCGAATTTGATAGCACTATGTCTACTCAAGGAAATTATGATTTAAGATTACCTTCCAATAAAATGCAGTTATTTGTTGCCAAAAAATATCCGATACTGAATGAATCGCTGCAAGCCTTATTAAATGGTACAAATATTCCTGCTGAAAAAACAGTCAGTCAAAAAGAAAAGAAAAACTTTTAAAAACTCTTTTTCTGAAGTACTTGCTGCATTGCATTTGCCTTTAGCAAACACTCTTCGTATTCTTCGATGGCATTACTATAAAAGGTAATGGCACTTCCAACTTGAAAAGATAAATATTGAGCAGAATGATTATATAAAATGCTTCTTATCACTACATTAAAATCAGCATCACCTTGAGGAGTAACATACCCTATCGCTCCAGAAAATAGGCCTCTTTTAGTAGATTCATAACGTTCAATAATTTCCAACACACTTCTTTTGGGAGCACCTGTCATACTACCCATTGGGAAAGTTGCTTTCACTACATCTACCCAATCTATTCCATCTTCTAAATCACCGCTGATAGTACTAATCATCTGATGCACCTGAGGAAAACTATAAATACCAAATAGCTCATCCACCTTTACTGTTCCACTTTTACATACTCTACTAAGATCATTTCTTACTAGGTCAACTACCATTACATTTTCACTTTTTTCCTTTTCACTATTCTGTAATCTTTGTTTACTAAATTCATCCAATTCGGGATTGGCTAAATTTCTTTTTGCCGTCCCTTTTATTGGCTGAGAGAATATTTTATCGCCTGATTTTTTAAAATATCTTTCGGGACTAGCGCAAATACAATATTTGTCATTTAAACGATAGAGTGCAGAAAAAGGATTAGGAGAAATAGACACTAATGAACAGTAAACACTCAATGGATCAATGACTGCAGCCTCTGCAAAAAATTCCTGACAAAAATTAATTTCATAACAATCGCCTCGTAAAATATGTTGCTGAAGTTTTTTAACTATTTCAATATATTCATCCGAAGCAATACGCTGTTGGATTTGAAGAATCGTAGGAAGTGTTTTTTCAACAGCAACGGCTGTAGCTTCGATTGCTGAAAATATTGCTGCAGCATCGGTATCACAAAAAATATTTACTTCATTTTCTGTAAGTTGCAATACAATTTCCGGAACAAAAAAGAAGGCATCTGGAAAATGAATTCCATCAAAATTATTAGAATGTAATACAGCTATTTCATTTTTAAGATCATATCCAAGGTGACCAAATATCCATTCTTTTTGATCATTTGAAAAAATTTTCATGCTTTCAAAAGTATCCTCCTTACTAGATTCTATCTTTCGTTTACACCCCACCGCTAGCAAACATTCGAAAGCGGGCGCTTCGAAATGATACTGCCTATTATCCAGCAAACAAAAAATGTTGAACGGTTGTACCCAGTTCAACATTTTATTTCTGAAATCAATAAAATTATCTATCGGAAAAGAGATGGCTTTTTTCACTTGATTATTTTTCCAAATCGGTAATTATTACCAGCATTGGGAGCAGATTAAAAATCATCGTCTTCGTCATCAAAACCAGCACCGCCATCGAGATCATCAAAACCTAAATCTTTGAAATCATCGTCGATTTTGAAATCATCCTCTTCATCTTTTGCAGTTTTTTTACCCGTTGCTTTTTTAGAAGTAGATTTTGGTATATCAAATTCATCAAAATCTGGATCCCAATCATCTGAAGTTTCTCCTTTTTCCCATTCATCATCTTCTTCTATATCATCATCCTCTTCGTCATCCTCCTTACCTTTTTTTGCACCTGCCTTCCCTTTCTTTACGGGAGCAATTTCATCCTCCTCATCATCCTCTTCCTCCTTTTTAGATTTAGAAGAAGCCTTTGCAGCCGATTTTTTGGGAGCAGTTTCCTCTACAGTAGGCGTTCGTTTTTTTACTTTGTCAGATTTAGTAGCCATATATCAACTTATTAATGCTGTAAAATTTCAGATAGATTTTTAAATTGCCAAAAAAAAAGGCATATTTTTTTTAATTATTATTAAGCAAGTATAATCTGATCCCTACCTGGGCCATTGCTTATGAATTTTACAGGAACTTTCAAAAACTTATTAATGTAATCTATATAATTTTTCATATTCTGTGGAAGTGAATCATATTCACTCATTGCAGTAATATCAGTTTGCCAACCAGCAAAACTTTTAAATACAGGATCAATTTTTACCTGTGTCATTTGAAAAGGCACATAATTTTTTTCCTCCCCATTAATTTTATAGGAGGTGCAAACATTTAACTCAGGTAAAGTATCTAAAATATCTGTTTTAGTCATAATGATTTTAGTCACCCCATTAATCATACAAGCAAAATTTAAGGCTACCAAATCAATCCATCCGCAACGACGAGGTCTACCTGTAGTAGCACCAAACTCACTTCCGATTTTTCTAATCAGTTCACCAGTTTCATCATTTAATTCAGTCGGAAAAGGACCACTTCCCACTCTGGTACAATATGCCTTGGAAACGCCAAATACATCTTTAATTTTTTGAGGGGCAATACCCAATCCTGTACAAACACCTGCAGAAATGGTACTGCTACTAGTTACAAAAGGAAAAGTACCAAAATCAACGTCTAACATAGAACCTTGGGCACCCTCAGCAAGTACTTTTTTACCCTGCTGAATTTTATCATTAATGAAATATTCACCATTAACAATCTTAAAATCCCTTAATAATTCGATTGATTCAAAAAACTCATCTTCCCAAGCACTGATATCCTCTTGAAAATTATAACTATCCAACAAGCGCTGGTGTTTTAGCCTGATTTTAATATACTGAGAAATAAAACCCTTATCCAATAAATCACCTACTCTCAATCCATTACGACCCGTTTTATCCATGTACGCAGGGCCAATTCCTTTTAGTGTGGAACCTATTTTTTCATTTCCTTTTGCCAATTCACTAGCTTTATCTAAAGCGCGGTGAGTGGGTAATATCAAATGCGCTCTTTCACTGATGTACAAGTTCTTTTTGTAATCAATTCCCATTGAGGCAACTTTTTCACACTCTTTTTTCAGCGTAACCGCATCCAATACAACTCCATTACCAATCAGATTAATTTTATCCTCATGAAAAATACCGCTCGGTATTTGGTGAAGCACTACTTTTTGACCATTTACATACAAGGTATGACCAGCATTAGCACCCCCTTGAAAACGTGCAATAACGTCATAGTTGGGAGCAAAATAATCGACTATTTTACCTTTTCCTTCATCACCCCATTGAAGTCCTAAAATTACATCTACCATTTTACTTGCAGTTTATATTGTTTTGTTAGAAGATTTTAAAATTAATCTTTTGCTTTCCAATTTTTACATCTTTTTGCAAAAACTATCCAATAAATAATAATGGATGCCCATGAAGAAGATAATGGATGCGAATAATTGATTGATAAACCATGCCATTTATCTTTTTTGAAGGCTTATTCATCGTTCAATCTGCGGTAAAAATAAATTGAAAAAAATCAATCTCCTAAAATGATATGTATTTGTTAAAAAAATGGGGAGAAAGAAAAATAATACCCCTTTTTTGCTCAAATCAATTATAATCGAAATTACTAAAAGATGGAATTCTTAGGGAAGAAAATTGGAAGATTGTCTACCCTTCAAGTCTCCAATAAAATCGACAAATTTTGGAAATCAGAAAATAATAAAAAGATTGAGCCATTTTCAGTTCAACCGCTTTGGTAAAAATCAAATCAGCTGAATAACTCAATTTTAATTGAGGCCCTTCTGCAAACAAAAAGGCTGTACCTATTAAGATACAGCCCTTTTTGAAAATATTGTTATTACGCTACTTTCAACATACTTATTTTGCTCAAGTTAAACTTACGCTGAGCATACTCCAATGTCACGGAAAACACTTTCAACTTTTGAGAGGGCAACTCATACATAGCATCGGTTAAGATACTTTCGCATATGCTTCTTAATCCTCTAGCGCCTAACTTGTATTCCAACGCCTTTTCCACCATAAAGTCAAATACTGCTTCTTCAAATTTCAATTCAATTCCTTCAATTTCAAATAAGCGAGTAAACTGCTTAATAAGCGCATTCTTAGGTTCGGTCAATATATTTCGTAAAGTTGGGGCATCCAAAGGATTGAGGTAAGTGATTACCGGCAAACGACCCAATAGCTCAGGTATTAATCCAAACTGTTTTAAATCAACCGCATTGACAAACTGAAGCAAGTTTTTTTGTTGAAACTCCTGCAATTCTTTGTTAACACTAAATCCAATGGCATGCGTGTTTACTCGACGAGCAATTATCCTGTCTACTCCATCAAAAGCACCACCACAAATAAACAAAATATTAGACGTGTTAACTTTTACCAATTTCTGCTCAGGATGTTTACGTCCTCCCTGAGGTGGAACCAATACTTCTGTACCTTCCAATAATTTCAATAAACCTTGTTGTACTCCTTCCCCACTCACATCTCTGGTAATGGATGGATTATCGCTTTTGCGAGCTACTTTATCAATTTCGTCTATAAATACAATTCCCTTTTCAGCCGCCGCAACATCATAATTACAAGCCTGCAATAATCTACTAAGCATACTTTCTACATCCTCGCCTACATATCCAGCTTCTGTAAAAACGGTGGCATCTACTATAGCAAATGGTACATTTAACATGCGAGCAATTGATTTAGCCAACAATGTTTTTCCAGTACCCGTTTCTCCTACCATGATGATATTACTCTTTTCAATCTCTACCTCATTTTCTACTTTTTGATTCAGTCTCTTATAATGATTGTATACCGCAACTGCCAAGATTTTTTTGGCATCGTCTTGGCCAATTACATACTCGTCCAAAAATTTCTTTATTTCAATCGGCTTTTTTACAGTGAGTTTGCCAGAACTTGTCCCACTTCCTTGTTTATTCTCTGGAAAAATCGATAACTCCTGGCCAATTATTTCTTGTGCATGTTCCACACAGTTTTCGCAGATATGCACTTCCTGACCAGCTATTAATATTTTAACCTCTTCGCGACTTCTGCCACAAAAAGAACAATGTAAGGTTTGTTGTTTTGCCATTATACTATTATTTAATCTCCCTTTTGTTTAAAATGGTATACAAAGATATACAACCATTTGCCAAATGCTAATTGGCAGACAATGCTAATTTGAAAAACGTTGCAGCAACAAAGTTAAAAATGTCAAATAAAACTCATTTTAAGGGCTAATCCATTGCTATTTATGCCAGAATTCTAATCAAAAAGCGAAATCCGTCTGTAATCTTTGTCGCAATTGTTCCTTTACGACAGCCCCCATAGAACTACAAGAGTCAAAATTGAGCGTTTTGAAATGTTCGTTTAGTTCCCCAATTAATAGCTTTATTTTAAAATTTTCTGACAATTCATCCTTGCCCATAGTTTCTAATAATTGTTTCAGACGGACATGGCTACTTTTTATTCTTTTACCCATCTCCTGCAATTCCATCTTTTGTATCAGCTCAATTTCAGCGTTATTTAGATACTTCAAAACCATCTGTACATATTCAGCATTTTCATTATAAAGCTGAGGTAAATACCAACTCACTCTTCCTTCATAAGATTGTTGATCAAAGTCAATTGCACGAATAGTATATTCAGTAGATAGATTATTTGACTGTGCATTGATTACAAAATTATAGCAACGCATATCTCCTAATAAACGAGCAAAACAGCTCTCACTAAAACGAATGAATTCCTTGGCAATCATTATTTCTTCCGCCTCAGTAAAAGGCGTATTTTTTTTAAGAAAGTCATCTCCAGGCATTCCTTCTATATGCTCTTCTACCAGTGTGTTTTGGTGGCATAAAAAATTGATCTCATTGGAGGTAAGTAAGTGTTCTAATTCTAAACCATAGACTCTGGAGGCATCCGCTAATTTGACATAAAAAAAATCGATTTCCCCATTCGTCAAATTCACAATTTTTATCCTGAAGGGGTTACTGTTTCCATATTCACAAAAATCAATCCGTTCAATCTTAAATTCAGTTGACGTATTCGTTGATGCAAAATTTTTAACCAGCTGGTAGGTTTTAATCAATCCATCAGAGATAGCGGCTAGTTGATCGGGCGAATACACTGCATTTTCCCAATAGGTCCATTTGCCTGCTTTGTCTTTTAAAGCATCGGAATAACTATAATTGATCAGCTCATTATAAAGTATAGGCAATTCAATATCCCTCCCATTTTTTTTCAAATATTGGCCTAAGTTTTCACTTATAGGAAAAATTTCCTTTTGCATTATTGGCCGAAAGGAGGGCCGGCCATTATTTGCATCAATGATATCAGTGAATTGCATTTGGCAAAGGTATTCAGTTAATTTAACTGTCAATAAAAAAGCCCCAAATAATGGGGCTTAGTAGTAAATTAAGTTAGTGCTTTACAATTTCTTCAACAAGCCATCCACAATACCGTAATCAATTGACTCCTTCGCATTCATCCAATAATCACGATCGAAATCCTTCATTACTTTTTCGAAGGTTTGTCCGCAATTGTCTGCTAAAATATGTGCACCCAGTTCTTTTATCTTCATTATTTGAATAGCCATAATTTCTAAGTCAGCGCTTACTCCCTGACCCCCACCACTGGGCTGGTGAATCATTACTTGTCCACTTGGAAAAATAAATCGTCTTCCTTTAGCTCCGCCGCTTAATAATATACTTCCCATACTAGCTGCCATTCCCATACAAACAGTACTTACTGGTGAGCTAATCATTTGCATGGTATCATAAATTACCATTCCACTAGTTACTACTCCACCCGGACTATTTATATAAAAGGTAATCTCCTTACCTGGGTCAATCGCTTCAAGGTAAAGTAAGCGTGCGGTAATATCCTTTGCACTTTTATCATCCACTACGCCCCATAAAAAGATTTTACGTTGCTCAATAAATTTTTTGTCGAACTGCCATCCACTCATCATTTTTTCCATCGGATTTTCTGGCAATTCTTTGGGAGATTCTTCTTCGTCGTCGAAGCGAATACTATTTTTACTATTACTATTCATAACTTATTTTTTAAATCAAATCCCTCAGGGAACTGATAGTGATTTTAATTTGCTTTAATTACAATTTAAGCATTCATTGTATAACTCAACCCTATGAACCACTCGCTTACTCTTTCTTTGCCTTTCTTGGATTAGTGGTTAACACTTCATCAACAATACCATATTCTTTTGCCTCAACTGAGGTCATCCAATAATCTCTACTGCAATCGATAGCGACTTTTTCAAAAGTCTGACCCGTATGATTCGCAATTACCTCGTATAATTCTTTTTTGATTTTTTTTACTTCATTCACCGTGATTTCAATATCGCTAGCTTGTCCACCGGCACCGGCACTTGGCTGGTGAAGCATAATACGACTATGTTTTAAAGCGGTTCTTTTACCAGGAGATCCTGCACACATTAATACCGCTGCCATACTAGCGGCTATTCCCGTACAAATGGTTGCAATATCAGGGGTTACAAACTGCATCGTATCATACATTCCCAATCCTGCATACACATTACCCCCTGGAGAATTAATATACATTTGAATATCCTTGGTACGATCGGTACTTTCCAAAAATAAAAATTGCGCCGTAATAATATTCGCTACTTCATCCGTAACAGGATAACCCATAAAAATGATGCGATCCATCATTAAACGACTATAAACATCCATTACAGCAACATTCATGGGCCTTTCCTCAATAATGTTGGGGGTAAGATTGGTGACGTTATGTTTAATATAACTATCCAATGTATTGCTACTGATACCCCGGTGCTTTACCGCATATTTTTCAAACTCTTTTCCAAAATTCATCTGACATATTATTTAGAATAACAAATATAGTTGATTGAATAACCCAAATATTATGCTATAAAAAAAAGGACGACAAAAAGTCTGAAAATTGGAAGAATTTCAGCGTTAGAAGGCTGTTTTATACACTATTGGAAATATCTATTATTTTAAAACATTATATCCCATTTATTTAGCAAGAAATGGACAAATCCATTGTACTAATATCGTTGCATTTTATAGCCGACAGTTTAAACCGATGACTATACTAACGAAATTCCTTATAAAACCGCCTGAATAAAATGTCAAAATTGGTTTTGAAGGGACTTTTATTGGATTTGCCTAGACAACAAAAAGCCGAAGCATTAGCTTCGGCCTGTAAAATATATTCTTTGCTCCTTCAGGAGGCAAATTTATTAATGGTGATGGTGCTGTAATGCTGCCAATTCTTCTACAGTAACCAGTTTCTCGTTCGGTTTAACTTGACTTTCAGCGTATTTGAATAAATTATCAGTGATCAATCGTCGATAACTTGCGTCCACTTGTTTTTCATCTTTCATCATCTGATCAACATAGGTATCCAGCCAGCTAGTGTCGTCACCAATAATACTCATTTGGCTAAAATAGCGCATCACCTCAGCTTTCATAGAAGCTTTAAGTTCTTCTGGTTTTACCTGCAAATCGTTTTCCTTAATCAATTTATCGCTAATTAAGGTCCATTTTAACTGGTTGCAGAAGGTTGGATATTCTTCTTCTGCCTGTTGGGCAGTTTTACGCTGCTCACTGCCAGTTTGTAACCACCTCTTCAGAAATTCAGCAGGAAACTCCATTTTTGTATCATCCAATAAATAATGATAGAGTTGATCATGAAGCTGATTGCGACTTTGACTTTCCCAATATTGTTCAATTTCTTCTTTTAGTTTTTTCCTGAATTCCTCTTCAGTAGCCACTGCTGCACCAGGAAAAACCTCCTTAAAGAAAGCTTCATCTAATTCCCTTTTTTCTATTACTGCAATTTTAACAATAGTAAGTTGAAAGAACTTCTTTGCCGAAGCTTTGTCCTCCTTATCTAAACCAAGCTGTTGCAATACAATATCTAATTTATCCGCCTCTAATGCCTTCGAAAGTTGAATAACTAGTGTTTCCTCTTTCTTTTTGCCTTTGAGCTGTTTTTGGCTGGCAGATGAAAAATCTTTCAATAAAACGGAAACTTCTTTTTGGATCCCCGCCTCAACGATTGCACCTTCTTTTTCACATTCTGTAAATAGGATGGTTATTTCAGTTTCCTCCGTTTCGATTGTTTCCACTTCATTCACTTTTCCCCCTTTTGCTTGGATACCACTCACCTCTTCTTGTATCATTTCATCGGTTACATTTACTTTATGCATCGTGATTTTTGCCTTTGCTAGAGGGGCAATTTCAAATGCAGGCTTAAGGCCTATTTCAAATCCAAACTCATAATCATCTGGATTATTTACATCCATACTTCTTATATCCGCATCAAGCGCCAAAGGCTTAGCAAAAATTTCAGGCTTTTCAGTATCTAAATAAGTATATAATTCCTTTTCTACCGTTCTAAGTACTTCATCAGTGAAAATGGAAGGTCCGTACATCTTTTTTATCAAGCCTGCAGGAACCATCCCCTTTCTGAAACCAGGCATATTTACTGTCTTGCTATACTCTTTTAATTTTTTTTCAAAAGAAGGGAAATAATCCTCTTTAGTTACTTTAATAGTAATCTTGTCATTAAGTAGACCAATATTGTCTCTTGCTACTGTTGCCATAATCGAGAAAAGTTGAAGTTTTTTAAATTTAAAAAGTTGATAAGGGAGCTAAAATAGTAAGCAAAATAGCTGCTCACTTATCAACCACTCAACTTATCAACTTAAAAATTGTCCGGATGATAGGGGTCGAACCTACATGGATTACTCCGCTAGATCCTAAGTCTAGTGCGTCTGCCAATTTCGCCACATCCGGATTTGGGGTGCAAAAGTAGGGAATTTCTATAAAAGATTAAAATAATTGGACTGCTCCTTCCTAATAAATCAATCTCATCCATTATTGAATTGAAAGGTTATTGACCTATAAATGGAGATGCATTGTCAAGGTAAGGCTCCTAAACATGTGCTTTTCTTTTCGTAAATTCGTCTCATTGATGGAACTAACCACTGCGATACCAAAATATAACCTGACAGATGCCGAGGAGAAAAAAGAAATACTCCGGCATTACCGTGGATTATTAAGGGAATTGAAGCCAAAGCTAAAACCTGGTGATAAAGAACTACTGAGAACAGCATTTGAAATGGCGGTAAATGCCCACAAAACAATGCGCAGAAAAAGTGGTGAGCCTTATATTCTTCATCCATTATCAGTAGCTAAAATTTGCGTAGAAGAAATTGGTCTAGGTATTAGAAGTACTATTTGTGCACTACTTCATGATACAATAGAGGATACCGATATTACTCTTGAAGATGTACAGGATGAATTTGGAACGGAGATTGCAAAAATTGTAGACGGACTTACCAAGATAAGTACCGTTATAGATACCAATACCAGCAAACAAGCAGAGAATTTTAAAAAGATATTACTCACGCTGACCGATGACCCAAGGGTGATTTTGATAAAGCTTGCTGACCGTCTGCACAATATGCGCACGCTCGACAGCATGAAGCAAGAGAAGCAATTAAAAGTTAGTAGTGAAACGGTTTATGTATATGCTCCACTAGCTCACCGCATGGGTCTTTATGCTATCAAAACTGAAATGGAAGATCTTTCCATGAAGTACCTTGAGCCTGACACCTATCGTAATATTGCTCAAAAATTAAGTGAGACAAAAAGAGAACGTTCCCGATTTATCAATGACTTTATTAGACCACTAAAAGAAAAACTAGAAAAGGCAGATTTCCATTTCGAAATTTATGGTAGGCCCAAAAGCATTCATTCTATTTCCAACAAAATGAAAAAGAAGGGAGTGAGTTTTGAAGAAGTATATGACTTGTTTGCTATCCGAATTATTGTTGATTCTTCTGACGAAAATGAAAAAGGAGATTGCTGGAAAGTATATAGCATTATAACCGATGAGTACAATCCTTCACCAGAAAGACTAAGAGACTGGCTAAGCAATCCAAAAAGTAATGGATATGAGGCACTACACACCACTGTGATGGGGCCACAAGGAAAATGGGTAGAAGTTCAAATTCGTACCAAGCGTATGAATGAAATTGCAGAAAAAGGTTTAGCTGCCCACTGGAAATATAAAGAAGATACCGCCGATGAAAGTCGCTTTGATAAATGGTTTAGCCAAATTAGAGAAGCACTCGGAAATCAAGATGCTAATTCCATCGATTTTTTACAGGATTTTAAAACCTCTTTTCTTGCAGAAGAGATTTACGTATACACCCCCAAAGGAGATGTAAAAATGCTTCCAATCGGCGCTTCCGCGCTCGACTTTGCATTTAATGTTCATACAGTAGTTGGTAGCAGATGTATCGGCGCAAAAGTAAATCATAAGTTAGTGCCCATCGGCTATAAACTAAGAAGTGGTGACCAGATAGAAATCATTACGAGTGCCAAACAAAAGCCCCATCAAGAATGGTTAAACATGGTGGTGACTAGTAAGGCAAAACAAAAAATCAAAGATACCCTCAAAGAAGAAAAAAGAAAAATTGCTGAGGAGGGTAAATATATTTTACAGAAAAAATTAGAAGCAATCGGTGGAGTAATGACCCAGCATAATATAGAAGAGTTAGCTACTTTTTATAAATTAAATTCTTCTCTTGATCTGCTCTATGAAATTGCTATTAAAAAAATTGATCTTAAAGAAATAAAAGAATTTACGGCTTCTGGAGATCGATTATTTCCCCCTAAACCCATTAAGGTTGAATCGGATGAAACGGAAATAAATGCCAAAAGCTTTACTAAAAAAGATACTGAACTAATTATATTTGGGGAGAGCAGTGATCGAATCATGTATACCTTGGCCAACTGCTGTAAACCAATACCAGGTGATGATGTATTTGGATTTATTACAGCTGGCGAAGGGCTTAAAATACACCGTACCAATTGCCCCAATGCAGCCCGATTGATGTCGAATTATGGACACCGAGTGGTAAAAACTAAATGGGCAAAAAATAAGGAAATATCTTTCCTTACCGGATTAAAAATCATTGGATTGGATGATGTTGGAGTAATCCATAAAATCACCAACTTAATCAGTGGAGAGATGAAGTTCAACATTTCTGCCATGACAATGGAAGCTAAAGAAGGACTTTTTACTGGTAACTTTAAAATATTTGTTCATGACAAGGAGGAGCTGGATGAACTATGCAACCGGCTCTTGATGCTAGAAGGTATTGAAAAAGTAGACCGCTATGATACAGAATAAATACGTCCTTTCAATTTAAACTTACAACATAATATTATGCATGAATTAGTTACAAAAATCGCTGAGGAAGCAGGCATCAGTACCGAACAAGCAAACACCGCTTTGGAAACTGTAAAGGCTTATGTGATAGAAAAATTTCCTATGATGTCTGGTGCAGTAGACAACCTTTTTGGTAGTGCTGAATAGATTGATTTTTTATTAAGCGTCTTTTTCTGGTTATGGAATTTCAACCGTTAAATAGGGGGCTGCCTTATTGAAAATATCTTCAGTAATGGTCATAATTTTTTTTATATCAGCTACTGTAGAAAAATTGCCATGCTGTGTTCGATATCGAATAATTGCATTACTAGTTGCATAACGTAGATAAGGGTGCGTTTTCATCAAATCTATGTCAGCTGTATTGATATTGATTTTTGTAATTGATAAGCTGACAATTTTTAATTGTGATTTTATTTTTTGAAAAGTAGAATCGGGTAATCCAAAGGTTTCACCCACTTGCTCAACACTATAAAACCCTCCAAGCTTCTCTCTGAAATGAATTATACGCTGGGATAGTTTGCTACCAATACCATTTAAAGAAATTAGCGCAGAAGTATCTGCCATATTGATATCAATAGGTGAAATTGACTGAGCGACAAGGAGTGGCTTTTTCCTAAACTCATTACCCTCTGAAATTTGGCTTGCTTGAAGATGCTTAATTTGTACAAAAGGCAGTAAGCGTTTTACCTCATTAGGATGAAGCCCCCAAACTTTTGCAATATCATCGCTTTTATAAAACCTTCCTCCTTTAGCTAAAAAACGGTGAATAGTAGTTATCGTTTTTTCTCGAAAACCTAATTTTTTCAATTCCTCTCCGCTAGCAGTATTGGGATCAAAATAAAACAACTCCCCTTTTTCTTGCTGATGAATAGATGGCGAGTAAACTGATTCTTCCTGTTTTCTAGTTGCGCCCAAACGCTGAAATTGTTTTGTGCTGTCATATTCCTTTATTGAAAGAGCGGCAATCTCCTTTTCAAAAACCTTAGTATCGGTTGGGTGGGACTTTATAAAAAAGGGATAAAAAAAAGGAATACCCATAAAGAAACCAATGAGTAAAATCAACACAATAATACCCGTTCTTTCCTTCTTGCTAAAACTCAAATAATCAGCAATAAAATGTTTCCACATAATTAACAAGATGAGTTACCAAATTAATAACTATCCTTTGCAATTACAATATGATTCAAAAAATTAATCGAAAGAAAGTTGCATGCCATCATAGGCAAGTTCTATACCAGTGGGAAGCTCTTTATTTATTTCTTGTTGTTTGCCCAACTGGTGACTAATATGGGTAAAATAGGCCTGGGAAACATTTAGTTCTTGAACAAGCGCTGTGGCTTCATCCAAAGTAAAATGCGAGAGATGTTTTTTATGTCGCAATGCATTTAAAACTAGTGTTTTACTCCCTTTTATTTTTTCCTTCTCCGCTTCTTCCATTCTATTAGCATCCGTAATATAGGTAAAGTCGCCAAAGCGAAATCCCAAAACAGGCATATGTAAATGCCAAACTAAAATGGGTATTACTGGAATATCACCAATCAAAAAGGGACTAAGGCTAATGGTATTTAAATTTACCTCAGGAATTCCTGGATACTTTTTATCTGTAAAAATATAATAGAATTCACGCTTCAATGATTCCTGAGTTAGCTCATTGGCGAATATTTCCATAGGATTACCAGAAAGAAAAGTAAAAGCCTTTACATCATCTAAGCCGGCAATATGATCTTTATGAGGATGCGTATATAAAACTGCATCTAATTTTTTCACTTGTTCTCGCAACATCTGATACCTGAAATCTGGTGTAGTATCTACTACAAAAGAAGTAGTGGAACTTTCAACTAAAATACTACTTCGTAAACGCTTATCCTTTGCGTCAGCTGATACACAAACTTTGCAGTCGCAGGCTACCATAGGAACCCCGCTACTGGTTCCAGTTCCTAAGAATGTTATCTTTAATGGAGGGCATTGCACTATCCAAAATTAATGATTTGAAAATAAGGAATCTGAAAAAATAAGTAAGTCTAGTAAACAGCCAAGCTTCCATCACTAGAAACAGCTTTATTTGCGGTAAAATCAAATTAGCAAATGGAGAGAAATCAGGTTATTTTTCCTGCACAAGGCTCATCACCTCGTCATACATTTTTTGACTCTCAAGGGTAAGAGAATCAAAATGGATATCTAATTGGGGCATCAGATCAATTAACGTATTAATCCTTCCTTCGGTTTGTAAAAATTTATTTAATACCACCACTCTTTTTTCCTGTAAAATACAATAGCCACTTTGGAAATTTCCGCGTTCATATCTAATGACATATTTGCACTCTTCGGCAACTTTTTCTATTTTGTCTAGTATGTTCTGTGTGTATTTCATGACCTCAATACCTGGAATTCTTTTTTAATATTCAATAACTAGTGCAACTTCCTATTTATGCCTAACAATAAAAAATAACTTTTTCAACAATCGTTGATAAATAAAACAGGTCAATTTGTTGAAATATGGAATTAAGCAGTTTGCAATTAAAATATTGGTTTTACCCTTAAGCAAAGTAAACCCGATTGAAGGTCTAAAATGAAGGATTGATAAGGCTTTGAGGGCTAAATTATTTATTCGTCATCCGTATGATTGGAACAATCATTTCTTCCAAACTTATACCCCCATGCTGGAAAGTATTTTTATAATAATTAACAAAATGATTGTAATTATTAGGATAACAAAGAAAAAGATCCCCCTTGGCAAAAATAAAAGAGGAATTAATGGTAGGCGTTGGTAAACCAGCTTCTTTGGGATTTTTAAAAGCTAACACTTCTTTGGGCTCATAATCCAAATTTCTCCCGTGTTTATAGCGAAGATTAGCAGTAGTTTGTTTATCGCCTATCACTTTCGCAGGAGATTTTACCCGCACACTTCCGTGATCGGTTCCTATAATTAGGGTTACTTTTTTGTCAGCAATTTTCTTTAAAGCTTGATGAAGTGGGGAATGCTCAAACCAACTTTGAGTGATGCTCCGATAACTAATTTCGTCACTTGCTAACTCTTTCAGCACTTCCATTTCTGTTCTGGCATGGCTCAGCATGTCAACAAAATTATAGACAATCACATTGATATCATTGTCCAATAAATTGTGCATGTTGTCTACCAACTTCTGCCCATCTTGATGGTTAGTAATTTTAGTGTACGAATATTTAGCCTCCCCTTTTCCTAGTCGCTTTAACTGTGCTTTAAAAAAATCTTCTTCATGCAAATTTTTTCCACCTTCTTCTTCGTCATTTTTCCATTGAGTAGGGAATTTTTTTTCAATTTCTATTGGCAACATTCCGGCAAAAATCGCATTACGCGCATACTGAGTAGCGGTGGGCAATATGCTATAAAAAGTTTCCTCCTCGTGAATACGAAAACTCTCTGCTAATGTTGGCTGTATGATTTTCCACTGGTCAAAACGAAGGTTGTCGATTAATACAAAAAACAGTGGCGTACCCTTTTCAAGATGGGGTAAAACTTTGTACTGCATTAGAGTATGGCTCATGATAGGCGCGTCCGCTATTTCATTACCAACCCAACTAGAAAAGTTTTTAGAAACAAACTTAAAAAACTCCGTGTTGGCTTCCGTCTTTTGCGTTTGAAATACCTCCTGCAGTTCGGGACTATCACTTTTTTTCATCTCCAGTTCCCAATAAACTAATTTTTTATACACTTCCATCCACTCATTATAATTTGGATTACTATTGAGTGCCATAAACAAATTACGAAATTGCTCGCGGTAGGCTGAAGTAGTTTTTTCAGCAACTAATCTTTTATTATCAATTAGTTTTTTTAAACTTAGCCAAACCTGATTAGGATTTACCGGCTTAATTAAATAGTCACTGATTTGAGAACCAATGGCCTCATTCATCAGATTTTCTGCCTCGTTTTTTGTTATTAGTACTACGGGTAAATTACTGTTAAATTGCTTCATCTCTTGTAGCGTCTGCAGGCCTGATATACCCGGCATACTCTCATCCATTAACACTACGTCTACTATATTATTTTTTATATATTCTACCGCATCATAACCATTCGTTTTGGTATGTACCTGATACCCCTTATTTTCTAAAAATAATATCTGTGAGGTTAGATTTTCAATCTCGTCATCTACCCAAAGTATAACTGACATACTTATTTAATTAATTTTTTGTTGAAAGGCTTACTTCTTTCTGGACCTGCTTTTTTATAAAATTTTAAATCCTATCCAGAGAATTCAATACTAGCGGTAAAGCTAACTTTAAACTAACAATTTTGAAAGTATAATAACCATATTCATCGAAGCCCCCTATCCCTCTATAGTTTATATACAACCCTGATAGATTACACAAATTTAATTTTTTAATGTTATGCTTGTCAGCTTTATTTAGCTTTGTGCTTCTTTTAACAAAAAAGGAATTAGATTGAAGTCACAATCGTTTATCAAAATTGAAAAGAAGTAAAATACAATGCCTTCAAGAAAAATAATCAACGATCCTGTTTACGGATTTATCACTATTGATGATGAGCTCATTTTAAAAATTATTGCTCATCCTTATTACCAGCGACTTCGCCGCATTCATCAGATGGCGATGGCACTTCTTGTATATCCAGGAGCGGTGCACACTAGGCTCCACCATTCTTTAGGGGCTTACCACCTGATGCGCAATGCACTTCATGAACTGAAAAACAAGGGTGTAGAAATTACCCCAGCAGAAGAACAAGGCGCCAAGATTGCGATATTATTACATGATATTGGCCACGGCCCATTTAGTCATGCACTGGAAAATGTACTGCTAGAAAAAATGCACCATGAAGCCATTTCCTTGGAGCTCATGAAAGAACTCAATAAACATTTTGATGGGCAACTGCAAATGGCCTTAGATATTTTCACCAATGAATATCCAAAAAAATTTTTACACCAGCTCGTTAGTGGCCAATTAGACGTTGACAGAATGGATTACCTTACCCGTGACAGTTTTTTTAGTGGGGTAAGTGAAGGGGTCATTGGGTACGACCGAATATTGAAAATGCTAACCGTACACAATGGCGAGCTGATGGTAGAGGAAAAAGGTATTTATTCAATTGAGAAGTTTTTGGTATCTCGCCGACTCATGTATTGGCAGGTATATCTTCATAAAACGGTGGTATGTGCTGAACAGATGCTGGTAAGAATTATTAAAAGAGCTAAACAAATAAAAGCGGTCACCCCAATGCCTTTCAACCAAGTGATCAATGAGCCAGCGGGCTCCTTAAGTTTGGAACAGTTTTGTACCCTCGACGACTATGATGTGATGGCTGCTATCAAAGGGTGGTGCAATCATGAAGATAAAATATTGTCTTTTTTAAGTCGGGGTATCCTTAACCGTGAGCTATTGAAAGTTAAATATTATTCGGAGCCTATTGAAAAGAAATGGATTGAGGAAAAAACAGCAGAAGCTATGCAGAAAATGAATATTACTGCCGAGGAAGCTTCTTGGTTAGTATTTACCGGAATTGCTTCGGGAAGTACTTATAATTTTGAGGACGAAAGAATCAATATTCTATTTAAAGACGGTTCTGTGAAAGACATTTCAGCGGTAGATGACCCTTTAATTGGCAAAAATCTGGGGGGTAAAATCAAGAAATATTATTTTTGTTATCTGCGATAAAAATTACCTGATACAGCAAAACTTTGTAAATTTCTTGCTGTAATCCCCTAAAAAGGCACTGTAATTGCCTCAAATTGGCCTATAACTACTAAGGCCATAAAAAATTAAATACCTTTGCCAAAACTTTGAAAATAAGCATGAACGCAAATTTCAATCCAGACAAACAACATACTTTGGCCTCCACAGTGAATATCTCTGGAACTGGTCTGCATACCGGTATCAATGTAGATATGACCCTTAAGCCTGCAAATCCTGGTTTTGGATTTCAGTTTCAACGGGTAGATTTACCTGGAATGCCGATAATTAAAGCAGATTGCGATTTAGTCACCGATACCTCCAGAGGCACTACTTTGGAATCAGGAAATGCCAAAATAAGCACTGTAGAACATATACTTGCCGCTTTGGTAGGGTTGGGAGTAGATAATTGTCTCATTGAGGTAAATGGGCCTGAAATACCCATTATCGATGGAAGCAGTGAACCCTTTGTGAAGATGATTGAACCAATGGGGATATTAGAGCAGGATGCAGCCAAAGCTTGGTATAGCATTGACGAAAATATTACCTACTATGATGAAAAAAATAGAGTTGAAATAACTGCACTTCCTTCTGTTGAATATAAGTTAACTACCCTTATCGACTTTAACTCTCCTGTATTAGGTACTCAACATGCTACCCTAAAAAGCATGAAAGATTTTAAATCAGAAATAGCTCCTTGCCGTACTTTTTGCTTTTTGCATGAGTTAGAAGCGCTACTTGAAAACAATCTAATTAAAGGAGGAGATATTAATAATGCCATAGTAGTAGTAGACAAACCGATTTCAAGTAATGAAATGAGCAGGTTAGCGAAAGCCTTCGGAAAAGAAAAAATGGAAGTAAAAAGTGAAGGCTATCTAAATAACCTTGAATTACGCTTTCCGAATGAACCTGCCAGACATAAACTTCTTGATATTATAGGAGATCTTGCGCTAACAGGTTATGCAGTAAAGGGGCATATCATTGCCAACAGACCTGGGCACAGCAGTAATGTTGCTTTTGCAAAAAAATTAAAGCAGTACATCAAAAAAAATAAACACACTAAGGATATTCCTATCTACGATGCTAACCAAGCAGCAGTTTATAATTTACAGCAAATAGAAGAAACCCTACCTCATAGATTTCCATTTTTATTGGTAGATAAAATAATTGAACTTACAGATAAACATATCGTTGGTATTAAAAATGTAACTTTCAATGAGTACTTTTTTCAGGGACATTTTCCTGGAAACCCAGTCATGCCAGGTGTTTTACAAGTTGAAGCCCTTGCCCAAACAGGTGGTATCCTTTGCATCAATGCTATGCCAGAAGGAAAGTATGATACTTATTTTATAAAAATAGAAAACTGCAAATTCAAGCAAAAAGTAGTTCCTGGTGATACCATGATTTTAAAAATGGAACTCATAGAACCGATTCGAAGAGGAATTTGTGTAATGAGAGGAAGCGTTTATGTTGGAAATAAACTTTGTACCGAAGGAGACTTAACTGCGCAATTAGTAAAAAGAAACTAAAAATTTTTATGACTCAATTTTTTAACAATTCAAAAAATTGTTAGTTATTAAAATCAAATTGAACCATTTGTAAATTTTCAATTCATCATGATTCATCCACATACTTATATTCATCCTAATGCAAAACTTGCGACCAATGTAAAAATTGATCCTTTCAGTGTTATTCACCCGAATGTAGAAATCGGAGAAGGTACTTGGATTGGAAGCAATGTGACCGTTATGGAAGGGGCTAGAATTGGAAAAAATTGTCGCATTTTCCCTGGTGCAGTAATCGCTGCCATTCCACAAGACCTTAAGTTTGATAATGAAGCTACCACTGTGGAAGTGGGTGACAATACCACTATTCGTGAATTTGTTACTATTAACCGTGGAAGTAAAGATCGCTGGGTAACCAAGGTAGGTAACAATTGTCTGATCATGGCTTATAGCCATATTGCACATGATTGCAAAGTGGGCAATAATTGTATCATGAGCAATAATACCCAGATGGCCGGCCATGTAACGGTAGGCGATTTTGCTATTTTAGGCGGCATGTGTGCGATTCACCAATTTGTACAAATAGGACAACACGCTTTTGTAAGCGGGGGAAGTTTAGTAAGTAAAGATGTTCCGCCTTATATCAAAGCAGGCAGAACTCCCCTGAGTTATGCAGGCGTTAATTCCATTGGATTAAAACGCAGAGGATTTTCATTGGATAGCATTAACCAGATCCTAGATATCTACCGTATTATTTATAACAAATCATTGAATACTACTCAAGCATTAAATTTTATCGAAGAAGAATTGCCTGCTACTGACGAAAGAGATGAGATTGTTACCTTTATTAGAGATAGTGGTAGAGGTATCATTAAAAGATTTACGAAAGGCAGTATGGATGATGAATAAAATCATTAAGTGCCTGAGCCGATAAGAAAGAGAAAGCTATTGGATAGAATACATTTCAGTTTACTTTTTCATTGCAATCAATTTGGACCCGAAAGGAATCGCATTACCCATGCAAATCAAACTAACCAATACCGGTAAACGCTTTAACAGAGAATGGATTTTCCGTCACTTTGATCATGAATTTTTATCTGGTAAAAGGTATGCTATTACAGGATCTAATGGCTCTGGTAAATCAACTTTACTTCAGGTAATATCCGGTTCAATTTCTCATAACGAAGGTAAAATTGAAATGATATTGAAAGGGAGTCCGCTTCTTGAGGAAAATTGTTTTCAATATCTATCTATCGCCGCACCTTATTTAGAACTGATTGAAGAAATGACTGCTACAGAATTTCTACACTTTCATTCTTCCTTTAAACCGCTTACGCATTCATTAGAATCAATACTTGCTGTTATTAATTTAGAAAATGCTGCTCAAAAACAAATTAGGTATTTCAGCAGCGGAATGAAACAACGACTCAAACTTGCACAGGCCTTTTTTTGTTCAGCACCCGTATTGCTACTAGATGAACCAACTACTAATTTAGATGCAGAGGGTATTGCATTATATCAACAACTGATTACTGAACACACTGATCAAAAATTAGTCATCATCAGTAGTAATGATCCTCAGGAATATAGTTTTTGTGATGAAGTAATTTCTATTGGAGATTTTAAATAATGTACTACGTAGTCCTGAAATTTCCTTTGGACTGAAATTTCCTTTGAAATAGAGTTATTTTACTTCAATGGGAATACAGGCTCAAACAGCCTTGATTTTTTAACGGCTGATAGTTAAAATTTCTAGCACTTTTTATTCGAGGGCGTTGCTGAATTAGCGGTTACTACTTTTTAAGCGTCGACAGAATAAAATTTTCAGAGAGATCAATACTCAATAGCTGTAATCGGTAGAAAATATCAATACCTCTGCAACAGATACACGCAGATGAAATTCACGCAACTATTAACCGATTGGTTTAATAGATTTGAAGGATGATTCGATTAGTAAAATCTTTATCTCCTACTGGCAATCAATAAATCAAGATCCGTATATTTCAAATCAAAACGTTCGCTCAGGTGGAAATTAGTAAGACTTCCCTTGAATAAATAAACACCACTTCGAATGTTTGCCTTATGCCATACCGCATGATCAATTCCGCCATCATCAGCAGTCTCGAGTAATAAAGGCATCAATACATTGCTAATAGCCTGAGAAGCAGTACGAGCAAATCCGCTTGGAATATTAGGTACACAATAATGAATCACGTCAAACTTCCTAAAAATTGGCTTTTCATGAGTAGTCACTTCACTCGTTTCAAAACAACCCCCTCGGTCAATACTTACATCTACAATGATACTTCCCGGCCTCATATTGCCTACCATTTCTTCGCTGACTATAATGGGCGTTCGACCATTAGAACTACTCAATGCCCCCACCGCAACATCACAAGTTTTTAATTGCTTTGCCAATATTTTAGGCTCAATTACTGAAGTCCATAAACGGCCGCCAATATTATTTTGAAGCCGCTTTAGTCGGTAAATGCTATTATCAAAAATCTTTACACTAGCCCCGATCGCTAATGCTGTCCGCGCTGCATATTCACCCACAATCCCCGCTCCTATAATGATCACCTTGGTTGGAGGAATACCACTGATGCCCCCTACCAATACTCCTTTTCCATTGTTAGCCTTACTTAAATATTGACCAGCGATCAACATAACCGCACTACCCGCAATCTCGCTCATGCTTCTTACAATAGGATTGTGCCCCGTATCATCTTTGAGATTTTCAAAACTTAGTGCAGTAATTTTCTTCTCCATCATTTTCTGTAAGATTTCTCTTTTCATTACAGATAAATGGATGGGGGAAATAATAAATTGATTAGGCTTCAACAACGCGCATTCAGCTTCACTGATGGGTGCACTTTTCACTAATATATCACATTCAAAAACTTCTTTTTTATGATAGGCAATCTTTGCCCCCACATCACTATAATCTATATCATTATAGCTGGCACCTTCTCCCGCGCCTGTCTCCACCATCACCCGATGACCATTGGCCACCATCACTCCCACCGCCTCTGGTGTTAGGGCGATTCGATTTTCATTAAATGAATTCTCTTTGGGAATACCAATAAATAATTGAGTGCCTTTTGGTTTAATATCTAATGTTTCCTCCAATGTTTCATAAGAAAAGGAAGGAGAAACATAAGGTTTTGATTTAGCCATAGTTGTTTACAATTGAAATCAAATAACTGTATTTGAAAGGTAGGTACAAAGTACAAATTATTACTGAAACTCGCTTCGGTATTACTCAATTTTGAGAAGCCGTAATCCTTCCATTTAAAAATCGGACCAACCCTATTAAATTGCTGTTGCTATTTTTCTAGTCTCCGTATCTACAGCAGTAAAGTACAAATGCAATGTCTCATCGGGTAAAATTCCAGCGGCCTTTTCAGGCCATTCCACCAAACAAGTATTGCCAGACAACAAACAATCTTCTACTCCACTTGAAAAAACCTCTTCTTCATTTTTTAAACGATAGAGGTCCATATGATATATAATTTCTCCAGACTGGGTGCTATATTGGTTAATGATAGAAAAAGTAGGACTAGATATATTGTCTGATACCTTTCTCGCTTTGCAATAAGCCTGTGTAAAGGTGGTTTTGCCTGCACCCATTTCACCGTGCAGTGCCAGCACCTTATAATTAGCTGAAATAGCGATTATTTCATCCGCAGCAGCCCCTATTTGATTCAATGAAAAAATTACCTCCATGTTGCAAAGATATTTTTCTTGATTAGTAATTCATTCAAGAATGGAAATAATAATTTTGTACAATGGAAAAAGTAGTCTGGAAAGTAGAGGGGATGACTTGTACCAATTGTGCATTGACCATCAATCAATATCTTCAAAAGAAAGGAAGTGCTGATGTCAAAGTGAATTTTATTGGGGGTGAGGTAAGTTTTACACTCCCAGCCGATAGCTCTAAATTGGCTATTGCCGAAGGAATAGAAGGCCTGGGCTACCATGTTGTAGATGAACCACTAATGCAACAGCTACCCAAAAAAAAGAAGTTGTTTTCAAATCATCTTCAGCGGTTCAGTTTCTGCCTTCCCTTTACCTTGGTCCTATTGCTACACATGCTTCCATGGCATTTTCATTTCTTAATGAATCCCTGGATTCAGCTAGCGATTTGTGTACCCGTATATTGGGTGGGTATGAGTTATTTTGGAACCAGTGCAATAAAAAGTCTACGCAGTGGTATCCCTAATATGAATGTGCTAATAGCGCTAGGAGCCACAGCTGCATTTGTTTACAGCCTCATTGGTACTATTGGTGATTTAGGAATGGATTATCTTTTTTATGAAACGACCGCTACCATTATTACCTTAGTATTTTTAGGAGAATGGGTTGAACATCAATCTGTATCCGCGACTCAAAAAGAACTCAATCAATTAGCACGCAGTCAACCGCTCATGGCCAATATGATTGCATTTGATGAGGAACATAAAGAATTAATTTTTCCAGTAGAGAGTTCACAACTAAGAGTAGGTGATTTAGTATTAATAAAAACAGGTGAGCAGGTACCTTCCGATTGCAAAATAATTTGGGGAGAGGCGCAGGTGAATGAATCCTTACTTACAGGAGAAAGCAGACCACTGCTTAAACAAAAAAAAGACACCCTAATTGGAGGTAGCATTTTAACTGATGGAACTATAAAAGCCCAGGTAACTGCTACCGGTAAGGATACCGTGCTCAGTAATATTTTAAATTTAGTAAAACAAGCACAAGGTGAAAAACCACCCATACAACAATTAGCGGACAGAATTAGCGCCATTTTTGTACCGGCTGTAATAAGTATTTCGATAGTAACCTTTCTATTGAATTACTATGTATTTCAAATTCCAGCAGCTGATTCGTTGATGAGAAGTATTGCCGTTTTGGTAATCAGCTGTCCCTGTGCCATGGGACTTGCCACTCCTGCTGCCATTGCAGTAGGACTAGGTAGAGCTGCTAAAAATGGAATTCTTTTTAGAAATGCAAAAGCCCTAGAATTATTTAAAAATATTAAAACCGTCATTTTTGACAAAACAGGCACACTAACAATGGGTCAGTTTGTTATTGCTGATTTTAAATTCAGTCACCTTGCTGAGGAAGAATTTAAACGGATTGTTTTTTCACTAGAAAAATATTCTAATCACCCCATTGCAAAAACCATTGGCAGCGAATGGAAAATAAATAATGCCATTCAATGGAAAAAAATTGAAGAGATAAAAGGAATAGGAATGAAAGCTGAAGATGCCGAGGGTAATATATACCAACTAGGATCTCATAAAATAGCTGCTGCCCTTACATCAGATCATTCGCATACTGCCTACTTGCTTATTAATGAAACCTTAGCAGGTTGGATCGATTTAGAAGATAAAATAAGAAAAGAATCTTTTGACGTAATATCATTTCTTCATTCTAAAAATATAGAAACAATTTTACTCAGTGGTGACTCCCTAGAAAGAACTAAGCAGGTAGCCGACACGCTCGGCATTTCTAAAATATTTGCTGAAAAATCACCTGAAGAAAAATTAGCCATTGTAGCTGAAATCAATGAAAAAACTCCAGTAGCGATGGTAGGAGATGGTATTAATGATGCACCTGCTTTAGCAAAAGCTACCATTGGAATTTCAATGAGTGAGGCTACTCAACTAGCCGTACAAAGTGCACAGGTAGTGCTGATGAATAAGGGTATCCAGCATTTACCGCTAGCCCTTGGACTTGGTAAGCACACATTTACCACCATTCAACAAAATTTATTCTGGGCCTTCATCTATAATATTGTAGCCATTCCCATCGCTGCCATGGGCCTATTACATCCCGGCATAGCAGCACTAGCCATGGGATTTAGTGATGTAGTCTTAGCAATAAATTCTATTCGGCTTAACTTTAAAAACGTACTATAAAATCATTAAATTTAACTTTCGATTATATAGTTCCAATCTCATTTTATACAACTAATGAATGAAAAACATGGATGAGTTAAATCAAAAAATAGAAGACATTGAACCGCTAACTCAAGAAGAGCTAGAAGAAATGAAAGCGATCATTAAAAAATCGATTGCGGAAGCAAAACAAAATACAAAGTTGCCTACTGAAATCAAAAAAGAATCTGATGAGTCAAAAGGCAAATTGCCTTCAGCATAAAAAAATACTTCCTCTGCCGATTATTAGTATTGTAATTCTTTAGACGAATGATTTAATTATTTTTTAATTTCCCCAACAACCAATTAGTCATTTTTTAGTTCTATTCTGGATATGACCAATGTCCATTACTGTAAAAATTTCCTTTAAGATTGAATATAAATAAATTGTACATCCAAAAAAAAAGAGGCAACCTAACTAGGTTGCCTCTATGAAAATATAATGGTAAGATTTAAATACCGCTCAATCCGAAGCCTTCTCTGTATTCGCGTTTAACGAATTGGTTTACTTCATCACAGTTAGTAATCTTCATTTGATCATGATCCCATAATAAAGTAATGTTACGAGCAGGGAAAACTTTTCTTGGAGGCATAGCACGTTGTGCACCAGTAGCCGTTGCAGCTGGAGCAGCAGCTACAGGAGTAGAAGTTCTTTCTACGTTGTAACCTCTGATAGCCAAGTTAGCAACAAGCATATTCTCCACTACCATTGCAGCTTTATCAAATGGAGAACTTGTTTCACCTTTTCCGTATCCTTTCAAACAAGCTTCAACCCATTGTTGATAGTGAGCTTCAGCACCGCCTGGTACTCTTGGATATTTAATAGGTAGTTTCTTAATAGCTGCTTCTTCCATACGTGAAACCGGTAATAGTCTAGCACCTGCTGAGTAGCAACCTGCAATCATTTTACCTTTGGTACCGATGAAGATCATTCCACTACCGTCGCTTAGCGCTAAAGTATCTGTAGGCTCCATTTCTTCTGGTCTTGGAGGGGTTAATCCACCATCCATCCAGTGAATCTTAATATTTGGAAGTGCCTTACCATTCTTACCTTTTTTAGGGTTAGCAAAAGTTAAAATAGTATTACTTGATGGAGGGCAAGCATCTGGGAATTCTTCTTGCTTTAATCCCATACTTGGATTACCTAAACTGGTTTGAACTGCATTTACATATCCAAGATTAAGAACAGTCATTGGAGCTTCGAGGATGTGAGCACCCATATCACCAATTACACCGGTTCCGTAATCCCACCATCCGCGCCAATCAAATGGAGCTACGTGAAAAGCATCATCATAAGAAAGACCAGGAGTCATGCCATTACGCTGCTGACCAGTACGGCCAGAAGGATAAGGTTTTGCTTTAGCAGAACTCTGCCAAAGATCCCAGTTAAATGTGCTTGGAGGCGTTCCTGTTTTAGTAGGCCATTTCATTCCACCTTGTGGCCAAACTGGACGGTTAGTATAGCAATAAACATCTGTTACTTCTCCAATTAGACCCGCCTCATACCATTCTCTCATTTGGCGAACGCCATCATTTGATGAACCTTGGTTACCCATTTGGCTCACTACCTTATGCTCACGAGCAAGTTGTGCTAGCACACGTGCTTCGTAAATATCATGGGTCATTGGTTTTTGAACCCAAATATGTTTACCATGAACGATAGCAGCAGAAGCAGCTACAGCATGGGTATGATCTGGTGTAGAAACTGAAACAGCATCAAAATTTTTGTGCTCTTTTTCCATCAACACTCTCCAATCCTCATATACTTTTGCGTCAGGATATTTTTTAAAAGTACCTGCACCTTGTAATTGGTCAACATCGCACAAGAAAGCAATTTTAGCTTTTTCTTGTGGTACAAATGCTTTTTTCTCCTCATCCCATCTTCTCATAAATCCAGCACAGTCACTCGTTCCCTTTCCACCAGCACCAATCGTAGCAATGTACAAGGTGTCGCTAGGAGCAGTAAATCCACGACCCAACACATGGCGAGGGACGATGTAAAATCCAGCTGAAGTCAAAGCAGCATTGCGAATAAATTCGCGTCTTGGATTTTTAGTTTTGTTTTTTGTTTCTTTCTTCATAGAAATTTTTTTAAGATATAGCAAATTAGAATTAGGACTTCAAGTTAGTATTAACTATTAATCTAACCAAATTTAAATAAAGCTCGATTTGATATTAATAAATTTAAGATTTGATAGGGCTCATTATTAAAAACTATTATAAGAAACCTGGCATTTGAATCTAATTTACTGACTCAATTTCTTGTCTCAAAAACTGTATAGTTTAAACCAAAAATAGCATTAGTTTTTACTTACCCATTGTCCATCAATCATCACTTTTGAAATTTTAGTAAGATACTCGAAGGGGTCTCCATCAAACAACACTAAATCCGCATCTTTTCCTTTTTCAATACTACCCACTCTTTTATCTATTCCTAATAATTTAGCTGGATTCAATGTGATTGATTTCAAACCTTCTTCATAAGGTAAACCATAGGTTACTGCTAATGCAGCTTCAAATAATAAAACATGTGTTTTAGGCACATATCCTTCATAGCCTGTTTCAATGCTCACTTGAATATTAGCAGCCGTTAAGATCGCAGCACTTTCTCTTGTCATATTGACCATATCTCCTGCATTTCTTGACATAGTAGAATGTAATATAACTTCTGCTTTGCAAGCCTTAATTTCATCAATTAATCTATACGCTTCTGCAGCTCCATCGATCACCAATTTAAAATTAAATTCTTTAGCTAAACGAATGGCATTCATGATGTCATTTGATGAATTTACGGTAATTAATGCCTTCACTTCACCCTTTAATAACTTACCTAATGCCTCGTATTTTAAATCAATTGCTGGGCGTTTAGCGGTGTCTTTATCGTTTTGTTTTTGTAGGTACGCCTGAGCTTTCAAGAATTCTGTTCGAATCATCGCAATTTGTTTTGCTTTTGTACCAGGACTAGTAAAATTGCCCTCCACCGAAGCGCCAATGGTCATGGCTAACATTTCCATAGGCACAAGTGTCACTTCATCAATCTTGCCGGGCTTGGTTTTAACAACCATTGTTTGTCCACTTACTAAAGCACCAATACCATGTCCAGTATGCATGGTGGTAACACCAAAGTCTCTGACATAGGCTACTAATTTTTCTTCAGGATTATACGCATCGATTGCTCTTAATTCGGGTTGAATAGGAGAAGATTTTTCTAATTGGTCTTGATCAGTAGGAATATTTAATGCTCCCGATAATCCCACTACACTTCTTGCATCTATAAAACCAGGTGTAACCACATTAGAAGCAACTACTGTATAATTTTTGGGGATAGTAATTTCTTTAGCAGTACCTACCTTTTCGATTTTTCCATCTTTTATAAGTATCACTCCGTTTTTAATCGGCGCCCCACTCACCGTATAAATAATTTCTGCTTTAATAGCTGTTTGCGAATGCGCTATGAAAGGCATCATTAACAAACCAATGATTATTTTATATAAATTTTTCATTTGAATTTTTTTTAGTCGATTTATTAATTACCAATTTCATCATCATGATTCATGTATTCTTCTCTTAGAGATGAATAGACTTTAAATCCGCCCACTAAAAATGCTTTGTCAGCAGGATTAGTAATGTCATAGCGCTTCTTACCCTCTACCCATGTTTGTTCTACTTTAGTGTATAAACTAAAAGGATCTCCAGATAAAATAATAAAATCTGCATCTTTACCTTTTTCCAATGAACCAATTCGAGAAGATAAATCAAGCATTTTTGCTCCATTAATAGTAAGTGCTGCTAAAGCTTTTTCTTTATCCATGCCAGCCCTAACACCCATTGCTGCAGCACGAATCAATAAACGAGAATCGGTAACTCCATCGTCTGTATGAAAGCCAGTTAAAACTCCAGCATTTGATAATGCAGCTCCATTAGTAGAAGAATAATCCATCGCTTCTAATTTACCACCGGGCGATTCAATAACAATAATAGAACAAGGCACTCCTGATTTGGCTATTTCATTAGACACTTTCCAACCTTCACTTACATGATGCAAAACGGCTCTAAAACCAAATTCTTTTATTAAACGAATGGCGGTTAAAATGTCATTTTCTTTATGCGTATGAAAATGCACTACTCTTTTACCTTCCAACACCTCAACCAGCGGCTCTAAACGAAGATCTCTTTCAGGAAGTTTGGAGGAATCTTTTGCTGCCTTATCTATTTTGCTTTTATATTCTTTTGCTTTAGTAAACAAATCTCTGTCCATAGCTGCACTCTTTGCTCTAGTAGCAGGAAAGCCACCTGTTCCTCTCATTGGATTGGTTCCATTGGCCATTTTCATGCCACCAAACAAACCCTTTTCATTTATCATGATCAAATCTTCCATCACTTTTGCTGCACGCATTTTTACATAAACCGTTTGACCGCTCATTAAGTGTCCACTTCCTGGCATAATATTTAATGTAGTGAGTCCGCCTGCTAATGCTTTTTTAAATCCATCACTGGTTGGATTGATGGCATCAAAAGCCCTTGCGTCAGGATTTAAAGCGGCAGAATAATCACCTCCTTCTGGACCACCAAGATGTGAATGAGTATCTACTATTCCTGGCATAATCACTTTACCCTTTGCATCAGTAATCACTGCATCTGAAGGGATTTTTAAAGAGGCATCGCCGACAGCTATAATTTTGCCATTTTGAACAATCACTGTTCCATTTGGAATAGGCTGGCTAGTTATCGGATAAACAAGCGCGCCTTTAAATGCCACTGGCTTGTCTTGTGCAGAAAGATTGGCACAGATAACTATACCAATAAACAAGAATAATTTTTTTTTCATACAAGTTGATTTTTAAATAAATAAGATGAAGCTGTCAAAAAAGAATTTTTCCATCTTTGATTCATCTTGGAGAGAGTGAAGGTAAAAAAACTGTTTAAGATTTAGTGATTCCTTTTAATTATAAGTTGAAGAGATTGTTATTAAACATAATATTCAGTATTAGCTAAACTAAATAAAAATATAAAAACAACATTAGTTTTATACCTATTTTGCACCCTAGCAAGCGCCTGGTAATTCAAAAATTTACTAACCAAAACTGCCTTTAAAAATATCGTTTTGACCAAAATTTCCATCCATCAAATTTTAAAAGAAAATTGGGGGTACGATGAATTTCGACCCTTACAGAAGGATATTATCAATAGTATTTTGGAGGGAAAAGACACCTTAGCTTTACTACCCACGGGAGGAGGGAAATCTATTTGTTTTCAGGTTCCAGCATTAGCAAAAGAAGGGATTTGTTTAGTAATAAGTCCCTTAATTGCCCTGATCAAAGATCAGGTGGAAGGATTAAAGAAAAAAGGAATTTTAGCCTTATCGATTTACTCAGGAATGAGTTTTTTAGAAGTAAAAAAAACCTTGCAAAATGCTGCTCATGGAAACTATAAATTTCTGTATGTTTCACCCGAAAGATTAGCAACCGATTTGTTTCTAGATTATTTACCTTCTATGAACATCAACCTCATAGCGGTGGATGAGGCACATTGTATTTCACAATGGGGCTATGATTTTAGACCCTCTTACTTACGCATTGCTGCTGTAAGGGAACAGCTGCCTAAAATACCCATACTCGCACTGACTGCCTCTGCCACTCAATCTGTGCAAAATGACATTTGTGAAAAATTGCTTTTTAAAATAACCGAACAAAGATTTCAGCAATCTTTTGAAAGAGCCAATCTATCTTATAGTGTTTTTAATGTAGTATCTAAACAAAACAAACTGCTAGAAATTCTTAATAATGTAAAAGGAAGTGGAATTGTTTATTGCAAGAGTCGCAAACAAACCAAAGACATAGCAGAATTGCTTACGCTAAATAATATTAATGCAGATTTTTATCATGCAGGTCTGAGTAATGATGAAAGAAATAAGCGACAAGAAAATTGGATTAACAATTCCACTCGAATCATTACCTGTACCAACGCTTTTGGTATGGGCATTGATAAGCCGGATGTAAGATTAGTAGTACATTATTCAGTACCAGATTGTATTGAAAATTACTATCAAGAAGCTGGAAGAGCAGGCAGGGATGGCAAAAGAGCTTACGCGGTAATGCTATATAATCATCGGGAAGTAGCCGATATGCAATTACAAAGCGATATTCGATATCCAGATAAAGCAACGATTAAACAAGTCTATATCGCCATAATGAATCATCTACAAGTAGCCGCTGGTAGTGGAGAAGGTAATAGTTTTGATTTTGACATGGCTAGTTTTTCGGCAGCTTTTAAAATCAATATGCTTACTGCTACTTATGCCATTAAGACTTTAGAGCAAGAAGAGATTCTTTGGTTTAATGAAGTCTTTTTTAAACCTTCCACACTAGTATTCAACAGCAACAGAGAGCAGTTAGAAGATTTTGAAAAACAATTTCCTTCCTTTGAAAAGTTGATTAAAGGATTACTCAGAAGTTATGAAGGGATTTTCGACTACCCTGCAACGATATATGAAACTGAGCTAGCAAGATTTATAAAAAAAAGTACAGAAGAGGTGAAGAAAGAATTAAAGCAATTACAACATTATGGTATTGTAACCTACGATGCACAAAAGGATACACCTCAACTTAGCTTAAGAATTAACAGGATGTATGCGGATAGCTTTATAATTAATTTGGATAACTATAATGAACGAAAAAATAATTTCGAGACCAGAGTAAAAGCCATTACCGAATTTATAACCAACACCATAAAGTGTAGAAGTCAAATTATTGGTAATTATTTCAATGATCATGCGATAAAGCGCTGTGGGATTTGTGACAATTGCATCAATTTAAAATCGCTTCGGATGAGTAAGGAAGAGTTTGAAAAAATTGCACTTTACATTCTAGAGTGGAGCGAGCAGCATTCAGGGGAGATGAAGGAATTAATTGAAAGTGGAAAGCCCTTTAAAAAGGAAAAGATTTGTAAGGTGCTCGACTATCTTCAGTCAGAGAAAAAGATAGCAGTTAGTAGAGAAGGGAAAATTAGTTTAGCTACCCGGTGAGTCACTGGCAAGCTGAGTCACTAGGGGGAGTGAGTCACTCACACTGACGAGTCACCAAGGGGAGTGAGTCACCGGGGGGAGTGAGTCACTGGCAAGCTGAGTCTCAAGGGGGAGTGAGTCACTCACACTGACGAGTCGCCAAGGAGAGTGAGTCACCGGGGGGAGTGACTCACTACCTATTTTTTCGGATTCTTCGATTTCTAAATGAGTAACTAGCTCCCTGATACCAGGCAATCGCTTCATTTATCAAACTATCTGATGCAGGAATTTCAGCTGCAACACCAGTCTCAAAATTGGGCTGATAGGTTGCTACTCTTTTCTGCGGCGAAAGTATTACCAGCTGACCAGCTCTTATATAACCCAAATTTTGATAGGTACTTATAAACACCCGATCTCGATTAATGGGTGTCTTATAAATATCCAATCCAAAAAACTGGCTGGTGTAAGGAATATTAAGTAAACCCAATAAAGTAGGCGCTAAATCAATTTGACTAATTAGCCTTTTTTCAATGGTAGGCTTAATTAATTGGGGAGCATAAATGATGCAGGGGATATGATATCGATTAACAGGCAAATCAGTTTTACCTGCACTGCGTGAACAATGATCCGACACAATCACAAAAACAGTTTGATCAAACCAAGGTTTTTTTGCAGCTTCCTTTAAAAAACTATGAATAGCATAATCGGTGTACTTAACCCCACCAGCAGAGCTTTGAGCTGAGGAAGGAATATCAATCCTACCATCAGGATAAGTGTAAGGTCGATGATTACTGACAGTCATCATATGATTAAAAAAAAGTCTTCCCTCACGATAACTTTTATCACACTGATCGAGTGTATACTGAAAAGTAGCCTCGTCATCAATTCCCCAGGCGGTAGTATGGTGAACTAATTGTTCAGGAATATCACCCTTATCCAATACTTGATATCCATTATGCCAAAAAAAATAACCCATGTTATCAAAAAAACTGTTCCCCCCATAAATATAGCGCACGTCATAACCACTTTTCTTAAATACAGATCCCAATGAAAATAAGTCTTCATTTTTTGGACGACGAACAATCGATTGCCCAGGTGTGGGAGGAATAGCCAGTGTGAGCGCTTCTAAGCCTCTTACCGTCCTAGTTCCAGAAGCATAAAAATTACTAAAAAACAAGCTGTTAGGAATCAAAGAGTCTAGATAGGGTGTAATATTTTCTTTATTACCAAAATACTGCATATAGTCGCCACTTAAACTTTCTACACTAATCAAAACAACATTCCAATGATGACGAGGACTATCGGGTTTGATCACGCGTTCAATACTCAGCGGGTCGGCTGCAAACGTTGCATTAGGCGCCTGCAGCATCGATCGAAGTAAGGTGAAATTAGCCGTATCATTCCTCTCGATATAAAATTGATGATAATCAATTTCATTATTCCAAAATGCAGCTCCAAATTCATAGATGCCATTTCCTCCTAATTCATTTACATAGTTATTTTTACTAATAATTTTATACTGGTTGTTAATTAAAAAATAACCACTTAAGGGTAGCAAAGAAAAAATTAACATCACTATCGTGCGATGAAGAAATCGCATACTTATCTGTTGCGATGCAATAATTTTTCCTTTAAGCAAAAAAAGAATTATCGATACCACTATAACCACCAAAGAAATAATCAAGGGCATGTTATAAGATTCCCAGATATTTTCCAACACTTCATTGGTATAAATTAAATAGTCGACTGCTATGAAATTGAATCGCACCGTAAACTCATTCCAAAAAATAATTTCGCTACCAGCTGCGGTAACTAAAATAAAACAGATAATGGAAAACAAAAGAAATAGAGGGAGGCGCTGCCATTTTTTTTGATACCAAGAATCCTTCATTAGCCAACAATAGATTGCTACGGGTATAGCAAAAAAACTACTTACCGTAAGGTCATAAAGCAAGCCAATTAAATAAATGGTAAAAAAGCGAAAGAGTGTCAATTCTAAACTAGACCAGCTTTTTATCATTAATATTACCCTAGTAATAAAGCTGATTCCAGCTACCATCATTGCAATTACAGCAACTGGTCCAAAGCGGTGTTGAAAAATTGATTTCCTATTGCGCATATACAAAAATAATCAATAGCCATCAATCCTATCAAATAATAGGTAGGATTCGATAAACTTAGGCCTCTGAGTACCATTCATCAATTTTATGTTAAAGAATAGCAATTATATTAATAAAATCCTATTTTTAACATTCAAATAAATCGAATATGAAATCAAAATTATTTTTCTTTTTTGGATGGGCTATGACCCTTTCGGTATCGGCTCAAAAAGTTGCCTTTACTGAGTATAAATTAAAAAATGGCTTGCATGTAATATTGCACCAAGATAAAACAGCCCCGGTAGTGGCCGTCTCTGTAATGTACCATGTAGGTAGCAAGGATGAGCAGACCAACCGTACTGGCTTTGCCCACTTTTTTGAACACCTTCTTTTTGAGGGAAGTGACAATATCAAAAGAGGTGAATTCATGAAAATTGTAAGCAGTAATGGTGGGCAAAATAATGCTAACACCACTCAAGACCGCACTTTTTATTATGAGGTTTTTCCTTCTAACCAATTGGCTACCGGTCTTTGGCTTGAAAGCGAAAGAATGCTTCACCCTGTAATTAATGAAGTGGGGGTTAAAACTCAAAATGAAGTAGTAAAAGAAGAAAAAAGATTACGTGTAGATAATCAGCCTTATGGTAATTTTCTAAGTGAGATAATGAAAAGGCTTTTTACTAAGCATCCCTACAATTGGGTGCCAATAGGTAGTATGGCTGATTTGGATGCAGCCACCTTAGAAGAATTTAAAGCCTTTAATAAAAAATATTATACCCCTAATAATGCTGCCTTAGTGATTGCTGGAGATATCGAAATAGAAAAAACTAAAAAATTAGTAGAACAATATTTCGCTGAAGTTCCATCAGGTCAGGCTATCACTAGAACAGCTGCCAAAGAAACACCTATTACAAAGGAAATCATTGACACCGCTTATGATAGCAATATCCAAATACCAGCAATTTTAGCTGCCTACAGAGTTCCGGGTGAAACCGAAAAAGATTCCAGAGTTTTAGAAATGGCTTCGGCAGTTCTTAGCCAAGGAAACAGCAGTCGTATGTACAAAAAAATGGTGGATGAGAAAAAGAATTCATTACAAGTTGCCTCCTTCAACTATTCATTAGAAGATTATGGCGCCTACATTACATTTGGATTGCCCAATAATAACACTCCGCTAGACACCCTATTGAAAGATATGGATGAAGAAATAGTAAAATTGCAAACCACGCTTATTAGTGAAGCTGAATTCACAAAATTGCAAAACCAATTTGAAAATGATTTTATTGGAAAAAATAGCCAAATGTTAGGAGTTGCAGAAAACCTTGCAAATGGTTACACCTTCTTCAAAAACACCAATAATATTAATACTGAACTGGAAGAGATAAGAAAAATAACTAGACAAGATATTCAGAATGCTGCAAAAAAATATTTAAATAAAAATCAGCGAGTAGTGGTTTACTATTTACCAAAAAAATAAATTAAGAGATGATATCATCTCCATCAACTTCTTTACACCGAAAAAATACATTAGATGAAAAAAATAATTATAGTTGCGCTAAGTGTTGTTTTATTTCAGCACGGGTTTGCACAAACAAAATTAGACAGATCAAAAAAACCTGCCGCTGGTCCAGCTCCTGTCATTTCGATAAAAGATCCAGTAGTATTTACGCTCGCCAATGGCATGACCATACTAGTAGTAGAAAACCACAAACTACCTAAAGTAAATGCCTCCCTTAGTATTGATGCGGGTCCTATTATGGAAGGTAATAAGGCTGGTCTCCTAGATTTAATGGGACAAATGTTAGGTGAGGGAACCACCTCAATGCCGAAGGATAAATTTGATGAAGCCGTTGACTTAATTGGGGCTAATGTAAGCCTTTCTGCAGGAGGCGGATTTGCAAGTTCATTGACAAGATATTTTGAAAAAGCATTTAACCTAATGGCGGATGGAATTAAAAACCCAGATTTCCCAGCATCCTCTTTTGGTAAATTAAAATCGATGACCATCACTGGATTAAAAGCAAATGAGAAAAGCACTGCTGCTATTTCAGCTAGGGTTAACAAAGCACTGAGCTATGGCAAGCAAACTGCCATGGGTGAATTTACCTCGGAGGAAACAGTAAAAGGGCTTACCATTGAAGATGTGAAAGATGCGTATAAAAATTATATTACTCCTTCACGATCCTATTTAACTTTTGTAGGTGACATTACCCCTGCTGCAGCTAAGGATTTAGCGACCAAAGCATTTGGTAACTGGACAGGTAAAAAGTTAACTCTTCCAAACATTCCAATTGTAGAGAATCCTAAAAAAACAGAAATTGATTTTGTGGATGTTCCAACCGCAGTTCAAGGAGAATTAAATATTGGTAACCTTATTTATAATCCACTTAGTAATAAAAACTACCATGCCTTATTATTAGCGAATCAAATATTAGGTGGTGGAGCAGAAAGTAAGTTATTCATGAACCTTAGAGAAAAACATGGATTTACTTATGGCAGTTATTCAAGAACTGGAGGAGGACGTTTCCAAAGCCTGTTTACTGCAAGTGCAGCCGTGCGTACTGATAAAGTAGACAGTGCAACGGCAGAAATTTTTAGAGAAATATTAAACATGAGAGATGGAAAGATAACCCAAGAAGAACTAGATAATGCTAAAGCAAAATACAATGGTTCCTTTGCTCTAGGTATGGAAGATCCTTCTAGGACGGCTACTTATGCTTCCAATATACTTATCAATAATTTGCCTAAAGATTTTTACAGAACCTATCTCCAAAAAATAAATAGTGTAACCTTGGAGGACATTAAAAATGTAGCGAAGGCTTATTTCAATGAAAGTAGTTCTAGAATTGTAATTGTAGGTAATGGAAGTGTTATCATTCCTAAATTAATGAGGTTAGGCTATCCCATCAAAAAATACGACCGCAATGCAGATCCGGTAATTGAAAAGCCGAAAGATAAAAAAGTAAATGAGACAGAGAAGAATACCTATAATATTTCTGCAGCTGAAATTGTAGAGAGCTATTTAAAAGCTATTGGAGGAAGAGATGAGATTCAGAAAATCAACAGCATTTCCTCCACCATTGGACTTGAGATGATGGGTAGAAATTTTGAAGGTATTGAAAAGAAGAAAAACCCTAATCTACAATTTACAGAAATTAAAATGGGAGCTATGACCATTATGAAATCTGTATTTGATGGCAAAGTAGGTTTTCAGCAACAAGGTCCTCAGAAAAAAGATTTATCTGCCAAAGAAGTCAAAGAAGCGTTAGATGAAAAAGGTATTATTCCACAATTATTTTACATCACTAGTCCCGAATATAAAATGGATTATCTAGGCCTTGGAAAAATAAATGATGAAAACACTTATCGATTAAAAGTAGTGATGCCTAGTGGAAGAATATCAGTTCAAGAATACGCCGCTAAAACTGGCTTATTGCTAAAAGAAGAGACCACTACTGCTCAGGAAAATGCGGATGTTCCGATTACAATAGAATATAAAAATTACATAAAAGCCGGCAAGGTTTTACTACCAGGAGAAGTAACGAGAACTGTTGGAGGTCAAGAAATTCCATTTAAATACAAGGAAATCAAAATAAATGAAGGGGTTTCAGACGCAGATTTTAAATAATTTTTAATAAAATTTACGATAAAAGCCATCTAGTTCTAGATGGCTTTTATCGTAAATTAATACTTCAAGCTCTTTTTTTGGTATAGGCTAGCCGTTCAAAACAAAAGGGGAACAATTACTCAATGCTAACATTAGAATTAGACTGTACTCAGTAAAAAATAGATTGTTAAAATAAACACAGAATTACCTTTAACAAAAAAATAGGCACAAAATTTGTGTAAATCAATTTGAATTAATTTTATTTGCCTTTAAACTCTGATAATATGGAAGCAACAAAACCCAAAATACTATTGTGCGAAGATGACACCAATCTAGGAATGGTGTTAAAAAACTATTTAGAACTCAATGATTATGATGTAGTGCTTGAAAGAGATGGCCGCCTAGGACTTGCCGCATTTCAGAGAGAAAAAATTGACATGTGCCTACTAGATGTTATGATGCCTAATATGGATGGCTTTGCGGTAGCAGAAGAGATTAGAGATATCAATCCAGATGTACCCTTGTTTTTCTTGTCCGCTAAAACAATGAAAGAAGACATCATTCAAGGCTACAAATTGGGAGCAGATGACTACATCACTAAACCTTTTGATAGTGAGGTATTACTTTTAAAAATAAAAGCTGTTTTAAAGCGTAATGAAGAAACTCACCGCGAGGAAGTAAACGCAGAGTTTGATATGGGGAAATACCATTTCAACCCTCGTTTAAGAGAACTTACCATTGATGGTAAAATAAATGTTCTTTCTCCAAAGGAAAATGAATTATTAAAAATGTTATGTGAACATAAAAATGACTTATTAACTAGGGAAGCTGCATTAAAGAAAATTTGGGGCAGTGACACTTATTTCAATGGAAGAAGTATGGATGTTTACATTGCCAAATTGCGTAAATATTTAAAAGAAGATGAAACCATTGAGATTGTCAATATTCATGGAAACGGATTTAGGCTTGTAGCTGCCTAATAACAAGATAAAAAAATTAAAGGCCCTGAAAATCAGGGCCTTTTTTATACTACTAATCTTTTGAAAAAATTATTGCAAATATTCTATTTAACTAAAAAGAGTATTTCCAGAACCCCTGCTAGAAATTTTACCTAAATGCGCGTATGCCTTTGCGGTAGCCTCCCTACCTCTGGCTGTTCTTTGTAAAAAGCCTTCTTGAATTAAAAATGGTTCATACACTTCTTCCAATGTCCCTGCTTCCTCTCCTACTGCGGTAGCAATAGTAGTAATACCTACTGGCCCACCTTTAAACTTATCGATGATCACATTCAATATTCGATTATCCATTTCATCCAACCCATGTTCATCTACATTCAGCGCCTGCAATGAATGTTGCGTGATTCCTAAATCAATTGCACCATCATTTAATACCTGAGCAAAATCTCTTACCCTTCTCAATAATCCGTTTGCAATACGAGGAGTACCGCGACTACGACGAGAAATTTCATCTGCTGCATCAGTGGTGATAGATGTATTTAAAATAGATGCAGATCGCAGAATAATTTTTTGTAGCGTGGCTGCATTGTAATACTCCAATCTTGACTTGATACCAAATCTAGAAAGTAAAGGTGCTGTTAACAAACCACTTCTGGTAGTTGCACCAATAAGGGTAAATGGATTTAGATTGATTTGAACACTCCTTGCATTAGGGCCACTATCAATAATAATATCGATACGAAAATCTTCCATCGCCGCATACAAATATTCTTCCACTACATTACTCAGCCGATGAATTTCATCTATAAACAATACGTCATTGGGCTCTAAATTGGTAAGTAAACCAGCAAGATCGCCTGGCTTTTCAATTACCGGGCCACTGGTCTCTTTTATTTTAACACCTAACTCATTAGCTACAATTCTACTTAAAGTAGTTTTACCCAACCCGGGAGGACCATGAAATAAAATATGATCCAGGGCTTCTCCCCTAATTTTTGCTGCCTTGATAAAGATTCGAAGATTTTCAATGGTTTGTGGCTGCCCCGAAAAATCAGCCATCTCACTTGGCCGAATATTATTTTCAAACTCTTTCTCTTGCGCACTTAGCAACTCGCTATCTTTATTTAAATGGGGGTTTGACATAATGTAAAAATAACAAAATTAGCATTGGAGCGAACAGTAAAATTATTAAAAATTACCCTAAATGAAGCGATAGAGCTGCCGAAAGCAATTTTTGACTGCTCTTGGCATTGAAACACCTCTTAACACTACATTTCACCATTAATAAAAACTAATGTCCATTCGGTTGGCCAATTCGTAGATTTGTAAAAAGAAGGGTATTTTTAAAAATACTTCTATTGTTGAGAAAAACTAGCCCAGCATTCTAGTTGCCAAAGAACACAATTAAAGGAAAAATAAATTCAAGTATATGAAAAAGAAAATATCGACTTATTGGATATGCCAACTAGGAGGATGGGGAACCAATATTGCTATTTCTTCTTTTTATTATCTAACGCTCTCCGTTCGAAAAATCGATCATTTCTTTCTACTCATTGGCATCAGTGTATTAACAGGAATAATTTTGACTCATCTTATGCGTAGGGTCATTAAAAAATATAATTTTCTGGAAAAACCTATAAAAAAACAAATTGTTTATTTCATAATAGTGACGGTAGTATTTGCAATCATATATGCATGTATAGACACAGGAATTGAAAAAATATTTAAGCTCCGTGTTCAAAATAATCCAAAAATCTCACTACTCAATGAGATTATCCGAAACTCCCTCGATAGTTTTTTTCTATTATTTATTTGGAATTTGCTGTACTATATTTTTCACTACGTAGAAAGAACGCTTCGACAAGAAGTGGATACTTTTAAATTACAATCCTTAGTAAAAGAGCTGGAACTTAAAACAATCAAATCACATATTAACCCGCATTTTATTTTCAATGCACTCAATAGCATCAGAGCATTGGTAGATGAAAACCCTTCAAGAGCAAGGACTGCGATTACAGAGCTGAGTAATATATTGCGCAGCAGTATGCAAACTGAAAAATTGGAAACAGTCCCCCTAGAAAGAGAACTTAGTATTGTAAGAGATTATCTAGCACTTGAAAAAATGCGTTTTGAAGAAAGATTATCTATAGAATTAGATATCAAAGAAAGTACTTTGCAGCAACCCATACCTCCTATGATGTTACAAACATTAGTAGAAAATGCTATCAAGCATGGTATCAGCAAAAAAGAAAGCGGTGGTATCATTAAAGTTTCTTCAGATTTTATAAACAATCATCATGAATTATCCGTTCAAAATACGGGTCAACTCGGTAATTATCCAAATAGCAATGGCTTTGGACTAAAAAGTACGGAGGATAGGTTAAATCTGCTTTATCAAGGAAAGGCAAGTTTTGCCATCAAAAATATGAACAATGAAATGGTAGAATCTAGAATAACAATGCCATTTATAGCTAATTAATAATTACTAGTAAATAACTTTTATACAAATAAATTTTATCCATGCAAAAAGCTATCATTATAGATGATGAACGGTTAGCAAGAAATGAGTTGAAAAAACTTCTGTTAGAATTTCCAGAGATAGAGGTTATAGAAGAAGCTACGAATGCAAAAGAGGGTATTGAAAAAATTGAAATGCTGAACCCAGATCTTATTTTTTTAGATATACAAATGCCTGGAAAGACTGGATTTGACATGCTTCAAGAATTAGACAGAATACCTCAGGTAATATTCACTACCGCTTACGACGAATACGCCTTAAAAGCCTTTGAGGTTAATGCATTAGACTACCTAATGAAACCTATTGAACCAAAAAGACTGGCAGATGCATTACAAAAGTTAATTCAATCTGAAGAAAAAGAACTGGCTGCTCAGCAAGCATTCAGCAGGGGGCTTCTTACCGAAAACGACCAAGTATTTGTAAAAGATGGGGAACGTTGCTGGTTTGTGAAACTCTCCGAAGTGCGTTTATTTGAAAGTGTGGGTAATTATGCAAAAGTGTATTTTGCAGGCAACAAACCGTTGATTTTAAAATCTCTAAATGCTTTAGAAGAAAGATTAGATGAAAAAACATTTTTCAGAGCTAACAGAAAACATATTGTAAACTTACGAATGATCGAAAAAATTGAACCTTACTTTAATGGTGGCTTAATACTAGACCTTCAGGGAGGAGAAAAAGTAGAAGTTAGCAGAAGGCAGGCAGTAAAATTTAAAGAAATGATGAGTCTCTAAAATAATTAATGAACATAAAAAATCAATAATGAAAAAAATATTTTTAACCACTGCAGCAATTTTTATCACCCTACTTACCTTCTCACAAAACATAGACAAAATAATCAATGTAGCAGAAGTAGAAAGAATTGAAAAAACACTTTCTGCAGATGATATGCAAGGTCGCAGAACATTTACTGCTGGAATTGATAAGGCTGCCGAATTTATTGAATCGGAATTTTCAAAAAATAAATTGAAGTTTTTGGGTAATGAGAAATCTTATCTCCAAAATTTTATTATGACCAAGGTTAAACCCTTACAAATAATAGGACTATTAGATAATGACTCATTGAATAGCGCCAATGTTGCTGCTAACACTACAGCTGCAGAGATCAACATCAATTCATTCGCCAATTATGAAGTAGTTAAAGTGAAAAAAGAGGATGATTTATTTAAAACAGTTTTACCCTTGATTTCACTTGAAAAAAATATTATCCTATTAATTGATACGGCTCATTCCAAACGATTCAAAAACTTAAAGCAATTTGTAGGAAATGCAAAATTTCAAACCGCCAGTTCCCAGTTGTTTATACTAACATCAAATCTTGCCCCCGCTTCAATAAAGCTGCATATTCAAAATGAAGTAATAGAGCAAAAGCTTAAAAATGTAGTAGGCGTATTACCTGGAAAAAGTAAAAAAGATGAGTATGTAATATTTAGCGGACATTATGATCACTTAGGAATTGGTAAACCTAATAATGAGCAGGACAGTATTTTTAATGGAGCTAACGACGATGCTGCTGGCACTACTGCTATGATCCTACTGAGTAAATATTTTAGCCTTTTGAAAGAAAAAAACGAAAGGACAATCATTTTTGTTGCCTTCACTGCCGAAGAAGTAGGTGGATTTGGTAGCCGTTATTTTAGTAAACAATTGAATGCGGATAAAATAATGGCCATGTTTAATATTGAAATGATTGGAACAGAAAGTAAGTGGGGTACTAGTAGCGCCTACATCACAGGATTTGAAAAAAGTAATATGGGAAAGATTTTGCAGGCTAATCTAGCAGATTCTAAATTTAAATTTGAACCAGATCCTTATCCTAAACAAAATTTATTTTACAGAAGCGATAATGCCACCCTAGCTGAGCTAGGCGTGCCTGCGCATACTATTTCAACTTCTAAAATGGACTCAGAAAAATTTTACCATACAGTGAATGACGAAATAGAGACTTTGGATATGACTAATATGACCGAGATTATTAAAGCGATCGCACTAAGTAGCAAATCTATTGTGAGTGGAAAGGATACGCCTTCAAGGGTTGAAAAAGAAAAATAATTTTCTTTTTATCAGGGATAAATTAAAAAATTTAAACTAAGGCAGGAATGCTATGGACTGCATCGGCCATTTCTCTAATCAGGGAACTGTCTTTTTCAATAGCGTTACCTACTACAATTATGTCTGCTCCAGCTTTGCAATTTAAGTAGGCCTTTTCAGGGTCTACAATTCCTCCGCCAACAATTAATGGGACAGCTATAGATTGGGCAACTTTTGAAATCATAGTCTCGGAAATAGGATTTTTAGCTCCGCTTCCTGCATCCATATAAATTAATTTCATTCCAAGCATTTCACCGGCAAGTGCGGTACAAACGGCAATTTCACTTTTATCAGAAGGTAAGGGACTTGAATTTGAAATATAGGAAACCGTAGTAGGTGCACCTCCATCTACTACCATATAGCCAGTCGACATTACTTCCAATCCGCTTTTCTTAACCATTGGAGCAGATACTACATGCTGTCCAATCAATAGCTCAGCATTTCGGCCACTGATTAACGATAGATATAATAAAGCATCCGCATATTTACTTACTTGAGAGGGACTTCCAGGAAAAAGAACTGTAGGAATTGAACAGCTTTTCCTAATTAGTTGAAGACATTGATCCAGATAATTGGAAACAACCAAACTACCGCCCACAAAAAAATAATCAACTTTGGAAGATACAGACAATTCGATCAGCTTTGCCATACTTTGATCATTTACCTTGTCTGGATCAATCAATACTGCAAAAGATTTTTTACCGGCCCTCTTTCTATCAGAGAATGAATGGTATATTCCGTTTGGCATCAATTATAGATTGGTTTTTTACAAATATCTTGATTTTTTTTTTGCTTATTAAAATAAAGATAACAAATGAAAGGCTTTAGTCACTCCCATTATATAAATAAAGTAAATTTGGGTATGGAAATTAAGGGAGAAATTAAATTTAATACTGCCCGAAGTGGAGGAAAAGGGGGGCAAAATGTAAACAAAGTGGAGACGATGGTAGAAGGATATTGGAAAATAGCCGCTTCAAACCTACTGAATGAGGCCCAAAAAGCCCTTTTAAATGAAAAACTAGCCAATAAAATCACCCAAGAGGGCTTTTTGCTGGTAAAAAGTCAAACTGAGCGGTCCCAACTAGCCAATAAGCTGTTGGTTATCCAAAAAATGAACCAGCTAGTAAAAAAAGCCCTGCTGGTACCCAAAAAAAGAAGACCCACTAGACCTTCCAAAGCTGCAAAAGAAAAAAGAATAGATAGTAAAAAAAAATGGGGGGAGACAAAGCAAAATAGAATGAAAATAAAACCTTAATTTTTGAAATAATGGAGGGTGAAATTTCTATTAACAAAAGCACCTATTTAAACTAGGAAAAAATAAAAATAATTACTGAGTGACCATTTTAAAATCAATTACTTGAAAAAAAAATTATATTTAATCCTTACCATAATGAGTGGGTTATTTTTAAGCAACTGCAATAAGACAACCACTCCTAAAACAGGGACTATAAAAATAAGTTTTAGGAATTTGGTTGGTACCCAACCGATATTATTAGATAGTAGCATATTCTCTAATAAATTTGGTGAAAAGTATTCAATCACTCAGCTAAAGTATTATATCAGCAATATTTGCTTAATCAATGACAAGGGTAAAGTAACTGAAAAAGAAAGTTATCATTTGATAAATCAAAGCCTACCTGCTAGCCTTTCCTTTACTTTCACAGTAGAAGAAAATTCCTTCTCCTCAATTCAATTTTTAATCGGTGTTGACAGTTTAAGGAATGTAAGCGGTGCGCAGTCAGGCGCTTTAGACCCACTAAACGATATGTTTTGGACATGGAACAGTGGATATGTGATGGCCAAAATGGAAGGAGTATCACCACAATCAAATCAGGTTGGCCGTAAAATTGCTTATCATATTGGAGGATTTACAGGAGTTAATTCTGTATTAAAAACTGTTCAACTGGATTTTCCAATAGGAAAAAAATTGTTAGTCGAACAAGGAAAAATTAATGAAATTAATTTAGAAGCGGATTTGAATCTATGGTGGCAGCATACCAATAATATAAAAATTACTGAGCTCCCTGTATGCACTACACCTGGGGAAATGGCAAAAAAAATTGCAGAAAATTATAGTGCTATGTTTTCAATAAAAGAAATTGTAAATAATTAAAATTGAAAACTAAAATTCTCATACTAACCATTGTGATCTTCGGTGGGATTACTATACTTTTTGACGCATGTAAAAAAAGTGATGAACATGCAATTTCTTCTGGATATCATCCTACTTATTTAACTTTTAAAATACCCGCAGGTTGGCCAACACCACCCATCGATATTTTTAAAAATAATCCCCTTACCGAAGAAGGCTTTCAACTAGGCAAAAAATTATTCTATGATGGCCGCCTGAGTAAGGATGGTAATTTTCCCTGTGCGAGCTGCCACCAGCAATTTGCAGCATTCTCTACTTATGATCACCAGTTTAGCCATGGATTTAATAATAGCTTCACCTTTCGCAATGCACCCCCTCTTTTTAATCTTGCTTGGATGAAAGAAATGCACTGGGATGGTGGCATTAACCACATTGAAGTACAACCCCTTGCCCCCATTACTGACATCACAGAAATGGCAGAAAATATTGAAAACCTTTTAAAAAAATTATCTATTGACACTGCCTATCACCGAATGTTTGCTGCTGCATTTGGAGACACTACAATTAATAGCCAAAGAATGCTAAAAGCACTCTCTCAATTTATGGGCAGCATACAATCTTTTAACAGCAAATATGACCAAGTAAAAAGAGGGGAAGCAAGCTTTACCGTAGCGGAACAGAATGGATACACCACCTTTAAAGCCAAGTGCAACAGCTGTCACACCGAACCATTGTTTACCGATAATTCATTTCGTAACAATGGGCTTTCAATCGATCCATTTTTAAAAGATATAGGGCGTATGCGTATTACCGGTAAGTCTTCTGATTCTCTAGTATTTAAAGTGCCGAGCCTACGAAACATACAATACACAGGGCCTTACATGCATGACGGAAGAATTTTTTCTCTACTACAAGTTGTAAGCTATTATCAAACAGGAATCGATATCACCCAAACAACATTAGACCCTCTTTTAAAAAATAGACTTTCTTTCACCAATCAAGAAAAAGTAGATTTAATTGAATTTTTGCTAACACTTACAGATGACGTATTGCTCCACGACAATAGATTGTCACAATCTAAATAATATCGTTTTCATTGCATTTGTTAACCTGGTTTAATGGCTGATTACACTACCCTAATGATGCTAAACAATTGAAAAATTTAATCAAGTGTAATCTAAACTAATAGTGAAGCGCCTTTCAAAATGGATAGTTAGTGATCCAGTAGCTTTAATCAATTCAAAATATTGAGTATAAATTCAATCGGATATTAAAAATTATACAAGTAAATTTGTTGACAAACATTTTATAATTGAGCAGTATAAAAAAATTAGCAGGACAAACTTTATGGTATGGACTACCAACCATTGGAAGCAGGTTTCTCGGCTACCTAATTAATTTTTCGCTTAGCTTTATTTATCAGGCTGCCGACACAGCCGATCTTACACAGATATATGCCATCGTACCATTTGTAAATATTCTTTTTACTTACGGTGTAGAAACCAGTTATTTTAGATTTTCACAAGAAATAGATAAGCATCGTCTTTATAATACACTGAATGTTTCTATTCTAAGCTCTACTATTTTATTTTCTGGCATTTTATTATTTTTTAGTCATTCATTAGCAAGCGCTACCTTGATGCCTACCCACCCCGAATATTTTGTATGGCTTACAGGAATTATTTTTTTAGATACTATTGCTACCCTACCCTTCGCAAAACTTAGGCAAGAAGGCAGACCCAGAAAATATGCATTTGTAAGAATTGCAGGTATAGCAGTGAATGTTTTTGTAGTCCTTTTTTTTATTGGTATTTGCCCTTATCTCACTGCTAATAAACCAGATAGTCCACTACTATTTTTCTACGACCCCTCTATCGGAATTGGTTATTACCTGATCGGAAACCTAATAGGCAGCGCTACAACCTTTGTGTTATTGTGGAAAGAATGGCGCAGTTTTAAATTTAATTTTGATGGTAAAATATGGAAAGAGGTTATGAAATATGCCTATCCATTGGTAATAGTAGGATTGGGTGGAATGATAAATGAAATGATCAGTCGACTTGTTTATCAGCATGTGGTAAATCTTCCTGCTAACGAAGCTAAAAGACAACTAGGGATATTTGCCGCCAATTATAGATTAGCTGTTCTGATTACTATTTTCATACAAATGTTCCGAATGGCCGCAGAACCTTTTTTCTTTAACCAATCTAAAGAAGAAAATGCAACAAAAACATATGCTAGGGTAATGAAATTTTTTGTCATCGCTTGCTGTTGTATGTTTTTAGGTATCGGGCTTTTCTTAGATGTTTTTGAAAAAATATTAACTATTAAATTCAAAGAGTATGGAGAAGGAATCCATATTGTACCAATATTAGCAATGGGCAGTGTGTTTTTAGGTATTTATTACAACCTATCTATTTGGTACAAACTCACTAATCGGAATTTATATGGCGCAGGCATTACCATCGCAGGAGCTGTTGTAACTGTACTTTTAAATATCTGGTGGATACCTCTTTTCGGATATACTGGAAGTGCTTGGGCTACCTTCAGTTGCTATGCTTTTATGATGGTAACGTCTTATTTATTTGGACAGAAATTTTATCCCATTCCATATGCTAAAAAGAAGTTAATCGCCTATCTAGTGCTGACTACGCTCATATTCTTTATTCACAAAGGCTTAGGATTGATCAGTGATAATATTTATTATTCAATAACCACCGCCTCCATTTTAATGTTTGCATTTATTTATTTTGTGGCCAATATTGAAAGAAAAGAATTTCAACAATTCCCTGTGATTGGGAAATACTTTAGGGGCAAAACGAATTAGCTTATTTTTTTTACTTCCTTACCTGGTTTTGCGTATTCAAATCTCGCAATTGGCTCGGTAGAATAATAACCATCTAAACCCAATGAAGTAATTGTTTTTGCTTTATTAGCATCTATAAAACCATCCTGTTGTATAAGCCCTTCTTTTAGTAAAACATGTGTAATGGAACCTATAACTAAAAAAGTATTATTATGAGTGATAGGAACTATTTCAACTAATTCTAATCCATATTTTATTTCACTCTCGGCAACAAAAGGTGCTTTAAAATTTTCTAGAAAAAAAGTTTTTAAACCCGTCTCTTCGAATTCGTTTTGATCAGCAGAATATTTAGCGCTAGTTTGATGGGCAGCTGCTACAAAAGATGGTTGAATATGATTGATCGTATATTGCTTAGTAAGTTCAATATTTTGAATGGTATGCGGAGCCGCTTCAACTGGCCGATTAATAAAGCCAATCAATACCGGATCAGCACCAATATGAATGATATTTGAAAAAATAGCCAAATTAGGACTTCCATTTTCACTCACTGTCCCTAATAAAGAAACAGGTTTAAAGCCCTGTAGACTATTAATAAAATTGGCTCGATAAAAACGATCCCATCCCTTTATTTCATCGATCGAAAAATATTGCATAACTGCAAAAGCTTTTTAAAATAATTATTGATAGCCCCTATTAATCTTTATCCTCCTCTTTTTCAATTTCTCTAATAAATGCTGCCCTTCTAGGAGCAGGCATTTGAGCATGAAGTCCCTTTACCCCTTTCCAAATTACTTCACTAAATTCATTATCAGGCACCCTGTCTTCTTTGGAGAGATCAAATTTTGCAGAGCGCTGAGACAATTCATTCCACACTACATTTTTATCATTTAAATCAATATTAGAAGGAATGGCATTGTACGTTTTATAATTAGGCGTGGGGGTAAAGCAACGCCACAAAGGAGTAGCTCCAGCATCAAATTGACTCATAGGTGCAACGCCTAAAATTAGTTCGATCGTTCTCAAAATGCCTGAAGTAGAATAAGGTGTATGATCAACAAAATTTCTTTTTACATAAGGCCCTATTACATAAGCAGGACTTCTATGTGCATCCACATGGTCTGGTCCATTTTGTGCATCATCTTCTAAAATAAAAACTACACTCTCTTTCCATACAGGACTTTTGCTTAAATAATCAACAAACATTCCTACAGCCAAATCATTATCAGCAGTATGTGCAAAAGGGGTTGGCCTGCCAATACTCATTCCTTCCGTATGGTCATTAATTATGCGAAGAGTATTTAACTGCGGTAAAGCATTAATGGCTACTAATGAATCAAAATCTCTTTTCCATTGATTAACTCTAGTAGTATCTCTAACCTTTTGATCCCAACTGGTATAATAACTGCAAAAGTGATTTTCCAAAACAGGTATATTTGCTTTGGCATTATCGGCAAACTCTCCATAAGTTCTATAACTTACTCCTGCTCTTTTACAAGCACCCCAAATAAAGTCTCCTTTATTATTAGCGATTTCTCGAGTGCCCTCCGCATCATATTCGCCTCCTCTTCCACCATAACTAGTCACCCAGTTTTTTTCTAAATAATCTGTTGCATAAGCACCAAAGCTCCAGTTATGCCCATCTGCACTTACTTCTCCATCTACATAAAAATTATCTAGTAGTACAAAATCCTTCACTAATTGGTGCTGATTAGGAGTAACTTTTTCACCAAATAAAACTAAAGAAGTATCTCCGTTACCACCTTTTACATCTCCCAATACTTGATCATAGGTCCTGTTTTCTTTAACAATATAAAACACATGTTTAATGGGAGATTTGCCATCCAGTTTTCTTGGAATTGGATTGCCTTCCTCACCCTGCGCTTCAATTTCTTTAGCCTTAGAATAAGGCGTGTTGGCATATACTTGCTTAGAATAAAGAGCCAATTGTTCTTCTGATGGAAAGTCTATAATACTCATGGACCCTTTCATCAATCCTCCAATATATTGTCCCCCCTCTTCATCATCTTCTTGGTGTTTTACTCTTCTTTTAATAGGGTTAGGACCTTTAGGATTGGCAAATGATGAGAAGCCTTTTCCGTTGCTTACCCATATTTTTTTTCCAACCACCCTCACACAAGTAGGATACCATCCCACTGGAATGAAGCCTTTGGATTTACTAAATCCAGGTTGGCTTACATCAAAAACTGCCAAGCTATTATTATCAGCATTAGCAATTAATAAAGTTTTTTCGTCAGCACTCAATGCTAGGCCGTTGGAAGTACTACCTTGAGGAGCATCTGGATAAAGTGATGAAATCAGCGTTTCAATAACTGTATTTTTATTGGTATTGATTACCGATACAGAATTATCATTTGCATTAGTTACATACAAAAGTGAACCAGTTTTATTGAGACATAGTTCATTAGGATTATCTCCTACTGGTATTTCTGCTTTAATTTTTAGCCCCTTCGTATCAAACAAAACTACTTGATCGCATCCCCAACAACTAACATACAAGGTGTTTTTATCGGGAGATAACAAACAAGTATATGCTTCCCCTTTCAAAGGATAAATTCCCTTTATTTTTTTTGTTTTTAGATCAAAGAGGTAAATTGAATTATTGTCTTTCGTGACAACATACAATAAATTCCTTGCCTCATCAATTTCAATACCAGCAGGAGAGATTTTATTAGGCCACTTTTCTCCTAAAATAAAACTATCGACTACATTTAGTTTTTTGTTAATGATGGCATACTTCCAAATGCGATTGTCATTTCCTCCAGCTGCATATAAATATTTTTCATCTGCACTAAACTTCAATCCTAACCAACTCTTTTCTATAGTAACTTGATCAATCACCCTTTGAGAAGCTACCTCTATCAACTGCAGACTCTGTTTACTTTGTCCATTATTAGTAACCGCTAACATTTTTTTTGAATTACTAACAGCAATATTTAAAGGTAAATCACCCAAAGGCAAACTTTTTCCAGCAGGAGAAAGTTTCCATCCATTTGGGAGGACTACTTGCTTTTGAGAAAAAGCAGGAACTAAAAGATTTAAAATAAAACAAAGGAGTAAAAATTGCTTTTGCATGACAGTAGAATTATTTTTCTAAAGATACAAATAGCTGAATAAATAGCATTCAATAATAGGATTAATTAAATGTTATATAGTAGTGAAATATAATGCCCTCGTTTAAAAAATGTATCTATTTATAATTATAAAGTACCTATCAAATCAGCTACCAAGGAGGTCCATCCGGTTTGATGACTAGCTCCTAAACCGCTTCCAGTATCGCCATGAAAATATTCAAAGAACAATACTAAATCTTCATTACCAGGCTTTTTATAGAACCAATTGTATTTTCCATTGAATTTTCTATCCCCCGCTTCATCGATTGCCAAAAGACTAATCACTCTTTCAGTCAAAACTTTTGACACCTCCACCAAATTTAGAAAAACACCTGATCCAACAGGACATTCTACGGTAAGTCGATCACCATAAAATTCTCCATACTTTCTGATAGAACGAATAATCAAATAATTAATAGGTATCCAAACTGGTCCTCGCCAATTACTATTTCCCCCAAAAAGATTACTAGTAGAATCTCCTGGATCATATTGAATTTCATATCTAGTTCCATCGATGGTTACAGAATAGGGATTAGCTTGATGATATTTTGATAATGCTCTAATACCGCCACTAGACAAAAATTCCTCTTCATTGAGTAATCGATGCAATAAATGAATCAATCGATCTTTTTTTACTAAAGAAATCAATATACCTTCTCCGTCACTATGCTCTTCATTAGGCCAGTAGCGATTATTTTTTGCACGATAGGTTTCAAACCACTCAATTCTTTTTTTGAAATCTGGAAGTCTTCTAAACATTTCCATTGACATGATACTCACTGCAAACAAACTAGTTAATCCTACAATACTTTGAATGCGCATAGGAATAGGATCAACGCCATCAATTCTCAGAGAATCATAGTAAAATTTATCTTCTTCATTCCAAATACTATGGCTATTGAGTGCTTCAGAAATCAATACAAAATGTTCGAAAAATTTAGTCGCAGTATCCTCAAAAGCAATATCATGCTGGGCTATCTCTAGCGCCATGTCCATCATATTGAGGGCATACATTCCCATCCAGCTCGTTCCATCTGCTTGTTCGAGTTGCATTTGAGCGGACAGATTATGGCTTCTATTAAAAACACCAATATTATCCAATCCTAAAAATCCACCTTCAAAAATATTATTACCATTTCTATCTTTTCGATTAATCCACCAGGTGAAATTAATGAGTAGTTTTTGAAAGACCCTTTTCAAAAAAGTAATATCTCCGATACCAGTAGATTCTTTTTCGATTCTATACACTTCTAATGCCGCCCATGCCTGAACCGGTGGATTAACATCGCCAAAATTCCATTCATAGGCTGGTAATTGACCATCGGGTTTCATATACCATTCACGCATCATAAGTAGCAGCTGGTTTTTAGCAAATTCAGGATCTACCATTACTAAAGAAATGCAATGAAAAGCCAAATCCCAAGCAGCATACCAAGGGTATTCCCATTTATCTGGCATCGCAATAACATCTTGATTTTTCAAATGGGTCCAATCATTATTCCTCCCCTTTAATTTACCATCATTCACGGGCGTTAAGCCATCGCTATTATTCAGCCAATGTTCTACATCAAAATGATAGAATTGCTTACTCCATAAAACCCCTGCCAAAGCTTTGCGTTGTATATTTTTTAAATCATCTGAAATATTAGCTGGAAGAATTTTTTGATAAAAATCATTCGCTTCCTGCTTACGAATAGTAAAAATATTTTCAAATCCTAAATTAAAAGGCCTTTCCTCGAATTGATTGGTAAGCCTGCAATAAATTGTTTTAGTTTCACCTCCCTTTATTTTTAATTGGTACATGGGTGAAAACTTAGTTCCAAAATTCCTATTGTGTAATTTCTTTCTATTTGTTCCATGAATCACAGCATCATGAAAAGCATCTTTAACAAAAGGATTATCGTGGTGAGCTCCAGTGGTCTTATTTAAATTGGTTTCATTATCTGTAAACAAAGTGTAATCAGGATGCTGAAAGTAAAAATAATAGTCTCCTAACTTTTCGTGATCAATCTTTACGGACGTTTTATTTAAATAATTAATAGACGGTTTGCCTTCAGTTGGGTTATTTGCCCAGCGATTATAAAACCAAAGTGTTGGTAGCACAGTAATTGGAGCTGGCTTTTTATTTCGATTGGTAATATCTATTTTAATATAAATATCTTGTGAATTTTCTTTAGCATAAGTAATGTTTATATCGAAATATTCATCTTGATCAAAAACGCCTGTATCAAGTATTTCATACTCTGGCTCATGCATAGAGCGATAACGATTAGCATTTTTAAGTTCTTCATAAGGAAATTCCCTTTGTGGATATTTGTACAAATACTCCATATAATAATGAGTAGGAATATTATCTTGGTAGTAATACAATTCCTTTACGTCTTCGCCGTGATTACCTTCGTAATTTCCTAGGCCAAACAAACGTTCTTTCAGTATTTGATCTTTCTCATTCCAAAAGGAAACTGCAAAACAAAGGTTTTGAAAATAATCAGAGATTCCAGCAATACCATCTTCCCCCCACTGGTAGGTTCTAAAATGAGACTGGTCAAAAGGGAGGTAACCCCATGCATCCCCATAATATCCATAATCTTCTCTAACGGTACCCCATTGCCTTTCGCTTAGGTAAGGACCCCATTGCTCCAAAGGGATTGGCTTTTTAGCGTTCGCTGCTAAGCGTTGATGTTCTGCAGTCATGATGTTTAATTTAAAATGATTTTTATATATTGAAAGATTTCCAATACAAAAAAAGCTGGTTCATGGCAAGCAAAAAGATGTCAACTCTATTGGCTGTAAAAATACAGTTTTTAAAAATCAGTACGCCCATGAAAACAAAAAAACTACCTAAGGTGTATACAGAAAACCGTGTTTATTGAAATTTTAGGCTAAAAAATGCGATTCGAAATGAATAAACGATGCTAGCCTAAAGAAAAATAACCGAACTTTCCATTATGAAAAAATATATACTCTTTTCAATCAGTTGCTGTATTATGTCAATCATTGCGGCACAAAATAAACCTGCCTACATTTTATATAATGCCAATGGGAAAAAAGTTTCTTACAAAAAAATGATTCGTTCCCTCACGAAAAAAGATATTGTTTTAATAGGAGAGTTTCATAATAACCCTATCAGCCATTGGATGGAATTGGAGATTACCAAAGACTGTAAAAAAGAAAGGAATTTAGTATTAGGGGCAGAAATGTTTGAACAGGATAATCAAGGTGCATTAAATCTTTATCTACAAGGAAAAATTACTAGTAATGGATTAGATTCAATGGCAAGACTTTGGAAAAATTATCCAACGGACTATTCACCTTTAGTAGATTTTGCTAAAGAAAATAATATAGCTTTTGCAGCAACTAATATTCCAAGAAAGTATGCTTCGCTAGTTTCCAGAAGAGGGCTAGAAGCACTAGATTCACTTAGTACCGAAGAAAAAAAATGGATTGCTCCACTTCCTATTGCTTATGATCCTGAACTTCCAGGATACAAAAATATGATGGTGATGATGGCGGGTCATGCAACTGCAAATATGCCTAAAGCGCAGGCTGTAAAAGATGCTACGATGGCATACTTTATTTTACAAAACTTTGTTCCAGGCAGTTTATTTATTCATTATAATGGCAGTTATCACTCGGAGAATCATGATGGAATTGTTTGGCATCTTCAACAAAAAAGACCTGAACTTTCGATTGCTACCGTTACCACTGTTTCACAACAGAACCTTCATCAACTATTAAAGGAAAATAAAAATAAAGCAGATTTTATCATTTGTGTAGATGAAGATATGACTTCAACTTATTGATTAATTCTGTCATTTGTAAGCAATAAAGACTATAAAAAAAGTACAGCATCTCTGCTGTACTTTTTTATGTAAATGAGCTAGTTCCTGTGGGCTGTGCTGGACTCGAACCAGCGACCCTCACGTTGTCGACGTGATGCTCTAAACCAACTGAGCTAACAACCCTAAATAAAGGAGAGCAAAAATAAAGAATGTATCACTAGTAAAGCCGATTGATTCTTTATTTCGCAAAAATTAAATTTACTATTTCGCATTTAAATTAGAGATCAACGCTTTGCAGCTACTTGGAACTGAATCCTACTTTTTAAAAACAGAATATTAAAAATCATTACCATATCTGAAATCATGACTTCTATGATGAAGTAAATAGTAAAGAAAAAATAACCTTCTGTCTAGGCAAAAAAAGCAAAATCAAAAAAATATGTACTAATATTGACAGCGTTTAAAAATTAATAAAACTATGAGCCTTAAAAAACCAATCTCTTTGCTTCTTTGCCTTTCATTATATGCTTCAATATTTGGGCAAAACATTGTTTATACTTCTGCCAATGTGCATTCACATAACGATTACGAGCAGTCTACCCCTTTTTATCAAGCTTACCATGAAGAGTTTGGCTCAATTGAAGCCGATATTCATCTCACGGAAGGATTATTATTGGTAGGGCATGACTCCAAACACTTAACCAAAACTAGATCCTTAGAAACTTTGTATCTAACGCCGTTAACTAAATTTATCAAGCAAAATGGAGGCTTTCCTTACAAAGACAAAACCAAAAAACTTCAACTACTCATTGACGTAAAATCTGATAGTGTACTCACTTTAAATGCCCTAGTAATTTTACTGAAAAAGTTTCCAGCTATAATTCAAAATCCAAATATCCGAATTGTTATTTCAGGGAACAGGCCTGAGGAAAATACTTATACTACCTACCCTCCCTTTATTTGGTTTGATGGTCGACTTAACAAAGAATACAACAAAACTACTTTATCAAAAATTGGGTTACTAAGCAACGATTTGAAAGATTTCAGCAAATGGAATGGCAAAAGTGAATTGCCAGAAAAGGATCGGCAAACCATAAAAAATTTGGTAGAAAAAGCACATGCACAAAAAAAGCCAATTCGTTTCTGGGCAACGCCTGATTTTCCTTCAGCTTGGAAGGAAATAATGAGTTTGCAAATCGATTATCTAAATACAGATCATATTGAAGCAATATCAGATTTTTTAAGACGGCAAAATGATTCTCTTCGACTAATGCCTTATAATCGAGTCATTAAATCTGCTGGAACCGTGATTCGCTTTGGAAGACCAGAAACAGAAAATCATGCACTAGACGCTGCAATATTATCCAAGGATGGCAAAGTAATCATTGAAGATCGATATGGAATAGCCGCATTGGATATAACCGAAAAAAAGATTATCAGCCGTTGGTCCTTTGCTGACATGAACCGTTATGCAGGTTACATGAGCACCTATTCGGGCATTCAGTCTTTTACAGAAAATGGAAAAGTATTTGTAGTATGGAGTGCTGCTGGAAAAGGTAGCAAATCTTCTATAATGATTGCTGAATGGGCAAACAATAGTTTGTCAAATATTTCAGATATCGCAATTGATAAATTAAATCCAGCATTAAATGCATTGCCTAATGATATAGAAATTTCAAGAGAACAGGGAGATCTTTTTCTTTATGTAGTATTAAATGGAAATAATGAATTATTAAAAATTCGTTGGAGCGACAGAAGCATTGTTTGGCGAGCTGCAACAGGTGTTGCTCCTTATGGTGTAGCCATTGCAAACAAAAAAATATATGTAAGCAATTGGGCTGGCCCTACTGCAACAGATAGCACAAAAGAAAGAGCTGGAGTACCCTGGGGACTTGCGTATACCGATCCTCGCACAGGAGCCACTTCAACCGGAACCGTAACTGTATTGGATCTTATAACTGGAAAAAATATTCGAGAAATCAATGTAGGACTACATCCTAATGCAGTAGCTGCTACTGACAATGGAAAATATATTTATGTAGCCAATGGATCAAGTGATATAATTTCTGTAATCAATACTAATTCGGATGTAGTTACCGAATCAATCAAAGTAGGTTTACTAAATGAAAAATTGGAGTTGCAAGGAAGTACTCCTAATGCACTTGAATTGAATGCAGAAAATAATATACTCTATGTTGCCAATGGATTCGATAATGCCATCGCAGTAGTTAGACTCGGTAAGAATGCTTCTGTAAAAGGGATTGGCAATTCTATAGTGACAGGTTATATTCCAACAGAAGCCTACCCTGGCGGAATTAAACTGATACAAAATAATTTAGTAGTCGCCAATCTAGAATCGGATGGAGCTAATGTGATCGATGAAAAGAAAAATGCAAGATCTATTCACAACCAATTGGCTTCTGTTAGTATTATACCAGTGCCTGATAAAACTACCCTAGATAAATACACAGTAGCGGTCACTCAGTTAAATCTTTTAAGTAGAACTGCGCATTTAAATTTACAACCGCGAGCAGGAATAGCGCCAGTACCCGTTCCTGAAAGAATTGGAGAGCCATCGGTATTTAAACATGTGGTTTATATTATTAAAGAAAATAAAACCTATGACCAAGTTTTTGGAGATTTAAAATGGGGAAGAGGTGATAGTTCACTCTGTATATTTGGTGAAAAGGTAACTCCTAATATGCATGCCCTTGCTAAAAAATATGGGTGGATGGATGATTTTAACGCATCAGGAAAATGTTCGGCTGAAGGTCACCAATGGACTGATGCAGGTATGGTGAACGACTATATAGAAAAAAGTGTTCGTGCCTGGTTTAGAAGTTATCCTCACCGTCAAGCGGATGCATTAGTATATAATAAAGCGGGCTTTATCTGGAATCAAGCTGTTGATCACGGAAAAACAGTAAGAATTTATGGAGAAGCCTGTGAAACTGAATACGATAAAAAATTAAAATGGACAGACCTTTATAAAAATTATAAAGACGGTAAAAAACCTGATTGGAAAAACAAAACTACCATTGCAAGAATTCGTCCCCTTATTTCTCCCACCTTTCCAGATTGCGACAATATTGCTTTCAGCGATCAGCAAAGGGCAGATATATTTATTGAAGAATGGAAAGCGTATGAACAAGCAGGAAATATGCCTAACCTAATGGTAATGTCACTTCCTAATGACCATAGTGCAGGTACTTCACCAGGATTTCCAACACCTAATGCAATGGTGGCCGACAATGATCTAGCAGTAGGAAGAATTGTTGAGATGATTAGCAATAGCAAGTATTGGGATTCGACAGTAATTTTCATTACTGAAGATGATTCACAGAGTGGCTGGGACCATATCTCTGCTTACAGAACTACTGGCTTAGTGATTAGTCCTTACAGTACAGGTAGATTGGTGACTTCCAATTACAATCAGACTTCCATGCTAAAAACTATTGAACAAATATTAGGTCTGCCTCCAATGAATATTATGGATGCAACCGCCAGACTGATGACAGATTGTTTTCAAAAAACTAAAAACAGTAAAACTTTTACCGCGTTAGCGAATAATATTCCCCTTGACCAAATGAATAAACCTTTAAATGCATTAAAAGGTCAAGCAAAAAAATATGCCCTTCAATCTCAATTAGAAGTATTCAATGAAGTAGACGGAGGTGAAGATGATAAAATGAATCGAATCATCTGGTTTTATGCAAAAGGTGAGGCTAGCTATCCCGAAAGTAAATAAAATCGGCTTCGGAATTAAACAGGCGGCAACCTTGCATTTTCAAAGCTTAGTTGCCGCTTTAACCTTTCTCTGTTTGAAACCTATGGCACGAAAAATATTGTGCTATGATTAATAATAAAGCCACCGCAATATAAAAGCTAAAGAATAAAGGCCAGCGTGTTTTGTACTTACCGTATAAATAATTGATGTTTTACTCTTCAACAACTATTGGAATGACTCAAAATTTTAGCTACGATTATTTATTCCAACTGCCTTAATGCGATTTTTACAACGCCGCTCACTCAATCATTTTTATTTTAAAAAAAGTCTTGTTTACCGACATTTTCTACTTTTCTAGACACTAAAATTGTTGAGCCTTTCAATTAAAAATGCATTATTAGTAAACATTCTAGCCAAATTACCAAAAAAGTCAAATCTCCTATCTTTGCTAAAATTTTAACTACATGATGCAGTTTTTTAAAATATTTTTTTGCCTATTTTTATTAATTCCAATATTTACTATTGGCCAAAATTTAGGTAAATTGAGTGGTACCATTATAGATAAAAATTCACAGAAACAAAGTCCGGGGCTTACGATTCAAGTAATACCAGGAAATATAAAAACGATCAGTGATAGCCTAGGTAATTTTAGATTTACTCAATTAAAGCCAGGTTCCTATACACTCGAAATCACAGGAGCTTCCATAAAAACAAAGCAACTCAACAACCTGGCTGTTACCACTGGTAATGAAAATTATATTCAAATTGAGGTAGAACAAAATATTAATCAGTTGACTAATGTAGTCATAACTAGCAGTAAGAATTCTGCCAGGGCTGCTACATTAGAAAGTCCCCTAAGTATCCAAAGACTTACAACTGAAGATATCAAAAGCAATCCGGGTGGTTTCTTTGATATTAGCAGGGTGATCCAATCTTTGCCAGGTGTAGGAGGAGGAGTTTCTGGAGGTACTTTTCGAAATGATATTATCATTCGTGGTGGGGCGCCAAGTGAAAACGTATTCTATCTAGATGGAATTGAAGTTCCCATTATCAATCACTTTGGAACGCAAGGAAGTGGAGGCGGACCAAAAGGAATCTTAAATGTTCTTTTAATTGAGGATGTAAAATTAAGTTCGTCCGCATTTGATGCTAAATTTGACAATGCACTTAGTAGTGTATTTCAGTTTAAACAAAAAAATGGCAATCCTAATAAAGTTCAAGGTAATTTTCGCGGAAGTGTTACCGAATCTGCTGCTACATTTGATGGACCTTTGTCTAAAAAAACAACCTTTATTGCGTCGGTCAGAAAAAGTAGTTTAGGTTTATTAGCCAAAGCATTGAATTTTTCTTTTTTACCCGATTATACCGATTTTCAATTTAAAACTACCACAAGAATCAACGAAAAAACTACCCTCACTTTCTTGGGAATAGGCGCAATTGATCGATTCAAATTCATTGTGCCAGAAAGTTTAACACCAGAAAATCAATATGATTTAAATAGTAATCCAAGCATCAATCAATGGAGCTATACGATTGGAGCTTCAGTGAAAAAAATCATTTCCAACGGCTACTGGAATTTAAGTGTTAGTAGAAATACTTTAAACAACGAGGCGAATAAATATACAGACAACAAAAATCCTTCAGAAAGTACGCGTACGTTTAAAATTAATAGCAATGAAACAGAAAATAAATTCAGATGGGATGTTACCAAAAATCTACAAGGTGCAACAATTAGTTATGGCTTAATTGGTCAATATGTTCAGTTTGACAATTCATTCTTTCAAGTTTTGGATCAGTCTACTAGTCCTTCTACTACCATCAATAGCAATTCGAAAACCAATTTTATTAGATATGGTGGTTTTGCACAAGCAGGAACTAGATTACTAAATGATAAATTATCCTTAAGCGGAGGCTTTAGAATAGATGCAAATAGTTTAAGTAACAGTGAGCAAAATCCGCTTAAACAATTCAGTCCTAGAATGAGTGCAAGTCTTTCTTTGACAGATCTTGTAAAATTCAACGCTAGTTATGGTATTTATTTTCGCCTGCCAACTTATACGCAGCTCAATTTTAGTAACAATCGTGGAGGAGAAAAAACCAATCCAGGTAATTATATTCAAAGCACTCACTACGTTGCTGGTTTAGAGTACCTGCCTAAAAACACCTCTCGATTTACAGTTGAAGGCTTTTATAAGTCCTACAATAATTATCCAGTAAGTGTATTGGATGGAATTAGTTTGGCTAATAAAGGCACCGAGTTTGGAGCTATTGGAAATGAGTCAATTGAACAAAATGGTAAGGGTAGAGCCTATGGTATTGAATTATTTGCACAACAAAAACTAACCAATAAACTATTTGGAGTGGTTAGTTATACCCTTTATTGGAGTGAATTTTCAGGACTTAACAATCTATACGCTCCTGCTAGTTGGGATAATCGGCAGTTGATAAGCATTACTGCAGGATATAAACTTCCCAAAAACTGGGAACTTGGATTAAAGTTTCGTTACCAGGGCGCCGCTCCTTATACCCCCTATGATGAAATGGCTAGCAGAGCCAATTACTTAAACTTAGGCACTGGCACATTAGATTTTGCAAAAATTAATTCATTACGACTTTCTCCCTTTAACTCAGCTGATATAAGGATTGATAAAAAATGGAATAAAAAGAAAATAACCTATGATTTTTATATTGATGTCACCAATTTTTATGCCTCAAAGAGTGAAGGACCTAATACGTATACATTCAAGCGAAATGAAAGTAATACCGCATTTGTTACAACCGACGGAAATCCAACACAAGCCAATGGCAGCAATGCTATACCCGTGTATTTAATCAATGCTCAATCTTCATTGTTACCCAATATTGGTTTAATCATCGAGTTTTAGCTTGATACTCAGCTTTGGCAATCAATAAAATTTGTATTCCAAACTTTATTGATTGCTGCATCGATTGCTTTGATTGAAACTTTATGATTTAACAAACCCCTTTCTACGATAACCCCTTTTTGTTCAATTCAACACTTTACAGCCCATCAGTTCGCATTTACCTAATTTAAAATAGATAAATGCAGAAATTCAAACCTAAAAAAGAGCGCTTCTTTTCTTAAAATCGAACATTATACCATTAATCGGTTTTAGATTTCCCTTTCTGAGTTACCTTTGCCGCCATGCATTACGCCTCCATAGAAAATATCAGCAAAACCTTCGGGGTTAGAACACTTTTTAAAAACATCACTTTAAACGTTGAAGAAGGAGATAAAATAGCCTTGGTAGCCCGGAACGGTAGTGGAAAAAGTACGCTGCTCAAAATTATTACCGGCCTAGATACACCCGATCAAGGGACAGTTTGGGTACATAAAGATATCAAAGTAGTAATGTTACAACAAGACAATGATTTTGATGGCAATAAAAGTATTTGGGATAATGTGCTCCGACTTGACCATCCTGTTGTTAAAGTAGTAAAAGAATATGAATTATTTTTAGAAGAAGGCTTAGAAGATATTGATAAATTAGGTGAACTAATGGCTAAGCTTGATGACCTAAATGCTTGGAGTTTTGAAAGCGATCTAAAACAAATCTTAGGTAAACTTAATCTGCATCACCTCAATGAGCAAGTAAGTAACTTAAGTGGAGGACAAAAGAAAAGAGTTGCATTAGCACAAGCCTTGATAGAAGCCGATCTTCATGCAGGTCGCTGCTTATTAATATTAGATGAACCTACTAACCATCTGGATGTAGAAATGATTGAATGGTTAGAGGAATATCTATCCGCTGCAAAAGTTACCTTGCTTCTTGTTACCCATGATCGTTATTTTTTAGATGCAGTATGTAATGAAATTGTAGAAATTGATGAAGAAAAAGTATACGTCTACAAAGGCGATTACGATAATTTTCTAGAGCAAAAAAGTCTTCGACTTGAAGTACAACAAAGTGAATTGCAGAAAGATAAAAATATTTTTCGCAAGGAATTAGAATGGATGCGCAAGCAACCTAAAGCACGAACTACGAAAAGTAAAAGTCGCCAAGATGCATTTGCTGAGGTAGAAGATCGCGTAAAACAAAAAAAGGATGTTGAAGAAGTTAGCTTACAAGTAAAGATGACCCGACTCGGTGGAAAGATTCTAGAGTTGATAAAAGTTTATAAAAGCTATGGAGACCTCACTATAATGAAGGGGTTTGATTATACTTTCAAAAGAGGTGAAAGAATTGGTGTAGTAGGAAAAAACGGTGTAGGGAAATCAACTTTTTTGAAAATCGCTTTGCAATTAGAGAAGCCTGATAGCGGTAAAATCAATCATGGAGATACCGTGGTTTTCGGGAATTTTAGCCAAGATGGATTGGTATACAAAGAAGATAAAAGAGCTATTGAATACGTAAAAACAATGGCAGAATTTTTTCCACTCAATGATGGCAGCAAAATCAGTGCAAGCCAGTTTATGGAAAAATTTGGTTTTTCAGCTGAGCAACAGTTTACACCACTTAGCAAACTAAGTGGTGGTGAAAAGCGCAGACTTCATTTAATGAGTGTGCTTTTCTTAAATCCCAATTTTCTAGTACTCGATGAACCTACCAACGATTTAGATTTACAAACCTTAAGAACGTTAGAAGAATTTTTAATGGAATACCCTGGCTGCATACTCATTGTAAGCCATGACCGTTACTTTATGGATCGAATGGTTGACCATCTTTTTGCATTTGAAGGTAATGGGGTCATTAGAGATTATCCTGGCAACTATACGCAATACAGAGAAGCTGTTGCCAATGGTAGCCTAACCGACGACCGACAGATAATGAAACAAGAGCCAAAAGTAGCCGAACCTCTAAAAGAAACCAGTTCAAGTGCTACGCCGCAAAAATTTTCATTTAAAGAAAAAAGAGAATTAGAATTGTTAGAGAAGGAAATGCCCGAGTTGCAAAAAGAAAAAGCTGAGCTGGAAATAAAAATGAACGATGGCAACCTTGGTTTTGAAGAACTACAAAAAGCGGCAGAACGCATTGGAATAATTGTTCAGCTACTAGATGAAAAAGAAATGCGTTGGCTGGAACTAAGCGAAAAAGCTTAGAAAATTTTTACTTATAACAAATTGGATTAATTCACTAAATCTATTTAGAACGGCACTCTAGCTGTCCCATCAGAAGTAGCTACAACATAAGCTTCGGACTGAATAGCAAACTGTTGCTGATATGCCAGAATAGTTTGCTGTATAAAATTTTCTACTCCAGCCTCTTCCACTATATTAATGGTGCAACCTCCAAATCCACCACCCATTAACCTTGAGCCAATCACTGCAGGAAATAGCTTAGCCTGATCTACTAAAAAATCTAATTCACTACAGCTTACCTCATATAATTGACTTAACCCCTCATGTGTTGCAAACATTAATTTTCCAAAACCTTTCATATCATTTGACTGCAATAATTTGGCAGCTTTTTTAGTACGACCAATTTCCTCCACTACATACTTGCAACAATTATATTGTTCTATAGTCATACTACTTTTTCCAATTGCTAATTCTTCAGAGGAGGAAATGTCACGAAAGGATTGAATAGAAAGTAATGGTGCTAAAATTGCAAGGCCTTGCTCACATCTTTGCCTACGAATATTGTATTCACCGGCGGCTAGAGAATGATGTACCTTAGAATTAATTAAAACAATTTTATATCCTTCCTTTACTAAAGGAAAATAAGAATGCTCCAAAGTTTTACAATCTAGGAGTATTACATGATCACTCTTCCCCATCATATTAGCAAATTGATCCATGATGCCACACTTCACATTGGGAAAATTATGCTCAGCCCTTTGACAAAGCAATGCTAAGTCTACTCTACTAAGGCCAACTGTAAACATTTCATTCAATGCAAATGCCAATCCACCTTCCAATGCAGCAGAGGAACTCATGCCAGCACCTTGCGGAATATCTCCACCAAAAACACAATTAAATCCTCGTAAAGAAATGCCAAGTAATGTAAATTCATTGACTACACTCAGTACATAGTTCCGCCAACCATTATTAATTTGAATATCCTGAGTTGAAATAGCAAAATGCTCATTAAAATCAATCGAGTAAAAATTAATAGTGTCAGTTTGGTTTTCAGCGATGGCAAAATAAATACCCTTATCAATAGCCGCGGGCATAACAAAACCATCATTGTAATCAATGTGTTCCCCTATTAGATTGATTCGCCCTGGAGAAAAGTATAATTTAGGTGAACCCGAAAATTTTTCACCAAAATGTTTTAAAACCAATGTAGCAATACTGTTCATCAAGATAATTGGAGATGAGATAATTAAATAGTAGACAAATATAAAATAACAAAATCTATCCAAAACAAAACTGAAGGATAAATAGAAAAATTAAAGAAAGACTAATCCAGTTGACTTTTTAATCTTACTATTTCTCCCTTGTCCATAATGAATTTCAAAATATTATCCTTTACCTCGTACTTTTTTGGAACTCCTATAAAACTAAAATTTTTAAACGGGAGTTTCAATTGAAGAAGTCCGCCCGCTTCAGCGGTAATGACCACTTCTTTAGTGAGTCCATTTTCTAAGGACGCAGAAACTAAAAAAGCTCCTTCAGTTCTTAATGTTTTAAAAGACGCTTTTTTCCAATGGGTAGGTAGGGCAGGGAAAATTTCAATATACCCGTTGTTACTCTGAATCAACATTTCATGAACTCCCTGAGCAAAGGCAAAATTACCTTCCAAAGTAAAGGGTCGATAAGTAAAGTTGGAGAACTGTCCTCCGCGTTGATCGCCATTCAAATGAAAACTATTGGTAGACACAAAATTAGTAGCAAATTTTTTCAACATACTAGCTGCACTATCTCCCTCTTTAGCCTTAGCATACAAAGAAGCTGCCCAACTAAACGAAAATCCTACCCACTCTCTAGTACCCATTTTCTCCATCCACCGCAGGCTTTTATCCATGATCATTTTGTCAGCAGTCTTATCTGCATTCAATAATCCTAAAGGATAAATGGCCATCAAATGAGCATGATGTCGATGAGATTCTTCTAAATTTTGTTGAGGTGCAATAGTAAAACCTGTTTGATTGATATCATAGGAAGGAAATTGTTCACTGCCTTTCAAAATAGTAAGCTTAGTTTTTTCGGATGAACTCTGCAATAGATCCTTGTACTGACTATATAAACTTTTCACTAATGAAAGATCATAATTGGTAAACTTCGAAAACCAAGCATTGATGCTATTATTATTATATTCTGGAGAGGAGCTAAGTGGTAACTGATATTGATTACTAACGGTATCGAGTGCTCGAATATTATTTATAAACTGAGCTACCTCTTCAAAATAAGGTAGACATTGTTCTTTTAAAAATGTTTTATTCATACCGTACTTCCACTGCCAGAAAAAATGCTGTGCCAACCAGATAGCAGTAGTAGGACTCATAGAATACTGTATCCATCCTCCCATTGGCTTACCGCTGATAGTAGTCACTCCCGGCACATTGAGTCCATCCACACCAAAATACTGCTTAGTCCATTTTCTATTTTCAGGCCGCACTTTCCAAATCCAATTGGTATATGAAGCGGTAAGATCTAAATGATTTCCAGTATATCCAGGCCAATAACTTAATTCAGTATTTAGATCGTGATGAAAATCTCCTTTCCAAGGTGGAAGATTCCCATTGTCCGCCGTCCATATAGCCTGCAATGAAATAGGAGGCGTATTACTTCTAGCTACTGAGCCAAATTTGTACATTTCCAAATAATATTGCTTTGCAATAATGGTATCAGGAATAGAAACAGAAGAGCGTCTCCAATAATCTTTCCACCAAGCAATATGAGCAGTTAATGCAACCGTTTGATTCGATATACTTTCTATCAAAGGTAATTTTGCCTTTTTATTATGCGTAATCGTCCACTGACCAATTATTTTATTTTCAATTTTTTTCCATTGTACCAGTACTTCATAATAATTCCCATCCCATGTAGGCTGATGATAATACAATGAATTCTTATTAGCTACTACCGAACCGGCCGCATATCCCAATCTTTCTAGTCCTTGCCCCTCCACACTATTATTGACTTTACCCTTTACAGCAGAGCGATAAGGTGGAATGACAATAGATGGAATAATTTCATCAGCGCAATTGTCAAAACTAAAATAACCTTCCTGGTTAACTGCATGAACGTAATTGGTAAATACTACTCCGTTTTCAAATTTTACTTTACTGATGGCGGTAGTAATATCTAATTCATTTTTTACTACCCTACCCAATTTACTTAGATCAAATTCAATTGCTGCACCGGGTATTTTTGTAGGCGCTGAAAATTTTTCATAGGGTAGGTCGCCTATTTTTTGAACCGTATCGTATACTCCTTTTTCAACCTGCTCTTTTACCCATTTAAAACGAAGTTTGTCTATTTCAGGCATTGGTCGGTCGTCCCAAAGGTCCACCCTATCAATGGACAAACGAACTTTAGTATCTTTTTTCCATATCAAAGCCCCTAGCCAGCCGTTACCTAAAGGAATAGCTTCATCCCAACGAGTGGCAAAGGAATCGAATAAAAGATTGTCTTTAACAGTAGGCTGTGCAATAGCACCTACGCTATAAAATATGAAGAGTATAATTAGCAAATAATATTTCATAGTATTTTTTTACTCCATTTAAATTAAATTTATTTAATCAATCTTTGCTGCTGGCCTTACTTCTGTTCCTTTTTGATTCGTTAATCCATCGCCAATTTCTTTTCTATATTTATCAGCAATGGTAGATAACTGAGTTATAATTTCTGGATGCTTTTCCTTTACATCTCTTTCTTCACCAGGATCGGTTCTTAAATTATATAGGGACAATCTCACCGTATCCGATCCGTATTTACCTGGAAATCCATCACCCCCAATAGCCCCTGACTTACCATAGGTTTGAGAATTGGCAGGAAAAACTAATTTCCAATTTCCTTTTCTTATCGCTTTTAAACTATTATAATCATAATAATAGACAAACTCATCTCTAGGATTAGCATTCGGCTTTCCCTTCAATAAATCGATAATATTTAAGCCATCTATTTTTTTAGAAGGAAGCGATGCATTACAAATTCCTGCAAGGGTAGGTAAAATATCCATTGTAGTTGCTAGATTAGTACATATTGATCCTGGTGCAATTTTACCAGGCCAGCTCATTATGCAAGGAACTTTTAAACCTCCATCCCAAGCCGTTCCTTTACCTTCTCTAAGTCCGCCAGAATTTCCCGCATGATTGCCAAAAGTTAACCAAGGTCCATTATCACTAGTAAAAATAACTAGTGTGTTTTCAGAAAGTCCGTTTTTCTTAAGTGCCTTTATCACTTCCCCTACTGACCAATCTACTTCTTGCATTACATCTCCAAACAAACCAGCACCACTACTTCCTTTGAATGATGCAGAAGCGGCTATGGGCACATGCACCATGGCATGAGCCAAATAAAGAAAGAAAGGCTGATGCTTATTTTTTTCAATAAATTGAACTGCTCTCTCAGTATACATTTTGGTGAGTTGAGATTGATCATCCAGCGTATTAATCGTTTGAATAATTTTATTATCCTGATACAAAGGCAATGGAGGATAAGTAGATCTAAAGTTCGAAGTATCTGTCATTGGTTTGCCATCAAAATAAACAGGCCACATATCATTGGAATAAGGCAAGCCTAAATATTCATCAAAACCTTGTTGAAGCGGAAGATAAGGTTGTCTGTTTCCTAGATGCCACTTACCTACCATACCAGTGCGATAACCTTTTGCTTTTAACAATTCTGCTATCGTTTCTTCAGATGGATTAAGTGCAATTTTACTTCGGTGATTTAAGGCACCTGAAATTCCAAGTCTGGTAGGATAACAGCCAGTTAGCAATGCACTTCGAGAGGCGCTACATACGGCCTGTGCAACATAAAAATTAGTGAACCGCATTCCATCGGCAGCAAGTTTATTAATATTGGGCGTATGATAAGGTCCGCCACCATAACATTCAGGGTCACCATACCCCATGTCATCCATAAAAATAATAACTACATTCTGCTGAACAGCAGGTGGCTCATTTTTAAATGTTGGAAGTTTAAAACTTCCCAAAAAAAATGAAACCATTAACAGAAATACAATAGTTCCTAAATAAATAATTATTTTTTTCATGTTTGCATCTATTGGTAAAAAAATAAATTTAATCAAGCATCAGTAAAAATATTCAGAAAGCAGTAAAAGTAAATTTTATAAGGACTGCTTACTAAAAAATTTGATTGCTATTTTTTAAAAGGCACTTTGATGATAACTGATTCTGCTTTTCCTTTATCATTGGCAATACTTTGTATTGTCCAAAGGTCAAGTAAATTATCGCCATCTATAATACTGCCACTATAATCTCCCCATGATTCACCATCGGTAGCACCCTTGCCGTCTCCAATAAACACAACAGGTCGTAGGGTACTTAATGGGTCTGTTGACTTCCGAAATGCAAATCTTGGACTAATAAAAGAATGTCCATTAACCTCTTGGAATCCAACTAATACATCATTTTTTTTATTGACCGCAATCGTTGTTTGAATATAATTAGTAGTATCACTCTTGATTAATCCAGTTTGAATAATTTTACCTGTTTTCGCACTCACTTGATGCCATTGTACCGCAGACCTTCCCTCACAATTTACTGCTTGTGAAAACCAAATACTTCCATTTTGAAAAACCAAATTTTTGGGATTACGATCACCACTAGAAACCTTTTGCTCGGTACCACTTTGAGGAGAGCTAGGGGGATAGTCAATATATTTTAAATGGTGAGGGGTGCTGGAGACTTCCTGGCAATAAGGGTTTCCCTTCTCATCTTGAGAAACTTTTCGGATAACCATCTTTTCATCATCTATATCAAAAAAATACAAATCATCTATTGGATCCTGCATCAAAACAGGATGCCCTAGGCTTCCATTAAAATGATAAATAGTAGCCGGCTTTCCCGCTTTAGCTTCTGCTACGCTCATTATAAATGTATTTTCCTTGCCCCCTGGATAAGAATAACCAATCCATTTTTTGCTATAGCCAATTCCTCCTCCATCTACCTCTTCAACTCTTGAAACAGGATAAATATTCCATGCGCCCCTTGGATCACTCGTTTCAGAAATTGAAATATTGACGGGTTTGGTTTTAGGTTGATCATAATACCACCAAAGATCAAAAACGAAAACTTTATTATGAATATCAAAATATAATTTAGGGTCAATTCCGTTGTTAAAACATTTTTGAGAAACGCCCTGCAAAAATTCCCCCTTCTTATTGTAAATAATTAATCCGCTATTGGAACCTTCCATTACATAGCCGCCACCTACTGCTACCTGGGGATCTACCTGCCGATTACCATCCATAGATCCATTGAATACCTGATAACCATTTACCCACCGAGTATTGCCCCCTTGCTTTCTTTCAGGACAATCATTGTTATTATTAAAACTTGTTTTATGAATAGGGATTACTACTTCGGTACTGAAAGGCAGCATCACTTTATTATTAATCTGTCCATTTACTTGAGCTAGAATAAAAATAAATAAACAAAAAAAGAAGTGCTTCATTATTATAATTTAAAACTTTTGAAATATTTTATTTTTATCGATCGAATTTTCGAACTCTTATTTTCTGTACTAATTCAACCAATTCAATTCTCTACTAGAGATTTTTTTCAGTAAGATTATTTTTTTGCTGAAAATTTCGGATCTACAAATTCCCATTCCTTTATATGAGATGATTGATGTTCTCTTTTCATAATCACTTCCAATTGTTTCACTAGCTCAGGTTGACTTTTAGCAAGATCAGTCGTCTCATTAACGTCTAGGGCAAGATTATATATTTCCCAGGGTGCATTTTTATCTTTTTTCATATTAGTTTTTACGCCTTTCCAATCTCCTATACGAATGGCCACCTGACCTGTTTTTTCAGGAAACTCGAAATAAAGAAAATCGTGTTTCTTTTGTTTTTTTTCATTACCTAAAAGCGTAGGCAAAAATGAAATACCATCATTGGGTAAAACTTTTACGCCAGTAATTTCAGCAAGAGTAGCCATCAAATCAAATTGAACAGAAACATGATTCGTTACTTTTCCAGCAGGAATTTTTTTTGGCCATCGAGCTATCAGAGGCTCACGGATTCCACCTTCATATAAATCTTGCTTTTTCCCTCTCAGCCCTGCTACACTATTAAAGAAGTCGGTATCAGCGCCTCCCACATTGAATGTAGCACCATTGTCGCTTGAAAAAAGAACGATGGTATTAGAATCTAAATCAAGCTCCTTAAGTAATTTTATGATTCTTCCAACTTGCTTATCCAAATAAGTAATGATTCCAGCATAGGTAGAAAGCGGATACAATGTAGCTGCATACCCATTTTCACCTCGGTAAGGTTTTTCTTCAAATTTGCCAATGTACTCATTCACCACTTCATCAGGCGCTTGCAATGATACATGCGGACCAGTATAAGGTAGATACAAAAAGAAAGGTTTGTTTTTATTTTTTTTAATAAAGGCCAATGTTTTATCCGCCATTTTTGTAAGCGAATAATCCTTTCCTTTATAATAATTAAATGCAGCGTCGGGCGCCTCTTTTGACAATGGACGATGCACCTGTATAAAAGTATTATTGAGTGTATCCCATTTTCCATTTTCCCAAAGATGGGTAGGATAATAATTATGCGCTTGCTTTTGATCTAGATAACCATAGAAATAATCAAAGCCTTGTTTATTGGGATCACCCGTGGTGCTAGCCATTCCTAAGCCCCATTTACCAATAGCAGCAGTAGTATAACCAGCCTGCTTCATTAATTTTGCAATAGTAAAAGTACCTTCAGGCAAAGGCATCTGTCCACCTTCTTGATCATCACCAAATTCACCTAACTCATAATTTCCACGGATATAACTATGGCCGCTATGCTTACCTGTCATGAGCATACAACGAGCAGGAGCACAGACAGGGGCACTCGTATAATGTTGAGTAAATCGAATACCCTCTTTTGCTATTTGATCTAAATTAGGCGTCTTAATTTTTTGCTGTCCATAACAACCTAATTCACCATATCCCAAATCATCTGCATAGATATAAATGATATTAGGTTTCTGCTGAGCAAAACCAATTTGAGAAATACAAAAACTAAAAAAAATAAGGGCTATTATTTTCATACCAGTCTCCAATAAAATATTGTGAAGCTTGCAATATACTATCGCAATGTATGAATTTTTAAGTAGAAGAAATGCCCAATACATAATAATGTATTGACTCACTGCAATAGTAAAATTAACTACCGTTCAAATTCAATTTATATAATCGACCCAATTCAATCAAATCTCCTAAGTTAGCTACAGCTAGCTTTTCAAAAGAGTTATCCGCCAGTCTAAAATCAAAAGGAGTTAGCTTACTCAATATCAAAGCTAGGGCCGCTTTATTTCATGGAGAGATAAAAATGATTTTTTCACCCCGTAAAGGATGTGAATTGATTATCAAATTTAAAAAGTACTAATATTTATTTGCAGCTCAAATGTATACCACTTTTTTTACTCAAATATTTGACTACTTAAATTTTTAAAAGCATCCATGCCGCCCATGTACTCACAGGTACGAGCACCTGCTTTATTTCCATTAGCCATAATTTTAGCCCAATCTTCAGCTGACAATGCTTGAATTTGTTGAAGCGTTAAACAACTAAGTTGATATAAGACAGCTCCCACAAATGCATCTCCCGCTCCGGTGGTATCAATGGGTGTAACTTTTATACTAGGTACAATTACCGTGGTATTATTAAATCCCATCATAGTGCCTGCCTCTCCCAATGTAATGGCGAATGTTGCGCTAGTGTTTTTTAATAAATCACTCGCAGCTTTTTCTACAGTATCGGTTTTGGTAATAATCATTGCCTCTTCATCACTCAACTTAAAAAATTGACAAGCTTTTAAATACACCCAAGACTGCTCAATAAAAGAGGGTAAATCATTTTTAAATAATAATTGACGATAGTTGGGATCAAAGCTGATAAATATATTTTTCGCCTTTGCCTTCTGCAATAAATGACGATAGGCTGCTTGCAATGGCCCTGGTAAAAAAGCAGTAGCCGAACCAAAATGAACAATAGAGATATCATCTAATTGAATACTATCCACTTCCTCTTCCGTTAGTTGACCATCTGCTCCTCTGTTAAAATAAAAATCTCTTTCGCCCGCATCCATCAGCGACACAAATGCAAAAGTGGTAAAATAGTTGCTATCCTGTAGCATGTATTTAGTAGATACTCCAAAAAGTTTCATCTCATCGACTAGTTGTTGACCAAAAGGATCGGAGCCAACTTTAGCAGACAATTCAACAGCACCTCCTAAAGCTGAAATAGCCGCTGCCACATTGGTAGGTGCACCACCCGTTTTTTTTAAAAAATTATTTCCCTCAGAAAGTGTTTTACCATAATCCGTACAGATCATGTCAATCAATGCTTCACCGATACAAAGGGTTTTACCACTAAATTTGGAGGAGATATTTGTTTGCATAGCTATATTTTATAATTGTCTATTTATATATATTTTTTGGTCGCTCAGTTTTTAAAATGACTATCATTCCTATTATTCAAGCAACATAAGGTACAAAGAACAGTAACCACGAACCAAAGCAAGTTACGATAAAACTAAACTAAAAAATCTAATCGGTTGGACTGAAGTAAAAGCCGTAGCAATTCTCAATTTTTAAATGTTTATAGAAAAACGTGTAAAAAGGTAATTATAAAAAACAGGTTAGCCACTCTCAATATGAATAAAATAAAATTATCTTTGAAAATTAACTCCAATCTATTTAACAACGCATGGTTGAGATTCTATACATAGGAAGTATTTTTTTTTCATTGGTAACGGTTTACCTTTTATTATTTAAAGAGAATGCCTATAGGTCTTACCCTGATTATGTTTTAGCCTCCTATTTCATTTTTGCCATGGCAGGTATCATCGTATATTTGTTGGTTTACTCTGGACTAATCAATAATGTACCCCATTTATATAAATCAACTGGACCGCTAAATTTTTTGACCCCTGCATTATCTTATCTCTATGTAAGAGGAGTTTTGTACAATGAAAAAAGATTTAGTTTTAGAGACCTACCTCATTTTTTACCCTTTTTATTTTTTGCTATTTCTTATATACCATTTTACATTTTACCCACTATTGAAAAAGCAGCTATAGTTAAAGAAATATCTAGTAATCTTAATTTAGCACTTCGCCAAAATCTAGGTCTGGTTCCTGAACGTTTTACCTACATGGCAGTTCCCATTCAAACTATTTTTTATTTGGTATTGCAATGGCAATTAATATTAAAATATAAAAAGAAAAATAAGTTGATAGAAGTTCAAAACCAGATTAGAGAGGCGCTTAAATGGTTAAGGATTTTTACTTCAGCGGGATCTTTTTTTGTAATCGGTACAGTTTTGCTAATTATAGGATCTCTAGGTAGTCCCACCTTTTTTAATACCCCTGCTGCACTTATCATTCCGGGAACTGCTTTATCAGCAAGTTTTTTATTGATTAGTTGTTATTTATTAATCCATCCATCTACCTTATTGGGATTACCTTTTATTAAATACAAAGAGGTTGAATCTGAATTTATTGAAAAACAAATCAATCGCATCGCATTTATTAAAGAGGACTATTCTAAAGAGATTAAAATAATTGATGATTATTTTATATTAGAAAAAAAATACATTAATCCTGATTTGAATTTGAGTACTTTTTCTGTGGAGGTAAAGATACCCGCCCGTGACCTATCTTATATTTTACGCAATCATTATGGATGTGGATTTAATGATTTCATTAATCAATTTAGAATTGAATACATTACGAATAAAATGAATATAAATTTTCTAAATAATTATACGATTGAGGCACTATCCAAAGAGGCTGGCTTTACTACCAAGAGCACTTTTTATAGAGCATTTAAAAAAATCCATCAAGTATCCCCTTTAGAATATATAGAGAATTTGGGACTCACTAAAACCCAATAATTCCAATAAATAGCACTAATTAGTAGCAATTACCGTAATTGCTACATTGTTTTGGCCCTTTAAAATCGCCCCAGCATCTCCTTTTTTTAAATTTACATTTCGAAAGTGTGTTTAAAATTGTTTCACCTAAATTAATCAAGGGGTAATTTTTTTGAAGCACGTTACTCCTTACCCTCTTAGAGACTTGCCACTTTGCCATGGTATGAATGGCGATTCTTTTAAAATTAATTGAATTACCTATTTAAATTAATTAATAATTGATGCGGTTTCATATTTTGTCTGCTGCTTTACTAGGATTAATTATTAATCAAAATGTGTTTGGCCAATCTATTACCCCCTCGACCATCAATAACGGCGGCGGATTTTCTACCACTTTAGAATGGAGTATAGGAGAATCGGCTTCCATTTCCAATTTTACTAGTGCTACTCATTTCTTAAACACAGGTGTTTTACAACCCATCACCATTGAAAATAAATCAGGTAGTAACGGAAACAATTCGGACTTAGGCATCGTAGTTACCATTGGACCTAATCCGACCAATGACCTCGTTCACTTAAAGTTAAAATTTAAGGAGCTGGGACACTTATTACTTCAATTAACGGATGCAAAGTCGGCGCTAGTATTTAGTAAGGAAGTAGAAATTACTAATAACAATAGTTATGAAAATGATCTAAGGATGGAGCAGTATGCTGCTGGGGTATATTTTTTGAGAGTGTATTTTAAATCAACTAGTGGGAATGAAAAAAAGGCTATCTATAAAATAGTTAAAATATAAATCTATTATTCAATTCCAATATAATTACAATAAGGCAATACCTATGCAAAAAATAAACCTACTATATAAGACATTATTCTTGTTGGTTTTTACAATCGCAATGATAGGTACTCATGCACAAACTGGATTAAATTTTCAAGGAGTAGCAAGATCTAGTACCAATGCAGTTCTTGCATCACAAGCCATTAGCATTAAATTAACGATCCTTCAAGGCAGTGCTACTGGCTCTGCAGAGTATACTGAAACAAGAAAAGTAACCACCAATGCACAAGGTCTTTTTACAGCGGTAATTGGAGAGGCAGGTGCATTAACTACAACAGGAAATTTTGCAACGATCAACTGGAAACTTACTCCAAAGTTTTTAAAAGTAGAAATGGATCCCACTGCGGGCAGCAATTTTACAACGATGGGCACTACTCAATTGCAGTCGGTTGCTTATGCTCAATTTGCCAATGGGGTAGCCGCAGAAAATGTGGTAGGTGTTTTACCTGTTGCGGCTGGAGGTACAGGTGTGACAAGCATTTCAGCAATAAAAACTGCTTTATCGATTGATAAAGTAAACAATACTGCCGACCTCGATAAACCAATCAGCACTGCAACCCAAAGCGCATTGGCATTAAAAGCAAATGCTTCGGATGTAGCGATTAGTTTAGCAACAAAAGTTGATAAGATTAGTGGAAAAGATTTGTCAACCAATGATTATTCAACTGCTGAAAAAACCAAATTAGCCGCCATTACAGGAATCAATACCGGCGATCAGGATTTAAGTCTTTATGCAACTACAGCTGCTGTAACAAATAGTTTGGCTACAAAGGTTGATAAGGTAACCGGTAAAGATTTATCTACCAATGATTATTCAACCGCTGAAAAAACCAAATTAGCTGCCATTACCGGAACCAATACCGGCGATCAGGATTTGAGTTTATATGCAACTACTGCATCTGTTTTATTAAAAGAAAATCAATCTAATAAATCAACCGATGCATTACTAGGTGGAACCAATGCGAGCAATATTTTATTCCCCACACAAAAAGCAGTAAAAGATTATGTAGCTGCCAATGCAGCAAGTGGTGGAGTGGCAGATGGTGGCATCACCAATATTAAACTAGGCGACTTATCGGTAACCGATTCAAAAATTGCAGATGTCGCTGCTTCAAAAATAACTGGTACGCTAGGGGTTGCTCACGGAGGAACAGGTGTTACCACTTTAACTGGTATTGTAAAAGCAAATGGAACCAGTCCATTTACTGCAGCAACTGCTGGTACTGATTATTTAGCGCCCAATGGAAGCGCTGCTAACTTAACTTCTTTTCCAACGCTCAATCAAAACACCACTGGTAATGCAGCAACGGCTACTAAATTAGCCGCAGCAAAAAATATTAATGGGATTGCTTTTGATGGATCTGCGGATATTATTGTTCCAGCAAAATTTACCAATAATGTTACAATAAATTTATCTGGTAGTAAATCATTGGGTAAATATCCGAATGGTGCTACTATCCCAGCTGCAGGCAAAACCTTAGATGAATTTTTATTAGACCTAGTTACCGAATCTATTCATCCAACTTATACTGCACCAACCGTTTCAATTGGTTCAGATAAAACTGCATCTTATGAAATTGGAACAAATATTGGCACTGTAACATTAAGCAGTTCTTTTAATCAAAACAATGGTGGGGCTGCTACAAGTACAACCTATTTTAAAAATAGCGGGTCTTTAGGAGCAGGAGTAAATACTAACAACCACGGAGTACTTTCAACAAGTATCAGTTATTCTGTGACGGTAACTTATGGTGCTGGCACAGTAGTACTCAATGATAATTTAGGCAACCCAGATGCTACTGGGCAAATAGCTGCAGGCAGTGCCAGCAGCAGTTTAACGATCAGTCCTTATGCTAATAAATATTTTGGAACCAGTGTTTCTAATTCAGTCGATGATGCTACTTTAAGAGCTGGTACCAAGGAAGTAGCCTCTGGAAAAGCTAAATCTAATTTTACTATTCCTATTTCAAGTGGAACAAATTATATTTTTTATGCTTACCCGGCATCATTAGGGGCGCTCAGTTCTATTTCAGTAGAAGGGTTTGGAAGCTTGGATGCATTTACTTTAACCACTCGGAATGTAACCAACGCTAGTGGATATTCGCAATCATATAATATTTACATCTCCAACAACAACTTTGCAACTAGTGTAAATAATATCATCATTAACTAAGTGAGTATGAAAATTAAAAAAATAATACTATTATTTATTGCATTGCAATTCTTTTATGCTGTATCGAATGCGCAAATAAAATTAGTAGGTAATATTACTACCAATGGGGTAGCTAGTTATCCTACTCATATTGATAGTTTAGGTAGAGGCGGGTATATGAGTTTGCCAACCATTGCAGACAGAGATGCAATCCCAACTTTAAGAAGAAAATATGGTATGCTAGTATTTGTGCAAGCGGATGGTGTTATTTATAAATTAAATGCTGCTACTTTAGTTAATGCAGATTGGGTAGCGCTTGCACTTGGTTCTTCTGTTACTCAATATACAGATGCTCTAGCAAGATCCGCCACCAGTTTAACAGTTACAGGATCCAGTGGTGCAGCCACTTACAGTAGTACTACGGGTGTATTTAATATTCCAAATTATACTTTGGCAGGATTGGGTGGGGAACCAAGCTTAAGTACTGGTTCAACTACTGATTACTTAAGAGGAGATAAAACTTGGGCCTCACTTCCTGTTTATACTTTAAGTGGTTTAGGTGGAGAGCCTACTATTACAGCAGGTACTTCTACTCAGTATTGGAGAGGTGATAAAACCTTTCAAACTTTAAATACCACCGCTGTAGTAGAGGGCACAAATTTATATTATACGGATGCAAGATCTAGATCAGCTGTAAGTTTGACCAATACAGGATCAATTGGTGCTGCTACTTTCAGCAATTCTACTGGCGTACTAAATATTCCCAATTATACTTTAGCAGGGCTGGGTGGTTCACCTAGCTCAAGAACAATTACAATCAATGGCACCGATCAAGATTTATCAGCTGATAGATCATGGTCTGTAGGAACGGTAACCAATGTAAATGCACTAACATTGGGCACGACTGGAACTGATATAACTTCTTCAGTTGCAAATGGCACAACAAGCCCTACCATAACATTAAATATACCAACTGCATCAGCGAGTAATAGAGGTGCTTTAAGTGCTGCAGACTTTTCAATCTTCAATGCAAAACAATCTGCTTTAACTTTTTCAACAGGCTTAACCAATACAAGTAATTCAATAACAGTAAATACCTCACAAAATATTGCAACCCTTTCCAACTTGACTAGTAATGGTATTGTTACTACAACAGGAGGGACTGGTAATTTATCAATTGTATCAACATTACCCGTGGCAAATGGTGGAACAGGTGCAACCACTTTAACAGGAGTACTAAAAGGAAATGGAACCAGTGCTTTAACAGCAGCAGTAGCTGGAACAGATTATCAAGCACCCATTACTGTAACCACTTCGGGATCGGGTGCTGCAACATTTTCAGGAACTACTTTAAATATACCTAGTTATAATTTATCAGGGCTTGGAGGGGTTCCTTACACAGGGGCTACTGGTCCTGTAGATTTAGGAAACTACGAATTAAGTGTTAATGGATTAATGATAGGTAGAGGAGGTGGGGCAATAGCTACTAATTCAAGAATTGGATACCAGGCATTATTTAGCAATAATTCAGGAGCTTATAATACTGCAAATGGTTATCAGGCACTTTACAGCAACAATTCAGGATCATATAATACTGCAAATGGGTATCAAGCACTTTATAGCAACAACAGTAGTTTCGGAGCTTATAATACTGCAAATGGTTATCAAGCACTATATAAAAATAATAATGGGACACAAAACGCAGCATTTGGGGTAACGGCACTTACTGATAACGTCGATGGAAGTTATAATACAGCAAATGGGTATTCTGCACTTCGTGGCAATACCGATGGAAATTGGAACACAGCAATTGGGAGATCTGCACTTGCTAACAAAACTACAGGATCTTATAATACTGCCATCGGTGCTACAGCCGATATTTTGTATGATGATCGGATGAATAACTTATCTAATTCAACAGCCATTGGATATGGTGCAATTATTAGAGCAAGTAATACAATTCAGTTAGGAGCAGATGGGAGTCCCGGATCAAATACAACTGCAATAACTAATGTAAAAACTAGTGGTACACTCACTGCAGGAGCTATTACCTATCCCAATACAGCAGGAACTAATGGCTACTATTTAACAACTGATGGTTCTTCAACTGCTTCTTGGACAGCATTTCCTACCTCTATAAACGCAAGTACTATTTTAGGAACTATTAGCATATCGAATGGTGGTACTGGAAGCAGCGCACAAAATTTTGTTGATTTAACAACTACACAAACGGTATCTGGTGCAAAGACATTTACAGATGCTTTTGCTGGCGATAATACCACTAACCCAAAGATTAGTGGATTTTCTGTGAATATCAACCCTCAAACAAATACTACCTATACCCTTGCAGCAAGTGACAATGGAAAAATAATTACTCTGAATAATAATGGTTCTATCACGCTGACTTTACCTGTTTTAACAGCAGGATTTAATTGTATGATTATTCAGTCTGGCGAAGGAGTTGTTACATTAACTGGATCTTCAACTACAATTAGTAATAAAAACTCTTTCACTAAAACAGCTGGGGTAAATTCTGTTGTGACTGTTATTTATCTAACCGCCAATACCGCAATTACTATTGGCGATATGACTAACTAATATTTCGAAAATCTTGAAATCATTTTTTTACATATTATTTTTTACGCTGCTTTCTTTTGAGGGATTAGCACAAATTAATTTTCCGGCATTAAGTGGTCGTAATGGAAACTTATTACCGACATTAGTCACCACCGCAGCGAGTTCCATTACAAGTACTTCAGCAATTAGCGGAGGCAATGTTACCTCAGATGGAGGGGCAAGTGTTACCACCAGAGGTGTTGTATGGGGTACAAGTCAAAATCCAACTATATTGTCTTCGTTAGGTGTAACAACTGATGGATCAGGTACAGGTGTTTTTGAGAGTAGTATAACAGGATTAGCTTACGGTACTACCTATTATGTTAGGTCTTATGCCACCAATATTTTAGGAACAAGCTATGGCAATCAGGTTTCTTTCATGACATCAATTCTTCAAATAGGTGATTCCTATCAAGGAGGGAAAATTTATTATATTCTTCAAAATGGAGATTTAGGTTATAACAATAGTATTCAACATGGCCTAATAGCATCTGAAAATGATTTAGGTCCTGTTTACTGGATTCCTCCTACTCCTATTTTTGATTACGATCAACTATTAGGGATAGAAATAGGTAAAGGAAAATCCAATACAAATTACATGAATTCAATGATTGATTCGAGGGGCTGTTGCTATTCTTCACAAATAGCGAGAGATCACAGAGGAGGAAATTATACCGACTGGTATTTACCAAGCAAAAATGAATTAATGAAAATGTCTGAAAATAAAGGAATTGCAGGGATTAGTTGGGTGTCGGCAAGAAGATACTGGAGTTCTTCCGTTAGAAGTGCAAATGAGCAAAGAATTTGGGTAACCAATTTTTTTGATCCTTACTGGGAAAGTCATACCAACTCGGTATATAGTAACCAGGCTTCTGTGTATGTTCGCCCCATTAGGGCTTTTTAAATTATTGCTATTAAGACTAATCTCCATCTCAAAAGTAAATACCCGCAAACTTTTATCCCCAAACTTTTTCTAAAAAATTCAATCAACCAACCCCCATTTTAATTACATTTACATCTAGCCAATGCAGCATTAATTTTTCAACAGCGCAGCTATAAAAAAATTTTAATGCCGAAAATTATCTGCCAATATTTTACAGAACTAGTATGATACAACATTCAGTAATATTTTCTATCAAAGAAAATCTTGATACCACTAGAATAAAACAATTTTTTAAGGCTGCACAACAACTTACCAATATACCCGGCGTATTCAATTTTAAAAGTTGGAAACAGGTAAGTAAAAAAAATGCATTCCAATACGGATTGTCCATGGAATTTTCTACCCATGAACAATACCAACAATACAACCATCACCCTACGCATGTTGCATTTATAAATGAACAATGGATTCACTGTGTAGCTGATTTTTTGGAGATAGACTATGAGCCATTTGCGGAAGAGTTTTTCTAAGCACCTCTTTCAAAAAAAGCAATAATAGCATAGAATAATGGGCTATTTCATCATTCAAGAAAAAAAATTATTTGATTTTGGTCGAATAATTTGTTTTGTTTAACTTGAACTACTGAATTTATCTTGCTATATCTAAACAAAAAAATTATTAGTATGAAAAAGGAATTAAAAAACAAGACTAAAAATCCCCGGCGCGAATTTATTCGCAACGCGGCTTTGACTTCCGCTGGATTTTATATTGTACCACGCCATGTATTGGGTCGTGGGTTTACTGCTCCTAGCGACACCTTGTACATTGCTACTATTGGTGCAGGCGGAAAAGGAACGAGTGACTGTGCTGGTTTTATGAGAAGATGGGATGAGGAGAAAAAAGCATTTGTTCCACAAGAAAAAGCTAAAATTGCTTTTCTATGTGATGTAGACCAGTTAAAGGGTGCAACTACTTTCAAAAGATATCCTGATGCGAAAGTATATGAGGATTGGAGAGTAATGATGGAAAAAGAACATAAAAATTTTGATGCCGTTTCGGTTTCTACACCAGACCATACCCATGCCGTAGCTGCTTCTGCAGCCATTACCCATGGCAAACATATCTGGGTACAAAAACCAATGACTCATGATATTTACGAAGCACGTGTACTAGCAAAACTTGCTCGTGAACACAAAGTAGTTAGTCAAATGGGTAACCAGGGTTCATCTAATGATGGTGTACGTCAAATGAGAGAGTGGTATGAAGCAGGTCTTATAGGAGACGTAACGGATGTTTATTGCTATACCAATCGTCCAGTTTGGCCTCAAGGTGGTATGAAATGGCCAACAAAAACAGGTACCCCACCAAGCACATTTAACTGGGATCTTTGGCAGGGTTCTGCTAAAGCAAAACCTTTCCCTTCTGGCCGTACTGGTCAGCAGCGCAATGGTATGACTGCTGGACTTGCCTACGAAGATGATTTCCATCTAGCACCTCACGATTGGCGTGGATGGTGGGATTATGGAACCGGTGTTATTGGTGATATGGGTGCTCACATTCTTGAAGCACCAATGACTGTTCTTGATCTTGGATATGTATCTGCAGTTCAGACCAGTTTAGGTAATCCAAGTATGGGATTAAAGCAAGAAGAATTCCCCGACACCTGCCCTCCTTCAAGCAATACCATCTTAACATTCCCGAATCCTAAAAAAGGTAGGCATGGTAAAACGCTTCCTAATATCAGAATTCACTGGATGGATGGTGGCTTAACACCTCCAAGACCAGAAGAAATGGAGCCTACAGATACCTTAGCACTAAGCGACGGTAGTGGAATGCTATTTATTGGTACCAAAGGCAAAATGATAGCAGGTTGCTATTCAGCAGGAGCTAGACTTTTACCAGTATCTCGTATGGAAGAAGCGGCTATTAAAAAAATACCTGTTAAATATCCAAGGGTACCAGGTGGTGCTGAAGCTCACTATCAACAATGGGTAGAAGCTTGTTTGAAAGGATATGAAAAAGGAGAAACTAGTTCTAATTTCGATAAAGCTGCCAAGGTAGTAGAGAATATGCTAGTAGCTAACTTGGCTATTAGAGGGTATAATATAGAGAGAAAAACCAGCGCAACCACAGTAGCTGCAACAGCGGCGGCGGCTCCAAACCCTCCAGCTGCGGGTGCTGCAGGTGCTACACAACGCGTTCGTCCTCCACAAAGAGTATTTCCTGCTCGTAACATTACTTTATTATGGGATCATGATCAAATGAAGATCACCAACTGTGATGAAGTGAATCAATTCGTTCAACGCGAATACAGAGAAGGCTTTGGATTGAGTGGTGTATAATTATTAAACTTACATTTTCAAATAGGCAACCTTTTGGGTTGCCTATTTTTTTTGTTGGTAGAAGCTAATAAAGTTTCAAATGATTAGTAAACTTGTAATTCGTCTTGCTTTTTAGAAAAATAAAAGTTAGCTATTTAGTTCTGAGATTTCCTTTGGAATAGAGTGCTTTTACTTTTTTGCCTTGATGCAAAAAAGTAACAAAAAAAATCAAGCCTGCGAATAAAAAGGCTGAAATTTTAAATATCAGCCTAAAATCAAGGAACTCGCCGCCACAGTATTTTTCTTTATGGTTAATGCCGGCTCAGACAGCCTTGATTTTTTAACGGCCGATATTTAAAATTTCTAGCACTTTTTATTCAAGGGCGTTTAATCAACTATAATGTCGAAATAAACTTAAAAATAAAACACACCTTACTTACTTATTTCGGCCTCGAAAAAAATGCGTTAAGAAAATTGATTGGATAGCGTTAAGAAATGAAATCATGTTACCGCAGCTGGGTTATTTACTTAGCTCGTAAGTCGCACCAAAGCTTGGCTATATTCATATGTTAGAACTAATTTCATTTTAGCTATTCAATCAATTTTTAGCTTTTTTTTCGCAGCCTTGATTTTTTTTGTTTTCTTTTTTGCATCAAGGCAAAAAAGAAAACAACTTCAAATAAAAAATTACTTAAAAAATAATCAACTACAAATCAGTACCAATAATTCTAAAAAAAAATATGAATACAAAAAAAAGGGTTTGAATAAATTCAAACCCTTTTTTTAAAAATATTTATTCAATAATTACAATAAACGAATCTTCACATTCCTCCATGAACTAGATCCTGGATGCTGCTGAAAAGCAATTTTACCAGCTGCAACCTTTCCCCAATCTGCATAGTTCTTACCCTTGCCAAATTTACTTTTTGCAACCATTTCATTCCACTCAGGACTAAACATTTGTCCATCATAAGTAGTGATACCGTTGAATATCAAAGTAAGGTGGCCACGGTTTTGAATAACTACTGCTTTATTCCATTCTCCAACAGGATTAGGCTTTGAAGTAGCCGCTCCACCTGCTAAATCATATAACTGACCAGCCAAGTGATTTTCTTTTTTATTATCAGATGCATCAATATTATCTAATACTTGCATTTCTGGACCTGTATCAGAAGCTGATCTGTATTTTCCTATTTCTTGAATATCAAAAATAAGTCCACTGTTACTCCCTTTAGCAACTTTCCATTCTACTGAAAATTCAAAATTTTCAAAAGACTCATTCGTAGTAAGATCACCGCCTCTAGCTGCTGGTGTTAATGCCTTAGATGAATCAAATACGATCATGCCGTCTACTACTGTCCATTTTACACTTACGGTATCTCTACCATAAGAATGCCATCCTTTAGTAGTCTTGCCATCAAATAATAATCTCCACCCTTGTCTTTTTTCTTTGGCCGTTAGGTGGTTTGGTCTTTTAGCCAGTGCAGTACTAACTAGTAATACACAAAATGCAATTAAAGTAAAAAAAATTTTCATCGATTGGTTTAGTTTAGACGCTAAATATACAAACAATTTTTAGCTTTCATTAGCAATTTTGAACGGATGGTAATTGCGAAATTATTACTATATGTTGTAGCTTAATTTTTAAAGAATTGGGAAGAAGGACTTATAAATCTAGCAGATTGCTTAATAATAATCATTCATGAAAGATTACTGATTTAAATTGCAGTGTATTGATCTAAAAAAAATTAGCACATGATAAATTTTGGTCATTCAAGAATTTTCTTGCTGATAAAATTCATTACTTATTGGCCTTGTTTTGTACTCTCAAAAATTTTATCTGCAGAATTAGCAACAAATCCTTTATATAATTTTCCATTAGGCAATGGATATCGTTTTGCAAACTCAAAATAACAGGCAGGAATATCTAATTTACCATCGATAAAATCGACTTTAATATTATTAGCAAGCGTAGAAGACTGTTCAAGAAAAACTTCCTTAGAACCTTTCACTTCGCCCCCACTTGCATTCAACTTAAAACCATTTGTTTTGAGGAAATTGTTCAAGTCTGTAATGTCAGTAAAATTTTTAAGTGCGTTGATTAAAATTGTAAAGTGATTAGGACGATAACCAAAGGCTGCTACCCAAGCTGCATAATCACTCTCTTTCATCAATTCATTATAGTCTTGTATTGATAAATTCCAAGGACGTCCAATAGCAACAAAATCGTAGGCTAGCTCTTTTTCAGGAGAGATTTCATCTACTAAACGATTTACCAGCTGATTAAGAGACGGTGAAAATTCTTCCAACTTTAATTCCGAAATAAAAATGGTAGGCAAATTGGTATCCGAGTGCTCAAAATGTTTGGCATATAATTTTTTATCTGTAAAATGATAGTCGCCTCCGTAGGTATAGCCTGCGGCTAGAAAAGGGCGCGATAAAATATCAATGTTTACTCTTGGATGATTAAATGTTCGCAGTGCAATATGATCATTCAATATCAATTCACCCTCTTTTGTAAATAGGTCATAAATTTTTTGCGCTAATGGATTTATCTCGACATAGTCGTTCCACATTTTATCCAATAATGCGGGAAGAGTTTGAATAGGCATAATAAAATTTATAAATTGAAATTTCTAGGTTTAAAAATAATAATAAAATTGTCAATAGCAGAAAAGAAAACATATTTTAAAAATCTAGCTCCGTCAAAAATAAAAGTAGCCTCCAAAGAAGGCTACTTAGTAAAAGATTATTATAATGAATTACTTCTCTTTTCTTGGCAACTTAGCCTCTCTTTGAGCAGCATTGTAAGCGAAAGCAGCAACAATTACAGCCATTTGTTTTAGATCATCTTCAATCAAATGATCATAAACATCCATATTGCTATGATGTGTTTTGGTATTGTATTCAATAGGATCTTGAATAAATTGAAAGCCTGGCAATCCAGCAGCATCAAAGGATTGATGGTCTGTACCACCTGTATTACTGATGGTAATTGTCTTAGCACCTAAATCATTAAATGGTTCAAACCACTTAGTAAAAATAGCTGCACAGGCTGCATTTCCTTGCAAATAGATTCCTCTTATTTTACCGGTACCATTATCAATATTAAAATAACTAGAAAATTTTTCATGGGCGGTATTAGGTTTACCCGACTCATCCATAAATGTCTTTTTCACATATCCGCGTGAGCCTAATAAACCCTCTTCTTCTCCACTCCACAATCCAATTCGAACGGTTCTTTTGGTTTGAGCGCCTACGGCTTTTAAAATCCTCATCACTTCCATCATCACAGAAGAGCCTGAAGCATTATCAGTAGCTCCTGTTCCTGATTGCCAAGAATCTAAATGCGCGCCAATCATCACTACTTCATTTTTCAATACTGGATCGGTTCCTGGAATTTCAGCAATCACATTATAGCCTTGCAAATCCTTTTCTTGAAATTTAGTTTTCACCTCGGTTTCCATTTGTACATCCGTTCCTGATTTTGCCAATCTCAATAAAGTATTGTAATCTTCAATACCCATAGACATGTCTAAAAAATTAGCAGGGTCAGTTCCTTTGTATGATCCACCACCTTGTGTAAAAATAGTACCGTCATGATTTCTTAAACTAGTAGTAATCATTCCCACTGCACCTTCTTTAATTGCCATCGCTTTTAATAAACTAGTAAGTTTTGCAATACCCATTAATGAACCACGAGAAGAATTACCTGCATAAGCGCGCCCTCCTCTTGCCTGTGGTGGAGCCGCAGCAGCCATCTTAGCTAACTCTTCATCCGTATATCTTACTGCATCTGGCTTAAAACTTTGTTTATATACATCTAACTGATCAATGATAATTAACTTGCCTTTTAAGCTTCCACGCAAGGATTCTAAACTAGCAGAATCTTTTAATGCAACTACTAATAATCCACCTTTCTTTAACCCTTTTGTACCAGCTGTCCATGTTTTAGGCCAAGCCAATAATGGTTTGTAATAAGGTGCGGTCATAGCGAGATACATTTTTTTCAAATCCCAACCTTTACCAAATTCACCCCAAGGATCTATGGCAGCATTCTGAATCCCCCAACTCTCCAAGGTTTCTTTAGCATAGTTTGCTGCGCGCGTATAGCCTTCAGAGTTAGTTAATCGATTACCGCTTTTATCTGTTAAATTAAAAGCGATCTCCATCAGTTTAGAATTTTTTAATCCCTCGTCTCTAATTTTTTTCATCATCGCTTGATCTACATTTTCTTGAGACAAAGCATAAAAGGGAAGAGAAAGGAAGAATAAGATTGAATACAAGTTGAATTTTTTCATGATTTAAATTTTAAAGGCGATTAGGTATTACAATGTAAGCAATTCAAAGGAATTGAAAATAAATGACCTAGTGTTTTTTGGGAAAAGAGGCAGCAGTATAGACCAATCCCTTTAATAATCAATGATTAAATCCAAACCTGACTTTACTACAATTCAACCAGTTTGATTTGATTAAGCTAAAGAAACTATGCATTAAAAGCGTCTAGTACTCCTTGGTGTAAAATTTTTCCAGCGCAAATATTTAATCCTTTTGCTAATGCTGGATTTTCAGCACAAGCTTTTTCCCATCCTTTGTTAGCAATTGACAATGCATAAGGAAGTGTTGCTTGTGTTAAGCCACGAGTGGAAGTTTGAGGACTAGCACCTGGCATATTAGCTACACAATAATGCAATACATTGTCTACCATAAATACTGGATTTTCATGCGTAGTTGGATGACAGGTTTCTATACATCCACCTTGATCTACTGCTACATCTACGATTACAGAACCTGCTTCCATCGTTTTTAAATCACCCTGCTTAATTAAATGAGGTGCTTTGGCACCATGTAATAAAACCGCACCAATCACTAAATCGGTGGAAGGTAATTTTTCGCGAATAGCCATTACGGTTGAATATTGGGTCACCACATTGGCTGGCATTACATCGGATAAATATCTTAATCGAGTTAAATTAGTATCCATTATAGTAACGTTGGCGCCCAAGCCTGCAGCCATTTTAGCAGCTTGAGTTCCTACAATTCCTCCACCAATAATCAATACTTCGGCAGGTTTCACACCAGGTACGCCGCCTAATAATTTTCCTTTTCCACCAAATGGTTTTCCCAAATAATAAGCGCCCACATTCACAGCCATTCTTCCTGCAACTTCAGACATAGGAATTAATAAAGGCAATGAGCCATCTGTTAATTCAACGGTTTCATAAGCAATACAAACTGATTTTGATTTCATCATTGCTTCTGTTAATTCTTTTGAAGCAGCAAAATGGAAATAGGTAAATAGTATTTGGCCAGATTTGATTAAAGAATATTCGGCCGCTAAAGGTTCTTTTACTTTTATAATCATTTCAGCAATAGCATATATTTCTTTGGCAGTTTCCAAAATGATAGCACCTGCATTTTTATATGCTTCATCTAAAAAACCAGAGCCTTCGCCAGCACTAGATTGTACATATATTTGATGACCATTTTTGCACAATGCATCTACTCCTTCTGGGGTTAGGCCTACTCTATATTCTTGCACTTTAATTTCTTTGGGAACACCTATTTTCATATAAGAAATTTTTTATTTAATTACAAAGATAAGTTCAATTTCTGAGGTCCTTTCATTTAGCAATTAATATGTATTGAAAACAAAAAATATTAACAAATTATTTCATCAACTATGCTTTAAATTATTTTTTGATTCATCTTTCTTAACCAAAAATAAAGAGGGAAAAATGTATAATAGCTTACAGTCATTTTTTATCTGTCTGCCAGATTTTGAGTTTTTTTATAAAAGTAGGAGTGAATGAAGCTAAAGGGATAGATTCAATTAAAATTGATTCTCATCCTATTGATTGTTTTGTTTTATAAAATACAAAGGGTATTAGATAAAACTAGGTTTTATTTTTTTGAAGATTTATTATTTAATCAGTATTGAAAAATCCTTTTATCTAATTTGGTTTGCGCTCTGATAATTAAAATTTCATCTGTTGCTACAAAATAAAAAAAAATTGATCTGAAAATAAAGTACTTTCACAAGAAAAGATAAGTTTTGAATTTATCAGTTGAGCGCAGCTTGGTATAGTGGAAAATTAGCGTATACAAACTTTACAGTATGTAGGCTAGCTTTTTAAAAAAATTATTTCTAAACAAAAGCTTCATGAGTTACAGTGAATTTATTCAAATTTTTAGCATAGTTGTATTTTTTATCCTTTCTATTCATTTGTTCTTGAGTGATTATGGAAATAAGTTATTAAATATATTATTAGGTTTACTTATACTAGAAGATTTTGCAAAATTGCTTTTTTTAAATTTCTTAAAACAAAGACCTAATTATCATCTTGATTTACTTGTTTTTCCCTCTACTGTGCTTTTTTTATCAATTCCCGCTATTTTTTATACTTACATCAGGTGTTTTGTGAATGACCAATCTAAACTCAGGCGATTTGATTGGTTACATCTTTTGCCTGTCATCGTAACTTTGATCTTTGTATTATTTCAGGGAATTGATTTTTTTGGAAAAAATAAAGTGAGCATCTTTACAAATCAGACCAACAATGTAAATTCAAGTTTATCAGGTATTTTAATCACTTCCAGGATAATCCTTGAGCTGATTTATTTAACATTAGCGATTAAAATTCTTCTTAAATTAAATGCCAAGGGTTCATCTAAGGATTATAAGGTTGGATATTTTTGGATATTTTTTTTGATAACCTTAAGAATTGTAAAAAATCTGGTGGTCATTCCAATCTTTATATTTCAATATAAGTATTCAATAAAATCTCTTAAAACACCCCATATAGACCTAGATTTAATAGACAGCTTATTTGCGTTTGCAATGGTTTTATACTTACTAAATAGACCAATCATTAAATTTGGAATTCCTCGTCTATATTCTGATGAAATTTTAGGGGATCCCTCCTCTAAAACATTGATAAATGAAGATAATAAAGTTATAGAAAAAGCAAGTTTACCAATTCTAACTCCCGACCTATCTGTTTCGCTTGATGCTTTTAGTAAAGAGATTGCTAATTATATGGCTACTGAAAAACCATGGCTTAATATTGACTTTGACATCAGCAAAATGGCAGCTGATCTTAAAAGGCCCATCCACCATTGCTCTTATACTATAAAAACGGGGCTCAATAATTCTTTTAGAAATTATATTAATCATTTTAGGGTAGAAGACTTTATTAGTGCCCATAAAACGAATGCTAAAAACATGACTTTTGAAGCATTGTCACATGAATCAGGTTTTAAAAATCAGTCTACTTTTTATAGTGCCTTCAAAAAGGAAAAAGGAATGAGCCCAAAAGTTTTTTTTGATAATGCAGTGATTTAGGATTTGTTTAATCAGTAATCAATTCTTTTCATAATCTACCCTTCTCTTGATTGTTGTCTCTTTTCCTCCAAGAACCAAAATGTTTCAATTTTAATACATAATAGACCTCTTTGTATAATTTTTGGGGGCATTGTATATGATTTTTCTAAAATCATATAGTCCACATCCGAGTGTATTTGGAGTTATTATCTCCATAATTGCAAAATCCATATAAAGTATAAGGTGAATTTTAAACTTTTTAAAATTAATTAAACTCATTTTACTCAATGAGTAATCCAGCAAAATTGTCTTTCATCAAACTCTTGTCATTCAATTTTTTTCATTCCTGCAATCATTACATCAAAATAACGATTTGCTTTTTTTTGCCGCTATTACTTGCTGGTAGCAGTGCAACTGGCCAAAATATTTCTGCCGCTATAGAAAATTGTGCTGGTAAGACTAGTGCTGTTGGCGATTTTTCATTAGCATGGAGTGTGGGTGAATCTTCTGTCATTACCACTATGGAAAATAGCCATTTAATTCTTACCAATGGACTCTTGCAACAGTATTCAAAAATTAATTCAGATTTCAACGTAGTTGGAAACTTTTTATTGAATGATGTAACGATCTATCCTAATCCAGTGAAAAGTATTTTAAATATTAATATGCTTCATCCTGATAATGGCAATTACCAATTAGAGTTATTGGATATAATTGGACAGAAGGTGAAGGAAGTGAAATTTGATAATAGCGGAATGATTATCACTGAAAAATGGAACCTTAGTGGTTTGCCTGCAGGTTCGTATATTTTGAATATTCGGCTAATAAATCAAACAGGGGAACTAATGAAGAAAGGGGCATATAAGATTTTCAAATTAAACTGATTACTGATTAACTGAAAACTAATGATATTAAAATACTAGTAAATAGTTGAAAATAATTTATCTAATCATGTACCCTCTAAATAAATAAGCTATGTGCCAAATACATCCTCAAACAAATAAAGTGCTTTTATTTATTACTCTTATTGCCGTTGGCTTTGCTAGTTATGGCCAGGCGCCTAGTTTATTAAATTACCAAGCTATTGCAAGAAATACCAATGGTAATTCATTGCCTAACCAATCAATGAATATTCGCATTTCGATTATTAATAACTCTCCTTCTGGAGATTTACTGTATTCAGAAATTCGGGCTATTAAAACCAATTTGGTTGGACTATTTTCCTTAATTATAGGCAGTACAGGTGCAATGAGTTATAGAGGCAATATTGGCAATATTAACTGGGCTAGTGAAGACAAATATTTGCATGTAGAGATTGATCCTACTGCCACTAATAATTTTTTAGATATGGGAATAGTTAAATTAGTCAGTGTTCCTTATGCCCTTTTGGCTACTTCAGCAGTCAGCGCTGCTACTGTCACCACTAATGCCAACTTATCGGGAGCTGTAACGAGTTTTGGAAATGTAACGAGTATTGCTCCTTCACCCAACTTAACGGGTTTACCAACGGCTCCAACAGCTGATTTGGAAAATAGTACAACACAAATTGCTACTACAGAATTTGTTCATGCTGCTGTAACAAAACATTTAATTGGTTTTACTGGACAAATAGGAGTACAAGGATTAACAGGATTAACTGGATCAACTGGATTACAGGGCGCAGACGGAGCAAATGGAATACAAGGATTGACTGGTGCTAAAGGATTAACTGGATCAAAAGGAATACAAGGATTAACTGGTGCTAAAGGATTAACTGGATCAAAAGGAATACAAGGATTAACTGGTGCAAAAGGAATAACCGGAGCAACTGGAATACAAGGAGTAACAGGATTGGCTGGGGCAAAGGGTGCTGATGGAGCAAAAGGAATACAAGGATTAACTGGAGCAAAAGGAGTAACTGGAGCAACAGGAGTAAAGGGTGCTGATGGAACGATAGGAATTCAAGGTTTAGCTGGAACAAATGGATTAACCGGGTCAACTGGATTACAGGGTGCTGATGGAGCATCAGGAATTCAAGGATTAACTGGAGCGAACGGAGTAACTGGGTCAACCGGATTACAGGGTGCTGATGGAGCAACAGGAATTCAAGGATTAACTGGAGCGAACGGAGTAACTGGGTCAACTGGATTACAGGGTGCTGATGGAGCATCAGGAATTCAAGGATTAACTGGAGCGAACGGAGTAACTGGGTCAACTGGATTACAGGGTGCTGATGGAGCAACAGGAATTCAAGGATTAACTGGAGCGAACGGAGTAACTGGGTCAACTGGATTACAGGGTGCTGATGGAGCAGCAGGAATACAAGGATTAACTGGAGCGAACGGAGTAACTGGGTCAACTGGATTAAAGGGTGCTGATGGAGCATCAGGAATACAAGGATTAACTGGAGTAACTGGAACTTCTGGATCAAATGGTGCTGATGGAGCAGCAGGAATTCAAGGATTAACTGGAGCGAACGGAGTAAATGGGTCAACTGGATTAAAGGGTGCTGATGGAGCATCAGGAATACAAGGATTAACTGGAGTAACTGGAACTTCTGGATCAAATGGCGCTGATGGAGC
>JAURKC010000001.1 GCA_030831945.1 Ferruginibacter sp.
CAAACTTTTTTCTGCAGCAGTCAACTGATCGTTTAACTGTTGAATATTATTTTTATGGGTAGTTACCTGTTGCTTTTTTTGTTCCGCCTGCTCTTTTTCCCCCTTCCCCATGAGTAATCCAATTTCCTTGCTAGCAAGATTCATTTCGGCTTGTAATGATTCTGTCGCTACTTTCAAGTTGCGAACTTGTTCATCTAAAGCCACCACTTTATCTACGGCAGAAAGGTCAGCATAATGCTTAGTAACTAAGCCCTCTTTTACCAATTCTATATGTTGACGTATAAAACTTATCTGAAGCATTTTTTTGTAAATTTTGACAAAGGTACTATTTTGATTTTTTTATTGATATAATCTACCCTAAGCTTTTATTCAATCAACATTTGTTTCATCTTTATCGGGATTTTAGTAAGAATAATTAACCGATGGCACTCTTTTTAAATCCCCTAGCTCAAATGGGCTGATAAAATTTATATTTGCAAAATGCAAGATGCAAAAGACGATTTACAGATTCGATGGCTAAAGCTGCGCATCAAATTAAAAGAAACCTATGGCATTAAGCCTGATATGGATGGAGTACTTTTTTTGATAGGCGTACAGGAACTAGGCACTGGAAAACAAGTATATACCAAGGAGCAAAAACAGGATCTTATGCATATTGCCGTTTGCACTGTTTTACTGCCCAGTGGTTACTATATAATGGAGGGCTTCGATGAAGAGGGCTGGCCCCACTTCAAGCAATTAAAAGCGCTGCCTGAGTTTAACCTTTTTGAACAGGAAAATTTTTTAAAAGATCATGTACTTCTTTATTTTGACCAATTTTTTAAATCAGCAAATTAAATCCGATGCATTTCATCAATACAATTTTTGTGTTTATTTTCTTGTTTTTTAGCGTACAGATTTCAAATGGACAAGCTGCAAAAAAACCAGTAGCAAAATCAGCTACAAGTAAAACCCAATTAACTGTAAAAGCCAAGCCCAAAGACAGTTTAACGATACCAAAAATAGCCGCTACAAGAATAAAAATCACTACAGATTCTGGTGTGATTGTAATAAGATTATATGACGAAACACCCCTTCATAGAGATAACTTTATTAAACTAGTAAACAACCATTTTTATGACAGTTTACTTTTTCACAGAGTGATAGCAGGCTTCATGATTCAAGGAGGTGATCCTGAAAGTAAAAATGCAGTACCTGATCAGCCATTGGGTAAGGGGGATGTTGGGTACACTCTCCCTGCTGAGTTTGATTCAACCCTTTTTCATAAAAAAGGAGCATTAGCTGCTGCCAGGACCAATAACGCTCAAAAGGCAAGTAGTGGTTGCCAATTTTACCTAGTTCAAGGTAAAAAAATCACTGAGCAAGAACTTTCTGCCATCGAAACCCAGAGAGGCTTATATTTCTCACCTATCAAAAGAAAGGTTTATGCTGAGCTAGGAGGCACCCCTATGCTGGACATGAATTATACGGTATTTGGGGAGGTTGAAACTGGAATGGAAGTAATTGACCGTATCGCGGTAGCACAAAAAAATGAATTGAATCGTCCCTATACTGATATTCGAATGAAAATGGAATTGGTCAAATAAAATAAAAGTTTACCGACATTTCCTTCGAAAAGGAAATAAAAAAGATTTAATTTGCAGTTCATTTTATAAATAAAGAATCTCTTACCACAATAAAGAAAGTATGAATTTTCCAGAAAATCTCCGCTACACTAAAGACCACGAATGGGTATCCATAGCAGGTAATACAGCAACCGTTGGTATCACTGATTTTGCACAAGGCGAATTAGGCGATATCGTTTATATTGATATCTCTTCTGTAGGAAAACCACTTGCAGCGGAAGAAGTATTTGGTACGGTGGAAGCGGTAAAAACGGTAAGTGACCTTTTCCTGCCATTAGCAGGTACTGTTTCCTCAGTAAATCCAGCGCTAGAAAGTCAACCCGAGTTAGTCAATTCGGATCCTTACGGTGAAGGCTGGATGATAAAAATGACCGTTGACAACGCCTCAGACTTTGATAATTTGTTGACTGCAGAAGCGTATGCTGCATTGGTAGGGTAAGCATTGGCTTACCTATTTTGGCTTATTAAATTTGCTTTATACGTTTAACTTTCCTTTGCTTATTTATCCTCTTCTCGATCACGCAAGTTTTTTCTTGGGCGAATTATAAACACTTTTAAACCGTTACTAATGAATCGTAAAACCTTTATCAGTTTTACACCGGGCATCGCTTGGTTTATAATCGTGATGGTACTATTATTTGCTCCCGGCAATGAATTTCCCTCTACTAAGTGGTTTGGAGATATTCAACTTGACAAAGTGGTTCATGCGGGAGTTTTTGGACTGATGGGGCTACTTTTTATGCTACCAATAGGTATTGCTGATATTGAAACCAGTAAAAAATTAGCCTACTTTATTCGAATCGCTATAGCTGTTTCTGTATGGGGATTAGCGTCTGAGTTTATCCAAAAGTACTGGGCTGTTGGTAGAAATTTTGATTTAATCGATTGTTTAGCCGACAGCATCGGTGCAGCAATTGCATTTTTATACTGCAAAAAAAAGTACATCAAATCCTCCTAAAGCTTTAAATTATTAATAGAAAAAACCCTAAACTTGCTGCTTGTAAAGGTTTTTAGTACATTTGCCAATATGATGAACGTAGAAAATATGGAGTACAACACCACCCGCAATCATTTAACGATGAGAGAGTATGGTCGCCATATACAAAAAATGGTAGAATACCTCCTATCCATTGAAGACAGAGAAAAGCGTCAGCGAAATGCGATGGCTTTGATTGAATTAATGGGGTTTTTAAATCCACATTTAAAAAATGTTGAAGACTTTCGTCATAAACTATGGGACCATCTTTTCCTAATCAGCAACTTTACATTAGATGTTGAAAGTCCTTATCCTATTCCAACTCGTGAAACTTTAAAGGCAAAGCCAGAGCGATTGAGTTATCCAAAAAAATATCCAAAATTTAATCATCTAGGAAAAAATATTGAAGTCGTTATCAACAAAGCATTAAAAGAAGAGAACCCTGAAAAAAGACAAGGCTTCGCTAATTCTATTGCGTATTACATGAAACTGACTTACAGCAATTGGCACAAAGAATTGGTTCACGATGATAATATTCAGGCCGAATTACAAAGTATTACTGAAGGTCAATTAGAATTCAACAATCGTCCGTTTGTAAAACACAGAACTGATAACCGTCCAGACAGGGATGATTATAGAACTGGAGGAACAGGCGGTTACCGGAAAAATTTTGGCAGCAGAAATAATGCTGGAGGAAGAGACAATCGAAGTGGTGGCGGACAGCGTGATAATCGCGGTGGTCAAGGAGGTGGTGGTGGACGCGACAATAGAACTGGCGGAGGTGGCGATAACCGAAATTCAGGTAATCGTAACTTTAAAAAAAGATATTAAACCGTTATCGGATGAAAGGTATTTCCCTTGGGCATTCCTATCATCCATTTTTGAAATAATTGCTTTACGCATGGCCCTGACAGTTACCAAACGTTAGGGCTTTTATTTTTTAACATCCATATTTAAATTGATCATCCAAGATGAACTCATTTGAAGTTAGCGGAGGAAAAAGACTTTCTGGAGAAATTACTCCTCAGGGAGCCAAGAATGAAACCTTGCAAATTATTTCTGCAGTTTTATTGACTTCAGAAAAAGTCCACATTGACAATATCCCTGATATTATAGATGTAAATCTACTGATAGAGTTGTTGGGAGAAATGAATGTAAAAATTGACCGGACTTCTAGAAACAGCTGTAGTTTTCAAGCAGACAATGTAAATGTTGATTATTTGAGCAGTGAAGATTATCATAAAAAAAGTGGCAAACTTAGAGGCTCTGTAATGTTGGCTGGTCCTATGTTATCCAGATTTAAGAAAGCCTATATACCTAAACCAGGAGGAGATAAAATTGGGCGCAGAAGATTGGATACGCATATTATTGGCTTTGAAAAATTAGGCGCTTCCTTTCAATACAATTCGGATGGATTCTTTTATTTAGCCGCCAAAGAATTAAAAGGAACCAATATTCTATTAGAGGAACCCAGTGTAACGGGTACTGCAAATATTTTAATGGCTGCAGTAATGGCAACCGGCACCACTACTATTTATAATGCTGCCTGCGAACCCTACCTTCAGCAACTATGCAAGATGCTCAATCGTATGGGGGCCAATATTAGTGGAATAGGTAGTAATATGCTTACTATTAAAGGCGTGGATTCATTAGGTGGTACTCAACATCGCATTTTACCAGACATGATTGAGGTAGGCAGTTTCATCGGTTTGGCTGCCATGACGCAAAGTGATATTCTCATTAAAAATGCAGGGCTGGAACATCTTGGAATTATTCCTGAAAAATTTCAGCAACTAGGTATTCAAATGGATTTTCCAGGAGACGACATCCATATTCCCTCCCAAGAATTATATGAAATTCAAAAATACATGGATGGTGGTGTACTCACTATTTATGATCATCCATGGCCAGGTTTTACACCCGATTTATTGAGTATCGTATTGGTAACTGCCATACAAGCAAAAGGCAGTGTTTTGATTCACCAGAAAATGTTTGAGAGTCGACTGTTTTTTGTAGATAAATTGATAGACATGGGTGCTCAGATTATTTTATGTGATCCTCACCGTGCGGTAGTAATTGGTTTGGAGAGAGAACAAAAATTAAGAGGTATCACTATGAGCAGTCCTGATATTCGTGCTGGTGTGGCCTTGCTAATAGCTGCGCTAAGTGCTGATGGCAAAAGTATTATCCAAAATATAGAGCAAATTGATAGAGGGTATCAAAATATTGACACTCGTTTACTGCAGCTTGGTGCAGACATTAAACGAATGAGCCTTTAAAAAATCGAAGGGTATAGATTTAATTTCTTTTACAATTTTAAGAACATATTTCAATCAAAGAAATAAGCGCCACTCTTCTTGATTTGGCTTTTCTTTCTTTTCTTTGCACATGGCCATTCAAAATAAGATCATCATTATTACTGCTCCCTCTGGTTCTGGAAAAACTTCCATTACCAAGCACCTGATGCATCATTTTCCACAATTAGCCTTTTCAATCTCTGCTGCCACTAGAGAGGCTAGAGGTATTGAAAAAAACGGGGTGGATTATTACTTCATGAGTGAAGCTGATTTTAAACAAAAAATTCAGCACAACGAATTTGCAGAATGGGAAATGGTCTATGAAGGAAAATATTATGGTACCCTAAAAAGTGAATTACAAAGAATTTGGTTGGAAGGGAAAGTGCCTGTACTGGATATTGATGTGAAAGGCGCCATTCATGTAAAACAACAATATCCGCAATCCTGCATTACCTTGTTTATAGAACCTCCTTCCGTTCAAGAATTAAAAAAGAGATTGGAAAGTCGTGGTACTGAAAATCCCGAATCATTAGCCGCAAGAATTAATAAAGCTGCCTATGAAATATCTTTTAAAGATCATTTTGATCAACAGATTATAAACGATGATTTACAAAAGGCCTGTGAAGAGGCCACTGTCATTATTCAGCGTTTCCTTGAGCAATGATTTCCATTCTTAAAAAACCAATGTTCTTTATTACATTTACCTTATGGATTGGATAGCACTTCTGGCAATACTTATTTCGATACTTCTGATTGGTTTTTTATCCGGAGTGGAGATGGCTTTTGTGTCTGCCAATAAATTATCGGTTGAACTAAGAAAAAAGAAAGGTACTTATAGCGGAAAAGTTTGGGGGTCCTTTGCTGAAAAACCGACCAGATTTATAGGTGCTACACTGATTGGCTTTAATTTAATTTTAGTAATCTATGGCCTATTTTGGAGCAATTTCATGTCAGGAGTTTGGCGCAATCAAATAGGTGATTATAGCTGGAATATTAACAACCCCTATTTTCATTTAATCATAGAAACTACTGTTGCTACTTTTTGCTTGCTTTTTTTCGAGTACATTTTTAAAGGTTATTTCAAAGCCAAAAATGAAACTATTCTTAGTAGCGGATTCATTGCCCATTTGAGTTTTTCAATATTCAAAACCTTTTCCGGGATAGCCAACTTTTTTATAGCCATTTCAGAATGGATACTAAAATATATTTTTAATGTAAAGTTGAATGAAAAAAAGAATGTCTTCACTAAGATTAATTTAGCGCATTTTATTCAACAAAGTAAAAACCATGATGTAGTAATTGCAGCCGAAATCAATAAAGAATTATTTGAAAATGCATTATCGCTTAGTGACAAAAAAATAAGGGACTGTTTAGTTCCTAGAAAAGAAATAGATGGCGTAGATATCCATACGGATATTGAAAAAGTAAAAGACCGGTTTATACAAACCAAACTAAGTAAGCTGGTAGTGTTTGATCAAAACATAGATAATATTGTAGGGTATATTCATCAGTTAGATCTATTTAAAAATCCGATTGATATCCAATCGATTTTACTGCCTATTCCTGCCATTCCAGAAAGCATGAGTGCTACCGATTTAATTACTAAATTTAGTAAAGAAAGGAAAAGCATTGCCTGGGTAGTAGATGAGTTTGGCGGAACCGAAGGGATTGTAACTATGGGTGATTTGCTGGAAGAGATTTTTGGAGATATTAAAGACGAATACGACACAGAAGAATTGGCCGAAAAAAAAATAGGACCTAAAGAATTTATTTTTAGTGGTCGTTTAGAATTGGATTACATTACCAATAAATATAAAATTGAATTTCCTGATAGTGAAGATACTGATACGCTCAGCGGTTTCATTATTCAAAATAGAGATGAAATCCCTAAGCTAAAAGAGACTTTTACCATTGGTAATTATCAATTTGATATTTTAAATGTAACCAACACTAGAATTGAAACGGTAAAACTGAAAATACTTAAATAAAAAAATATCTTTTATTAATAATATTTAGCTGAATGACAATAGCCATCAATGCAAACCAACATCCCCATTCAGTCAGCAATGATTTTTATTTACACTGTTTACTAAAAATTGCTGAAGAACATACAGATCATCAATTTATTTTAATTAGTTCCAATACGTTTGGAGAGCTAGAAAATATCCCTGACAATGTTTTGCCGATTATTTCAGCTCCCTTAATCAATAAGCCCTGGATGTGGCAATATTGGTTTGACAAAACCTTGCCTAGCCTTCTCAACAAACACAACGCTTCTCTATTGATTCATACTGGTGCTGTAGGTTCGAAGAAAGCTACCCTACCCCAATGGGTTTTTGTTAACGATCTATCTCATCTGCATTCTCCCCATCTTTTTTCGAAGAAACAACTTGATTTTTTAAACAACCAATTACCTGAATTTTTAGGGAAAGCAGACGGAATTGTTACCGCTGATGATTTTATTGCAAAAGAAATAAAAAAACAATTCTCCATTAAAGACGATAAAATAAAGCATATTTCTATCGCCACTTCTGATGCTTACCAACCAATTTACTGGGGAGATAAAGAGTCAGTGAAAAATTATTATGCTGATGGAAAAGAATATTTTTTATTTAGTGGAGAAATTAGTCCGCGCTACGATTTGATCAACTTATTAAAAGCTTATTCAATTTTCAAGACGAAGCAACAAAGCAATATGCAGTTAGTGATTACTGCCAAGTCGCTCAGTTTGAATGACCCTTTTAATAAAATTTTTAGCACTTATAAATACAGAAGAGAAGTTCATATACTAACTGGCTTGCCAGAAAAAAAATTAGCAAAAATAACTGCAGCAGCCTACGCATTTGTTTATCCCGCTCATGCTGCAGAATCTGCTTTATTGCCCTTACAGGCAATGCAATGTGATGTTCCAGTAATTAGTAGCCCTTTAGAAACATTAAAAGAAAAACTAGGAGACGCAGCATTATATGCAGACCCTTCCAGTTTTGAGGATATTGCAGAAAAAATGATTCAACTTTTTATTGACGAAACAGATCGTTCCGATATGATTGAAAGCGGTAAATTAATCGTCAATCAATTCAACAATGAAAAAACCAATGCTAAATGGTGGAAATCCGTATTAGCTCAAATCAAAAAAGGGAAAAAGTAATCGGGCTAACCATAAGCGCTCATTTAAAAAGTACCACTAAAATTCAGCAGATAATTATTTAGATTGTAAAGCAATTATCTTTGTGCTTAACTATTTGTAAAAAGGCTAATCAACACATGAAGCAATCCACCATTAAAATTGACGTATTATTAGATCCCAATAAAGTACCGGAACAAATCAGCTGGACAGCTTCTGACAGCACAGCGGACATGGCCCAAAAAGCTAAAGCGATGTGTGTAGCCTTTTGGGATGGGGCAGACAAAACAGCCATGAGAATAGATCTTTGGACAAAGGATATGATGATGGACGAAATGGCTGATTTTTATTATCAAATGCTGATGACGATGGCGGATACTTTTAAAAGAGCCACCCAACAGCAGGAGCTGAGTGATGATATGAAAAAATTTGCTGAAGCATTTTTTGAAAAATTTAAGGCCATTCAATTAAAAGAACAGCAATAAAAGTAAATAGGTAAAACTGTTTTAATAAGTAAACGCTAAGCTGCTTAAATTGCAAAGAAAAAATATTAAAAATGGTAAAACTAAATTTTACCTTCGGAAAATAAAGTAATCTACTACTCACTAATTTAAAAAATATTATGGCTTTAGAACAACAAATAATGGCTGAAATGAAAGAAGCCATGAAATCAAAAAACGAAGGCGTTCTTAGAAGTTTACGTGCGATTAAGGCGGAGATCATTAAGGCAAAAACAGAACCCGGAGCTGCAGGAGAAATCGATGAAGCGACTGAGCAGAAGTTTTTACAAAAGATGATGAAACAAAGAAGAGATTCACTTGAAATATTTGAAAAGCAAGGTCGTGCAGATTTAGCAGCAAAAGAAAAAGAAGAGATGGAAGTAATAGAAAGATTTCTTCCAAAACAATTATCTGAAGCTGAAATTAAAGCAGCCGTAGCGGCTATCATTACTCAAACAGGCGCTGCTTCACCAGCAGATATGGGTAAGGTAATGGGAGTAGCTAGTAAGCAGTTGGCAGGACTTGCTGATGGCAAGACTATTAGTAATATTGTAAAGGAATTATTAAGTCAATAATTGAATTTATTTTTTAGCACTTTATATCATTTCTGTTTTAAGAAAAATTTATAATGTTAGATATCATTTTTGCTATTGTAATGGTGATTGCCCTTTTTAAGGGATACAAAAAAGGGTTAGTAATCGCTATTTTCTCACTGATCGCCCTAATCGTTGGTATAGCCGTGGCCGTTAAATTATCTGCTGCAGTGGCTAGTTATTTTCAACCTCAGGGTTCGGGATCTTCCAAATGGATCGTTGTTCTTTGCTTTGTAGTGCTTTTTTTAGCTGCAGTATTGATCGTTCACATGACCGGCAAACTGATTGAAAAAACTTTTGAAATCGCCTTTCTAGGATGGGCCAACAAATTAGGAGGTATTTTACTTTATGCTGCCTTGTACACCATCATTTTTAGTGTTTGTCTATTTTATGCAGATAAAATTCATTTACTAGGGAAACCCACACTGGCAGATTCTCTTGTTTACCCTTATGTGCAACCCGTTGGACCCAAAATAATGAATGGTATCGGTCAATGGATACCGATTTTTAAAGATGCCTTTACCCAATTAGAAGACTTTTTTTCGGGTGTATCTAATAAAATTCATGCTTAATTAACAGCCTTTACCATTATTTACTGTAATTTCAACGCGATTACATAATTTAGCCATTAGTAATCTAACCGAATTTATTACTAGTTACAATAGAATGAGTTACGAAATCAAACAAGACGGAAAGTTTAAATTCATTGAGGAAGGTCAAGGTGAACCGATTATGTTGCTTCATGGCCTTTTTGGTGCATTAAGTAATTTTTTGCCGCTGATTGAGTTTTTTAAAAAAACTCATCGGGTAATTGTTCCTATGTTGCCTTTACTTGAACTTGATTTACTTCATACCTCTGTTGGAGGACTAGAAAAATTTGTTCAAAAATTTATTGAGCACCGTAATTATAATCATATTCATTTATTAGGTAATTCACTTGGGGGGCATGTGGCACTCATACATATTTTAAAACATCCTGAAAGAATAAAAACGCTTATTCTAACGGGCAGTTCTGGTCTTTTTGAAAATGGCATGGGAGACACTTATCCTAAGAGAGGAGATAAAGAATATATTCGAAATAAAACTGCACTTACTTTTTACGACCCTGCTATGGCCACAGATGAATTAGTGGACGAAGTGTTTGAAATTACCAACAACCGTTTGAAAGTAATTAAAATTATTGCACTAGCTAAAAGTGCCATTCGAAATAATTTAGGTGAAGAGCTCAATGAAATTAAACAACCTACTTGTTTAATTTGGGGAAACAATGACACCATTACTCCGCCTTTTGTAGGGAATGAATTTAATCGATTAATCCCCAATAGCGAGCTGCACTTTATTGATCATTGTGGTCATGCTCCAATGATGGAAGTGCCAGGAGAGTTTAATGAGATATTAGCTACTTTTTTATCTAAACAATAAGCATCAGTTACCATAGTTGGATAATAAATATTTGGCTTTATACGTTATCAACCTAATAGCTAGTATTAATTCAAGTATCACCAACGCCTCAAACCATTCACATGCTAAACAATGAACTCATCAACCATGCCATTCCACAGCTACAGTTGCAGGATAGTATTAGTAGAGCATTGCAGCTTATTCAAGAATACCGGCTTACTCACTTACCTGTAGTATCAGGGAATAAATATTTGGGGATGATTGGCGAGGATGACTTATTCGATGCTGGTCAAGAAAATAGTAGTATCGGAATTTTACAAGACAATTTTATTACAATGGCGGTAAGAGAAGAAGAGCATTTTCTTACCAGTTTAAATTGCTGTAATTTATTTGAGACCAATATTGTACCGGTAATCAATCAGCAAAATGAGTTGATGGGTATCATTACTGCTACTGATTTATTAAAAGCGTTAGGGAGTTACTCAGGATCCAATGAAATGGGCGGAATAATTGTCATCGAAATGGATCGATCTAGGTTTGCTATTTCAGAAATCAGCCGTATTGTAGAAAGTAATGATGCTACCATTTTGCATTTAAATACAACCTTTAACGCAGAAAATAGCTTACTTACTGTTACCCTTCAACTCAACAAAAAAGAAATAGCTACTATTGTTTCTTCATTCGAAAGATATGAGTATACAATTGTTCATTATTTCGGTGATGAAAAGTTTGAAAATGAAATTCACAGTAACTATCGTCATTTAATGAGTTACCTAGATATTTAATTTTTCTATTAAAATTCCTGCATCCCTGGCAGTAGAATTAATTTCAATATATTTTAAAAGTTCAGAGGGAGAAGAATTGCTGAATCAATGAATGTTTTTAAAAAAATATGGTGCGGAATTTTATCCTTAGTATTCGCATGTAATGCAGCTGCTCAAAATATAGAGGTAGCAATGTCTCCTAGTAAAGAATTACCACTTGTTAACCCAGCCTATAAAGGCAAACTTCAGATCAATGAAATCATCATCAAGGGTAACAATAAAACTAAAGGATACATCATACTTAGAGAAATTCAATTTAAGGCAGGAGATTCACTTAGCATCAACGAATTGAACGAATCGTTTCAGCTAGCCAGACAACAGGTTTACAACACCACCTTATTCCATGAAGTGAAAATAACATTAGCAATGATATCTGCTTTTCAAGTTAATGTTATTGTAATGGTTAAGGAGCGCTGGTATATATTTCCAGTTCCTATATTTCAACCAGTTGACCGGAGTTTGAATGAGTGGCTTGTTAGATATAAAGGTGATCTGTCTAGAATTAACTATGGTGTAAAATTTCAACATTACAATTTCAGTGGAAGAAAAGATCCTTTCCATCTTTTTTTTATGAATGGTTATACAAAAAATGTATCTTTTTCTTATTTACAACCGTATAGCAACATTGCGCTCAATCAGGGTTTTGGATTAGGAGGTGGTTTTTCTGAAAACAGAGAAGTTGCCTATAAAACATCTGCTGACAACAAAATTCTTTTTTACACAAATAATAATTTTGTCAAAAAAAACGCTTACGGAAATCTTAGCTTTCGAATACAAAAAGGGATTTTAAATCGTCATATATTTAATCTTGCTTACTCAAAAATTACCGTTAGTGATTCAATACTATCCTCCAGTTTCAATCCAAATTATTTCAACACCAATAGTAATACCAACGGATTAATTGACTTTACTTATACCTACCAATATACTAATGTAAACAACGCTGCTTATGCATTAAAAGGAGTGACTAGCTATGTCACCGTATCGAAAAGAGGACTCGGATTGACAGGTGGTACTAATCGATTTTTTGTAGAAGCGACTTATAATAAATTTTGGGCGCATGCACATAATTGGTACACTAGTTTGCAAGCAATGGGCAATGTAAAACTTCCCTTTGAACAAGCTTACATTAATCAAAAAGCAATAGGCTATGGCAATGCTAATATAAGAGGGCTTGAATATTATGTAATAGATGGCGTTGCTTTTGGAATTTTAAAATCTACCCTAAAAAAGAAATTGTTTTCTGTAAAAATACCAATGCCCTTTACCTCAACGATCATTCCATCACTCCCCTTTTCAATATTTGCTAAAACCTATGCAGATATCGGTTATTGTTATAATAAAAAAAACTATACTACTAATCTGAATAACCGTTTTCTTTATACGGGAGGATTTGGAATAGATATTTTGACTTTATATGATATCAGCCTAAGAATTGAGTACAGTTTTAATCAACTGGGTCAGGGTAGTTTGTATTTTGAGAACCGTTAATGCAGATTTTAAAAATTTTCATACCTCTCCTCCACAGAGTTTACCTATATTTAACATTCGAAAAAATGACAATTACTAGGAGAAGAGATTTTCTTTGCCATTTGCCTTACCATTCGAAACGAATAAAATTTTTACATGAAAATAGCCATTTACAGTCGAGGTATAGAAAATGACCAACACAAGGACATGGAAATTTTGCTGGAGGAATTGAAAAATCACCAGGTAGAACCTGTTTTTTTTCAAGACTTTTTCAATCAGTTCTATTCTGCCGTTAGCATGACTGATAAATATTCCACTTTCAATTCGCCCGAAGACTTAGACGATTCGATTGATTGTGTGATTAGTCTGGGCGGAGACGGCACTTTACTTGACACGGTAACTTTTGTACAAGATAAGGGTATACCAGTTTTAGGAATAAATTATGGCCGACTAGGATTTTTAGCCAATATTGGTAAAGAAGATATCCGAATTGCTATTAAAGCATTAGCTGAAAGAACTTACGTAACTGATAATAGGACCTTAATTCATTTGGATGCGGATATTCCTATTTTCGATAAAGTGCCTTACGGTTTGAATGAGTTTAGTATCCAAAAAAAGGATTCTTCCTCCATGATAAAAATCCATACTTATTTGAATGGAGAGTTTCTGAATGCCTATTGGGCAGATGGTTTAATAGTAGCTACACCCACAGGTTCTACTGGTTATTCATTAAGCTGCAATGGTCCTATTGTTTTTCCTGATAGTGGTAGTTTTGTTATAACACCCATATCGCCCCATAATTTAAACATCCGTCCCATTATTGTTCCAGATAACAATATTATCTCTTTTGAGGTAGAAGGCAGGACTGATTCTTTTATTTGTACCCTTGATAGTAGAAGAGTAGTGGTTCATAAGGAAGCGCAGTTGGCAGTTAAAAAGGAAAAGTTTGGAATCAACCTAATTCGATTGAATGAGAATAATTTTCTGCAAACCCTACGAAATAAACTTTCATGGGGCTTTGATAAACGCAACCCATAATGTATTGCTTTCGGAAATTGTTAATTAAATTGCAAAAATAAATTTTTAATAAGATGGCATTTGTTAATTCGTTTTAATAAACAAAATCCTAGTTTGCAATTATGAAAAAAATCTTCCTGGTACTTTTTGTTTGGTCCTCACTCTTTTTAAAAGTTACTGGCCAGGGGGTTGTTGAACAATTAGGAGAATTTGGGTTTACAGTTGGTGCAGCACACTATTTCGGAGATCTTAATACGCGAGGCAAAATCAATCGGCCCAAACAAGCAGTAGGAATTTTTTATAAAAAACAATTCAATAATTATCTAGGGATTCGGGCTAGTGCACATTATGCTCAGTTAGGATATAGTGACATCTATAGTTCAGATGATTATCAAAAAAGAAGAAATCTAAGTTTCAATAGTGACATTTTTGAAATAGCATTACAGGGAGATTTTAATTTCTTCAAATTCATCCCAGGTGACCGATACTACTACTTTACTCCCTTCGTTTCCTTAGGATTGGGCGCTTTTAGTTACAACCCCTATGCTTACCTAGATAATAAGCAAGTTTACCTAAGGCCCTTAGGCACTGAAGGTCAAAATATAAGCTATTTAGATCCGACCACTAAAATCAAAAGGAGTCCTTATGGCAGCGTAGCGGTCTGTTTCCCTATTGGGGCAGGTGTCAAATACAATCTTTCCAATAATGTAAACCTGTCCTTTCAAATCACCCATCGGCTCACTTTAACCGATTATTTGGACGATGTAAGTACCACTTACGTAGGACTAGATAAATTTCCAGCGCTTAATGGGCAGACCTCGGTAGCGGGTATTTTGCAAGACAGAAGTTATGAAACAGGTGCTTCCATAGGTGTGGAGGGTAGGCAACGTGGATTAAGCAAGCAAAAAGACCAGTTTATTATAGCGGAAATTGGTCTTTCTTTTAGTATTAGTACCTACAAATGCCCTAGTTATAAATAATGTTTTTTAAAAATTACCCCAACAAACCCTTCTTAAAGCAGGGAATTCAATAAAGTGTTAACATTTCCTCAAAACGCTTATTCCAACTAATTTTTATTACTTTTGCAGCCTTTAGGCAGGTCCATCCTGACTAACAATCTTTCTGTAAATATGAGTTTAAAGGACAGCATTAATATTCAACGACTTCCGCGTCATATTGCCATTATTATGGATGGCAATGGAAGGTGGGCTCAAGACAAAGGAGAAGATCGCCTTTTTGGACATCTTCATGGAGTAGAAAGTGTTAGAAATATTGTTGAAGGATGTGCTGAATTGAAAATTGACTACCTGACTCTTTATGCCTTTAGTACAGAGAATTGGGATAGGCCAGCTGAAGAAGTAAGTGGATTAATGGAATTATTGGTAGACACGATCCGAAATGAAGTGCCTACTTTAAATAAAAACAATATTCGACTTCATGTAATTGGTGATATTAGTATGTTGCCAGCTGCAGCTAGAAAAGAGCTACAAGAGGCGCTAGAAGAAACCCAATTGAATACGGGAATGAATTTAGTGATGGCATTGAGCTATAGCAGTCGATGGGAAATCATAAAGGCGGTAAAGCAAATAGCCTTAGCCGTTCAATCGGGCCAACTAGCCCCTGAGACCATCTCCCAGTCTGTTTTTCAACAATATTTATCTACCAGTGAATTCCCTGACCCGGAATTAATGATCAGAACGAGTGGTGAATATAGAATTAGTAATTTTTTATTATATCAGCTTGCTTATGCAGAGCTACATTTTACTACTACTTTATGGCCTGATTTTAGAAAAGAAAATTTATATGAGGCAATTATAGATTTTCAAAATAGGGAGAGAAGGTTTGGAAAGACCGCCGCCCAATTAGAGAATTTGCCTGAAACGCAAAATGCTAGTGACTAAGATTTTTGAATAAATTAGAACTAGTACGTAGAAATATAGAGGATTTAAACGTCGTACAAATAGACATAAAAGGGTTTTATAATATAATGGTTTAACAAATAGTTTTCAATATTGCAAGTATATTGCCCATCGTAAAAAAAAATTAATGCCGAGGATTTACCAGAATTATTTATTGATTATTGTCGCTGTTTTGAGTTCACAATGGGCATTTAGCCAAAAAGATAGCCTACCTCCGGTTTCCGTAGATCCTCGTCTATTAGAGATTCTTGATTCAAAAACACCGAAACAATTCAATTTAGCAGGTATAACTGTAACAGGCGCCAAGGCATTTGATCAAAATTTAATTATCTCAATTTCCGGTCTAGCCATTGGAGATAAATTAACCATACCAGGAACGGACGCTTTCAGTAAGGCTATTAATAAATTATGGAAACAGAATTTAGTAGTAGATGTAGAAATGTTTTTAACTAGAGTAGAGGGTAACGATTTGTTTATTGAGATGGCTATTACTGAAAGGCCAAGACTATCTGATTTTAAATTTACCGGAGTTAAAAAAAGTGAAAAAGAAGACCTCGAAACAAAAGTTGGATTGTCGAAGGATAGAGTGGTGACTGATAATATGAAGTTGAGTGCAATGGAGGTGATTCAGAAATTCTTTGCAGATAAAGGATTTAGAAATGTAAAAGTAGAAGTAAAAGAACAGCCTTCTGTAACCATGCTGAATGCCGTTACCCTAGTTTTTAATGTTACTAAAGGAAATAAGGTAAAAGTTAATAGTGTCAATTTTGCTAATAATGATAACATCACGGATGCGAAGTTGAAAAAGCAAATGAAGGGGACTAAAGAATTATCCAAAATGACGCTTTTCCCTACTGAACTGAAAAGCCCTTATGGAGACAGTTCAACTCGACCAAGCTTTAAAGAATATTTGAAGCAGATGAATTATTTATCTATCACCAAAACGAAAGATTTTATTGACCCTTATTTTAGATTCAAATTTTTCTCTTCGGCAAAATTTAATCCAAAAAAATACGATGAAGACAAGGAGAAAGTCTTAGATTATTATAATTCTCAAGGATATAGAGATGCTGTAATTTTAGCAGATACGGCTACCAATACTATCAAAGGTAATATTGACTTACACTTGAAGATGAATGAAGGTAGAAAATATTATTTTGGCAATATTGCTTGGAAAGGTCAGACAAAATACTCTGATTCTATATTGAGTATACTACTTGGAATCAAAAAAGGTGACGTCTACAATTTAGAAGTTTTAAATAAACGTTTAGGAAAAAATCCTTCAGCTGAAGGTGGCGATGTGCAAAGTTTGTATATGGATGATGGCTACCTTTTCTTCAGAGTGGAAGCAGTAGAAACTGCTGTTTACAATGACACCATTGATTTTGAAATTCGAATGCAGGAAGGTCCTCAGGCAAGTATTGGTAAAATAGAAATTAGTGGTAATGATAAAACAAAAGACTTTGTTGTACGCAGAGAATTAAGAACTATCCCAGGTGAAAAATTTAGTCGTGCTGATTTAATACGTACCCAACGGGAGCTAGGACAATTGGGCTTTTTTAATCCTGAAAAAACAAATCCAAATGTAGTACCCAATGCTGATGATGGTACAGTTGACATCAATTGGCAAGTAGAAGAGAAGTCAAGTGATCAGCTTGAATTATCTGCCGGCTTTGGTGGAATGATCGGTTTGACAGGTACACTTGGTATCACGTTTAATAATTTTTCCATCAATAATATTTTCAATAAAAAAACTTGGGATCCATTGCCTTCTGGTAGCGGACAAAAACTGAGCGCTAGGGTTCAATCCAATGGCAGGGCCTATAGAACTTATAATTTTTCCTTTACAGAACCATGGTTAGGTGGTAAAAAAAGAAATTCATTTTCGGTAAGTCTTTATAATACCAAACAGAGCAATTCATTTGATATGTATGGTCAATTTTGTCCATCATGCGGTGATACCTCTTATATAAAAATTATTGGTACGGCAATATCATTGGGTAAGCAATTAAGATGGCCAGATGATTATTTTTCATTGAACTATTCTTTTAGCGTTCAACAGTATAAACTAAAGAATTACGCTAATATTTTCAAAGGCATCACTACGGGGGTTTCTACCAATATTAGTTTAAAACTAGGCCTTTCAAGAACTTCCACACAGGGTAATCCAATCTTTCCAACAGGTGGATCCAACTTTTTGGTAAGTGGTCAATTTACGCTACCCTATTCTGCTCTAGGAATGGTTTCACCTGGACAAAATCCATATAAGTTTCCTGAATTTCACAAATGGCGTTTTAATGGTGAATTCTACGTTCCTATTGGAATAGCCAGGGGGGCAGATAAAAATAAGCAATTCATTATTAAAGCTGCTGCCAAGTACGGATTTATTGGACGATACAGTAAAGATCTTGAAGTTTCTCCATTTGAAAGATTTCAGGTGGGAGATGCTGGTCTAAATAATACTTTTGCCTTAATGGGAATGGATATTATTGCGCAAAGAGGTTATCCTATTTATTCAACTAGTAATCCGAAGATAAACCCTGACAACGGAAGACCTTCAGAATTCTTTACCATATTTAATAAATATGTACTAGAATTGAGGTATCCTTTTAGTACCAACCCTAGTAGCACTATTTTCGGATTAGCCTTTTTTGAAGCGGCTAATGGTTGGTATTCATTTAAGGAATATAATCCTTTTAAATTACGCCGTTCTGCCGGTGTAGGTATGAGATTCTTCTTGCCTATGTTTGGTTTACTTGGATTTGACTATGGCCTAGGTTTTGATAGGTTAAAAGAAGGCGAGCCGATGAAGAGTGCCTTTAAATTTACCTTTATGCTAGGCCAGGAGCCTGAATAAAGCTTGACTGATTTATAAAAACATCCAGATGCATAAAAAAATATTCATTCTAGCCTTCTGTTTAGTCGTTACTGCAATGTGCGCTGCTCAGCGGTACGCAGTAATTGATTCCAAATATATTTTGGAAAAATTAGCAGAGTATAAAACTTCACAAAGCAAGTTAGACCAGATTAGTAATCAGTGGCAGCAAGAAATTGAAAAAAAACAGACCGAGCTGGATAAAATGTATAAAAACTATGATGCTGAGCAAGTTATGTTGAGTAATGAACTTAAAAAAAAGCGCGAAGATGAGCTTTTTAACCGTGAAAAAGAGGTGAGAGACCTTCAAAAGAAACGTTTTGGCTTTGAGGGCGATTTATTCAAGATTAGGCAGGAGTTAATAAAACCCATCCAAGATCGGGTTTATGTGGCGATACAAAAATTGGCTATAGAACGTTCTTATGATTTTATTTTGGATAAAAGTGAAGGAATTACCGTTATATTTGCCGACCCAAAACTTGACAAAAGTGATGAGGTGTTGAAATTTTTGAATATTAAATAATTTAAAATAAAAGATACACCAGCAGCCTTTAGGCTACTAAAACAAACTTTAAAAAACAAATAAACAATCAAAAGAACAATGAAAAATCTAATCGTAGCACTTGTATTTGGTATTTCTATTTTTGGACTATCTAATACTTCAATAGCGCAAACTCAAAAAATCGGCTATATTAGCTTTGATGAATTAATTGGATCAATGCCAGAGGCTGAAAAAGCGAGTACAGAGTTGCAAGAATACCAAATCGCTCTTCAACAACAAGGAGCTAATTATTACAAAGAGCTAAACGAATTGGATAGCCTTTTTGCTAAAGATTCTGCTACTATGAATAAAGCAACCAAAGAGTTGAAAAGAAATGATATGATTGCTTTATATCAAAAAGTACAAGGATGGCAACAAACTATGCAACAGATGTTAGAAGAAAAAAAATCTGCTTTATTAGGTCCTATTCAAAAGAAAGCAGTTGAAAATGTTAAGTTAGTTGCTAAAGAAGCTGGATATGCTTATATCCTTGAGTCTGGAACTTTATTAGTAAGTCCTCCGGCGGATGATATTTTACCATTAGTAAAAAAGAAAATGGGCATCAAAGATCCTTCTCCATCTGCTAAGCCAGCTGCTGGTCCTGCTGTTCCAAAAAAATAATTAAAAAATATAATTAATATTTTACAAAAGCCATCCCGTTAATCGGGATGGCTTTTGTATTTTTGACCTATGAGTAAAGGACCTATTGGAGTATTTGATAGCGGATATGGTGGCCTAACGGTATTAAATGAAATC
>JAURKC010000007.1 GCA_030831945.1 Ferruginibacter sp.
GGGCTGTATACCATAATAATCCCGTACCTGTAGCACTTAATTGCGAGGCAGTTTCTCCCTGACAATAGTTGACCAATGTAGTTACCGTTGGTAAAGCTGGTATAGCATTAACTGTAACTGTAATAGCTGCTCTTAATCCTTCGCAACCCAAAATCGTTTGTGATACATAATAAATTGTAGTTCCTGCTATTGCAGTGCTTGGTGTTGGGGCTATAGCAGAACCTGTACCTCCTGTTGCGGCTGTATACCACAACAAACCTGTGCCTGTAGCTCCTAATACTGTAGCTGTAGCTCCTTGGCAATAAGTAACCGGTGCAACTATTGGCAATACTGGGGTAGCATTAACCGTTACTGTAATTGCTGCTCTTGGACCTTCACAACCTAAAATTGTTTGGGATACATAATAAGTTGTAGTACCTAATGCTGCAGCTGCAGTGCTTGGTGTAGGTGCTGTTGCTATACCTGTTCCTCCTGTTGGGGCTGTATACCATAACAAGCCTGTACCTGCAGCACTTAATGCTGTAGCAGAATCATTTTGGCAGTAAGTAACAGGGGAAGTAACTGTTGGTAACGCAGGTGTAGCATTAACCGTTACTGATATTGGTGATCTTGGACCTTCGCAACCAGATATCGTTTGAGATACATAATAAATTGTAGTACCTGCTGTTACGGTACTTGGTGTAGGTGCTGTAACAGAACCTGTGCCTCCTGTTGGGGCTGTATACCATAATAATCCCGTACCTGTAGCACTTAATTGCGAGGCAGTTTCTCCCTGACAATAGTTGACCAATGTAGTTACCGTTGGTAAAGCTGGTATAGCATTAACTGTAACTTGAATTTCTGCAAATGGTCTACAAGTTATATCTGCGGGAGCAGAATTTGCTATAGCATAAACATAATAAATGCCAGGTGTATTGGGTAAAGATCCTAAAGTTCCATTAGCAGGAAGATCTAAAGAAGCTGTACCACTTGTATTTGGTGTTGAGAAACCTAATGGTATTCCACCAGTATACATGTTATTACCAGTTTGTGGTGATGTAAAATAAACATAACTTATGGCATTACTTCCTGTGAAATTAGTACTAACTGAAAAAGGGGTTGGGTCACCAAAAAAACACAAACTTTGTGCTGAACTAGGGCTAGTAATTGATGGACAAGAAGCAGCTGTACAACTGAAAGTAGCCGCTCCAAAACAAGTTCCAACTCCTCCAATTGGAGTTATAGTAATTTGGACATTATCGCCAGGAGACAATCCAGTAACCTGATAATTATTTACATTACCTATTAAACCAATAGTATTAGCTGGTCCAGAATTAACTTGATAAGATACACTATGATCAGTTGCACCTGATAATGCAAGCCAATTAAAATTAACTGTGGATCCTGTTGGAGTACCGCAAGTTATTGAAGGAGTTACTGTGCTAACAAAGTTTAATGTGAAAGATCTTGTTTCTACACAAGGTGCACCAGTAACATTATCAATAATTCCAACCCAAATAACCTCTCCAGGAGTGCCAGGATAAGTTGTGATATTGGTTATTGGGCTTGTTGAATTTTCAGCATCAGCTTGTGAATTATAGTAATCAATTACATAATCAGTTGGACTTAATCCACCTAAAATAATTGATGAATTTGAAGATAAGTTAAAAGTTCCACCAATACAAGTAGTAAGATTTACGGGATTACCAAGTGGCATTGGAGTTAAAAACTCCACGGTCATACAATCTGTAAATGGACAAGCTGGACCATAAGGATAAACAGTGGCGCACAATTGACCAGGCTGGTTAACGGTAACACATGGGCCTGTTTGACCAGGTATAATTACCCCATTTAATTTCCATTCATGAACCACACTGTTTGATAATCCAGAACATATAGTTTCAGATGTGCTATAACATGGTGCTAATCCATTAGATACTAATAGATCCATTGGTAATGTTATTGGAGGTGTTACATTAAAACTTCCTGCCTCTAAAAACACTGCAGAATCCCATGCATTATCTCCTACATTGGCAATGGCTAATTTAATATGATAGGTTAACCCACACTGAACATTAGATACAGCAGCGATTACACTAGTAAATCCATCATATTGAATAGTAGAATTTAAAACAGGTGGGTTTCCTGTGCCATTATTAACATAAAAATTACAATATTCACATGGGCCATTGTTTGCTGTACCATTATTTAAGTTATTAATAGATATGGCAGCTGGAGGAGTTGAACCAGGTATTATAGCAATATTTGCAGCAGTACCAGAAAGGTAAGGTCCACTTATTCCTGGGCCGCTAAGAAAAAATCCAAATACATCATTAAAATTTGAATTTACAAACTCTGGATATTCTTCGGAAGCAAAAACAAAATTAAACTGTAAGTTATTACCATTTGGGATAAAATCAAATTCAATAATTGTTTTATTATCAATATCATTTGTGGTTAACAAATCTAAATCGGGATCTCCTGGAGATATAGTTGAAGGTTGACTGTCATTAGTATCATCATTAGGTCCAATTGCTACTTGAGCATTTCCAGTAGCTAAAATTATTCCATTGGTTAAACCAATATTAGTAGTATTTCCGTTCGAAAATCTTGCAACTTTATTCTGTATAGTATTAGCAGCAGCAAGAGAACCATTAAATGTAATATTTGAAACAGTAACACCTCCACCTAATAGTACATTTTGTACTAATTGAGCAGGCGTGAATGTAGAACTATTTACAATTAGCTGTGATTGAGCTAAATGAATGGATAAAAATGCTAATAAAAGGTAAATTTTCTTCATCTATAGATAATTATAAAGTACTATTTAACTAGTAAATAAAACTTAACAAATGTTAATTTATTGTTTAAATCACCAAATATAGAAATTCCCAAGAAATAACTTTGTTAAATTTGTAGAAAAATATACAAAAAAGTAATGAAAATTAGCATTAAAGAAACACAAAATCCCACCATATTAAAATTTGAATTTCCAGATTTTATTACCCAAAATGAAAATTTCGAATTCAAAAATATAGATGAAGCAAAAAACTCCCCATTAGCACAACAACTATTTTACCTTCCTTTTGTTAAAACAGTATATATCTCAGGGAACTTTATTGCTATTGAACGATTTAGTATTGTAGATTGGAATGATGTTAAAGATGCTGTTGCAGAACAAATAGAAGAATATGTTAAATCTGGAGGAAAAATCTTACTTCAAGAAGCATCCAATATAAAAAAATCTGCAGTTACCGTTTATGGCGAAACTACACCTAACCCCACAACGCTTAAGTTTGTAGTTAGCAGAAGACTTACAAAAAATGCTTTCGAATTTAAAAATATTGACGAGACAAAAACTTCCCCTTTAGCTAAAGAATTGTTTCAATTTCCGTTTGTAAAAGAGGTTTTTATTGATGAAAATTACATTTCAATCACCAAATATGATGTTGCAAGTTGGGATGAAATTACAATTGAAATTCGAACTTTTATTAAAGAATATATTGAAAATGGGGGTATTGCAATTGAAAAAACCTTAGCGGAAGCAGACACTAAACAAGAAAAACAACAAATTAAAAATTTTGATAATTTAGATACAACCTCCCAACAAATAATTAATATTCTTGAAGAATATGTAAAACCAGCGGTTGCTGCTGATGGCGGGAATATATTATTTGATTCTTATGATGAGGATTCTAAAAGAGTAAGGGTAATATTACAAGGATCCTGCAATGGCTGTCCTTCCTCAACATTTACATTAAAAAACGGAATTGAAAACATGCTTAAGGATATGCTTAATGACCAAGCAATTGTTGTAGAAGCAGTTAATCCTTAAATTAAAAATTAAAAGACTAAATAGTATAAAAAAACCCTAAAACCGGATGGTTTTAGGGTTTTTTAGTGCGGGTAATAGGACTCGAACCTACACGCCTTGCGGCACCAGATCCTAAGTCTGGCACGTCTACCAATTTCGCCATACCCGCAAAAATTGTGAGTGCAAATATAACAATAAATATGAATTTCAAATTAGGAATTATAATTTTTTTTAAATCTCTTTTTTGTACTTTTGAAATTCAAAACAAACCAATACTAATGAATACTATAAAAAATTACGTTCAAGAAAATAAAGAACGATTTATTAATGAATTAATTGAATTACTTAAAATCCCTTCGGTAAGTGCTGATACTGCTTACTCACAAGATGTAATTGATACAGCAAATGCAGTAAAATTGAGTCTTGAAAAAGCAGGTTGTAAGCATGTTGAAATTTGTGAAACTCCTGGTTATCCAATTGTGTTTGGAGAACATATTATAGATAAAAACCTACCAACTGTATTGGTATATGGCCATTATGATGTGCAACCACCAGATCCAGTTGAATTATGGACTTCTCCTCCATTTGAACCGGTTATTAAAACAACCGAAATTCATCCTGAAGGTGCAATTTTTGCTCGTGGTGCCTGCGATGACAAAGGGCAAATGTACATGCATGTTAAAGCATTTGAATACATGATTGCAACAAATAATTTACCTTGTAATGTTAAATTCATGATTGAAGGTGAAGAAGAAGTTGGGTCGAAATCATTAAGTTGGTTTGTTGAACGAAATCAAGAAAAATTAGCCAATGATGTGATTTTAATTTCTGATACCGGAATGATTTCCAACCAACAACCTTCTATCACTACTGGATTAAGAGGATTGAGCTATGTAGAAGTTGAAGTTACAGGACCAAACAGAGACTTACACTCAGGTTTATACGGTGGTGCTGTAGCAAATCCAATCAATGTGTTATCTAAAATGATTGCTTCTCTTCACGATGAAAATAATCATATTACTATCCCTGGATTTTATGATAAAGTAGAAGAATTATCTGCAGCCGAAAGAGCCGAAATGGCTAAAGCCCCTTTTAGTTTAGACGCTTATAAAAAAGCCTTAGACATAGCAGAAGTTTATGGTGAAACTGGTTATTTAACTAATGAAAGAAATTCCATTCGTCCAACATTAGATGTAAACGGAATATGGGGTGGATACACTGGCGAAGGTGCTAAAACAGTAATTGCAAGCAAAGCGTATGCAAAAATTTCGATGCGTTTGGTTCCAAACCAAGATTGGGAAGAAATAACTGAACTTTTCAGAAAACATTTTATTAGCATAGCTCCTAAATCAGTTACTGTAAAAGTTACCCCTCATCACGGGGGACAAGGGTATGTAACTCCAATTGATAGTATTGGCTATAAAGCTGCAAATCAAGCATATACCGAAACATTTGGAGTGCCTGCTATTCCAGTAAGGTCAGGAGGTAGTATTCCTATTGTTGCCTTGTTCGAAAAAGAATTAAAAAGCAAAACCATATTAATGGGATTTGGTTTAGACTCAGATGCTATTCATTCACCAAATGAACATTTTGGTATTTTTAATTATTTGAAAGGAATTGAAACGATTCCATTATTTTACAATTATTTTGTAGAAATGAGTAAATAATTTTAAGATATTGATTAAAAAAATCCGTTTTAATAACGGATTTTTTTAATAAATTAATTTTCTGTTTTGTAAATTTTGGTTTATGATTTTTAGAAGTTCGTGTTTGCTTTTATCAAATTCTAAAATAATAATCTCCTCGTATTTTAATTGTTCTATTTTATCTTTAATAATTAAATTAGGTACTCCAACAAAAAAACATTCTATTTTAGGATAAATAATCAAAAAGTTAGCTAAATCATCCATATCGTTAACTACAAAAAAACAAGCGACATAACCTTGAATGGAATCGGGCTGAAATCTTTTTTTATTTGTGCAAACATCAAAATTCAACAAATTAGAGTAGTAGTGTTTTAACAGGGAAGAAAAACCTTTTGAGGTATCGTAAATATAGACTTTTTTATTGATCATAAATTACCTTACATACCATTTAATTTGTTTGTTTCATAATAAAACAAATACAAAATCGATATAAAGTAAAAATAACTCTAATATATAAATATTGCTTTTTATTTCGCCGAGAGGACTAAATTAATAGTTAAAACATA
>JAURKC010000008.1 GCA_030831945.1 Ferruginibacter sp.
CAACTTTTGTGCTTCACCCCATTTGCGTCTAATAGTGCTCATATTTTTTAAATTTAGTGACTTTTTAATAAGTCAAACTATTTCTAAAAATTTGTACAGCTATTTAGGGGGCTAGGACAGAATTTAGTAATAGATCCTTGTATACATTGTTTTTTAATTTTCAACAAAGTATAGGATCCATTACAAAAACACCCATTAAGACTAACATCAATTCTTTTCAATTGGGTATAATCATTAAAGCAAAAAATTTATTATAAAATAAAAAGTTTAAAATAATGAGCAATAGTTTTTATAAAAATCTATCTATCCTTTTAATATTGACTGTGTTTTTATTTGGTTTTAATTCTTGTAGTAAGGATAAGGATGAAGCACAGACTAACTTAAGTTATCGAATGCTAAGTGATAAGACTTGGTTTTTAGACTATGTTGAAACAATTAATGGTTCTAGTGTTAAGACAAGAAGCTACTTAGGTCAAACAACTTATTTTATTAATTTTTTAAAGGACAATACCACACTCGATTCAGATGGAATATCTGGGACATATACTATTGATGTGGTGGATAGTAAAATTCTGATTAAAGTAAATGCCAAAACTTTTGGAGGCAATGCGGTAATCTATGATTATGAAGTTCATTCTTTGGGTGCCAAGGTATTGGTGATGTCAAATTTTAGTAATGGCATCGTTAATAAATATTATTATAGTTCCAAATAATAAATGATAAAAAATAAGTTGATGAGATTTAGGATTTTACTTTTCATATTGATGATAACTTGTTTCACGCAAGTAAATGCACAGCGTCCAATTTTTATGATGAGTAGTATTAAAAGTGTGAATGGATTATCAAGTAATGTTTCTGCAATTAATTTTAAAGGTGTAGGAGCTTGCTTGGATGTTCGAAATGGCGTAGCCGTGTTAAAGGGAGAGAGAAATAAAGGCGAGTTTACTATTAATTGCAAAGTGACGATGAGCCGCAACAGTTTAGGGATAAAATTATACCCCAATCCAGTTACAAATGCTGCCAACATAAAATTTGTAAATACACCGCCTTTAACGGAGGTATTTAATTTAACTATTTGGAATGCCCAAGGGGTAATAATTAGTACTAAAAAAGAAACTGGTTATAATTTATTTCATGGTTTACCGATGGATTTAAGTGGACTAACCACCGGTAGTTATATTTTAAAAATAGAGTCAAGCAGTTTTGTTGACGCGGTCAAATTTATAAAAGCAAATTAAAAATAGTAAGGATAAAATTTTTATGAAAAATCAATCTTATTTCAAAAAGCTCTTCTTTGTATTAGGTGTGTTGGCGCTTGTAGTGTCAAGTCAATCATCTATGGCTCAGGTAACTGGCAAGGGTATTTCATTCCAAGCAGTTGCCAGAGATGGTTTTTCTAATCCCGCAAAGGACAGAAATATTGTGGTAGAAACTAGTATCATACAATCTGATTCAACAGGTATAGTATTGTTAACAGAGCGTTTTACTACTACTACAGATGCTTCGGGTGTATTTGGTTTAAGTATAGGTGAAGGAACAAGGATAGGGGGTGCTGCAGCCAATTACAATGCGATTGATTGGTCAAAGGGTCCTTTCTTTTTAAATTTAAAAGTTGCAATTGCTCCATTGGTAAACCCCTCTAATTGGGATTTTAGCAAAGACTTAGTTAATGTAGGAACTAGTCCATTTGGTGCAGTTCCTTATGCTTTATTTGCGGAATCGGTTAAAGGTTTTGATATAAAATTAAATATATCTGATACAGCAAAAATGTTATTGCCTTATGCTAAGGTGGCTAATTTAAATAGTTTGGTAACTAACAAAGTAAATATTGCAGATAGTATTACCGGTTATGTTACCCCTGCTCAGTTAAATGCAAAAACATTCGATCAAACACCGATATTAAATTCAATAGCGGCTAAATTAAATATTGCAGATAGTATTGTAAAATATGTTACCCCTGCTCAGTTGAATGCTAAGACCTTTGATAGTACGGCCATTTATAATCAGTTGGCATTAAAAGCAAATTCTACTAATGTAAACACATCGTTGGCAACTAAATTAAATATTGCAGATAGTATTGTAAAATATGTTACCCCTGCTCAACTAGCTGCAAAAACATTTGATAGTACTACTATTTATAATCAATTGGCCACAAAGGCAAAAGCTACAGAAGTTACTACCGCATTGGCATTAAAAGAAAATGTAAATGAAAAAACAATCAATCTTACCAATGACGGAAGTTCAGATGTAAAATATCCATCCGCTAAAGCAGTTAAAACTTATGTAGATGCTTCGATTATTGCAAATACCACTCCATTAACTTTTACTGCTCCTTTATCAAAATCAGGATTTACGGTGAGTATTCCGCAAGCGAATGGTTCTAACAATGGTTATTTAAATTCAGGAGATTGGACCTCATTTAATAATAAAATTGATGCTACCCAAAAGGCCGCTAACAATGGTGTAGCAACCTTAGGCAATGATGGAAAAATTCCTTCCAACCAAATACCCTCTATCTCTTTTCAGAGTGCAGTGGTAGTAAATAGTCAAGCAAATATGTTGGCATTGTCTAGTGCTGTAGTGGGAAGTATTGCTATAAGAACAGACAATAATAAAAACTATGTACTAAGTTCATTGCCTGCTAGTACGTTGGTCAACTGGATTGAGTTGGCAACACCGAGCTCAGTAGCTAGTATCAATGGTTTTGCAGGACCTAATGTAACCATCACAAGCAATGATGTTAGTGAAGGATCCACGAATAAATATTATACGGATGCTAGAGCAAGAGGAGCATTAAGTGCAACGGCTCCGTTGGTATTTAATAATGGAACAGGTGCTTTTTCTATTCCATCAGCCAGTGCTACTGCAGATGGTTTTTTAAGTGCAACGGATTGGAATATATTTAAGAACAAACAAAATACTTTAACGGCAGGCACGGATTATGTAACACCTTCGGGAAGCATTACAGGAAATGCAGGTAATGTTACTGGAGTGGTTTCAGTTGTGAATGGAGGTACTGGAACTACTACTGCTATTGGTGCATTGGTAAATTTAGGTGCAGAAGCAATTTCTAACAAAAGTACTGCAACAGATTTAGGCAATACCAATCCGAGTGATATTTTATATCCTTCCCAAAAAGCGATTAAAACTTATGTGGATCAGCAGAGTGCGAATGCTGGTGTGGCAGATGGAAGTATTTCCAACGCTAAATTAGGTGGAAGTATTACCGAGGATAAATTAGTCGGAAATATTCCTAATAGTAAATTAGCGAATAGTTCGGTTACTATTGGTACAACCAATATTGCATTAGGGGCTACTTCAACAACGCTTGCTGGATTAACATCTGTAACTTCTACAGGATTTACAGGAAACCTAACAGGTAACGTTACAGGAAATGTAACGGGAAATGTAACGGGTAATGTAACAGGAAATTTATCAGGTAATGCTACTACCGCAACCACTGCTGGTAATATTACTGCTACCACCAACAATACATTGACCTCGCTTCCAAATTTAAATACGGTCGGTACCATTACTACTGGTGTATGGAGTGGAACTACCATTGCCATTGCAAATGGTGGAACGGGTGCAACCACCGCTGCGGGTGCAAGAACTAATTTAGGTTTAGTAATTGGTACTGATGTGATGGCTGCCACTGCAAGTACTACTTTAACCGGTGATGTAACTGGATCGGGTAATGGAAGTTTTGCCACCACCGTAAATAGTGTAGGTGGAATTACTGCTGCAACTATTGCAGGATTACCTACATCTGTAAATGCAAATACGGCAAGCATTACTGCAAATACCAATAGTATTTCAACTTTGAATACCAATGTATCTGCCAACACAGCAAGTATCACTGCAGAAATAACAAGAGCTACGAATGCAGAAAATGCTTTGAATACAAGGATTACAGCAAATACGGCAAGCGTTACGGCAAATACCAATAGTATTTCAACTTTAAATACCAATGTATCTGCTAATACAGCAAGTATTACTGCAGAAATAACAAGGGCTACGAATGCAGAAAATGCTTTAGATACAAGGGTTACAGCAAATACGGCAAGCGTTACTGCAAATACCAATAGTATTACAACTTTAAATACCAATGTGTCTGCTAATACAGCAAGTATTACTGCAGAAATAACAAGGGCTACGAATGCAGAAAATGCTTTAGACACAAGGGTTACAGCAAATACGGCAAGCGTTACTGCAAATACGAATAGTATTACAACTTTGAATACCAATGTATCTGCTAATACAGCAAGTATTACTCAGAATATAGCTGATATATTATTAAAGGCGCCTATTGCTTCTCCTGCTTTTACTGGAACACCTACTGCACCAACGCCAGCAACAACTGACAACTCAACACAATTGGCAACCACCGCTTATGTGAAATCATCTATCACTGCTGCAAATGCTGGTTTAAGTTCTATAGGAAATATTTCATCGACTTCAAATGCGAAAGGTGCAACGATAAGTGGAACTACAGAATTAATATTAACACCTGCCGATGCTAGTAACGGGGGTATTGTTTCAACAGGTGTTCAAACTTTTGCAGGAGCGAAAACATTTAGTAGTGATGTTACGGCTACTAATTTTTTAGGTAATGCAACAACAGCAACGACTGCAGGTAATATCACCGCAACAGCTAATACTACTTTAACTTCATTAGCGAATTTGAATACAGTGGGAACCATCACTTCAGGTACATGGAGTGCAACAGTAATTGGAAGCAATGTAGGAGGTGCAGGAACAGTTAATGGATTAATGAAAGCAAATGGAACAGGAGTGGTAAGTGCAGCAGTTGCTGGAACGGATTATCAATCACCTTTAACTGCGGGTTCTGGTATAACTATTGCTTCAGGAACTATTTCTGCAACAGGATTAACGACAAGTAATTTAGCTAGTAATGCTGCCATTACAAATGCACAGTTAGCAAATAATTCTACTGTACTAGGATCAACTACCATGACATTGGGCGGAACGGTTACCTCAGTAACTGGATTAACTTCATTAACCTCAACTACTTTAATAGGAACACTTTCAGGAACGGCAGCCGCCTTAACAACAGGAAGAACTATCTCAACCACAGGGGATCTAACTTATACAAGTGGGAGCTTTGATGGAACTGCAAATGTAACAGGTTCTGCTACTTTAACCAATACTGCAGTCACTGCAGGTTCTTATGGATCTTCTACTGCAATTCCAACATTTACTGTGGATGCAAAAGGTAGATTAACTGCTGCTAGTACTGTAGGTATTACGGCAGGTGTTAATTCTTTAAATTATACCTCTACCACAACTTATGCAGCAGGTGGAACGATTAGCGGAACATCTTTAACATTAGCAGCAGCGGATGCAACGAACCCAGGATTAATTTCTACAGGTGCACAAACAATCGCTGGTGCGAAAACTTTCAGTAATGATATTACAGCACCTAATTTTTTAGGTAATGCAACAACATCGACGACTGCAGGAAATATTACAGCAACCTCCAATACAACATTAACATCCTTGACAAATTTAAATACGGTTGGTACGATTACAAGTGGGGTTTGGAGTGGAACTGCAATTGCTAATAATAAATTAGTAAATAGCTCCACTGTATTAGGATCAACTACCATGACATTGGGTGAAACAGTTACTTCAGTTACGGGTTTAACTTCATTAACCTCCACTACTTTAATAGGAACACTTTCTGGTACTGCAACCGCCTTAACAACCGGAAGAACTATTTCTACCACAGGAGATATAAACTATTCAAGTGGAGCATTTGATGGAACATCGAATGTAACGGGTTCTGCTACTTTAACTAATACTGCTGTCACTGCCGGTTCTTATGGATCTTCTACAGCAATACCAACTTTTACAGTGGATGCAAAAGGTAGATTAACTGCTGCTGGCTCTACAAGCATTACTGCAGGTGTGTCATCATTAACTTATACTTCAGCTACTTCATATGCAGCTGGTGGAACGATTAGTGGAACATCATTAACATTAGCAGCAGCAGATGCAACGAACCCAGGATTAATTTCTACAGGTGTACAAACAATTGCAGGAGCGAAAACATTTAGTAACACTGCTACTTTTAATCCAGATATTAAAGTAAATGGATTGACTGTTGGAACTGGATTAGGTAATATTATAACTAATACAGCTTTGGGTAACCAAGCCTTATTATCCAATACAACGGGTTCATCCAATGTGGCCTTGGGATATGTAGCGTTAGTAAATAATCTGAGTGGTACTGATAACGTAGCGGTTGGTGCTGATGTATTAACAGCAAATACTTCTGGCGGAGCAAATGTCGCATTAGGTACTGCAAGTTTAAGAAAAAATATTACTGGTGGTCATAACGTATCCGTTGGATATTATGCATTATCTGAAAGTGTATCTGGAAGTAGAAATAATGCATTTGGTTCAAGGTCTTTACGATATAATACAGGATCTGATAATAATTCATTTGGTGAACAAGCATTGTACTCAAATAGTGGTGCAGGAAACAATGCATTTGGAAATGGCGCATTGTATGCAAACACATCAGGTGATAATAACGTTGCAATTGGATACAGTGCAATGGGGCATAAGGGAACAGGAAGTAACAACGTTGCTTTAGGAAGTATGGCTGGTGAAAAAATTGCAGATGGTAGTACAAGCAATACCGCTTCTGATAATTCGGTCTTTTTAGGGTATGGCTCTTATCCTAAAGCCATTTCACAAACCAATCAAGTTGTTATTGGATATAATACAATTGGAAATGGATCTAATACAGTAACAATTGGAAATGGGAATATAACCAAAAACTATTTTAATGGAGATCTAGCTTTAACAGGTAATATCACTTCTGGAACCTGGAGTGCATCAACTATTGAAATTGCAAACGGTGGAACTGGTGCAACTTCAGCTGCCGCTGCAAGGTCAAATTTGGGATTAGTTATTGGAACAAATGTTCAAGCACCTTTAACGGCAGGTTCTGGTATATCCATTGCTTCAGGAACAATTTCTGCAACAGGATTAACTACCAGTAACTTGGCAAGTAATGCTTCTATCACCAATGCACAACTTGCAAATAGCACCACTACATTAGGAAGTACTACAATGATTTTAGGTGGAACGGTAACTTCTGTAACAGGTTTAACATCTGTTTCCTCTACTGGATTTACAGGAGCATTAACGGGCAATGCTACAACAGCAACGACTGCTGGAAATATTACTGCGACCTCCAATGAAACATTAACTTCCCTAGCTAATTTAGCATCTGTGGGAACCATCACTACGGGTGTATGGAGTGGTACAGCTATCAGCATTGCAAAAGGTGGAACTGGTGCAACGACAAAGGCAGCAGCATTTGATGCTTTATCTCCGATGACAACTTCTGGTGATATCATTTATGGAGGTACGAGTGGAACAGGCACAAGACTTGCAAGGGGATCTGATGGTCAAGTCTTAACATTAGCTAGTGGACTTCCTTCTTGGTCAACAGTTTCTTCAGTAACTACTTTAGGGACATTTACAACAACTGCTTACACAAACGGAGGAAATATTAATGGGAATACACTAACCTTAAGTGCGGCAGATGGAACTACGCCAGGTTTGGTTTCTACAGTTGCTCAGACAATTGCAGGCGCTAAAACATTCAGCGCTGATATCCTTACAAATAATGATGTTAGAGTTGGTAAAGGTGTTGCTGGAAACACCACAAATACAGTTATAGGTAAATTAGCATTGGGTGCCACTTCAACCGTTACAAATGAAAATATTTTTAATACTGCAGTTGGTATTTCAACAATGCAGAGTGCAAGTGGAATAGGTTCTTATAACACAGCTGTTGGAGCAAATTCCGCTTTTTATAACAATTCAGGTTCACATAACACCTATTTAGGCTATCAAACAGGATATAATACTACTTCTGGAACGAATAACGTTGCCATTGGATCAAGGGCATTATATGGATCAACAACTGGCAATTATTTAACAGGTGCAGGGAACAATGCTATTGGTTTTGAAGCCATGAAAAATATCTCTACAACGGCAGCAGATAATATTGCTCTTGGGCTTTCAGCTGGTACAAATTTAACAACTGGAACCAAAAATATTTTTATTGGATCATTGGCTGGAAGTAAAATTTCCACTGGTTCCTCGGCTAATACTACAGGCTTAAATAGTGTTTTAATTGGATATGATGTTAGACCACTTGCAAATACGGATGATAATGAAATTGTTATTTCTGGTTATAATGGTTCTGCAGGGACTGTAGGACTTGGATCAAATACCACATTAATTGGTTCTTCTACTACAACCAATGCAAGAATTATGGGAGAATTAAACTTGCCAAGCACAACTGCATCAAGTTCAACAACTAGCGGAGCTTTGACTGTTGGTGGCGGAGCGGGTATTGTGGGTAATCTTAATATTGGTGGAACACTAGGTGTTACAGGAGCTACTACTTTAACAGGAGCAGCTACAATAAGTAATACATCTGCATCGTCAAGTACAACTTCAGGTGCATTAGTAGTAAGAGGGGGAGCAGGTATTGCGGGTAATGTTTATATTGGAGGAACTTTAAGTATCGCGGGAGGAACACCAGCAGCAGGAAAAGTTTTAACTTCTGATGCGAGCGGTAATGCCAATTGGCAAAATAGTGGTGGATCTATCACCACATTGAGTGCAACTGGAACGGCTACATCAACTGCCTCTTACATCATATTTACTGGTTCTACAGCTTCTCAAACTGTCACTATACCTAGTGCGGTTACATTAGGAGCAGGTAGGGAGTTGACCATTAAAAATGTAGCGAGTGTTTCTGTTAGTATTGCAAGTGCAGGTGGATTTTTGATTCATGATAATTCAACCCTGACTTCCACCACTGCTGCATTGGGTATTGAACCTTCCAATAACTGGATGAAATTAGTCTCTGACGGAACCAACTGGTATATATTCAGAGCATTATTCTAATCAAAATATTAATAAAATTTATTTAAGTATATATCACAATGGAAAATTTAACCATGATCAATCCTTTTAATATTCTTTCGAAAAGAGAAAAAGAAGTATTGGATTTAATGTTGCAAGGCGTACAGGTAAAAGACATCAGCGCTTCTTTGGAATTAAAATCTAATACCATCTCCACCTTTAAAAAGAATATACTTTCTAAAACTGGTGTAAAAAATAATATTGAGTTATTTAAATTGGCTCAAGAATATAAAATTGTTAAGTAGTGAAAAAAATATTTTTCATAATAGTAGTTTTATTTCATGGCTCATTTGTTGAAGCGCAAACTGGTATTGGTACCACTGCGCCAGTAAATAAATTGCAAATTGAAGCAACTACTGCTGACCCTGCAACATCTGGTGCAACTGCAAATGGTAATTTAAGATTAGGTGGAACGGGTGCATCACATGTGTTGGATTTTGGATTAAGTTCATCTTCCACTTATTCCTGGTTACAGGCAAGATCCAAATCGGCTTATGGTACTTATTATAATTTAGCACTTAATCCTAATGGAGGACTAGTGGGAATTGGAACTACCTCTCCATCAACCACTTTAACAGTGGGAAATACATTAGGTACAGTGGGAGGAGAGATTTTATTAAATCCAACTTCCACACAATATGAAGGAGGACAAATTATTTTTAAAAGATCTTTACAAGGAAGTACGGTAGATTGGACATTAGACCAATATGGGACAACTCCTGCGAATGCTAGATTTAGGATATTTAATGGGTCAAGTGAAACAAATGGAATTTCCATTTTAGAAAACGGGAATATAGGATTAGGAACTGCCAATCCTAGTGCTAAACTTAATTTAGATGGCGGAGGGATACGTATTGCAACAGGATTTGGTAATTCAACTAATAGACCAGGTTTAAATGCCGGGAGTATTGGGAATTATGAAATAAGGGCAGTGGGTGCTGGTGGGTCAGGCAGTGCTCAAAATGATGGGGGAGATGATGGTTTTTTAAGGTTATCCGCAGGGGGAGGAACTAGTACAAGCGCACAAACATCCATTGATATTTCTGGCTTTTCTACTGTAGCTGATATGTCTAATACCATTGCAATGAGAACAGCTGGAACGGAGCGATTTAGAATCAATGCCGATGGAAAAATGGGTGTAGGTATTTCCAGTCCATCTGCTACGTTTCATATTCAAAATGGGAATACGGCAGGTCCAACAGATCCTGCAAATAACACATTACCTAGTATCTATCTTAACAATACAAATTCCACCTCCACTTCTGCAAATTCCATACTCGCCCTACGTACGACAGGAAGTGGTGGAGGAAGCCCCTTTATTTCATTCGATATTAGTGGTGTACGGGGATATTCTATGGGAATGGATAATGGCGATGGAGATAAATTTAAAATTATACCTAATTGGAATTTTATAGGTTTAAATTCGCCCATTTTAACCATTGACACTGATAATAAAGTGGGTATAGGAACCGCTTCACCAAGAGTAAAACTACATGTTCAAACAGCAGATCAAAATTCTGTTTATATAGAAAGTACAACAAGCGATAACAATGGAATGTTTATTTTAAATGCCAATACAGATCAAAACTGGGGAGCTAACTGGCATGAGTTTATGTATTTTCAAAAACAGGGAAATGCACTTGGCTGGATTGGAGCTGCAAATAATGGCACAGGGGTAAGTTATAATACAAGTTCTGATTATCGTTTAAAAACGGATTTAAAAAATTATAGTGGACTTGACCTTGTGAACAAAATTAAAACCTACGACTTTGCTTGGAAAACGAATAGTTCAAGAATGCATGGTGTAATGGCACATGAATTACAAGAGATTTTACCTTATGCGGTAAGTGGATCAAAAGATGCCGTAGATGAGAGTGGCAAAATGAAAATTCAAGGAGTAGATTATGGCAGAATTACCCCCGTTTTGGTTAAGGCCATCCAAGAGCAAGATATTAAAATCAATCAATTGGCTAAAGAAAAAATTGAGTTACAAGAAATTATAATAGACATGCAGCGTCGTTTGTTAATATTAGAAAATAAAAATAAATAATAGAAAATGAAAAAGCTACTTATTATTTTATTGTTTATTTATTCTGGTTCTTATGCTCAAACTGGCATTGGGACATCAACGCCTAATGCTTCTGCAAAACTTGAAGTAGCATCTACAGATAAGGGTTTATTAATTCCTAGAATGACAAAAGCGCAAAGAGAGGCAATAACTCTTTCTGGTGCTGCAAATGGTTTATTGGTTTATCAAACGGATGATCTTGCAGGTTTTTATGTAAATACGAGTACAACAACAACACCTGCATGGACCAGAGTTAATTCCAATTGGAATAGAACTGGAAATGATATTTCTTATACAGCAGGTAATATTTCGACAACCGGTGCATTAACTGGTGGCAATTCAAGCACATCCAATCTTTCTGGATTTGCAGCAAATGTTGCGTCTATTTCTGCAAATTATTCAATTACTTCAGCAGACAATGGCAAAGTGATCCAATCTACTAGTGCTTCTGCAATTACTATTACAATACCAACTGGACTGCCAACTGGTTTTAATTGTACAGTGGTTCAAATGGGTGCAGGACAAGTCACTTTTTCTGGCACTTATTTAAATAGAACAGGCTTTAGTAAAACAGCGAGTCAGTATTCGGTAGTAAGTATTCTTCACCTAGGTGGTAATAGTATTATTGTTACAGGAGAAATGAGTAATTAGTATGAAACAGTTTATCACGTTATTTTTACTTTCTTTATTAACATTATATAGCACCGCTCAAATTGGGTTACCAATTCAACAATCTGTTTTACCTAAAAATAGTTTAGTGGTCAATTATGATTTTTCGAAATCTTCTGGTTTTACACGTGGAGCTACCACTGCTACTAATTTAGCTGGAACAGCTTCAGGTAATTCTACTTTGTATAATGCACCTATTTTCATGAATTCATTGGGATTTATTTCATTTAATGGATCCAATCAATATCTAGCTACACCTAATTTGAGAACCTATTTCAAATCGGTGAATACCAGTGTTCAAAAAAGCTTTACCATGAGCTTTTGGTTCTACCCTATAACATCCACCGGTGTATTAATTAGTGAGTTAGATTCACATACACCCAGTGGAGGTTGGCATGCATCCAACATTGAAATATTTAATGGTTTTATTAAATATCGAATTTGGAGTGGTCCAATTATAACTTCAACATCAGCTGTTAATTTAAATCAATGGCATCATGTCGTATTGGTATATGACGGCACATCGGTAAAAGGTTATTTAAATGGAGTTTTACAAGGTACGCAAGTAGGAGCAAGAGAAATACCTCCAACAAGCCAAAACTATGCAATTGGCGCAGGAGAGACCACTAATATGGGAACAGGCGCGTATGGTAATTTTCATTTAGCGCAATTTAAATTACATAATCTTCCATTGACAGATCAAGATATTTTATTAGACTACGAATCAAGAAAAGGTGAGTTTGATTATACCATACATAGCCCTTCAACTAATTCTAATCCTACTTATTGGGGTGTTTCGAGCGTATGGGCTGGAGAAACAACATTTAGTCAAGATCATTATACGCCTTGGTTAAATAATACTCGTTTAGGTTGGGCAGCAGGTGCTAATGATGCAAATCAATGGATTACTTTAAGTTATGATGAACCGGCATACATAAAAGGAGTTGTAATACAACCTAGAGCAAATTCAGGAAATCAATTTGTAACCAAAGTACATGTGGAGACCAGCTTGACTGGCGCTGCTCCATGGACTAGGGTTTTAAGTGATGTGACTTTAGGGACTAACGCAACAGATGATGCACGTGTACTTTTTCCTACAAGTGTTTTTGCAAAATCAGTTAGAATATTACCTGTTACATGGACAAATCATATTACCATTAGATTAGGTTTATTAGTAAAGCCAAATCTTACAAATACCTCTAATAACCTAGTATTGCATTATAATCCAGGGATGACAGAAAGTTATCCAGGAACCGGTACGAGTTTAATTGATTTATCAGGTAATGGGTTAAACGGAACGATGAGTAATCTTACTTATAGTAATTCTGCTTTTACTTTTAATGGTACTAATTCACAGGTAAACATACCAGACAATGCCGCTTTAGAACCAGGTACTGGAAGTTGGACCATTGAAGTTTGGTTTAACAATGCTGGTTCATCTGGAACTGTACTTGGAAAATATAATAACGGCGGGAATGGATCAAATATATCTTATGCATTGCGCTTAGTTGGTTCAAACGCGATACGTGCAGACTTTAGTAATGGAACCACTGCGCTGGTCACTGATAATTTCACTTTTAATGCGAACACTTGGGTTCAGATGGTGTATGTTTGGGACAAGACAAATAATAATATTTACACTTATTCAGATGGCGTTTTAAAACAAACTAAAGCCATAAGTATTTCTGGTGGGATTTTAAATGCGTCAACAAATTTATACTTAGGTTCTTACAATGGTGGCGAGTATTCGCAATATTTTACAGGAAAAATGGGTATTGTTAGGCTGTATAAAAAAGCATTGAGTGCTTCAGAGGTTTTAAAAAACTATGATGCTAGCAAAGCCAATTATGGGATTATTCAAAATGGACTTATTATGAATTTAGCGACTGCTCCGAGTAGCGGTTCAACTTGGACGGATAAGTCAGGTAATGGAAATAATGCAACCTTAGTTAGTTCACCAACTTATACTGCTTCTAATGGCGGCGGTTATACAACTTCAGCTAGTTCTTATATTTCTACAAGTTATAATTTGCCAAATACTTTTACAATAAGTGTGGCTGCTTCATTTAATCCAGTAAATTATTGGGCTACCATTTGGGGTAATGAAAGTTGGACTGCACAAAAGGGGTATATCGCTTACTTTAAAAACGCCACTAATATAGATATTGGTAGTCCATCAGGTGAAGTCACAGTTCCAATAAATGACTACAATACTGTTCATATTTGGGACTTTACCGTCAATGGAACTGGTTATGTATTGTATAAGGATGGGGTAGTTTTTGGTACAGGCACTTTTACTGCTCCAGTTGGTGGAGTTAGTAACAATGGATTATATTTTGGTGCAAGACATACCAATGGAGGAACTGGTGCTCAAGATTTTGGTCCTGGAACTTATTATAGCATGCGGGTTTATAATAGAGCTTTGAGTTTGGATGAAGTGAAAACTAATTTTTCTTTTTTGAAAAGTAGTTATGGTTTATAATTTAGAAATTAGGTTAAAAAATGAACAATCGAGTTGCAGCGTTCATTTCTAAAGATTAATAAATTATGCAAAAGGCTATAAATTATGCAAATCGAATGAAAACAGAATTTTTACTTTTAATATCTAACTCTATCTTGTATACAACCTTTTAATTATGAGTAGACAAATTTTATTTATTGTAGGGTTGTTTTTTTCAGTGCATTTGTTTGCTCAAACTGGAATAGGCACCACATCGCCAGATGCTTCTGCTAAACTAGATGTTTCTGCAAGCAATAAAGGTTTTTTACCTCCTCGTGTAACATTAACAAGTAAAACTGATAATTCAACCGTACCAAATCCAGCAACTGGTTTATTGGTTTATAATACTGGAACTAATCCAAATTTGGTTGCAGGTTATTATTATTGGAATGGTTCTAGTTGGGCTACAATCGCTACTGCAACTGGTTCAGGGGTTAGTTCATCCTATTTGCGAGGTACTCGAACAACAGCTCAAACAGCCGGATTAAGTACCAACGGGCTTGTTGCTTTTACACAAGTAGACCAAAGTGCCGGACAGGATGTTTCATTAAATACTAGTACTGGTCAAATTACACTAGCAGCTGGTAGAACTTATCGATTACAAGCTCAAGTGCCAACTTTCCAAACCTCTGCCTCCGATGCTCGCCCACAATTTGGATGGTATAACGAAACTACTGGTGCATATGTAGGTAGTAGTTCGGCTTCATATTCTGGAGCTAGTACTGCAGGTTATGGAGCAACGGGTGGAATAAGTGATGCTGTTATTACAACTTCTGTTCAGACAGTCGTTTCGTATAGAATAATTCAAACTTTTAATACCAATCAACTAGGCGGGAGCATAGATTTTTTAACTACAGGTTCGTATCCATGGTTTACTATAGAAGTAATTTCAGGAAATCAACCTATACAATCAGATAATATTGCCAAATTTGTAGATGATGGAGTGCCTGTTGTTTTTGGTGATATTCAAGTGCAAATGACTACTGGGGGAAGTAGGAGTTTACAAATTAGAACAACAGGTATAAGTTTTACTGCCGAAGTATCAGCTTATACAACCTATTCATCAAGTGCTTTCACACATTTCGCGAATGTTACACAGACAGTGAATTCAACATTTGCTTACATCGGTACAACATGGAGCTTTGCTACAGATGGAGATTTAGCTGTGTATTATGTGCGCGATTCAACCAATAGTCGTTTTTATCGAATCACATTAATGGTTGGGCCTAGTTATAAAAACAATATAATTTCAATTGAAAAAATAATTTAATGAAAAATATTTTAATCATAATATTATATTTATTTTATCTGCAAGCATCTTTGCGCAAACTGGTATAGGTACAACAATACCTCATGCTTCTGCAAAACTTGATGTAAGTGCAACTAACAAAGGTTTTTTGCCACCGCGTGTTTCTTTGACGGATGCGTATGATGTTACTACAATACCTTCTCCAGCAACTGGCTTGCTTGTTTATTGTAAGGGAGATGCAGGTCTTGCAGCTGGTTATTATTTTTTTAACGGAACCGCATGGGCAACTATCGCTAATGCTGGAGGTAGCGGAAGTGTAGCGGCTGAGTTTGGAACACAAATCTTAGGTTCTACTGTAGCCGTTAATTCGGCTACACCCGTGGATGTACTTTCTTTTACATTACCTTCACCAGGGACTTGGGAGATTATTTATTTTCTGCGTGCACAAGGGGCCGCAGGTTTTGCGGCGGAATTTGGCCTCTATGATCCTTCAGGTACCATAGTGCCTAATTCTGAAATTTTGGCTGCTTTTGGTGAACAAGCATCAACCGGTACAGGAGTCATAAGAGTCACTACCACTGGGTCTGTTACCTATAAATTAAAAGCATGGGCTTCCAATGGTACGTATGGAGTGTATTCTGAATTAAATGGAAGAACTGGGGTTACGTGGAAAAAGATAAGTGGCAATGCGCCTGTGACTGGACAGAGTGTGGATTATGTTCAAGCTTCTTTATCTGCCAATCAAAGTTTATCAGCTGTAGCAAATATAAATTTCAATGTATCATCCGGTGCAGGAATTACAATAACTAGTGGTGGTTTTAATTTGATCGCCAATAAAACATATAAATTAGAAGCTGCTCTGGGAGGTACTTCAGGTGGGTATGCGTATTACGGATGGGTTGATAACACCAACACATTACTTTCTGGTGGAAGTATCGGTGCAGTGATGAAAGCGGGAAGCGCTTTTACTGATGCACCACAAGATAAAGCGGTCGTTTATTTCACCCCATCTGTTAATAGTACAGTTTATTTAAGGGTATACAATCTAAGTGGAACGCTAACTGCTTATGCTCCTTCAACGTCTAGTAATTATTCAAGCACTTGGGCAAACATTCAGCAAGTTGGATCTTCTGCTATTATAAACCCTTGGACTTTATCTGGAACGAATACTTATAATACTACAGGGAATCTTGGTATTGGAACGAATGCGCCAACTTCAAAATTAAATATTGCTGGTGGTGGGGTAAGAATTGCATCTGGTCTGGGAAACAGTTCTACTAGGCCATCAGTAAATACTGGTACAATTGGAAATTATGAAATAAGAGGAGTTGGCGGCGGAGCTTCGCAGGTGGATGGGCAAGATGACGGTTTTTTAAGGCTTTCAGCTGGAGGCGGAACAAATGCTATTCAACAATCTTCTATAGATTTATCTGGGTATTCTGCTACAGTTCCAGATATGAACAGCAATATAGTAATGCGAACTAGTGGAGCGGAGCGATTGAGGATTGATGCAAGTGGAAATGTAAATGTGACTGGGAAAATAAATTTAACTGATCCTACCGGTAATGTTTCTACTAAAGCAGCCGCATTTGTAGATGCTGGGACCTTTGTTACGCTTGACAATCTTAAGACAACAGTTACAACTTCTGGTGCTCGTGGATTGAGTTTATCAACTGTGACAGGCACATTAAATTTATATGTTCAAGGAGTTTATACAAATCAATCAGGTGCAGCTTATACAAGTTATACTAATACACCAGTAGCTTATACAACTACTGCAAGTGGTTCAATGTTTGGTTGGAATTTTGAACAGGCAGGGAATACAATAATTTATCATTTAACAGATGCTACCAATAGCCGATTGTATCGGGTGACTTTAATAATCATGCCAAGTTTTCTAAAGAACTTCATCTCCATCGAAAGGCTTCTTTAATAAAAAATCCAACGAATAATAAAAATAGAATTAAAAAAAACAATCATTGATAATGGTAAAAAGTATCGATAAAAAGCCATTCAGTTCCCTTTCCGAAAGAGAGCGAGAAATCTTAGAATTAATGCTGATAGGGGAGTCTTTAAAAAGAATTTCAAGGTCTTAACTTTAATTATTCCTAATTAGGTTTAAATTTCTTTAACCAAATAGCCCGCACCTTTTTTTAACTTTTTATAATTTAAATATTTGATTAACACTGATTTAAAAACTAAATTCAATTTTTTAATAAGGTTTCTTTATTTTTTTAAATAAATATTTTGTCATGAAAAGCCCCGCTACTTCAAAAATCAGTATTCATTTGAAAATAGCCATCGCTATTTTTTGTTTTTTATTACTGCAAAATTCTTTTGCTCAAAACTCGAATAATAATAGTAGAGATTTAAGTTACGTTACCTCCGGAGGAAAGCTACATCCCCTGCAGGCCATCATGGACATCAGGCATTATACGATTGCTTTAGATATTGATATTGCCAATCGATCTTTTAAGGGGTCCACTGAAGTGAATTTAAATCTTTCAGAAAAAACCAATACCATTTTATTAGATCTAATTCATTTCTATACCATCACTCAAATAAAAGTGAATAATAAAGTAGTTGCTTTTGAGCAAAAGGAGGATAAAATATTTATCAACTCGGCCAACGGCTTTGAAAAGGGGAATCAAAAGGTATTGATAGATTACAATGGTATACCACCTGTTGCAGTGAAACCCCCATGGGACGGAGGATTCACTTGGTCAAAAGATTCCAATGGCAACGATTGGATATCCATCAATATTCAGGCAGAAGGTGGAAAAATGTATTTCCCTTGCAAAGATCATCCTAGTGATGAACCGAATGAAGGAGTAGATATGAAAATTACTATTCCTAAAAATTTGGTAGTAGCGGGTCCTGGATTGTTACAATCCGTGACTACTAAAAAAAATAAATCTACCTATTTTTGGAAAACCAATTATACCATTAGCAACTACTGTATTTTGTTCAATATTGGTAAATACAAAGTAGCGAAAGATGCGTATACTACTATATTAGGTAATACGGTGCCTATTGAATATTATGTATTGGAAGTAGATACGGCTCAAGCCAAAAAAGTAATCGAACTTAAGAAAAGAGATACCAAAATTTTAGAAAAATATTTTGGTGAATATCCTTGGGTAAAGGAAAAGATTGGTGTTGCGGAAGTTCCCAATTCTGGGATGGAACATCAAACGATGATCACCTTTGATAATAAATTTATTTACAAACAAGTGGGTGGTCAAGAATATTCTGCTAATTTATTTCATGAATATGCGCACGAATGGTGGGCTAATAAAGTAACCAATAAAGATTGGGGCCATATGTGGATTCAAGAGGGGATTGCTACTTATGCAGAGGCTTTGGCTATGCTTGAATTGGGTGGTGAAGCTGCTTATGATGAAATTATAGCAGGACATAGACGTGGTTCAAAAAATGCCCATGCGGTGGTGCCAGCTGGTGAAGGGATTTCAGAAAAAGAAGTTTATTCTGGTGGAGATATCTATACCAAGGGGTCTTTTTTCATGCATAGTTTGCGCTATTTGATAGGCGATGAAATGTTCTTTCCTACCTTAAAAAAGTTAGCTACCGATCCTCAGTACACTTACGATAATTTCGTAACTACTCAAGATGTTGAAAAATTATTTAGCACAGCAACTGGAAAGGATTTAAAACCATTTTTTGATTTTTATTTGCGAACCACTGATATATTGGATATAAATGTTAAAGAAATAGGCTTTCAAAAATATCAGATTAAGATTAATAATTTCTTCATGCCCATGCCTATAGAAATTACTACTAATGGAAAAACAAATCGTATGATGATTTCAAAAGAAGGGATTACTGTGAATAGTGCATTAGCTCCACAAGTTGATGCCAAAGGATTTTATTTGAAAAAAGTAACTATTAAATAATGAAAAGAATCTTTAATTTATTGACTGCTTGTTCTCTTTTTTTATTTCCAATTTTATCCAAGGCGGATACTTATCCGATTAATAAAAAAATAGATATCAAGCATTATTCCTTTGCACTTACTTTGTCTGATAGCAATGATGAGATCATTGGTTCCACTAATATTACTATCCAATTTAAGCAGGCGGGTGTTCAAAATTTTCGCTTAGATCTTATCAATCAATCAATCGATAGAAAGGGTAAAGGGATGTTGGTTGATGGGGTGTATTTGGATAAAAATCCAGTTAGCTATACGCATCAAAAGGATGCATTGATTATTAATTTACCCTCACCTTCATCACTAAATCAAACCTTGGTTTTTACAATAAAGTATCATGGTATACCTTCTGATGGATTGAGAATTGGAGCTACGAAATTTGGTGATCGTAGTTTTTTTAATGAAAATTGGCCCAATAGAGGTAGACATTGGTTACCACTTATTGATCATCCTTATGATAAAGCTACTGCTGAATTTATTGTAAAAGCGCCTGCTCATTATAAAGTGATTTCAAATGGATTGCTTTTAGAAGAGTCTGATTTAGGCAATAATGTAAAGCTTACTCACTGGAAACAATCGGTGCCGGTTTCTTCTTGGTTATTTGTTTTGGGGGTTGCTGATTTCGCAGTTAAGTATGTAGATGAGTTTAAAGGAAAATCAATTCAAACTTGGGTGTATTCAAAAAATAGAGAAGCTGGTTTTTATGATTTCGATGAGCCTACAAAAAAGGTGTTGGAATTTTATAGTGCTTATGTTGGCCCTTATGCTTATGAAAAATTAGCCAATATTCAAACACCCAGTGTAAATGGTGGCATGGAAACTTCTTCGGCTATTTTTTATGGCGAAGATTTAGTGAATGGTAAAAGAGATGAACGCATTAGAAATATAGTCATTCATGAAATTGCTCATCAGTGGTTTGGTAATGCAGTTACTGAAAATACTTGGGATGATGCCTGGTTGAGTGAAGGTTTTGCCACCTTCTTTACTTTGCTATTTATAGAAAATGAATATGGTAAAGAGGAATATAAAAAAGGAATCATCAAAGCGAAGAAAACTGTATTTGACCTTTCTTTGAAAATACCTGACTTTAGTATTGTTAGCAATAGAACTGCAGAGAAAGAACCCGTGACCAATGGCCTAACTTATCAAAAAGGTGCTTGGGTACTGCATATGCTTCGTGATTTATTGGGCGAAAAAAGTTTTCAAAAAGGTATCCGTGCTTATTATGCCAAATATTTCAACTCAAATACCACCACTGATGAATTTAGACATGAGATGGAAAAAGCTTCGGGTAAAGATTTGAAATTGTTTTTTAAGCAGTGGTTATATCAGCCTATAAATCCTACTATTAATGCAGTTTGGAAATATGATCCAGCTGCAAAAAAAATAGTCATTCAGTTAACTCAATCGCAATCTGGAGATTATTTATTCAATACGCCAGTGGAGATTGGTTATTATAAATTGGGCGCTACTTCCCCCACTATTTTGAAAATGAATCTTAGTCGTAACCAAGAGGTATTTAGTTTTTCATTGCCTTCAATTCCTGAGAAAGTAGCGTTGGACCCAAGGAATATTTTACTTAATAATGGAAGTTTAACGAAGGAGTAAATTATCTTAGAATTGCAGTAAGTGAATGAGATGATCCTATTATTTATAGGTTTGATAGCGATTCACCACCAATTTAAAATAATTGGTATCGTACATTTTTTTCATGGTGAAAAGAAAGTCATGTTTCTCTTGTTTTGTTTTATCTATTTCCAAAACTTTTAAATCCTTATTTAGGATATGTAAAATCAGTTCTGTACAATACATGCGGGTAGAATCTTCGAAATCAGCCAGATTATCAAATGGGATATTTTTTTTAAGATGGTATTTAGCTGAAGCAGCTATTTGGTAATTGATATCAGTTGGAAATTAGTTTAACAACAATAAAATAATCTTATTCAATTGGGTAAGTCATATATTTTTTATTAATCATATAACTATAAATCTTTTATTCTAGCTTTTTGTTTTTTAAATAAACATTTCTTTTAATCTGCAACCATTTCATTGGTCTACTTTTTTGAAAATAAGAAGTTGAGGGATTGGGGTAATATTTTGAATTTATTGAATATTTTATTCCTTCATTATCCATTCAGGATCTTTTTTTAAATAATATCTAAAAAACAACGCTAGTAGCGAGAATGTATAATTTATTCATAACTTACCATCTCAAAATAGATTTCTACAGTTTTTCTGGATAGTTGTCTATATAATATTAGATCAAGATCATTTATTGAATTATTTAAAAAGGTAAGTTAAACCACTAATTAAAATTTAAAAAAAAATGAGCAAAAAAAGAAACATTACCAGACGCGGCTTTATACAGTCTTCGTCTGCTGCTGCTGCTGGATTTATGATTGTCCCGCCTAATGCGATTGCTGGATTAGGGCACAAGGCTCCCAGTGACAAACTTAATATTGCTGGAATTGGTATTGGAGGAATGGGTAGAGGTAATCTAGAGCGTATGTCGGGTGAAAATATTGTTGCATTGTGCGACGTTGATTGGGGAGTGGGTAGAAACAATGTTCCTAAAGTTTTTGATACCTATCCAAAGGCAGCAAGATATAAAGATTGGCGCAAAATGTTTGATGAAAAAGCCAAAGATATTGATGCAATCATGGTAGCTACTTCTGATCATAACCATGCTGGTCCTTCGGCTTATGGAATTACATTGGGTAAGCATGTGTATTGTCAAAAACCAATGACACATTCTGTATACGAATCTCGTTTGTTAACTAAACTTGCTGCAAAGTATAAGGTGGCTACCCAAATGGGTAACCAAGGATCTTCAGCTGAAGGTGTTCGTTTAGCATCTGAGTGGATTTGGAATGGCGAGATTGGTGAAGTAAGAAGTGTTGAAGCATATACCAATCGTCCTATTTGGCCTCAAGGTTTAAAAGTTCCAACTGAAACGGTTGCCGTTCCAGATACTTTGAATTGGGATCTATTTATCGGCCCTGCAAAGATGCGTGCTTATAATCCTGCTTATCATCCATGGGTATGGCGTGGATGGTGGGATTTTGGAACCGGAGCTTTAGGAGATATGGCTTGCCACGTAATGCATCCAATCTTTACTGCACTTAAATTACAATATCCAACGCATGTAATTGGAAGTTCTACTCCATTAATGCCTGATAGTGCTCCTAGTGCACAAATTGTACATCTTACTTATCCAGAACGTAAAAGACCAAAAGGTGTAAAAATTAATCTTCCAGAAGTTAAGGTGACTTGGTATGATGGCGGATTGAAGCCTGAATTCCCAATGAACTGGCCTGCTGATAGAAAACAAGATTCTGGAGTTATTTTCCATGGCACTAAAGACTCATTGATTTGTGGTGAATATGGTACCGACCCAATCTTACTTTCTGGTAGAGTTCCTAATGTTGAGAAAACGCTTCGTCGTGTAGAAGGTACGCACGAACAGGATTGGATCAGAGCATGTAAAGAGAGTCCAGAAAATCGCATCTTGTCTTCATCTGACTTTAGCGTTTCTGGTCCATTCAACGAAATGGTTGTAATGGGAGTTCTTGCAGTTCGTCTTCAGTCTTTGAACAAAGTGTTACATTGGGATGGACCTAATATGAACTTTACTAACATCACTGAAAATGATAAATTAAGAATCAGCAGAAATGAAACCACTTCGGCAAAAGATTTTGCTGCTGAACTAATTAGGCATACTTATCACAATGGATTTACATTGCCTGATATGCCTGTTTAATTGAATTAATAAAATTGATAAGAGGGGCTCAGATTATATCTGAGCCCTTTTTATATTTACCTCTTTTATCAAATAATAGGAGTTATTCAAAAATTTGAATTGGAAAATTTCCTGCTAACTGACTATCCAGTCATTTGAAATTTTGCTGCTACATTATTTGCTATATTTGATAGTACAATTATTTGGATCCTAACTAAATCAGAAAACAATGAATTGTAAATACTGGATTGCTTTTTTAATGATGCTGTTTAATGCGTTGTTTGTAGTGGCTCAAAAAGCCGATTCACCTACCTTGGTAAAATTTAAAATCATTGATGCTACAACAGCAAAGGTTACTCCTGCAATGATTTGTTTGATGGACTTAAAAGACAGTTCAATTCATACCCCGGCACTAAAATCTGTTGCCGGGTCATTATCTAAAATTTCAGATTTTTATAAAGGGATTGAATTTAGTCAACTAAAAAATTGGACTGGACCTATTCGAAAAATGAATGGAGTAGGCACTAACAATGATCGAAGTTTTGTGTATGGTTCATTACCGTCACTTCCTTATTGGAAAGCTCCAGTGATTTATCAAGTATCAGGAAATTTTGATATCGAATTAATGCCGGGTAAATATCATATTAGTATTGAACATGGTAATGAATATATTCCAATCGGTGAAGACTTTGTTATTACAGGTAAAGAAGCCACCACTCAAAAATCTTTTGTACTTAAACGTTGGATTAATCTTCCTCAACGAGGTTGGTATTCTGGTGATGTGCATGTTCACCATCCAACCACCAAAAAAGAACACAAAGAGTTTTTACTTGAATACGCTACTGCCGAAGATGTTCATATGGCAAATGTTCTTGAAATGGGTCACCATTCTGATGCTAACACCGATTTTAAGCAAGAAGGTTTTGATGAAAAATTTAGAATATGCAGAGGTGATATTTGTCTAGCTTCAGGTCAAGAAGGTCCACGCAGCGACTTCGGCCATGTTATTGGACTAAATATTAATCAATTTATAAGAGCGCCTGATCCTGGTTATAATTATTATGATCTGGTATTTAAAAAGCTTCATCAACAGCCTGGAGCGATAGTGGGTTTCGCACATTTTTCCTGGAATGGCTGTAGTTTACCTCGTGGATTTCCCTGGTATGTCACTTCTGGAGAAATTGATTTTGTTGAATTACTTCAGTTTTCAAAAATAAATACACTCGATTATTATGATTATCTAGATCTTGGATTTAGATTGACTGCAGCTGCTGGAAGTGATATTCCATGGGGTTCTACCATGGGAGAAGTACGCACTTTTGTTTACACAGGAAAAAATTTCTCCGCTAACAATTGGTTTAAAGGACTAAAAGCAGGAAACACATTTGTGTCAAATGGTCCTGCAGTTTTTTTACAGGCAGATGGCAAACTTCCAGGCTCAGAAATCATTCAGCGTAAAGGTTCTTCTACTGTGCTTTCTGTAAAAGGTATTTCCAATCCCTCCATTGGTGTAATCAGTAAGATTGCAATTTATAATAGCGATGGCTTGGTAGCAGAAAAAATTAATACTGGGAAAAAGGATTCCTTAGTCATAAAGATGAATCATACGCTTACGCATAGTCAATGGCTTGCTGCTGCTGTATTTTGTGAAAATAGTGCCGTTGCGCATACTACACCTATTTATTTTATAGTAGATAATCAACCTACCTGGAATGATAAAAAGGCGCCTGCTATTATTTTAAAACAAGAAGAAGCAATCAATAAAACAGCGCAAGAGGAAAAAGCATTACCCAATCCTGATCAAGGAATATTAACGAGGCTGGAAAATGCAAAAGTATTTTATAAAAATTTGCGTGAGCATATCCAACAATCAGGGATAAAGACTAAATAATGCTGTAAAAAATGTGTTCAATGGGTAAGGAATAATTATGTTAAATTCGTAGTAAAAGCTTGCGTACTAATTAAAATTATTAAAAATAGAATCATCCTAAAAAATAAATTTAAACTCAGACAAAATGAATACTAAAATCCATTCAGAAAGAAAAGAAATCTTATTCCATTCTAAACTGCTAAAGCAACTACTATCGATTGAAGGAATTGTTTTGTTGGTTACTTTTTTTGTATCTCCGTCAATGCTATTGGCTAAAAATTTTTCATTCACAGATAAAGGGAAATCAGTATTAACACCCAAACCGACTGAGAAAAAGCAGAGCTGGGCAGAGAAATTGGGATTTCCTTCTGGTAAAAAAGTTTTGTTATTACATATTGATGATGTGGGCATGTGTCCTGAAGCCAATACCTCTACTTACAATTATATAGAGAAGGGTTTTTTAAATTCTGCTGCGGTGATGATGCCTTGTCCTAATGCAGAAGAAGTTATTTTGTGGTCTAATAAACATCCAAAAGCCGATATCGGCCTACATCTTACCCTTACTAGCGAATGGAAGAATCATCGTTGGGGACCTATCACCGATCCAAAAAAAGTGCCTGGTCTAATTGATCCTGATGGGAAATTGTGGCATGATGTTCCTGATGTGGTAATGCATGCATCTGCTAAAGAGGTGGAGACAGAAATTCGTGCTCAGATTGAAAAATCTATTTCACTTGGTCATCGACCTGATCACATTGATACGCATATGGGTACACTTTATGGATCACCTGAATATGTAAAAGTATTTTTAAAAGTGGCTGAAGAATATCATATTCCTGGTAATATTATAGATGTTACCAATCCTACGGTTGCTAACAACTTTAAAAAACAGGGATACCCCATTACGGAAGAAGTAATCAATACGGTTCGCAATTACAAATTACCTCAACTTGATAATTTTACAAGTGTAGGCCCAGGTGAAACTTACGAGATAAAGAGAAAAAACTTTTTAGCGTTGGTGAAATCATTGAATAATGGGCTAACTGAAATTATTTTTCATCCTTCTGTGCCAAATGAAAATTTAAAATCAATAACAGGAAGCTGGCAACAACGGGGATGGGAAGGTGATTTATTTGCCGATCCAGTGGTTATAAAGTTTCTAAAGGACGAGGGGATAATTATCACCGATTGGAAAGAGATTATGAAAAGATTTGAAGCGAGAAAATAAATGAAGGAGGAGAGATTGATTTCAGTTGATGTATTTAGAGGTCTTATTATCGCTTTGATGATTTTGGTGAATTATCCTGGATCATGGAAATATATGTATGCGCCTTTAGTTCATTCAGATTGGAATGGATTGACTCCAACTGATTTTATCTTTCCTTTTTTTATTTTTATTGTAGGAGTTTCTATTGCGCTTTCTTATTCGAAGCAACTTGCTGCATCGAAATCAAGAAAGGAGATGGTAAAGAAAATTTTAATTAGAGGACTTAAAATTTATACCATTGGATTTGGCTTACATTATTTACCCAATTTTGATTTTACTAAAATTGATCTTTTTGGTGTACTGCAACGTATTGCAGAAGTATTTGTAGTAGGCGCGCTACTTTTTATTTTTACTTCCTGGAGAACACAGATCTATATCGTGTTGGTAATATTAGTTGGCTATTGGCTTACCATGTCCTTTGTTTCTACCGATTCTTTTTTGGCAGGGACATTGGAGCCAGGAGTAAATTTTGCAGCATGGGTTGATTTATTGTTGTTTCCAATAAAAACAATTGGTGACCATGGCTGGAATGCAGAAGGGTTTTATAGTTCATTACCTGCTATTTCATCTTGTATATTAGGGATGTTAGCCGGGCGATATATTATTGATAAAAAAACTTCTGAGTATAAATTTAGTTGGCTGATTGTAGCAGGAGTTGGATGTATTTTAGCCGGATTTATCTGGAGCTGGTTTTTCCCAATCAATAAAAAAATATGGACGAGCTCTTTTGTTTTAGTTACTTCAGGATGGGCAGTAATCTTATTCTCTTTAGCCCTTTTTTTAATTGATCAACAAGGGTATAAAAATAATTGGTTGTCTAAAATTGGTGTTATATTTGGAACTAATGCGATTGTGATTTACATCTGTGCTGATCTATTTGAAACTATCTATAAGCATTCAGGAATCCATGATTTTGTATTTCTGGGTTTGATCAATTTTGGACTGACTGAGTTCAATGCTTCGTTGATCTGGTCCTTATGCTCAGTTTTCTCTTGTTTTATCATAGGCTTACTATTATATAGAAAAAAACTATTTTTTAAAATTTAAAATTATATCATGCAAATGACAGCAAGGCAAATTACCCTAGTCTTTACATTTTCTTTATTATACGCATGCGGACTAAAGAGAAATGGAAACCGTATCGAAAAGGCTAAACCAATTCGTATGATACAATTAGATCCTACACACAGTCATGCTGCTGCTGCTCAAAATGATCGACTTGATTTTTTGGATAGTAATATTTACGTGTATACTCCTGATAAAAATGCTATTGAGCCTTATCTCAATCAGATCAAATCTTCTAATAGTCGACAACAAGATCCAACGAACTGGAATGAACAGGTCTATGCTGGTGCAGATTATTTAGAAAAAATGGTAGCTGATAAGAAAGGAAATGTGGTGGTGTTATCTGGTAACAATCGATTAAAAATTGACTACATAGAAAGTTCAATCAAAGCGGGGATGAACGTTTTTGCTGACAAACCGATCGTTATTAATAAAGCAGGATTTGAGCGTTTAAAAAAATCCTATGAATTAGCGGATCAAAAAGGAGTTTTATTATTTGATATGATGACTGAACGTTATAGTCTCATCAATAGAGTGCAAAGAGCGCTAATGCAGGACTCTATGCTATTTGGAAAGCAGACCAAGGGATCTAAAAATCATCCGGCTATTTTAGAATCGAGTGTTCATCATTTTTACAGAGGAGGAAAGGGGACTCGGCCAGCTTGGTATTTCGATGTGCTTCAACAAGGTGAGGGGGTAGTAGATGTTACGACTCATTTAATAGATCTTGCATTTTGGAAATTATTTCCTGAGCAAGCTATTGATTATACTAAAGACATCAAAGTGTTAGACGCTGATCATAGTAGTGTAAAACTTTCAAATGCTGAATTTTCTGCTGCTACTTCTCTTCCAGTAATACCATTATCATTATCTTCTTATGTTAAAGATTCTGTTCTATCTGTTTCTGCGAATGGTAAAATTTTATTTACTGTAAAGGATGTTTATACAGAAGTGAATGTGGAATGGCGACCAGCAACGCCTAAAGGGGGAAATGATATTCGTACTGCCTATGCAGAAGGCGATAAGAGTATTGTATTTATTGATCAAGCATTTGGACGAAATAAACCTAGACTTTGTATTGAAAAAAGATATAACATCAGTGATAAAAATTTTAAAGAGCAGCTTGACAAGTCATTCACTCTTCTTCAAAAAGATTTTCCTGGAATTTCTTGGTCACCAGAAGGTAAGTTTGTTCAAGTTAATCTACCCGCTGAATTGGAATTGAAACGAGATATTACTTTCAAGGTTTTCAGTGATTACCTTCTAAATCATTCCCTCCCCAAGTGGGAAGTACCCAATACCATTGCAAAATATTTTATTACCACCACTGCTTTGGAAATGGCTAAGGCAAAAAATTAAGTTCAATAGTCTAGTAGTAATCTGGCTAAGACAGATATTGATTTGTTTTAATATCAAATTGCTCTTTAAATTCTTTTAGCAATTAATAGCCAATACCTCTTTTTAATAGTACTAATGAAAGGGTTATTTATTTATCTAATCCCTTAAATCCATTGATTTTACTGCATTACAATCGATTCATTTTCGTAATCGAACCTAAATTTAACTTCGGGTAATAAATTTTTTAATTTGAGGCCTAATCAATACTTTCGGTAATGAAACTTACTCGATTGTTTTGCTAAATGCTGATAAGTTTTAAAGGTCATCTTTTGGTTTTTCTTATCAAGATAAATATTGATTCTTATGAATAAAAAATATACTTTTCAAGTCTGCTTTTTGGTATTTTTTTTATTAGGGATTAATGATAATCCAATTTTTGGACAGTCTCTACCCCGCCTCCAATTTGAAACAAAGGAATGTGTAAGCTTACATGGGCCAATTAACATGGCATCTAAAATTATGATTTCGCTAAATATTTCATCAGATTCAAAAAAAATATTTATTAAACAACCAAAATCTTTTTCAATAATTTAATCATGAAAAAACTTTATTTAGTATCGGCTGTATTTTTTTTAACAAGTATTTGTTTTGCTCAAAGTACCAAAGCTCCAGCCTATCCGCTCATTACACATGATCCTTATTTTAGTATTTGGTCTACCACTGATTTACTCACTGCTTCCACTACTAAGCATTGGACAGGCTATAATCATTCATTGATAGGATTGCTGAAAGTAGATGGGGAAGTTTATCGCTTTTTGGGTAATACTGAGCCTGTTTACAAAACTTTAGTTCCTGCATCGGATGAAATTAATTATCAGGCAGCTTATACCGAAACCAATCCTGGAGAAGATTGGATGAAGTCTTCATTTAATGATGCGAATTGGAAAATTGGAATAGCTCCTTTTGGTAATGATAAAGTAGCTTCTAAAACGAAATGGCTTACTAGAGATATTTGGGTTCGAAGGAAATTCATTGTCGATAACTTAGATTTGAATAATCTTTATTTAAAGTTGCAGCATGATGAGGATGTAGAAGTTTTTTTAAACGGAGAAATGATATATTCAGTGAAGGATTATGTACATAAATTTATTTTTATTCCAATTAAAGAGGAAGTGAAAAATAAAATTAAGAAGGGAGAGAATGTTTTAGCAGTCCATGTTAAAAATAGTAGAGGTGGTTCATGGTTAGATGCGGGAATTGTGTACCAACCGAAAGAGAATCCATATGAAAATATACTGACTGCTGTTCAAAAAAAAGTGACCGTAAATGCTACTCAAACTGCCTATCAGTTTACCTGTGGTAAAGTTGATTTGTCACTCACTTTCACTTCGCCATTACTATTAAATGATCTTGATATATTATCTCGTCCAGTTTCTTATATCAATTCACAAATAAAATCGAATGATGGCGCATTGCACGAGGTGCAATTATATATAGGTGCTTCCACGGATATTGCTGTGAATACACCTGTGCAGCCCATTACAGCAAATAAATATACTACTAAGAGCCTTTCTATTTTAAAGGCAGGCACTATTAGTCAATCTGTATTACAGAAAAAGGGAGACGACCTAAGGATCGATTGGGGCTATATGTATATTGCAGTGCCAACTAGTCCATCCGTTCAGCAATCTATTACTAATGGAGATGATCTTTCTAATGTATTTGGCAAATCAGTTAAAGATATTACAGAAGGGAAGCACTTACTGTTGGGTACAAAAGTAAATCTTGGAAAGATTGGAAATACGGCAAAGCAACAATTACTATTAGTAGGATATGATGATCAATATTCTGTTCAATATTTCACAAAAAATCTTCGTCCTTGGTGGCATCAGAAAGAAACTGACAATATTGAACAACAATTGGAGAATGCTGCAAAAGATTATTCTTCCACTATTAAAAAATGTGAGCAAACCAATACAATGATTCATAGTGATGCGGTTAAGGCTGGTGGAGAAGAGTATGCAAAATTGTGTGACCTAGCGTATCGTCAAAGTATTGCTGCGCATAAATTAGTGGTAAGTCCTGAAGGGGAAATACTTTTTCTATCAAAAGAAAATTTTAGCAATGGTTCTATCAATACGGTCGATGTTACCTATCCTTCTGCACCTTTATTTCTTGCGTACAATCCTGAATTATTAAAAGGGATGCTCAATGGTATTTTTTATTATAGCGAAAGTGGTAAATGGACCAAACCCTTTGCTGCTCATGATTTAGGTACCTATCCATTAGCGAATGGTCAAACTTATGGTGAAGATATGCCTGTAGAAGAATGTGGCAATATGATTATCCTTACTGCAGCGATTGCTAAGGCAGAAGGTAATGCGGAATATGCAAAAAAGCATTGGGCAACTTTATCAGTTTGGGCAGATTATTTAAGTAAGGAAGGTTTTGATCCTGCTAATCAATTGTGCACTGACGATTTTGCTGGTCACCTTGCTAGAAACACTAATCTTTCTGTAAAAGCAATTGTTGCCCTGGGCGGCTATGTTCAATTAGCTACTCAATTAGGAGAAAAAGCTATTGCAGAAAAATATGGCAAACTAACTAAAGAGATGGTTTCTAAATGGATTACAATGGCTGACGATGGTGATCATTTTTCTTTAACCTTTGATGCAAAAGGTACTTGGAGTCAAAAGTATAATTTAGTTTGGGATAAGGTTTTGAATATGAACCTTTTTCCAAAAGAAGTGATGGATAAGGAAGTGAAATATTATCTGGCCAAGCAAAATGAATTTGGCTTGCCATTAGATAGTCGAGCTACTTACACTAAATCAGATTGGGTATTATGGACAGCAACACTTGCAAAAAATCCAAAAGATTTCGAATCGATTATGCATCCAATTTATCATTTTGTAACTGAAACAAAATCAAGAGTACCAGTAAGCGATTGGCATCAAACTAAAACTGGATTAATGGTTGGCTTTCAAGCAAGAAGTGTAGTGGGTGGATATTTTATCAAAACATTAGAACAAAAGTTTAAAAATAAATAAGTCGATTTCTTAAAAGGGACTTTTATAAAAGAGAATATTAATTTATAATCTAGGCATATGAAAATTAAATTAAAATGTTGGATGCTATTATTGGCAATCGGTTTTTCATCTAAATTGTTTGCGCAGTCAGAATTAAAACTCTGGTATAAGTATCCCGCTAAGGAATGGGTAGAGGCGCTTCCTTTGGGTAATGGGAAAATTGGTGCAATGGTATTTGGTGGTGTGGAAGAAGAACTCATACAACTGAATGAAAGTAGTTTGTATAGCGGAGGACCTGTTAAAAAGACGATTAACCCTTCAGCGCAATCCTTTTTACCTTCTATTAGAACTGCCTTACTTTCTGAAGAGAATTATTCTAAGGCATATGAGTTAACAAAAAATATGCAAGGATTGTATACCGAATCCTATTTGCCTTTGGGAGATGTTTTTTTAAAACAAAATTTTGGCGGAGCTCAACCTACTGCTTATTACAGAGATTTGGATATTCAGCAGGCGATTGCTACAACTAGTTTCACTATCAATGGAGTGAAATACCAAAGAGAAATTTTTATCAATGCCCCTGATAATATAATGGTAATGCGATTAACGACTAATCGTAAGGGTAGCTTGAATTTTGATTTATCCTCTAGAAGTCAGCTGCGATATGAGTTGTCAGTAAGTGGAACGAATGAACTAGTAGTAAGTGGAAAAGCACCTGCTCGATTAGATCCAAGTTATTATAACGCTAAAGGAAGGGAATCCATAGTGTATGCAGATGCTAGTAATTGTAATGGCATGCGCTATCAATATCGGATGAAAGCTATTTCAAATGATGGAAAAGTTGCTGTAGATACATTTGGTATTCATGTTACCAATGCAACTGAGGCCATTATTTATCTTTCTGCTGCAACCAGTTTTAATGGCTTTGATAAATGTCCTGATTCGGAGGGTAAAAATGAAAAGGCAATTGCAGCATCTGCCATTGAGAAGGCTACTAAGAAATCGTATACTGTTCTTCGTCAATCTCATATTGGCGATTATCAAAAATATTTTAATCGGGTAAGTCTTGCAATTAGTGATACTGCTTTTGTAAAGCAAAAGACTCTTCCGACTTATGATAGATTGAAAGCTTTTTCAAAGGGGTCTTACGATCCAAGTTTTGAAATATTATATTTCCAATTTGGTCGCTATTTATTGATTGCTGCTTCTAGGCCTGGAGGGCCACCAGCTAACCTGCAAGGAATTTGGAATAAAGAAATGCGTGCACCTTGGAGTTCTAATTATACTATTAATATTAATACTCAAATGAATTATTGGCCTGCTGAGGTGACCAATCTTTCGGAAATGCATGAACCATTATTGAATTTCATTAAGGATCTATCGGTTACGGGTGCTCGCACGGCAAAAGAGTTTTATAATGCAAGGGGATGGGTAGCTCATCACAATTCCGAGATTTGGGCTACTTCTAATCCAGTGGGGGATTTAGGAAAAGGAGATCCGGTATGGGCTAACTGGTATATGGGGGGCAATTGGTTGTGCCAACATTTATGGGAGCATTACGCATTTACAGGGGATAAAAAATTTCTTGCCGAAAAGGCTTGGCCAGTAATGAAAGAAGCTGCGCTGTTTACCTTTGATTGGTTAGTGCAAGATAAGAATGGTTATTTAGTAACTGCTCCATCTACTTCTCCAGAAAATTTTTTCAAAGATAGTTCAGGTAAAAAGCAAGCGGTCTCCGTGGCCTCTACGATGGACATGTCTATCATAAGAGATTTATATGCCAATTTAATTGAAGCATCTAAAATTTTAGGTATTGATACTGCTTTTAGAAATACACTGATTGAAAAAAGTAAGCAACTATTTCCTTTAAAAATTGGAAGCAAGGGACAATTATTAGAGTGGTATAAGGATTTTGAAGAATCCGAACCCCATCATCGACATACCTCTCATTTGTTTGGCTTACATCCGGGTAGAGAAATCTCAGTCCAAACACCTGATTATTTTGCTGCAGCAAAGAAGTCTTTAGAGTTAAGAACCGATGATGGTACTGGATGGAGTAAGGCATGGAAAATTAATTGGTGGGCGAGATTATTGGATGGAGACCATGCCCATCTTTTAGTGAGAGATTTAATGCATTTGACAGAAGTTGGCGGAACTAATTATGCTGGCGGTGGGGGCACCTATACTAATTTATTTGATGCACATCCTCCTTTTCAAATAGATGGAAATTTTGCAGCTACTGCTGGAATAGCTGAAATGTTGGTGCAAAGTCATTTAGGTGAAATACATTTATTACCCGCCTTGCCAACTGTTTGGAAAGAAGGTGCTGTAAAGGGTTTAAAGGCAAGAGGTGGATTTGAAGTGAGTATTAATTGGAAGAATCATCAATTGGGCGAAGCAACTATTCGCTCTTTAAATGGAGGTCAATGTATAATTAAATCAGCTGTTCCTTTGATGGTGAAAGGAATGAATTTAAAATCACGTAAAATAGGTAATGATTATGTGCTTACAATTAATTCTGTAAAAGGACAAGCCTACTTATTGTCAGCTAATTAATTTTAACATTGATATCAATAAAATTTGACTAAATAAATCCTATGATCAGATTGGTTATTTTATTAGTGGCTAGTTTTTGTTTTAATATTTTATTTGCACAACCAATTTTTCAAAAAATTGAGCCAGTTAGCTTTTCTCAAGTAAATGTTACCGATAATTTCTGGAAGCCTAAAATTGACAAAGTTGCTACTAAAACATTGGCTGCTTGTATTTATCAAACAGAAGTAGCTACTGGTCGTATTAGAAATTTTGAGAAGGTTGCCCGAAAAAAAGGAGAGAAGCATGAAGGGATATTTTATGATGATAGTGATGTTTTTAAGGCCTTAGAAGCAATGGGGTATTCGCTTAAAACACATCCCAGTGTTGATATGGAAAAGAAATGTGATGAGTGGATTGATAAAATTGCAGCTGCTCAACAGCCTGATGGATATTTAAATACATTCTATACACTTACTAATTTACAAGACCGCTATTCAGATATGAGTATGCATGAAGATTACAATGCAGGCCATATGATTGAGGCAGGAGTGGCTTATTTTAATGCTACTGGAAAGCGTAAACTGTTGGATGTGTGCATCCGCTGGGCAGATCATTTTGATTCAATTTTTGGGCCTTCCAAAAGACATTGGGTTACAGGACATCAAGAATTAGAACTTGCATTAGTAAAACTTTTTAAGGTTACTGGAAACAAGAAATATTTGCAACTTGCGGATTGGTTATTAGGTGAGCGGGGACATCGTAATGCTAAAGGCTATACCTGGACTGATTGGAAAGATACAGCCTATGCGCAGGATGCGGTTCCGGTGAAAGATCAGAAAGAAATTACAGGTCATGCAGTACGCGCAATGTATTTATATACTGGAGCGGCAGATGTAGCTACACAAACAGGCGACACAGGATACCTAAAAGCGATGCGAAGAGTATGGGAAGATGTGGTGTATCGTAATATGTATATCACTGGTGGCATAGGTTCTGCAGGAAGTAATGAAGGGTTTTCAAAAGATTTTGATTTACCTAATGAGCAAGCTTATTGTGAAACCTGTGCTAGTGTGGGTATGGTTTTTTGGAACCAGCGAATGAATTCTCTGACAATGAATTCATCTTATATCGATATATTGGAAAGAAGCTTATACAATGGTACACTAGATGGATTGAGTTTGAGCGGAGATCGTTTTTTTTATGGCAATCCACTTGCCTCTAAAGGACAACATCAAAGAAAGGAATGGTTTGGTACTGCTTGTTGCCCCTCAAATATAGCTAGGCTAGTTGCTTCTTTGGGAAGTTATATTTATGCTACAACTGATAGAAGTATTTATGTAAATCTATTTGTAGGTAGTAGTACTAATTTATCACTTGCCAATGGAAGTGTAAATATAAAGACGGCTACTAATTATCCTTGGGATGGAAAAATTAATTTGCACATCGATCCAGTTAAAAAATCTTTTTTCGGTTTATACCTTCGTATTCCAGGATGGGTGCAAGGAAAAACCTATACGAATGGACTGTATGAGTATGCTAATTTTAAAGCTGATAATTATTTATTAAAAGTTAATGGAAAGGAAGTAGTAACTAAAGTAGAATCAGGATATCTCGTTATTGAGAGGGAATGGAAGATTGGTGATCAAGTGACTTATGATTTACCCATGCAAGTAAATAGATTAATTAGTTCGTCCGATTTGAAATTTGATAATAATAGGGTTGCTATTCAAAGAGGACCAATTGTCTATTGTGTAGAAGGTGCAGATAATGATAATAAGGCTTGGAATTTTATTTTGCCCTCTACAGTTGATTTTGAAATATCGGATCAAACTATTTTGGACGAACCTATTAAAGCACTTTCTGCTATAGTACCTGTACTATCAGTGAGTGCAGATGGAAGTTCTCTTCAAACCCAAAAGAAAAAAATTACTGCCATTCCTTATTATACCTGGGCTAACCGAGGTAAAAATGAAATGCAGGTATGGCTTCCCACTATAATTAAAAATGTAAAAATTAATGACTGATATGATGAAAAAAAATATTTTTTCGCTGCTTGTTTTATTATCTCTTTTCTCTTTTAGAAATCTAACCGCGCAACAGTCGAATAGATGGTCTGAAGAAAAAGCTGCAAATTGGTATAAAAGCCAAGGCTGGCTAGTAGGTGCTAACTTTTTACCTAGTACCGCTATTAATCAGCTTGAAATGTTTCAGGCAGATACATTTGATCCGATTACAATTAATCGAGAATTTTCTTGGGCGTCCGCTATTGGAATGAATACAATGCGAGTTTATTTACATGACCTTGCTTGGAAAGCAGATCCTAAAGGGTTTAAAAAAAGAATGGATCAGTTATTATCGATTGCTAAGAAAAATAAAATAAAAATACTCTTTACTATTTTTGATGATTGCTGGAATCCAGATGCGGCAATTGGTTTGCAACCTGCTCCTAAACCAGGTATTCACAATAGCGGATGGGTTAGAAGTCCGAATAAAGCCACCCACGATGATTCTACTCAGTGGAAATATTTAGAAACCTATGTTAAAGATATTCTTAGCAGCTTTAAAAATGATCAACGCATATTGATGTGGGATTTGTATAACGAGCCTGGTAACAGTGGTTATGGACTTAGTTCTTTGCCTTTGTTGAAAAAAATATTTGAGTGGGCTTGGGCGGTTCGTCCTAATCAACCTGTCACTGGTGCTTCTTGGAGATCAAATAAAGCAATTGATGAATATTTAATTAGTAATTCAGATGTTATTACTTTCCATAATTATTCTGATGCGGCTAATCTAGAAAAAGACATTCTACAAAAATTGAAAATTGGTCGTCCAGTCATTTGTAGTGAATATATGGCAAGAACAAAGGGCAGTAAATTTCAAACGCATTTACCGATCTTCAAAAAATATAATGTAGGCGCAATCAACTGGGGATTAGTCGCTGGAAAGAGTAATACTATCTATCAGTGGGATACACCTATAGTTGATGGGAGTGAACCGAAGCTTTGGTTTCATGATATTTTTAGAAAAGATGGCTCTGCCTATGATCCAGCTGAAACAGAAGTGATTCAATCATTGACTTCTAAAAAATAGTACTTTTGTATTGTAAATAATTTGATTAAAAAAATAATTCTTATGGCTAATAATAATTTAAATCAAGAAGGCAATTTTTCTCTTTCTGCAGAGCAAGTAAATAGTTTTCAAAAAAGAGGAGCTATTCATATACCTGGAGTGGCTAGTCCTGAAGAGATAAAGGTTTTTAGGCCAGCGATTAATGAGGCGGTTAAAAAAAATAATACTGAAGTTAGAAAAATGGAAGAAAGAGATACATACGGAAAGGCTTTTTTACAAATAACTAATTTGTGGTTAAAGGATGATGCGGTTCGAAAATTCACTTTACACAAAAAATTTGCCAGTATTGCCGCTCAACTTTTAGGAGTAGAGAAGGTTCGTGTTTATCATGATCAAGCCTTGTATAAAGAAGCGGGTGGAGGAGCTACACCTTGGCACCAGGATCAATATTATTGGCCATTGGCTACCACTAAAACTATCACCATGTGGATGCCACTAGTTGATATCAACGTGTCGATGGGAATGCTCACTTTTGCTGAAGGATCTCATACCAATGGATTGGTTAATAGTATTCCTATTTCCGATGAATCAGAAAGTTTGTTAGATGCCTATGTTTCTGAAAAAGACTATCCTATTTATAGGCCTGATTCTATGGCGGCCGGAGATGCTACTTTCCATTATGGCTATACGCTGCATAAGGCTCCAGGCAATAGTTCTGATCAAATGAGGGAAGTAATGACGATCATTTATTATGAAGATGGCGCTGTCATTACTGAACCAGCAAATGATAATCAAGAGTCAGACAGAATAAAATGGTTTGATGGAATGAAACCGGGTGAACTAGCAGCCTCTGCATTAAATCCTGTAGTATAATTTTTTCTAGGATTCAATACAATTGCTATTTTTCTATTTGTATATTAATGGAGGCTCCTAATTTCTCATATCCTGCTGCATTGGGATGAAGGCCATCTGAAAAAAGTGATTCGTCTATTTTGCCAGATGGTTTCAACAAAACTTTGCCTGCATCTGCATATTTTATTCTCTTATTAAAAGGTATTGTTAAAATTAGTTTATTCAATATTGAAATCCTCTCTTCCATATTTCTTCTTGGAAGAATACCCATTAATAATATTTTTGCATTCGGTTGTTTTGAACTAATTGCTTTTGTCAAAAACTGAAGTCCCTCTCTAATTTCATTGTTACTATTAAAATCTAAATTATTGGTGCCAATCATTATTACAATTTGTGACGGTGCAATATTATCTAGTTCACCATTGTATACGCGCCATAAAACGTTTTCAATTCTATCCCATCCAAAACCTAAGTTAATAGCATTCTTTTTTTCAAAATATTTATTCCATGAGTCACTGCCATTTCTGACATCTGCAGTAGGAATTCCTCCCCAGAAATGGGTGATTGAATTGCCTATAAAAAGTAATTGAGGAGAATGAGTAGCGTTATATTTTAAAATTTCTTTGTGTCTTGTTTCCCAATCATAGGTATTTGCATCGCGGCGTTGGGTAATAGGCAAGGTAGTTGAACTTTTACCTACTGCCATATTGAATATTTCTCGAATTTTAATTTCATAAGCATTCGCATAGTTCATCATTCCAATGTCGTTTGGATGAACTCCGTCTACCATAGATTCAATATCCTGATGAATATCTTCTTTTGAAAGTAAGAATATATTTTTCACTCCTGCTGTAGTCAGTGAATCAAATACAATTTTTAATACTTTATTAGCATCAGTGTATTGCTTTTTACTAGTTGGATTCATTTCCTCATCAGTATAGCCATCATGCTCAGTTAGTAAAATAGGTATTGTTGGATTTTTAGTTTTAAGCTGCCCAACTGCTGCAACGATTCTTTTATATAATTCTTCGGCGCTAATACCAGGAGCTATTAAATTAGGTAGACAATCTAGTATATATAATTTTGCATCAAGTTCTCCAATAAGTCCTACTATCGGTGGATCGAGTCTTCCACTTCCAGAAAATCCTAAGTTGATTACTGGTAAATCAAGTTTTCTGGATAAGATGGAAGACCAGGCTAGTCCTGGTCTTGTAGCACATGCTCCTTGAGCTATTGAAGTACCATAAACAACAATAGGTCGATCAATTCGCTTAGGTAATGGTGTAAATAAACTTGGTTTGGCCACAGATATTTCCATCCATTTTACTGTGTTGTAAAGGGGTAGATAAAGTGTGTAGTCTCTATTTTTTACATGTTGATCGTTGGTAACTAAATTTGTAAATTGATAAGTAATGGTGTCGCCAAATGAAAATTTACCTGCAGCCCAATTCCATTTTCCATCTATATTTTTTGAGTATAAATCTACTCCGCTTACTCCCGTTGCTGGCATATGCGGCATTTGTATATTTCCACCTACTGTATACCTAACAGTGATTTGATTTGAATTGGTTCTGAATCTTACTTGTAATCCAGCAGTTTGAGCAGCTAATTTCCAAATCCCTTCACTTACCATTTTTTCTGCTCTACTAGGAAGTCGGTCATAAAAATTATTTACTTCTCCTGTCCAACCTTGTCCCTCCAAAACTTTAGTAGAGTCGGTAGCAGGATTCCATTTAATATATTCTTTTACTGACTGAGCATTTGTATGCATCATTAATAAAAGGAGTATACCACTGAAGAAGGCTTTATTGATCATATCATTATATTTAAAGAATTATTATTTTTTAAGTAATTTTTCAATCATGGGTTGCAGCGATAGCGCCCAAACTTCATAACCTTTTTCAATTAAGTGAATCCCATCACTAGAACAGTATTTCAGATTTAAATCTCCATTGGGTTGAATGAAATTACTTGCTAGGGGTAGGTAAAATATTTGTTTTTTATCTTCTTCTTTTGTTATGAGCGATTGTACTTTTTCATATTTCACTCTATGCATATCTTGCTTTTTCACCCCTGCTGGTAATGGCCCCACTAATATAATTTTAGTATTAGGCATATTTTTTTTCATCCACAAAAGTATTTGGTGTATACCCTGTGCTACTTCTTCGGCTGAATCGTCAGAGAAGTTATTGACTCCAATGGTAAGCACAGCAATTTTAATTTTTGCATTTGCATAAGTTCCGTGTTGAAGCCTCCATAATATATGCTGAGTTCTATCGCCTGAAATGCCAGCAGATATCCAACTATATTTTTTGTAAACTGATTCGAAAATTGCTTTTCCTGGATGATTTGTCACCGATGCTCTATTGCCTGCAATACCTTGTGTGATAGAGTTGCCAATAAATACAATATCTGTAGAAGTATTCTTTGCCATTAATTCATTGATTTCATTATTCTGTGTCCACCAATCCGTTCCTTCTTTCCAGCCTGCGCCTGATCTATATTCTGATCCAGGAGAAGCAATCACAGCAAAGTTTGTCTTTTGATGGGTAGCATTTAATATAAAATCTACAATGGGTGTTGGATTAGCTAAGCTATGAGGATGATGACCTACTCCTGGTTTATGAATCACAGTAATATTTCCTCCTGCTTTTTTAATGGCTTTTTCAAATGGTTCAGTATTCTCATCAACTGGTACAGCTTCATCCGCGTCACCCACCACATGCAGCATTGGAAATCCTAAGCTAGCAATTTTATTTGCATGATCAAGTGGACTATTTTTAAATTCTATTGCTTGAGCCTCGGTTAAAGAATAATCGGTTTTAAAAATCTCCCAGTCTGCTGCACTTTTTTGCCCTTTCCCTAATCCTCCAGGCCAGCTTTTTAGGTCTAAAACTGGTGCGTCTGCATAAATGCAGGCTACTTTTTGTGGATTCTCCATCGCCCAATTATATATGTACACTCCACCACGACTCATACCTTCTAAGGCAACTTTTTTTGAAAGTCCAGCAAGCTGCATATAATCGTAAAATTTATTCCATAAATCAATTGCCTTTTTGTTTCCAAATAATTCTGATGCATCACAGTACACCACATGAAATCCTCTCTCTAAAAGTGCTCTGTCAGTTTGTGGTTCATGACCCCAAAAGCGTGCTCTCCAAATCCATGGTAATCCAGTGGCTACTTTTTTTGGTTTTACTATTTTGCAATTTCTTTCTTGAAAGGTGAAGTCAATACATTCAAATCCATAAAATGAACTTGATTTTTTTTCTTCTTTTATTTTTTTGAAAATATCAAATCGGTTGATTTCTTTTAGTTTAACTAATTCATACAATCTTTTGGCAATCAGCGTAGCGCCTATTGAGGCGGGATGAATTTTATCAGGTAATAGATCTGACCTGTCGATGAATAAAGAGTATAAGTTAATGATTTCACAACCTGTTTCAAAAGCTAGCTCCTGTATTTTAGGGATGATTTGTTTTTTAATGATTGGATCGTAAATAGAACTACTGTCTTCCAAAAAAGAGGGAAGGGGAAGTAAGAGTACAATTCTTGGATGGGAGGGTAGTTCTTGGAATGATTGAATCAATGATTGGTAGTCATTTTTAAATTCATTGTAAAATGGACGATTGATAAGTTTACTATCATTGGTCCCTAGTTTAATAAAAACAATATTGGGATTACTTTTTAATGCATTTGAATATTCAGGCGTATTCCAATAGGGGATATTTCCTTTTTTTAACAAACTGGATCCATTAACTCCAAAATTCATTACTTCGTATGAACTGCCTAGCATCGCCTGTAACTGAGCAGGATATGCATTTTTTTCACGATTCACCATTGCAGCTCCATAAGTAATACTATTACCAATACAAGCAATTTTAATTTTTTGCGCATTGGTAAATAAGGTTATCGAAAGAAGGCATGAAAGTAGAAGATGCTTGAGCATTTGGTATTGTTTAGGATTTGATATTTTATTTTAATAGCAGCCAGCCAGTATTTGATCTTATTAATACAGCTAACTATTTAAAGTAATTTGAATGAATTGTACACAACCTATTTCCCTTCTTTCCATTGATATACTCTTTTTATCCCAGGTACTTGTTTCAGCTTTTCTATGCCTGTTTCGCTTACATTGGTTTCATTTAGGTTTACTGCTTCTAAGTGTTTTAGCCCTGATAATTGAGGTACTATTTTATCAGTAATCGGATTTTTCTCTAATCTTAATTTTTCAAGATTAGTCATCCCAGATAAAAAATCAAGGTCATTATCAGTTAATCCATTGTCGGAAAGATTTAACCAAATCACATTTTTTGCGATTGATTGAAGGATAGGCTTTATTGAATTTATTGAAGCACTCATTCCAGGAGGAATAGTAATATCTAGCATCACTGGTTGGTGAAGCATCAAACGGACATTGATCCCTTTATTTCGAAGGCTATCAATGAGGGCAGTATTTAATATGGCAGGCATTTCAGGATTTATTTTACTGTTTTCAGTTTTTGCTGTTTCACTTACTGCTATTGAGTTTTCTATTCCTAAAACTACAGCTATTTTGGATTGAATTTCTGGACTAACTTTTAATTCAGCTATTTTTTTTCCTTTAGTTGCCATTCCTTTTTCAATCCACCATTGAATAATTTCTATTTCTGCTTTTGTTAAGGGTGTTTTTCCATCAGCAGGCATATATTTTTCATTGCTAGGATCTAAAGTAATTCGATTAAAAAGTTCGCTTTTATTCAATGAACCAGCAACAACGGCTGCACGCGTCTTTCCTCCTTTCAGTAATGTTTCTAAAGTTTGAACTGAAAATTGTCCTTTCATTTTACCCTCGCGATGACATTGTCCACATCGCTGAATTAAAATTGGTTGAACTACCTCTTCAAATAGTAAAGCTTCTGCTACACTGATTGGCTTTTTTCTTATTGGTTCATCTATCAATTTAATGGATAGGTAATCTGACCCATGCGTAAGACTGCCACCCTGATGTCCGGTGTAAATCATAATCAATAAAACTACTACACAGAGGGAGGAGAATATCAATCTAGGAATGGAGAATATTTTTTTTACAACAGTAGTCGTACTAATAAATAATAATCCAGACGCCACAGCTAGCGTAATTCCAGCTATTTTATGATTATTGATTTTTGAAAATTCATATTCACCACCAAGTGATAATAGATATCCGAAAATACAGGAAAGTACCGCGGTAATAAAACCAACCAATAAGGTAATTGGAATAGCAATTTTGAGCTGCTCGAATTTTTTAAAATACGATAGCAGCTCAAAAAGTATTGCCAAAGCCAAAAAGCCAATGGGCAGGTGGACAACTACGGGATGTAGATGTCCAATTAATGTAGTGATATCCAACAAGATCATTAAACCCTAGTTAATTTAATAGGCGTTGTTTGATTTGCATTCCACTGACATACATAAATGCTTTTATCTTCATCAATACAAACATCGTGACAATGGAAGAAAGTTTGATCAGGCGCTTGCAAAGTAGGAAGTAATTTACCTGATTGATACACAGGTGCATTTCCTCCTGGATTAGAAATCACTTTGTTATTACTATCTAGAATGGTAACAAAACCACTTGCACTTCCAATCATTTTTCCAGCTGGGTCATTCGACCAACAAACACCTGCATATAGGTTTCCTTCATTTAGAACTGGTCTACATACATGCATACCTGGAGTATCAATTCGGTGAAGAAATTTACCATCTAATGTAAATACTTTAAAACAATTCTCTTCTCTGGATGTGCAGATAAGGGTTGGATTATTTTTATCTCTATTGTCAATAGCAACTCCATGTGCACAGCGAAGATTATGGTCTGGATTAGCATTTTTGCTGCCTCCAAAATGTCTGATGTATTGACCTTTGCTATTGTATTGTATAATATAATTAGATCCATATCCATCTGCTACATAGATATCACCATTGGGTGCTACTGCAGTTTCTGTTGGTCTAAAAGGTTCGTTGTCTTTATAAACACCAATCGTATTTGGATGTCCAATCGTAAATATAATTCTACCGGTTAAATCAGTTTTTACTACTTGACCTGCTTGGGCAATTGTTTTACCAGTTCTATCTTGATAATAACCGCAATCCACAATCATTAAAAAGTCTTCTCCTCCTTCTTTAGAAATCGTTAAACCATGACCACCAGGCCAACCTGTACCCCAGTTGTCAAGCAGCTTTCCTGATTTATCAAAAATTAAAATATTGTTATGAATATTGTCACCTATCATGATCATTCTACCCTTACTATCTTGTACCATTTCATGACAATTGAGTACTGGATAACTGTTGATACTTATTTTAGCCCAACGTTTATCTACCTTGTATCTAAATTCACCTTGTCCTAAAATCAATTCTTCTGGTTGAAGATTCTTGTGCAAAATTGAAAAGCCAGCACTTGTTTTAGCAACGGTTAATGCAGAAGCTAAAGATGAGTTTCTTAGGAAATTTCTTCTAGAGATCATTTTTTTATTTTTAAAAGGTTAAAATTATTGGTTTAGATATTATATTTTTCTTTTTTTATTAGCTTAAAATCTCTCTGACTACTTTACCCTCAACATCCGTCAAACGGAAACGCCTACCCTGAAATTTGTAGGTTAGTCTTTCGTGATCAACTCCCAATAGATGCAATAAGGTAGCATGAAAATCATGAACATGAACAGGATCTTTAACAACATTATAGCTAAAGTCGTCTGTTTCACCATAACTTATTCCTGGTTTTACTCCAGCTCCAGCCATCCACATGCTAAAGCAACGTGGATGATGATCGCGGCCATAATCAGTAGGATTTAATTTTCCTTGTGAATAAACTGTTCTGCCAAATTCTCCTCCCCATATTACTAAAGTATCTTCTAATAATCCTCTTCGCTTAAGGTCTTTGATAAAGGCGGCTGTTGGCTGATCGGTATCTTTACACTGCTTAGCCATTCCTTGAGGAAGGCCTCCGTGATGATCCCAACCTTGATGATATAGCTGTACAAATTTTACATCTTTTTCTAAAAGCTTTCTTGCTAAAATACAGTTGGAAGCATAAGAACCTGGATCACGGCTATCGGGACCATAAAGATCAAATACTTCATCTGTTTCATCAGCAGTTGACATTACTTCTGGTATAGATGTTTGCATTCGAAAGGCCATTTCATATTGAGCAATTCGCGCGTCTACTTCTGGATCTCCGTAGGCATCATTTTGCAGTGTACTTAGTTTGGACAGATAGTCAAGCATTTCTTTTCTGTCAGCACCATCGTATCCTTCTGGATTGTCAAGAAATAATACTGGATCTTTTCCAGATCTAAATTGAACACCTTGATGTTCTGTAGGTAAAAATCCATTTCCCCATAGTCTTGAATACAATGGTTGATCCTTACTTGCATTTTTTGAAACAAGTACAATAAAGCTGGGTAGATTTTTATTATCTGATCCTAAACCATAGCTTACCCAAGATCCAATAGAAGCTCTTCCTGGTAATTGATTACCTGTTTGAAAAAAAGTAATCGCAGGATCATGATTGATTGCTTCTGAATGGATAGATTTAATGATGCACAAATCATCCACTACTTCTGCAGTATGCGGAAGCATTTCGCTGATCCATGTTTGCGATTGTCCGTGCTGGTTAAATTTATAGATAGAAGGAACTATCGGTAATATACTTTGATTTGAACTCATGCTAGTTAGCCGCTGACCTTGTCTTACTGAATCAGGAAGCGCTTGTCCAAACATATCTACTAACTTAGGCTTGTAATCAAAAGTTTCAATTTGCGAAGGACCTCCGCTCATAAATAAATAGACTACTCTTTTAGCCTTAGGAGCGAAGTGGGGAATGGCTCGAAGAATTTCTTCTTCAAGCGATGCAGCGGAACCTTCTGCAGCCATTGTACCAGCTACTTTCCCTAGTAGATTTTTTCCAATTAAAGAGCCAAGGGCAACCGCACCAATTCCTAAGGATGTTTTGGTGAGGAAATTGCGCCTATCCCATTTCTTTTTAATTTGATCCAATTCAGGTGTAGTAACCTTGAATGGTTCTTGGTGGTGATCGCTCATAATTTATCTTTTGGTTAGGGTAGCATCAGAGTTTAATATAACACTTGCTACCACTGCATTAGCTGCTATCAAAGCAGGTTCAATATCTTTATTCACAATATATTGCCCAGCACTTAACCATCCTTTTGTTTTATTAATATCAGCTCTCATTTTCTTTAACTCACTCGATTGGATATTCTCTAATAATTGCAGTTCAGATTTACTAGGAATAAGTCCTGTGAGTTTCCTATAAACAGCTGTAATACCTTTTTTATTATCCGATGCTGTAGCTATTTGTTCTCCCATTATTTTTTCCGCCTCAACAAAAGTCGGATCATTTAATGTTACCAATGCTTGAAGTGGAGTATTCGTTCTTTGCCTTCTAGCTATACAATAACTTCTTGAAGGGGCATCAAAAGTAGAAAGGGTTGGATTAGGTACAGAGCGTTTAATGATTACATATAAACTTCTTCGGTATACTGCATCTCCAGAATCAGCCTTATAACTAGTATTATTAATTTCCCATAAACCATCTGGTTGGTAGGGCTTCACACTTTTTCCGCCTATTTTATTATTTAATAATCCACTTGCTTTTAAAGCATTGTCTCTAATCATTTCTGCAGTCATGCGAACGGAAGGTCCATGGGATAATAATCTGTTCTCTGGATCTTTTAATTGCGTGGCTTCTAATGCTTTTGAATCCTGTTGATAAGTGGCAGATAGTACAATTAGCTTGCATAATTTCTTTGTATCCCATCCCGATTCTCTAAAGGTTACTGCTAACCAATCAAGTAATGCAGGATGACTAGGTAACTCTCCTTGGTTACCAAAATCTTCAGCAGTTTTTACTAAGCCAGAACCGAAAAAGTTTTGCCAATAACGATTCACTGCAACTCTTGCAGTTAAAGGATGATTCGCATCAGTAAGCCACAAGGCCAATCCATAGCGATTTTTAGGTAAGTTTTTACCAAAGGGAAGAATAGCAGTCGGCGTATTAGGAAAAACTTCTTCTCCGAAATTATCATAATTGCCTCTTACTAAAACAAATGTTTTTCTAGGTTTGGGTACATCTTGCATCACCATCACTTCCTTTATATATTCTGTTGAGTCGGACTGAGTTCTTCGGATTTCTTGTAATTTTTTTTGCTCTTCTACAACTCCTGCATCAATAGCGGCGGAATAATAATTTTTTAAAACATTGATTTCATTGTCCGATAGCTGTTCAGGTGGTTTGTTTGTAATAGAAGCCCAATTTGCTTGGCCAGCAATAATTTTTATTTCATAATCGGTAAGCGTTCGATTGTATACCAATAGGTCATCTACTTTACCACCTTTAAATCCATAACCTCTATCCCATGCACCAATTTGAAGACCAGGTTGACTTTTTGAATGCATTAAAATATCCTTAGTCAATTGATCCATCGTAGTTTCTAATGCTAGTTCAACGCCATTTTGAAATAATTTTAAACCACTTGCTGTAGAAGAACCATCATAGGTCATCGTTAGTTGAACCCATTGATTGCGTAAAACTGGCTGCTCAGTCATCTTAGAAATTGCATTCGATGGCGCAGCATGCGACATATTAACGGTGAATCGATTATCCTTTAGATACAAGTGATAACCACGGTAATTATATAAACGCTCTGAAATACATTTGTGAAAAATAACTCCCTCTTTAAAATCATTTGGAATAAACAAACTAATAGAAATGCTGAAGGGATCCGATTTACTAAAAACACCTGCTGGGTTAGCATCAAACCATTGGTCTCCATTTAATACAAGTGCTTTTCCATTATCTCTATTTTCAAATACAGCTTTATCTATCGTCGAACTTTTAAGCTCTTTGTTAATTAAGTCAGCTTTTTTTGCTTTTACTAAATTTTTTAAAGAACCATTATTAAAATCATATTGTGCTTGAAGACCATTTTGTGGAATTAATTCCTTTTGTAATTCTTTATATTTTTTAGATTGTAGCCAATTTTGAAAACCAACAGTAGAATTCTTTTTAGTTTCTATTAGTTTTTTTTCTTGTTTGCTAACATCATTTTGAATAAATCGAAGCATATTTTCTTTTTCCGGAGAGGGAAGAAGAATCGTAGGAGAAGGCATTGCATCATCCCATGAAATTTGACCTGCTTCTTTTACTTTGTTAAAGAAGCTAAACATTTCATAATAATTTTTTTGGGAGATGGGGTCATATTTGTGATCGTGACATCTTGCACAACCAATCGGAAGCCCCATTATGGCTACTCCTGCTGTATTAGTTCTATCAATTACATATTCTGTTTGAAACTCTTCATCAATAATCCCACCTTCCATATTCTGTTGATGAATTCTATTAAATGCCGTTGCAATTAACATTTCCTTATTTGGATTGGGCATGAGATCACCTGCGAGTTGCCATTGAATAAATTGATTATAGGGCATATTTTTATTGAATGCACCAATAACCCAATCACGGTAGGGCGACATATCTCTAATTCTGTCAACTGTATAGCCATAGGAATCAGCAAATCTTGCAAGGTCAAGCCAATCAACTGCCATTTTTTCTCCATAGTGTGGTGATTGTAATAACCGATCTACCTGTTTTTCATAAGCGTTCGCAGAATTATCTTTTAAAAAAGCATCCATCTCTTCGATGGTAGGAGGTAGTCCTGTGAGATCTAGTGAAACACGTCTTAATAATATTTCTTTGGATGCTTTTTTAGAAGGGGCTAATTTTTCTAATTCAAGTGTATGTCCAATAAAATTATCTATAGGATTGACGGTCCAATTATTAAATGAAATATCAGGTATAGCTACTTTTTCAGGTTTTGCAAATGCCCAATGTACTTTGTATACTGCTCCTTGTTTAATCCATTTTATTAGGATGGCTTTTTCTCTAGGTGAAAGTGTAAGATGCGATTTTAGAGAAGGCATTTTGTATTCTGGATCTTCAGAAATGATTCGATGAAATAATTCACTCCCATTTAAATTTCCTGGATCAATGGCTACTTTACCTGGACTTTCTGGTAGTTCAGCATAAGCAAAAGATTGAATATCTAAACGAAGGCCAGCTTTTTGCTTGGCTTTATCTGGTCCATGACAAGAAAAGCATTTATCTGAAAGTAATGGCTTTACATGAAGATTGTAATCTATTTGATCTGGAAGTTGTTCATAGGCAGCTGCTACCTCTTTTGGTAAATCAGGCGCACAGGAAACCAACTGCAAAACTGCCATCAGAAAAACACAAAAAAGCAAATGCCGATTTAATCCATTCATTGAAAAACTTTTTTATTAAATAGACTTTTTTAGTCCATGCTTCATTTAAAAATATATCAATTATTATTTTTCAATCAAACTATCATCAATATGAAAAGCAGCTAACTCACTAATTAGTGGTGTTTCTTTTGAGCCATCAATGATTACTTCTATCGATTTTGCATTGACAGAAGCGAAACTTAGAATACGATTTCTTCCAATAGTAGTCGCTTTGATTTCTTTTAATAAAGCCCCCTTGTCATCTTTTAAATTAATTCTAAAATTAAATATCCTTTGACCTAGTTCAATAGGTTCACTTAATTGAATAGCATTGATAGTAGTAGTTTGTTCAAGGTTAATTGTAATAGCAGCAGTTTGACCGGTGGTTAGTTTTTCAAAACTATTTTGCTTCTTATCTGTTAGCTGGATAGTAGCCTTTCCTGTAGAATTGTTTTTTATAACTACTCCCTTTTTAGCGAATAGATTAGTACTAAAATTTTTCTCCTTTAATTGTTTAAAGCCTATTAACGCTACAGAATCATTCGCATTAATTTGACCTGTTCTATCTGGAGGTACATTCAATAATAAATTAGCACCTCTTCCAACAGATTTTAAATATAGATTAAAAAGGAAGGCAGGCGTTTTAACTTTTTTATCTTCTTCTTTATGATAAAACCAACCTGGACGAACGCTAACATCACATTCTGCAGGGATCCATTTTTCACCAAACATATTTCCTTTATTGAGTGTATCCGTTGGAGGACCTTCTGCACCTGCTGAAAATCCAGACACGTTTAGTAAATTCCAATTGGTAGCTCCTGCAATTCCTCTTTCATTTCCAACCCATCTTATATGAGGACCTACATCACTAAATACTACAGTATTGGGAGATAATCTTTTTATAGTATTCCTAAATAATTCCCAATCGTATTGTTGCTTTTTTCCGTTAGGGCCTTCACCATTGGCACCATCCCACCAGAATTCCCATATCGGACCGTAGTTAGCAAATATCTCTTCCATCATATTTACAAATACTTGATTGTATTCTGGCGTTCCATATTTAGGATGATTTCTATCCCAAGGTGATAGATATACACCAAACTTTAATCCATATTCTTTACAAGCCAATGATAATTCTTTCACCACATCACCTTTTCCATTTTTCCATTTACTCTCTCTAACAGTATGGGTAGAATATTTACTTGGCCATAAGCAAAATCCATCATGGTGCTTTGCAGTAATGATAATACCCTTTGCACCAGAAGCTTTGGCCAATCTTGCCCATTGTCTGCAATCCAATTGAGTAGGGTTAAAAATATCTTCTGGTTCATCTCCATGTCCCCATTCTTTATCCGTAAATGTATTGGGCCCAAAATGGGTAAACCAATAATATTCCATATCATGCCATGCTGCTTGAGGTTTTGAAGGGACTGGATTAACAGGAGTTATTTTTTGCCCCTGGACAGTTAATAAATTCGCTAAAAATAAAATACAAAATAATTTTTTCATACATTTTTTGTTTTAATAAGACGGCTTTTGAAGAATATATATTTAATGATCTAATTTATAACTTTCTAATTTTAATATTTTTAAACCATACGCCCCCACCATGATCTTGTAAACAGATAAAACCACTTTTAGCTACTCCATAGTCTGGAGCGATTTTCCACTTTCCTTCAGCTTTTCTTTTTTTCCAATCAGGAGTCCATGCCTCAAATTCTACTACTTTAACATTGTTCAACCAATATTCTCTGTGCGCACCTTTTACAATAATTTTGGTGGTATTGTATTTCCCCACTGGATTAGTTGGTCTAGAACTTGCTAAGTACATGGCATAATCAGCACCAGTTTTTTGCCATTCCTCTAATTTTTCAGGAAAGCCATAATCATCTATGATTTGATATTCTGGTCCACTGAGGTATGGTTTTTCAAATTGTTCTGTAACGTGGTACATAATGCCGCTATTTGCTTCAGGCGCTATTTTCCAGTCAACAGATAATTCAAAGTTTTCGTATTTGTCACTTGTAATTATATCAGCCCGAACTTTAGTTTTATCCTTATTATCTCCCTTGCAATAGAGTTCTCCATTATTGATACCCCAACAGTCAGTAGCCTTATTTTGATACATGCGCCATCCATTCGTCGTTGTTCCATCAAATAATAATTTCCATCCAGCCTTTATTTCAGCACTTGATAACACATTGTCTTTTTTCTGAGAAAATGAAACCATACTTAGGCAACTCATTATGATGATTATAACTATTAATACTTTTCTGTTCATTTTATTAATTTAAAATTTGAGTTAACTTTTACTTTTTTATTGTAGGAGGTGGTTTTACTTCTGATGTGTCTCCTTCTAATAAGGGCATTGTATAACCTCCGGAATCTATCATTGCCTTCGGGAATGTTTTTTTAAGTTCATTCCAATCAGTTCCAGTGATAGAAGTTTGGTATAAAAATATTTTTTCTAGTTTATTTAACGCTTTCAATTGTGCTAAACCTTTAGCAGTAACTTTTGTTCCTACAAGGTTAATATATTGAAGCGAGGTAAGTTTTTGTAATGCTAGAATTCCTTTATCAGTTATGGAAGTTCTTTCTAACGACAAACGAGTAAGCGCCGAAAGGGAGCTAATCATATCTATCTGCTGGTCGGATAGCTTTGTGTTTCCTAGCTTTAGCCAAATTATTTGTTTGCGTAGGGGTTCTAGTAAATCCAAATCTTTTTCACTGATTGCATCAACTGCTATAAAATTTATGGACAGGTAATTACTATTTTGCGAAACTGTAGATACTGCTATCCCTCTAGCTTTTAATTTTTGAATTACTTTATCATCTGCTTTTTCTATTGCTTGATCTGGAATATCGGATAGTTTTATTTCTTCATTCTTCTCGGCCGACTGAAGGGCAAGTAAAACTGGCTTTATCTTTTCAGATTGGGGTAGTGCTTTTACTTTTTGAGTAAAATCAGCACCGGTACTTATCCACCAATGTAATAGATCTATCTCACTTTTGCTTAGTTGGGGTTTTTCTATTGGAGGCATATGATCTTTATTGTCTTTTCCCAATAAGATCCTTTTGATTAATTCACTTTCATCTGCTTTTCCTGCGGTTATGATTGCTCCATCTTTTCCTCCCTTCATTATAAAATCAGGAAGATCTAATCTTAATTTTGCTTTCTGTTTATTTACTCCATGACAACTGTAGCACTTTGAATTCAGGATGGGTTGAATCACCTCAGTATAGGCCACCGCTTCCTGAACATTTGCAATAGGTTTTCTTAAGGTATTGTTAGATACTACTTCACTCGATGAAAATACTTTGGTAAGATAATCTGATCCATGGGTAATGGAACCTCCTAAATGTCCGGTTATTATTACTAAAATAGTCAGTAGTAATATCACCCATTTAGTATATTTATTTTGCTGCTTGTTTAAAATAAATGCTCCAATTGAAATTACTGCCACTGCTATGCCAAACCATTGGTGACTGCTGATAAGTGATGCATCATAATTATCTGTTGTAGATAGTAGAAATCCGCTTGTAGCAGAAAATATTGCACTGAGCATTCCCCCCAACAATGTGATATGAATAGCTGGACCTAATGAAGCCGTCTTTTGTTTTAGCAAAATCAATTGAAAGATAGCCGCAAGAACTAACATTCCTATGGGTAAGTGAACCAATACAGGATGAAACCTTCCAATTAACTCAGTTAGCGAAAACAATACAATAGCAATAATCATTTTTGGACTTAATGTATAATCAGGAATATCTTTTTCTTAATAAATTCATCATATGAACGTTGATAGCCCATTGATCCGCTAAAGGCTGTCGAGTATACGCCATAGTAGGCATATAATCAGGCGGACCAAATTCAGTTAAGAATACCATTCGTTCTCCATTTTTCTTTTTGCGTTCCACTACGATATCCCACCATTCAAAATGTTGCTTTACTACATTTTCCCATTCTGGTGCTCGTGGGTCATTGACTTGCGGTCCTTCTGGATGACCAATTCTAGCATGTATTAAATCAGCTCTGTCAAGAGCCAATTGAACGGCTACTGTTTGATCTGACAATAAACTTTCATGCACGTTACACCAATGAGATATATCTAGGTTTATTCTTAATTCAGGTATTTTTTCAATAAATTCTTTAGTCACATGAGCCGCAAATAACATTCTGCTTCTATGCGTTTCATGAACAATAGATATTCCAGTTTCTTTTGCTAGTACTGTAGTATGTTCAATAAACTTTTTATTTTGTTCAAAGCTATAATGATCTCTTCCAGAATGATTGTTGATATAAAGAGGACGCTGTACTTGTTGTTTTGCAGCCGCGTCAATCATTTTTTTATAAAATTCCAAGTGTTCTTGTGGATCCCGCTGACCGCCACCGCATAAAAAGCCGATTTCTAAATTATATTTTTTCAGCGCTGTAAATATTTCGTCCTGGGCTTTTTTATTATCTGTTGGCCACCATAATTCTACTCCATCATAACCTTCTTTTTTTACTTTGGCACAAAATTCATCCATCGACCCATCAAATCCCCAGCTGGTAGCCATGATGGTTAGTTTATAATTTTTATCCATAGAAAATTCAGTTTTTTTTGATATAAAAAATGGCTCCAATGACGACAAATACAAAGCAGAAGTGGCAGTCGCAGAATTTTTAATAAATTTTCTTCTATCCTGTTTCATAGTATACTTACTTATAGAAAGAAGAGAACTTAACTGATAATATCTGTAATGACTTTTCCTGCCAAATCTGTTAATCGGAAAGGACGGCCTTGTGATTCAAAAGTGAATTTCTCATGATCAAAACCTAGCTGATTTAAAATGGTAGCCTGTATATCGAAGGCCTCTGTTTTACCGCTAACAATATTGTATCCTATTTCATCAGATTCACCATAAGAAGTTCCACCTTTAATTCCACCTCCTGCCATCCACATGCTAAATGCAGCACCATGGTGATCTCTACCCTTAAAGGGCATTACTTTTCCTTCCCTATTTTCCATCATCGGTGTTCTGCCAAATTCAGAACCCCATATAACTAGGGTCTCATCTAGCAATCCTCTTTGTTTTAAATCAAGTAGTAAAGCCGTGATAGGCTTATCAACTTTTCGACATTTATTTACCAATCCTATATCCACCGCATTGCCCGCAGAATCACCATGCGCATCCCATCCCCAATCAAATAATTGTACAAAGCGAACGCCTTTTTCTACTAACTTTCTTGCGAGTAATACATTGTTTGCAAAGCAGGCTTCTCCGGGTTTGGTACCATACATTTCATGAATATATTGCGGTTCATCATTAATATTCATTACTTCTGGAACAGATATTTGCATTTTATAAGCCATCTCGTATTGCGCGATACGAGAAAGAATTTCAGGATCATTGTATTCTTCATATTGTTCCTGATTTACTTTATTAATAGCGTCTATTGATGCCTTTCTTAAATCACGACTCATTCCCTTTGGATCTTTTATGAATAATACAGGGTCTCCAACACTTCTGCATTGTACACCTTGGTATACACTCGGTAAAAATCCACTTCCCCAAACACTCTTTCCAGCATCCGGATCATTTCCTCCTGAAGTTAAAACTACAAACCCTGGAAGATTTTTATTTTCAGATCCCATTCCATAAGTCACCCAAGAACCTAAACTAGGTCTTCCTAATCTGGGCGTACCCGTGTGCATTAATAATTGTGCGGGTGCATGATTGAACTGGTCAGTGGTTACTGCATTAAGTATGGCGATATCATCGATAACAGTAGAGAGATGGGGTAAATTGTCAGACAGCCATAAACCGCTTTTTCCATGTTGTCTAAAATTTGCTTGAGGACCAAGCATCTTTGGAACACCTTGAATGAATGCGAATTTTTTCCCAGCTAAAAGTGAAGGTGGACAATCCTGCCCATCTAATTTTGCTAGTTCTGGTTTAAAGCTAAATAATTCTAATTGAGAGGGTGCGCCAGCCATATGCAAATAGATAACAGACTTTGCTTTGCCTGGAAACATAGGTGGCTTTGGTGCAAGTGGATTAGCAGCATCAAATAAATTATTCGAATTATTAGATGAATTAAACCCACAACTATTTAACAAGGAACCTAATGCCAATGCTCCGAATCCCATCGCTCCATCCTTTAAAAAATGTCGGCGAGTATACTGCTGTAAAATAGCATGATTCGCTTCCCTTAACAACCGCTTATTGTGCGTATCGTTTTTCATAATTTAAAAATTTATATTTCCACCCTTATATTATTATTTTATTGACAACCATTTTAAATCAACAACTAATTTTTATTTAACCATTCATCCATATTAAATAGAGCACTTGCTACCATCACTAAAGAGGCGGTTTCAGCATTCGACTCTTTTTCAGAAGGGCCTAATAATTCAATAGAAGCTAAAGGATCTTTTTTAAATTTAGCAAATGAAGTGGAGTATAAATCCATTAGCGCTTTTAATCTATTTTCAGAAATAGATTTATACATCATTGCTTGGTATCCTTTCGCTATTTTTTTACTAACCTCTTTTTCTCCCCATTCATTCATGCGATGTGCAAAGTATCTAGCCATTACTAAATAAGATGAATCATTCAAAATAGTTAATGCTTGTAAAGGGGTATTGGTTCTAATTCTTCTAGTAATACAACCCTCTCTGGTACCTCCATCGAAGGTAAACATAGACGGATAAGGTGCTGATCTTTTCCAAAAAGTATACACACCTCTTCTATATTGATCATCTCCTTCACTTAGTTTCCAAGTGTTAGATGAATAGGGTGATTTCCAAACACCTTCTGGTTGAAAAGGCATTACGCTCTTACCATACATTTTGTTGCTTAACACATGACTTACGCTTAACGCTTGATCTCTGATTTGTTCTGCTGACAATCTTACTCTTGGCCCTCTAGCATACAATTTATTATAAGGGTCTTTTTGTAATAATTCTTTAGTAACCTTGGAATCTTGACGATAGGTAGCGGATAAAACTATTTCTTTTAATATTTTTTTAATACTCCAATGGTGATCATTCACAAATTTCCAAGCTAGATGATCCAATAAATCTTTGTGAGTAGGAGAAATTCCTTGTGTTCCTAAATCTTCAAGCGTTTCTGCAATACCAAAGCCAAATAATTGTTCCCATAATCTGTTAACCATTGTTCTGGCAACTAAAGGATTTTTTTTATCGGTAAGCCACATAGCCATTCCAAGTCTATTTTTTGGCGCATTGGCAGGCATCGGATTCATAATGTGTGGTACATCAGGCGTAACTTCTTGACCCTTTACCGTCCTATTGCCTCTTATAAAAACATTGGAGGGTCTAAATAATTCAGGGCTATTTTCAACCATCACTGGGGTAGTTTCCGCAGCGGTATTTAATAATTCTATAAATTGTTGTTGGGCCAATTCATATCCAGGGATTCCTTTTCCTGGAAAATAATCAGAAAATTTAAACCAATCCAGTGTGATTGCATTGGTTTCAGCAGAACTAGGACAGCTTGCATTAAAATACAATGCATGTCTTCCTATAAATGCTTTGATCGGTACCATGCCAATCTTCCAACCTTTAGTATCCGATAATGGAAGGGTAACTAATTTTGGACCATTGATACTATCAATATGGATAGTCAGTTTTACATTTTTATAATTTGTTCGGTATCTAAATATTAATTGTTCCTGATTATTCAAAGGCGCATCTTTTAATCTGCAAGAGCCGTTGTTACGAAGGTTTACCACCGCTCCTGAAGTTCCATTATTGATCTCGTCACAATTCAAAGAGTTAATAGTAGGTTGCCAAGTCTTTAATAGTAAATAATATTCTTTCGCTTGATTTTCAGTAGCATTTTTCTTTACCCAATCCATTACTTGTAAAAGCTTTACACTATCTTCTGAATGATACTGTCGTAAAAGTGGGTAATCCGTTTCGGTATCTTCATCTCGACTGTTATTAAAAAAAGCTAAAAATTTGTAATATTCATCGTGTTTAAAAGGATCATAGGGATGGCTGTGACATTGAACACAATTAAAAGTGGTACCCATTAATGCACTCCAGGTAGTATTTACTCTATCTAGTACTGCTGCTGTTCTAAATTCTTCATTATCGGTGCCACCCTCATCATTGGTCATGGTATTTCTATGAAAAGAAGTAGCAATATATTTTGCATCATCAGGGTTAGGCATCAAGTCTCCGGCAAGTTGCTCCATTAAAAAATCATTGTAAGGCTTATCCTCATTAAATGCACGAATCAACCAATCCCGATATTTCCAAATATTTCGATTGCCATCTTTTTCATATCCTTTAGTATCAGCGTAGCGAGATAAATCTAGCCAAAGAGAGGTCCATCTTTCTCCATAAGCAGGAGATGATAATAAGTCATCCACTAAATTTCCATAAGCTTTTTCATTATCAGCTTGTAGAAATTTATTAGCGATATTTTCAGCAGCGGGTAATCCTGTAAGGTCAATACTTACTCTTCTTAAAAGGGTTGACTTATCAGCCTCTTTTGAGGGAGAAAGATTTTCTTCTTTTAATTTAGCAAATACAAATTGATCAATGTCATTCTTTATCCAAGAATTACTGTTGTCTGGTACAGATTCATTTTTAACTGGAATATAAGCCCAGTGTTCACCCCATTGAGCTCCTTGTTTAATCCACTTTTGTAAAATAGTTATTTCTGCTTCGGTAAGTGGCGCATGTTTATAAGGCATTCTTTCATCGGGATCTTTTGCAGTGATTCTTTTGATCAATTCACTCTGCTCAGGATGGCCGGGAATAATGGCAGGCTTACCCGATTCAGTTTTTCCTAAAGCCTCTTCTCTAAATAGTAAGCTAAACCCAGCTTTTTGCTTTACACCACCATGACAAGTAATACATTTTTTATTTAATATTGGCTTCACTTGAGTATTGAAGTCTACCTTGTCATTTGGTAGAGCCAATAGAGTAAGTACAGCCGCAATGATAAGCAGGCTGACAACACCAATCATTTTTTTTGAGAGAAATAGATTCATAGCAAAATCGTGATTTTAAAGATACTTATTTTCATTGGCTTACTCAATAATCACCCAATTGTAACTTTCAGGTTCAATGGATAGCGTAAGTTCAATTTCATATTTTCTATTCAGTTTAGCTAAAAACGGATTCGAATCTTTTATTTTAACTACTGCTTTATCAGTCAGACCTGTATAATAAAGTGGCACACTGATTGTTCTAGTGATTATTTCTTTTAATGGATTGTAAACCATCAATAGGCCTTTTTGTTGGAGAGTAGGACTTACATGAAGTAATCCATCCCAATCCCTTCCGTCTGCACGACGTAATTGAATCATATCTGCATTCAAAATATTACGATATTTCTTGTACCAGTTAATGGTTTTCTCTACTAGTAATCTAGTTTTTTCAGTGTCATATAATCTAGGTCCACGATAACATGCTTGCACTCCAGCACCATAGTATTGTATCATCAGTTGTTCGTAATCTTTCAGGTGTTCACTCAAGGGTTCTAGCACTGCGGATTGATTGCCTCCTTGATATTTAGTAAGTGGAACAAATCCCCAACTCATAGCCCCTGTTTTTTCAATGGTGCCATCATGAATATTCTGTCTATTTAATATTTTCTGTTGATCTCTTGACAAGGAAAAATTTACTTCTCGATAACCAATACCGATTTTATGGGTGCCATCTAAAAAATACCAATCGGGCGCATTGATATAAACCCCTTTTTCATTTAGCCAATGATATAGCTCCTTTTGAATTTCCATCTGACGCCATTGAGAGTCATCAAATCCTTTATGGCCAGGATGGGTGGTCGATGCACAAACATCACCAGGGTAGGGACCGTCATTTTCCCAAATATCAAATCCAGTTTGGGCAAAAAAGTATTTTATTTTATCACGATAGGCTAATCCCCATTTACTTCCAAAACAAGGAGCGTTGCCAAAAAAAGCGCCTCCAGGTTTTCCAGTTTTCACATCTACTACATCATCTCCATTACTAATTTTTCGACTACTGAATAAAGAATATCCTCCCAGTAAAATATTTTTGTTGTGAGCATAATTTGTCAGTGCTTTCCAACGCTCAATATTACTCGTTGAACTATCCTCCATATTTAAATGACTACCAAAACTCAAGATCACTGCTTCGTATCCTGTAGCTACACATTGATCAATTGCTGAACGAACTTGGTCATCATTCTTGCTGACTAAATGCATAAAAATTGGATTCTGCGTAGTCCAAGGTGCTACCGTTCGGTACATTTTTTTTATCATCAACCCTCTTCTTTGCCGATCATAACTATCCATTAAAAGTTCATGCGTTCTTACCGATTTAAATACTTCTCCTATCTGTAATTCAATACCAGGAGCTTTTTCAGGATACACTTCTAGTAAGCAGGGAGTTTGATAATTATAATTTACCTGAGAGGTATAAATAGAATCTGTTTTCCAATGAGTCGTTTGATCACTGATATCATACCTCATAGCATTATTAAATGCGTAGTTGGTTTCTAGATAAATACCATGCTGCTTTTTCATTTCTTCAGGAGTGCCAACTACCGCACTTTCTTCTTCTACTAATGCAAGTACTTCATTAATAACCCTATTCAGTTTAAATGTTTTATCACTTTTATTATCAATAGAAATCCACTTTACAATTAATGGAATACCGTCATACAATTCATAGTTTACTTTTACTATTAATCCTTTAAAATTAGGTAAAGGGGATTCAAATTCTAGCGTGAGTTGTTTTCCTTTAGCAGGAGCCTGATTCATTTTCCAGGTGGTGGGCTTCCACTTAAGAAATGGTTTGATATCAGACACTGAGTGTTTGACTAAAACAAAATCTTCTTTACCAACTTTCATATCATCTAGCCACTCAGGAAGTAGATAGGCGTTTTCTTTTTGACCTTCTAAGCCACCAATATTATATTGCTTGCCGTCTAAAAAAATTTTTGCTTCGGGCTTTACCGCACGAAGCAACTGTTGACCGTTGGTGAGATTAGTATAATCTATACAAACTAAATTCTTCGAAGTTTTAAATACTCTTTTTACCAAGCCATTGTTAAGTGTAAGCTGATTACCCTCTTCAATGACTTCAGCTTTTTGTTTAATAGTACTGACCAGCCAATCTGTTGTAGTGATTATCTGATTATTTGATTGGATGGTTTTTATTTTTTGACCCATCAATATTGGCAAAATGCCTGCAATAAAAAATATCGATAAGTAAAAACGATTAAAAAAATAATTCATTGAATAAAGAGTTTTATTTTTTAAATGCCGATGATATTTAGAATTGCGATTATAAATTTAGTTAGCAGCTTTCTTTCCAATTGCATAGCCTTTTACTGCATAAAAAAGAATATAAACATAGGCAGGAAGCATACAGAGTAGAAAAGCAACTTCGTTGCTGGTAATTCCTTTATCCTTCAACATAGTATACAATAGGGGTACTACCGCTCCACCTGCAATACCCATAATTAGTAAGGCAGAGCCAGTTTTGGTAAATCTGCCCAATCCACTAATTGCCAATGGAAAAAGTGCAGGCCACATTAAAGCGTTGGCTAAACCAAGTAAAGCAATAAAGCTAATGGCTACATAACCTTGCGTTACAAATACACCGATAGTAAAAATGATTCCTAGAATTGCTGAAATTGCTAATGCATTTTGTTGAGATAAATATTTTGGAATGGTAAAAATTCCAATAACATATCCAACTAACATTGACAATAGCGTAAAGGTGGTAAAGTATTTTGTTTCATCAAGTGGTATACCTAACTGTCTTCCATATACGCCAATGGCATCTCCTGCCATTACTTCTACTCCAACGTATAAAAATAGACAGAGCACACCCAATACCAAATGTGGAAACTGGAATACATTGGTTTTGGCAACTTGAGTTTGATCAGTACTATCTTCTGCATTGGGGTCTATCTCAGGTAAGGATGATCGTTTAATCATAATGGCTAATAAAACTAAAGCAATGGCTATTATAATGTAAGGAGTGATTACTCTAGAGGCAAGTTCGTTAAGAAGTTTTTCTTTTATTGCAGGGTCAGTCGCTTTAACAATTTCTTCTTCAATTTTTCCAGCATTTTTAAGAACCAATGCGCCTAATATCAAGGGGCTTAGCATACCAGCAACTTTATTGCAAATTCCCATGATGCTAATTCGCTGTGCCGCACTTTCTATCGGACCTATAATACTGATGTAAGGGTTGCTAGCGGTCTGCAATAATGCAAGGCCAGTTCCTTGAACAAATAATCCAGTAAGAAATAATCCGAAGTTTCTTGAATTGGCTGCGGGTATAAAAATAAGGGAGCCTAAAGCCATAATTAATAAACCCCAAGCCATTCCATTTTTATATCCTGTCTTTGATATGATCATTGAAGAAGGAAGGGCCAAAAAGAAATAAGCCATGTAAAAGGCAGATGTCACAAAGAATGCTTGTATGTCATTTTCAAGTTGACAAGCTAATTTCAGAAAAGGAATCAAGGTTCCGTTGAGCCAGGTTACAAACCCAAAAACGAAGAATAAAATACCGATGATAACAATGGCATTTCTATTATTGCTAGTTTTTTGCATTTTACTATAGATTTAAAAATAAATATACGGGATTATCTATTATCGTATTAGAACTGTCAGTTATCTGTGGGTAAGTTAAGTGCTAGCTTGCTTCAGCTTTAAGAACTCAATATTAATTTAACTGTAACTTCGGATTAGAAATGGCTAGGGGTATAGTGTTTCGGTCGTTATGTTTTTCGAATGAGTCAACTTAAAATTGCATTCTCCAATGAATAGGGTATCAGTTTCAAATATTAAAAAAATGGCATATGAAGATCCTCTAGATGGGTTGTCATCTTTGCTGAATGGAATAGCAGTCCAAAAAATTAGTCATACACCTTGGAAAAATTTCCCCTACCAGCCAGCGGTGAGCGTAGCTATTGCGCATAATGAAGCGGCTATTTTTTTAAAATATTTTGTGACAGAGAATGCTATTCGGGCGGTAAATAGTGAAATTAATTCAGCTGTTTGGGAGGATAGTTGTGTAGAGTTTTTTATTCATTTTAATGATGATAAAGGCTATTATAATTTTGAATTTAATTGTATCGGCACCCCATTAGTCGGATTTGGTAAATCTAGATCTGAAAGGGATTGGTTAGCTAAAGAAATAGTAGGGACTATTCAAACGGAAAGTTTTATTAGTAAACTTAAAAAAGAGCAATCAGTTGATTGGGAATTATCGGTGGCCATTCCATTGAGTGTATTTATTCATCATTCTTTTTCATCCCTTTCGGGTAAAGAGGGAAGGGCAAATTTTTATAAGTGCGGTGATCAATTACCAGTACCACATTTTGTAGCTTGGAATAATATTCAATCAGCAGAACCTAATTTTCATTTACCAGAATTTTTCGGTGAAATTTATTTTCAATAAATAACTTTTGAAAGATCGGTAGCATTTTCAATTGAATAATAATTTCTCGATAAAATTTGAATAGCTAGTCCTACCAAAGTTTTATATTAAATATTATTTAGGTATGTACTTTCATTTTGTTTGATTTTTTGAAAACGCTACAGTGGATTGGATTAAAAACTATAGTAAAATCAATTGTAGGTTGGATTAAGTGTTAAAAATTGTATTTTCGACTATCATAATTTAATTAATCATTCGTCATCTTCTGAAATCTTAAAAATTTATATTCATCATGAACAGAAAAAATTTTGTAAAAAATAGTGGTATGGCAGCAGCCTCCATCGCAATTTGGCCAGGTAGTAATTTATCAGCAATGTCTGCAGATCAAAAGGTTAAAATAGCTATCATTGGTGTTGGAGGTAGAGGTCAGGGACATCTAGAGCTTGCATTAAGGAGACAAGATGTAGAGGTTGTAGCAATTTGTGATGTTGATGAGCAAATGCTTAATGGTGCAAAAAAAATCGTTACTAAGAGTGGTAAGAAGATGCCTCAAATTTATACAGGTGATAATTATGCTTGGAAGAATTTATTAGAAAAAGAAAAATTAGATGGCGTCATTGTAGTCACTCCATGGGAATGGCACAAACCAATGGTAATTGGTTCAATTGAAGCCGGAATAAAATATGTGGCTACAGAAGTAGTATTGGGAATTACCTTACAGGATCATTGGGATGTAGTTAAGGCAGCAGAAAAACATCATGCACAAGTTATGATGCTTGAAAATGTTTGTTATCGTCGAGATGTGATGGCGATTTTAAATATGATTCGTCAAGATGTTTTCGGAGAAATTATTCACCTTCAAGGAGGATATCAACATGATTTACGTGAAGTGAAATTTACCAATGGCGTAGAGTTTGGAGAGAAAGGTTATTCAGAAGCCAAGTGGCGGACAGAACATTCTGTTCATCGTAATGGTGACATATATCCTACTCATGGTGTAGGACCACTTGCTACTTATATTAATATTAATAGAGGTAATCGTTTCACTAGTTTGAATTCATTTTCTTCTAAGGCAAGAGGGTTGCATAATCAAATCATTAAAAAAGGAGGGATTAAACATCCGAATGCTAAAGTTGAATTTAAATTAGGTGATGTAGTGACCACACAAATTAATTGTGCCAATGGAGAAACAGTTTTATTACAACATGATACTAATTTACCTCGTCCCTATTCTTTAGGATTTCGTGTACAAGGCACTAACGGAATATGGATGGATGTAAATAATGGAATCTATATTGAAGGAAAGGCTGCCAAACCACACCAATGGGATTCCGCTACCGAGTGGCTTAAAAAATATGATCATCCACTTTGGGTAAGATGGACAAAGGAAACTGAAGGTGCAGGACATGGTGGAATGGATTTCTTTGTAATTCATGCCTTTATCGAATCCATCAAGCGTCAGGTGCCAACACCTCAGGATGTTTATGATGCAGCTGCCTGGAGTGCTATCACTCCATTGAGTGAACAGTCTATTGCATTGGGTAATGAAACAGTTGATTTCCCTGATTTCACTAGCGGTGATTGGATGTATCGCAAACCTTCCTTTGCATTAACAGATGCTTTTTAATAATGGAAGTCTAAAATTGTAGAAGGATGAATATTTTGGAATCAGTGTTGCCTTCTTTTGGTTTTCATGATGACTCAATAAACTTGATTCCATTTGGTGGAGGCTTGATTAATAATACTTGGAAGGTTTCTGAAAACGGAAAGGAATATATTTTGCAGCGGGTAAATGATAATGTATTTACTAAACCTCATAATATCGCTTCCAATATTCGGTTGATTGCTGATTATTTTAAAGCGAATTGGCCAAACTACCATTTTGTTGCGCCCTTGTCTACCATTCAAGGCGATGATCTTTTATATATTCCGTCTTCTGGGTATTATAGAATGTTTCCTTTTGTAGCTGGGTCTCATGCTAAGCAGGTAGGTGAAAATCCTAATCAGGCTTATGAAGCGGCACTACAATTTGGAAGATTTACTCGACTACTTTCTAAACTGGATATTTCAAATCTTAGTATTACCATTCCTTCTTTTCATGATCTTGGTCTGCGATATGAACAATTTTTAACTGCATTAGAAAACGGGAATAAAGAAAGGATGGCTGCTGCTAAGGATGTAATTGAGCAGGTGGTGAAATATCAATCCATCGTATCGGTATACACTGCTATGCTTTCTGATCCTGCCTTTAAAAGGAGGGTTACCCATCACGATACTAAAATTAGTAATGTACTTTTTGATAATCAGGATAAAGGTTTGTGCGTAATTGATCTAGACACAGTGATGCCTGGATATTTTATTAGTGATGTAGGTGATATGCTTCGCACCTATCTATGTCCTGTTAGCGAGGAAGAAAAAGATTTCAGTAAAATTATAGTCAGAGATGAATTTTACAAGGCGATAATTAATGGCTATAAAGAAGAAATGAAGCATGAATTAACTGAAAAAGAAAATAAATATTTTTTTTATGCAGGTAAGTTTATGATTTATATGCAGGCACTCAGATTTATAACAGATCATATCAATGATGATATTTATTATGGAGCAAAATATGAAGGTCAAAACTTAGTAAGAGCCTCCAATCAAATGGTCTTATTACAGCGGTATTTAGAAAAAGAAAATGATTTGGGTACTTACGGCGAAGTATAAATTTTATTAAATAAAGAGTATGAAAAATTTGCTTGTTTTATTTTTGTTTCTTTCATGTAACTCAGTAATCGCACAACCCAATATTGCATGGAAATCAGTTGCACCAGGTGTTTGGAGTGCTAAAGTGGGTAAACCTGATCCCTTTAATTTTTATACTGCTATCCAAACAAAGCCGCGAATAGGCGCTTTGCAATTAATGGAAGCTGTTAATTTTCCTCTCCCTGAAAATGATATAAAAGCTACTATTATTGATGGAAAAACATATTTGCATTTCCCATTGGATAGTAGCGAAAAGATTTTTGGGTTGGGTTTAAATTTCAAAACAGTAGAACAGCGTGGTCGGATTATGCGTTTGCATATGGATCATTATGGTGGACAAGACAATGGTCGAAATCATGCTCCTGTTCCATTTTATATTTCTTCAAAAGGGTATGGTGTTTTAATAAATGCTGCAAGATATATTGATGTATGGGTAGGTACTGCTGTTGAAAAGGATAGTAAGCATCCTCCAGTTATTAGAGATAGAAATACGGATAGGAAATGGAGTGCTAGTCCTTATTCAGATAATATTGAAATATTAATTCCTGCAGCAGGTGCTGAGCTTATTGTTTTTGGTGGCCCTACTCCTTTGGATGCAGTGCGTCGATATAATTTGTTTAATGGAGGAGGCTGCCTACCTCCCAAATGGGGATTAGGCTTTTGGCATCGTACGCCAACTCTTTACAGCGAAATAGATGTAATAAATGAAGTAAAAGAATATGCAGCGCATCAGTTTCCATTAACGGTAATTGGACTTGAACCTGGCTGGCAAAGCAAAGCTTATCCCTGTACTTATGAATGGGATAAAGGGAGATTTCCTCATCCTGAAGTATTAATGGACAGTCTAAAAAATAGAGGAGTTTATGCTAATCTATGGATGAATCCTTTTATCTCTCCTGATGGAGAATTGTATAAACCAATCCTGCCTTATACTGCTTCTCATACTGTGTGGACAGGGGTGGTACCTGATTATTCAATGCCTCAAGTACAAAAATTAGTTGCTCAACATTTTACAAAATATTTATTGAGTAAAGGGGTAAGTGGATTTAAAATGGACGAGAATGATGGCTACGATAATTGGCTTTGGCCTGATGTAACCAGATTTCCTTCAGGAAATTCTGCCGAACAAATGCGCCAAACTTATGCGATGATGATGCAGCAAGTGACTGCTAATTTATATCGCCAAAAAAATACTCGAACCTATGGTTTGGTAAGAGGATCAAATGCAGGGGCTTCTTCTTTTCCTTATGTGATATACAATGATTATTATAGTCATCCTGATTTCATAACGGCAATGATTAATAGCTCCTTTATTGGTGTTCTTTGGACACCCGAAGTAAGAGGTTCCGCATCATCTGAAGAGTGGTTAAGAAGAATGCAAACAGTATGTTTTTCTCCATTAGCAATGATTAATGCTTGGTCTGATGGAACTAAACCATGGTCATTTCCTGAAGTTGAAAAGCAGGTACAAGATATTGCTAATCTAAGAATGCAATTGATACCTTATCTCTATACAAACTATGCTGACTATGCTTTTTATGGTACACCACCCATTAAAGCGATGAATTTAGTTCCAGGTTTTAATGTGAACGCTACCATTGAAAATGGAAAACTTAATTCTGTAGATAACCCTTATGCTAAAGCTATTAAGCATGAAATAAAGGATCAGTTTATGGTGGGGGATGATCTATTAGTAGCCCCTTTATTTGCAGGTCAAAAAAGTAGAAAGGTGGTATTGCCAAAAGGGAAATGGTATGATTTTTATACTGGAAAATTGGCGGGTGAAGAAGAGGTTTTAACCATTGCACCAGGCCTAGATATCATACCTGTTTATGTTCGTGATGGAGGGATTATACCAATGACTCCTTCTGTTTTAAGTATTGGGAAAGGAAAATTGCCAGTTGAAGTCAGGTACTATGGTCAAAAAGAAAGTTCCTTTCAATTGTACGATGACGATGGCGAAAGTTTTGATTATGAAAAAGGTAAATTCACTAGAATTACTTTGTCAGTAAAAAAAGATACTGCCGGAGTACTTCAAGGTGCTGTTTCTATTCCTTCGGGCGCAAGGGTTTGGTCTTACGGTGATTTTAATTGGCACTTTATGACTCAATAAAGGATTGGGTTACGAATAGATCATTACTACCTATTTTGAAAATTATACATTATGTAGTTTGGTTTAAAAAAAATATCTGATATTTATAAAAATTATTATTTATAAGTTCTAAATTCATCCTATATTTTAATCGGATTAAAAGTATCATCAATAAAAATCGAAGCCATGTTAAAATCAGTTACGCTTATTTGTACTTATGTTTTATGCTGTTCAGCGTTATTTGCTCAACAAATAAATATTATACCTCAGCCTTTATCTGTCATTACTAAAAAAGATAAATTTACTATTACCTCGGCTACTAAATTGGTGGTGAAAGATAAAAAAGATTATGCCACTGCTTCTTTTTTAAGTAAGTATTTGGAAGAATATTATGGTATCAAATTGAAGCAAGTTTCTACTGACGCTGATAAAAGCATAACTATTTCAAGTGGTAATCAAGAAGATGGTCTTACGGCTTCTGCCTATAAGATTCAATCTGGGACTAATGGTATTCAAATTTCTGGAAGTTCTGCAGTGGGAAGTTTTTATGGAATGCAAACATTGATACAATTGCTTCCTTTAGAAAAAAGTAAATCTTTAATTATTCCTGCGGTAGACATAGAAGATGAGCCACGTTTTGCTTATCGTGGTGCTATGTTGGACGTATGTCGTCATTTCTTTCCTGTTTCATTTATTAAAAAATACATTGATTATCTAGCATTACATAAAATCAATTATTTCCATTGGCATTTAACTGAAGATCAAGGTTGGAGAATTGAAATTAAAAAGTATCCTAATCTAACTAAGGTAGGTTCAAGGAGAAATGGTACCATTATAGGAAGGTATCCTGGAAAGGGAAGTGATAATACTGTAGATGAAGGTTTTTATACTCAAGAGCAGGTGAAAGATATTGTTGCCTATGCAACGCAAAGATTTATAACGGTTATTCCAGAAATTGAAATGCCTGGACATAGTGGTGCTGCTATTGCTGCCTATCCTTTGTTGAGCAGTTTCCCAGACAATAAAACAGTTATTCCAGCTAATATGATTTCTAATAAAAGTAAACTTGAATTAGAATCTGGAAGAGTAAAATTAGTTCAAGAAACTTGGGGAGTGCATACTGATGTATACGCTCCTACAGAATATACTTTTAAATTTTTAGAAGATGTATTAGATGAGGTGATTGCATTATTTCCTTCAAAATATATCCATATTGGTGGGGATGAATGTCCAAAAGATGCTTGGAAAAAAAGTGAATTTTGTCAACAGATGATTAAAGAAAAAGGACTGAAGGATGAACATGGTTTACAAAGCTATTTTATTCAGCGAATTGAAAAATATATCAATAAAAAAGGAAGGACATTGATCGGTTGGGATGAAATATTGGAAGGAGGTCTTGCGCCTAATGCCATAGTGATGAGTTGGAGAGGTGAGGAAGGAGGTATTGCTGCTGCAAAGGAAAATCATACAGTTATTATGACTCCTGGAAGTCATGTATACTTGGATAAAGCTCAAACAAAAAATATGGATTCAGTGACCATTGGTGGATTTTTACCATTTGAAAAAGTATATAGTTATGAGCCCGTTCCCAAAGAATTAAATGCTGAACAAGCAAATTATGTATTGGGTGCCCAGGGAAATTTATGGACTGAATATGTTGCCAATCCATCGAAAGCAGAGTATCAATTATTCCCTCGCTTAAGTGCTTTGAGTGAAGTATTGTGGTCTACAAAGGAAAATAAGGATTGGCCTGCTTTTCAAGATAAAATGAAGGCGCAGTATGCAAGATATAAAATTTGGGGAGCTAATTATTTTGAAGAAAAGAAATAGGTTAATCTACTGAACTGTTTCATTTTTAATTGCTATAGTACAATAGATTATAAAAAATAAAAAATGAAACAGTTTTTTTTATTCTTATTGTTAGGATTTCGTATATCTCTTTATTCTCAAACTAGACCTAATATCATTGTATTTCTTGTAGATGATATGGGATGGCAAGATTGTTCTGTAAATTTTTGGAATCAGTCAACCTCTTTGAATAAAATTTATCATACGCCCAATATGGAGCGGTTGGCAAAGGAGGGAATGAAATTTACCAATGCTTATTCGGCTCCTGTATGCACTCCTTCAAGATCGAGTATGCTTACTGGAGTGAATAGTACTCATCTTGGAATTACCAACTGGACATCTCCTTGGAAAAATAATAATACAGATAGTAAGGACGATCAACTGAGTCCGGCCGACTGGAATGTCAATGGATTAAGTCCAATTCCAGGTATAGAAAAAACTTACTATGCAATACCTTTTCCTATCCTTTTAAAAGAAGCTGGATATTATACGATACATGTAGGTAAGGCTCATTGGGCATCAATGGGCACTCCTGGTGCCAATCCATATAATATGGGTTTTATGGTGAATGTTTCTGGACATTCAGCTGGTCATCCGCAGAGTTATTATGGGAAAGATAATTATGGTAATATTCCAGGTAAATCTACTGCTCAAGCTGTTCCTGATCTAGAAGAATATTTTGGAACAGATACTTTTTTAACCGAAGCCTTAACATTAGAAGCTATCAAAGCATTGGATGCTCCTATTCAAAATAAAAGCCCCTTTTATTTAAATATGGCCCATTATGCAATCCATACGCCTATTATGGCGGACCCTCGTTTTATTAAAAAATACTTGGAAAAGGGAATGGATAGTACAGAGGCAAAATACGCTTCTCTAATTGAGGGGATGGATAAAAGCTTGGGTGATATAATGAACTACTTGAAAGAAAAAAAAGTGGATCACAATACAATTATTATTTTCATGAGTGATAATGGAGGGTTGAGTATTTCTCCACTTAGAGCAGGTAAAGAACATACTCAAAATCTACCGCTTAAGGCAGGAAAGGGTTCGGTATATGAAGGGGGTATTCGAGAACCGATGATTGTAAAGTGGCCGGGTGTTGTTCGAGGAAATTCAATAGCTAATCAATATGTAATGATAGAAGATTTTTTTCCTACTATTTTACAAATGGCTGGAATTAAAAAATATAAATTACCTCAATCAATAGATGGTAAAAGTCTTCTTCCAATTTTGTCAAATGCATCTTTTTCTGATTCTAGTAGATCCTTAATTTGGCATTATCCTAATAAATGGATTGATAAGGATGGACCTGGTATAAATTATTATAGTGCTATTAGAAAAGGAAATTGGAAAATGATTTACAGTATGCGGACAGGTAAGAAAGAATTGTATAACCTATCGGTTGATATAGGAGAAAATAATGATCTTTCAGAGCAGAATACCGTTAAACTGAGGGAATTATCCACTTTGCTTTCTACTCAATTACGTCAATGGAAAGCTCCAATGCCTCGATTTAAAAAAACTGGTCAGCCAGTCCCTTTTCCAGATGGACTTTGATGAAATAATATGGTATGTAAAATAGACTTGGATAAATTAAATAAAAAGAGCTTTGAATAGTAAGTAAAGGTTCTTTAAAATATATTTTCAGCTTGCTTGATAATTCTAAAACCAATAAAAAGCTATACATGAAAAAGTATTCGGTATTTTTATTTTTTATATTATTGTTTGCTCTATTATCTTGTAATGAAATGAGTAATTCATCAAAACAAACAACAATGGCAGTTGATTCGCAACAAGAATTTACAAAAGGAACTTTTGGATACGACCTTGATTTTCTAAAAAAGTACCATAAAGATTTAGTGTTATTGGAAGAGGAAGGAACGGGCGCTAAGGTGATTGTTCTTCCAGCTTATCAAGGTAGAGTAATGACAAGCAGTGCTCAGGGAAATGAAGGGATAAGTTTTGGCTGGGTCAATCATGAATTTATAGCCGCAGAAAAAGCCGTAGAGCATTTTAATGTTTTTGGTGGAGAAGAACGTTTTTGGATGGGGCCTGAAGGTGGACAGTTTTCAATTTATTTTAAAAAAGGAGTAGAGTTTACATTTGATCATTGGTATGTGCCCAAAGAAATAGATACGGAACCCTTTAACATGGTATCGTCTTCCAAGTCGGCTGTATCTTTTGAAAAAGAGATGCATTTAGAAAATTATTCTGGCAATAAATTTGACCTTAAAGTAAATCGATCAATTAGTCTATTAAATAAAGCTGCCATTGAAAAGGCCATCGGCATTGCAGTTCCTGAAGGAGTTCAAGCGGTTGCATTTGAGTCTAATAACTCTATTACTAATTTAGGTAAAAATGCTTGGGATAAAAAGACTGGAATGCTTTCTATTTGGGTGTTGAGTATGCTTAATGCAACTGAGCAAACAACTATTGCAGTTCCCTATCAACAAGGCGATGTTGCTAAATTGGGCAAAGTGGTTACCGATGATTATTTTGGTAAAGTGCCATCAGAAAGGTTGCAAGTTCAAGAGGGTATTATACTTTTTAAAGCAGATGCTAAATGTAGAAGTAAAATAGGATTATCTCCTTCTAGGGCTCTTCCTTTGGTAGCAAGTTATGATTCGAAAAATAAGGTATTAACTATTGCTCAATTTACATTACCCAAAGGGGCAAATGAGTATGTTAATTCATTATGGGAGATTCAAAATGATCCATTTTCAGGAGATGCGGTTAATGCCTATAATGACGGTCCAATAGAGGGTAAACAAATGGGACAATTTTATGAATTGGAAAGTTCATCACCCGCTGCATCTTTGGGTGCAGGTGAATCAATTCATCATCTTCATCGGACAATACATTTAAAAGGAGATAAAATAAATTTAGATAAAATAGCCTTCAAATTATTAGGAATAGGGGTAGATGCTATTCATTGATAAAATAATGTTTCATTTAATCGGATTATGAAAAATATTTCCTCCTTACTATTCGCTCTATTATTTTTTCTTGATTTAAATGCACAAGAAATTCGTAATGATAGGTTGTTGGCTACGGAAGACTTCAATTATTTGAGAGGCCTTACTAAAGCGGTGATGGATAGTGCTAGAATTTATCCCGGTCAAATAATTTCTAAGGATTTTGGCCCCAATACTACCGGTATTACTTTGATTCGTCCAGGTGGTAGAGGAACTTATCCTGCTTTTTGGATAAGGGATTATGCGATGTCTATTGAAACAGGTTTTGTATCAACTGAGGAACAAAAGCAAATGCTTTTATTGACGGCTGCTACCCAGTGTGATCAAACCTGGATTTCTGCTTCAGGAAGTATGATTCCTGTTGGTGCCATACCAGATCATATTAGAATAGATGATAGTAAACCCATTTTTTTTCCTGGAACATACAACTATTCAAATCAGGGCGGAAAGACTTGGGGTATGACGCCGCCATATTGTGATCAATATTATTTTATTCATATGGCCTATCAATATATTGTAGGCTCTAATAGCTCCGATTTTTTATTAAAAGAAATTAATGGAACAAGATTGATTGACCGATTGGAGATGGCTTACAAAGTGCCTCCTACTAAGTTGGAAGGTGTTTTAGTAAATACTACCGATGATTTTAGAGGAATTGATTTTGGATTCAGAGATGTGATCAATATTACTGGCGAACTTTGTTTTCCTTCCTTACTAAAATATCAAGCCTCACTTGAACTAGCTGAATTATTTAATCGCCTTCGCAAAAATGATAAAGCCAAATTTTATCAAAATATTGCAGCGAAATTAAAGCAACAGATACCTGCTGTATTTGCAGATGCTCGCGGAATGTTACTTGCGTCTACTGGTAAGGGTAAGCAGGCAGATGTGTGGAGTACGTCTTTAGCAGTTTATTTAGGTATACTAGAAGGAGATCAACAAAAAAAATCTTGTCAGTTTCTTCGAGAGGCATACCAAAAGGGTAGTTTAGCTAGTAAAGGGAATATAAGACATATTCTCACTACGGATGATTTTAGTAGTTCAACAGCTTGGGAATTTAGTTTAGCTCAAAAAAATTCATATCAAAACGGTGCCTATTGGGGAACCTCAACTGGATGGGTTTGCTATGCTATTGCCAAAGTGGATATTGCTGCAGCCAAGCAATTAGCCAAAGAATATATCGATGATTTGCGTGCGGGTGATTATAGAAAGGGGGCAGAATTTGGTGCACCCTGGGAATGCTACAATTCAGACAAACCTCAAAATGCAGTATATCTTGCTACGGTTAGCTGCCCCTTGATCGTATTTAAAAATAATTAATCTGAGGCGGTTTAGATCTTTCCTCCCTTTTTATTAACATTCGGCTTATTTTTTTTTCTACCTCATGATTATAGCTTAGTTTAACGTTTTAGTTGAACGATAAACCTATGTTTTTCTAATTGAATTGTATCTCTTTTAAACGATTGAAATGCTAGTATCTCCTTCCTTGTTGTATCAACATTGTTATAGTAAATATGCTATCGCAGCTGTAAATGTATTTACTATGGAGCAGGTGCATGGTTTATTCGCTGCTGCTCAAAAAGCGCATGCTCCAATCATTGTGCAACTAACTCCAGCAGCCCGCAACTATGCTACTCCCACCATGTTGCTATCGATGATCAATGCTGCTGCACAAATTTATCCTGAAGTAGTTTATGCTATTCATTTAGATCATGGCACTGAACCTCATGCATTTGATGCAATTGAAAATGGGTATACCTCTGTAATGATTGACGCTTCTCATGATCCATTTGAAATAAATATTTCTAGAACAAAGTTGGTAGTAGAAAAAGCGCATGCTAAAGGTGTAGTAGTAGAGGCTGAATTGGGTGTACTTAGTGGAGTAGAAGATGATATGAGTATTGACGACAAAGATGCATTGTATACTAATCCTCAACAAGCAAAAGAATTCGTAGAGCGATCGGGTTGCGATAGTTTGGCTATCGCAGTAGGCACTAGTCATGGCGCCTATAAATTTAGTGGAGGTCAGGGTTTGCAGTTTCATATTTTAGCAGCGATTCAACAAGCTTTACCACTTTACCCTTTAGTATTACATGGAAGTTCTTCAGTCGATAAAAATGAAGTGGCTTTAATTAATCAATACGGTGGAAACTTACAGCAAGATGCTGCTGGCGTTACGGATAGTGAATTACAGCAATCTATTTCTTTTGGTATCTGCAAAGTAAACATAGCTACTGATCTCCGTTTATTATGGACTAGAGTGCATAGAGAATTTTTTGCTACCACACCTGAACTTTTTGATCCAGTATTGCCGGGAAAAAAATATATGGAAGCCTATCAAAATTTTATGTGTAAACGATTTGATATTTTAGGGGCTTCTGGAAAATCTTTAGATTTTAAATTATAAACTATGATTCAAAGTAAAAAATATCCGTTGGTTAGAGAGTCGAATAAGGGCTTTGGAGTTTACCATCGAATTCTTGCAAAAGATGCAGGATGGGAACATCTTAATATGGAAGCAAGATTAATGAAAGCGGGTGAAATATATTCAGGTGATACGGGAGAAAATGAGTTTGCAATTATTTTATTAAGCGGCAATTATTCTGTAGTTACTGACAAGGGTAGTTGGGAAACTGTCAATGGAAGAACGAGTGTATTTAATGGTATTGCGCATACTTTGTATTTACCCCGTCATAGCTCTTTTTCACTTACTGCAGTAAGTGAGGTATTAGATATTGCTACCTGTTGGGTTGCGAGTGATACCGATTTTCCTGCGAGATTTAAAACGCCAGAAGAAGCAGCGATTGAAATTCGCGGTGGAGATAGTGCTACAAGGCAAATCAATAGTTTAATTGAACCTGGATTTAAATGTCAAAAAATTGTGGCAGTTGAAGTGTATACTCCTGCTGGTAATTGGAGTTCATTTCCTGCTCATAAACATGATGAACGCAAAGTTGCTGCCGATGGAAAAGTTTTGGAAGCTTGCTTAGAAGAAATTTATTTTTATAAAATAGAAAAGCCTGAAGGCTATGCCATTCAGCAGGTGTATACGGATGACAGAAGTTTAGATGAAATAATGAAAGTAAAAACAAATGATGCAGTTTTAGTTCCTAAAGGCTATCATCCGGTGGCTGCAGAACATGGATACAATTGTTATTACCTCAATTTTCTTGCAGGAAGTGATCAGTCTTTAGCCAATACCACTGATCCAGATCACGAATGGCTTTTTAATTCTTGGAAAGGAAAAGATCCACGAATTCCAATGGTAACTGCCGATATGAATAATCAATCATCCTCTAAATAATCTTTAAATAAAAATTGTTATGGATATTATCACCATGGGTCGTTCTTCAATTGATCTTTACTCTCAAGATATTGGAGAAGATTTTGTGAACATTAAAGGATTTAATGCCTTTGTTGGAGGGTCACCTCTCAATATTGCTGTGGGAGCCCAAAGGCTTGGATTAAAAACTACTTTATTAACTGCAGTAGGAAAAGATAAGCCAGGAGATTTTCTACTTAATTTTTTAAAAAAAGAAAAAGTAAATACTGAATTTATTCCTCAAATCGAAGGAGCTAGAACTAGCGCAGTGTTATTGGGTATTGAACCGCCCGATAGATTTCCTTTGGTTTATTATCGTGATAATGCTGCAGATTCTCAGATGACAATTGATCATGTGAAAGCAGCCGGAATTAAAAATTTTAAATTACTAGAAATATCTGGCACTGCACTTAATATTGAGCCTTCGCGGAGTGCTGTTTTTTATGCAGTGGAACAAGCTGCTGAAAATGGAGTACAAGTTTTATTGGATATAGATTTTCGTGCTGATCAATGGAAGGATATTCGTTCATTTGGATTAATGGTTAGAGCTATATTGCCTAAGGTGGATATTGCGCTAGGTACAGAAGAAGAAATTCTTGCGGCTACTTTACAAGATGCCTCGCAGGTATCTATTGCACATCAACAAATTTCTGCACCAGAGATAAAAGGCAATTTGGATGATGCCATTAAAAAAATTCTAGCTACTGGTGTCAAAGTGTTGATTGTTAAAAAAGGTTCTAAGGGTGCTACTATTTATACAAAGAATACGGAACCCATGGATGTACCTGGTTTTCCTGTAGAAATCCTAAATGTATTAGGAGCAGGGGATGCATTTGCAAGTGGTTTTATATTTGGTCATTTACAAGGATGGGATTTATACAAATCTTGTAGAATGGGTAATGCATCGGGAGCTTGGGTAGTTCAAAAACCTGGTTGCGCTAACGATATGCCAACCTATGCTGAAGCGATGAATTTAATTGAATCAAGAGGTGGGTTTTAATTTAACAATCAATTTATTATTAATACGTCTAAATCATAAATTATATGGCAACTAAAACAAAACGATATACAGCTGCGCAAGCAACTATACTTTTTTTGCAAAATCAATATGTAGAAAGAGATGGGCAGATACAACCATTTTTTGGAGGTTGTATTGGTATTTTTGGACATGGAAATGTAGCAGGTATTGGTCAGGCATTGCTTCAGTATACCTCCTTTAAATATTATCAATGTAGAAATGAGCAGGCGATGGTTCATACCGCTATTGCCTATGCGAAAACCAAAAATAGATTAGGGGCAATGGTCTGCACTTCTTCTATCGGTCCGGGTGCTACCAATATGATTACGGGTGCCGCTACAGCTACGATTAATCGAATTCCTGTATTACTATTACCAGGCGATATTTTTTCGACAAGGCAGGTGGCTCCAGTGTTACAGCAATTAGAAAGTAATTCGTCACAAGATATTTCTGTGAATGATTGTTTTAAGCCAGTATCAAAATATTGGGATAGAATTAATCGTCCAGAGCAGTTGATTACTTCTTTACCCGAAGCAATGCGCGTATTAACTTCTCCAGTAGAAACGGGTGCGGTTACTATTTCTTTTCCTCAGGATGTGCAAGCTGAAGCCTTTGATTTTCCTGCTAGTTTTTTTGAAAAAAGAATATGGCAGGTTCAGCGTAATCGTCCTGATAAGTCTGCCTTGCAAAAAGCCGTTGAAATAATTAAAAAAGCTAAACAGCCTTTGATCATTGCAGGTGGTGGAGTTATTTATAGTGGGGCTACTGCTGAATTAAAAAAATTAGTAAACGCTACAGGTATTCCTGTTGCAGAAACATTTGCTGGAAAGGGTAGTCTTCGATATGATGAGCCTCAAAACCTTGGTGCAGCTGGAGTTACCGGTACACCTGGAGCTATCGCTATTGCCGCAACTGCTGATGTGGTGATTGGAATAGGAACGAGATATAGCGATTTTACAACTATTTCCGAAGCAGCATTTCAAAACAAATCAGTTCAATTTATAAATATAAATGTGGCTGAGTTTGACGCCTTCAAACATTCAGCTATTGCACTAGTGGGTGATGCTAAAGAGATTGTAAGTGATTTGATTTCTTTATTGAAAAATTATAAAGTACCTGCAGCATTTGGTAATCAAGTGGTAAAACATAATAAACAATGGGATAAAAAAGTATCAGAAGTATATGCTAAAAATCATGGACTTCCTATTAGTCAGGGAGAAGTGATAGGAGCGGTGAATACTGCTAGTGCTGCTAATGACATGGTACTTTGCGCTGCAGGTAGTTTGCCAGGTGATCTACATAAATTATGGAGAACTCGAAATCCAAAAGGTTTTCATTTAGAATACGGCTTCTCTTGTATGGGCTATGAAATTGCCGGCGGTTTAGGCGCTAAGATGGCTGACCCATCTAGGGAAGTATATGTAATGGTAGGCGATGCGAGTTACCTTATGATGTCTCAAGAAATTATTACAGCTATTCAGGAAAATATTAAACTGACGATTATTTTGATCAACAATAATGGATATGCAAGTATTGGCGGATTATCCGCATCGTTGGGTACAGATGGTTTTGGTACTAGATATCTATATCGCAATGAAAAAACAGGTCAACTAGATGGTAAATACCTTCCGGTTGATTTGGCTGCTAATGCAGCTAGTATGGGCGCTACGGTAATAAAAGCGACTACTACTGCCTCATTAAAAGTTGCATTAGAAGAGGCTAAAAAAATAAAAAATACTACGGTCATTTATGTAGAAACTGATCGTGAAGAAAGAGTAGGTGGCTACGCTTGGTGGGAGGTTCCAGTGGCTCAAATTTCAACTAGTAAAAAAGTTAAAAAAGCACATGATCAATTAGTTAAAAATAAATCAACTCAAAAATATTATTAATCAATAACAATTTTTAATTCATTAAATCTATCCTCCATTTTTTTAAATAATTATTTTATGAATCTATTACAGAATTACATTAATGGTGCTTGGGTAAATAGTAGCGGATCTGAATCTATTAATGTAGTTAATCCTGCAACGCAGGAAGTACTCGCTAAAGTCCCTTATGGAAATGAAACGCAAAAAGATGTTGCTAATGCAGTAGTAGCTGCACAGGCTGCCTACTTAGAATGGAAAAATGTGCCGGTCTTAAAAAGAATTCAACCACTCTTTAAATTAAAGCAATTACTGGAAGAAAACAGAGATGAGATTGCTAGATTAATTACATTGGAATGTGGTAAAACATTAGCAGAATCTAGTGGAGAATTACAAAGAGCTATTGAAAATGTAGAGGTTGCTTGTGGCGCACCTATGCTAATGCAAAGTGAATTTTTAGAAAATGTTGCAACAGGGATCGATGAATTTATGATTCGTCAACCATTGGGCGTTACTGCTTGTATCGCTCCTTTCAATTTTCCTGCAATGATTAGCTTCTGGTTCTTACCCTATGCAATTGCAACTGGAAATAGTATGATCATCAAACCGTCAGAAAAAGTTCCTTTGACGATGATGAAAATTTTTGAATTATTGCACCAATTAGATTTACCTAAAGGGGTAATCAATATGGTACATGGTGGTAAAGCTAGTGTTGATGAGTTACTAGAAAATCCTTTGGTAAAATCAATCAGTTTTGTAGGTAGTACTGCTGTAGCAAAATACATTTATGCAAAAGGTACCGCTAATGGTAAAAGAGTGCAAGCGCAAGGTGGAGCAAAAAACCCTGTGGTGGTTTTACCGGATGCTGATATTGAAATGACCTCCCAAATTATTACTGATAGTGTATTTGGTTGTGCTGGACAAAGATGTTTAGCAGCTTCCGTAGTAATTACTGTAGAAGAAAATAGTAAAATTAAAGAGTCGTTATATGAAGCTGCTAAGTCAAGGACAGTGGGCTATGGTTTGAATTCGGGTATCGAAATGGGGCCAGTTATTAGTAATGATAGTAAAGTGAGAATTGAATCGCTCATTGATCAAGGAGTGGCAGAAGGAGGTTCTTTATTGTTAGATGGAAGAAATAAAAAAGTCGGTGGTTTTGAATCTGGAAATTTTGTTAGTCCTACCATTATTGAAAATCTTTCTTTGACTGGCGATTTGATTAAAACAGAAATCTTTGGACCCGTGATGAGTTTGTTGCACATGAAAACGGTGGAAGATGCGATAGCATTTATTAATCAAAATAGATATGGCAATATGGCCTGTTTATTTACTAACAGTGGCAGTAGTGCTAGAAAATTCCGCAGTGAAGCGATGGCGGGTAATATAGGCATCAATATTGGTATCGCCGCTCCAATGGCTCAGTTTCCTTTTAGTGGTTGGAACGAAAGTTTCTTCGGTGATTTACATGGTCAGGGTAAACATGCCATTGAATTCTTTACTCAAACAAAAGTAGTAGTAGAACGTTGGCCTAAAGAATGGACACGTAAATTTTAATCCTTAGGAATCAACTTGGAATTCAGTTTAGTAGAATAGTATCAATAAAAAATGAATTTATGAATCATAAAAAAATAAAAATAGCTAATGCGCCCTGCAGTTGGGGAGTTTTAGAATTTGAACTAGAAGGTAAGTCATTAGGTTACGAACAGGTGTTAAATGAAATTACTGAAACAGGCTATGAAGGAACTGAATTAGGTGATTGGGATTTTATGCCTACTGATCCACAGCAGTTACATGAAGAAGTTAGTAAAAGAAATTTGGATATGTTAGGTGCTTTTGTTCCCGTTGCTTTACTCAACGAGTCGGCTCATGCTGAGGGGATTGAAAGAGCCTTAAAAACTGCTGGCCTGATGTACAATGCTGGATATACCAATGCATTTATTGTATTGGCAGATGATAATGGTACTGTTGCAGCAAGAACAAATAATGCGGGTAGAATTACAAAAGAACATTTATTAACTGACGAGCAATACAAAACAATTGCAAAAGGAGCCGATGCTTTGGCTGCTGCTGTAAAAGAAAAATATGTTATGCGTACCGTCTTTCATCACCATGGAGGTGGATATATTGAAACTCCTGAGGAGATTGATCAACTTTTGGCAAACACGAATCCGAATTTGCTGGGTCTTTGTTTTGATACCGGGCACTACCGTCTAGGTGGAGGAATAAATCCTTTGGCAGCATTGGAAAAATATTATGATCGGGTATGGCATGTTCACTTTAAAGATTTTAATCCAGCTGTTGCTGCTCAAGCAGGTAGTAATCATTGGGATTATTTTGGTTCAGTTAGTAATGGTGTTTTCTGCGAATTAGGAAAAGGCGATGTGCCTTTTGAAGCCATCAAAACATTTCTTGAATCCAAAAACTATGATGGATGGATTGTAGTGGAGCAAGATGTATTGCCAGGAATGGGCGAACCTAAAATTTGTGCGCAGCGCAATAGGGATTTCCTAAAAAGTATTGGGTTATAACAAAATATTTAATCATCTCTTATCCAAAAAAATAAAATCAAGTTCATGAAAAAAGTAAATATTGCAATTTTTGGTGTGGGCCGTATTGGAAAAATTCACCTTAAAAATTTACTTCGATTCCCAGGAGTAAGTGTAGTAGCGGTAGCTGATACTCATTATCCTGCAGAAGAATTTAAAAAAGAGTTTAAAGATGTTTTTTTCTCTTCTAAGCCAGACGAAGTGTTGGCTATGCCTGAAGTCGAAGCAGTTTTAATTTGTACTCCTACCAGTTCTCATGCACCTATGATAGAGCTGGCGCTTAAATCTGGCAAACATATTTTTTGTGAAAAGCCAGTGGATCTTTCATTAGAAAGAACCAAAGCATTGGTTGATATGGCTAATCAATCTACTGTGAAGTTAATGCTAGGTTTTAATAGACGTTTTGATCCAGATTTTTTACAAGCTCGCAGAAGCATTCAGGCTGGTCGTATTGGAGATATTCAAATAATTAAAATTACTAGTCGCGACCCAGGATTGCCTCCATTAGATTATATTAAAAACTCGGGAGGATTATTTATGGATATGGCTATTCATGATTTTGATATGGCTCGATACATGATGGGAAAAGAGGTGAAGGAGGTTTATTCTAGAGGACTAGTTTTAGTGGATAAGCAGGTGGGCGAAGTGGGAGATGTAGATACAGCATTAACTACTTTAATATTTGAAGATGACACCTATGCGGTGATTGATAATAGCCGTAAGGCAATTTATGGGTACGATCAACGCTTAGAAGTATTTGGAAATAAGGGAATGATTCAGGTTGATAATAATCAACATAACCGCAATGTAATTTCTGATGCCGATGGAATTCATCATTCATTACCATTAGATTTTTTTATGGATCGCTATGCTGCATCTTATTTAAATGAAATTCAATTTTTTATTGATGCATTGAGTAAGAATGAACCGATTCCTGTTAGTGGAAACGATGGCTTGAAAGCGACTATAATCGCAGTTGCTGCTAAAAAATCTGTACTCGAAGGAAGACCAGTGGCTATTAGTGAAATTACAGCTGGTTTGTAAATTATTGATTCTTATTTTCCTATGACAAAAAAAGTATCCTTAAAAGATATTGCTGAAAAGGCAGGTGTTTCTGTTACTACCGTATCGATTGTACTCAATGGTAGAGCTAAGGATATGAAGATTAGTGAGGCAATGGCAAGAAAAATTCTTGCATTGGGTGAAAAAATGAATTATCGCCCTAATCATTTTGCTAAAGGTTTACGAACTGGTAAGACTAATACCATTGGTTTAATTGTAGACGACATCTCCAACTATTTTTTCGGCCACTTAGCTAATATTGTAGAGGAAGAAGCAGATAAATTGGGGTATACCGTTATGTTTTGTAGTAGTGAGAATAATGAAGGAAAATCTCGCCATATCTTAAACATGCTGGTTGATAAACATATGGATGGATACATTATCGCACCTACCAAAGCGATGTTGCCTGAGTTAGAAAAATTAGTAAAAGAAAAAAAACCAGCCGTTTTAATCGATCGTTATTATCAACAGTTAGATTCATCATATGTGACCATCGATAATGTAAACGGAAGTTTAGAAGCGGTAAATTATTTGGCTAAAAAGGGATATAGAAGAATAGCTTTGGTTACCAATCTTACTGATCAGTTACAAATGATTCAGCGCATGGAAGGCTATCAACAAGGTTTAAATCAAAATCATTTGCAATTAGATCAACAAATAATAAAAAAAATTCCTTTTGGATTGACGGATGAAAAAGTAGTTAAAGAAATAAAGGATTTTGTAGAACTAAATGAAAATAAAATGGATGCTATTTTTTTCACCTCCAATAATCTTGGAGTAGCCGGACTAGAAGCATTGAGAAGTATCGAAAAAAGAATTCCTGATGATATTTCAGTAATTTGTTTTGATGACAATGATCTTTTTAGATTAGGTATGCCAGGCATTTCGGTAGTTTCCCAACCAATAAAGGATATTGCAAAAAAAGCGGTTGAAATTTTGATTCAGCAAATCAATCAACGTTCAACAACCGTTGAGCACATTGTATTAAAAACAGTGATGATTGAAAGAGAATCTGTAAAATAGATTTCAGGTAATTGAATTTTTGGAATTGGGATTATTTAACTTTATAAATAGAAGCTTGCTTATATTATAAACATTTGAATTATGTCAGTGATTCTCGGTGTAATTTTTCACTTTATTGGCGGCTTTGCCTCGGGAAGCTTTTATATGCCTTATAAAAAGGTGAAAGGTTGGAGTTGGGAAAGTTTTTGGATTGTAGGTGGATTATTTTCTTGGTTAATAGCTCCTCCAGTAGCTGCCTGGCTTACTATCCCTGGTTTTGCTGATATTATTCGGAATTCAAGTGCAGCAGTTTTAAGTTCAACTTTTATAATGGGATTATTGTGGGGTATTGGTGGACTTACTTATGGATTGGGTGTTCGTTATTTAGGTGTTTCATTGGGTAGTTCCATTATTCTAGGACTGTGTTCTGTATTTGGAGCAATTATCCCCTCTATTTATTATTATTATACGCCCACTGAGGGTAAGGATACAATTGTAAATTTGCTTGCAACTTCTTGGGGCCAATTGGTATTATTGGGCTTAGCAGTTTGTGTGATTGGTATTATTATTTGTGGCAAAGCTGGTGCGATGAAGGATAAAGAATTGAGTGGATCTACAACTGATGCTTCTGGAAGTGAATTTAAAATTGGTATTGGTTTATTAGTTGCCATTGTATCGGGAGTATTGAGTGCTTGTTTTAGTTTTGGAATTGAAGCGGGAACATCTATGGGTATTGTAGCGAATGATGTTTGGAAGGCTGCAAATCCTGGGCAGGGTGAGTTTTTATATCGCAACAATGTAATCTTTGTAGTTATTCTTTGGGGTGGACTAACAACTAATTTTATTTGGTGCCTTATCTTAAATATTCGAAATAAAACGATAGGAGATTATACGAATTCAAAATCACCGTTGATAAAAAATTATCTGCTGTGTGCATTGGGCGGAACCACTTGGTTTTTGCAATTCTTTTTTTATGGTATGGGTGAAAGTAAAATGGGCAATGGCGCTAGTTCTTGGATCTTGCATATGTCATTTATTATTTTAGTAGCCAATATGTGGGGTTTGGTTTTAAAAGAATGGAAAAGTGTGAGTAGAAAAACAACGCTAACCATCTTTCTAGGAATAGCTACCATAGTGCTTTCTATCTTGATAGTAGGATATGGTAATTCGTTAAAATGATTTTTTTAATAATTTAAAATACATAACAATGGATGTAAATGAATTTAAGCACGTGAGTTATTTGTGGGATAAAGCAAAGGCAGCTGAATTAGCAGGAGACGAAGTAGCGTTATTAATTTATCGCTCTAATTTATTAGGAGCTGATCTTAGGTTAACAAATTATGGTGGCGGTAATACATCTTGTAAGGCAATGGCTAAGGATCCACTGACAGGGGTTGAAAAAGAAGTGATGTGGGTGAAAGGTAGTGGAGGAGATATTGGCACACTCAAAAAGAATGGTCTGGCGGCATTGCATATGGATCGTTTATTAAATTTAAAAAATATTTATAGAGGTATTGAGCATGAAGATGAAATGGTGGAGTTGTTCAATCATTGTATTTATGATTTGGCTTCTAAAGCTCCTTCTATTGATACCGCATTACATGGGTTCTTACCTTTCAAACATATTGATCATTTGCATCCAGATGCAGCTATCGCCATTGCTGCTGCAAAAGATGGAAAAAAAATTACGCAGGAATTATTTGAAGGAAAAATCGGTTGGGTAGGTTGGCAGAAGCCAGGCTTTGATCTTGGACTACAATTAAAACAATGCTTAGATGAAAATCCAGGAATTAGAGGTATCATGCTCGGTTCACATGGCTTATTCACATGGGGTGATACTGCTTATGAGAGTTATTTGAATACTCTAGAGGTAGTAGAACGTTGTTCTATTTACTTAGAAAAAAATTATGGCAAAAAAGGTGAAATTTTTGGTGGAGCTAAAATACAATCTTTACCTAAAGAAAAAAGATTGCAGCAAGCTGCAGCCTTGGCCCCAGTGTTAAGAGGTTTTTGTTCTTCACAAACTAAAATGATTGGTCATTTTACTGATGATGATCGAGTATTGCAATTTATTAATTCAAATGATTTGGATAGATTGGCTCCCTTGGGGACTAGTTGCCCTGATCATTTCCTGCGGACAAAAATTAGTCCGTTGGTATTACCATTAAGCGCTAGTGGTGATTTAACTGATGTTGCTGCTATAAAGGCAACGCTTTCACCGGCCTTTGAAGCTTATCGTAAAATGTATGCTGATTATTATGATGCTTGCAAACATCCGAATAGTCCTGCGATAAGAGATGCCAATCCAGTAGTGTTATTATATCCAGGTGTGGGCATGTTTACTTTTGCAAAGGATAAGCAAACAGCTAGGGTAGCTGCTGAATTTTATATCAATGCTATCAACGTAATGAAAGGTGCAGAAGCGGTTTCTGAATACACTTCATTGCCTCGTCAAGAAGCATTTAATATTGAATACTGGTTGTTAGAGGAGGCAAAACTTCAAAGGATGCCAAAGCCTAAATCTTTATCTGGTCGTATTGCATTAGTTACAGGAAGTGCCGGTGGTATTGGAAAGGCGATCGCTAAGAAATTTGCAGCTGAAGGTGCCTGTGTAATCATCAATGATATTAATGAAGAAAGATTACAAACCGCTACGGCTGAATTTGTTCAACTATTTGGAAAAGATACAGCTGCTGCAGTACAATTGGATGTAACCAATGTAGCCACTATTTCAAAAGCTATGGAAGGAGCAGCACTTGCTTTTGGTGGTGTAGATATTATTGTCAATAATGCTGGAATTAGTATTTCTAAAACAATAGCGGATCATGGTATCGAAGACTGGGATAAATTATATGATATTTTAGTGAAGGGTCAGTTCCTAGTTTCGCAGGCAGGCATTGCCGTTATGCGTAAACAAGATATTGGTGGTGATGTAATTAATATTGTTTCAAAAAATTCAGTGGTGGCTGGTCCAAATAATGCAGGCTACGGTTCGGCGAAGGCTGCGCAGGCTCATTTGAGTAGATTGATGGCAGCAGAAGTAGGAGGAGATAAGATTAGGGTAAATTCAGTTAATCCAGATGCGGTGATTGCTGATTCTAATATATGGGCTGGAGGATGGGCCGAAGGTCGTGCTAAAGCTTATGGAATTACTGTAGCTGAATTACCTGCCTATTATGCAAAGCGAACACTATTAAATGAAATGATACTTCCTGATGATATTGCCAACGCTTGTTTTGCTTTTGTTGGTGGTTTATTAAGTAAGTCTACTGGAAATACATTAAATGTAGATGGTGGTGTGGCAATGGCATTTATGAGATAGTATATTTAAAATATGACCGAAGAAAATAAATCCGTTGAAGATTTGCCAGGAATGATAATTGTTGAAAAAAATAATTTCTATCGGCTTGCTTTTAAAATGAAGCTTCATAAAGGACAAGAAGCTGAATATAAAAAAAGGCATGATGAATTATGGCCCGAACTTCGGCTTTTATTAAAAGAAACCGGAGTGAGTGATTATTCCATTTTTTTAGATGAATCCACTGGTGATTTATTAGGCGTTTTAAAAGTGAAGGATCCTATTTTAATGAATGAATTGCCTTTACATCCAGTAATGCAAAAGTGGTGGGCTTTTATGAAGGATATTATGGAATCTAATTCAGATAATTCTCCAGTTAGTATTCCATTAAAAGAAGTTTTTCATTTGGATTAAAATGCAATAGTAGGTATCAATAAATTTTAAAAGTATGTTATTGAGTAAGCAATTGATTGAGCAAAGTAATAATACTTTGCTTTCTGCACATCAAAGAAAATTTGAATTGGCAGCAGCTGACATCAATAACATGAATACTATACTTCAAAAGTTAATTGACTTTCAAGTGGCCATTCCGAGTTGGGCATTGGGTACAGGAGGCACCAGATTTGGCCGTTTTAGTGGAGGTGGTGAACCAGGGACTCTTGAACAAAAAATAGAAGACATCGGTTTGTTGCATGCCCTCAATCAGTCAAGTGGTGCTATTTCATTACATATTCCATGGGATATCCCTTCTGATGCGAATGCGATTAAAACACTTGCTGCTCATCATCATTTAAAATTTGATGCGGTTAATTCCAATACCTTCCAAGATCAGAAGGATCAGCAGTATAGTTATAAATTTGGATCGCTACATCATGTTGATAAAGCGGTTCGAAAACAGGCTATTGAACATAATATAGAAGTAATAAAGCATGGTGTAGCATTAGGATCTAAATCCTTAACGGTATGGTTATCTGATGGCTCATGTTTTCCTGGACAACTTAATTTTAGAACCGCTTGGAAAAATACTTTTGAAAGTTTACAAGAAATTTATGCTGCATTACCTTCCGACTGGAAATTATTTGTTGAGTACAAGGCGTATGAACCTAATTTTTATTCTACAACCGTAGGTGATTGGGGGCAATCACTTTTGTATACGGCTAAATTAGGACCTAAAGCATTTACTTTAGTTGATCTTGGGCATCACTTGCCGAATGCAAATATTGAACAGATTGTTTCTTTATTACTGATGGAAGATAAGCTGGCAGGGTTTCATTTTAATGACAGCAAATATGGCGATGATGATTTAACCGTTGGAAGTATTAACCCTTATCAGTTATTTTTAATTTTCAATGAATTAGTAGAAGGGATGGATGCTAAATCAATGAATCATGCTACCGATTTAGCCTGGATGATTGATGCGAGTCATAATGTAAAAGATCCGTTGGAAGATTTATTGCAATCTATCGAAGCAATTATGATTGCTTATGCTCAAGCACTGATAGTTGATACCAATGCATTGAAAGAGGCTCAATCGGTAAATGATGTAGTGAAAGCGCAGGAGATTTTGCAGACAGCTTTTAGGACAGACGTTCGTCCTTTGGTAGCAGAGGCTAGAATGCAATCTGGAGGAGCTTTACAGCCTGTTCAGTCATTTCGTTCTTTAAAAGTGAGGGAGCAATTGATTCAAGAGAGAGGAGTGGTTACGGTAGCTACAGGTTTGTAGTGTGAGTTTTAAAATCGAATGATTTTTTATAATAAATTGCTTTTATTCTTTTAATTATTTAATTAGGAAAAAAATACCGATGGAGAGTATACCAGTAATAGCGATTTTTGATGTGGGCAAGACGAATAAAAAATTATTTCTATTTGATAGTCAATATAAAATCGTTTATGAAAAATCTGCAAAATTCCCTGAAACACTAGATGAAGATGGAGACGATTGTGATAATTTGGAGAGTCTTCGAAGTAATATTTTTGATTCTTTGAAGGAAGTGATCGGTTTGAAGGAGTTTTCTATAAAAGCAATTAATTTCTCTTCTTATGGAGCTAGTTTAGTTTATATAGATGAAAATGGAAACTCACTTACTCCATTGTATAATTATTTAAAAAAGTATCCCGAAAAACTTCACAATCAATTTTATGATACTTATGGAGGTGTTCAAGCCTTCACGCATCAAAGCGCTTCTCCTGTTTTGGGTAGTTTAAATTCTGGTATGCAATTGTATCGCATCAAGTATGAAAGACCGGAACTGTTTAAAAAAATTAAATACGCACTTCATTTACCACAATACCTCAGTTATTTAATTACAGGTGTTCCTTGCGCAGATATTACTAGTATTGGATGTCATACCAATTTGTGGGATTTTACCAAGATGCAATATCATCAATGGGTTCAGCAAGAATCTGTATTTGAAAAATTAGCGCCTATTTTACCTGGCAATGAAGTTTTGTCTGCAAGCTTTCAAGGAAATAAATATTCAGTGGGTATTGGACTTCATGATAGTTCTGCTGCATTGATTCCTTATTTAGTAAATTTTCATGAGCCATTCGTTTTAATTTCTACAGGAACTTGGTGTATTAGTTTAAATCCATTTAATCAAATACCCTTAACCGATGAAGAGTTGTCAAATGACTGCCTAAATTTTATGACTTATCAAGGTAAGAAAGTAAAGGCATCTAGATTGTTTGCGGGCTTTGAGCATGAACAGCAGGTGAATAGAATTGCTAGTCATTTTAATCAAAGTGTTTTGCGTTACAGAGCTTTTGATTATGATCAAAATATAATTTTAAAGTTGCAGCAAAATTTTTCGCAGAACCAAGGGGTAATTGATTTAAAAGCATCAGATTTCACTAAAAGAGATTTGGCTGCTTTTTCGAATGATATTGAAGCCTATCATCAATTGATATTAGATATTATTGCGCAGCAATTTTTTTCAACGCAATTGATTTTAAAAGGTACAGATATAAAGAAAATTTTTGTAGACGGAGGCTTCAGTAAAAATGCAGTTTATATGAATTTACTAGCCTTATCCTTTCCAGAAATAGAGGTTTATGCAGCTTCTATGGCTCAGGCAACTGCTGTAGGAACTGCTTTATCCATTCATTCTTTTTGGAATCAACAAGCTTTACCTAATGATTTAATAGAATTGAAATATTATCCAAACGCTCCTATTCAATAACTATAAACTCGAATGATTGAATGTTTTGGATAGTATTAATATTATATAATGGCAATAGTTTTTAAGTAGGTAAAATATTCAGCCTACATTTGGTAAGATAATTTTTAATGGGTTTTTGAAATTTTTAAAAATGAATACAAGGAGAACATTCATACAACAATTGGCATGGCTAACTGCTTTTGCAGGAACTTCATTTGATTCGATTGCCGAACCAGCGACTAAGAAAAGAAATTTCAAGATTGGCGCATGTGATTGGAGCCTTGGTAAAAGTGGTGATTTAGGTGCTTTTGGTATTGCTAAGGAAATAGGGCTTGATGGAATAATGGTGAATATGGGATCAGAAAGTAATCAATTAAAGTTGAGGGATCTTTCTGTTCAGCAGGAGTATTTAAAATATTCTAAAGAAACGGGTATTGAAATTTCTAGTATTGCGATAGCTGAATTAAATAACATCCCCTATAAATCTGATCCTAGAACTGAACAATGGGTATGGGATAGTGTAGACGTGGCAAAAAATCTATCTGTGCCTGTAGTGTTATTGGCTTTTTTTGGAAATAACGATTTGCGAAATGATGCAAAGGGTAAACAAGAAGTAGTTCGACGTTTAAAAAGGGTAGCTCCCCATGCTGAAAAAAAGGGCATTATTTTAGGTATTGAATCCTATCTTTCTGCTGATGAACAAATTGATATTATTGACCAAGTAGGTTCCAAAAATATCAAAGTATATTATGATTTTTGCAATGTTACAGATGCAGGATTAGATACGGTGAAGGAATTTAAAAAACTTGGTAAAGAAAGAATTTGTGAATTGCATATGAAAGAGAATGGATTTTTACTTGGATCAGGAGTAAACGATTGGAAAGCTATTGGCCAAGCTATACATGAAACTAATTATAAAGGGGATGGTTGGATGCAGATAGAAGGTGCTATTCCAAAGGGGGCTGACAGAGTAAAAAGCTATCAGCAAAATTTTCAGTTTTTAAAAAATATTTTTATAAAATAATTATCTTAATTATCAAAAGTCAATCACAGGTGGTTTGAATCCTGAATTTTAAATTAAAAACTGTTGACATTTAATTTACTAATCAATGAAATTATTAAAACCTTTTATTTTAGTTATTAGTTTTTTCATTTTATCTATAGTTTATTTTACAGGATGTAAAACTGCCCCTTCAAAAAACACAACCGGCCTTTTTGTACCAGAAGATTTGGAAGCAACCCTTTGGGCAGAGTCTCCGATGTTATATAATCCTACCAATATGGATGTTGATTATAAAGGAAGAGTTTGGCTTACTGAGGCGGTGAATTATAGAAATTTCAACAATGATTCTACTCGTTTTTTACATCATCCTAAGGGAGATAGGGTAGTCATTTTAGAAGACACTGATCAAGATGGTAAAGCAGACAAGTCGACTGTATTTGTTGAAGATAAAGATTTGATTTCCCCAGTTGGTATTGCGGTAATTGGAAATAAAGTGATTGTTTCTTGCTCTCCGAATTTAATTATTTACACAGATGAAAATGGTGATGATAAAGCAGATAAGAAGGAAATTATTTTAACAGGTTTCGGTGGAAAAGATCATGATCATTCACTTCATTCTGTTACTGCAGGTCCTGATGGTAAATGGTATTTCAATACTGGAAATGCAGGCCCCCATATGGTTACTGATAAAAGTGGTTGTACATTACGCTCTGGAAGTCTCTATACTGGTGGTTCTCCATACAATGATAAAAATGAGGGCAATCGTAGAAGTGATGATGGTAAGGTTTGGGTAGGCGGATTGGCGCTTCGTGTAAACCCTGACGGTACTGGGTTAAAAGTATTAGGTCATAATTTCAGAAACTCCTATGAAGTGGTTACTGATTCTTATGGTAATCTTTGGCAAAATGACAACGACGATCAAGTAGTCACCTGCCGTACAACTTGGTTAATGGAAGGAGGAAATGCTGGATATTTTAGTACTGATGGAACAAGGTATTGGCAGGCAGATCAACGTCCTGGACAAAATATTTTTACTGCACATTGGCACCAGGAAGACCCAGGTGTAATGCCCGCCGGTGATCGATCTGGCGCTGGTTCTCCTACCGGTGTTGCAATTTACGAATCGGATGCATTGGGAAAAAAATACAGCGGAATGTTATTAAGTGCTGATGCAGGTAGAAATGTAATTTTTAGTTATCACCCCACAATTTCTCAATCTGGATATGATATGGGTGAACGTCAAAATTTAATTACCTCTCTCTCTCAAGATAATGAAGGATATGTATGGAATGATACTGTTCAGAATAAGCAAAAAGATAATTGGTTTCGTCCTGCTGATGTTACAGTTGGAACAGATGGTTCTCTTTTTGTTGCTGATTGGTATGATCCAGTAGTGGGTGGCCACCAAATGAATGATAAAATTGGTTATGGTAGAATTTACAGGGTTACACCAAAAAATAAAAAATTAGTCATTCCAAAATTAGACTTCAATAGTATTCAAGGACAATTAGAGGCATTGAAAAATCCTGCAGTAAATGTCCGCAATATTGCTTTTGAAAAACTTAAGCAACAGGGTCCGGCAGTTGTTGAACCAGTAAAGAATTTGCTTCAAGATGAAAATCCTTATGTTAGAGCTAGAGCTATATGGTTATTAACCCAATTGGGTAAGGAAGGGAAACAAGTAGTTCAAAATATTTTAACAGATAAAGATGAGAAAATACGCGCTACCGCTTTTCGTTCTTTGAGACAGTTAAATGAAAATATATTGCCTTTAGCATTGAAACTCTCCAAAGATTCATCTGCATTTGTTCGCAGAGAGGTAGCAGTCTCACTGAGGGATTCTACTTATTCAGTTAAAAAAGAAATACTTCTTTCGATCGCTACTCAATATAATGGCAATGATCCTTGGTATCTGGAAACGCTAGGGAGTGCGATGGAAACAAATGTAGAAACTTGGTATAATGAATTATTGTCAACTTTTTTTCCAAATCAACCCAACTCTCCTTTGAATTGGAATAAGCAAATGGTAGATTTTGCATGGAGACTACATCCTGTAAACGCTGTAAATGATTTAGTGCAAAGAGCAAAAGATGCTACTGTTTCAATAGAAGATAGAGCTCGAATGATTACTGCATTGGCTTTTATAAATGATAAGACTGCTGCAACTGCGATGTTGAATTTGACAAATGTTGACTTAAAAGATGTAAAAGAACAATCTTTGTATTGGCTTTCTTTTAGACAAAGTAATGATTGGTATAAATTGCTGGATTGGTCAAAAATAAATGTCAATACTTCGTATCAGCGAAAATTAGCATCAATGAAAATCAAATTTCAAATGATGTTTGATAATCGCCAGTCTGAACAGGGACAAAAAAGGATGGCAAAGGAAATCGCATTGGACTCTATGGGAGGGCAGATGATCATAGGATTAATGGCGGATAAAAAATTGCCCACCGCCTTAATTCCAGTAGTAGCTGAAAATATTTTTACTAACCCTGATTTAGCGGTAAGGATTCAAGCTGGAGAGTATTTTAAACGAAGTGGAACCGATAAAATATTTTCCGTTACGGCTATTTCAAAAATACCTGGCGATGCCTTGGCTGGGAAAACTATTTTTACAAATAATTGTAGTAGCTGTCACAAAGTTGGGTTGACAGGAAATATGATTGGCCCAGAATTGACTAATATTGGTAAAAAATTTGACAAGCTTTCTTTAATTGATGCCATTGTCAATCCAAGCGCTTCAATTGTTTTTGGATATGAACCTTGGCTATTGAATACTTTGGAAGGTGAATCTTTATATGGATTTTTGATTTCAGAAAATAAACAGACCATTGTAATTAAAGATATTAAAGGTGTTCAACATGTTATTCCGTTAGACAAAATAAGGTCTAAGAAGAAACAGAAAAAAAGTCTGATGCCTGAACCCTTAACTGCTGGTATGACTGAACAAAATTTGGCAGATATTACAGCTTTTTTAATGTCAGTCAAATAAGTCATTAACAATAAATGACTTATTTGTTTGAAAAAGAAGTTTAGAGTGTTTTAATTGAATAAAAAAATAGTAATGAAAGTAGGATTATTTATACCCTGTTATATTGATCAATTTTATCCTAAGGTTGCAGTCGCAACTTTAGAACTTTTAGAGAAATTGGGTTGTGAAGTTGTGTTTCCACTCAATCAAACTTGTTGCGGTCAGCCCATGGCTAATAGTGGCTTTGCTTCATTAAGTGAAGGATGTGATAAAAATTTTGTTGCTAATTTCGGAGAGGTAGATCATATCGTATCACCTTCTGGAAGTTGTGTGCTGCATGTGAAAGAACATTTACATGATCAAGATGAAATCAAGGCTGCTTATATTCGTAAGCATATATATGAGTTAACAGAGTTTATCGTTGATGTATTAAAAGTTGAAAATATTACTGCTAGCTTTCCTCATAAAGTAGGGATGCATATAAGTTGTCATGGTCAACGCGGTTTGAACCTCTCTTCTATGAGTGAGTTATCTGCCCCTTCTTTTTCAAAACCTGCTTATTTACTAAATATGGTGAAAGGGTTGCAGCTTAGCGAACCCAAACGCGTAGACGAATGTTGTGGCTTTGGTGGAACATTTTGTGTTTTTGAAGAAGCAGTATCTGTGAAAATGGGTAAAGATCGTATAACTGAACATGCAGTAAATGAAGTAGAATATATTACTGGTGGTGATGTAAGTTGTTTAATGCACTTAGAGGGCATTTTAAAGCGACAAGGAAGTAAGGTAAAGACAATTCATATAGCTGAGATTCTAAATAGTGATTAATTGACTTGAATAGTAAAAGAAAATAAAATGAACCCAAAAAATTTCAATAGACTTTTTTTTGTGCCTATTCAAGGTGCTTCGCTTAGTCATTCAGCGGCAGCAGAAATATTTAATAAAGATGAATCTAGAACTGACTGGCATGATGAAACCCTTTGGTTCGTAAGGGAGAAAAGAGATAAGGCAGTTAGACAGATAGCGGAGTGGGAGCAGTTGCGTTCGCTAGGGTCAACAATTAAAGACCATACGCTTTCAAATTTGGATAATTATTTGGCTGAATTTGAAAAGAATGCTCAGGCAAATGGAATTAAAGTTCATTGGGCTATTGATGCAGAAGAACACAATGAAATCATACTGAAAATTATTCGTGATCAAAAAGTTGAGCAGGTGGTGAAAAGTAAGTCCATGCTGACCGAAGAATGTCACTTGAATGATTATTTAGCCAAACGTGGTGTTGAGGTGGTTGATACAGACTTGGGCGAAAGAATTGTTCAGTTTAGAAATGAACCACCCAGTCATATAGTATTACCTGCAATTCATTTAAAGAAACAAGATGTAAGTGAAACATTTCACGAACACCTAGGAACTGAAAAAGGAAATAATGATCCACAATATTTGACCGAAGCTGCGCGCCAACATTTGCGCACTAAATTTATTCATTCTCAATTGGCGATTACAGGTGTAAATTTTGCCATTGCTTCAACAGGCGGTTTTGTTGTATGTACCAATGAAGGTAATGCAGATATGGGTGCTCATGCTGCAAAAATTCATATCGCTTGTATGGGTATTGAAAAAATTATTCCTAATGCTGAGCACCTTGGTGTCTTTCTTCGATTGTTAGCAAGAAGTGCTACGGGGCAGCCGATTACTACTTATTCTAGTCATTTTCATCAACCAAGAGTTGGTCAGCAGATGCATATTATCATTGTAGATAATGGAAGAACTAAACAATTAGGACGTCCTGATTTTAGAAGTTCTTTAAAATGTATTCGTTGTGCAGCTTGCTTTAATACTTGTCCAGTTTATCGAAGAAGTGGAGGCCATAGTTACCATACTGCAGTGGCCGGGCCGATTGGATCTATTTTAAATCCAAATTTAGACATGAAGGCAAATGCAGATTTACCCTTTGCGTCTACTCTTTGTGGTTCTTGTAGTAATGTTTGTCCAGTTAAAATTGATATCCATGTTCAATTGTACAAATGGCGACAGGAATTGGTGTCGGAAGGTTATACAGCTACAGGTAAAAAAGTAGCTATGAAAGGAATGGCATTTGTTTTATCTCATCCTTCTATTTATAGGGTTGCTGGAAAAATGGGACGTTGGATGATGCGTGTTTTTCCTTTTATTATCAATAATAAATCACTCAATCCATGGTATAAACAAAGAGAAATGCCTGAAGCACCTAAACAAAGTTTTAGAGATTGGTATAAAAAAAATAAACAATGAGTTCAAGAGAAAAAATATTAGGGGCGATTTCAATTAATAAACCTGAATTGATTGAATTACCGGTGATTGATATAAAAAGCACTAGTGTTTTAGCAGCTGATTGGGTGGAACAATTCACAAAAACCCTAGAGAGCATTGGCGGTAAGGTGATTCAGTTATCTTCCATTGATGTAATTAAAGAAGAAATTCAACAGGCGAAAATCGGAGGAGAATATATTGTAAATACATTACCAATTTTAGGTGAAGTAAACAATGAGATTAATTCAACAATGGAGGCTAGTTTATTGGAAACGGTTGATAGGGCCTATATAGAAGGCAGTATGGGGGTAGCTGAAAATGGATCAGTGTGGTTATATGAACATCAAATCAAAAATCGTTTATTGCCTTTTATTTGCCAGCATTTGGTGATTTGTTTGAATGTAAATAAAATTGTGCCTAATCTGCATGAAGCATATAAGCAAATCGACGTGGCTAAAGAAGGGTATGGAGTTTTTTTAGCCGGTCCTTCTAAAACTGCAGATATCGAACAGTCCTTAGTTATAGGTGCACATGGCGCTAGAAGTTTATTGGTTTATTTAATTAGTGAATAAAAGGTTGTTGACTCTGTTATTTGACCTTTCCCTATAAATTTTCAATAAAAAAATTGCTATTTTCAAACAATTTCATACCTTAAATCAAAATTTAAAATCAACTCAATTATGAAATCAAATAATCGCCGCCTTTTTATTAAAAAATCAGCGTTGGCTGGAGCTGGTGTAGTAGCAACTCAATTAGGCTTGAGTGCAAAAAGTTATAATCGCATCATTGGAGCCAATGATAGAGTAAGAGTAGGTGTAGTAGGTTTTTCTGATAGACACAGAGGTTCTCATATGCCTTGTTTTATGAATCATTATAAGGAAATGAATTTTGAGGTAGTAGCGGTATCTGATATTTGGAATAAAAGAAGAGAAGCGGGTGCTGCAATGTGGAAAGAAAAAATGCAGAACGAAGTAGTTGCTTGTAGAAATAATGAAGAGATGTATTCTAAGAAATTAGTAGATGCGGTGTTTGTAAGTACGGCTGATTTCCAACATGCTAATCATGCTTTAGAAGCTGTAAATGCAGGCTGCGATGTGTATTGCGAAAAACCTTTCGCAGAAACAATGGATGATAATCGTAGAGCATTCAAAGGAATTAAAGCGTCTAATAAAATTGTTCAAATTGGTTCTCAAAGAAGAAGTGGATCTAATTATCATGCTGCTGAAGACTTTATCAAATCTGGTAAATTTGGAGCTATCACTATGGTGGAGTTAACATGGAATGTTAATCAGCCGATGCGTTGGCGCAGACCTGCTGATGTAGCGAAGTTGGTAGAAAAAGATACCGATTGGAAAAGATTTTTGATGAATCGACCATTTGAAACATTTGATCCTAGAAAATATTTAGAATTTAGATTGTTTTGGCCTTATTCATCTGGATTAGCAGGTCAGTGGATGAGTCATCAAATTGATACGGTACATTGGTTTACAGGTTTACAACATCCTCGCAGTGTAGTGGCGAATGGTGGTATTTACATGTGGAAGGATGGACGAAAGAATTGGGATACTATTAATGCAGCTTTTGATTATGGTCCAAACAATGATCCTAAAACAGGATTCCAAGTTACATTCGGATCTCGTATGCACAATGGAGATGATGCACCAACAGAAATCTACTATTCTAATGGTGGTCAATTAAATTTAGATACCAATATGGTTTCTCCAAAAGGAGGATTGTCTGATAAAAATGCGGCAGCAGCTGGTATGAGTTCTTTCTTATTGCCTGCCTCTAAACTTTCAGTGGTAGAACCTGTTGTAACTTCTGCAAATACTGGAGGAGATAAACTAACGTCTAGCCATATTCGCAATTGGATGGAGTGTGTGCGCAGTCGTAAAACGCCTAATGCCCCGGTTGAAGCAGGTTATAGTCATTCAATCGCTACTATCATGACCAATGCAGCTGTGCTTACTGGTCGTAAAGTAACTTTTGATGAAAAAGCACAAGAGATAATGGTGGGTGGTAAACCTTTTGAACCATTTAAAAATTATTCAATCTAGACCAGTAAATAAAAAACGATGCGATTTATTAAAAGTATTTTCTTGTGCGGCAGTATGTTTTTATTCGTTTCAAATGCATTCTCCCAGCAACCGGTGAAGTTTGTTCAAAAAGAAAATGAAAAAAAGGTAGAGGTAATGGTAGGCGGTCAATTTTTCACTGCTTACCTCTACGATTCCAAGATTGATAAACCAGTATTGTTTCCTATCCAAACCGCTTCTGGAATTACCGTTACTCGTGGTTTTCCATTAGCTCCTAGAGCTAATGAAAGAACAGATCATCCCCATCATATCGGTATGTGGTTGAATTATGGTGACGTAAATGGATTGGATTTTTGGAATAATTCTGATGCTATTCCCGCAGTGGATAAACCAAAGTATGGTAGTATCCGTCATCAAAAAATTGTGAGTGTAAAAGAAGGTTTGAAAAAAGGCGATCTCATAGTAACTTCTAATTGGGTAGATATTTCTGGTAAAATTTTATTGAAGGAATCAACCACTTTAACTTTTAGCGGTGATGAAAATAGCCGGACTATTGATAGAACCACTACCTTAACTGCTCAGGAGGGAAAAGTTAGCTTTAAAGACAATAAGGAAGGATTTATGGGAGTTCGGGTTGCTAGGGAATTAGAAATACCTACTCAAAAACCAGAGATTTTTACGGATGCTAACGGTGTTGCAACTAAAGTAGCTGTATTGGATAATGAAGGAGTCAATGGTACTTTTCTTTCTAGTAAAGGCATTACAGGAAATGAGGTATGGGGTACCAGAGGAAACTGGTGTATGATGTACGGTAAAAAGAATGCAGAATTAGTTTCGATCACTATTATTGATCATCCTAAAAACCCTGGATACCCTACCTACTGGCATGCTCGTGGTTATGGGTTGTTTGCCGCTAATTCACTTGGACAAGAACCATTAAGTGGGGGAAAAGAAAAATTGAATTTTGCATTAGAAGCTGGCAAGTCGATCACTTTTAAATATAGAGTAATCGTATCTAATGGTAAAACGCCTACAGCTGAATCTTTGGATAAAGCAGCAGAATCTTTTGCTAAAAAATAATGCAATCATTTGGAGGTCTTATTGTATTCTTAATCTAATTTCCAATAATTCATTTGATAGTGTAACGCAATTGCCCCCTTTGACTAAGGGGGCAATTGCGTTTGAAGTAGTAATTTATTTTCGATTATTTAAAATAGACTTACATTTTAATTCCATTGACCAATCGACTTATCTGTAATGGATTGGATTCTTTTAATTCATCAGGTAACAAATGTTCTGGAAATTCTTGAAAACAAATAGGTCTTGTAAATCGATAGATAGATTGTGAACCAACAGAAGTACTTCTAGAGTCTGTAGTTGCAGGATAGGGCCCACTGTGTACGATTGCATTACCAACTTCTACTCCTGTAGGAAATCCATTAATATTAAGTCTTCCTGCTTTTTCTTTTAGTAAATTGATAAGCGATCCAGAATTTTTTAATTCGTCATCAGTACCATGAATACTAGCAGTAAGCTGACCTTTTAAGTGAAGGATACATTCTGTTAGTTCATTCATGTCTTTAGCAACTATAGCAACCGACGATGGTCCGAAAACTTCTTCTGTTAGAGAAGGATTTTTTATCAGCATTTGCGCATCTATTTGCAATAAATGAGGTTGAGCAGTAGAAGCGTCAAATTCAGTCAAACCAACTGCACCTTCCGTATTTCTTTGATCACTAATCCCTTTACAATAGGCATCGAAAATGCCGTTGGTAAGTAACGGTACACTTGGTTTTGTTGTTATAGCATCAGCCAACAGTTTAATAAAATTATCAGAGTCCGCATTTTTTATCAATAAGAATACACCAGGATTAGTACAAAACTGTCCAGCTCCTAATACGATCGAGCCAGCAAATGCCTCTGCTAATTCAGCAGATTTTTTTGCTAGTATTTCAGGTAAAAATATTACAGGGTTTACACTACTCATTTCTGCATACACTGGAATCGGTTCTTCTCTTCTTACAGCAGCATCATATAAAGCCTTTCCGCCTTTTAATGAACCCGTAAATCCTACTGCTTTTATTATTGGATGAGTAACCAAAGCTTGTCCTACTTGGTGACTGATGCCATGTACCATTGAAAATACTCCATCAGGCATATTGCATTTTTTTGCAGCCCGGATAATTGCACCGCCTACTAATTCGCAAGAAGCTGGATGAGCCGGATGAGCCTTGAAAACTACAGGACATCCTGCTGCAAGGGCAGAAGCGGTATCCCCTCCAGCAACAGAAAATGCTAATGGAAAATTACTTGCTCCAAAAACAGCCACTGGTCCAATGGCAATTTGCATTTGTCGAATATCTACTCTTGGTAATGGTTTACGATCTGGAAGCGCTTTATCAATAATTGCATTTACCCATGAACCTTCTGTTAGTTGAGCAGCAAAAAGACGTAACTGACCAGTAGTTCTTCCTCTCTCACCGGTAATTCTTGCAATAGGTAAGCCGGTTTCTTTAATCGCTGTTTCAATTAAATCCATGTCTAAGCCTTCTATTTCTGTAGCAATACATTCAAGAAAGGCTGCCTTTTCTTTACCACTTTTATTTTTATAAATACTAAAGGCTTCTGCTGCTAATGAAATTGCTGCATTAATTTCTGTTGTTGTAGCCTCAAAAAATTTTTCAGCTAATGGCGTATGCTTAGCTACATCATAAGCATTAAAGCTGCTAGTACCTAGTGCAGAAAGGTTATTACCGATAATGTTTTTTCCGTGTATAGTCATTAGGCTACTGTGTTTTTAAGGGTTCCAATATGTTCGATGGTTATATTTATGCTATCTCCACTTTGTAAAGTGAAACTGTTGGGAGGTACAATACCAGTACCTGTCATTAAAAAGCATCCATTAGGAAATGAACATTCTTTATACAAGTAACTTACTAAATCGGTATGTGTTCTTTTCATTTGACTGATAGCAATTCGATCTGAAAACATGACCACATTATTTCTTTCGATTGAAATTTCAATACTAGCATCTGGAGATATAGGTTGATCCGGAACATAGATACATGGACCTAATGCAGCACATCCTTCATACATCTTAGCTTGAGGTAAGTACAATGGATTCTCTCCTTCAATACTTCTTGAACTCATATCATTACCAATCGTGTATCCGACTATATTTCCAGCGCTGGTAATGAATAAGGTAAGTTCTGGTTCTGGAACATCCCAAGTAGAGTCTTTTCTTATTCTAACTAAACCATTTTGTCCAACGGTTCTCTGTGCAGTTGCTTTAAAAAATATTTCTGGTCTCGGTGCGTCATATACTTTATCATAAAAAGTACCCCCTCCAGCATCCTTGGATTCTTCTACTCTCGCATGACGACTTCTTAAATAAGTAACTCCTGCTGCCCATATTTCTTGTTGATCAATGGGTGCTAGAATAGTCTGCTCATTTAGCCATTCGAGACTTACTGTTTTTTTGTTAGCGGCTATTTCTGAACTAAGTAATTGGTACAAATTATCTCGGTTGATTAATTGGTCCCAGTTAGTTGAAGGGAATAAATGATAAGCTCCCTGATGTTCAATTACATTACCTGAATTGGTTTTATAGATTTTCATATATTAAAATTTAATCTCCAAAAGAATTTAAATATTCCTAATTTTTATATTGTTATAACTATACTGCGAAAATAATCGATCTAAAACTATTGTGCTTGAAAATTATTTTCAAAAATCGAGATGACATTTCGACTGCTTTTAAGGAAAAATACAAGTTACTAAAATTAACTATATATCAGTTCAATTCAGTCGGGAAGATATTATTATAGTGATGGACGAATTCTCCATTTTTACATAGTATTGATTGGGTATCCTTTAAAATAGTGGCTGGTCGCTCATTCTTTCTATGCTTTTGAATAGTCCGAAAAAAAATGATAATTTTATTGATAATTATTAAAAAATGAAAAACTTAATCATCATAATGGCTGCATTTGTTGTTACCAAAGTAGTAGGTCAAAATTCTACTGAAATGCCGCTATATAAAAACGGGGTGCCTAATTCTATTACAGCTCCTAATAAAGAAAATTCAACTTCTAGGGATAATATTATTCGAATTGCAAAAGTGAGCGTCCCTTCCTTTACGATTTTTAAACCTGCCAAGCCAAATGGAAAAGCAGTGATTATTTGCCCAGGTGGTGGATATTCCATCTTAGCTTTTGATAAAGAAGGTACAAATGTGGCAGAAGAATTTAATAAATGGGGAGTTACTGCATTTGTTCTAAAATATAGGTTACCAGATGACTCAACGATGATTGATAAAAGTATTGCTCCATTACAAGATGCACAACAGGCTATTCGATTGATAAGAAATAATGCAAAACAGTGGGGAATTAATGCAAATCAAATTGGGATTATGGGATTCTCTGCCGGAGGACATTTAGCTTCTACAGCGGCTACTCATTTTGATTTCAAAGCTGATCCAGGTAATTCAGATACAACTTCTACACGACCTGATTTTGCCATTTTAATTTATCCAGTGATCAGTTTCGATAGTTCTATTTATAATAAGGGCTCTAAAGATAATTTAATAGGTGTTCGTGCATCTGCAAAAAAAGTTAACTTTTTCAGTAATGATTTGCAGGTTACTCCTAATACACCTCCTTCTTTTTTAGTTCATGCTGGAGATGATAAAGGTGTATTGGTAGAAAATAGTATCCGTTATTATCAAGCTTGTATAAAAAATAAAGTATTGGCAGAAATGCATTTGTATCCAAAAGGTGGACATGGATTTGGTATGAATAATAAAACTACCGATGATAACTGGTTGGAGAGATTACATAATTGGATGAACCGTTTGTAAAATCTAGGATATATAAAGCTTTGCTATTTCAACTCCCAAGAATATAAATTATTACAACGATTGACTTATGAATGAAAAAACTACTTCTCTACTGCCTACTAAAATTTCACAGCGAATAGATGCCCATCAGCATTTTTGGAACTTTGATCCTGTTCGTGATAGTTGGATAAATGATGAGATGGCTATTATACAAAGGGATTTTACGCCTGAGGACCTTCAAACTCAATTGAAAGAAAATAATTTGGATGGTTCGGTGCTAGTCCAATGTGATCAAAGTGAAAAGGAAAACGAATTTCTGTTGAATCATGCTAATAATTTTGATTTTATAAAGGGAGTAGTTGGTTGGGTTGACCTGCAGTCTGATGACGTTGAAGATCGATTAGCTTATTATCATTCCTTTAACAAGATGAAAGGTTTTCGTCATATTTTACAAGGAGAATCGGAGAGAGCAATGATGCTTCGCCCTGCATTTATGAAGGGTATAAGTAAATTAAAAAACTTTGATTTCACTTATGATATTTTAATTTACCCAGATCAAATTCAATACATCGATGAATTTGTAAAGGCTTTTCCTGACCAAAAATTTGTTATTGATCATATCGCTAAACCTAATATCAAAGAAAAGAATATAGTAGAATGGAAAAAGGGAATGGAAGCTTTGGCTGAATACCCTAACTTGTACTGTAAAATATCTGGAATGGTTACTGAAGCAGATTGGAAAAATAGAGGTAAGGATGATTGCAAACCTTATATGGATGTAATCGTATCGTCTTTCGGAACTAAGCGGATTATGTTTGGTTCTGATTGGCCGGTTTGTTTAGTGGCTGCTTCTTATCAGCAAACTATGGAAATAGTAAGTAATTATTTTTCTTCTTTTACTGAAACTGAGCAACAGGATTTTTTTGGATTGAATGCTATTAATTTTTATAATCTTTAATTTTAATCACTTAATATTTTGACAATGAAACATCTTTTTAAATTCACATTATTCCTTTCATTTATCTTATTTTCTTTTACCCCTCCGGCAAAAAAAGTGAAGGTAGTTTTCTTTGGAGATTCAATAACTCAAGCGGGTGTATCACCTACTGGATATATTGTCAAAATGGATAGCATTATCAAGCAGTCTAACTTATCAGATCAGATTGAATTGGTAGGTGCAGGTATTGGCGGTAATAAAGTATACGATCTCTATCTTAGAATGGAAGAGGATGTTTTGAAAAAATCTCCTGATGTAGTAGTTATTTATGTAGGCATTAATGATGTTTGGCATAAGGCAAGCTCTGGCACTGGAACAGATGCTGATAAATTTGAAAAATTTTATCGTGCAATAATCAAAAAATTACAAGAGAAAAACATTAAAGTAATTGTTTGTACTCCTTCTGTAATAGGAGAAAGAAATGACCATTCTAATCAACAAGATGGTGACTTAAATTATTATAGTAATATTATTCGAAGTATAGCTAAGGATATGTCATTGCCGGTATGCGATCTTCGTAAAGCATTTTCAGCTTATCTACAAGCTAACAATCCTTCTAATGTAGAAAAGGGAATTCTTACTTCTGATCGAGTACATCTTAATCCTAAGGGGAATATATTTGTAGCAGGTGAGATGTGGAAGGTTTTGCAAAATAATATTCAGTAGTTAGCTGTTTATTATTTTCAAAGGCACTAGTGAGTTTATCTTCAGGGCTATTTTAATACTTTAGATCTAGTCTTTAGAATTAATTATTTGATAAACTCAGCAATTAATTAAAATAAAAAAATTCATGTTACTTTCTAAAATTAATCTCAAGAATATAGAGGCAGGTAATACAACTTTTTCTAACGAAAGCCTATTTGCATTACCCGAAAGAGTATTGCAGTTTGGAACCGGAGTTTTACTAAGAGGATTGCCAGATTACTTTATTGATAAGGCAAATAAAAAAGGGGTATTCAATGGAAGGGTTGTGGTAGTAAAATCAACTGACGGGGGAGATGCTGTTGCATTTGATAACCAAGATGGTTTGTATACGCTTTGTATGCGCGGCTTGGTAAATGGACAATCTGTTGAAGAAAATGTAATATGCTCTGCTATTAGTAGGGTATTGTCAGCAGCTACCCAATGGGAATTGGTATTGAAGTGCGCTCATAATTTCGAATTAAACATCATTATATCTAATACTACTGAGGTGGGTATCGAACTGGTGAAAGAACATATTAATGCTAATCCTCCTAGTTCTTATCCTGCTAAATTATTAGCTTTTTTATATGAACGCTATAAGGCTTTTGATGGAAGTGCAACAGCTGGAATGGTGATTGTACCTACTGAATTGATATCGGATAATGCAAAAAAAATAAAGGCAATTGTTTTTGAATTGGCTGAGTTTAATGGTCTGGAAGACAAGTTTATTCAGTGGCTTGAAAAACATAATCATTTTTGTAATTCTCTAGTAGATAGAATTGTTCCTGGAAAACCTGCAGCCGATAAAAAGAGTTTATTGGAAGCGCAATTAGGTTATCAAGATGATTTAATTACAATGAGTGAGGTATATAGCCTTTGGGCAATAGAGGGAAATCAACAGGTTAAAGAAGTATTGTCTTTTGCATCCGTCGATGAGCGTGTTATCATTACAGATGATATTACTCAATTTAAGGAGCTTAAATTGAGGTTATTAAATGGAACTCATACAATGAGTTGTGGTGTAGCATTTTTAGCTGGTTTTACTACGGTTAAGCAAGCGATGGCAGACAAAGTACTGGGTAATTTCGTTAAACAACTCATGGTAAAAGAAATTGCTCGGGCAATTCCTTATCCAGTAGCAGAAAAGGAGGCAACTGATTTTTCTGCAAAGGTGATTGATCGCTTTAGTAATCCAACGATAGAGCATCAGTGGATCAGTATCACCCTTAATTATACTTCTAAACTAAAAATGAGGGTAGTACAAGTTTTACATCGATATACTGAACTTTATTCCGCTGTTCCTGAAAAAATTTCTATTGGTTTTGCTGCCTGGTTACTTTTTATGAAGGCAGTTAAAAAAGAGGGAAATGTTTATTTTGGCGAGCTGAATGGCCAACCTTATCCTATAAAGGATGAGATGGCGGAGTATTTTTTTACTCATTGGAAAAATCTGTCCACTGAAAATTTAGTAAAAACAGTTTTAAGTGATCTTGCTTTATGGGATGCCGATCTTACTAAAATACCAGGATTTGAAAATAGCGTTACTGATAATTTAGTTCAGATAATGCAAGAGGGGGTTTTATCAGTGATTCAGAAAGCAGAAAAATAGTTTGGAATTCTTATTCAAATATTTAGCTGAGCTTTAAAAATTTTAGAATTAATTTTTTGAAAAAAGAGGAAATTGTATGAAAAGTTTTTTAGATAAAGATTTCTTGTTGCAAACTGATACAGCCAAGCAACTATATCATCAGTTTGCAAAAGAAATGCCCATTATTGATTACCATAATCATCTGTTACCAGAGCAAATTGCTAATGATGTAAATTTTGAAAACCTTACTCAGATTTGGCTTTATGGCGATCATTATAAGTGGAGAGCTATGCGGAGTAATGGGGTAAATGAAAAGTATTGTACTGGTGATGCTACGGATTATGAAAAGTTTGAACAATGGGCTGCTACTGTACCCTATACTTTAAGAAATCCTTTGTATCATTGGACACACTTAGAATTACAACGTTATTTTGATGTAGATAAAATCCTTTCCCCTGATACTGCAAAAGAAATTTATGATCATTGTTCTGCAAAATTGAAAACACCAGCTTATTCGGTTAGAAATTTATTAAGGAAAATGAACGTAAAAGTTCTTTGTACTACGGATGATCCAATTGATTCACTTGAGCATCATAAAAAAATAAAAGCTGATGGATTTGAAATCAAAGTGCTACCTGCTTTTCGTCCTGATAAAGCAATGAATGTTGATGATGTAGATTCTTTTAATGCGTATGTCAATAAATTACAAGCCGTTACTAATATTTTGATTGCTAGCTGGGATGATTATTTAGCCGCTTTAAAAAGCCGTCATGATTTTTTTGCAGAAAATGGCTGTTGTATAAGCGATCATGGGTTGGAACAACTTTATGCAGTGGATTATCAAGAATCCGAAGTCAGAAATATTTTCAGAAAATTGACCGCAGGAGAGTCTATTTCGCAACCAGAAAATATCAAATTCAAATCAGCCATGTTGGTAAAATTTGCTGAATGGGATCATGAAAAAAAATGGGTACAACAATTTCATTTGGGAGCACTCCGAAACAATAATGCAAGGATGTTAACCACCTTGGGAGCAGATACTGGATGGGACTCTATTGGTGATTTTTCTCAGGCAAAGCAATTGTCTAAATTCTTAGATCGTTTAGATAGTACCAATCAATTAGCAAAAACTATTTTATATAATCTTAATCCAGCTGACAACGAATTGATGGCGGCTATGATTGGTAACTATAATGACGGAACGGTTGCTGGAAAAATACAGTATGGCTCGTCTTGGTGGTTTTTAGATCAAAAACAAGGTATGACTCAACAGATTAATGCATTAAGTAATCTGGGTTTACTATCTAGGTTTATAGGCATGCTTACGGATAGTCGTAGTTTTATGAGTTATCCTAGACACGAATATTTCAGAAGAATTCTCTGTAATATTCTTGGTGAAGAAATCGAAAATGGTGAATTGCCTAATGATTTAGCATGGACTGGAAAAGTAGTTCAAGATATTTGTTATAATAATGCGAAAGAATATTTTGGCTGGTAATTCTTTTTTCAGTAATTAGAATAAAAAATGCAGCATTTTATGCTGCATTTTTTATTTGCTAAAACCTAAACAGTTAAAGTTATTGAATACGAACTTTAATGACCAGTTTTTTGATTGTTTTGTCGTTTACTGCAATCATAGGTGCATGAACATCTTCTGGAAATAGAATAACAAATTGTCCATTAGTTAGTTGAAAAAACATATCTGGTGCATCAGCGTAAAAGCTTACATCTTTATCTGGATTATATTCACCTTTCAATTGATTACAATGATTTCTAGATTTCCATCCAAAGGTTTCATGTCCGTTGATACATAATTGAATATCGATATTTTTATCATGACATTCAAATTTTGCAATCGATTCAGCGGCAGTCATTCCTTTTTTATCAGAAAAGATGGCTAGTAAGCCATCGGCAATTTCATACTTTCCAATTTCTATATTAGCTAAATCAACACTAGCTATGTATTCAAATGCTTTTGCAAATAGCGGATGAATGGAGGTGTATTTTTTTGCGTTTTCTATACTGTCTATTATCATAAAAGTCTAAGTTAGTTGATAGGATTAGCTAAAATTTGATTAAGATTACCATTAACGTTGCACCCTTCCACTTCCATCTCCTTTTACTAGTTCTTTTACTTCATTCAAAGTAGCATGGTTTAAATCACCTGGGATAGTGTGTTTTAATGCTGAAGCAGCAACACCAAATTCAGCAGCGTCTGACATCTTCATACCAGTTACAAGCCCATAGATTAATCCACTAGCAAAACTATCACCACTACCCACTCGGTCTACGATTCTTACTTCGTATTGTTTGGTATGATAAAATTCATTTCCGTCATAAACTAAGGCACTCCATCCATTGTCACTAGCACTATGACTTTCGCGCAAAGAAGAGGCGATAAATTTGAAGCCAAATTTTTCCTTCATTTGTTTGAATACATCTTTAAAACCATCCAGGTTTAATTCACCTTTGGTAACATCAGTATCTTTTGCTTTAAAGCCGAGCGTTGTATCCGCATCTTCTTCGTTTCCAATACACACATCTACATGTTGGCAAAGTCGGCTCATTACTTCTCTTGCTTTTTCTTTACTCCATAATTTTTTACGAAAATTTAGATCGATACTTGTAGTAATTCCTTTTGCTTTTGCAGCTTTTAGCGCAGCTTCTGTTAATGCTGCCGCTTTATCACTTAGTGCAGGTGTAATACCCGTAGTGTGAAACCAATCTGCCCCTTCAAATATTTTATCAAAATCAAATTCACTGGCGTCAACTTCTGCAATAGAAGCTCCTGCGCGGTCATATACCACTTGAGATGCTCTCATGGAAGCACCAGTTTCTAAAAAGTAAATTCCTAATCTTTCTCCGCCTCTAGCAATATATTGGGTATCTACACCGTAACGACGTAAATGATTGATGGCAGATTGACCTATTGGATTGTTGGGTACTTTAGTTACGAAAGTTCCATTTAATCCATAATTACATAAAGCAGCTGCTACGTTTGCTTCTCCACCACCATAGGTAATATCAAAAGAATCAGCTTGAACAAAGCGTTTATAATCAGGAGTTGATAAACGCAACATAATTTCTCCAAGGGTTACCACTTTTTTTGACATAGTATTCAAATTTTAAATATGTATTATAATAATAACTTTTAAAAGTAATAATTTTCAAAGTTCTTCAATAATTGGCAAAGCAACAAGGATAAAGGATTAAATTCACAGACTATTTGTGCACTATATTATTTGAATCATTTAAATAGTTATGCTAATTTTTAAATAATATTGTTGTTCAAGTAAAGAATTTTATATTATGAAAAAACAAATCTTATTGTCGCTGATCCCTCAACAGGGTATTTTACCACTTTTTTTTAATAAAGATGAACAAGTTAGTATCGAATTAATGAAGGCATTATATGGTGCAGGCATTAGAGCTATTGAGTATACCAATAGGGGAGAAGCTGCACTTGCTAATTTTAAAGCAATGCGTAAAGTATGTGATACAGAATTGAAAGATATGTATTTAGGTATTGGAACGATAAAAAATGGCGAAATGGCCAAAACATTTATTGATGCAGGTTGCGATTATATTATTTGTCCTGGTTTAGTAGAAAGTGTTGCGAAAGTTGCTGATGCCAACGACATGCTTTGGGTACCAGGTTGTATGACACCTTCCGAAATAATTACTGCCGAAAATTTAGGCGCTAAAATGATTAAATTATTTCCAGGAAATATTTTAGGAATGGAGTTTATGCAAGCTATTCGTGAATTATTTCCCGCTTTATTATTTATGCCAACTGGAGGAGTAGATACGACTAAAGAAAATATTGAAGGATGGTTCAAATCGGGTGTTTGTGCGGTAGGAATGGGAAGTAAATTAGTTACCAAATCAGTAATGGAAAATAAACAATATGCAGAACTGATTGCTGCTACAAAACAGGTGTTAGCCATCATCCAAGATTGTAAAAAATAAATAAATTGCTGCTATATGAATCAAACTACTATTGGTAAATACAGGTGGACCATCTGTTCACTGTTGTTTTTCGCAACTACTGTAAATTATTTAGATCGACAAGTATTAAGTCTATTGGCTCCTGATCTTTCCAAAGAATTTGGATGGACCAATAGTGACTATGCGAATATCACTGCCATTTTTCAGTTTGTGTATGCTATTTCTATGCTGTTTGCAGGGCGCATCATCGATAAATTGGGAACTAAAGCAGGATATACTTGGGCAATTATTATTTGGTCTATCGGTGCTATCGTTCATGCCTACTCGATTTTTATTGGAGAAGTTGTAGTGAATGTAATGGCATTGGTTGGTTTAGCGGCAGTTCCTGTTTCTATTATTGGATTTATGATTTCACGTGCCTTATTGGCTATCGGTGAAGCTGGTAATTTCCCCTCTGCTCTAAGAGCGACCGCAGAATATTTTCCTAAAAAGGAGCGTTCATTTGCAACGGGTATTTTTAACTCTGGAACCAATGTAGGAGCCATTTTGGCGCCACTTACTGTTCCATGGGTAGCTAAACAATGGGGTTGGGAGACCGCATTTATTCTAATAGGTGCGCTTGGTTTTGTTTGGTTAATATTTTGGCGTATTTATTATGAAAAACCTGAAAATCAAAAAAGATTATCTAAAGATGAATTAGAGTTTATCAATTCTGATGCTGGCGAAGAGGTAACTGGTAATAACGAAAAAGTAAAAATTTCCTGGATAAAATTATTGGGTTATAAACAAACATGGGCATTTGCTTTTGGTAAATTTATGACAGATGGAGTATGGTGGTTTTTTCTTTTTTGGTTACCTAAATATTTAGAGGCTCAGTACGGAATGGTGAAGACAGAAATTATGCTTCCTTTAGCAGTATTATATAGCATGACAATGTTTGGAAGTATTGGAGGTGGATGGTTCCCAATTTATTTTATTAAAAAAGGGTTTTCTCCTTACGATGGCAGAATGAAAGCAATGTTGCTCATAGCATTTTTTCCTTTGGTGGTTTTAGCAGCACAGCCTCTAGGTGGCTATACCTTTTGGATTCCTGTAATTCTTATAGGTATTGGAGCTTCAGCCCACCAAGCCTGGTCTGCAAATATATTTACCACCGTTTCTGATATGTTTCCTAAAAAAGCAGTTGGATCTATAGTTGGTATTGGAGGAATGGCAGGTGGATTCGGTGGCGTGGTAATGTCAAAATTAGGTGGTGCCTTTTTTGATCATTATAAAGCACTTGGTCATATACAGACTGGCTATACCATTATGTTTGCGATATGCGCAGTCTCTTACTTGATTGCGTGGTGTGTCATGAAATTACTAGTCCCAGTTTACAAACCAATACTAGATCTTTAATTTTTAATAGCCACCCCAAATTTTATATAAAATATTGATTTCTAGAAATTACATTTTATGGAAAAATTCAAATTAACAGCTCAACAGATAGATGCCTATAAAAAAGATGGGTATTTGATCGTTAAAAATTTTATTTCAAATGAGGAGGTCAATAAATTGTATAGCATTGCAACCAGTGATGATTTACTTCAAAAACACGCCTTTGATTTAAATGATCAAACAGGAAAAAAAACAAAGCTAACCTTGTGGTATACTCCTGGTAATGACTCTTTCGGGTTATTGACGAAGAGTAAAAAAATAGTAGATGCTGTTGCCGATTTATTAGAAGGGGAAAGTCCAATCTGTCATTTTCATAGCAAACTTTTACAAAAGGCTCCAAAGGTTGGTGGTGCATGGGAATGGCACCAAGATTATGGCTATTGGTATAAAAATGAATTTTTGTTTCCAGATCAAATGATGTCAGTGATGGTATCCATTACAGATGCCACCAAAGAGAATGGTTGTATCCAGGTAATTCGGGGTTCACATAAAATGGGTCGAATTGAGCATGGTTTTTCAGGAGAGCAAGTAGGTGCTTCGCAGCATTATGTAGATTTGGCATTGAAAACAATGGACTTAGTTTATGTTGAAATAAAAGCAGGCGATGCATTGTTTTTCCATAGCAATTTATTGCATCGTTCTGAAGCCAATGTATCAGAAAAAGCACGTTGGTCAATTATTTCTGTTTACAATAGGGCAGCTAATATCCCCTACAATGAACCCTCCCATTCAAGTACAGTGCCGCTGCAACCAGTACCCGATGAGGCCTTAATGGAATGGAAAACAGAAGGCATTGTTGATCAGGCAAATTTTTTGGAGAAAGAAAAAGACGAAGCTTTAAAATAAATTTAAATAAACAAGAACATGAATAAAAACTTATTATTGCTCCAGTCAAAAATTTCCATTTTTTTAATTTGTTTTATTTGCTTCACTGGAAAAGTAGTTGCTCAAAATTCTCCTTTTTATAAAGAGATACAGGCTTTTAAAAAGCTGGATAGTATTAAGCCTCCAACAAAAAATGCCATACTTTTAATTGGAAGCTCTTCCTTTAAAAATTGGGTAGATGTTCAAAATTATTTTCCTCTGTTTCCTATCGTGAATAGAGGTTTTGGCGGATCATCCCTGCCAGATGTAATCCGTTTTGCCGACGATGTTATTTTCCCTTATGAACCTAAACAGATTTTGATCTACTGCGGCGAAAATGATCTCGCTTCAGCAGATTCTGTTACTGCCAAAATGGTTTTTAATCGGTTTAAAGAATTATTTCAAATCATCAGAGGCCGATTGCCAAAGGTTCCTGTTGCTTTTGTTTCTATGAAACCTAGCCCCATCAGAGAAAAACTTTGGCCAAAAATGATTGAAGGAAATTCGTTGATCAAAAACTATCTCAAAAAGAAAAGAAACACTACGTTTATAGATGTTTATTCAAAAATGTTTGATGCCAACGGTGAAGTAATGAAAGATATATTCTTAAAAGATAATCTACATATGAATGCTAAAGGATATGCTCTTTGGCAGAAAATTATCGCCCCTTACTTATTGAAATAAATTTGATAGCTATCATTTTTTCGCTGACTTATTGAAATTTATTTAACCCAATCATAATATTAGTTATAATTGAGTTTTATTAGTTTTACTTTAATTTTTTAACAATCTTTTACTCAATAATAATTCGACTTTAATTTAACTGATCATGACTAAAAATTATTTGCTACTTTTTGCTACTTCGATATTGATTACAATGTCTTTTGCTCAAAAGCAAGCTACTGTTTTACAAGTTCCTGGTATGAATCAGTTTTGTACTATCAATGAAAAAGGAGTTTCAGTTTTACCTAGCGGTAGGTATGTAACTCCAGCAGGTAATATGATTCGTATTACCAACGATCCTTTTGGAATGGCTGTTTCTCCTAATGGAAAAAAGGCCATTACCTTACATAATGGAGTTTTTACAGTCATTGATCTTGCTACTTTGAAAAATACCAGGGTTCCAGGATATCAAAATAAAATCAATTCCCCTTTAGCTCATGAACCCTTAAGTGCTAATCCATTTTCAGCTGATTCAATTAATAGGGAAAAGCTTCCTGGTGTTCTTCCAGAAGGTTCTTTTATAGGTGTAGGTTTTGCAGCTGATTCAAAAATAGTTTACTTGAGTGGTGGTGATGATGGCTCTGTGGTTATTTATGATATTGAAAAATTTCAACGCATTGATTCCATTTCTCTGAATGGAAAAATTGGTGATACATTTTTTGGAGATAGTTTTACTTCGGATCTTTTACTGAATGAAAATAATAATGAGTTATTGATTTTGGATAGAGGCAATTTTCGATTAGTAAGATATGATCTCATCAATAAAAAAATTACTGCCTCTATACCCGCCGGTCGTCAGCCTTTTGGATTGGCCATTAGCGCAGATAAAAAAATGGCATTTGTTGCTAATGTAGGGATGTATTCGTATCCGTTAATTACAGGTATGACAAAGGGTAATTATGATTCATTAATGATTTCTCATCATCCTTATGGCAATAATACTAAAGAATCAATTGAAGGAACTGAAGTGGAAGGAAAAAAAATACCAGGACTAGGAAGTCCTAATTCTCCAGAAGCGATGAGTGTTTTTTCAATTGATCTTGCAACCAATAAGGTAGTGGATAAATTTAAAACAGGATTGCAAGTAGGTGAAATGATTGAAGGTACCGAAGTAATTGGAGGGGCAAGTCCTAATTCAATTGCAGTTGGTAAACAATTTATTTATGTAACTAACGCAACCAATGACAATATCGCAGTCATTGATTATAAAAATCATAAAATATTAAAACATATTCCTATCAAGGTGGATAAAAGAATCGATCAATTTCGTGGTTTGTTGCCTTTTGGAATTACTTTAAGCAAAGATGAAAAAACATTGTATGTAGCGCTATTGGGTTTCAATGCAGTGGCCGTTATAGATGTAGCTTCTCAATTAACTAAGGGTTTGATACCAGCAGGCTGGGGACCAACTAGGGTTCAATTATCAGCTGACCAAAAAGATCTCTATATTATTTCTTGTAGAGGGCTTGGAGCTGGACCTAATGGCGGTGTTGGTTTTGTATCACCTCCTCAGGGTAGTTATGTTGGTGATATCCAGTTAGGTACTTTTCAAAAAGTAACCATTCCAAATGCTGAACAATTAAAAGCATATACTTCGCAAAGTATTAATAATACTTTTGTGAGTACGGTAGTGAAAGTTAATCCTAAAAATCCTCTTCCAGCATTACCGGGTTTGCATGAAACTCCGATTAAATATATCGTTTATATCACTAAGGAAAATAGGACCTATGATGAAGTATTTGGGCAATTAAAAAATGCCAACGGTGATAGTTCGCTTGCAAGGTTTGGAGTGAATTGTGAATATACTTTTCCGGATTCATTGAAGTCTATATTCAAAAATCTAAAGGTTACTCCCAATCACCATAAAGCAGCCAAACAATTTTCTTTTAGTGACAATTTTTATTGTGATAGTGATGCATCTATTCATGGACATCATTGGATGGTAGGGGTTATACCGAATGAATGGGTTGAAAGTAATTCTAGTGTTGACAAATCGGCTAAGATTTTTTCTTCAGCTCCAGGACGTCGTTATCCTGGCACTACAGGAAGTATTGATCCTGAAGATTATAGTGAAATTGGTGGACTATGGGAGGCATTGGAAAGAAAAAAAATCAATTTTTATAATTTTGGCGAAGCCAATGAAACAGCGCATGTTCGGGAAGAATGGTCTGATACAGCTACTGGTGCAGCGCATGGAGTAATGGTGCCAATGCAAAAAGCTTTGTTTACCAGAACGAGTCATAATTATGCAGGCTTTAATATGAATATTCCTGATCAGTTTAGGATGAATCAATTTGAATCTGAGTTTACTAAAATGTGGATCAAAGGAAAAAAGCCACTACCTTCTCTTATTACCATGCAAGTACCCAACGATCATGGAGCTCGTAAAAGACCTGAAGATGGTTATTATTACCCGCATTCTTTTGTAGCAGACAATGATTTGGCAGTAGGAAGAATTTTACATTTTTTATCTCGTACCAAATATTGGAAAAATATGCTGGTCATTATTACCGAGGATGATCCTCAGGGAGGTTCGGATCATATTGATGCGCATAGAAGTATTTTAATGATGGCTGGCCCTTATGTAAAAAAAGGATATGTTAGTCATACCCATGCAAATTTTGGTTCCATTATAAAAACCATTTATAATATTTTAGGTGTTCCTTATGTAAATCATTATGATGTTACTGCTTCTTTATTACAAGACTTTTTTACAGAAAAACCTGATTACACTCCCTATACTTTAGAAAAGCATGATGAGCGTGTTTTTGATGTTGAAAAGGCTATGAAACAATACAAGCGCCCCATTGACTGGAGAAAAATTGAAAAAGGACCTGAAATGGATGATGAAGATGAAATTCGCAAAAATCATTATAATACAATTCCAACAAAGAAATAAATATATAATTTTTAACTATGAAAAAAAAAGTAGCAATTTCTTTTTTAATCATCCTTTTAAATTGTGTGGGTTTTGCTCAGGAGAAGGGTGATAGGTTGATTGAAAAATCCACTGTTAAATTATCCGACTCTACTAATAATTTAACAGGTATTACGGTGACTTCCACTAGAAAAAATACTGCGAATTGGTCAGTTCCTTATTCGGTTTCAGTGGTGAATAAAAGTCAATTAGACGCTTTTGGATTTCGTTCTACACCAGAGGCTTTATCGGGTACTGCAGGAGTATTTGTTCAGAAAACCAATCATGGAGGGGGCTCTCCTTTTATTAGAGGATTGACTGGTAACCAAACCTTGTTATTGATGGATGGTATCCGACTAAACAACGCTACTTACCGCTACGGACCCAATCAATATTTAAATACTATTGATCCCTCAATCATTTCAAAAATAGAAGTAGCTAGGGGTACTGGTTCAGTACAATATGGATCGGATGCTTTGGGTGGGGTTGTACAATTATTTACTCAATCCCCAGAATTTATCAAAGGAAAAGCGCTGCATTCTACCTTTCGTTCTAGGGTAACTTCACAAGATATGGAGTATGGTGGGCGTGCAGAAATGGAATATCAGTCCAATAATTTAGCCATACTTGGAGGGTATAGCGGAGTGAAATTTGGCGATTTAGTGGGTGGCGATACCACAGGAAGACAAAATCCATCGGGATACCAACAAAGAGCTTTTGATTTCAAACTAAAATATCAATTGGCGCCTGGTGCAATACTAACGGTCGCTCACCAGTGGCTTCGTCAAAAAGACGTTCCATTATACCATAAGGTTAAGCTAGAAAATTTCAAATATTATTTCTTTGATCCCCAACAGCGGCAAATGAGTTATGCTAAACTTGTGTTTACTGGAAAAAATAAATTGCTTGATAAAATCTCCATTATCTCTTCTTTGCAAAAAAGTTTCGAGCGAAGAGAGTACCAAAAAAATGGGAATTCCAATCAATTTACTGAAGAAGATAGGGTAAATACTTGGGGAAATGTGCTGGATGTTTTTTCAGTAATTTCTAAAAACTGGACTGCCAATTCGGGAGTGGAATATTACCATGATCAAGTCAATAGTAATAAACAACAACAATCAGTTATTACTAGTCAAACAGTTAATCTTCGTGGTTTATATCCTAATAATGCTAGTAGCGGAAATTTTTCAATTTATAGTTTACACCATTTTACTAAAGGAAAGTTTGATATTGAATCTGGGTTTCGCTACAATAGTTTCACTATTCGAATACCCGATACTGTTACTAGTACTTTAAAATTGGGTGATATTAGGGTAAGTCCGTCCTCCTTGGTTTCTAATGTTGCACTGCTTTACCACATTGGTACATTACAAAATGTATATGCCTCATTTAGTACAGGGTATAGGGCTCCTAATATTGATGATCTGGGCTCTCTGGGGCTGGTGGATTTCAGGTATGAAATACCCGCTTATCAGTTAAAACCTGAAAAGACCTATAATACTGAGATTGGTTACCGGATCAATACTAAAAAAATACAGACCTCTCTTTCGTTTTTTTATATGCACTTGACCGATTTAATTACCCGGGTTCAACTTCCTGGTCAGCAAATTGGAGGCTATAACGTTTACACAAAAGAAAATAGCCAACAGTCTTATATAAAAGGAATCGAATTATCTTTCAATTACCGTATTGCTAATTCCTTTACTTTGACAAACAATGTCACTTATGCATATGGACAAAATTTGTCAGCCAAAGAACCGATGAGAAGAATACCACCTGTAAATGGAAGGGTATTATTAAATTACCAAAAAGGTAAGTGGAACTTCAATATTGAAAATCTTTTTGCAGCAAAGCAGAATCGTCTTGCTAAAGGAGATAAGGATGACAATCGTATTCCAGCTGGGGGAACACCAGGCTGGAGTATATTCAATCTTTATGGCAATTATTCATTTCAAAAATTATCCTTGTTTACAAGGGTTCAAAATATTTTCAACCAGGATTACAGAACCCACGGAAGTGGTATTAATGGAGTAGGAAGAAGCGCTTCTTTGGGAATACAAATCAGTTTATAAAGCAATTGATTAGTCAGTAAATGTTTACACTACATAGCCAACTTACTTAGCGATGAGTATACATTAAAGCTTGACTAATGAAGGTTAATTAGTCACTTTTTTGGGTTCCACTGCTTTAATTACTTTTTTCTTAGGACTAGCAGCTTTCTTTGATGGACTTGGTACTTTTGGAGTACTGACAACTTTAGTTTTTGCCACTTTTTTGGGAGCTGTTTCTTTTATTCCTTCGATTAGTAATTTCGCTGCCTTTTTAACTCTTTTATCAAATTTTTTTTCTCCTAACTTTTCTCTTAATGCAAGAACAGCTGTAGAAATTTGAAGTGATACCTCTAATAGTAAGGTTTTCTTAGTAATTGCTTTTTTATTCTCAGTAATTTGTTTAGCTGTCATGGTAGTAATATTATGTAATGATAAAAACGGTGAATGATTAAGATACTATAAAAAAAGAAATATAATTTTAAATATTTGCTGAATCCTTAGATACTTTTACTTTTGATTCAACTTGTCCTTTGTAACGAGCGATGGTATTATTAGCCTCTAATAATTTTAGTTTTAATTCATTGAGACCGGGTAAACCTGCCTGCATTATTGCTTCAGTTTCTTCATTGTTTTTTTGAAGCAATAAAATATCCTCTTCCTGCATCTTAATTATTGCTCTAGCCTCATTCATCTTTTTTAAAAAATCATTTTCTAGACTTTGTTTCGACTGATACAATTGGGTATTTTCCTTTTGTAAGGTTTCTTTCATTAGTTTTTCACTTTCCCAAAAACCTTCTATGCTATTCTTAGATTTTTTTATTTTACTTAGTTTAACTGTTTGCATTGTCCAGGCAATGACAAACCCTAGAATGAAACAGAGGCAAGTAATGATTATGATAAAAGTAATTGTCAAAACAAAAATTTAAATGCGCTTATTATTGAACGATCGACAAAATCTAAGCTAAAATATTGATTTTTTTTTAAAATATTAGGTTCGTTTAATTTAAAAACTATATTTTATTAGAAATTTAGGAATTTGAAAATATTGAAGAGGGCTAGTTAAATCATCATAATTTTATTGATTAATCACTAATATTACCCTTCAAAATCAACCCTTATCTTAATTATATAATGGATTCACTTACCCATATAGCGATTGGAGCCTGCATGGGAGAGGCATTTGCAGGAAAGTCCCTTGGCAAAAAAGCAATGCTTTGGGGGGCTATTGCACAAAGTATACCCGATATTGATTTCATAAGTTCTTTCTGGATGGATACCGCTTCGAGTTTATTAGCTCACCGAGGGTTTACTCATTCCTTTTTATTTTGCGCCATTATTACTCCGTTTTTTGCTTTAATAGCGGAGTATTTTCATCGACCGCATACTATTCGATTTCGACAATGGCTCCTGTTTTTTGGAGTTGTTATTTTTACACATATTTTTATAGATGCCTTTAATAATTATGGAGTAGGCTGGTGGGAACCCTTCAGTCATCAACGTATTTCCTTTAATACGATTTATGTAGCCGACCCATTTTTCTCTATATGGCCTATTGTCGCTTCAGTATTGCTAGTTTTTTTTAAAACAAAATTTTCCTATCGAAAAAAATATTGGCAGTTGGGTTTGGGCTTAAGTGCATTCTATTTAATGTATTGTCTCTTTAATAAGACCAAGATTGATGGCGAGGTGAAAAGTATTTTAAAGCAACAACAAGTTGTTTATACTAGATATTTCACTAGTCCTACTCCACTTCAAAATTGGTTATGGTATGTAGTGGCTGCTTCTGATAGTGGATATCATGTTGGTTTTCGTTCACTATTGGATAGTGAAAAAAAGATCCATTTTCAATTTTTTCCTCGGAATGATTATTTGTTAAAAACTACCGATGGGGGAGAAGATTTGCCTAAATTAATTCGATTTTCTCAACAGTTTTATACAGTAGAGCAATCGGGAGACAGTTTAGTTTTTAATGATTTACGTTTTGGTCAAGTAATGGGATGGCAAAATCCCCTTGGCAAATTTGTATTTCATTATTATTTACTTCATCCTGCTAATAACAGGCTTGTTGTTCAGCGTGGAAGATTAGAAGGATGGAATATCAATAATGCTCAATTTTTTGTAAAAAGAATTTTAGGCCATTAGCTTTTATCAATAGCTACTTTTTATTCCTCCTGCTTTCAATTCTTTTAAGTAAATAATTTTATTTTCACTTGAACTTACATTTAATTAAATTTCATTTCAATAAAATCAAGTTAGATTTTTTTTATTCAAATTTCGTATTGTGTTAGTATATGTATCGTCCTAAAAAAAACGCCCTAATTTTAATTAGGGCGTTTTTGAAATATTATTTTGTAACCTTTAGTACCCCTCGCATTACCATAAAATGTCCTGGATAGGTACAAATATACATATAGTCCCCAGGTACTGATGGAGCTGTAAAGTATATAGCATCCGACTCTTTTGGTTGCAGTATACGAGTATGGTATAAGATATCACTAGTTTTCGGGATATAGTTTAATCGTTCTCCGCTCAATCCCATTTTAGTGGCTAATATTCCAACATTATCTGCTGTACCAGGTTTGGTAATTACCAAATTATGAAGCATATCATCATTGTTATTGAAAATAATTTTAACCTTCATTCCCGCACTTACTGTAATGGTTTCAATATCAAATTTTAATCCCGGTTTTGTAGCAATCGTATAAGTTCGGTCAGGCTTATCTTTCCATTCTTTGGGCTGAATTTGACTATCACTTTTCATTTTTCTTAATTTTTATTGTTTTTTAATATTTTATATCATTAAAGAAACCTGTAATGATATTTTTTATCGTTAAGTCTAATCAATATTGGAATTGATATTTGTCAGGGTTTTTATTATCCATTTTTAGTTAATTCTTACTTTAGATCATTATCACATTTTTTAATTCATCAAATACATTTTTATATGTTATTTATCACTGATTAATACTCATTAATAGGCTTTTTTCAAATAATAATAATATCCTATCTTTAGTTTAATAAATAATCACAATTCTATTCAATTGATAATTTAAGTACAGCTTATTAAAGACTTTTATAGGAAGTTTTTATTTCATTTATTCTACCGTAAAACCTAACTTCTACAAATGCCCTGGAATCAAATTATTAACCCGCTCAATAATATTGCCCTTTCTGCTTTAGTTGCTTCCATACCTGTTATTGTTATTTTTTGGTCATTACTAAAAAAAGTAAAAGGATATATGACTAGCTTACTCACGCTAGTTTGTGCCATCATTATTTCACTATTGGTTTATCAAATGCCTTTTAAATTAGTGTTGTTGAGCACCTTACATGGCGCTTTATATGGTTTGTTTCCTATCTGTTGGATTATTATTTCAGCTGTTTTTTTATTTAATATCACTGTTAAAAGTGGACAATTTGAGGTAATCAAAGATTTCATGGCCTCGATTACGCCCGATAGAAGGTTACAAGCACTTTTTATTGCATTTTCTTTTGGATCTTTTTTAGAAGGTGCCGCTGGATTCGGCGCGCCTGTTGCTATATCCGGCGCAATGTTAGTAGGTCTTGGATTTAATCCTTTATACGCAGCGGGCATTTGCTTGATTGCTAATACGGCACCAGTTGCTTTTGGTTCTGTAGGCACTCCCATTCTTATGGCGTCACGCATGTCTGATATTCCTGAATTGGCAATTTCTCAGATGGTAGGTAGAACATTGCCTATTTTATCTTTACTGATTCCCTTCTATTTGATCATCATCATGTCTGGTTTTAAGAAATCTTTAGAAGTATTACCTGCAATTATTGTTTCTGGAGCTTCCTTTTCTATTGTTCAATGGTTTACATCAAATTACATGGGTCCAATGCTTCCAGATGTATTAGCTGGCTTGGCTTCTATTTTTTCTTTATTGCTTTTATTAAAGTTTTGGAAACCAACATCTATTTGGAGATTTAGTGAAGAACCTCCTGAACAAGTTGTATCTACTTTAAAATATTCTCCGCTCCAGATTCTAAGAGCCTGGTCACCTTTTATTATAATGACCTTATTTATTGTTGCATGGGGACTTCAGCCAGTGAAAGATGTTTTGAATTCAATAGGTTTTTTAAAATTTGACATTCCTGGATTAAATGGTGCTATTATTAAACCAGATGGAACTCCTTTGGTGATTAAAGCTTTTGAATTTAATTATTTATCAGCATCAGGATCAGCGGTAGTTTTGGCTACCTTAATTTCTATTCCTTTGATAGGGATCTCTTTTAAAGAGAGTGGTAAAATATTTATTTCTACTTTACAACAATTAATTTTCCCAATTATTACGATTGCTTCGATTGTTGGATACGCTTTTGTAGCTAATTATTCTGGGATGTCTATTACCATGGCTTTTGCTTTGGCAAGTACTGGAATACTATTTCCTTTTTTCTCACCCATCTTAGGTTGGCTGGGTGTATTCCTTACCGGATCAGATACCTCTGCAAATGCCTTATTTAGTAAAATTCAATCTACTACTGCTGATAGTTTAGGCTTTGATCCAGTGGTTGCAGTAAGTGCTAATGCGTCGGGTGGGGTAACAGGTAAAATGATTTCGCCTCAATCAATCGCTGTTGGCGCAGCTGCTGTAGGGCTTGTCGGTAAAGAATCTGATTTATTTCGCTTTACTTTTAAACATAGCTTTTTGATGCTGCTGGTTATTTGTGTGTTAACCTGCCTGCAAGTATATGTGATGAAATGGATAGTGCCCGCCTATCAAAAAATTACTGTGGTAAGCAATACTACTCATTCGGCAATCGCTAATAATAGTGAGTCGGGATTTTGGTATCTATTAATTTTATTGTTGTCCGTTTTATTAATAATAATACCACTGATTGTCTTTAAAAAAAGAATCAAAAATCTGAAATAAGAAATTTCTTTTCCGCAATAAAATTTTATGAGCTACTTGGTTCTTGTTGGCTTAAGCAATGGAAACTACCTAAACCCCAAATGATATCCGTTGAATCAATTCCTACCACCTGTCTTGTTGAAAAACAGGATTGTATAATTTGCATTGCCTGATCATCTTGATCGCATCGAAAAGTAGGCACTATAATATGTCCATTACTAATATAAAAGTTAGCATAAGAAGCAGGCAATAATTGATCTTCATAGATAACTTCTCTAGGCATTGGTAATTCAACAATATTTAATTGCTTACCATTCAATAAACGCATTTCCTTTAATTCTTTCAAATTTTGGTTAAGCAATTCATGGTTTTTTGAATGTACATTATTTTCAACAACCGTTAAGACAGTATCTTCATTTACAAACCGAACGGTATCATCAATATGTCCATCTGTATCATCTCCTACAATGCCATCTGACACCCATAAAACTTGTTCTATTCCATAATAATCGCACAAATATTTTTCAATTTGATATTGATTCAAATGAGGATTTCGATTAGGATTTAATAAGCAAGATTTGGAGGTCATAATAGTGCCTGCTCCATTGAAATCAACAGAACCTCCTTCCATTATGATATTAGGATAAAATACAGGCAGGTCCAATGCTTTTGCAATGCTAGTGGGTATTACATCATCTAAATCATAGGGTGGATATTTACCTCCCCAAGCATTAATATTCCAATCAATGATTGCTTTAGGATGTTCAGCATTATTTCTAATTAAAAAAGAAGGTCCATGATCTCTGCACCAAGCATCATTAGAAGGATGAATAAAAAATTGAACCTGATGTAAATTTACTCCAGCTAATGCTAGCCTTTCATTTACAGAATGACGCATTTTTTCATCCACCACATTGATACAAATACGCTCAGTCAGTGACACTATTTTTACAAATTCAGTATAGGAAGGATAAATACTAGCTATTTTTCCTGGCCAACTTTCTTCTTTATGTGGCCAAGTTAACCAAATAGCATCGTGTGGTGCAAATTCAGCTGGAAAATAATACCCTAATGATTTTGGAGTAAGCCCATTAAATATATCAACATTATTATTCTGCATCGTCAATATATCTTTTAGTAATGGGTTCGTATGAATCAATGCGACGATCACGCAAAAAAGGCCAATGGGTTCGGTAGCTATCCGATTTTTCAGTATCAATATCCACTACTGCTATTTCTTCGTTTTCATGAGATGCTTTATATAGTAAACTTCCAAATGGATTACTTACAAAAGAACCGCCCCAAAATTTCATAGCACCATTTTGTTCTAGACCAACCCGATTTACACTAATCACGGGTACTCCATTGGCAACCGCATGACTACGTTGTATCGTTTGCCAAGCATTGTATTGCTCTTCATTGGTAGCCTCATCTTGAGAAGTTGCCCAACCAATCGCTGTTGGATAAAAGAGCATTTCTGCGCCCATTAAACTAGTAATACGAGCAGCTTCAGGATACCATTGATCCCAGCAGATTAATACTCCAATACTGGCAAATTTTGTTTTGAAAACTTTATAACCTAAATCACCTGGAGTAAAATAAAATTTTTCATAAAAAGAAGGGTCATCAGGTATGTGCATTTTACGGTACTTACCTAAATAAGTTCCATCGGCATCAATCACTGCAGTAGTATTATGATATAAACCCTGAGCTCTTTTTTCAAATAAAGAAGCAATGATCACTACACCCAATTGTTTTGCTAAAACTGATAATCTATCGGTGGTTTCACCAGGGATGGTTTCAGCAAGTTTAAAATTTTCGTAAGACTCTACGTCACAAAAATAGAGGGAGGAAAATAATTCTTGCAAACAAATAATTTGTGCTCCCTTATGAGCAGCTTCCTTTATTTTTTCAATTGTCTTTTGATTGTTTGCATCTTTAGATGCTTCACAAGACATTTGAATGATTCCGACTTTAACGATTGCCATTGTGTATGAATTAAATAATTGGGCCAAAATTACGTATACATTATAACTTTTTCATTAAAATTAGCCAACATATTTAGCCGATAATAATAAGGTCAAGCCAAATGAAACATTTATTAGACAGGTAGCAATTACTATTTCCCCTTCATGGATTGAAGGTGAAAATAAAAGCAGTGGATGCTTTACAGTAAAGAAATTAAAATCAAATAGTTATTTAGCTGCAGGTGGTGTCCAGATGGTAGCGCCTATATAACGTTCATGGCCAGTTGCTTCATCTGCGAAATAGTACACGGCTACTATTTTACCATCGGGGCGCTGTACGGCTCTAGGGTAGCCCATATCCCGACTATTGCCATCACCACGAAGGACATAAGGTTCACTCCAAGATTTACCTTTATCGCTACTAATTTTTGCAAGCATGCTAAAGGGTTCTTTTCTGCTACCCCAGATAATGCAGACTCTTCCATCCTTCATTTTTAACATGGCAGGAGGGTTTCCTTCACCTGTATTTTCTACAGGGTCAATTTGCCTTTGCCAACTTAGGCCATTGTCTGCAGAATAGAAAGCTTCTATTGATTTATTTCTTCGAACGCTGACCAATATTTCTGTGGGTGATAAACGAACCGACGCTGGCATGATTGCATAATTTGAGCCTTCTGGTTCTGGTGAAATCCAGGATACAAAAGACCAGCTTATTCCTCCGTCGGTTGTTTTAGCCATCATGGGTCTTCCTTCTTTTCCATTTGATTTAGCAGCAGTCAGAAATAATAAGCATTCATTATTTCCGTCAATGATATAGTCTGTTCTGGCAGCAATTCCTTTGGTCCCCATTTCTGGTAGTTTTACTGGGCCATCCCAACTGTGCCCTTTATCGTTGGAAGTCCAGTAAAGTGATTCGCCTCCATTGTTATTGGTCATTCGAATAGTAAAAGCAAAATTTGGGTCTTTGAAATTAATAACTTTTGGAGCAATGGGTTCTTGCAATGGAACATCTTTGCGCATGATTCCATGATAGTTTCCGTGGCTTGGTACAAATAAATCTCCATCCCCGTTCTTTCCTGGATCTTCAATATTCCAGCTTTCACCGCCATCCATACTTCTGGCGAGTAAATGAAATTCTTCTTTTTCTCTATCGATATTATGAGCTTTCGCCCCCAAATTTTTATAGGTCCCTTTTGCAAATCCAACTAGGATTTCATTTCCCCAATTCCAAATACCGAAGTTGGCAGGCCATCCACCAAATTTATCTTTCTCATAATAGACCTTTACTTGTTTCAAATCTGACTGAGCAAACAAGGATAGAGTGGAAGTAGAAAGAAATAAAACAATTAGAAATGAAGTGTATTTTTTCATACAAATATTTTTAAACAAACAATTTACTAATCTTTAAAGATAGCAAAAATGGTGAAGGTTTAAAAATGGAAGAAAGGTAGTTTTCAAATTGATAAGCAATGTAAGAAGTTTAAATAAATAATAAAACCGTTACAATTTGTAACGGTTTTATTATTTATTTAGTGGAGAATACCGGGATCGAACCGGTTACCTCTTGCATGCCATGCATTGCATTTATAAAACCTTATCAAAGCCTTTTCTAAATTACTTTCAGCTTTTATGTATTTCAGTTGTGACCCAAACTTGACCCAAAATATTGTTTAAATGAATTTATTATAAAAATACAAACATCACTAAAAGATTATTTGGTCCCTAACTCTGCATTTAACTTAGAAAAATCACCAAAAGTACTTTCTAGTAAAATTTTACCATCCGCATTAAACCAATCAAACATTACATACAACACTTTTACCACTTTCCCTGTCTTCTTAGATGTACCACTCCATGTCCACCATGATTGAACTATTTTAGAATCTTCTTCTACATAATGTAAGTAATCTGGATAACCATAAGTTTTTACTGAAATCTTATCAAAGAATTTATAATCCAAACCGAATAGCTTTATTTCTTCTTTTAAAGAAATTGTTTTGTCTGACCAAGAAAAAGAAAATTTTGCAGAATCTGCATACAATGCTGTCCATTCAGTGATATTTTTTGTTTGGTAGGCATTTGAACTCTTATTAACTATATCAATGTAAGGATGCTTAATATAAATTGTACCATTTGTTTTTTCTGATTGCGCATAGGTTGCTACAAACCCTAGTAAAAAGGCGATTGATAATGTAATTTTTTTCATGTTAGTTGATTTAGAAATAGAGTATAGTCCATTTCAATGATTAGATAAGAGTCTAAGAAATAATAGTGATTGCAGTTTTATTTTTAAAATTCATGAAATAACTGAGCCCCTATTGCTAGAGGTCTCAGTTGTATTTTTTTAATACTTAAAAGCTATTTTATTGGATCAGCAGTTGCAACCTTTAAAAAACCACTAGCATCAAAATACTCATCCACATCATAAATTTTATGATCTTTATCTAGTTTGTAGCTATAATAAGATTTCAAATCCATCTTAGGAGCATTATTAACAGCATCTGCTGACCATATAACATATACTCTCACTGAACCATCAGTCTTTAAAGTAAGCTCATCTACACCAGGTAAAATGGTAACTTTTGCATTTATATTGTTTATTAATTTATAGTACAAAGCAGAGTTTTCTAAAAATTCTGCTTTATTTTGATCCTTACCTCCATAAAAAGCGCTATGTACTTTCATAGAATCAGCTTGGTAAGTAGCTAATTCTTTTAGGTCTTTCTTACAGAATGCTTTAAATGAAGCATCTATAACTTTTGCATTTTCTCTGAATAATGCCATGTTAGGATCTTCTGTTTCAGTTTTTGTTTCTTGGTTTGTACAAGCAATCAATGATGCTGAAACAAGTATGCATAATAATAGTTTTTTCATTTTTTTCATTTTTTTACTCCTACTCATATGGCTTTTCAGAATGACGCCCCGTTTGAATGGTTGCTAGACTCCATTTTTATAATAAATATTTTTAAATAAATTTTTACTTATTAATTTGAATCAACGGTAACTTAAAGACTGTGTGCTCGTTGTGCTTGGTGTGCTTAAAAAATCAATAGATAATCTATTAATTAGTAATTAAGAGGATATTTGGGGAAATCAGGGTAATAGATTCTATTTAGGGCAAGCTGTAATGTTTATTAAAACTCCTAATGTACCAGCCATTTAACTAAAAGTAAATGAAGGCAAAGTCATAATAAACAGGGCAAAATATAGATTAATCAACTAAATGTTTAATAATTTTTGAGATAAATTAATATTTAATTAAACAATAATAGGATTAATAATTAAATCCACAATATTATTTTTTAATTTGATTTTAAATAATTGGTTTATAAAGTATAATTATATTAAAATATTTATATGCGTTCTTGAAATAGCTTTGTTTTAGTAATTAAAATAGCCCAACCATCTTTATTACTTAGTCTGATTCTACTTCTGAAGTTTTCAATACTTACAGTTCATTTAGGATTCTTGATACCCAAATTAGAGGTAATAGGGTCATTTTAGGTCAAAACAGAAGTTTTAAAAAGAGAGCAATAAATAGCTAAGATCCCCACTAGGTGAGGCTTTGATAACTATTTATTTAGTGGAGAATACCGGGATCGAACCGGTTACCTCTTGCATGCCATGCAAGCGCTCTACCAACTGAGCTAATTCCCCTTATTAAAATATTAGCTCCAATCTAAATGAGCAAGTAAATTCGTAGCTCTTTTAGACTATATTTTAGATTAAGTTTTCTCCAACGCCATCAATCCAATCTCTCACAGCAGCAGTAGTTACAGATTTTGGACGCTCTAGTGGGAAACCTAATGCACGATCCCAAGTTAAACTAGCTAGAACGCCTAACGCACGACTTACTGCAAATAATACAGTGTAGAACTCGTATTCCACAATACCATAATGCACTAACAAGGCACCACTATGTGCATCCACATTTGGCCATGGATTTTTTACCTTTCCTAATGATTCTAAAATTGGAGGCACTGTTTCATAAATATTCCAAACCGTATTCACTAATTTATCCTCTGGCAAATGTTTTTTACCAAACTCCATTTGTGCAGTAAAACGGGGATCTGTTTTTCTTAACACAGCATGCCCATAGCCTGGTACAACTTTACCCGCCGTTAATGTTTTTTGAACATAATCTATAATCTGCTCTTTAGTGGGACTATCAGATCCAATGGCTTCTTGCATTTCAAAAATCCATTTAATTACTTCCTGATTAGCCAATCCATGTAAAGGTCCTGCCAAACCATTCATGCCTGCAGCATAACTTAAGTAGGGGTCACTCAATGCAGAACCAACTAAATGTGTTGTGTGTGCTGACACATTCCCACCTTCATGGTCTGCATGAATAGTCATATACAAACGCATTAATTCTTTTGTACTCTCATCGTCAAATCCCATCATGTAGGCAAGGTTACCTGCCCAATCCAATAAACCGTTTGGATGAATATGTTGGTTATTCTTATATTTCCTTCTGTAGATATAAGCGGCAATTCTTGGTAATCTTGCGATTAAATCCATTGAATCATCGTAGGTAAATTGCCAATAATCTTTTTTATTCATGCCTTTGGCATATTCCTGTGCAAACTTACTCTCTGTTTGCAATGCCATCACGGCGGCAACGTACATCGTCATTGGATGTGCATTCAAAGGAAAAGCATCAATCACATCAAATACATGGGATGGAACATGGCTTCTTCTTTGCCAATTGCTCGAAATCTTTTTAACATCTCTATCATCCGGTAAGTCCCCAATCATCATCAGGTAAAACAATCCTTCTGGCAATGGTTCATCCCCACCTTCCACTTTTGGTAATTTTACTTGTAATTCTGGTATGGAATATCCCCTAAAACGAATGCCATCTTGTGCGTCCAATAAACTAGTCTCCGTTACCAGGCCCGTCATTCCCCTCATTCCTTGATAGACCTGACTAAGAGTAATTTCACCAATTTTTTTATTGCCATGCTCTTTGAGCATCTCTTTAATTTCAGCACCCATTTTATCAGCTTTTTCTTTAAAGCTGTTTTTTAATAAATCCATATATTTAATTTAGGTATAATCTATGAAAGGAGGTAAAAGTTGAACATAAAATTACGTTGCATCAAGCTGCTAAACAAAATTTTTTATTTATTCATAAATATTCTATTTATTCAATCTTTCTTATATGTGTTGGGTGAAAGGTCTTAAATCAGTTGATTTATATCCTTATTTCAAGTATTATTCGATTAGATAATAAGAAATTCTCATAATTTTCTAGCTAAATTTCATGCTCCCAATTATTCGCTGTAAGTTTGCATGACCTCACGGATTTTTTCTTTCCTGATTTAAACATTCTGAAAGCCGCTGGTCATTTTTGAATAACCAATTATCAATCTATTTTTAATTGAATCAGTAAGCTTATTTTCCATTTTTTGGATGCCTTATTGATGATAAAAAGGTGATATTAATTATTCATTTATTTTAAAATAGAGGATTACAAATTATAAATAGAAACGATGACCAAGTACATTTTTGTAACAGGTGGTGTTACCTCCTCATTAGGGAAGGGGATTATTGCAGCTTCCCTTGCAAAGCTTTTGCAGTCTAGAGGATTGAAAGTGACCATTCAAAAATTTGATCCCTATATTAATGTTGACCCCGGTACCTTAAATCCTTATGAGCATGGGGAATGTTTTGTTACAGAGGATGGAGCTGAAACAGACTTAGATCTCGGTCATTACGAAAGGTTTTTAAATATTTTCACTTCACAGGCTAATAATGTAACCACTGGTAGAATTTATCAAACGGTCATTAATAAGGAGCGAGAAGGCGCCTACCTAGGTAAAACCGTGCAGGTAATCCCTCATATAACGGATGAGATTAAACGCAGAATGTTATTATTAGGCGATACTGGTAACTATGATATTGTTATTACAGAAATTGGTGGAACAGTAGGGGATATTGAAAGTCTTCCATTTGTAGAGGCCGTTCGTCAATTGCAGTGGGAGATGGAAGAAGAAGATTGTTTGGTGGTGCATTTAACACTGATTCCTTATTTGAAAGCTGCTAAAGAACTTAAGACAAAACCCACTCAGCATAGTGTGAAACTGATGAGTGAAAATGGGGTTCATCCTGATATTATTGTTTGTAGAACCGAAAGAGCATTGAATCAGGAATTGAAAAAAAAGATAGCCTTGTTTTGTAATGTTAAAACAGAAGCTGTAATTGAAGCAATGGATGCAAGTTCCATTTATGAAGTACCGCTTAAAATGTTAAATGAAGGTCTAGATGTAATTGTTTTAAAAAAGCTACAAATTAATGGCTATTCTGCGCCAGAACTTGGTAAATGGAAAGAGTTTTTGGATAAACTAAAATACCCTTCTGGAAAAGTAACCATTGGATTAATTGGAAAGTATATAGAATTGCAGGATGCTTACAAATCAATCTTGGAATCCTTTGTTCATGCAGGTGCTATGAATGAATGCAAGGTTCAAATTGTAAATGTGCATAGTGAATTTGTGACGGAAGAAAATGTAGCGGAAAAATTAGGTAATTTGGATGGGCTATTGGTAGCTCCTGGATTTGGTAAAAGGGGAGTAGAAGGTAAAATAATAGCCGTGCAATATGCTAGAGAGAAGAAATTGCCTTTCTTCGGAATTTGCTTAGGTATGCAAATGGCAGCCATAGAGTTTGCAAGAAACGTTTTGAATTTAAAGGATGCTCATTCTACAGAAATGGATGAAAATACTAGTAATCCTGTTATTGATTTGATGGAAGATCAAAAAGCAGTTACTACAAAAGGGGGTACAATGCGCTTGGGTTCTTATCCCTGTGAATTAAAATTGGGTTCATTGGCAAATGCAATTTATGGCCAATCATATATTAGTGAAAGACATCGACATCGCTGGGAATTCAATAACGCTTATTTAGATAGATTTGAAAAAGCAGGTATGATTGCTAGTGGAAAAAATCCTGCTACAGGTTTGGTTGAAATTATTGAATTGAAAGATCATCCTTTTTTTATTGGCGTACAATATCACCCAGAATTAAAGAGTACAGTGGAAAACCCTCAACCTATTTTCGTTAACTTTATTAAAGCGGCTAGAGTGTTTGCTGAATCAAAAGGAACTGAAAAAAAATAATTATTGTCTACAATGTAGCTGTTCTTGATTGAGTATAAAAACTATTTTATTAAAATTCATTAAACAATCAGCTTTAAAATACGTTACATAAGTTGATTACTTTAAAAAACAATCAAATGAAAAATATTTTCACCTGCCTTATTTTATTGATTAGCTTTTTAACCACTCAATCTCAACCAAAAGGAATTGGTAATAATGATCCTGCCGCTAAGAAAATATTAGATGCGGTAAGTACAAAGTTTAAGACATTTAAATCGGTACAATCTTCTTTCTCGCTTAAGATTGAAAATAATGCAGGAAAAACCCTAGGAGCTAAGTCGGGAACTGTTTACATGAAGGGGGTGAAATATCGTATCAGTGTAACAGGACAAGAAATTTTTTGTGATGGAAGTATAGTTTCTACCTTTGATAAATCTACTAACGAGTTGACCATTACTAAAATTGACCCTTCGGTTAATTCAATTACTCCTCAAAAAATATTTACTAATTTTTACGACAAAGATTTTTTATATAAGTTGAATGGTGACACTAAGGTGGGTGCTAAAATAGTTCAGCAAATAGAACTTACTCCGATTGATAAGAGTAAGCCATTCTTTAAAGTGTTGCTAAATATTGACAAGAAAAATCAGACGGTCTCCAGCACAAAGATTTTTGAAAAATCAGGCAATGTTTATTGGTATGAAATTTCCAATATGAATACGACTACACTGGTGAGCGATGCTCAATTTTTGTTTGATGCAAAAAAATATCCAGGTGTTGAAGTGGTAGATTTACGATAAATGTTGCTGCGCATTTTCAATAAAAAGCATTGAAGAACAACTACTTCTTTGCAGCATCATTTTCTCCCCATCTATAAGTGTTAATTTCTAGTCCTGCTAAATCTAATACTCTGTCTACAACGGTGGCAGCTATTTGTTCTATAGTAGTAGGTTTGCTATAAAATGAAGGGGTAGCGGGTGCAATGATACCTCCAGCAAGGGTAATCGTTTCCATATTACGAATATGAACTAGGTTGTAGGGGGTATCTCTAACAACACATATTAATTTCCTTCTTTCTTTTAGAACAACATCTGCCGCTCTTGAAATAAGATCGTTGCTAATACCTGAGGCTATTCTTCCAAGAGTACCCATGCTACAAGGTACAATGATCATCGTATTGTATCGACCGCTTCCTGAAGCAAAAGGAGCCATAAAATCTTGTTGAGTGTAGAATTTTACGGGATAATCTAAATAACTATTGTTATCTAATTCGGTTTTCCATACTTCTTTAGCATTTTCAGTTAATATAACTGAAAGCTCATTCCATTGGGAAGGAATGGCTAAAAGTTTATCTAAGAGTACCTTTGCATAGATAGACCCACTTGCGCCGGTGATAGCAATAACGATTTTATTCATTTACTTTGTGGTTAAATTGGTATGTAATCTACTAAACAATTATTGTATGAAAAAGGTTAACATTTCTTTTATAATTTTTTTAGTGGCTTCGCTTTTCATTTCCTTCAAAAGTAAGGAAAATGAAAAGGTAAATTGGTTAAGTGTTGAAGCAATGCAATTGGCGTATAAAAAAAAGCCCAAACCAATTATTGTGGATGTATATACGAGTTGGTGCGGATGGTGTAAGGTAATGGACAAGGAGACCTATAGTGATGACCAAGTGGCTGCTTATATTAATGAGAAATATTATGCAGTAAAGTTAGATGCAGAGGGTAAAGACCCTATTGAATGGAATGGCAAAAAGTATGGCTATATTGCTCAACATAAAGTAAATGAGTTGGCAGCTTATTTTTTAAATGGCCAAATGGGTTACCCGACCACTGTTTTTTTTAGCTCTCTAGATGCTAATCCTGCTCCTTTACCAGGTTATCTTAAACCAAAGGAAATTGAATCACCGCTTAAATATTTTGGTGACGGGATTTTTAAAACCAAACAATATCCCGAATACATGCAGTCTTTTAGTAATAGCTGGAAATGATTTTTTTTATAACGATTATATAAGTTGGCTAGCTAACTTATATTTCCTTCTCCTTCTTTCATTTTTAGTTTAACAGAATTCATAATTAAATGTTAAACAAAAATTTTCTTTTATTTCTTTGACTTAAAGGCTAGTATAGAATTACTGGAACTGCCGTATTTTTTATATTTTTTTTACTACCCTTTAAACTTTATGTAAATAAATCTATCTGATAGATAGCCTAGATATTTAGCAGAGTTATTGTTTATTTATTTGGGATAATATTTATCATTTAAAATTATAATTATGAAGTTCAACAAAAAGCTCCTCCGAACATTTAGCCTCATTGCATTGCTTAGTGGCTTGATTATTACCGCTTGTAAAAAAGAAGATTCATTAGTTATGCCTGCATCTAGCCAGCGACTTTCTTTGTATCTGACGGATGACCCGAGTATATACGACTCAGTCTTCATAGATATTAAAACAGTAGAAGTAAAAGTTGACAGCTTTGAAAATCATAAGCGTGACGAACATTTTGGTGACAATGACAATGATAGGGATGACGATCATAAGGGCCGAGATGAATTTGGACATTGGGATACTTTACAGATCAATTCAGGGGTTTATAATGTTTCCAAATTAAAGAACGGTATAGATACCTTAATAGGGACAGTAACAATTAAAGGAACCATTCGAAAAATCAGGATTACACTAGGTTCAAACAATTCACTTCGTTTAGCAGGTATTTCCTACCCATTAAACTTATTGCCAGGTATCAATAATTATTTGTATGTAAAAATAAATAGTATGCATCATCAAGAAGCTGTATTTGGACAAAGTTCTTTGTGGATAGATTTTGATATCAGCAGGTCTATTGTATCTCGAAATGGACAATATTATTTGAAACCAGTTTTAAGACCATTTTGTGATAAGAATTTTGCAAGAATAAAAGGGAATGTACTACCAGCAGATGCAGCACCTTTAGTAACAGTTTATAATGCTACAGATACTGCCAATGCTATTCCTCATCCCAATGGAGATTTTAAAATAAGGGGGCTTAGGGACGGGGTTTATACTGTATTATATAAAGGGTCTAATGGATATCGAGATACTACGCTTTTAAATATTCAAATCCAGAAGAATGAAGAAAAAAACTTGCCTAAGATAGTATTAACAAAATAATAATATTACTGAAAAACACTTTTGTGTCGAAATAAGTTTTAAATTTATTTTGACGCAAAAGTTTTTTTAATTAATCAATTTATTATGGAAAGAAAAGAATTTTTATCACTTGTTGGATTGAGCTCTGCATCGGCTTTGGCAGCTGTTTGTATGGGTAGTTGTTCAAAATCAACAGAAAATACAACTACGCCTGGTCAGCCAACTCAGCCAACTACACCTACTAATGTAAATATTACATTGGATTTAACACAGGCGGCAAATGCGTCACTTGCCACTCCTGGTGGTTATATTTATACCGGAGCAATAATTGTTGCCAAAACTATATCGGGTAGTTACATTGCAGTGTCAAAAGTTTGTACACATCAAGGGTCAACTATAGAATACCAAGGAACCAATCAACGTTTTTATTGTCCAAATCATGGAGCTACTTTTTCCGATACGGGTGCTTTTATTGCCGGACCTGATAGTCTTGCATCATTAAAACAATATAAAACTACTCTTAGTGGAAATATGCTAACCATCACCTCATAAGCTAATTTACCTTGTTAATTTTGATTAGGTAAATAGTTGAAAATCAGTAGTTCAAATTTTTTAAATATCATCCTAAAATCAAGGGACTCGCGGGTAGAGTATGTTAAATTAAAGGATATGCCTCCGCCGCGGCAGATTGATTTTTTAACGGCTGACATTTACAATTTCTAGCACTTTTTATTCGAGGGCGATGTTGAATGGGTATTTACTAATTTTTGTGGGTCAACTCAATAGCATAAAAAAAGAGATGCAAGCATCTCCCTAACAATAAAAAAAGGATACTTGCGTATCCTTTTTTATTTATGATTTATCTGAACTTTTTACTTTCTTTTGACTCTTAGGAGCAAACATCACCAACATCCTTTTGCCTTCCATTTTAGGCATTCCTTCTAAAGCACCTACATCTTTTAATCGATCTGCAAATTTGAGCAATAATAATTCACCTCTTTCTTTGAACATGATTGCACGGCCCTTAAACTGAACATGCGCTTTTACTTTATTACCATCTAGTAAAAACTTTTCTGCATGTTTACATTTGAATTCAAAATCATGATCATCTGTATTGGGAGTAAAACGAACTTCCTTCACCTCGCTGGTTTTGGATTTCGCCTTCATTTCTTTTTTCTTCTTCTTCTCATCGTACAAAAACTTATTGTAATCGATGATTTTACAAACTGGTGGATTAGCCCCTGGAGAAATTTCTACTAAATCTAATTGCTGTTCCTGTGCCATTTTTAGTGCATCGGCTAAAGGAAAAATACCCGGTTCAATATTGTCACCTACCAATCGTACCTCAGGTACTCTTATCATTTGATTGGTGCGATGCTCTTGTTGTTGTTCTTTTCTAAATCTTGGGTTAAATGCACCTCTAGGTGCTTTGGGTGGAAATGCCATTAATTGATTTTAGTTTATAAATATCGGGCTTGCGCTCCTGGTTTTGATTTAAAATTAATAAATATTTTTATTCAAATGATTTTTTACTTTTTACCTCTTCATTTATCAGGTCAATAAATTCAGCGATAGGGGTAACTCCAATGTCACCTTTACCCTGCCTTCTGATAGCCACCTTACCCTCATTCATTTCTTTTTCCCCTAAAACTAGCATAAAAGGGATTTTCGCTAATTCTGTATCCCTAATTTTTTTACCAATTTTTTCGTTGCGATCATCTATTTCTACGCGAATATCTGCATTTTTTAACTGAGTTGATACAATTTCTGCGTAGGGCAAAAATTTATCACTGATAGGTAAAAGCTTCACCTGGGTAGGGGCTAACCATAGTGGGAATTTTCCAGCACAATGCTCTATTAGTACGGCTATAAAACGTTCCATACTTCCAAATGGAGCCCTGTGAATCATTACAGGCCTGTGTTTAGCATTGTCTTCTCCAATATAATTTAGATCAAAACGTTCTGGTAAATTGTAATCCACCTGTATAGTCCCTAGCTGCCATTTTCTTCCAATAGCATCTCTAACCATAAAGTCAAGTTTGGGGCCATAGAAAGCCGCTTCACCATATTCGACCACAGTTTTTAACCCTTTTTCAGCCGCCGCTTCAATGATGGCATTTTCTGCAAGGTTCCAATTTTCATCACTACCAATATATTTGCTTCGGTCTGTTTTATCTCTTAATGAAATTTGAGCGGTATAGTCGGTAAAACTCAATGAATTAAACACATACAATACCAAGTCAATTACCTTTTTAAATTCATCCTTAACCTGTCCAGGCATACAAAACAAATGGGCATCATCTTGAGTAAATCCTCTCACACGAGTCAGTCCGTGCAATTCACCATGCTGCTCATAGCGGTATACGGTCCCAAATTCTGCTAATCGTAGCGGTAAATCTTTGTAGCTACGAGGGGAAGTTTTATAAATTTCACAATGGTGGGGACAGTTCATTGGTTTTAAGAAAAACTCTTCTCCCTCCTGTGGTGTTTTGATTGGTTGAAAACTATCCTTTCCATATTTTTCATAATGGCCAGAAGTGACATACAAGTTTTTGTGACCGATATGTGGCGTGATAACTGGTAAATAACCACTTTCTAATTGGGCCTTCTGTAAAAACTGTTGCAGTCTTTCTCTCAACATAGCTCCTTTAGGTAACCAAAGCGGTAAGCCCATTCCAACTTTTTCAGAAAATGCAAATAGTTCCAGCTCTTTCCCTAATTTTCGGTGATCCCTTTTTTTAGCTTCTTCTAGTAATACCAAGTACTCATCTAATTCCTTAGAAGATGGAAAACTTACCCCGTAAATTCTGGTAAGCATTTTGTTTTTTTCATCACCCTTCCAATAGGCGCCTGCAATATTGGTTAATTTAATCCCTTTGATGAAACCTGTATTGGGTATATGTGGACCCCTACATAAATCTGTAAAATTACCTTGCGTGTACAAGGTAATTCCTCCATCTTGTAATCCACCTAAAAGATCTAGTTTGTATTGATCACCCTTATCTCCAAAATACTGGATCGCGTCTGCTTTTGAAATTTCTTTTCTTACAAATGCATTGGATTGCTTGGCTAACTCAGCCATTTTTATTTCTAGTCTTCTTAAGTCATCTTCTCCAATCTGGTGATCACCTAAATCGATATCATAATAAAACCCTGTCTCTAAGGCTGGTCCCACCCAAAATTTTACTCCTGGAAACATGCTTTCAATTGCCTCTGCCATCAAATGAGCGGACGAATGCCAGAAAGTAGCTTTTCCGCTTAAATCATTCCATGTAAGTAATTGCAGTGAAGCATTTTCGTGAATTGGCCTACCCGCATCCCATACTTCTCCATTAATAGTCGCAGCCAACACTTTTCTTGCAAGGCCTTCGCTGATAGATTTTGCCACATCCATGGCACTAACGCCCCCTTCATACTCCCTTACGGCCCCATCTGGTAATGTAATCTGTATCATAATATTTGTGAATTCAACCTAAATTTTAAAGATGCAAATTTAACGAACTATTAGCTAATGAAGTACAGAACTAAAATATCTTTGTAATGTCTGAAATAGAGGAGTTTTTATGTAAAATGGGTATTTTCACCGAAGAAAGGCCATGGTATTTGATAAACTGAGATTTACCCAATTTCAGATCGGATTTGAAAGCTAAAAAAATATTATTGCATGAAAAAAATTATTGTGGCGGCATCTTTTTTCTTGCTTGCCCATTCGATGGTTGGTCAAAAGATTAATGGGCAGTGGCGGGGTTATTTTAACGGAAAAGGGGATATCGTATTGAAAGGGGAGGAAGACACAGAATTTGTATTGGAAATTGAAGTCAATGGTACAGAGGTGAAAGGTTATTCTTATAGCTATTTTCAAAATAGAAAATATTATGTCATCTGTTCTTTAGCCGGGACCTATTATAAGAGCACTAAAAGCATGAAGGTTTCGGAGACTGCTCGTATCAAGGGACTTACTCCACCAGATTGGTCGGATTGTTTGCAGACGCATATTTTAAGTTACGAAATCAAAGATGGTGTGGAGGAACTAAAGGGAAGATGGGTTTCCGCTGCTGGGCAATTGAGTGATTGCGGATTAGGAACTACCACCCTCACTAGAAAAACAGTGAGTAAGGATCTAGCCTCTTACAAAAAACCAGTCCCCTCAAATCCTGTGGAGGATAAAAAGTCTGATGATAAACCGACTACTCTTTTAGATAAAAACAAATCTTCCAATACAACTCCTTTCGTTAAAGTTTTACCAAAGAAAACCGAGCAAAAGAAACCGGCTAAAAAATATACTGATACTTTAGTGATAAAAAAGGAGCCTTTACCTAGGGAGATACCAGAGATTATTGTGCCAGAGTCTCAAAAGGTGCAGGTAACCATTCTTCCAACTGTGAGAGACTTTGAAAAGAGAGCTACTCAAATAATCAAAACCATTACAATTGAACATTCAAGTTTTACAGTAGACTTGTATGATAATGGAGAAGTTGATGGAGATAGTGTTTCTTTATTTTATAATAGTAAATTATTACTTTCTCATCAACGATTGACCGAAAAACCAATTAGTATGAAGCTAGAAGTTAAGGCTGAAAATGAGATAAGTGAACTAACAATGTATGCTGAAAATCTAGGTAAATTTCCACCTAATACAGCTTTAATGGTTATTATGGATGGAGAAAAACGCTATGAGGTAAGGATTGCTTCAGATCTTAAAAAAAGCGGCACCATACGTTTTGTCCATAGCGGCCAACCGCAATAATTGATTAGAAAATAAATTAATCAAAGAGGTTCTTTTTCAACTTTGATCATTGAAAAAAATTTTTTGAAAATTTAGAATTTAAAATTCCAAGTAGCCGATGGAATAATAGGGAATAAGCTAACCTGTTTTCCTTGAACATTTAAACTTCCGTCATAAGGACTACCTGTTTGATCGAAATAAATGAAGTAGGGATTTTGTCTGCTATAAACATTGTAGATACTAAATATCCATTCTGTCTTAAATTTCTTACGGTGTTCATTTTTTTTCGGGTTATAGATTGCCGCAAAATCTATACGGTGGTAGGAGGGAAGCCTGTATTCATTGATTCGGCTATACTCTTGCGTTAGTACTCCATTTACTAAGTAAAATCTTTGGGGAAGCGTAGCCGCATTGCCTGTACCAAAGACAAAAGTGCTTGATAATTTCCAACGCTTATTGAGCTCGTAAATTCCAACTACACTAATATCATTTCTTCGATCATATTTTGAAGGAAATTTTTCCCCACCATTTATTTGAGCGAACTGTCTCCAAGTCCAACTTAAGGTATAACCAATCCAACCAGTCAATCTTCCTTTTGTTTTATTAATAAAAAATTCTGATCCATAGCTCCAGCCTCTACCAAAAGTAAAAAAGTTTTCAGTGTCTTGCAATGTATTAGGAGTATATCCTTCTTGATATTCTATCTGATTCTGCATGTTTTTATAATATAACTCTACAGAGGTTTCATACATATTATCTCTAAAGTTTTTAAATAAACCTGCCGAATATTGCCAACTTATTTGTGGCTTTACTTTATAAGTACTAGGCACCCATAAATCGGTAGGAAGGGTAGTACCAGAATTACTTACTAAATGAATGAATTGAAAGTTTTTGGTAATCGATGCTTTTAGGGAAGTTTCATCGTTGATGGCATAGCGCAATGTAAATCTTGGTTCAATACCTCCATATTTTCTTACCGACTGGCCATTGTTATATACCGTGCTGTCCGTTCTGTTTCCATCCTTATCTGCTTGATAAATTTTATAAGGTCCAATTTGCTCGAAGCCACTATAACGAAGGCCAAAGTTGATTTTTACTTTATCGCTTACCTCCCAATCATCTTGTATATAAAGAGCCGCTTCATGTGCATATTTTGATTGAGCATTCAGCGGTTTGAAATTTACTGAATCTTGCCCTCCGCTTACTACACTCGGCGTAAAACGGTGTAAAGTATACAATCCGCCAAATTTAACTTTATGTCCAGTGAAAGGGTAAAGATCAAAATCTTGTTTTAAACTAAAATCACGAATACCGGAAGCAAGTTTTATATCTAAATTATTTTGTAATGCTTGAAAAGTGAAATTATAATTATTAAAAATAGCCGTTGTATTTCCGAATAATCGTTTATTATAAACATGATTCCATCGAATAGTTCCAGTGGCATTTCCCCAAGGTATATTTACTTGTAAACTCTTTTGTCCATTGACAAAATTAAAAACATCTCTTCCCACATATCCGCTGATGTACAATCTGTCTTTTTCAGAAAAGCGATAATTTACTTTCGCATTCAGGTCGTAGAAAAAATAACCAGATCCACCAAACTGACTGTTTTTGCTTACCAAAGGTTTTGTTAAGGCATCTATATAAGTCCTTCTTGCAGAAATAATGAAAGAGGATTTATTTTTTTTAATGGGACCTTGAATAGACACTCTAGAAGCGATAAGGCCAATACCACCATCTACCTGAAGTTTTTTATCATTTCCCTCCTTCATTGCAACATCTAGAACACTAGATAAGCGCCCCCCATATTGAGGTGGCATACCGCCTTTAATCAAAGAAACATTTTTAATTGCATCTGAATTAAAAATCGAAAAGAAACCAAATAAATGCCCTGTATTATATACAATGGCATCGTCTAGCATGATTAGGTTTTGATCTGGACCTCCGCCTCTAACATAAATCCCCGCGCTTCCTTCTCCTGCATTTCTAACGCCAGGTAGTAGTTGAATTGTTTTTAGTAAATCAGCTTCGCCTAAAAATGCAGGGATAGCTTTAATCTGCTCAATGGGTAATACAAATTTCCCCATTTGTGCATTTTTTACATTGGCATCTCTTTTTTTAGAACTTAAGATTACTTCTGTAAGTGCTTCTCTTGGTAGTAAATCAAAATTGACATTTTGATCCGAATCTAATTTTATTGAAATTAAAAGGGGTTGAAAGCCAACATAAGAACCTACTAAATCATATTTCCCTTCGGTAAGGGTAAGAGAGAAAAAGCCAAATTGATTACTGCTTATTCCTTTTACATTGTCTTTTAGAGCAATAGATGCGCCAATCAGTGTCTCACCATTTCTAGCATCTTTTATATAACCACTGATAGTGTATTTTTTCTGCGCTATCAACAGACAGGGTAAAAAAATAAAAAGAGGAAAAAGAATTTTTTTAGTCATTATAAATATTTCTGTTCTTAGGCAGTTGTTTGATGAAACTGATTTAAAAGCATTTAATTATTTAGCTTTTATGCTATCCTTTACTTCTCCACAATGCAACATGCCGCTTTTAAATTCTGGATGATTTTTCCCTAAATAGGGATTTATAATTTCTTCGGTATTACTGATCCAATTAGCACCTTTATCCTCTCCAAAAGCCATAGGACAATTTTGCCAATATAAAGTCTTACCCTCATAATGAATAGTTTTTAGTAAGGGATAAATACTCTCTCCAATCATTCTAAAGTCTTGCCTTATTTCAGTAATATCAGATTGGCTTAGCAAACTTTCTGCATTGGCTTTAACATCACTCAATTGCTGAATAGCAGAAATATAGATACCTGAACTATCTTTCTTGAGTTCTGCCAAACGATTACTATCTGCTAAAATGATCAGTGTTTTGCAAGCCGATTTTGCAGAAACACTGTCAGTATTCACCAATGCTTCTTTTATTAAAAAGTAAGCATTTAATAAACTGTCAATACCACTATTAAAAGCGGTTGAATGACTACTCGTTACCAAAGCTTCCGATTTCGCCATGTCTTGGCCTACTTTTTTACCTTTTGTAAATATCCAATATGTGCCAAAAGCTGCGAGTAAAAGGAGGAGTAAAAACAATAATTTTTTCATTCAAATAAGTTTTGCCAAAGTTACCTATTAACAAGCAATCCTATAAATTGTTTATTGTTAATTTATTGATTGGGTTAAATAATTGAGGGCTGCTTAATCTCTTTTGGGCCATAAGATTAACTTCCTGAAATACCCTACTAAGCGCTTTTCATTCAATAGATAGGGTTAAATAACTTACTTTTGCAAAAATTATCAGTTTTTAGTTTTAGTAAATAACACCAACATGCTTTTAGGATTACAGAATGTGACTTTTGAATTTGGGGCCCGAACTATTGTAGAAGATGCTACCTGGCATATACAACCTAATGAGCGTATTGCATTAATTGGTTATAATGGAACCGGAAAATCTACTCTTTTAAAAGTACTTACTAGGCAGTATTTACCTAGTAAAGGAACTGTAGAACAAGGCAGAGAGACTACGATTGGTTTTTTACATCAAGATCTATTGAGTTTTGATACAGAAGATTCCATTTTAGAAGTTGCTTTAGGCGCTTTTGAAAGGGTGAAGGAGCTTGAAAAGGAAATAGAAGCCATCGGACTTGAATTGGAAAAAACGGGTGATGAAACCCTAGCCCATGATTATTCGGAAAAATTACATGAACTAGAGATTTTGGGTGGTTACGATATTCATCATAAAACGGAAGAAATATTACAAGGTCTAGGTTTTAGTAATGAAAGTTTACATAAGCCCTATAAGAACTTTAGTGGAGGATGGAGGATGCGCGTTTTGTTAGCAAAGATGATTTTAATGCATCCTGATGTTTTGCTGCTGGATGAACCTACCAATCACTTGGATTTACCAAGTATTGAATGGTTAGAAAAGTATCTAAAAAATTACCAAGGTGCTGTAGTAATGGTAAGTCATGATCGTTATTTCTTAGACCGAATGGTTAATAAGGTAGTTGAATTATATCAGCAAAAATTACATTTTTACACAGGTAATTATTCCTACTACGAAACTGAAAAGGCGCTGAGAGTAGATATTCAACAAAAGGCCTACGAAAATCAACAAGATTATATTCGTCAAAATGAAAAATTTGTCGAAAGATTTAAAGCTAAAGCGAGTAAAGCGGCGGCTGCGCAAAGTATTGTTAAGCGCTTAGAGAAATTGGAACGTATAGAAAATGTGGAGATTGAACGTCCTAATATGCGTATTAATTTTTCTGTTGAAAAACAGCCGGGTAGGGTTTTGTGTACTTTAAAAAATGTTACTAAAAGTTTTGGAGAACTGGTAATCATGAAAGATACCGGAGCAGAAATAGATCGTGGCGACAAGATAGCACTGATTGGGGCTAATGGAAAAGGAAAGTCTACACTCCTAAGAGTGATTGTGGGTAGCGAAGAGTTTACGGGAGACAGAATTTGGGGTCATAATGTAGATGAATCATTTTATGCTCAACATCAATTAGAAGCTTTAAATCTTAATAATAATGTGTTGGACGAAATGAGGGAAAGTAGAAGTGGGAAAACTGATTTAGAATTAAGAAGTTTGTTAGGCTGTTTTTTATTTAGCGGTGATGATGTTGATAAAAAAATAAAAGTGTTAAGTGGAGGAGAAAAGGCAAGGGTTGCGCTGGCAAAAACGATTGTGAGTAAAGCTAATTTTTTAATGCTCGATGAACCTACGAATCACTTGGATATTCATTCGGTTGATTTATTGATAGGCGCTTTAAATAACTATGAAGGAAGTATAGTATTTGTGAGCCATGATAGGCATTTTGTAAGCAAGATTGCCAATAAAATTTGGGAGATAGAAGACCATAAAATTATAGAATTTAAAGGTACTTATGCGGAATGGGAAGATTGGAAAGAAAGAAGGGTAGCTGCAGCTAAAAATGCTGAATCTACTGGTAAGGGTCCAGAATCAGTAGTGAAAAATGCACCAGCCAAAACTGAAAAGGAGCCAGCTTTAAAAAATGAACCAGCCGTTGCAGTGAATTTGGAAGTCAATCATCAAAAGGGGCCGGTAGATAAAGAAGTTAAAAAGGAGTATCAAAAAAATAAAAATCGTTTTCAACAAATTGAGGAAAAACTAGCTCAGCTTAACAATAGTAAAGTTGAATTAGAGCAATCGATGGCATCGCCTGATAGTTATACCAATAAGGAAAAGTTTCACCAAACTGAATTGGCCTATAAAAAGGTTATTGAAGAGTTGGCAATACTGAATAAGGAGTATGAAATTGTATTTGAAAAAGTGATGGAGTTGGAAGAAAAAATGGGATAAATTAGTTGGTTTTTTCAAAATTGCTTTGTGCACAATAGCGCAAATGGCTATATTTGCAAAAATATGTAGACTTGGTAGCTCAGCTGGATAGAGCATCAGCCTTCTAAGCTGAGGGTCATTGGTTCGAATCCAATCCAGGTCACGATGTTATTTCAAAGAATAACAAATGGATTAAAAAATAATATAAAAGCCGGCCGGCGATGGACGGCTTTTGTATTTGGATCTCGTTGTTTTTTCTATAAAATCTAGGTAATTTTTGAGCTCTGAATTTTCAGCCGTTCATTAAATAAGGCTCTGAGTTTAAGTGTAATCCATGAAAATAATATATAATTAGGGGTTTAAATCACTGAAAATGTATTGTATTTGGTGACCCCCTTAAATGGAGTACTTTTATAATGGTATTAATTTAAAGGTTGATTGACATAAAATCATGCAATTAGCATGTTGAATTGTTTTATTATCTTCGTAAAATGTCAGCATTATCTTCTATAAAGGAAGTTCTTCATAAAATGAAGCCCGAACTGGCTAGCAAATACCATGTTAGTTCAATTGGTTTATTTGGCTCGGTGGTTAGGGATGATTTTACCCCAACCAGTGATATAGACATCATTGTTGATTTCAGCGAGCCAATTGGAATTGCATTTGTAGATCTCGCAGAATTGATAGAGAAAAGATTAAACAAAACTGTTGATTTGGTCTCTAAAAAGGGTGTCAAAAAAAAATATTTTTCTGAAATCGAAGCAGAAATTATTTATGTCTAAGAGAAATCCAAAATTACTGATCGAAGATATTTTAGAAAGCAGCAACAAAATACTGACTTACACCAATGGTATGTCATTTGAAGATTTCGCTAATGATAGCAAAACCGTTGATGCTGTCATCAGAAATTTTGAAATCATTGGCGAAGCTGCAAATAGGTTACCGGATAACTTCAAGGATTTATATCCATCAATAGACTGGTACAAAATCAGGGGTTTTAGAAATAGAATTGTTCATGACTATATGGGTATTGATTATAGCATTGTTTGGGAAATAAGAAATAATTTCCTGGATAATTTAAATGACAGTTTAAGCGGAATCGAATTCTAAAAGTGATTTCGATAAAAATGCTTTTATCCCATTCGGAGCTGCCAAAATTTACAAGAATCGAACAGTTATTTGTTATTCATTAATAAAGCAATACTAACTCAATATCTTCCCTTAAAAAGTTCGTTCCACAGCTACCTAAGTTCACGAAGCCTCAACTCAATAATAATATGGGTTTCGGTTTTTTTATGCCCCTAAGGGTAGTATTGATAAAAGTATTTTAGCTATTAGGAATGGCTGTAGATTGAAAACCGGAACTAAATAAAATATCCTTACTAAATAATATAGAAAGTCCACACTAGGTTAACTTTCGGATATACTATTGCGTAAGGATATTTTATTGACATTATTTTTTTAGAGATGCTTCAATCTCAGCTTTCATAGGAGCTGGATCCCACATACGATACATCTTAACAATTTTATCTCCTTCCCAAATCATCACCACATGTAAAGGCACTATATTTTTAGCCTTTGTATATCGGCCTATTCCTACCAAGGTACCCCAATAGGCTGTATGGACCCTGCCATCAGAAAATGTAAATGTTTTAATGGTATTTGGTCCAGTAGTTACCGTTATTTCAGTGTTTAATGTGTGTACATACATATCACCCTGAAATAGGCCTGAACGACCACCTGGATTCACTTTTGTTGTGTTATTCTCGCCTTCTTGATTATTAGCATAAAAATCTTTTACCTGAATGGTATCTGCATAAAGCGTATAGCCAACAGTGGTGTCATTTTTAGCATAGGCTTCTAAAAGTGCTTTAACTTTTGCCGACTTTTCGTCCATAGAAGTAAAGGATCCCGATTCTTTGTCTGTAGAAATAGTGGCCTCATTTTTTGTTTCTTTAGTATTGCAAGCATTCATGGATGCCAATACTAAAAGGGATAAAACTAGTTTTTTCATTTTCGTTTTTTTTTTTGGTTAAATTAAATTTTATTCGACAAGATATAAATATCTTTTTGATACTAAAAATAAAAGTCAATTATTTTTTAAGAAAAAAAATCTAAAACTACGGTGCATTAATAGTTATTAGGAAAGATTGTTCCTTTGGATGGAGAGATCTGTAGCAACTGAGGCTGGGGAGCGGGGGGAAGTAAAGATTAAATACGTTTCAAAAATTTTGCCGGATTGCCTGCTACAATAGTGTTGTCAGGCACATCTTTTGTAACAATAGAACCAGCACCTACAATTGAATTTTCTCCTACCGTAACACCAGCCAATATAGTAGCAGCTGCACCAATCCATGCATTGTTTTTGATTACGATGGGTTTACCTATTAAAAACTTTCTTTGACTAGGGTCGACCGGATGATTCTCTGAAACTAAATTCACTTTTGGTCCAATTAAAACATTGTCGCCAATGGTGATACCACCCATATCTAAAAAAGTACAGGCATGATTAATAAATACATTTTTACCGATGCTAATATAACGTCCAAAATTGGTAAAGAAAGGAGCAAAAATAGCAGTGCTCTTATCAATCTCACTACCAATAATATCACTTAAGCGTTGCCTAAACTCATCGGTGGTAGTGGAGGCATTTAACTGAACGTTTAAACGTAAAGTCCTGTCCTTTAATTCGAGAATCTCTTTGAATATAGGATCATCTAAGCGAAATGGTGTTCCTGATTGCATTTTTTCCTGTAATTCCCTATTCATATTTTATATTATTTCTGCGGTAAGAAAAATAAAATTATTGTATTTTGATTTCGTTTATTTTCAAGAGAAAAAATGTTTTCAAGGTAATGAAAATAACAAAGTGGTCGACATTTTCTTGCCAACCACTTTGTTGAAAAAATATTAATCTTCCTGTTTACTAATATGTCTCTTTAAAAGGGACTGAATTGAAAAAAGGAGAAGTATGGTAGCAATTGAAACAATAGAAGCAAATGTTATACCTGCAACAATTAGAGACTGATCTCTTTTAGCTGCTTTGGAAGCTCTTTTAAGCGCCTGAACTTCTTCAGCCCTTTCTAATTTTTCTTTATATAGCTTAAGGTAACGTTTAAGTGAATTAGAAAGATCTTTAGAATCATAAAAGCTTATGTCATCATTAAAGTCTTCGATAGCAACTTTTAATTCATTGTTTGCAATTTTACTTTCAAATATAATTTCTGCTAGTTCAAAATAATCAGATTTTTTAAACTTAGCATTAGATAAGCCTTTATGGGAATTAATTACTGATTTTACCAGTTCGATTTGTTCATCACTTATTGCGTTATCTATAAAATACTTTAGGTACTTGAAATAAATTTTCAACTCAGCCTCATTTTTTATTTTGATATCATTTTGCTCTATAATTTTTGCTAATTCAAAAGAGCGGTTAATGGTACTTAAGTTTAAGCTAGAAGTATTGGAAACTATTTCAACATAAATGTTAAAAGCTTGTTCTGTTAGAAAGTCAGTTGCCGTATTCCCATTCAATTTGTGTAATAACTTAATGACTTCTATTTTATCACAATAGGATGAACTGTCGTACCCTTTAGTAGAATAAATTTTTTCTAATAAATTAGGAATTGCAGTAGGATTAGGGATAAAATCTTTTACTTGAATAATTATATTGCCGCCACTTACAGAATCTACTTTGTAATTTCCGTATTCGTCTAATAAGTATGAATTGTGGGGTTCAGAGGAATCTCCAAGTTTTGTCCATTCGGCTTTAGGTAAATCTGATTTTAATGAATCAATCCAATGCTGATAATCAGTCAAATTACATTGGTTAGGGTCGATTGCTACTACTTTTGTAGTATCAATTTTTTTGTTCACGACCTCATTTTTGCTAACTGACACACTATCACGCGAAGTGGGTGTTGAATTTAGTAAAAAATAAGTAATGCTTAGTGCCAAGCCGAGCAAAGAAAATAGAGCAAGAATTTGCCATGTTTTTCTTCCAATAGGAAAAACAAATCGTTCTTCCATTGAGTTAAAAAATTTTTTCATTTTGTAGGATTAAATTGTTAATAAATAGAATTTATGTAATATGAAAATACAGAAAAAATTATAAATGCATTTAATCATCGTATTTTACTCCTAGTTATAATTGATGTAGATAGATTTTTATTTAATCCACTGTCTAAAGCTTTTTCAAAAGATTCGTGGCTTTATTTAAATGCCTATAAGTGAACTTGAAAAAGAACAAATACTAAAAAGGTCCTCTACTTTTCCAATATTATTTTTACTACTATCTTTTATTTCTATATCTCCCAACAATTTTTGGTTAATTTTGTAGTATAAATATAAAAACACAACTATGAGTTTACTGAATGACCTTCAATGGCGTTATGCAACAAAAAAAATGAATGGGGAAATCGTTCCTCAAGAAAAACTAGATTATATATTGGAAGCGGCTAGATTAGCGCCTACTTCTTCTGGATTACAACCTTTTGAAATTCTAGTCGTTAGCAATAAAGAAATTCTTGCAAAAATTTTGCCATTAGCTCATGGACAAAGTCAAGTTACTGATGCTTCCCATTTATTGGTTTTTGCTGCTTGGGATAATTATACCGAAGATCGTATTAATGAAGTATTCGCTAGAAATAATGAAGAAAGAGGTTTACCTTCTAGTGCAACTGATGACTACCGAAATATGTTATTGAAATTAACTGCTGCTAAAACAGCGGAAGAGAATTTTAACCACGCTGCAAAACAAGTTTATATCAGTTTTGCCACTGCTATTATTGCAGCAGCTGAACAAAAGGTTGATGCTACACCCATGGAAGGCTTTAATCCTATAGCTTTAGACGAATTGTTGAATTTAAAAGAAAAAGGGCTACGTAGTGTTTTGCTTTTACCAATTGGCTATAGAGATGCAAGTAAAGATTGGTTGGTTAATATGAAGAAGATCCGCGTTCCAAAAGAAAGATTCATTACTGAGTTGAAATAAAACATTGATTAAAAATATAAAGAGGCGGTATCATTATTGGTACCGCCTCTTTTAGTTATAACCCCTTTTGATTTAAATAGGGTGAGTGTATTTAATGCTAGACTTACCTCTAAGTTTAAAAAGCTTTATTAGATTAATAATTTTTATTTTTATAAATACCCTTTTAAATTCTAAGGAAAATTTTCTTTTTATACATGATATAAAGAAATATCCACTTTACTATTAGGATTGAAACAATAGCTATCACAGCATCTAAAGGAGGACCTGTTAACTGTTCCGCCCATCTAAAGAATTCTTTTGCAGCATAATCCCATTTAATAAATGCACCTGATAGGTAGATAAGTATTGAGTTGATGCCAATTATTCTAAAGAAAAAAGCCCATTTTTGAAATCCCTTTACATCAATAATATAATAAAATATTGCCATTAACATCATACTCCAACCACCCGCTTGCAATGTAAACGAACTAGTCCATAGATTTTTATTGATGAGAAATACCAAATTCCATAATTGTGCAAGCGCTACTGAAATTGCACCTGCTATAAATATACCCATTGCTTTTTTTGAGGGGGTGGCAGTATGATTTTTTAGAACCTCTCCTGTTAAAATACCTAGCAGTCCAGTTCCGATCGCTGGAATGGTGGAAAGTATTCCTTCTGGATCATGCACTGTAAGATGTAATCTTCCAGGAATTAGTAGTCGGTCAACATAAGAAACAAAATTCCCTTCCATTGTCATATCCCCTAATTCAAATCCAGGGGCTGAAGTAAATCTTAGTAAGATCCAATAGCCTATAAGAATGGATGCTAGCCATATTTGCTGTGCTTTTTTACCAGCATATAAATAGATGATATTGGCAAAAATATAGGCCGATCCAATTCTTCCTAAAACACTGGGGAATCTGATTTCCGAAAGTGGTTTAATCTGAAAACCTCCGTTATTGTAAAGCACGCCCAATATAATAAGTATCAATCCTCTTTTGATCACTCTAAAAAGAAGTTGATTTTTGGGAGTGCCATTTTCAAGCGCATTGCCTATTGAGTAAGGAGTAGCTACTCCCGCCAAAAAAATAAACAATGGAAAAATCATATCATACGCAACAAATCCATTCCACGCTACATGTTCCAACTGAAAGGACATCGTTTGAATAATGGAATTGTCTGATACTTTTGCAAGGGCATGAAATAATCGATCAGCACCCATGATCCAAAGCATGTCAAATCCACGCAAGGCGTCCAAAGAATAAAGTCTGTTGGAAAGGTTATTTTGTTTCATTTGAATTGATTAATTTTTTGAAAAAAGGAAGGATACTGTCACTCAACTATGTTTACCTTTTTTTACTATTTTTTATAAAAAGGAGAGGAGTAGTCTATTATTAATTGAAAAATTAATAATTAGGTCAAGTTTTAGCCAATAACTCTTCGATGGCTAAGGTAACAAAATATTAGAGGAATTTAAAAATCATTGTTTTGGCTATTATTGAATAATAAAAACAGACTTTACAACAACTTTTTTTCTGGAGGGGGATATATATTTAGTAGATCTTGATTGCAATGATCGGGATGATAAGGTTTTTATTTATCTTTAGTTTTAACTTACCATATTTATTATGTCTTTTGTCATTCTTCTTATTGGCATGTTGCTGCTAATCTTATTAATTACCTGGGCAAAAATTTCGCCATTTTTGGCCTTTATCCTAGTCTCCATTTTAATAGGATTTTCAAATGGAATGGATATTTCAACTATTACCAATGCGCTTCAAAAAGGAATTGGTGATTTGTTAGGTTCAATAGTTGTCATACTTGGTTTGGGGGCTATGTTAGGTAAGTTAATTGCTGATAGTGGTGCCGCACAAAAAATTGCTACTGGATTAATGGAAATCTTTGGTAGAAAATATATTTTATGGGCCTTATTACTTACAGGTTTTATTATTGGTATTCCACTTTTTTATGGAACAGGATTCGTGTTGGTAGTTCCCCTTATTATTACCTTATCTTATCGATATAATATTTCTGCTGTTTATATTGGATTACCTATGCTTGCAGCAATGTCTGTTACTCATGGTTTTCTTCCGCCGCATCCATCTCCAACTGTTTTAGTTAAACAATTTAATGCTGATCTTGGTCTTACTTTACTGTATGGTATGTTTGTGGCTATCCCCACTATTTTAGTAGCAGGTCCTTTATTTGCAATTACTTTAAAAAAGTATACGATCAAACCTTTAGAACTTTTTAAAGGCAAGGATATTCCTGCTGAAGAACTTCCTTCTATGTTCTACAGTGTGTTAACAGCTTTATTACCTGTACTATTGATTGGACTTAATACAGTGGTAACACTCATTACCTCTTCTCAAAATATTTTCACTAAAACATGTCAGGTATTGGGAGATCCAATTGTAGCGATGACGATTACCGTATTATTTGCTACCTACAGCTTGGGTTTAAAAAATGGCAAAAAGGTAAAGGACCTCATGCATACCATGACTGACTCTATAAGGGATATATCTATTATATTATTGATTGTAGGAGGCGCAGGTGGATTGAAACAAGTTTTGATTGAAGCAGGTATAAGTGAACAAATTGCTTTATTGCTTCGCGATATAAATATACCTCCACTCTTAGCGGCCTGGAGTATAGCAGCTATTATTCGAGTATCGCTTGGGTCTTCTACTGTAGCGGGATTAACTACTGCGGGTATTGTAGGTCCTATGATTGTTACGACAGGAGTAGATCCCAATTTAATGGTATTAGTAACTGGAGCGGGAAGCATGATGTTTTCGCATGTAAATGATTCTGGCTTCTGGATGTTTAAAGAGTATTTTAATATGTCAATTAAAGATACCTTAAAGACTTGGTCCTTGATGGAATCCTTGGTTTCTGTAATGGGACTTATTGCTGTTTTAGTGGTTAATTATTTTATTCATTAATAAAACAAATTGTATGACACCTGATGAAAGATTTAATGCATTGAATCTTACTTTGCCCCCTGCTCCTAAACCCATTGGAGTGTATAAACCTTGCCTAACTAATGGCAATCTATGTTATGTTTCTGGACATGGTCCAGTAAAGGTTGACGGAAATTTAATTGTAGGCCGTATTGGAGAAGGGATGACGATGGAGGAGGGAAAATTAGCCGCACAGCAAGTAGGCTTAGCTATTTTAGCAACACTGAAGAGTCATTTAGGATCGCTTAATAAAATTAAAAGGGTAGTAAAGGTTTTAGGAATGGTGAACTGTTCTGCTAGTTTTGAAAAGCATCCCTTTGTTATCAATGGATGCAGTGAATTATTTGCAAAAGTTTGGGGTGATGATCTTGGGGTAGGGGTAAGAAGTGCTGTAGGAATGGGTTCTCTTCCAGGCAATATTTCAGTGGAAATAGAAGCCTTATTCGAGTTAGCATAAGTTAACTTGATTGTATAAAGTATTGCTTCATTTTTTCAAAGTATACGAAAGTTTAAAATAGCATCATGCACTGGTATGAAATAAATAATATAGCGACCATTGATTCTCCTGCATTGGTCATCTACCAGGAACGGGTACTCGAAAATATAAGCTGCTTAAAGCAAATGGTTAATAATAAGGTGGATCGACTTCGACCGCATGTAAAAACCAATAAAATTGCTGAAGTATGCCAAATGATGCGGGATGCTGGAATCTTTAAATTTAAGTGTGCAACCATCGCTGAGGCTGAAATGCTGGCAATGATTGGAGCAGAAGATGTACTGCTAGCCTATCAACCAGTAGGCCCAATGGTCAATCGATTGGTTCAATTGAGTATAAAATATCCTAGCACTACTTTTTCCTGCGTGGTGGATAATTTACAATCTGCGCAATATTTATCTACTGTTTTTTCAGAACATGAATTATCTGTTAATATTTATATTGACATCAATACAGGGATGAACAGAACTGGAATTCCAGTTCATCAGGCTATGTTTTTATATGAGGAACTTGAGTTGTTAGAAAGTATCAATGTGAAAGGACTTCATGTATATGATGGTCATATAAGGGAGACAGATATTGCAGTAAGAAAGCAGAAAGTAACAGTAGCTTTTAACGAGTTAAAATTGCTTGCAGAAAAAATTGAAGCTACTCATAATGAAAAGATCGTAATTATTGCAGGTGGCTCTACTACCTTTTCAGTTTATGCCCAGATCGAAAATATGGAGTGTAGTCCTGGAACATTTATTTTCTGGGATAAGGGATATAAAACCCTGTTTCCAGATCAGCCTTTTGACTATGCAGCCCTTGTAATAACTAGGGTCATTTCAATTGTAGACAAACAAACCATTACCACCGACCTAGGATATAAATCGGTTGCTGCAGAAAGCCCCTTACCCCGAATTTACTTTTTAAATGCAGTTGATTCGGTGCCCATTTCACATAGTGAAGAGCATTTGGTAGTAAATGTGCCTGATTCAGCAAATTATTCAATAGGTGATGTTTTATATGGTGTTCCCGGCCATATTTGCCCCACTGTTGCTTTGTATGAAAAAGCTTTAATAGTTAAAAAAAATACGGTAGAAAATGAATGGAAAGTAATTGCTCGAGATCGAAAAATTTCCATTTAATGCAGAATAAAAATCCAAAGAAAATACGGTAATAATTTATCGCTGTTTTATTAAAGTTGAATAATTATTGTAAAGACTATTTCTATTATTCCTATTTTTTAAAATGAGTTTTAATGTATTTATTCTAATCTGATTTTTCAAAAAATGCTTTTTATTTTTTTATAATCTTAAAAAAAAATACTTACTACTATAGATAGAGGGATATTTAAACAACATCTTTTTTTTGTTTGCTTCTTCTTAGAAATTTTAAAATAGTTTCAACTAATTTAGACTGCCGTTTAATCGTGATTTCACTGTCATTAATCTACAATAAACTTTTCTTTTATTTTTGAAAAATTTCATTGAAGAATCCTTTTTTTTAGCTTCAATCAAATTAGTTAATAACATTATAAACTATATAAAAATGTTTGATATGTTCGGATTATCAATGGTTTCAATGGCTCGAGAACTTGATACAAAGTTTTTTAACTAAAAATTGTTAATAAATTTTATCGTCCTAATTTTTTTTTGAGATAAATTTATTAAATGAATGCCCATTATAAAACATTGGAAACTATATTTACCATTGCTCATCAGGATCCCAATCCTGTCACCTATCTATGTAGGCCAAGAGAAATAATTCTACGTCAATTTCAAGATTGGAGTGTTATTCAACAGCATTTAGAATTACTCGAACAAGAAGGTTTGGTAGTAACTAAACAAATGGATACGCTAATTATTTCTATTACAAGTTCTGGTATTCAAAAAATGGAATCCGCTAACTTAAATTTACAGAATTAGTAATTAATGGGTGCTAAATAAACTGCTAAAGTGTCCGCTTTAATTAGTTAAATTAATTGGGTTCTATCTTTTACTTCGAATGATAATTATGTTGCTATAATTTTTTGTTTCAACTGTTCTCTTTTTACATTTAAATTCCTCTTTGAATTATACATAGTTTTTTGTATTTTAAATTTTAATTATATCAAAAAATTAGTATTTGTAATTTGATTAAACATTTAATAAATTTGAACTCTTTCTGTAGTAGATTTTACTATGAGGAAGAGTTTTTCTATTAAAAGTTGACTTCATTAAAAAAAAGGTTAACTATTTCGACGGTTTTTTGGATTTGGGTCGTCTTATTAATTAAATACTGGATAATTAGTTTCATTAGAAGTTTCATATCCTTTATTTACCGTTTAAAATCCACCGACTTTTGGCTCAATTTTTGTGAAAAATTAATTTGTTAGGGTTAAATCATTGAATAAATAAGTAAGGGATGCCGAAAAATTTGGTTGAAGACAAGATTCTTTCTATTGATATTGGGGGCACCTATATTAAGGGCACTATTTTAAATGAAGCGGGGGAAATGAAAATGGGCTACCACACAGTAGAAACTCCTTATTTGCCCGGTGATCAGAAACTATTGGAAGCTATTCGTAAACTGGTGATTGATTTTCCTTCTTTTAATAAGGTTTCAATAGGTTTTCCTGGTTTTGTTAAGAATGGAATTGTTTTTTCTGCTCCAAGTATCGCTCCAGATAAATGGAGAAATATCAATTTACAACAAATTATAGAAGATGAATTCAACTGTCCAGTCAGGATTGTGAATGATGCGGATATGCAGGGGCTTGGAGTGATCACTGGGCTAGGATTCGAAATTCTTATTACTCTTGGAACTGGGCTGGGATCTGCAATGTATATGAATGGTAATTTACTGCCTCATTTAGAACTTTCTCAACATCCAATTGGTCAAGGCTTTATTTATGACAATTATATTGGAAAAAAAGTATTCGAAGATTTAGGTAAAACTATTTGGAATCAACGAGTAGAAGAGGTGTTGAATATTATAAAGACGGTTTTTAATTATGATCATTTATATATTGGAGGGGGTAATTCACGCTTCATAACCCTTGATCTGGATGATAATATCACCTTGGTGTCTAACGAAGACGGTATCAAAGGGGGAGCAGCCCTTTGGAGAAAACCTAGCAGTGTAGAAATTCCTCTAGAGGCAAATTTTTAATACGTACCAACTGGAATTGTAATCCATAACGATTTCTAATGGCCCTATTCATCCGTTTTTCTATTTTTAATTCGAGAATTTATTTTTGACTCACAGTACTTACCCTACCTAATGACAATCCTTGTCAATTCAATTCACTATTAGCTGCTTTGATTGTTATCACTTGTAGTATCTTTATTTTTAAAGTGGTTAGTTTATTATTGAATAGTGGAAATAAAAAAAATCGATACAATTATTGTAGGACAAGGAATTGCTGGTTCATTGGTGGCGTTTATGCTTCATCAAAAAAATATCCCTTTTTTAATAATTGATCCATCTTCACCGCAAACTGCAAGCAAAATTGCAGCAGGAATGTTTACCCCATTAAGTGGTAAAAGGAAAACGATTCATCCCTTGTCATTACAACAAATTCCTTTTGCAATAAATATTTATAAAGCAATTTCAAAACTCATAGGGTATAATATTATTCACCTCACCAATATTTACCAGTTATTTGATTCGGTAGAGGAGAAATCCCTATTGCAAAGCAAATTTCTTCAACCTTCTTTTGCTCCTTATATCAACGCTAATTCAATGGAGTTATCTGGAATTTATAATAATAATGGAGCTTATGAAATTACTCATTCTGGATGGGTGAACTGCGAATTATGGATGAAATATTTTAAATCTTGGTTAAAAAGAAATGATCAATTCCTTGAGGCAAAATTTGAGTATCAAGATTTGCAGATAACCGATGATAGGATGGAATATAAAGGCCTAGCGTTTAAAAATATTATTTTTTGTGAGGGGTATAGCGCAATGAATAATCCCTTTTTTAAAGAAACAATTATTCCATGCAAAGGTGATGTGTTGACAATTACTAGTGATGATTTTACTTCGGATAAAATCATAAAGAAAAATGGAATATACCTTGTACCCTCAGCAGCTAATTCATTTAAAGCAGGAGCAACTTATCAATGGAATAATGATTCAGCAAAGCCTGATGAAGCTGATAAGTTATTGATTGAAGGTCAGCTGAAAAATATGCTTACTAATCCATTCAAAATAATCAATCACCAGTCTGCCATTCGGCCGACCACTCAAAATCGGGAACTTATCGTTAGCCAACATCAGCAGCATAAGGGAATGTTTATGTTCAATGGCTTGGGTACCAAAGGTGTTTTGCAAGGGCCTTGGTGGGCTAATCGGATGGTAGCGCTTTATTTGCAGACAAATTTGAAATAGATTTCATTTATTGAGCTTGTAATTAAAAAAACGCGGCCATTTTGTAAAAAATGGTCATATAAATAGTGCTAGCCTACTCATCAATTAATTAAACATTGTATATTGAATAAATTTTAAATTGCGTAATAAACTTATATTTTTAAATATAATACGTTTGTTGCTAATGAATGGCCCTTTTTGATAAAAATAGTTAGTTGAGAACTTTGTGTTTCTAACCTAATAATTAAACTTTACTTTGTAATGTTGTATTTCAAAAAGTATTACTAAAAATTTAAATAAATTAAAATGGCTTTAACTACCAATTCAAATGAAAAAACCACTAAGGATGGAGGAATGCCTAATCAATGGCTTTTCCCTTTTGTTTTGGTGACCAGTTTGTTTTTTCTTTGGGGAATTTCAAATAACCTTACTGGTATTTTGATTCCTCATCTTAGAAAAGCCTTACAACTTACCAATACTCAATCTACTTTTGTCGATACGGCTGTTTATTTAGCGTATTTTCTTGCGGCAATTCCAGCAGGACTTATTATTAATAGATTTGGTTATAAAAAAGGGATCATTGCAGGGTTATTAGTGTTCAGCTTGGGTGCTTTTTTATTCATACCTGCCGCTAATACGCGTACATTTGAAATCTTTTTATTAGGTCTGTTTATCATTGGTTGCGGTCTTACGATTCTCGAAACTGCTGCCAATCCTTACGCCACTAAATTAGGCGATCCGGAAGGTGCAACTACAAGACTTAATTTTGCACAATCTTTCAATGGTTTAGCTGCATTTTTGGCTCCCATGATAGGTACATTGTTTATTCTTTCGGGTAAAGAATATTCAGCAAACGAGCTTTCCTTAATGCCGGAAGCAGACAAAATTGCCTATCTAACTTCAGAGGCCGCATCGGTAAAAGTGCCTTACATGATTCTGGGTATTTTTTTATTGCTTTTAGCTGTTGTTTTTATGGTGCTGAAATTTCCCGAATTTAAGGATGAAAATAAAACCAATTCGACTAGTAGTATCGGTCAAGCGCTAAAACAAAAACATCTGGTTTGGGCCGTAATTGCTCAGTTTTTTTACGTGGGTGCACAAGTATGTGTTACCAGTTTCTTTGTTCGGATGGCAATTTCTGGCGGTGGTGTAGATGAGAAAACGGCTGGATACTATCTTGGTATCTATGGCTTACTTTTTATGTCAGGTAGATTTATCGGAACAATCATCATGCGTTATATTCAACCTGCCAAATTGCTTACTATTTACGCTTTAATTTGTATCATATTGAGTTTTGTGGCAATTTCTGCCGAAGGTAAAAATGTGGTTTTAGCTTTAGGAGGATTAGGTTTTTTTATGTCAATTATGTTTCCCACTATTTTTTCTTTGGGAATAAAGGATTTGAATGAAAATACTAAACCTGCTTCATCGCTCATTGTGATGTCAATCATTGGTGGAGCAATATTTCCCGTAATCATGGGTAAAATCATAGACAATGCAGGAGATGATATTCAAAAAGGTTACATCGTTCCATTGGTTTGTTTTTTCGTAGTCCTATTTTTTGGATTAAAAGGTCATCAAATTAAAAAAGTATAATTATATTAATATGTCAGAATCGAATAACAAAAGAAGGGTGATACAAATGCACCCAAAAGACAACGTGCTAGTTGCATTACAAAATTTATCTGCAGGAGAAAATATTCTTTTTAACGGAGAAAATTATATCCTTTTGGATGAAGTGAAAGCGAAACATAAATTTTATATCGCTGATTTAACTAAGGGTAGGGAGGTTTATATGTATGGAGTACTAGTTGGAAAAGTTGAAAACGATGTTTCTAAAGGAAGTCTAATGACGACTGAAAATTTGAAGCATGCGGCTGATCCTTATGCTTATCGCGGAGTAAAATATAATTGGCAAGCTCCTGATGTTTCTAAATTCAAGAATAGAACTTTCAATGGATATAAAAGGGGCGATGGTCGATATGGTACAGCTAATTATTGGCTTTTTGTTCCCACAGTTTTTTGTGAAAATAGAAATATGGATGTGATTCGTGAAGCGCTTCACAATGAATTGGGCTATGGAGTGAGTGATAAATATAGTCAGTACACGCATCAACTATTAAAGGCTTTTCAGCAGGGCGATGATATTAATTCTATTAATTTACAACCTGATTTAGCTAATAAATCAAAACGGGTATTTAAAAATGTAGATGGCATTAAATTTTTAAATCATCAGGGAGGTTGTGGTGGAACAAGACAGGATTCAGCTTCCTTAAGTTCTTTATTGGCATCTTATGCCAATCATCCAAATGTAGGCGGTGTTACCGTACTGAGTTTGGGGTGCCAGAATTTGCAAACACAGCATTTTTTGGATGATGTAAAAAAGCATAATCCAAATTTTGATAAACCCTTACTAGTTTTTGAACAACAGCAATCTGATAGCGAGGAGCAATTAATAACAGATGCTATCAAAAAAACTTTTGAAGGATTAGTAGAGCTAAATAAACAGGAAAGATCATCTGCTCCATTAAGTGAAATGTGTGTAGGTGTTAAATGTGGAGGTAGTGATGGATTTAGCGGCGTATCTGCAAACCCAGCTGTAGGCTATGCTTCAGATTTAATGGTAGCATTAGGGGCAAAAGTTTTATTAGCAGAATTTCCAGAATTATGTGGTGCGGAACAAGATTTAGTAGATCGATGTACTACTGAAGCTGCTGCAAAAAAGTTTATTTACTTAATGCAAACTTATGATGCATTGGCGCATACAGTTGGTTCAGGATTTCACATGAATCCTTCTCCTGGAAATATAAAAGACGGTTTAATTACTGATGCTATTAAGAGTGCAGGTGCTGCCAAAAAAGGAGGTACTTCACCAGTAGTTGATGTGCTTAATTATACTGAAAAAGCTACTCAGCCTGGTTTGAGTTTAGTGTGTACACCTGGTAATGATGTAGAAGCCACCACAGGAAAAGCTGCATCTGGCGCAACATTAATTCTGTTTACTACAGGTCTTGGAACCCCCACAGGTAACCCAGTTTGTCCAGTTATCAAAGTCTCTACCAATACGATATTAGCTAATAAAATGAGTGATATCATAGATATTGATTGTGGGCCAATTATTAGTGGAGAAAAAACGATTGAGCAGATGGGTGAAGATATTTTAGAGTATTGCATTAAAGCATCTAGCGGAGAAATTATTCCGAAAGCAGTGCTTTTAAATCAAGATGATTTTATTCCATGGAAGCGTGGTGTGTCTTTGTAAAACCAATATTGGTGTCATCTTGTTATCAATCTATTTTAATAATATAAGCTTGTTAATTATTTAAAAATTTATGTTTTCACTAAAAGGTAAAAAAGCAATTGTAACAGGTGGCGGAAGTGGAATAGGAAAAGCCATTGCTGTTTTATTTGCTCAACAGGGTGCTGAAGTTCATATTATTGAATTGTCTTTAGAAAATTCTACAGATGTTTTGGATGAGATCAAATCTATTGGAGGTACTGCGGTGGCTCATGCATGTAATGTTGCCAATCAGCAAGAGGTGATTGATACATTTGGTAAAATTGACAATTTTAATATTTTAGTAAATAATGCGGGTATAGCACATATTGGCAAAGCCGACACTACACTTGAAGCTGACTTTGATAGAGTAATCAATGTAAATGTAAAAGGAGTATATAACTGTGTTTATGCAGCCATTCCTTTATTAAGAAAACTTGGGGGTGGAGTTATTTTAAATATGGCGTCCATTGCGGCTACCTTAGGTTTGCCTGATCGCTTTGCTTACTCTACAGCAAAAGGAGCTGTTATATCAATGACATTATCTGTTGCTAGAGATTATATTGGAGAAAATATTCGATGCAATTCTATTTCTCCTGCAAGGGTGCACACTCCATTTGTTGATGGTTTTATTGCTAAAAATTATGCAGGCAAAGAAAAAGAAATGTTTGAAAAATTATCTAAAAGTCAACCGATTGGGAGAATGGCTCAACCCACTGAAATTGCCGCTTTAGCATTATATCTTTGTAGTGAGGAAGCTTCATTTATAACTGGCTGCGATTATCCAATAGATGGTGGTTTTGTGAAATTAAATACTTAGTTTTTTTCTGCTGATCAATTGTACACTTGGTAGAAAACATAAATAATAATATTCTTTTGAATCAAAAAAATTACAAATAATTAAATAAATAAGAATGAAACTAATACGATTTGGTCAACCTGGAGAAGAAAAGCCAGGTATACTAATAGGTGAAAAAAGATTAGATGTATCCTCGGTAGTAGAGGATTACAATGAATCCTTTTTTGAAAATAATGGATTGGATAAATTAGCTGCTGCTATTAAGGATAATCATTCCTTTCCTGAAATAGCTCAAAATATACGTTTAGGTTCTCCTGTCACTAGACCTTCTAAGATTATTTGTATTGGGTTAAACTACGTTGATCATTGTATTGAGACAAATGCTCCCATTCCTCAAGAGCCCATCATATTTTTCAAGTCAACCACTGCTTTGTGTGGACCTGATGATGCAGTAGTAATTCCAAAAAATAGTACCAAAACAGATTGGGAGGTGGAATTAGCATTTGTAATGTCAAAGAAAGCGAGTTATGTGGAAGAATCCGATGCAATGAATTATGTAGCAGGTTATTGTTTACACAATGATTATAGCGAAAGAGCATTTCAGTTAGAACGTGGTGGTCAGTGGGCTAAAGGAAAAGGTTGCGATACATTTGCTCCATTAGGGCCATTTTTGGCAACTATTGATGAAGTAAAAGATGTTGATAATTTATCTATGTGGTTAAGTGTAAATGGAAAAAAATATCAAAATAGTAATACTTCCAACCTAGTTTTTAAAATACCGTTTTTAGTTCATTACCTGAGCCAGTTTATGACATTACTTCCTGGAGATGTAATCAGTACTGGAACTCCTCCCGGTGTTGGCTTGGGTATTAAGCCCGAACCAATTTTTCTTAAAGCAGGTGATGTGGTTGAGTTAGGTATTGAAGGATTAGGAACAAGTAAACAGTTAGCAGTTGCTTATCAACCTTAAAAAAGGTATTCTTATTTAACGAAATAAGGATCTCTTTTTTATCGAACTAGTAGAAATCGTTTTATTTAGAAAATATGTCAGTACGATTGTTTGCGATTTTTTTAATAGGAGTGTTTCTAATTTCTCCAGTAGTTGCTCAAAAAAAAATCTTTATAGCCGCTAATGGAAATGATAGGGCAATAGGCTCAATTCAACATCCAGTGTCATCCCTTCGACAGGCAATTTTTCTTGCCACACAAACCTCTTTAGATAAGGTGGAGATATATTTCCGAAAAGGAGTATATTATATTGATTCAACGATTACAGTTAGCGCTGCTAGCCTGAAAGGAAAGTCTTTGCTATTGTCTGCATTTAATAATGAAGAAGTGGTGATTAGTGGAGCTAAAAAAGTTTCGCTTAGTTGGAATAAGTACAACGATAATATTTATATAGCCAATCTTTCTCTTGATTATATTCCTGATGCTATGTTTGTGAATGGAAAGCAGCAAGTGATGGCTCGATATCCAAATTATGACAGTGCTGCGCGCATTTTTAATGGGGTAGCTGCTGATGCAATCAGTGACCAAAGAGTTAAGCAATGGAAAGATCCTTCTGGTGGATTTTTTCATGCCCTTCATTCTGGCGAGTGGGGGAGTTTCCATTATCAGCTTACTGGTAAGCAAGATGATGGCTCATTAAAAATGGAAGGTGGATGGCAAAATAATCGGCCAGCTCCATTGCATCAATCCTTTCGTTTTGTTGAAAATATTTTCGAGGAGTTAGATGCTCCAGGGGAATGGTATTTTGATAAGACTAATCGAAAAATATATTATTATCCTCAATCCGAAACTGACCTAAGGTCTGCTTCAATTGAATTATCCTATTTAAAGACCTTATTGAATTTAAAAGGTGATGAAATCAATCCAATAAAAAATGTAACGATTCGTAAAATAAGATTTACACAAACCAAAAGAGTTTTGATGGAAGCTCATGAACCTTTGTTAAGAAGTGATTGGATGCTCCATCGTTCTGGATCCGTCCTTATAGAAGGTGCTCAAAATTGTACCATTGCTGATTGTGTATTTGATCAGTTGGGCGCTACGGCTATCATGGTTAGTGGTTTTAATAGAGGGATTACTATTTCCAATAATCATTTCAAGGAAATTGGAGAAACGGGGGTATGTTTTGTGGGAGATATTTCTGCGGTAAGATCTCCTGCGTTTAGATATGAACAGTTTTTGGATTATAAAACAATTGATCAAACTCCTGGTCCAAAAAATAATTTATATCCTAAGGATTGTATTGTTGACAATAATCTTATTCATGATATTGGAAGAGTTGAAAAACAATCGACTGGAGTTGAGATATCCATGTCTGAAAGTATAACCGTTAAAAATAACACTATCTACAATACTCCTCGAGCAGGAATCAATATTGGTGATGGCACTTGGGGTGGACATCTTATTGAGTACAATGATGTTTTTAATACTGTGCAGGAAACGGGTGACCATGGCTCCTTTAATTCATGGGGAAGAGATAGGTATTGGAATACGAATAGAAAATATATGGATAGTATTACTGCTGTTCATCCTGAAATCATTTTATTGGATGCTCAAAAAACTACTACTATCCGCAACAATCGTTTTAGATGTGATCATGGGTGGGATATTGATTTGGATGATGGCTCTTCCAATTACCATATCTATAATAATATTTGTTTGAATGGAGGAATTAAATTGCGAGAAGGTTTTTATAGGACTGTAGAGAATAATATAATGATCAATAATTCTTTTCACCCTCATGTATGGTTTAAAAAAAGTGAAGATATATTCAGAAAAAATATTGTTACGCGAACTTATTACCCTATTCAAATTCGTTCTTGGGGTAAACAGGTAGATTTAAATTTGTTTCCTGATTCTTCTTCACTTTTCAAAGCAAGAAATAACGGTACAGATGCCAATAGTTTATATGGGGATCCTTTATTTATAAATTCCTCTTCAGGTAATTATAGCGTCTCAGCTAAAAGTCCTGCCAGCTTACTAGGGTTTAAAAATATAGAGGCTACTCGTATAGGAGTTCAAGGATATCTACAGTCAAAAGCATTAAAGGTAACAATACCGTACTTAGTGCTTGCTTCTAAAGTAAAAGAAAAGACGGCTGAAGTTGCCTGGTTAGATGTGGTGGTTAGAAATGCAAGTGGATTAGGTGACCGTTCTGCTTTTGGATTGAGGTCTGAAAATGGAGTAATCGTTGTTTCAGTTAAATCTGATAAGGGAATAGTATCCTCTGGACTGCAACCAAATGATGTGTTGTTGGCTGCAGATGATAAGCCAATAAATAATATCTTTGATTTATTCAATCATTATCAAAAGGTAAATTGGATGGGTAAAATGAAGGGAACTATTATGCGTTCACAGCAAATTGAAAATATTAATATTCAACTTAAATAAATAGTATGCAACTTAATCTCACTAAAAAAGTAATTATAGTATCTGGGGGTGCAAAAGGAATTGGATTGGGAATCAGTAAAGTTTTGGCAGCTGAAGGAGCTATCCCTTTTATTATTGGAAGAAGCACTGAGGATAATTTGGCAGCAGTAAAAGAAATCGAAAAGATGGGTGGTCAAGCAAAATGTGTTACTGCAGAATTAACCAATCCATCGGAATGTGAAAAGGCTGTAAAGCAGGTGATAGCTGAATTTGGCCATATTGATGGGCTTATTAACAATGCAGGAGTGAATGATGGAGTAGGATTAGAAAAAGGTAATTATGAATCCTTTGTAGCTTCTCTACACAAAAATCTTATTCATTATTATTTGTTAGCACAATTTGCATTGCCTGAATTAAAAAAGTCAAAAGGGGCTATTGTAAATATTAGTTCAAAAACTGCAGAAACCGGCCAGGGAAATACTTCAGCTTATGCGGCGGCTAATGGTGGACGAAATGCTTTGACAAGGGAATGGGCGGTTGAATTATTAAAATATGGTATTCGAGTAAATGCTGTAATTGTAGCAGAGTGTTATACTCCTCTCTATGAGAATTGGATCAAAACATTTGATAATCCTACTGAAAAATTAGCGCAGATCAATGCAAAAATTCCTTTAGAAAATAGGATGACTACAGCCGAAGAAATCGCTAATATGGCGGTATTCCTTTTATCAGAAAGGTCAAGTCATACTACTGGCCAATTAATTTATGTAGATGGAGGATATACGCATTTAGATCGGGCTTTATAAAATTTCAAATTAAAAACTTGTTGTTGTTTTAAATAGTTATTCATCAAACATGGAAAATCAAAAATTTAGGAGCCAAAATTGGTTTGGAAAAAAGGGGAAAGACGGCTTCATTTATAGAGCCTGGATGAAGAATCAAGGGACTCCTCCGGATATGTTTGATGGAAGACCTGTAATTGGTATCTGTAATACTTGGAGTGAACTAACACCTTGTAACGGCCATTTTAAAGAATTAGCAGAAGCTGTAAAAAAAGGAGTGCTTGAGGCAGGCGGATTTCCGGTAGAATTTCCTGTGATGTCTTTAGGTGAGACTTTAATGAAGCCTACCGCTATGCTTTACCGTAATCTGGTAAGTATGGATGTAGAAGAATCTATAAGAGCTAATCCTGTGGATGGCGTAGTACTTCTATGTGGTTGTGATAAAACAACTCCGTCTCTTGTGATGGGGGCATGTAGTGTAAATATTCCTACCCTAGTTATTTCAGGAGGTCCGATGTTAAAAGGACATTGGAAAGGTAGAGATATTGGTACTTCAGATATCTGGCGTTTTGATGCAGATAATAAAATGGGCAAAATTACCCCGGAAGAGTTTGTTGCATCAGAAGCCTGTATGGCTCGTACACAAGGTCATTGTGCTGTGATGGGGACTGCATCTACGATGGCGGTAATGGTGGAAACATTAGGACTTTCATTACCAGACAACGCCTCTATACCGGCAGCGGATGCACGCCGTAAAGTGCTTTCTCAATTATCTGGAAGGCGAATTGTAGAAATGGTAAAACAAGATATTACTTTATCTAAAATTCTTACTCGTGAAGCATTTGAAAATGCAATTATGGTGAATGCTGCAATCGGTGGCTCCACCAATTTTGTAATTCATTTATTGGCGATTGCTGGTAGGATTGGAATTGAATTAAATATTGATGATTTTGATAAATTTTCTCAAGGAATTCCATTGCTAGCAAATGTTCAGCCATCAGGAGAAAATTATATGGAAGATCTTTATTATTCTGGTGGATTACCTGCATTAATTA
>JAURKC010000009.1 GCA_030831945.1 Ferruginibacter sp.
ATTTGCACAAATGTCAGGTAAGTTAAGATTTGACTGGAATGATATTTTATGGACTTTCATTGGCGCCCTATTATTTCAGGTCATTTGGATTTTATCCCCTCAAAAATACAAGGAACTCTAACCCTTTAATTTCCTGATAGTGATATACTCAATCATCGAGTTATAGTTGCATCTTTCGTTGAAAAGGGGAGCTTGATAATCAACCATTTACACAAAAATGTAGGTGGTTTTTTTATGTCCCAGCCAGGTTTGTGCCAGGTTTTGATTTTTATAGGGAAAACAGAGGTGAAGGGATGGAATTGAGAACATTAGCATATTTTCGACTATTAAAATAAATTATGGAAGTTCATCACCCACTCCAACCTAAACATAAGAAGAATTGGTCTGAATTCATCATTGAATTTCTTATGTTATTCACTGCAGTAACCTTAGGTTTTTTTGCAGAAAATGTAAGAGAACAAATGTCTGAAAAACAAAAAAAGAGAGAGCTCCTGCAAACAGTAGCAAAAGACCTTCAAGCTGAACTTAAACAATTTGAGTTTCACAAAAACTTTGGTCAGAAAAAAATTATAAACTGTGACAGTTTAATTATGTTGAACAATTCTGATCACTCTAAAGTTGACCAAAAAATATACTATAGTCTTTTAATAAGGACTATGTGGTGGTGGCATTTTAATCCTAATGAGAAAAGCAGAAATGAAGCAGAAGCAAAAGGCTACTTTACAGAAAAAGAAAACACGGAGCTTAATTACTATATCTCTAAATTTAATTTTTTTAAAAATGATTTGAAAGATATGGAACAAATTGAAGGTGGTGCACATAAATTTATTATAGCTGAATTTCCTAATTTCACCGAACATGCACTCCTTGATAAGCAACTAAGGGTCCCTTCCTTGGCCATAACTAGTAAATTGGGGATTAAGAGGATTGATGAGCAAACAGCTACAAAATTAAATTATCAATTTTCTGTATTGAAATTGTGTAGTGATATGTACATTATGAATATAGACTCTATGACTGTTTATGCAAAAAAATCAATTGATTTAATTAATAAAGAATATAAATGATTGAAGCACATCACCCACACAATAACGATAGCCCTTATGTTATTGGACAGATTAAATAGGTGAATTACTCTGACTAATATCTATTAAAGAGAAATCATAAACTTAAAGGAAAGTATAATACACGACTTAAACAATTAGGAAAAAAGTTTAGGGTTATCTCCCTCAGGCGCAGGACTCTGGTCCTGTGTCTGCATAGTTACTACTGCCTCTGAACAAAATGGTCTGAACTATGATTTTTGTGATTAAATGATTACTGTGATTATAATTAAAGTCAACACAATCAACCAAATTATAGTTCAGACAAAAAGAGATTACTATGATAAATGAACAGTACACATATTCCGAACTCACCTCCAAAATTATTGGGTGTGCAATAACAGTCCATAAAACATTGGGTAACGGTTTTCAAGAAGTCATTTATCAAAGAGCATTGGCTATTGAAATGCGGTTGTCAGGTATTGAGTTCAGCAGGGAGTTTGAAATGCCCATTTTTTATCGTGACGAACAGATTGGAACAAGAAGAGTTGATTTTTTGATAGAAGGTGTTGTTTATGTTGAGTTAAAAGCTATTACAAAACTGGAAGATGTACATTTTGCTCAAGCCATTAACTATTTAGAAGCATATAATTTAGAAGTAGGTTTACTTATAAATTTTTGGGAAATGAGTTTGAATTTTAAACGGCTTACCAATAAGAAGTTCAAATCATCTGAATCACAGAAATCAAATAAATCATAGTTCAGACAAATGACTATGCAACCCGAACAAATATTAGAAGAACAATTCAACCCCTTAATTTCCTGATAGTCACCAACTCCACCATTACATTCTAGTTGCATCATTTTAGAAAAATAGTGAGGTACATAATCGACCACTTTCAGTAAAATGCAGGTGGGGTTGTATGTCCCTGAAAGATTTTTTTTAATGTAAATATTGGTTAAGGAAGATGAAGGGTGGAATAAAATGAAAAATTGATTTAGTCTTCCTATTTTCTTTAACTTTATAATCACTCAATGTATTGCTTCAAATTTAAAACTGTTTTTAAAAAGCAGCACCATTCATTTATTTAAAAATAAATTTACAATGAACAACAAATCAGCAAATAACAAAAAGACAAATACTTCTAGAAGAAATTTTGTAAAGAATTCTGCTGTTGCAGCTGCTAGCTTTATGATTGTGCCTCGTCATGTATTGGGAGGCATTGGCTATATGGCACCCAGTGATCGTTTGATCATTGCAGGTGTGGGTGCAGGTGGTAAAGGGAACGACGATATTAATCGGTTTTATCAAAGTGGAAAGGCAGATATCGGATTCCTTTGTGATGTGGATGATCGTAGGTGTGCAGGAACAGTTAAGCAATTTCCTAAAGCTAAGGTGTATAAAGATTGGAGAGAGTTGTTTGATAAAGAATCAAAAAACTTTGATGCAGTATCAGTATCCACTCCAGATCATACTCATGCCATTGTTGGAATGGCAGCTATGCAATTGGGTAAACATGTGTGGATTCAAAAACCAATGGCACATGATATCTATGAGGCGCGTAAATTAACTGAAGCGGCTGCTCGTTACAAAGTGGTCACGCAAATGGGAAACCAAGGGGCTTCGGGTGATGGAGTAAGGCAGATGAAAGAATGGTTTGAAGCCGGTCTTCTGGGTGATGTGCATACGGTGCAAATTTGGACTAACCGGCCAATCTGGCCACAAGGAATTGCATGGCCTTCAGCTAAACCACCAGTTCCAAACGGACTCGATTGGGATCTGTGGTTAGGAACTGCACCATATAAAGACTATGTCGATAAATTGATTCCGCAAGCTTGGCGTGGATGGTGGGATTATGGTACAGGGGCATTAGGAGATTTAGGCTGTCACTTAATGGAAGCGCCTTTTAATATTCTGAATTTGAAATATGCAAAAGATGTTCAAGCAACCGTTGGCAGTGTATTTTTGGAATGGGGTAAACGTTCTTATTTCCCGGATAGTTGTCCTCCTTCAGCGCATGCAACATTGACCTTCCCTAAAACAAATAAAACAAAAGGTGATATCACCATGCATTGGATGGATGGAGGAATTAGACCAGAACGTCCGGTTGAGTTAGGTAACGACGAATTATTTGGAGATGGAATGAGTGGTGTATTATTTATAGGAACGAAAGGAAAAATGATGGCTAGTGAAATGGCACAGAACGCCCGTCTTTTGCCGTTATCCAAAAATCAGGAAGTAAAAATTAAACAAACTATTCAACGTGTACCGGGTGGTATGGATGGCCACTATGCTCAATGGGTAGAAGGCGCTATTGCCGGTTATGGTAAAACGGAGATGAGTGCTTCTTTTGATAAATCAGGTCCTTTAACAGAAGCTATATTAATGGCAAATCTTGCAATCAGAGGAGCAGATATTCCTCGCCCGGGAAAATCGCCTGATCCACTTGATCAAAGCTATAATTACCCCGGTGCTAATAAGAAACTGATATGGGATAATGACAATATGCGGATAACTAATTATGATGTAGTCAACCAGTTTGTAAAAAGAGAGTACAGAAAGGGATGGAGTTTAGGTGTATAACCTAATACATCTTGCCGATTTAATTCAAAATTATTTTTATCAAATGGGTAGCGACGAATCTATGCTATTCCTTGAACGAGAAAAATTTTAGTGCTCAGTTGATGATGGCTAGGCGAAGTAAAAGGTTTACAATTTCAAAGAAAACACTGGTATAAAAACGACAGCTGGTTAGGCAACCTACAAAATTATCGAATGACCCCATCCTATTAAATACCAACCGGTCATCCCTGTATATGCTTACTTTTCCAAAAACCTTTTTATGCTCATCAAAACTTATAAAGTCTACTATTGCTAATTTATGATACTACATTAATAAAGCAGTATTAGCCATGGCATCTTTATTCGCCTATTTCAATAGCATTTTTCGTATAATAATAGTAGACCCCAAAAAAGAAAAAAAATTTACCATTAAAAAACTATTTCAGTAGTCATTATTTTTAAAAATTTTAAAATTGGTCTAAAAATTGATACGAACTTGTAGTAAATAATGTAATACTAGGAATGCCAGCTCAATATAAAAATGAAGATCAAAATACTGACATAGATTTTTTGCAATATATTTGGTAATATTAATTTTAAAATAATTGTTGCACAACTCAACAATAACTTTAACAGCCTTACATCAATGAATATTATCTCCATACTGCTGATAGAAGATGAGCCGGATGTAGTAAATTTTGTCAAAAAGGGTTTAGGGGAAGAATCTTTTGAGGTATCAGTTGCACTAAATGGTGTTGATGGTCTTGAAATGGCCTTAAAAAACCAATATGATATAGTTTTGCTAGATATAATGATTCCTGAAAAAAATGGCATAGAGGTATGTAAAGAAATTAGAGGGCATGGAATTCAAACACCTATACTTTTTTTAACTGCATTAAATACGCCAGACAATATTGCCCTCGGTTTAAATTCGGGAGCAGACGATTACTTAGTTAAGCCTTTTAAGTTCAACGAGCTGATAGCTCGTATAAAAGCTATTTTAAGAAGAGTAAGTATTAAGAAAACTGGAGCTCAAGAACCTAAAGTAAAATATGTTGTATCCAATTTGATATTTGATGATGATGCAAAAAAGGTTAGCCGAAATGGCAAAGAAATTTCACTTACAGTTACAGAATATCGATTATTATTTACACTACTCAAGAACAAGGGTAAAGTATTATCAAGAATTGATCTGCTAGAAAACGCTTGGGATATCAGTTTCAATTTAGGAACCAATGTGGTAGATGTATATATAAATTACCTTCGAAAAAAAATAGATGCAGATTTTGAACCAAAATTAATACATACAGTAGTAGGTATGGGTTATATACTAAAAGAAGCATGAGTAGTATACGTAAAATTTCCATTCTGTTAATAATTTCAATAAGCCTGATTTTATTTTTTTTAGGATCAAGTGTTTATTATTTTTTATCAAATTACTCTTACGCAGATTTTTACAAGCGACTAGAGGCAAGGGTTAGTGTCGCAGAAAAATACCATTTTGAAAGCAATCAGAAAGATGCGCAAGTATTAAAAAATATCAGAGATGAGCATTTGGAATTACTGAGCAACGAAAGGGAGTATATATTGTATTGCCCAAGCGCAAACTCAATGAAGCAATTAGCAGATAAAAATTCGCTTCCTATTAATTTCCTTACTTTAGTTTACACTCAGCAGTTTGCCAATTATCAAAAAGGGGATATTTTTTATCATGGAAAAAAAAGAGAAACCCCGAAAGGTTTTTATTTCGTAATCGTTTCAGCAAAAAACTATTACAATACGCACCATTTAATTTTACTAAAAAAAGTTTTACTTGCAGGGGGGTTAATTTCAATTCTAATTATCATTTATTTTACCTATTTATTTTCAAATTATTTTTTTGAGCCCATTAATAAAATAATTACCAAAGTAAATAGTATAAGCACGGATAATATACATTTACGACTTGATGAAAATAAAAATTCAGTTGAAATCAACAGACTGACCACCACATTTAATAATCTTTTGAATAGGGTAGAAATAGCCATAGAAACTAACAAAAACTTTATTAGCAATGCTTCGCACGAATTTGGCACACCACTTACGGCTATTATTGGAGAGGCAGACGTGGCTTTATTGAAGGATAGAACTTCGGTTGAGTATAAGGAAACCTTACAAAAGATACTCAAACAATCAGAGAGGCTCAATAAAATAAGCCAGTCATTACTTTTTTTAGCACAGATAGGTTATAAGGAGAATAAATTAAATTATGCCATTTTAAGAACTGATGAGCTAATAATGCAGGCTTATGAGATTATGAATCAACTAATCCCTAAAAATAACATAGAAATAGACTTTGATCTGTTGCCCGAAAACCCAAAAAAATTAAAGATATATGGGAATAAAGAATTACTCATATTGGCCATAACAAATATTCTCACAAATGCCTGCAAATATTCGAGCAATAAACCGGTAGTTGTAAGTTTGGCCTCTACAAACAATCAAATAGTAATGATCTTTAAAGACCAGGGTATTGGTATTCCTGAGTCTGAATTGCCATTTATATTTGATCCTTTTTATCGGGCAAGCAACACTGCTGCATATGATGGTTATGGGATTGGTTTACCGCTAACTCAAAACATCATCAAAATTCACAAAGGCGAGCTCAATATCAGTTCTGAGCTTCATAAAGGAGTTACCATACAAGTAAAACTACCTGTCGCTGAATTGTAAGACCCTAAAATTTTCTGCTTATTTAAGCCGGCTCTGCTAAAAACTACTACCATTATTTTGCAGGTCATACTTCATTGTGCACCTGAGAATCTAGCCATCTTCAATAGTATTGAATGTGAAGGCATTCCCCATTCAGCAATTCTAATCAAATTCTAATCTTAATCTTAGTTGGCTCTAATAGCATCATCCTAATGTTGCAATATTAATCAATTGCCCAACGCATGCTAAATAAAATACTAATTCCAATTGACTTTAGAATAGAGTCTTTAAATACGCTAAAATATTGCCTTGAAGAACGAAAACAAGAAAAATCAACTGTCGTATTAATGTATTCGGCCTACAGCAGTGATTCAATCACTGAACTGCTATTTTATAATCCTGCTAAAATAATTGAGGCCTTGGTAAGTCCCAATTTTACTGATGCTATAAACATTATTAAAAATAAATACGAATCTAGTCTGCATTCTTTTAAGATTGAATTGTTTCATGGCTTAGATAGAAATGCATTTTTAAATTTTTATGGAGCACAAGGAATTGACCTTGTTTATTTACCTAAAGATTATTGCTTGAAACCGCATAAAAACGGTTTTGATCCTATTCCATTAATAAAAAAATCAAAAGTGCAATACAGAGAAGTGGCATGGACAAGAGACCATGATACCAATTACAAAGACGAATTAAATCAATTATTTAAATAAAAGAAAATGAGCGAAGCAAAATTTCCAACAACCCCATTCGGTAGATTAAAATTATTTTTTACCTTTTTCGATTCTCGATGGGAAGACTTAACCAAAGAAAATTGGTTGAAGACAATCTATAAAGATTTCAGTGCTGGTTTAATTGTAGCAATGACAGCCATTCCCATGGCAATGGGCTTTGCTATGGCTATGGGTATGCGACCAGAACATGGCATTATAGCAGGTGCTTTAGCCTGCGTAATTGGTAGAACTTTTGGGGGTTCAAAATACCAGGTTTACGGACCTACTGCTGCTTTTATTCCGGTTATCGCTGCACTAATAGCAAAGTATAGCAATCCAGCAAATGGTGGAACTTTTGAACAAGCACACGGTTTTCTTGTATTGGTATCTATTATTTCAGGAATTATTCTAATGATAATGGGTGTATATGGTGTGGGTAAATACGCCAAACTTGTTCCCAATTCTATTATTGTTGGTTTTACTGTAGGTATTGCCGTGGCGATTGCTGCTACTAATTTCAAAGATATTTTAGGATTAAATAGTTTTAAAGCATTGCTTGGGGATAGCTCTAGAAACTTAACCGAGAAAATTAAATATATGGGGGAACACCTTCATTTAATAAATGGGTGGTCAATATTATTAGGGTTAATAACTTTTGTTTTAGCAAAATATTTATTGAAAATATCTATTTATATACCTGGACCAGTAATTGCTATGAGTACTGCTACAATTTTAGCAGCTACTTTAATGGGCGATAAAAATATAATATTGGTTCGTGATTTGTATGGCTCTATTCCAAATAATTTTTTCAATTTACAAATGCCTTTTTTACCCGCTATGAATGGATCTGTGCTGATTGATATTGTATATTTTGTGGTTGGTATTGTATTTGTATCGGGTGTAGAAAGTGTTTTGTGTTCTTCGATGGCAGATCGATTAGCTAAAAATGATCGAACGCCATTTAACCCAGACAAAGAATTTTTTGGTCAAGGTTTGGTTCAGATTATTACACCATTGGTTCAAGGCTTTCCGTGTACAGGTGCATTGGCAAGAACAGCAACAAGTATAAAAGCTGGTGCTACAACTCCTTTGGCAGGTTACTTTAAAGCCGTACTAAAGTTAACAATGGCATTTTTTTTGGCTCAATATTTAGAATTAATTCCTATGGCATGTATTGGAGGTATTTTGGTTTGGGTTGCTAGCAATATGATAAAACCAGCTGAAATTAAAGAAATTAAACATGCAGGAAAATTTGAATTTTCAATGATGGCGTACACTGCAGTAATGGTACCAATGACAGACTTTTTGACTGGTGTACTTTCTGCATTGGTTATTTATTTTGTTGTGAAATATGCTTTCAAAAAAATAAAAAAAAATAAAGCTAGCCAATAACAACTTATTATAGTTGCCTCTTTCTAGAAAATGAATAGTAACATTAGACAAGCCTTCCGTCAGCTGACGGAAGGCTTTTTCTTTTTCCATCAGTGAGCTATGAGTATTTGCCTCTTTCATAATTTTTATGCCATGAAGAAATGTCAATTCATAGTAAAATATTTTTTGCCTATCAATGAGTTAGGCTGGCTGTACCTTTTCTAATTCTTTAATTATCTTTAGGGCATATTTTGAAATAAGAAAATTCATGTCTTATATGAATGACTTTTATAAACAACCAAAAATTTTAGTCTGGGTTCAATCGATTTTGTTTCTATTGGTTGGGGTATGGTTGGCGATTTTAATTATTGGGAAAGGGTATTCTCAACCCCTTATTTATTTGTTATTTGTCCTTTATATACCCATTAGCCAATTTCTATTTACTCCAATTTATAAATTGACTGGTGGCTATACTTATTATTCGCCGATGCTTCTTGGTTATATGGCTAACGATAAACAAATTGATTTACATAGCGGAACTAGCTTTGATCATTTATTTGTAATGAGAAAATATAAGTCAGGAACACAATTGAGAAATAGGATAATGATGTATCATCTAGAGGGTTTATTAAATCTAATTCAGCTTATCGACGATAAGCGTATTCCAGCAGCTGTAAATATCATTGGCACCTCTTATTTTTTCAACGATAGAACATTAAATAATTTAGGTTTTCAAATAGAAAAAGCCTCCTTGTTTTATAGAATCAATCTCTTCCTCAATTTTCTAGATTTATTTTGGATGTATTCCCTTTCAAAAGGAAAATTTTCAATTCCGAGTTTATGGGATGCCAATAAAGCGATCACAAAAGGGGAGAATCTAATAGCGCAGAAAGCAAAGCTAGAAGGGCTTTATGAAAAGTTAAAATCGAAACAGATTAATTGGTAAGTGCACTTTTTCTTTGTCTACTTACAAACAAGTTAGTTGGCGCTTTCTTTTACTTTGAATTACCTTACTGACTAATGGCCAGTTATAAAATTTTAATTATTTAATTGAAATGGTGTTTCTTTGATAGCTAAAGCGATTTCTTTTGAAAATATACCTATCCATCATTTTGATGCTGTTATATTCAAACTTTTTGACTGCACAGCAAGTAGGCATGGTTAAAAATGATGCGTTAATAAAAAAGATTACCACTAAAAAAAATTTTGTAGCCCTATGGGATTTTAAAGAACCAGAAGGTCAAGTAAGAAAAGCAATCGGACAAAATGAATTTCCTTTAATAGAACAAAATGGAACTCTACCTCGAATTTCGGAAGGACCTTTATCAGGTTATTCAGCTCAATTTGGCAATAAAGCCTATTTATCATTGCCTAATGCTCAACTAGGCCAACTTAATATTTATGGTAAAAACCAAGGTCTTACTGTTGTTGCTTGGGTAAAATGGATAGGAGAACAAACAGGTTTTGTGGGTGGTATTTGGAATGAATACAAAGACGGCGGCAAACGTCAGTATGGATTATTTATATCCTTACCACATTACAACGGCAAAAACCAAGTGTGTGGACATATTTCACAAACCGGTAAGCCAACGCCACCTTTTCCTTATTCGATAGACTATTCGGCAAGTAAACAGGAAGTGCCTAGTAACCAATGGGTTTGTATTGCTTTTTCTTACGATGGTAAATTTATACAATCATATTTGAATGGAATTTTTGAGCAACGTGTACCTGAATTAATCAATCATACCAAAGGTTTTGAAGGTTATCCTGAAGGTTTAGTGCAATCAAAAAATCCTTATTTATATCCAGATGGCATCGGCAATAATGGTTCAGATTTTACGGTAGGCGCGGTGTTATTAAAAACTGGAATGGGGAATTTTTTTAAAGGGGAAATTGGCGGATTGGCAGTATTTGATAGGGCCTTAAGTGATAAGGAATTAAAAAAATTAGTTGAGTGATAGTAAACAAGCGATTTGCTATCGCTTAATAATCTGAAATCAATGTATAATAATGACACCAAGAATAGAAACAATTACAGAAAAAAAATTAGTGGGTAAACGGATGGTAATGAGTTATGCAAATTACAGAATAGGTGAACTATGGGGTAGCTTTATGCCTAGGAAAAAGGAAATAATTAATCCGCTGACCAACGATTTGATTTCATTGGTTGTATATAAGCCTTCGCATTTTATAGACTTCCAACTAACGAATGAGTTTGAAAGATGGGCTACAGTAGAGGTGGCAGATTTTATTAATCTACCAGCCGATATGGAAACCTATATTTTATCGGGTGGACTTTATGCTGTTTTCGATTATAAAGGAATGAGTTCAGGAGCCTCCGCCTTTTTCCAATATATCTTTATCGAATGGTTACCTAATTCAGACTACCGATTAGCCGATAGGGCCCATTTTGAGGTTTTAGGGGAAAAATACAAAAACAATGACCCCTCATCAGAAGAAGAAATTTGGATACCGATAATGGCAAAATGATTAGTTGACTTTCTGCAATATGACTCGAGCATCAACCCGTTAGTTTACGGGTAGTAAAATACTCCATCAATTAATTGTACTTGCCATTTTTTTAGTAAAAGGATTTCATAGATTGAAGATCCTTTTTATTTTCCATTACACCATCATTACCCCAAAGGAAGGAATTGCTGCACTATTTAAAGATTAATAGTTTTTCTATTCTGTAAATGGCGATTAGTCTAAAAAAGTTTCCCGCATCAAAATATTAAAACAGCTTAGCTGAACAACAGGATTTCTAGTAAAAAAAATACCCGATTGGGAGAATAGGTGAATGAGTAAAGCGTTTTAAATTAAACTCCTAACAATTTTATTGATATTGATTACTGTTACTAAATAATTAGTACATTTAAGTTTATTTATAATTTTAAATTGCTGAATATTATGGAACGCAGAAAATTTATGAAACAAAGTTTATTTGGTGCAGGTGCATTTATTCCTTTTGCCAATCAACTTACCCCAATAGAAAAAAAAATAATCCAAGAAGATGCAAAGCCCTTTAAATGCGATTATGGATTTCATGATGGCACCTTTAGAAATTTGGCAGGTGCTGATTTTATTGAACAAATAAAATTTGGCTATAGCCAAGGATTTAGATCCATTGAAGACAATGGAATGATGGGCAGATCGGCAGAACAACAACAAAAAATTGGAGACACTTTGGCGAAATTAGGTATGCGCATGGGTGTATTTGTAATTAGTTATGCTTCCAATGACACATTAGGATTAACCACTGGAAAAAAAGAGTGGTTTGATAAATTTACTGATACCTGTAAAGAAGCGGTGGAAGTTGCCAAAAGAACGAATGCCAAATACATGACCGTTGTTCCGGGATCCTTTGATCGATCAAAATCTATGGGATATCAAACCTCTAATGTTGTTGAAGCAATGAGAAGAGGAGCTGAAATATTTGAGAAACATAATTTAGTAATGGTGATGGAGCCATTGAGTGATTCTCCTAATTTGTTTTTAAGATTTTCAGATCAGACTTTCGAAATCTGTAGAGCGGTAAATAGTCCTTCTTGTAAAATTTTATTTGATATGTATCATATGCAAAAAAACGAAGGAAATATCATCAATAATATTAATAGTTCATGGGATGAAATTGCTTACTTCCAAATAGGTAACAATCCAGGAAGAAAAGAACCAGGTACAGGAGAAATGGATTATAGAAATATCTTAAAACATATTTACGGTAAAGGATATAGAGGAATTTTAGGCATGGAGCATGGAATGGCTGGTAAAGAAAAAGAAGGTGAATTAGCACTAATCAAAGCGTATAGAGATGCAGATAGCTTCTAATGCAGTTAGCCTAGCGTTTAAAAATTTAAAAAAGCCATCCGTAAGCTAACGGATGGCTTTTTTAAATTTCAGTAAGTTAAGGCGGTTGTAGCTTGACAAGACTTTGGTCAAATTTAACCTGTACTGTTGTGTATTTATAAGCCGGAGTAAGATGGTTTCTTTGTATATTTAATTATGACGGTTCATGCATTAATTTTATTTTTTGAAAGTGCCTGTCAAAACAAGAATGAAAAATAGCAGTAATAAAACAGTTAAAAAAGGCGATCTACCCTCAAAAATATGCCTTTATTGTAACCGCCCTTTTACTTGGCGCAAAAAGTGGGCGCATCAGTGGGAACAGGTTTTATATTGTAGTGAAGCTTGCAAAAAGAAGAAATTTACCTCTGATAAAAAATAAGCTTGCCGCTTATTCATCTTATTCATTGAGATGGTTTTTTTGGAAAATTTAAATCGCTTTATATTGGTAATTCTTTTCATTAATTGTTTCGGACTCACTCCACTATTTACGCCCTTTCGCCAAAGATTAAAACTATTCCATTTAAATTCAGATTCATTAGGAATTTTCTCCGCTGATCAATTATTTAAAACTTAAATCCAAGCCTATATAGCTAATAGAAGGGTTTCCATTTATTTCAACAATTTTTTTATTTCGACACAACGGCTATGCATATCAATTAATAAAATTATTTGAATACTTTTGACTACTTTAAATCTATATCAATTTAAAATATACCATATGAGAATTTTAATCCTAGTACTTTTTGTAGTATTTAATCTTAATCAGATTGCTGCACAAGATAAGTCAGTCCCTAAAAAAGATAGCACCATCTTTACTAGTTTCAAAGGCATGCCCCTCAAAGCAACGCGCGCCATTCCTATTCAAACCAATGAAGGAACCTGGACTTCGGTAAGTATTAGTCCTGATGGCAAGACTATTTTATTTGATTTAATGGGAGATATTTATAGTATGCCATCAACAGGTGGTAAAGCAACTCCCATTACTAAAGGATTAGCCTATGACAATCATCCTAGCTTTAGTCCTGATGGAAAAAGAATATTATTTATTTCTGATAGAGGAGGTGCTGAAAATTTATGGTATATCGATATCGCTAAAAAAGATACCGTTGCTTTAACTGAAGAACAAAATCAAAATTTTCCAGGTGCCGTTTATACACCCGATGGTAATTATATTGTGTATACAAAAGGAAGAAGAAATACAAAATTATATTTGATGCATAAAAATGGTGGGGCAGGTACTTCATTGATATCCTTACCCGCTACATTAAAAACCATTGATCCTGCTGTAAGTGCTGATGGAAGATATATTTATTATTCTTCTAGAACAAGCGCATGGAATTATAATGCAATGTTACCTCAGTATAGCATTGGTGTATATGATAGAGACAAAGGAACTACGCGCACGATTGCTTCTAGATATGGTTCTGCTTTTACACCCGTTCTTTCAAAAGATGGCAAGTGGTTGGTATACGGAACAAGATTTGAAGATAAAACCGGATTGGTTAAACGTAATTTAACAACGGGTGAAGAAACCTGGTTGGCCTACCCCGTTCAAAGAGATGATCAAGAATCAATTGCGGTTTTGGGTGTACTACCTGCCATGACTTTCACTCCTGATAGTAAATTTTTATTGGCTTCTTATGGAGGAAAAATTCATAGTATTGATATTGAAACGGCCACTCAAAAAGAAATTAGCTATACGGTAGAGGCTACTATTGAAATGGGACCTGAAGTATTTTTTAAATACCCTATTAAAGATACGAGTGCAGCGCAGGCCACTCAAATTAGAGATGCCGTTCCTTCTCCAGATGGGAAAAAATTAGCCTTTACGGTGTTGAATAAATTATATGTAATGGACTACCCTAATGGGACGCCTGTAAAATTAACTAAAAATAATTTTACAGAAGCACAACCTATTTGGAGTGTCAATGGCAAGACCATTTATTTTGCAACCTGGGGTGTTGAAGGTGGAAGTATCAGAAGTATTGATTTAGCTAGTGGAACTGAAACTTTGCTTACTAAAGAAAATGCATTGTATCAAGGCTTAGCGTTAAATCAAGCGGGTACTAGAATAGTTTTTAATAGAACCAATTTTCAAAAATTTAGAGACTCAAAAGATCCTACATATAATGATGATGAAGATGAATTGTGTTGGTTGAATGTAAGTGATGGAACTATTCATGTCATTGACAAAGCCAACGGCCGCTATAATCCTCATTTTGTAAATGGAGAAGACCGTATTTATTTAAATAGTTATGGAAAATTAATTTCTATTCAATGGGATGGCGGTGATGAAAAAGAGATAGTGAAAATTACGGGTATTACTACTTATGGTAGTATAGCTCAACATAAAGGAAAACCTGTTGCAGATGTTTTAGATTTAGATGAGGGTGAAGATGCTGCCAAAGAAAATAATCCTGCTTCTAGCGCAAATACTATTTTGATGTCACCTTTGGGTAAAGCAGCCATCGCACAGGTAAACAATAATATTTATTATATCACCATTCCACAAGCAGGCAAGCTAGTAGAGATTTCGGTTGCGGAAGCAAAAAGTGCAGCCTTCCCTAGTAAGCTGCTAACTGAGATGGGTGGCGAGTTTCCGGCTTGGGAATCCAATGGTAAAATTATTCATTATAGTTTAGGAGCTGCTCATTTTACTTATGATGTAGAGGCTGCTTATGCATTTGACGATAGCTTGGCCATTGCAAAAAAAGCAGAAGCAGCGATTAAAAAAGATACTGCCGTTAAAGACAGCACCAAAAAAGAAATCGTAGCTAATAAATCAGCAAAGAAAGAAGATCCTAAATACAAAGCCACTGAAAATTGGATCAAAGTATTTTATGAAAAAGATATGCCAGTCAACAATCTTCTTTTGACCAATGCAAGAATCATTACGATGAAAGGTGATGAAGTAATTAGCAGAGGTGATATTTATATTGTTAACAATCGTATCAAAGCCATTGGCAAATCGGGGACTTTAAAAGTAGCTAGTGGTACAAAGAAAGTGAATGCCTCAGGCAAAACAATTATTCCTGGTTTTGTAGATACCCATGCTCATATGTGGCCAAGCTGGGGTATGCATAAAACGCAGGCGTGGGTATATGCAGCTAATTTAGCGTATGGCGTAACGACCACTCGCGATCCTCAAACTGCTACCACCGATGTGCTTACTTATAGTGATATGGTTGAATCAGGTATGATGGCGGGTCCTAGGGTATATTCAACTGGCCCTGGAGTAGGTTATTGGTCCTATAATTTAAAAGATTCCGCTCAAGCAGAATCGGTATTGAGTCAATACAGCAAGTACTATAATACTAAATATATAAAAATGTATTTAGTAGGGAATCGTAAGCATAGACAATGGGTAATACAGGCTGCAAAAAATCAACAATTAATGCCCACTACCGAAGGAGGTCTTGATTTCAAATTAAACATGACCAATTTATTAGATGGTTATCCTGGACATGAGCATTCTATTCCAATTTATCCATTATACAATGATGTAGTGAAAATAATTGCTGCTTCTAAAATGACAGTTACTCCTACCTTATTGGTTTCTTATGGTGGACCATGGGCAGAGAACTATTATTATGAAAATGAAAATCCATACAGCAATGAAAAGATGCAATACTTTACACCTTATGAAGAATTAGCCGCTAAATCACGTCGTCGAGCTACTTGGTTTTTACCAGAAGAACATGTTTTTCAAAAGCATGCAAAAAGCATGAAAAAAATTGTAGAAGCAGGTGGCTTAGCGGGTATTGGAAGTCATGGACAATTACAAGGTCTAGGGTATCATTGGGAATTATGGTCGATGCAAAGTGGAGGCATGCGTAATTTAGATGCGCTTAAAACGGCTACTATTCTAGGAGCTAGAGGTCTTGGACTAGATCAAGACTTAGGTAGTTTGGAAATTGGGAAATTAGCGGACTTAATTATTCTTAATAAAAATCCACTAGAAAATATCAGAAATACCAACACCATCGAATGGGTAATGAAAAACGGCAGATTGTATGAGGGTAATACTTTAGATGAAGTAATTACTGGTAATCATAAATTGGATAGAAAAGAATGGATGGCAGAAAAACCTAAGAAAAATACGCTGATAGAGGATTAAACAGGTTTTGTTTTAAAATAATGGCTATTTGAAAGGGAACTTTTATTTGAAACCTTCAAATTATGTACATAAATTTGTACAATAAAAAGGACATCATGTTGACAACAACCCTATCAGACTTCAGGAAAGACATTAAAACTTACCTAGATAAGGTGACTCAAAGTTTTGAAACGCTTATTATCAATCGTGGAAAAGACACGGGGGTGGTGGTTATTTCTTTAGAGGAGTATAACTCACTCAAAACTACTCAACATGAATTATCTTCTCGCATCAATCAGCAGCGTTTGGATGAATCCATTGAAGCCTTGAAAGCTGGAAAAAAATTAGTTAAAAAACTGGCCGACTAATGAGATTTGTTTTCACAGAGCTGGCTTGGGAGGATTATTTATTCTGGCAAAAAAACGAGAAACAAAAATTGAAGCGTATCAATGAATTGTTGAAAGAGATCTCACGGAATCCTTATGAAGGCATTAGAAAACCTGAACCATTGAAATTTAATTATGCTGGTTTTTGGTCCAGAAGAATTGATGAAGAACATCGATTGATATACAAGGTCGTTGATGATGAAATTCAGATTGTCAAATGCCGATTTCATTATGATTAAATAAATACAGTAGCCTCTTTATTAAATGTAAGGGCCAAAGGAAAATTTGGTCTGCTGACCCTTTCTTTAGGCCCTTCGAAATAGTTATAAGTTAGTCAAATTGCTGCCTTGGAACTTAAATTGAACTTTTTGCTAAGAAGCGGATTGATTTCTTTTGAATACTAATTTTAATTATCTTCATATAAATATTTATTGTAGTCCATATAATTTTAACCTAAAAACAATCTATTTTGAAAAAGATTATCCTATCCCTTTGTTTGATATCGGCACTTGTATCATGCAAATCAGTCAATGACAAAAATGCCGAATTGGGTAAAAAAAATATTGAGTTCTATTCTCGTATTTGGGAAGTAGCCGTCAACGAAGGTCGCGTCAATATTTTAGATTCAGCCTACGTGGATGATGCTGTATTGCATGCCGTTCCTGAAGTGAAAGGAAAAGCGAATGCAAAAGCATATTATGAAAATTATGTAACTGGATTTTCAGAAAGAAAATTCATTATAAAACAAATAGTTGCTGATGGAGATAATTTGGTAAAGTATTGGCAATTTAAAGGAAAACATACCGGAACATTTTTTGGCATTCCAGCAACAGGTAAAGATGTGGATGTAATTGGTTGCACGATTGTTAAAATGAAAGATGGTAAAATTGCAGAAGAACAAGATTTCATGGATAATCTTGAGTTTATGCAACAGCTTGGATTGATACCTAGATAATTATTTAATTCTTAACAGCTTCCTTTTTTCAACATTGGATGAAAAAAGAAAAAAATACCACTTGCAATTTTTGCAAGTGGTATTTTTATATTCAGGATAGATATTTTTTGAGTGAAAAGAGAGTTTAATTCAATTCTCTACTCGAGCAGGACACCGTCCTTAGTCTACAGTATTTTTTATCCGATTTTTCATTCATACAGTATGTTTCAACCGTAGTTTAATTACTATAAACTTTTTAAGTAGGCAATACTTAAAGGAATATTTTCCATTTCGTGGTTGCTTTCATCTTCAATGAAGCAATGTACCACTCCGTATTTTTTGGCCAACGTAATAATTACTTTCCAATTTGCTTGTCCCATTCCAACAGGCACATCATTCTCAGCAGGCGTTCCCCCGGATAGATTTCCTTGTACTCCCTTCTTCAAATCTTTTAAATGCATCAACTTAAAACGACCTGGATATTTATTTAACAAGGTCACCGGCATTTCAGCACCTCCACCATGTGTTACCCATAAAACATCCATCTCAAAAGAAACATATTTAGGGTCGGTCGATTGAATAATATAATCTAAAAGTGTTCCATCTTTATAGGGATAAAATTCAAAACCATGTTCATGATAGCACAGGGTCAATCCGTTTTCACTCAATATTTTACCAGCGGCATTAAAAACTTGCACTGCATTTTTTGCATCCTCAAATGTAAAAGAATTTCTTGCATGAGGGATCCATGCGCACATTACAAACTTGACACCTAATATTTTAGCTCTGGTTACTACCGCCATAGGGTCTTTTACCAATTCATCAAACTCGGCACCTGTAGATGCAAAGTGTAAGCCTTTGGCATCACATAATTTTTTATAGTCGGGAGCTGTAATTCCTATTGGTATATTACCTTCTATTTCGGTAAAGCCTAGACTTTTAATTTCATCCAACGTTTTTTCAATTCCATTTGGAAAATGGTTTCTAAAAGTATAGGTCTGAACCGCTATTGGATAAGTAAATAATTTTTGAGCAGTAGTCACCGATGCCAAAAGAGTAGCAAATGCTAATAAGAATAGAGGTTTCATTGTTTAAATCGGGTTTAGATGAGTGTTATAATTGCAGGCTCTATTAAATTCAGGTTTAGTCTAGAGTATTATAATTTTTGGTACTTTTTAATTCGAGTTTAGTTATTTAGTTGAGCCTTTTCAATTTTATTCAGCTATTGAAGATTTAAACTCCTAGGTTATTAAACTCAAAAGATCATTTCGGTGGTTATGCTAAATGAATAAACACCGGAATGATCTTTTTACTTTGACTAAAGGTAATAAACGCTATTACTTATTTTCCTTTATACGAATTCCTTTTGTATCAAACATGTTATTCAAAATACCTTTCAAATTATCATCATCAGCAGGCTCTAATTGCACAGTTAAATCATAACCCATTGCATTGTAAGAAACAGTGATTGATTTAGCAACCTCTTCTATGCTACTAATTTTTGTAATTTCAACTCCTGTACTGTCTTGAACAATACCAGAATATTTTCCTTCCTTTTTTTCAATTACAAATCCCATTTTCACATCTCCATAAGGTGTTCCAAATACGGTTATTTTCCATTTTCCAGCATAAAATGCTTCATTAGTTTGCGCATTTAAATTAGCAGCAAATAAAAAACTTAATAAAATTGTTAGGAGTAGACTTGGCTTTTTCATAATATTTTTTTTGTAAATATAAAACATTTTATCAATCTAGCTTATGCAAAATCGAAATTTACAATTTGTTGATTTTAAAGACTCAGTTGAAAAATTTAACCCCCGTCAATTTTATTTGATGGGGGTTAAAACATTGAAAAACAGCTCAAATTTTATAAAAATAGCTTCCTAAAAGGCAGTTTAAAAATTAAATGAAAGCTTAGAGAATAATCGTCTGCCATTAAATCCCATTTGAACAGAATCCCATGGACCACCTGATTCATTGTTTCCAGCCCATCCCTTTGCTAATTGATTTACACCAAGATTAGGATGAATATTAAAAAGATTATCTGCCCCTACAAATAAGCTTATTTTTTTACTTATTTTATAAGACACAAAAACATCGGTTACTATCTTTCCATTATAATTAAATATTTCTGGAACTAAAATGCTAGGATCGGCATCCGTAGGTACGTGAGGATTAATACCTGTATAGTTTGGATTTTCTGCTGTTGCATCACCAAAACCTAACAGTTTAATTTTTCCAAAATAAGTTAGGTTTGTGCCGAATCCAATTTTGTTTACATCATATCCAAGACTCAAATTGAATTTTGTTTTTGGAGCAGAAGCTAATAGGAATGCCTCCTCCCGGTCACTAAAAAATGTTTTTCTATTTAAGGTATTGCTATTGAGTGCATCAGGAACATGGATGGCATCAATGGTCATATGTTGAAAATTTCCTGCAAACAAAGCTCTGACACCACGGTTCCCCCATTTTTTTGAATAGTCTACTACAAGGTCTAGTCCATAGTTGGTGGTGTTGACAGCATTGTCAAAAAACTGAGCAGTAGCTACAGGAATAGCTTTAAGTTGTGAAGTGAAAGAAGCGGGTAAGGTTGGATCTTCTGCGCTGAATAATCCTGACAAAACTACCCTGTCTTTTACTTTAACCATATATCCATCTGCTGTAAAAGTTAATCCTTTTACTGGCTTCCAGTTAAATCCAATACTAGAGTTGACAGAAGTTTCTTGTTTTAAGTTAGGAATACCTGCAGCTTTTGTAATAGCATCTCCATTGCGAGCAATGCGCGATTGCACCAATTCGCCTGCACTAAAAGAGGTAAGCGTATTGCTAAAATTAATTTGTTGAAGTGAGGGAGCCCTAAATCCTGTACTTACGGATCCCCTCAAATTAAAATTAGACGTAATCTTGTATCGAGAAGCTAATTTAAAAGTAGCGATTGAACCGAAATCAGCATAATTTTCAAATCGAATAGCTCCATCCAATAACCAAGCTTTGGTCGCATTCAATTCTACATCGGCATATAGACTTGCGTTGGATCGATCAGCTGCAATTACATCGGTTGGACTGAAACCAGGAAATCCTTGCGAGCCCGAAGCGGGAGTTCTTTGCTCACCTACACTTGGATAGTTTAAAACAGTAGGATGGTAGTTTGAAAAAGAAGCATCCTCACCTTTGTAAATAGCATATCTTTCGTACCTGTATTCAGCACCTAAAGCTAAATTAAGTCCAGCTCCAATAGATTGGTAAGATTTATTAAAATCGAGGTTAAGCGTATTTTGTAGAAAGTTAAAGCCGCCATCATCAAAATGAGTTTTACTTGCATTATTGATGATCGATGAATTGAAAGTTTTATGCCCATAATAATGAAAATCGTTTCGGCCCAAGGTGTTACTTAAATCCCAGTTCCAGCCATTACCAGCTGCTCCTTTTAATCCTGTAGCAATTGATGCGTCTGCAATATTGGTTTGTATATGGGGATTATAATAGATTTCACCATCGGTTGTTGTATGCATGATAGCTGCATTATATAAAAGGTTGCCACTAGCGTCTACTGGAAAGCGCTCAGGTTTTGCACTCCAATTTCTTGTATACGCATAGGCATCGGAAGCTTTGTAATTATATCCACCGAAAGAATAAAAAGTGGTATTTCCTTTACTGCTGGTGGGTATTTCCATATTGTACATAGCTCCATAAGTATTTACCGAGCCATCTCCAAAAGCTCTTCGACCTCCATTGATATAGGGCAAAGCATTTTCATCGGTCTCCCAATTTTTATTACTTACTTGTCTGAAAGTTTTAGCTTGGGTTAATAGGTTCATTGAAAAATTAATAAAGCCTCCATTTTTTCCAATGGCCAAACCATTATTTGCAGCGATAGAATAAGTACCGCCATCAATTGGCTTACTGTAGTAATATTCATTGGAAGCTCTATGAGAATAGGAGTTAAATTTATTATCATAATATCCGCTCCATCCTGTATTGATTGTCCAATGGTTAATATCTTTTTTAAGTTGGATATTGATTACGCCAGCCATTGCATCAGATCCATACTGCGCAGATGCACCATCTCGTAAAATTTCAATCCTATCCACTGCAGCTGCAGGAAAAGAGTTCAAATCAGCTCCAGAATTACCTCTACCTCTTGTACCAAACAACGCAACAAAAGCAGTTTGATGACGACGTTTACCGTTGATTAAAACCAGTGTTTGGTCAGGACCTAAACCTCTTAGGGTTCCTAAGTCCACATGATCTGCTCCATCTGAACCACTTTGCTTATTATAGTTGAAGGAGGGAGCGGTCATATTTAAAATAGAAGTGATATCCATTTTTGCAGTAGGTAATCCCACTTGATTTATTTTTATTACATCGACCGGCACTGCTGATTCGGTTTTGATTCTTGCTACTCCACGACTTCCAAGAATAACTACATCACCTAAATCTATGGCACTAATTTCCATTCCGATATTGATGGTAGATTGCCCATTAATAGTAACTGATTGATCTTTATATCCAACACTCGTTATCTCAATTACATCTTTTGCTGTTGCAGTAATTTGAACAACTCCTTCACTATTAGCAGTGGCTGCAGTTTTAGCCGATTTTATTTTAATGGTAGCATTTTTAAGTGGCTCACCCGTTTTAGCATCAGATACTTTAACAGTTACTTTTTGCTGAGCAAATGCGAAACTGACAAAAACTAAAAGGAAAAGTAGGAGGAATATTTTTTTCATAGTTTATTACTTTGTTTTTGTAGGTTATAAAAATATTTTATGGTTGACATAAATATCCTGCATGAAAAAGTGTAAACTTTAGGACCAAAGGATTTCCAAAATTATTACACTTTTTTTATAATAAAATTTATAATTAATTATTCTATGCTATGTTTTAAGGGAAAGGTATTAATTACTTTACAAAGTACTGCTGCCATTCATTATCATGCCCTTCGGTTGAATTAAAAACAAAGGGAAAGCGGTCTTTTGGGTAAGAAAGCGAATGAATTGAACTTATTGAGTATTCTATTATAACCAAAGAGAGCAAAAAGTAATAATGATTTTATATCTTTACTAAGACGATTGTACTTGTAATTTTAGGTGTTTACAATTGAATAACCCTTCGGTTATTAGTAGTTTACTTATTGCCGAAGGAATTGAATAGCCTAAACATAAATTATTTTTAAAAAATATAACTAAAATCAAAAAGGTGATTTTATGCTACTGTCATTAATTATCAGTTTCCAAATGGATAAATACTTTCATATTGTTTCATTAATTACGAGTAGATATATTCTAGTTGCGGGGGCGGCCTTTTTATTTTTTTATGTAGTATTTAAAAACAAGGTAGTCAATAAAAAAATCCAAAATTCACTACCTAAAAACAAAGATTATATACGAGAATTTGCTTACTCCATTTTAACCATTCTAATTTTTGGAATCATTATTATTAATATAATGGGCAATCCAAGCATAAAGCCGTACACGAAAGTGTATGATGCTATTGAAGACCATGGATGGCTATACTATTTTGCGGCCTTCCCAATTATGCTTATTATACATGACACTTACTTTTATTGGACTCACCGTATGATGCATCATAAAAGTATATTTAAAATTTTTCATTTAGTTCATCACCAATCCACCAACCCATCTCCTTGGGCAGCCTATGCTTTTCATCCCTTAGAAGCAATTGTTGAAAATGGAATATTTATACTTTTCGCCTTTTCGTTTCCACTACACAAAACCCATATTCCAATATTTTTTTTATTTTCAATAATGTATAATGTGTATGGACATTTAGGCTGGGAATTATACCCCAAAGGGTTTAGTCAATCCATTATAGGAAAATGGGTCAATACCTCTGTTTGTCATAATCAGCATCATAAATATTTCAAAGGCAATTACGGGTTATACTTACTTTTTTGGGATAGGGCAATGGGCACTTTAAGAGATGATTATGATCTTGTATTCGAAGAAGTTAAAAGTAGATAACCCAACTTTTCATAAATCAACGGTTTAAATCCACTAACGATAATTAAATTTACAAATACTTCAATTCTTTAAGGGTGGGTAGTAAATCTTCTAATAGAAAATAGTTACTTGGTTAAATTTTTTTTATTTTGTAACTTAGTAAAGTAATAACCTACGATTCATTATTCAACTTATACAAATTATGAAAAATTTATTTGTATTGAAAGTGTTGATAGCAATGCTATTTGCTGTTACTTTTTCTTCCTGCAGACAGTCAAAGGATCTAGCAGTGAGCCAGTCAAATGCTACTGGAACTCGTATTCTTACAGAAAAGCCAGAAAAGGATAAATTAAATTTTAATTCTTATTGGGAAGGGACATCATCCGCTAACGGAGGAAGAACTTCTTTAAATATTGGCCAATCCCTTCAAAATAAAATTGCTGGTGTATCCGTTATATCTTCAGGAGGGGGTGTTCCTGGACAAAATCCGATGATTCGTATTCGTGGTATTAACTCCATCAATTCTGGCAACGATCCATTATTTGTATTAGATGGAATTATGGGAATAGCCAATCCTTTGTCTACCCTTAATCCTAATGATATTAAATCTATAGAGGTTTTAAAGGATGCTAGTTCTTTGGCTTTTTATGGTGCGCGTGGTGCTAATGGTGTAGTCCTCATAACTACTAAACGGGGTGGAACTGGATTGTAATCAATCGTTCAAATACTATAATAGGATATTTTAATAAAACAGCCTCCGTTGCAGTACAACCAAACTACCTTAGTAATACTATAAAACCCTTTAAAATCGTTTTTAATTTTTTTGTATCAATCAAGTAGCAATAAGTTCCTGCTGCCATTGGTTGTCCATTTTTAGTGCCATCCCAAGGATTCTTGTATCCCTTTGAAAAATAAACGATTTGACCATAACGATCAAAAATTGTCACTTCGCAATTGGGATAATAACTTAGTTCTTTTATACGCCATAAATCATTCAGTCCATCACCATTAGGCGAAAATGCATTCGGTATGTAAGGGGCCTTTAAAATCTTTACTGCCATACTCGACTGGCTACTACAGCCTAGATTATCAGTAGCCGTTAGCTGATAAATAATATCTTCTGCTGCTGTACTTAGTGGATTTAATATTACCTCACTATTTAAGTAGGTCGAAGGATTCCATAGGTATTTCAATCCATTACTTGTGGCGCTTGCATTGATTTGTACCGTTTCATTTTTCAATACCATTAAATCAGGCCCAGCATTTATAATTGGAGCAGGGGTAATGATTATTTTTTGATAGCTAGAATCCTTACAGGAATTAGTAGCAGTGTACGTAAATAAAATATACTGCGAATCAGCAAGGGCCAACTGAGGGTTAAACTGACCATCCGCTGTTACCCCTTTTCCTGAATAAGAAAAAGTACCAGCTAAATTATTGACTTGCGCTGCTCCGGTAATATCGATTGGTGCTGCATTATTACAAACAGATGATAAATTAGTAAACTGTATAATAGGGGCAGGAAGAATATTTACTTGCTTACTCAATTCCTGTAGGCAGGATATTCCAGAAAAGGCTACGAACCTAATAGAATAATTTGCAGAGGAGGATGCTGACCCATTAGGATATTGGTGGGTATATTTTTTTCCCTTTACTGGGCTTTCATCAATATAACTTTTGTTGGCAGTGTCGCCCCAAAATATTTCCACTTTTGTTATGTTTCCAAAATCAACTAAACTTTCATTAATAATTTCTACCGGTTGATTGCTACATAAACTATTGAGATTAGTAATGGTGAAATTAGCCTGAGGGATTGCACCGTTAACGGTAAATGTTTTAGTAATAATATCTGTGCAACCTTTGCTATTAGTTACTTGTAGCTCAATAGGATAGTTACCACTACTACTATACCGATGACTTGGATTTTTTTCAACTGAATGATTTGGATTGCTGGCAGTTGAAGAGGGATCGCCAAAATTCCATTTATACAAAAACGGCAGGGTACTATTGTCTTTGGTAAAGCTGCTATCTGCAAACTGAGCAATGGCATCTTGTAAACAAATCTCGGGTGAAATGAATTGAATTTTTGGATTGGAATATATTCTAATGGGTAGACTATCTTTTGAGGCGCAACCTGGATTGTTTTTAAAAGCAGTTTTTACATAGTAAGTAAATTGCTGCGTACTATCCGTAAGATTAGGTAAATGTAGAAAGGGGGCTGCAGCTGAACTATCACTTAAGCCAGCACTAGGGTACCAACTATAAATATAATCTGCGTTGGCCGGGCCCCCTAGTTTAATGCTATCCTTAGGACAAAAACTATAACCTGCAGGATTTCCTGCATAGGATGGAGGCATATCCGTATAAATCATCACATTTTTTATGGAATGATTATCATTGCTTCCTCCAGTACTAGCCGTAAAGCCTAGATATCCTGCAAAATTAAATTGCTGAAAACCGGTTAAATATAAATTGTCATTTAAGTAAACATTGATATTACCATTATCATAAGTGATCAATGCGTGACAATATTCTGCATTGCGAATGATAGAAAGCTTGCCATCTTGATTGTCTCTCGTTGGTAAATTTGAACATTCATCGTATCCTACACCCCACCTAATTTCTAGCTTTGGCATATTTGGATAACTGCTTGTGCTACTACAATTTCTCCAAGTATCAAAACAAACTTTTAGCCCATTGGCTGTGGCAGGTATACCAAGCCCTCCGCCATTTACATAGCCTGTGGGAGGAACATCTAAAAAGCAAAAGGCTAAACCATCTGCACCAGTACCATCAAATATTCTGAAATCAAATTCTGCCTTCCACTTATTGCATATGGAAAGATTAATCGGCTGAGAATAAAAAGCAGCACCACTTCTCGTTCTATTATTTGAACAAAGCAATAATTCTGATAAATTATTTCCACTTATATTGGCGACTTTTGCATCCCCACTTAAATTCCAACCGTCGGCATTTAGATAAGCTCCTTTTAATTGAGCAAAGACATACTGCTGACTCATGGCTAACTGATGGGTGCTTGTAAGTAACAACAAGCAACAAAAGTATTTTATGAAATGTTTATTAAATGACAATGAAGGATTAATTTTTAATAGGAATGAATAGTTTACACTTTTATAAAAATTCTTTTTTTATAAAGTATCCAACAAGGTATCGAAACAATACTAACAAAAAGCAAAGCATATATCAAAGAAATTAATTCTGGCAAAACACCCAATTGATTGAAATAATTGAAGAAATGCATATTGATTGAATTGCCTCCAATTTTTATTCCATAAAAAACTAATCCTAATAAATCTCCTAGAACATAAGCAGTAATGGCGTTCACTCCAAATACCACTCCAATTTTCGAGTACTTGCTATAAGGCAATACATCAAATATAAAATACATCGAAGCAAAAATTAAACAGGCAAAACCTCCAGTAACCAATACGAAGCTACTAGACCAGATATTTTCATTCACTGGAAATGAAAGTCCAACAAAATATCCAAGTATCGACATTCCCACTCCTAAAATCATTAGGTAATTCAGGCGTAGATTTTCAGGCAATTCCGATTTCATAATTTTTCCTGTAAGCATACCAATTAATGTGGTACAACAGGTTGGTACAATACTTAAAATTCCTTCTGGGTCCCAAGTTTTTTGCCACATAGTTCCCGGCAAATAAAGTGAGTCAATATATGCAGCAATATTTTTACCTGGCTCAAGCATTACTTTTCCTTCACCTGGGTAAGGAATCCTAGTCATAATGAACCAGTAAGCTAGTAAGAGAGTGGTTAAAATAATTAATTGTTGTTTCCAATTGGTGTGAAGTGCAATGATGGAACAAATTAAAAAGACTATTGCAATTCTGTGAAGCGTTCCTGTCCACCTAATTTCAGAAAGGTCAAAGGTGGGCATCAAATTAAGGAACATACCAATAGCAAATATCTTCAATGCTCGTAGAATAATTTTTTTATAAAGACTAGGTTTTTCCTGACTTGATTTATTGGAATAAGCAAAATGAATAGACACACCAATAATGAAAAGAAAAAAAGGTGCCACCTGATCAGTAAAACTTAGTGCATTCCAAATAGAATGACGAAGCGTAAAAAAAACAAAATCTGAGTTGCCAGGAAAATTTACCATGATCATTGCGGCAACAGTGAAACCTCTAAAGGCATCTAGTGAGGTGAGTCTTTTTTGCATCTTTCAAATTTTAAAATAAATTAAAATGGAAATGAATATTTTAAAGCGTAAATATATGACCAATACCTTATCAATATAACATTAACTTGGTTTTTTTGAGTGAAAACAAGGATTAAATTAATGCATAAGTTGAGAAGCTAAAGCTATGAAATACAGTAAATAAAAAATAAAAACATATCTTTAAAAACAGAGCTGATTTTAATATATGATCTATTAATTTTATTAAAGGGTAATCTATTTATTGTATTATTAAAAATCAATAATTCCCTTTGATAGTCTAAAAAATTTAAAAGTATGCAAAATCAAAAAAAAGATATTCGAATCTTGGTAGTGGGTTGTGGTAATATGGGTTCCTCTCATGCGATTGCCTATCATAACATTGAAGGTTTCGAAATCTGCGGACTAGTTGCTAGAGGAAGTTCAAAAGAAATATTAAATGCTAAATTGGACAATCGTTATCCGTTGTTTACCGATATGGATGAAGCCATGAAGTCAACAAAGCCAGATGCAGTATGCATTTCAACCTATCCAGATACGCATGAAAGTTTTGCAATCAAAGCATTCGAAAATGGATGCCATGTATTTATAGAAAAACCTTTAGCTCACACGGTTGAAGCAGCTGAGCGTTTAGTAGTTGCTGCCAAAAAGGCAAATAAGAAATTAGTAGTTGGTTATATCCTTCGTCATCATCCTTCTTGGGAACGTTTTATTGAATTGACAAGAGAGCTTGGCAAACCGTTGGTAATGCGAATGAATTTGAATCAACAAAGCGATGGTAGCATGTGGACGCTTCATCGCAATCTCATGAATAGCTTAAGTCCGATCGTTGATTGTGGGGTACATTATATTGATGTAATGTGCCAGATGACACGTTCAAAGCCAGTTCAAGTTTATGCCATTGGCGCTAGACTTACCGAAGAAATTCCTGAAGGCAATTATAATTATGGTCAATTGCAAATTAGATTTGAAGATGGTTCTGTAGGATGGTACGAAGCTGGTTGGGGGCCGATGATTAGTGAAACAGCTTTTTTTGTAAAAGATGTTTTTGGTCCTAAAGGTTCTGTTTCTATAGTAGCTAAAGAAGCAGGCGCTGCTGGCAAATCTTCTTCGATTGAAGCGCATACCAAAACAGAATCCTTGCGATTTCATCATGCGGATCTTGATAAAAATGAAAAGTTTTCTAAACCAGATACTTGGATAAATTTAGAAGATGAGCCTGATCACCAAGAGTTGTGTAATCGCGAACAAAGATATTTTCTACAATCAATTGTAGAAAATCTTGATTTGACTGATCATGCGGAAGATGCAGTTAATAGTTTGCGAATAGCTTTTGCATGTGATGAATCTGTAAAAACTGGAAAAGTGGTATCCTTACTTTAAGCATACCACTTTGAGGGTAAGACAAATGATGATTGGATAGAAAGTGTTTTTAATTTAAAATCATTTTGTAATTGGCATCAACCAAACTTCTGCAACCTGAGTGCCTCTGCCACTTCCACCGATTCCAGGAGGCCTGTTCCATTTAAGTTTTAAGGATCCTGACTTAGTGGCTTCTGTAGGAATATCAAATTCTAATGGTTGGTAGTTCATGTCTTTTGGACGCATTGGATGAATCTCAATATTGTCGTTGGCCACTAGTTTAATATTACCTGCACCTTCTGGTCCATATACAATACGCAATCGATAAGGGGTATTTTTATCAAGCGTTGGATAGAACATTTCTAAAGGATAATCATGAATTGTTTCTGCATAGGTACAAGATGAAATGCGCGCCTCATGAGTACGAGATTTTACTACCATGCCTGAAGCGGGCGCCCTTTGCATTGCAGGGTCTTCTGCATAAGTAGACCCTTTTACTAGGTGAGGCTGAGCTCCTGCTTTACCTAAATCATCATAGAAACCACCTTTACCTGGATTGCTCCAGTTTACTATTGCCTCTATTTTTGCTAATCGCTCTGATTCATTGGAAAGCGACTTGATTTCAGCAAATCTTTTTAGTAGCCATGGTGCATTACTTAAAGGAAAATCAATCAAATCGAGATTTGCACCTCTTCTAATGCCTATCGCCTTGTACTTTGATACGCTTAATTGCATATGAATACTTTGAAATAAAGCTTCTGCTAATTCGAAAACACGAGCACGTGTTTGAGCTCCTTCAAGTACATCAGGTTTTGCTAAAGCAATGGATGCATTTGAAATGGCTTGTAAACTCCCTGTAGAAGAGGCTTTGCGAAGATGCGCTAAAGCTTTTTCTTCCTGAGCCGTTTCTTGTAAAAGACGGCTTCTATCTGTAGCATCATAATAGGCACGGTACAAGGCTTGCTGAAAACGCCAGTTTTGTAACATCGCTGGTGTAGCTTTTCGCTCCAGTTCTTGAAATTGTGTTAGCGTATTTTGAACGCCTTGATTTTCAGTTAAGGGACCTCTCCAATTTTTTTCTAAATTAAAAAGTCCTTTCGAAAAAGATTCTCCCACTTTTGATCCGATAAAATATCGACTGTAATCCAGTAAAATATTTTCTATGTTAGCGGTAGGATCCCAACCCAAACTACTCCAAATTATTTTATTTACATCATCATTACATCCTTCAGAATAAGTGATGAATCCATGTTCGGCCATCGGCTGTACCCTTTTAAATACTGCCGCTTCATCGACTGGTCTTGGATTGATTGGCTCACGGTTAAGTGTAGCTGCAAATGCAAAGTCCCATTCGGGAACAGGATATTGCGCCCAAGCAGAATGCGTAATGTCTGGATAAAAACGCATCTTGAATCGTTTTGGAATTTTTGTTCTCAAATCATCCAGACTTTCGAATTGCTGTGGACCAAAAACAATTCCTTCTAACCAAGAGGGTTCCGTTCGCATGATAGTATAGAAGTCGTCCATCCAAGGAGCATTAAATCCTTGAGGCGACATCCATAACTTTGCTCCAGGATGAAGTTTTTTTAGTTGCGTAGTCTGCTTCTCCAGCAATGGAAATAAGTTTTTCGGAGAAGTATGTCCAGGATCGCCACCCGGAACAAAAACAGCATCTACTTGAGGAAGTTGTTTTAATACATCGCCCCATTCTTTTAATGCTTTATTGACAGTGGCCTTATCTCCATAATCTTTATCCATTGCAGGATACCAAACCCAACATTCAATTCCATAAGCCTTTGCAAGCCCCGACATTTTGATCATCATTTTCATCGGATCCATTGGAAAATTTGGACTGTCAATATCATCATCTGTTATCGGAGGAAGTAATTCGATTGCATTAGTACCAAAAATTACTAAGTCACGAATGTATTGCTCCCACATCGATACAGACCAACCATCATATGAATTTGTTTTTGGGCGATATCCCAGTTGATGGCCTCTTAAAGGATAACTAGGAGAAGTTGAAATATTGACTGCAGAAGGTAGAGATATTTTTTCTCTTGAATAATCCATAAGACGCAGTAAACGGCCAGCACCATAAAGAACACCCCTTGCGTCATTTCCTGCTACAATTACTAAACCTGATTCGAGCGTGATAATTTGATATCCTTCTGCTTTATGATTATCTCCAGCTTTTAGTTTCGTTGACAGTGCAGGATAAGACCGGATGATTTCTTTTATTTGTCCCAACACCACTCCTTTCTCATCATTTTTTGGAAGACGGTTGGTTATAGTCCAACGAATCCAGCTTCTTTTTTCAATTTCATCTAATAGCATTTCGGAAGCCTTTTTTTCAGGGCCCGTCATTCCAGGAGCAAGCACTAAGACTGCGGCGGAAAGATCAATGGAGCCATTGGGATCAGCTTTGCATAAAGAGTTTACGGCTGCCGCATGTGATAAAAAAGGAAGGCCAAGTATACAAAGACTGACAATCAAAAAATCACGAAATGTCATTTTAAGCATGCTAATTGTTTTAAGTAATGATCAATGAATCCGAAATTGAATCCAATAAAATAGTTCATAGCCAATTCATGAATTGCTTACATAAAATAGCTTATCAGGCATTTGAAAAGGTATTCAAAGGCTATTAAACGGATTCGATATTTTGAGCAGCAACAAACTGTTCTCGCACTACTTTTGATGTTTTATGATCACCGGTATGACTCCAACCTGGAGGCATAAAAAGGTAGCGTATTTTATTTATAATACCAGGAGCATGGTAGATATCCTTTGCCAATAAAGTGATTTCTCCAAAATAGGCATCTAAAAAATTATTAGGTTGAATAGGTCTAGTGATACCGTATTCTACAGGAATTTCCTTAAGCTCAGGCTGATAGGTTTTAAATATTCTATCCCAAATATTTAAAAGATTACAATAATTGGTATCCATATAAAGTGGATTTCTTGCATGATGAACACGATGATGGGAAGGCGTTAAGATAATTTTTCCTATCACTCCAAATCTTGCATCTTTTATCATGGTATCTCCAATATGTATAAATGATCCCCAGAAACCATCGATGAAAGTGATCACAAATAACATGGGTGGAGGTACTCCTGCTAGAATGCAAATAGAAACCCTAATGATATCAGCATAAGGGCCTTCTAAAAAAAAGTGAGAATAGGAGACAGCTAAGCTCATATTTTCAGGTGCATGGTGGGTGGAATGTAAACACCAAAATAAGCGTACTTTATGAGCTAAGAAATGATAAATGAAATGTGCAAACTCCCAAACAATATATCCATATATAAACCAGTACCAAGTAAAACTGATATTGATGATCGCGTATTTTTCTAAAAGACCAATCATAATTACCGTCATCCCAATTGAAATGTACCTTCCTATAATTGAATTGAATAGATAAGCGTAAAATGGAATTTTGTAATTAATAACTTTAAACTTACGGTATAATAGCCCTCTGAATAATTCCAGTATTAAGACGAGTTGCAATAAAGGGCGGAGGGCACTAGCGATGCCTTTATAGGTTAGTAAGGTTTCGTAGTTGCCTGATTTAATAATTTCAATTAAACCACTCATTCCAAAAAATCTTCTTAGTTGCTCAAAAATGGCGTACACAATTTCCATGAAATATTTTTTAATAGGTTAGACTTAGATCATTAAGATTTGATTGTTTCTTGATAATTTACAATTTAGCCAATTAAATTAAATTGTAAATGAAAAAAACCAGGAATTTGATAAGTAATCGAATACTTTATCACTTGATGTATAGTGTCTACAATTAGGGGAATAAAGCAATACTGTAGAAGTAGCTATTTGGTTGATTAAAATGTTCTAATTGCACGCACAAAACTAGCGTTGTTTTTAGTGGTTTCTTGGGCTGTGCCATCATTTAAAAAAACTACCCAAGCATATTTAGCACCAAAACTACTTTGATTGGAGCTTTCGGAAGAGCTCCAGTAAGCTGCCATCACATCATTATTAAAATTTCCAATATTTTTAAATTTGCTAGATGGCCCTAAATTTTCGTAGATTAATTTTAATTCATCTAAGCTGGGTAAATACCAATCATTCATTCCTCCTGCATTATATTTTTTACAAATATTTGCAGCGTAATTTGAATTATTGTAAACATTGATAATGGCGTTCGTGTTTGCAGCTCCTGAACCCATTTCAATTTTTGTTTTATTAATATCTTTATTGGTTTGATTATCCCAATCTACTTTTTCTTTATCTATATTTTCTTTTGAAACAATCAACCCATGTTTGCCAGTACCATCTAAATAAAAAATGATACCACCTTGGTAAGTCGAGCCTATATTGAAAACTTCATTGGTCTTAACCCCCTTAGATTCAGATTGGTTACTTGGATGATTAGCAGTCATTTTTTCATTGTCAGCTTCGTCACTCGATATACTTACAATGGAGAAGTTAGGATCTAGCTTTTTGGCCATAAACTTCATTGTGCTGAAATCTTTTTCAGCAACATATACCTTCTTGTTCACTAAATCAAAAGTATATCGAATAGCCTGTTCGCTATTTTCGAAGGTGATTGATTTTGAATCAAAAGCAACCTCTTTCATAAAACCATACTCGAAGCCATCTTTTAATTCTGCCCCTTCTAAATAGATGGCCCATTTCTTCTCCTTGATATGCTTCAGCGTAACTTTTTGTTCATTTTTATAAACAATCGTAGAGACATTTTCTCCAGTCACTTGGGCAGTTAATTTTAAACCGCCTATCAGGGAAAGAGCCAATAAAATGAAAACAGGTTTTATCATTATTTAAAATTTAATGTTGAGTAAAATGACAATAATTTTTCAACTAGGTCAAAAAAAATCACCTTATTTAAATAGTATAAAATAAGGTGATTTTTATATAAAATTTTGGTTGGTTTGTACTTTACTTAAAACTTACTATTTCAGCGGACATTTGACTAGTTTCAGGATATTTTTTAGTTGCTGGATCGGCTTGGTACATCATCACTTTTTTAGTCGCTAAATCAAATTTTGCTTTTATTCCTATTTCCTTGATTTCTAAAAAAAGAGAATGGTCAGTAATTTCATCCATTTCAGTAAATAGCATTTTAGTTATACCTCCGTCAGTATCTTTTGTTTGCGATTCCCAATGCTCTTTATCCTTATGGTAAAATGTAACCAAATTTCCATTAGGATCTTTAATCACAATTTCAAGGACGTTATGTGCAGTTACTTGACCGAAAGATTTTAAACCGATAAAAAGCACTAACGTAAATAGGAGTTTTTTCATTTTTATTTTTTAGTTTTTTATATTTATCAATTTATTGTTTGATTTTGGTAAAATAAAGTTATTAAAATTATTTTTTCTTTAAATAGTCAAACTGTTTAATAAATCAATTTATTTTTTCAATAAAAAGTAAACAGTATTGTTTAAATTAATTATATGAAATAGGGGTCAATCAAAGTTAAATTGAGGGAACATCGTCATTTGAAATAATGCTAAAGCAAAGATTAAATAGTAAAGCAGCAAAACAGAAATTTAACTTTTCATAAATGAAGTAATAGCTACTTTATTATGACTGGGTTAAACAGTATTTTCATTTTATTCTTTTAATTGTATTTTTTAAAGCATCATATTCGTAGGTGTGATAAATGTTTTTTGAATTATCTACATCTTGCTTAACGCATTTTAATAGAGCCACTCTGCCATTGATGACGTCTGTACCCTCCAACTGTAAAAGCCAAAATTCTTTGCTGTTTGGCTTGATCTCTAAATTTAACGTATAAATTAAATTTAAATTTTCATCGATAATTGTTAAAACATTCTTTTTTAAGATTGGATTATATTTTCCCACAGCGATACCTTCATTGTATCTATTATATTGACCCGTATAGGAGTATTTTTTATTTTCAATAAAGTCAAAAAGATATAAATTATTATTTCCATCATTCAATAGTCCGATAGTATTATAAAATGATAGATAACGACCTAATGGAAGATTTTCAAATAGTATGTTTTGCCTAATGGCAATTTTCTTGGCCGTATCATAAAGCGAAAGGGTGATTCTGTTTTTATCTGGAAAGACCTTCACCATGGGTGAATAATTGCTTCCAGCGAATTTAAAGTCTAATTTTTCTCCAAAAACATTTTGCGAAAATAAATCTGAAGAAATTAGCCAACTCATTAATAGGAGTAAAGTTCTTTTTAAAATTGTTTTAATCATAAATACTAGGGGTATTAAAATTTCAATTGTAAATCTAATATAGATTTCAAATCTTGAAAAATATTATTTTAAATAGTTAAATAAATTAATATAATAAAATTAAAATGTCCTGAATACATAGTTATTTATTAGCCTTTAGTATTAATTTTGATTGAGCGGTTTTAATATCAATAAGAAACTTTTTATAAAAAAACTATGAAAAATTTTACTCTTTTAGAAAGACTTAAATATTGGTTTGACAATTTGATGAGCAGAGGTCCTCACATGATGATTCTATTATTAGGTTTTTTATCATTCATTATTATACTGTTCTCAGCACTTACCATTTGGTATTTACAAATTGCACCTGAAAGTCAAGAGCCTTTGGGTTTTATAGAAAGCATTTGGCAAAGTTTGTTAAGAGCCTTGGATTCTGGAGCAATGGGCGCAGATAATGGTTGGCCATTTAGAATTATATCATTCTTGGTTACCCTAGGTGGAATTTTTGTGTTATCAATTTTGATTGGAGTTTTGGGTAGCTCTATAGAAGAAAAGCTAAATAATTTAAGAAAAGGGAAAAGCTTTGTTATTGAAAAAGGACACACTTTAATTTTAGGATATTCATCTAAAATTTTTACAATTATTTCAGAATTAGCTATTGCCAATGAAAGTGTTTCAAATCCTAGAATTGTTATATTGGCCGACAAGGATAAAGTTGAAATGGAAGATGAAATTAAAAGTAAAATTGGTGATTTAAAGAATACTAAGGTAATCTGTAGAAGTGGTGTTCCATATGATTTTTCTGATTTAGAGATCGTAAATCCTCAGCAATCGAAATCTATCATTATTCTAACACCTGATGAAGATGACAATGCCGACTCTTTAACTATTAAAACTATTTTGGCAATTACCAATAATTCAAATCGAAGACCCACTCCCTATCATATAGTTGCTGAAATGAAAGACATTTCAAATTATGAAGTTGCGAAGATGGTCGGTAAAGAGGAAGCTGAAATACTTTTTGTTGATGATATCATTGCTAAAATTATTGTTCAAACATCCAGACAAAGCGGTCTAAGTATAGTTTATACGGAATTGTTTGATTTTGATGGAGTAGAAATTTATATTCAATCGGAAAAAAAATTAATTGGAAAATCTTATGGTGAAGCGCTATCACTTTACGAGGATTCTTCATTAATTGGAATTAAGCATATCGATGGATCTGTGAAAATAAATCCTGCAATGGACTATGTTTTAAATGAGGATGACAGCATGATAATTATTAGTGAAGACGATAGTACTATTTTTATATCCGATAAACAGCTTAATAATTTTGATGAATCTTCAATTGTAAATGTTAATACAAATGAAATTAAAACTGAAAATATATTATTGTTAGGTTGGAATTCTATTGCTTCTACTATCATCATTGAAATTGATAAATATGTTGGACCTAAGTCAAAAATAGTAGTCGTTTCTTCCTTTGAAAAATATGAAGAAGAGGTAAATGAATTAAGAAGCAATTTACAAAATTGTACACTAGATTTTCAATTGAATGATACTACCAATAGAAAAGTCATAGAAAAGCTAAACATCACTAGTTTCGATAGTATTCAGATTCTTTGCTACAAAGAAGAGATGAGTATTCAAGATGCTGACGCTGCAACATTAATTACACTATTGCATATTCGTAAAATTTTAGATGACGAATCAAAGGATATTAAAGTAGTCAGCCAAATGTTGGATGCAAAAAACAGAGCATTGGCATCTATCACTAAAGCTGATGACTTTATTGTGAGTGATAAATTAATCAGTTTATTAATGTCGCAGGTATCTGAAAATAAATTTTTAATGAAAGTATTTGAAAATTTATTTGAAGCGGAAGGAAGTGAAATTTATTTGAAGCCGGTTAATGAATATGTATCTCATGATGAACCGGTTGATTTTTATACGATAATTGAGAGTGCTAGAAGAAAGGGGCATACTGCTTTTGGATATCGATTAGAGCATTTAGCAGAGGATAGCACAGCTGCTTTTGGTATTCAAGTGAATCCAAATAAAAGCACCAAAATTCAATTTAATTCAAACGATAAAATAATTGTATTGGCAGAAAATTAATCTTCTACAATTATTGACGAGATATTAACAATGCTGAATTGATAAAGCTTGAATAGATAATTTTTGCTTATTTAACACCCATTTTTAATGCCCACTCATTGTATTTGGTAAGCAAATCTTTCCTTTTTTCGGGCAAGCTATTTACTAAATCGTTTGCTTCTATTCGATCATTTTTTATATTGTATAATTCCCATTTTTTTATTTCGGCATCCCATACTAATTTCCAATCCCCTTCTCGAATAGCACGATTTCCTTGATGTTCCCATGCAATGAATTCATGGATTGGTTTATTTTCTTTTTTTAAGATGGGTACTAAACTTTTTCCTTCTACTGATTGGTTGGATTTTGTTTGAGTTAATTCCATAATAGTTGGAAAAAGATCCATGATATGACCAACTTGATCTGTTTGGAATCCTTTTTTGATCAGCTTTGGAAAATAAACTAAAAGCGGTGTTGAAATTCCTCCTTCATGCATCCAGTGTTTATACATTCTAAAAGGAGTGTTGCTAGCGGAAGCCCATTCTTTTCCATAAGTAGTGTAACTTCCTTTCGATCCTACTGGACTCACTAAAGATTTTTTATATCCATCTTCCCCCAAATCAACTACTGATCGGTCATCTAAAATTTCATGACATCCACCATTGTCAGATAAAAATACGAATAGGGTATTTTCCCATTCGCCCAGATCTTTAACTTTTTGAATAATTCTTCCTATTCCTTCATCCATTACCTGAACCATTGCGGCATAGGTTGCCATTTTATCTATCCAAAGGGAGGGATTAGTGATGGTATCAAATTTTGCAATTGTAGGATCTATCGGAGGAAGTTGAGCCACATTTTTTAATCGACCTAGTTGTCTTTGTTTTTTAAAACGTTGCTGGCGCAATACTTCCCATCCTTTGGTATACCTATCACGATATTGGTCTATAATATTTTTAGGCGCATGCAATGGCCAATGCGGAGCCGTGTAGGCTATATAAAGAAAAAAGGGATTAGATGGATTCGTATTTTGTAAATAGGCAACTGCTTTATCACTGATCGCATCCGTCATATAAAATTTTTCATCCGGAATAAATTTTCGATTATCTTCTATCATTTGTCGCCTTGATAGCAATTCATAATAACTATTAGCTCCTGATATGAGTCCAAAATAATGATCGAATCCTCTTTGATTGGGCCAGTCTTCTTTTTGTTCACCTACATGCCATTTACCGGTCATTAAAGTTTGATATCCATTTTTTCGTAATTCTTCTGCAATGGTAGGAGTGGCTAAATTTAAAAATCCCTGGTAAGGTTGAAAGGCTTTGTTGTGATCGTATTTTTTGGTAGTTACCATTCCTCCCATTCCAGCTTTATGAGGATACATGCCTGTGAGTAAGGATGCTCTGCTTGGACAGCAGCGCCCTGCATTGTAAAATTGATTGAATAATACACCTCCTTTGCCCAATGCATCTAGGTTTGGAGTTTTTATTTCAGAACCAAATATTCCAATATCGCTGTAACCCATATCATCCGCAAGAATAACGACTACGTTTGGCTTTTTTTGCGCAATGATATTTTTAGAAAATAGCAGAAAGACTAAAAGAAAAAAACTGTGCCTAATTTTTTTATAATTTAAATTCATAGAATAAAAGAATGCTTTATTTAATGAGTTGTAATTGATTATTGAATTTTAGCACTTCACCTTTTTTAGTAGAAAAACTAACCTGTACATCTTTATAATTTAGTACTAGTTTTCCGCCAGCAGTAGATTTTACTTTTAATGAGCTAAGCATTCCTTTATCCCAAGAAAAGTCAAGCTCAAATCCTCCGCGCGCACGAAGACCATGAATTTTTCCAGCAGACAAATCGGATGGAAGCGCAGGTAAAATATCGATAGCGCCAAGATGACTCTGCATCAACATCTCTATTATTCCTGCTGCACCACCAAAATTACCATCAATTTGAAATGGAGGGTGAGCATCAAAAAGATTTGGATAGGACCCACCCCCTGTCATCTTTGTACCGGTTTGTGCAATAGGCCTTAAAAGTAATTTAACCATATTCCATGCATGATCACCGTCTTTGAATCGAGACCAGAAATTAATTTTCCATGCAAGGCTCCATCCTGTTCCTTCATCACCGCGAGCAATCAATGATTTTTTTGCCGCTTCCATTAGTTCAGGGTTTTGTTTCCAGTTAATTTCATTTCCTGGATATACTCCCCATAAATGGGATACATGTCGGTGCTTATTATTTGGATCATCTACATCTTCTACCCATTCTTGCAACTGTCCAAATTTGCCAATTTTATAGGGAGCTATCTTGGGTAGAATTAATTTAAGCGAATCTGCAAAGGCTTTATCCTGATGAATTATTTCGGCAGCTTCAATACAAATTTTGAATAAACTTTTTATGATCTCGTGATCCATTGTAGGTCCAGAAACAAGTCCACCAGTCTCTGGAGAGTTGGAGGGACAAGAAACTAATAAGCCAGTTGTTGGATCAGCTACTAGAAAATCTTTGTAAAATTGAGCAGCTCCTTTTAATACAGGCCAAGCTCTTTTGGAAAGAAATGCGGTGTCTCGGTTATAGAGAAAATGTTCCCAAAAATGATGCGATAACCAACCTCCTCCAGATACCCATAGGCCATGATTCGAATGATTAATCGGAGCTGCCCCACGCCACAAATCAGTATTGTGATGTAATACCCAACCTTTAGCATTGTAATGAACTTTCGCCACCTGCTCGCCAGAAGGAATTACTTCTTCTATCATCTTAAATAAAGCTTCATGACATTCACTGAGATTAAGCGTTTCAACCGCCCAATAATTCATTTCTGTATTGATGTTGACAGTGTATTTACTGTCCCACGGTGGATTAGTTTTATTATTCCAAATACCTTGAAGATTTGCAGGATAGGTCCCTGGCCTACTACTTGAAAGCATTAAATAACGCGCATACTGAACATACAACGCACTTAATGAAAGATCCATTGCGTTCTGCATTTCTTTTAGCCGAGTATCCGTGGGATTATTTTCAGCGGCCGCATGACCTAAATCAATTGAAAAACGATTGAAATAAAATTGATAATCTTTACTATGATTTTGTTTTACCCACTCAAATTTCTTAGTCCCTATCTTCGATAAATATTGATTACAAAGTAGTTCAGGTTTTCCAGATACATCTTTGGGATTAATAAAACTAGTGGCTGCTACTAAATAGATGGTCGCCTGGTCGGCCTTTTCAATGTGAAGTTGATTTTGTGAAATGGAAATTGTTCCACCTTTAATCATCACGCGTACTTTTGCAGTACCAGTAAGCACTCCATCTTTTACTTTTACATTCAATTCTATTGTACCATCATTTTTTGCAATTGTGGTAAAGCCTTCATGCAATGCTGAAAGAGAAAGATCAAATGTAATCGCTCCTTTTTTATCTGCATTTAGAGCAATCGCAATAGTTTGATCGGGAACACTTGCCAAATATTCACGCGAATATTTAGTTGAACCCGATTGGTAACTTGTACGACAAATTGCAGTAGTTAGATCAAGCTCACGTTGATAATTGCTTACTCCTCCTTGTGAGGGGAATCGCATCCATATATCTCCAAAGGGTTGGTATTTGCGCTGAGTTAGTGGAACACTCATAAACTTATCCATCGCTAATTTCTCGGCTTCACCTTGTTTTCCTTGCCATAGCAATTCTCTTATTTTACCTAAATAATTGGAAGCGCCTGGATGCGCATAATCATTGGGAGCGCCCGTCCATAAAGTCTCTTCATTAAACTGAATATGATCTTCTTCTACACCACCAAAAACCATTGCACCTAATCTACCATTACCAATTGGAAGTGCCTCTTCCCAGATGGTTGCGGACTGAGCATACCATAATCTAAGTGGATTGGGCTTGGGCAATTTGGAAGATTGAGCGTTAGATAACAATGAACATATTAGCATTGCTAGAACAAGAAGCGTATTCTTCATAATATTTGATTGTAAAGGGAGAGATCTATTATTAATTTTAAAAAGGTAATTTAAAGTATTTCTAATAAATGGTCTACAGTATTTTGTATTCATTCTTTTGTTTTAAGTAAAAGTATTACAACCCATTGCATAATTTTTTAACAGTAGCCTACAAAATTTTGAATGATTTATTCTCAATTTACTTTTCAATTGTTAAAATTGTGTAGCTTCAATATTACAATCGAATGATCAGGCTTACTTATATTTCATTGTACTATTGAGTAGCTTTTTATTTTTACTAATCAATTAATTAAAATTTATGTATAAGATTTTTTCAATTAGATGCGCCATTCTTCTGGTGACAATATTATCCCTTTCTTCCTTTTTGTTGAAAGCACAGTCAACTAAAGTTCCAGGAATAGTAGTGGACTATGTTCCAGCGTCCACCAAAACTTTTATTGGATCTCCGAGCATTTGTAGATTACCAGATGGAAAGCTAGTGGCTTCGCATGATTATTTTGGACCTGCATCTAAGGAGCATGAGCAAGCTTCTACAGCAGTTTTTCAATCTTCTAACAATGGTAAATCTTGGAAAAAAGTCTCTTTAATAAAGGGGCAATTTTGGTCTAACCTTTTTGTTCACCAGGGATTATTATATCTGATGGGAACATGGAAACATCATGGAAACTTGATTATTCGACGTTCTGCTGACGGAGGAAAGACATGGACTGAACCCACTTCAAGCAAGGCGGGTTTATTAAGAGAGGGAGAATATCATACTGCTCCAATGCCAATGCTGATTCATAACAATCGAATCTGGCGCGCAATTGAAAATGCAAAGTCAGATAGTAAATTGTGGGGATTTAGATACAGCGCTATGATGATATCTGCCCCAGTGAATGCAGATCTTTTAGAAGCATCTTCATGGACCACTACTAATTTTCTTCCTCATAATCCTGCTTACTTGGACGGGAAATTTAGAGGTTGGATTGAAGGCAATGCGGTGCTAACTCCTGATGGCAAGTTGGTTGATTATTTGCGGGTATCCTCTACCGAAAAAGGGCGTGAACAAGCAGCCATTGTTAATATTAGCGAGGATGGATTAATTGCATCATTTGATCCAGCAACAGGATTTCTAGATTTTGAAGGTGGAGCTAAAAAGTTTTCAATTCGTTATGATGCCCAATCTAAACTTTATTGGACCATCTGTAACAGCAGTTCTTCCGAATTTAAAAATATGGATGCTGGTTCAGTGCGTAATCAACTCGTTATTAAAAGTTCTCCTGATTTAAAAAAATGGACCACACATCAGTTGCTTCTTTCTCATCCAGATGTGTTGAAGCATGGTTTTCAATATATTGATTGGCAGTTTGATGGCAATCATATTATCTACTTATCTAGAACAGCTTGGGATGATGAAGAGGGAGGAGCTGATAATTATCACAATGCTAACTATCTCACCTTTCATCGAATAAAAAATTTTAGAAAACTAAAGCAACGTTCAATTACTAATGATTAAAGTGATTTAGATAAAGGATTGGTGAAAGTGGCGCTACTAATAAAATTGTTTTAAAGAAAGGGGTTTCAATTCAATGAGACCCCTTTCTAATTTTAAAGTAAATCCAAAGCATCTAGACATAATAAATAAAAACATATCTTTAAATTACTAACTGTAAAAAGAAGGGATTACATTTTGTACAAAATAAAATGCTGTTTTAAAATTCAATTAATAGTATGAATGCCTTAAAGACCCCAGACTATCTTGTATTTCTTGTTTATTTTTTTATTGTAGCAGGCTACGGCTATATGGTTTACTACAAAAAAAAGAAGAGCACCGTTTCAGCATCTCATGATTATTTTTTAGCGGAAGGGTCACTTACTTGGTGGGCAATTGGAGCCTCTTTGATTGCAAGTAATATAAGTGCCGAACAGTTTATCGGCATGAGTGGAAATGGTTTTCAAATGGGATTGGCCATCTCTACTTATGAGTGGATGGCAGGTGCTTCACTATTGGTAGTGGCTATTTTCTTCTTACCTGTTTATCTAAAAAACAAGATTTATACGATGCCGCAGTTTTTGAGTCAACGCTACAACTCAACAGTAGCAATGATCATGGCTGTTTTTTGGTTGTTATTATATGTAGTAGTAAATCTTACTTCTATTTTATACTTAGGCGCTTTAGCGATCAGTAGTATTTCTGGAATCAATCTTTTTGTGTGTATGTATGGGCTAGCAATTTTTGCAATTGTCATCACCCTCGGCGGAATGAAGGTGATTGGTTATACGGATGTAATTCAAGTTTTCTTTTTAGTATTGGGCGGCTTGGTAACTACTTACATAGCACTCACTATGGTGGCAGATCATTATCATACGAGTGGAGTAGTGAATGGATTTAAAAAGATGATGGAAAAATCAGATGATCATTTTCATATGATATTTAAAACTGACAACGCCAATTATCCTAGCTTACCTGGCTTAACGGTATTGATTGGAGGAATGTGGATTGGAAATTTAAATTACTGGGGCTGTAATCAATACATTACTCAGCGGGCATTAGGTGCAGATCTTAAAACTGCTAGAAAAGGGATTTTGTTTGCTACATTTTTGAAATTGTTAATGCCCGTCATTGTTGTATTGCCAGGTATTGCAACTTATGTATTATATCAAGAAGGATATTTCCAAACAGAGATGATGTTGAATGGAGAGTTGATGCCTGATAAAGCGTATCCTGTATTATTGAATCTCTTGCCTACTGGATTAAAGGGGCTTGCTTTTGCAGCATTGACAGCAGCTATTGTGGCTTCATTAGCGGGTAAAGCGAATAGCATTTCTACTATTTTCACTTTAGATATTTATAAGAAAAAACTTAATCCTTCTGCTACTGAATTACAATTGGTAAAAACGGGTAAGATCGCAGTATTGGTTGCCATGTTGATTGCCTGTCTCTTATCTCCATTTATGGGAATAGATAAAAAAGGAGGCTTTGAATTTATTCAAGAGTATACCGGATTTGTTAGTCCTGGTATTTTTGCCATGTTTATATTAGGTTTCTTCTGGAAAAAAACAAGTTCTAATGCAGCATTGTTTGCAACAGTGGGGGGCTTTGCATTATCTATATTTTTTAAATTCATTCCTTCAGTTATAGATCTTTCATTTTTGCAACCTTATGGATTCACCACACTGATAAAGCATACGGATGGTAGTTCATTATATGAAATTCCTTTTATGGATAGGATGGGTTTTGTATTTATAATTTGTGTTATTGTAATGTATATCATCAGTAAGATTGATTATAAGAGAGGAATAAAATCCAATGGATTGGAAGTGGATCGATCGATGTTTAAATTGGACAACACTTTTGCAGTAGGGGCATTAATTGTTGCGGGCATTTTAGTTGCCTTATACTCCTTCTTTTGGTAGAAGAGTAATTTTTCTAAATAGATATAGAATAGGGTAGGTAGTTCTTAGAGAATTACCTACCTTTTTTATTAGCCATGTCCTATTATTCCAATAAATTAAGTAAATAATTGATTTATAAGAGAAGGCTTGTTTTTTTTGAATTTATTCATGTTTTAGGCTAAAAATTGACAATTTAGTAGTTACTTTGCGCCATTCTACCAAAAAATGTTCAAAACACTATTAACCATCTGCTTTATTGGGTTTCTGTCAACTATTTCAGCACAGGAAATTGTTAAATCTAAAAGCTCCTTAGGTACCATTTCAGGTAATATAATAGATGGTAAAACTGGCAAACCATTAGCTTTTGCTGGCGTGAGTCTTCAGCGTCCTAACGACACAGCAGCATTTATTAACCGTGTAGCAGACAAAAATGGCGGATTTGATTTTCAGAAATTGAATCCAGATTATTATAAATTATCTGTTACTACTGTTGGTTATTCTACTCTAGCAATGGATAGTATTCGTGTACACAAAGACAAGTTAGATATTTTTTTTGCAGACCTAAGGTTGAATGAGGCTACTACTTCCATGAATGAAGTGATCATCTATGCCGAAAAGCCAATGATTGAGAGCAAAGAGGGGAAATTAATTTTTAATGTTTCTGAGAGCCCTTTGAGCAGCGGAAGTAGTGCATCTGAGATGCTTCGTAATTTACCGTTAATGAATGTAGATGGGGATGGCACACTTTTAATGCAGGGAAAAACTCCGCTAATTTTAATGGATGAGAAACCTGTAAATCTAAGTGGCCAACAGTTGTCTGATTTACTAGAAAGTTTACCGGCTAATGTAATTGAAAAGGTAGAAATAATGAGTAACCCTCCTCCTGAATATGCAACCTATCCTGGAGGCGTTATTAATATTATAACCAAAAAGGGTCGAATTGGTATTTATGAAAGAATCGGAATCAGTAGTGGAACTAGAGGAGATAAAGGGATCTCTGGTAATTTTAATTATCGTACTAGTAAACTTAATTTAACTACCAGCTTAGGTGTGGGTAGTGGTATTGATAAAGGTAATTCTTATTCCCACAGACAAAATATTTATACAGATTCGGTTAATTATTTTTATACGAATACAGAATTTTATAATCGATATATCTATCCCAATATGCGGGTTCAGGCAGATTATGATTTCAATAAAAATACCAACGCAAGTTTAGTATATCAGGGAAATTTAAATTACTTCGACAGGCATTCAGAAATCCTTTCTAAAAATCTGGATGATGATTTTATTTTATATAAAGCCAACACACGTACTAATGAATACAATGGGGATGGTAATAGTCATTCCTTCTCAGGTTCTTATCAATGGAAAGGGAAAAATCCAGTTGAGAAATTGCAATTATGGAGCGGGCTGAGTTTAAGTAAAAACAACAATGGCCGAGATTTTTATCAACAGTTTCTTCAATCTAATTTTTTGCCTACTGGTTTGGATTCTACTCAGGTGCAGCTTACTGATAATTATGTTCGTTCTTTTTATTTCAGTAGTAAGTATAACATGCCGCTCAATGACACCGGCACGATTTTCATTTCTACAGGAGCTTCGTACACGATCAATGCGCATCATAATATTTTAAGTACTAGTTATTTAGATAAAATTGACAATAATTATATTACTGATGAAATGCTGAGTAATAATTTTTATTTTGATCAATCAATTATTACGCTACGAACCGCACTAGTGCTTATTCTGCCCAAAAAAATGAGAATTGTTACAGGGGTACAGGGTGAACAGACCTTATCAGATTTTAAGTTTGTAAAAGGAAATTCTGCAGATGCCAATAACGCTTATTTACGTCTATTGCCTAGCGTTACATTGTTTAAAGAATTTAATAAGCAATTCAACACCACCTTAGTTTATCGTGAAACTATTCGCAGGCCTGGAATTATTGAACTCAATCCCAATATAGACTATAGTGATCCATATAATATACGATTTGGTAACCCTTTGCTTACACCTGCATTAACTAGCAACTTTGATCTTAATGTTAGTTATGTAAAAAGTAAATTTAATTTAAACGCTAATCTTGGGTATAGCCAAATTAAAAATGTATTCAGTTCTATTCGTACTTTGATTGACAGTGGAAAAACACAAACTACCTATCAGAATATTTCTGATCAAGAAGAATTTTCTGGAAGTATGTGGGCAGGTATAACGGTGACAAGAAAGTTTAGAGTAAACGTAAGTGGTGGATATATTTATTATAAATTTAGTGAAAGAGAAAAATTATTATACAAGTATGTAAATGGGGCAACCGAATATGCCACTATCAATTATTCCTATTCTCCTACTAAGCTAACCACTATTGAGGCAAATAATCGCTATGGTAGTTATGTTAATCCTCAAGGAAAAAGTAATAGCAATATTAATATAGGCCTTAGCGTAATGCATAAATTTCTAAATAAAAAATTAATTGCATCTCTTTCTGCTTATGATCTTTTTGGCTCACAGACGTATAGAGGCTATTCAGAGGGTACCCATTTTAAAATTGATAGTTATAGCCAAAGTAATACCCAAAATTTTCGCTTATCGATTAGTTATCAGATTAGTAAATCAATACTGAAAAGCAAGCTTGATGATAAACAGAAAAAAGAAGCTTTGGATAAACTAAGCCATAAATAAACTTATTCCAATTGAAGAAATCCTTCAAATCCCTTACCTTAAAGGCTTACAGCTATTTTACAATTTATTCTTTGAGTGCTTTTCACTATATCTTCACTAGGGGCTAGACTTCAAAATAAATGATTGTCAATAATCAAATAAATAATATATTTATAGTTCTAAATTAGCCAATTAAATTCTAATTATTATATAAAAATTGTTTTTAATTTATTTACTTACAACGCTTGCTTATTTATAAATAAAAAATATGAAACTTAAAATCCAGTTAGTTTGTCGATTATTAATTTGTTCTTTATTATTCAGCTGCGGACTAAAAAAGGGCAGTAAAAAACCTGAATTTGATCCAACTCCTTCCAGTGCTTATAATACGCCAGAAGAAAGTTTAAAGACCATGCATCTTCCAGAAGGGTATCACATGGAATTGGTTGCTAGTGAGCCGATGATTAAAGAGCCGGTTGCTATTACTTGGGATGCGAATGGCAGAATGTATGTAGCGGAGATGTTAACTTATATGCAAGATGCAGATGCCACGGGAGAGCAAATGCCTTATAGTAGAGTCATGTTATTAGAAGATGCGAATCATGACGGTGTAATGGATAAGAGTTCAGTTTTTATTGATAGCCTTTTATTGCCTAGAATGATTCAATGTGTGGGTACTAAATTATTGGTAAATGAAACCAATACCATCACTATTTCAAGTTATGAGGATACCGATGCAGATGGCAAAGCGGATAAGAAAAAAATAGTGTATCAAGATCCAACTTATTCAAGCAATGATGCGAATATGGAGCATCAAAGAAGTGGACTAGATTGGAATATAGATAACTGGATGTATGTAACTTATGAGGGAGCTCGTTTTAGATATGAGAATGATTCCATCCGAATTGATAAAATGCCAACTGGCGGTGATGGCCAGTGGGGTTTAACTCATGATAACTATGGCCGATTATTTTATTCTAGTGCTGGAGGTGAAAACCCTGTATTAGGATTTCAAATTAACCCTGTTTATGGAAGATTAAATTTTCCTGATCAGTTTGGACCAGAGTTTCAAGAAGTGTGGCCAATCATTGCTACACCAGATGTACAAGGTGGTGCTGCTAGATTGCGTGCTAATAATACTTTAAATCATTTTACTGCTGCTTGTGGTCAATCTATTTATAGAGGAGATGCATTCCCTAAAGATTTTATAGGTGATTATATTGTATGTGAGCCAGTAGGAAGAATTATAAGAAGGGCTAAAGTGTCTAATGTAAATGGTAAGACAGTTTTAAAAAATGCTTACAATCAAGAAGAATTTATTTCTTCCTCTGATATGAATTTCCGTCCTTTAAATAGTGCTACTGGTCCGGATGGCAATTTATACATCGTTGATATTTACCGTGGAATTGTACAGCAAGGAAACTGGACAAAAAAAGAAACTTTTCTACGTAATAAAATTGATAGCCTAGGGCTAGCAAAAAATATTGGTCGTGGCCGTATTTATAGAGTAGTGCATGATGGAGAAAAGAAGGCTGTTCAACAACCGAATATGTTGAATGAATCACCTGCGACTTTAGTAAAATACTTAGGACATCCAAATGGTTGGTGGAGAGATAATGCTCAAAAGCTTTTAGTAATCAAAGGAGATAAATCAGTGATTCCTGCTTTGAAAGAAATAGCTACTTCAAAGCCTGGTACTCCTAATGATGACGCTGCTCATTTAGCAAGGATTCATGCGCTTTGGACATTAGATGGTTTATATGGCATTGATCAAGAAGTACTACTTCATGCATTAAATGATCCTAATCCTAAAGTTAGAAAAGCAGCAGTATGGATTAGCGAATCTTTTTTAAGTAAAAATGATGTTGAAATTACCAATGCAGTTTATAAAATGAAAGACGATGCTGACTTTGATGTACAAACACAAGTGATGTTATCCATCTACCATTATAATAAATCAAAATCAACTGCTGTGGTTACTGAAATGTTATCTCATCAATCAAATAACGAAATGCTAACGGCGGTAAAAGATGCTATGGATAAAAGGGAGTTGGTGAAAAACCTTTCAGCAAGACTAGGTAATTTACCAGCAAAGGTGAAAGGTCCTATTCTTAGTGGAGCAGTAACTTTCAGATCTACTTGTGCGACTTGTCATGGAGCAGATGGAAAGGGGATTGTCACTACAGGAAGTTCAATGCCAGCGCCTTCACTTGTTGGAGCAATACCTTTGTCTGTTGGAAATAAACATATGGCTATTGAAGTTATATTGAAGGGTTTAAAGGGGCCAATTAATGGCAAAACTTATCCTTCTGAAATGCCTTCTCTAGCTTCCAATAGTAATAATTGGATCGCTAATGTGTTGACTTATGCTCGTTATGAATTTGGTGGCAACCGTGCAAAAAATAAACTTGATTCTCCACAGGTGTTGTCAAAAGAAGTGGCTAAGATTAGAAAAGATTTGGAAGCCAGAACTGCCGCTTTTACAATTGAAGAATTAAAAAGAGTAAAAGACACCTCTTTAATAGCGCTTGCAAAAAGAGAAAGTCAGAAGAAATAGTTATTTACTTTTTAGTTGTTTTATCAATTTGTTGGATTAGAAAATTCGGCTAGCTGAATTTTCTAATCCAACTATTTTAAGTACAAAATGAAAATCATACCTAAACATTTTTATACCGGCGGCCTTCTCACCATTTTATATCTTGGTTTATTTATTTTTTATCAAAGGCAAATTCCAACCCAAGAACTGCTGATTGCCTTACCATTTGTAGCCATCATTTATTTTTTTCTCTTTAATATTGGAAATCCAGCAGTACAGATTTATTTGGATGAAGCAGGTTGGATGGACAAACAAAAGCCACTTCTATTTCCTATCTTTCTGTGGTTCATATTAATCATCTACGTGGGCATTCATCATGAATCACCTTTTAAAGGTTCAGGAAGTTTAGTGCCTTTTCTTTTTGTATTCCCTGTTCTATATTATCAAGCTCACTCGAGAACTAATATTGGCAGGATAGATTACCTTATTTTACTTCTCTTTATAGTTCCTTTAACGCTGATTAGTTTTGAAGGCGATACCAACTTGCCAGTTAAAGGCAATGGTTTTGGATCAATGTTTAAGATCTCTTGGGCATTGATGATGGTCTATGCTTTCGGACAAATTAGAAAAATAAAAGACATTGGATTTTACCCTATTTTCAAATCTTCTTTTTTAGGTATCGCACTTATTTCTTGGATATCTTTCTTGGGATTTGTGTACGTGATTGCTTGGACTTTTGGTTTTGTAAATCCTCATCCATTTGAAGAAATAATGAGGGATGGTTTTGCTAAATCGGTTTTAGAGATTATGCGTATTTGGATAGGAACAGCCATTTTCGAAGAATTATTTTTTAGGGGATTGTTGCAGAATATGTTGGCGCAGCAAATCAATCAATCAGGTGCTTGGAAAGCCTATTGGAAATATGGCATTGTTAGTATACTTTTTTTATCTGCTTTGACTGCTTATGCTTTGGCTATTGAATTAATATGGTTCCCTATTCTCATAACGCTGGTATTATTTTCTGCTGCTTATTTCTTAGAAAAAAAGCAAGCTCAAGCAATCGGAACCTATACAGCTTTGGCAATCATCAGTATGATTTTTGGATTGGCACATTATCACAAAGGGTCAATTATATTTGTTGGATTGGCAGCGGTGGCAGGGTGGGCCTATGGATATACTTATTTAAAAACGAAGAATGTTTTTTATGCAGCTTTAGTACATTCCTTGGTCAACTTCTCTGAGTTTTTATTCCAACTACATGACATTAAATAAAAAGCCCACGGTATAAACCCTAGGTAATGAAATGCCACGATTGGTTCAAATTGGGTTTATCTATTTCATTATGATGTTTTATAAAAGCCATTGAAATGGTTATTTATTAATATCGTTTTTTCAAAAAATCTTCATATTCGCCTTCGGCGGACCCGGGTTCAAATCCCGGTCTCGCTACATGAGAATCAAGGACTTACGTTAAATCGTGGGTCCTTTGTTGTTTCTGCGTGAGTTTTTTTCATTTTTTTCGATCTAGGAGTTTTTATTTTAATTCATTTTTTTATTTTTGTTAAGTAACTATAAGATTAAGTATGTTAAGATATTTTATTTTTACTGCTTTGCTATTTTCATTGCAAGTAAGTGCTCAAACGGGGATAGGAACAACAAGTCCTCATGCATCTGCAAAGTTTGAAGTATTCTCTGAAAATAAAGGCTTTTTACCTCCAAGAATGACTGCATCACAAAGGGGTAATATACCAAGCCCTGCAGCAGGTTTAATGGTTTACCAAACAGATGGCACTTCAGGATTATATTACTACAATGGGACAGCCTGGATTTATATAATTAATAGTACAACAAACGTTGTGTCTGTTGTTAATGGGGGTACTGGAACTACAACATCGACTGGAACAGGAAGTGTTGTTTTGAATACAAGTCCAACTTTGATAACACCTGCATTAGGTACACCAAGTTCTGCAACTTTAACGAATGCAACTGCACTACCTCTAACAACAGGTGTTACAGGAATACTACCAGTTGCGAATGGAGGTACAGGAACAACAACCGGCTCAATTACAGGTACTGGAGCTTTAACATTTACAGCAGGAGGTTCAAATCAAAATATTACTTTAACGCCAAGTGGGTCTGGAAATGTGGTTACAAATAGTAAAGTGGGTATTGGAACCAATTCGCCTGGCGCAACTTTAGAAATTGGTTCCAGCAACGGTAGTGTTCCAGGATCTTTAGTATTGAATCCTACTACTAGTGGAACAGGAGAGGAAGGTGCTGAAATAAATCTTAAACCTGCACCATTTTCTACTTCGCCAGCTGCTCAAACATGGGTGATAGACCAGGTTTCAAATGCTAATAATCCTTGACTTCGAATTTTTCCTTCACCTAGCGGTGAAGCAACGGGATTTGCCATTTTAGACAATGGAAAATTTGGTATTGGAACGAGTATGCCAACAGAAAAGCTGGAGGTTAATGGAAGTGTAAAAGCAAGTAGTTTTATTGGAGGAGAAACTCCTATTTACTTGTCCGCTAATAAAGCTTCGTCACAATCTATTCCTTACAATTCTGAAACAATTGTTACTAATTGGAATGGTACGGGTTGGATTAATAATTTTCCTTCCGCATGGAATTCTACTACTGGTGTATGGACTTGTCCAAGAGCAGGAATTTATGAGTTTTACTTCACTGCAACGTTGGAACCACATTCGGGCTCCGGAATAGGTAATGAGTTTGCAGTTATCTTATCCCTTAATGGATCTTTACAGTCTGTTGCAGATTTTTGGGCACAAACTTCATCTAATACAAGAGCACCACACGCAAGTACAAATTTAATCATGAGTTTAAATGTAGGAGATGTTGTAACTACGAGGATTTATCAAAATTTAAATGGAAATACCATTAACACAATTGGTGGTCGATTATACTTTCAAGTAAAACAATTACCATCCAGAATAAATATACAATAAAATTAAAGTAGTAAAATTGTAACCGAGCCACAAAAAACAGTACAAAAGGGTACAAAAGCTTGCCACAAGTGTATAAAAGGAACACCGATTTATTTATGATTTTAGAGTTTTTTTATGCTTATTACAAGCAAGGTTTTGAACTGACTGAGACTAGAATTTTCAAACAACCACTGCGTCAGGAAAATACCCCCTGAATTCGGTTCAAATCGGTTGATTTCCGTTTTGTCAAAATGTAACTCACTACAAATCAACGCCTTCATTTTCTTGAAAAATCTTCATATCCGCCTTCGGCGGACCCGGGTTCAAATCTCGGTCTCGCTGAATGTAAATTAAGGACTTTCGTTAAATCGTGGGTCCTTTGTTGTGTCATGAAAACATCACTCTAAATCTCCCCAAACCAATTAATATCATTTGTACTAATTTGCATCCATGAAAAACATACTCATTCTTATTGCCTTTTTATCAATATTCAATTCTGCTAGCTCGCAGACTGAAAAAGACAACTACAAACAAGTATCAACAAAATTTGTGTCTTTTTTTAATGAAAGTAAAAACGACAGTATTGTAGCAATGTTTTCCCCGGAAATGAATGCGGCCTTACCAATTGAAAAATTTACACAGGTAAGTGCAGGGTTAAAATTGCAACTAGGATCTATTAAAAAAATAAGGTTTGTTAGACTACAAATTTCATCAGCATTATATGAAACTACTTTTGATAACGCAGTCTTAGGTATGACAATATCATTGAATTCAAAGAATGAAATTGCAGGTTTATTATTTAAACCATATACCGAATCAAAAGAAATTGTAAGAAATACCACCAAAATGAAATTGCCATTTAAAGGCGAGTGGTCAGTTACATGGGGTGGAGATACGAAGGAGCAAAACTATCATGTGGAAAGTGTTACTCAAAAAAATGCATTTGATATCTTGATTAAAGATGAGCAAGGTTCTACCCACAAAGGTACAGGGGAGTCTAATGAGGACTATTATGCTTTTGGTAAGGAATTATATGCACCATGTGATGGTGAAGTAGTATTGGTGGTGGATGGCGTAAAGGATAATATTCCAGGAGTTCTAAATCCTATTTATATACCAGGGAATACTGTTATCATTAAAACAGCTTCTGGTGAATATGCTTTCTTTGCACATTTTAAACAACATTCCATCGTGGTGAAGCAGGGTCAGAAAGTAAGCGCAGGAGTATTAATAGGTTTGTGTGGAAATTCTGGGAATTCTTCAGAAGCTCATTTACATTTTCATTTACAAAATATGGAGGATATGACAAAGGCAACTGGTGCTAAATGTTATTTTGATCAACTTAAAGTAAATGGAGTTTTGAAATCAGATTATTCTCCGGTGAAAGGAGAAAAGATTGAAGCTGCGAATTAGGGTAGCTTATTATTCTCCTAATAAACCTTTTACTTCTGTTTGTAGTATTGGGATATGGTTGATAACAATTCCCCAGATAATCTCATCAGATACTGAATCGTATCCATGTATAATTCTATTTCTTGTGTCTACTATTTTTCTAGCATTTGATATTTTGATAGCCTCATCTTTTGTTATAATTCTACTCAATGCTTCTCCTATAATTTCAATATTTCTTTCTATGGCTCTTCTTGTGCGAAGATCATCTTTGTAGGTTGAGAATTCTTTGGGGATATCAGTGAAGAAACTATCAATTTCCATGATAGCATTTAAAATATCATAAAGCCAAGCCTTTATTTCATTATCCATAAACAAGTTCTTTGGTTTGATTGACCACTTGTCTGAAATAAGGATTCTTGATAGCCTGCTCTTCCAATAAGTCTACTGGACGGTTAAGTATATCTTGTAAGGAGAACTTAAAATCAAAGTAGTTATCTGCATAGTCCTTCACATCAATTTCTTTAAAATCAAC
>JAURKC010000010.1 GCA_030831945.1 Ferruginibacter sp.
ACAACTTATGCCATTGAAGGTACATTTACTGGAACATACAAACTAGTAGGAGGTACAAAAACTAGTACCTTAAATGGAAGTTATAGAACTTTTATAAGGGTATTCAAATAGACAGCTATTGATTTTAGAATAAAGCCCTTAACATATAATAAGTTAGGGGCTTTTAGTAATATACTGACTTGAAACTGGTGTACTATTGGTTTACTAGTAATAAGTTAAAGGTGGACATAGTATGGTATAATAATACAACAGACGGTAGTTCAGTTGGTTAGAATGCCGCCCTGTCAAGGCGGAGGTCGCGGGTTCGAGTCCGGTCCGCTCACCCTTACAGAAATGTAAGGTTTTTTTTATGCCTTTTAGCTTGAAAATTACTACCCCAAAGCATTTAAGCGAGATTTAGTTAAATTAAGTTCTATATAATAATTGTAGAAAAAATCATTCAATTTTATTGCTTATAATCTACATTCATATGAAAACCGTGGTCGTTTTAGTGTCTTCAAGTCCCTGTTGTACTATCTATTAAGCTAATCATAAAGGGGGGCGTTAAAATGTTTAAATATCATGTAAAAGACTATTCATTAGTTGGGAAAATAATAAGTTTACAAATCACCATTTTATGGTTGATGGGCGTAAATTTGTGAGAAATCCATAAAAATGAAAAACAAAGAACTTTTACAACAAGAAAATAGCAAAGTACATCAGGAAGTATTAGACGCAAATCTTAATTATGTCGAGTCTTTTGGTGAAAAAAGCAATTTAGCCTTACCTCCGAGCCGTAAATTTGCTATCTTAACCTGTATGGACGCACGTTTAGACCCAGCCAAATACGCTGGTTTATCCGAAGGTGATGCCCACGTAATCAGAAATGCAGGTGGCAGGGCAAGCGATGATGCGATTCGTTCTTTAGTGATTTCTCACAAATTACTGGGAACCGCCGAATGGTTTGTTATTCACCATACCGATTGTGGGATGGAATATTTTACAGACGAAATTATCCGTGGTTTATTATCTAAAAGTCTATCAACGGCTTCGGTTGACGAAAATGGCTGGAAAAATGTTTCTGAAGAGGGTGGCTCAAATGAAGCTAAGCACATTTCTTTCTTGACCATTAGCAATCAAGCAGAAAGTATTATTGATGATGTGAAAAGAATAAAATCGCATCCTTTAGTGCCTTCATACATTCCAGTTTACGGTTATATTTATGATGTTAAATCTGGAAAATTAATTGAAATTCCCGAAGCAACTCAAGTGGGTAGAGCCAGTTAATACGTAGATTCAATAAAGCAACAACCCGATTTGTATTTCAAATCGGGTTGTTGCTTTATTGATTATTACACTCCAAGGTCTTACTATACATCTTAATGACTTAAAGGGTTTTTCTTGAATTAGAGAAAGTAAATTTTCGATAGAGATATAAAGATGATAGAGTCAGCTGTATAGTATTTTTGAAATAAAATTAAAAGGAAATAATATGTCGAACCATTATTGTAATGTAAATCCTTGGCAAAACCGTGGAAGTTAGCTGAAAGCCTTTGCGATATTGGCTAAGCGAGTCTCGTCCGGCCCGCATTATAAAAAATAACACCTTAATTTTCAATGGGTTATTTTTTATAATGTTAAATAAAGTATAATTTATAACCCCAATTAAACCTTTTTCGGATTGGAAAGTCTAAATAAAAAAATATCCTCTATGGTTTTTAATAAATTTAGATTATTACTAGTATTCATAGTAATGATCTCATCTGCTTGTAATAAATCAAATAACGACTCAACTTTAACTCCAAGCTCTGAAGATTCTGTTGTTATTGAAGTTGATCCCAAGTATTTTTTAGCAGCGGGATTAACTGAACCTATTACTAAAGTAAGTCAATCTTTGGCCGATGGGTCAACCGTTATGTGTTATAAAATTGTTTCAAATAATACCCCAAGCGATCATGTCCAAGGTCCTTGGTGTCCAACCAATATAAATGATGGAATTGATAAAGGGGGAATATGGTTTGAAGGTGGAAAATTATATGATGTAGATGGTCCATTTATTAAAAATTTAGCCACCTTTTATTCAAATACTACTTGGAATTTATACAATTCAGCAACTGGTGTAATCAATGTTACTGATACAAAGGCTGCATGTGAAGCTGCAGCCAGGCCAAATGTTGATCCAATGTATAAAAATTATTGTGTTCAATGTCTTCCTTCTTATTTCCCTGGAATTAAAAAAATATATTATATCCCTGTCAAGCCTGTTAAATCAAAATATGCAGTAACAATTATGGGGATGGGGGGTGTAGTAGGTGTTGCATTTAATGGTATTAATTTTGATCCGCCAGCTCCTACTCAGGCAATATTAGGTGCATATACTTTAGCTCCATTTGATGATGCAGGAGGACATGTTAACGGAGCTACTGGTTATCATTATCATGCAGCCACTGGAAAATCTACAAAAATAAAACAATCCGATGCTCATGCTGCAATGATTGGTTACGCAATGGATGGCTATGGTTTATTTGAAAATTTAGATGAATCAGGAAAAGAAAGTACCGGTCTTGATGGAAGTAGAGGGCATTATGATACAAAAAGAGGATATCATTATCATGTTGCAACTGCTGGTGCTAATAGTTTTATAAATAGTTTTAGGGGAGTTCCCGGTTCATTTTCTGTTTCATTTTAGTAATATAATTTCATGCTTAAAATACGGTATTTAATAATATTATTGTTGTTAGTCGAAAGTGTATATGCACATAATCCGCAGGTATCCACTATTTCAATTATTCAAAATGAAAATAACAAATGGTCTGTATTTATCACTGCACCTCTTTATACTTGTAAATTAGCCATTAAAAATAAATTTCCTCAAATGAATATGGACAGCATAAGTTCATTTGAAATACAAAAAACTATCTTGGATTTAGTTAAAAACAATTTGATAATTAATGGTGATAACACTTTACAATTAATGAATGATAAAGTTCAGTTGGCCCATGAAACAACTATTTTTTTTGATATAAACAATGATAATTTTTTACCCACTGAAATATCCTTTACAGCTTTCAGCAAACTATACAACCATTTTACTTTATTAAAAATAGTCCCCAATCAATCTAAAGAAATTACTTATATTTTAAATGCAGATAATAAGTTTCATTTTCCAAAAATGAATGAAACTAAATCAACCCCATTCAACTTTTATTTATTTATATTCCCCATTAGTATGGTACTATTTCTTTTATCAAAAAAATATTACCATAAAAGATATTCCAAATAAAATATCAGATTATTTATTGCTATTATTTCTTTCAATAAGTTGGTGGCTTTACTGTAAAATGCTAGCTAGAAATATTTGGACAATAGTATCATTACGCTTGTTTTAAGAGGAGTAAATACAATTGAATGGGTGGAAAAATTAGTGAGCTTTTGAAGACAAGCCCCTTACAATAATTGTAATCCATAATATCCTATCAGCGTGAATACAATGCAGCGAGTTAAAACGCCTATGCAACACCAGGTGGCTAATTTTTTTAAATCTGCATTTAAGCCAGTTCCTACGGCAATACTTATTGGAGCGCCCACTGAAAATGTACCAAAAAAACCTAGTCCTATAACGCCATATTTTTTCCATAAAACTAATAACATGGCTTGCTTTTTATCGGCAATTTCTTTTTTGGGTTTATTTTTATAAAATATAGTCCTGATTTTATCTCCCAAAAAAGCAGACACATACACACCAAGCAAACCTCCGGTAAAACTGGCAAAAAATATGATCCAAGGAGAGAGACCAAAGGCAAACCCTGCAGGAATCGCTGCATATATTTCAAAAGTAGCGAGACCTAATACAGTAAGTATTTTAAAAAGCATAAAGTGTTTTTGTATAAGTAAATTGTAAACTTTCCAAATGGAATAGGGTGAAGTTATTCAATTAATCAATATGAAATAGAAAGTCAACCTGAAGTTGAGTGTTGAGCAATTAATATTAGAGAAAAATTTTAATTGGTAAGTCGAAGTCCAATTATAAAGCCCTAATTGCACGAACATAGGCGGCATCCAACTTATAGCTAGGGTATTGACCGCCATAGCCTAAATTTTGGAACCAGGCAAAACCAGTTCCATACTCAGAAGCACTCCAATAAATATCAAACTTAAAAACTCCAATTCGATATTTGTTCTGAAATAAAAAAACGAGTTCATCCTTACTAGGTAATCTCCATCCATTTCCTAAACTATCACAAGCTGCTTTTGCATCATGCCAATTCATCATTTTAGGGAAATCATGTTGAGCAATCATCAAATCATCAATGGTGATAGGAGTGCCAATTATTTTTGATGGATTGGGTATTTGCGCGAGAGTACCATAACAGAAAAATAATATCGGAATAAACAGGATGTTTTTCATAATAAAATTATTTTCCGAGTAAAATACTAAGCGATTTACCTATTGATCATTTTGAATGGTTCATCTTTTTAATTACCTCTGAGCAGTCAGCAATAATACCTTTTGGATAATTTTTATCAGGCCATACTTGAAGAGATGGACGCTCTAATAAATTGGTAAAACGCTCATTAATTAGACCATGACTATCGGTTACTGCTTTAAGATTTAGGCCTAAGTGTTTAGCTAAAAATTTGTACATCGCTGTTCTTTTATTAAATCCGTAGTCATGTACTTCATTGGGAAGATGCGTATTTTCAACATTTGCTTCTGCACCAAATAATTTATAGATATTTCGAATGTGGGGGTATTCTATTTCAGGTGTATTGCTAGTCCAATCGTCACCATCTGAAATGACTAGCATTGGTTTAGGGGCAAAACTTGCTGCAATCTCTACATTATTCGTTTCAAAGTTTCCCCATTTATGAATGGGCATACCACTTTCGCAAACACATCCTCCAAAAAAGTTGGCTGCTACCATCACAACAGGCACGGATACATCAATTCTATCATCAAGGGCAGCCAATAAAAATGATTGGGTTCCTCCTCCAGATTCACCGGTTACGGCTAAACGCTTTTCATCTACAATACCTAATGAAAGTAAGAAGTCTACCACTCGCATGCTGTTCCATGTTTGAAGCCTTACTGCTTCTGAGCTTTCATGCAAACAAGGGATAGATTCTCCATAACCTAGCATATCATAAGTAAACACTGCAGCTCCCATCTTGGCAAGCGTTGCACAACGGTATTGAACGTCATTGCGGTATCTTCCGTAATCTGCTAAATTAGGCCAATGCCCATGTGGACTAACTACTCCCGCTATTTTACCATTAAAATTTTTAGGTAAGTACAGATTACCTGTTACATAGAAGCCAGGAAGACTTTCAAATGCTACATTTTCAACAGTGTAATCCGCATAAATATGTTTGTTGTTTCTAATTGAATTAAGTTCACAGCGTTGAGGTAACTCCTCTAATTTTGCTCCATGTCGAATGGTAGCTCTGATCTGCTCGGTTCTTTTAGTCCAACTATTTTGATCTTTATAAGTGCTAGCAAATTCAGCTAGTTTCACCTTGCCTTGAACTATCGTATAAAAATTTCCCTGACGAAGCTCAGAACTTTGTGATTGACTAGTATGCCAAAATGAAATAGTACAAAGTATTAGCAGGAGTTTATTTTTCATAAATAATTTAAAATTTAGTAAATTTAAAATTCAACTTATAGCATTCGAAAATATTTAAAATCAAGACAATTTAATTTAAAAATTGAAAGGGTACGCACTATCCACCTTATTGTAAAGCTTGTTCTAGTTGCCCTTTTTCTTTTGCTTCAACAAATTTCTTTAGTTGCTTAGTTAACCTGAGATTATTATTTTTGTCTTGACAATAATTCAATAGGGTAGTCATGGCGTCTACTTTTAATTGGTTGGTATTTTTTACTACCGGCTTGTTTTCTATAGTGTATTTTGATAAAGCTGCAACATATATGCCCAGATGGTCATTATCTCCTTTGCCAATTTTTTCGATCATATCTTGCATTATAAAAGAATAATCGGTTGTCCCATTCATCCATTGACCAATAAATCGCAATGAGTTGTATCTATCTTTACTGTCGGTTTTAAATGGAGTTGTTAATAAGAAATTGGCAGATAGAATTACAAAAGGTTCCGCCTTTTTAAAATCAGTATTTTTTTGAAGTTTGATGAGGTCATAATTTGGGATCGTTTGAGCAGTAAGGTAGTTACTGCAAAAAAGAAATAAACCTAAAATCGTCTTTTTCATATTTTTTATTTTTTACTCAGCGTAATATTTTAACTCAGTTAACCATTCAGTTTTTCTATATCCAGAAATTGTTACTGTTCAATAACTGATTTAAATTATTCACCAAGTTAAGCACTAAATCTTTACACTCATCGATTGTTTGCCACAAAAATTATAATGATCACCCTAATAGTTTTCAATATATTTACTGTTGAAAAATATAACTTGTAAAGTATAAGTTTTTAATATATTAATTGTATAGTATGAAAAAATTGACTGCTAGATCAAAATATTGCTTCTTGACCTTTATTTTATTGTGCTCAATCACTGTTTTTTCTCAGCGAAACGCAGATAAAAAGGATTGGAAATCTTTATTCAATGGTAAGGATATCAATAACTGGATTCCTAAAATCAATCACCATGAAGTAGGAGAGAACTATGGTAATACCTTTAGAGTGGAAGATGGTGTCGTAAAAGTTAGATATGATCAATACGATGTTTTTAATGAGCAGTTTGGACATTTATATTACCAACAACCTTATTCGTATTATCATCTTGTTTTTGAATATCGTATCGTTGGAGAGTGGAGAAAAGATGCTCCAGAATATACGCTTAAAAATAGTGGGGTAATGTTTCATTCCCAAGATCCTCGTACCATGCCGCGAGATCAGAATTGGCCTATTTCTGTTGAGTTTCAATTATTGGCTGGATTGGGAGATGGTCAACCTAGACCTACCGGTAATATGTGCTCGCCTGGAACTGATGTAGTATTTCAAGGCCATATTGATCCACGTCACTGCATATCTTCTAATTCTAAAACTTATGTTGGTGAGCAATGGGTAAAAGGAGAGATTATTGTATTGGGAGATTCACTGATTACCCATATTATTAATGGAGACACCGTATTACAATATGCTAAACCGCAGATTGGTGGCGGTGTGGTAGCTAATTATGATCCAGCCATTAAGCAGGATGGGAAATTATTAAAGGACGGTTTTATAGCATTGCAAAGTGAAGGACAGCCTGTTGATTTTAGAAATATAAAAATACTTAACCTCCAAGGTTGTATGGATCCGAAATCAAAAAAGTATAGATCCTATTATGTAAAATCGGATGCTGATTGCAAGTAGATTATTTAGTTTGTATTAATTCAATCATTCTATTGCTATCATTGCTTTTATTACACCAGTAGCTGGATTGAGCCAGCTTTCGAAATTATCTTTTACTTCGTTGAATTTTACTCGGTGAGTAATATAAGTGGACGGATTAATCCATCCTTTTTTTAAGCAGTCAATTACGCTTTCAAAATCAACTCTAGTGGCATTTCGGCTACTCATTAACGTGGATTCTCTCTTGTGAAACTCGGGATGAATAAAACTGATTTCCCCTTTTTGTAAGCCTATCAGCACATAACGACCACCGTGACTCATATATTTAAATCCATTGTTAATGGCTGCTTGACTGCCAGTAGCATCAATAACGATAGTGGGCATATCGCCCTTTGTTATTTCTTTTAATTTTTCTAGAGCATCCTCTTGGGTAGGATTAATAGTATAGTTAACTGCCAGTTTTTCTTTGCAAAATTTTAGTCGGTCTTCATTGATGTCCATTGCAATTACTTTAGCTCCAGCTATTCTTGCAAATTCCATTGTACCTAACCCTATCGGTCCAGCGCCAATGATTAAAGCATATTCTCCTTCAGTAATAGCAGCCCTTCTTACGCCATGAGCACCGATAGCCAATGGTTCTACTAATGCCAATTCATCGAAACTTAGTCCTTCTCCGTGAACCAATGAATAAGAGGGAACGATTAAATATTCACGCATTCCTCCATCACTATGCACTCCACATACATTAATTGTTGCACAACAATTAGGCTTTTTCATTCTGCAGGCAATACATTTTCCACAATTAAAATAGGGAATAAATGTTACTGCTTCACCTGCAGTAAAGCCTGCTGCATCAGTGGTGACTATTTCGGCAGATAATTCATGACCTAATATTCTTGGGTAATTTAAAAAAGGCTGCGTACCCTCATAGGCATGTAAGTCTGTACCACAGATACCGATGCGTTTAATTTTGAGTAAGGTTTCACCAGCACTTGCTACCGGAGTAGGGGTATTAGTATATTCTAAATGATGAGGGGTAGAACAGATAAGCGTTTGCATCAAAATATTTTATCCATTGGTTAACTGATAAGAATTAAAAAGTAGCAATGAGTGATTAAGAGAGTTGAAAAATCTTATCCATGAATACCCATTTTTCACCTTCCTTGGCCCAGGGTAGCGGGGATTGAAATTCCCACATCAGTTTTTCCCATTCCTGCACGTTGGGGTCTGCCTGGTCCATCGCTGCCTTCCTTTCAAAACTAAAGGTATCATCTGTATCCATTGTCATGACAAGTCTATTGCCTGTTCGGTAAATTTCCATTTGTACTATTCCAGCACCTAGAATGCTTTCTTTAATCCCAGGCATTAGGTTGCCAGCTTTATGCCATCTTTCATATGCTGCAATTTTTTCGGCATCATCTACTAAATCAAGTGCAAGGAAATATCTTTTCATGGTATGATTATTAACTGGTAAAAGTATATTAATGTTGTGATGACGAAGGTGCAAGAAATGTAATGGTTAACCAAATTTTTTTAAACAGTCCTGTTGGTAAAATAATAGTAAGGCTATAAAAAAACCCGCTTCCATTTCAGAAGCGGGCTATATTTTAATTCAACAGAATGACTAGTAACGATAATGTTCAGCTTTGAAAGGACCTTCTTTCGGAATACCTAAGTAAGTACTTTGAGTAGAACTTAATTCGTCTAACACTACACCGATTTTAGCCAAATGTAAACGAGCTACTTTTTCATCTAATACCTTTGGTAATACATATACTTTATTCTCGTATTTATCCGTATGATTCCATAACTCAAGCTGAGCTAGTGTTTGGTTAGTAAAAGAAGCACTCATTACAAAAGATGGGTGACCTGTTGCACAACCTAGATTTACCAAACGACCTTCTGCTAAAATGATGATATCTTTTCCATCAATGGTATACATATCCACCTGAGGTTTGATCGTGTTTTTAGTATCACCATAATTTGCATTCAACCAAGCCATATCAATTTCAATATCAAAATGCCCAATATTACAAACGATTGCTTTGTCTTTCATATTGCGGAAATGTTTTTCCGTAATCAAATCACGACAACCAGAAGCTGTAACAACAATATCTGCTTCTTTAACTGCTTCGATCATTGGTTTAACTTCAAAACCGTCCATTGCAGCCTGTAAAGCACAGATAGGATCGATTTCGGTAACAATGACTCTGCAACCTGCACCTTGTAATGAAGCAGCAGATCCTTTACCCACATCTCCATAACTACCTACTACAGCTATTTTACCAGCCATCATAACGTCAGTAGCTCTACGAATAGCATCCACTAGACTTTCTTTACAACCGTATTTATTATCGAACTTAGATTTCGTTACCGAGTCATTTACATTGATAGCTGGAATGGGCAAAGTGCCTTTTTCCATTCTTTCATACAAGCGGTGAACACCAGTAGTGGTTTCTTCTGATAAACCCTTGATACCTGAAACAAGCTCAGGGTAAACGTCAAATACCATATTCGTTAAATCACCACCATCATCCAAAATCATATTTAAAGGACGGTCTGCACCTCCAAAAAATAAGGTTTGTTCAATACACCAATCCGCTTCTTCTTGACTTTGACCTTTCCACGCAAAAACACCAATTCCTGCAGCAGCAATGGCAGCAGCAGCTTGATCTTGAGTCGAAAATATATTACAAGAACTCCATTTTACTTCAGCGCCTAGAGCAACTAGGGTTTCAATTAATACAGCCGTTTGAATGGTCATGTGAAGACATCCAGCTACACGAGCTCCTTTCAATGGTTGAGAAGGACCGTATTCAGCTCTAAGTGCCATAAGTCCTGGCATTTCAGCTTCTGCTAAACGGATTTCTTTGCGGCCCCATTCTGCTAGGCTCATATCAGCCACCTTATTTTTGAGACTGAAATCGATTGATTTTTTTGTTGACATATGATTTTTGTTTGAGGTGCAAAAGTACAATTGTAGAATAATATTCTATTCATTTATGAAAATTTAGGTATAAAGTATATAATTTAATAGTTTTACAGGATAAAACACTATTTAAAGATGGCTAAGTCGATCAAAAAAGAGGATTCATCTATTGAACAATTGGTGTTGGATACGAAAGATTTGGAGATCCTTCAATTACTTCAAAAAAACGCGCGAATTACTGTTAAGGAAATATCTGATCAGATGCATTTGAGTACCACACCTATTCACGAACGTATTAAGCGAATGGAAGCCTCTGGGGTAATAAAGCAATATGCTACCTTATTAGACCATACCAAGGTTAAAAAAGGATTGATGGTAATTTGTTATGTATCTCTTAAGGAGCATAACAAAAAAGCTGGCGTGAAGTTTATTGAAACAATTCATTCACTGCATGAAGTAATTGAGTGTTATAATATTTCGGGCGAATTTGATTTTATGCTAAAAGTAGTTTCGGAAGATATGAATGCTTATTATGATTTTCATGTCAATAAACTTAGCCAGATTGAAAACATGGGCCATGTACAAAGTGTATTTGTAATAGGTATAATTAAACAAACCCATCAATTGGTTTTTCCAGCCTCAGGAAAATAGATTACGCTTCAATGATTGATCTTGTAAATTATAGGTAGCTAAAAGTAAATAGGGTAATTTATTTGAATGAAAAATTTACAAGGAGATTTGCATTACATAATCATTCATAAAGAAGCCATTGCCGATGGGGATATCCTCCTCGGCAATAATGGTAAAGCCTAATTTTTTATAAAAAGCAATCGCTTTATTTTCTCGATTCACATTGAGTTCTAAATATTTTACTCCTTCTTTAGAAATGTCATTCATTATAAATTGAAGCATTGATTTTCCAACTCCTTTACTTTGTTGACTAGGATCAACATAGATTTTATGGAGCTTAATCATCTTTTCTGGAATGGAAGATTTGGTATGGTATGCTGCAAAGCCAACTGGATTGTTTTCAAAATTGGCTAAAATAAATTGATGTCCTTGAACTTGAATTTGATTTTGTAATGACTCAGTGCTATACATTTTGTCTAACATATAATCTAACTGATCATTCGATATAATTTCTTTGTAGGCGATTGCCCAGGTGATTTTAGCAATATGCTGAATGATAGCAATGGATTCAATACCAACTTTAGTGATTTCCATCTGGATCTAAATTAGATAATGGTGATTTTTAAATCAGGAGCATAGAACCGAAAGCCAGCACTGCTGATTACTACAATATCAAAAAAATACAATTCTTCACCCTTTTGTAAGGTTTCTTTAATATTATTTTGCCAAACTAAAGGCAGTATAGCACTATAAAATCGATTGGCAACAATTTCGCTTTGGGGAGAAATCTTACCCGTTACTTCATCTTCAGTTATTCCAATTCTTTTGTAGGCAAATTGATAGGAAGAAATTAAATAACCAACATTTTTATCATCAATGATTCTTATCGGTTGACTAAATAATTGTGCTGCAGCTGCAGCAGTTAATTGAAGGGTTCCCGTTACCGTTGCTCCCCAATAAGTTTTTACATTCGGTTTCTTTAAAGTAGGGGGTACTTGAGTTGCAGCGGGGTTTGTTATTTGTGCAATTGAAATAGTAGCGCTCAAAATGCAAAATACCCCAACACATAAAAACACCAAAAATTTTCTTTGCATTTGAATATTAATTAAATGTGCTAAAATAAAATACTTACCCACTAATCAATTGAAATTTTTAAAGCCATTTTTAGTGGGCTAATTTATCCAAGCCCCGCTAAACTTTCTTGTATTGTACGAATTCTATCTTCGGCATCTGCTTGCTTTTTTCTTTCTAACTCAATCACCTCCGGTCTTGCGTTACTAACAAATCGTTCATTACTTAATTTCTTCTGTACACTCAATAAAAATCCCTGTTGATGTTGTAAATCTTTTAATAAATCATCTTTCAAAGTCGCACTATCAAGTTGTTTTTCTGATTGAATGTAAAACTTATCTTTTTCAACAGCCACCACAATTGAATTGGCTACTAATTCATTAGTAAAATGAATACTAGAAGCATTTATTTGCTTACATAAAATATTTTCAATCCCTTGGTAGGTTTCTGCTGAAACAGTTTGTATATATAATTCAATACTTTCTTTGGGCTTTAATTGGTTTTTGTTTCTCGCATCCCTTAATGAAGAAATTACATTTTTTAACAAACTACCTTGTGCTAATATTTTACCATTCGGCTCTTGAAAAGAACTAGCCTGTGTAATACATAAGTCTACCGTTTGAGTTTTTAGAAGATGATAAATTTCTTCTGTAATAAAGGGTGTAAAAGGGTGTAATAATTTCATCATCTCCTCGAAAAAAGAAACGGTATGCTGATATACTTCTTCGGCTACTGGTTGTTCAAAACCTGGTTTCACCCATTCTAGATACCAACTGCAAAAATCATCCCAGATTAGCGAGTAAATAGTTTTCAAAGCCTCACTCAATCGGAACTGTTTTAATAAAATAGCTACTTCTGATTTAACTTGACTCATTCTGTTATTAAACCAATCAATAGCGAAGGAATGGGAGTTATTTTCAGTATCCTTGGACACCCTTGATTCCCACATTTTTGCCAATTTGAGGGCATTCCATAATTTATTATTAAAATTTCTACCTTGCTCTAAAGCAGCTTCATCAAACATTAAATCGTTACCAGCGGGAGAGGAAACCATTATTCCAAATCGAACGGCATCCGCACCATATTGTTCAATCAGTGCTAGTAAATCTGGAGAATTACCTAATTGCTTACTCATTTTTCTGCCCAGCTTATCCCTAACCATTCCGGTGAAGTAAACATCTTTGAAAGGTGGTTTATTTTCAAATTCATAGCCTGCCATGATCATTCTTGCTACCCAAAAGAAAATAATATCTTGTCCTGTAACCAAAGTAGTAGAGGGATAATAATAAGAAGCTTCCTTATTCCCAGGGTGACTAATTCCTTTGAAAACTTCCATAGGCCATAACCAAGATGAGAACCAAGTATCTAGTACATCTTCATCTTGGGTAAGCGCTAATTCTATTGTTTCTGGATTACGTTGGTGCAATTGTTCCAAGCTTTCTGCAACATATACATTACCTTTTTCATCGTACCAGGCTGGAATACGTTGTCCCCACCAAAGTTGACGACTGATACACCAATCTTTAATATTACTTAACCAATGACTATAGGTATTTTTTGCTTTAGCAGGATGAAACTGAATGGTATCATCCATTACAGCAGAAAGAGACTGAGGATTTTTTTTCAAAAATTGCTCCATACCAATAAACCACTGCAATGACAATCGATGTTCAATTACAGCACCTGTTCTTTCACTTGTACCAACTTGACCTTTGTAGGCTTCTATTTTTTCAATAAGTCCTTGTTGTTGGATGTCTTCTACAATTTTTTTCCTGAGTGCAAAACGGTCAACCCCTTTGTAGGATAAAATTAGATCAGAAGGGTTCTCTTCTAAAAGATCTTCCGTAGTGAATTTCCCTTCTATGTCTAAGGTATTAATCACTTTCAGCTGGTGTTTCAATCCTAGAAGGTGATCATTTTTATCGTGCGCAGGCGTAACTTTTAGCGCGCCTGTTCCAAAATCAGCAGTTACATAGTCATCTGCAATAATGGGAATTTTACGATTGATAAGCGGTACTATTACCTCCTTGCCAATTAAGTTTTGATATCTTTCATCATTAGGATTAACACAGATGGCAATATCTCCTAAAATAGTTTCAGGTCGGGTAGTGGCTACCGTTATACCAATGCTGGAAGGATCATTGGCTAACTTATAAACGACATAATATAGTTTGGAATCTACTTCTTTAAAAATAACTTCTTCATCACTCAATGCGGTTTGACTCTGCGGATCCCAATTGACCATTCTTTTACCACGGTAAATAAGTCCTTTTTCATAAAGATTTACAAATACCTTTAATACACTTTGATAATAGTCAGCATCCATTGTGAATGAAGTGCGGTTCCAGTCAAGGCTACAGCCCAATTTTTTCAATTGCTGTAAAATAATGCCACCATATTTTTCTTTCCATTCCCAAGCGTAGGTTAAAAACTCCTCTCTACTTAAAGATGATTTGGTGATACCTCTTTCTCTTAGCATACCTACCACTTTAGCCTCAGTAGCAATTGAGGCATGGTCGGTACCGGGTACCCAACAGGCATTTTTCCCATGCATTCTTGCATAGCGGATTAATATATCCTGTATCGTATTATTTAAACAATGCCCCATGTGCAACACACCAGTTACATTAGGGGGTGGAATGACGATGGTATAAGGTTCCCTTTGATCGGGTACACTATTAAAATATCCTTTGCTAAGCCAATGTTCGTACCAATTAGCTTCTACTTCGTTGGGTATATAATTCTTTGAAAGTTCCATTATTGAACAATTATTCCAATTTTAAATTACTGCAAATGTACGAATTGGCTCTTCAAATATTACAAGACAGTCCAAGGGAATCAACATTAGTGGTATTCAATGGTATAATTAAAATAAAGAGGTTAAGGTGAGAGAAGATTTAGCGTAAATAGATTTTTTTGGTAAAAAGTAGATTTTTTAAAATTTAGTCTTGTAATCAGCAATTAAATGAAAGTATATTTGCTATATAATCTACTCTTTTGCAAATTGTTCAGCAAAATTTACGGCTACAAAAAATAATCACTGGCATTGGCATACTACTTTTTGTAATGAAGGTAATTGCCTGGTATCTGACAGGTTCGGTTGCTATATTGACGGACGCATTGGAAAGTACCGTGAATGTGATTGCTGGTCTGATTGGAGTTTATAGTCTTTATGTAAGTGCTAAACCCAAAGATCAGGATCATCCCTATGGTCATGGTAAGGCAGAATTTTTGTCTGCTGCAGTTGAAGGTACGCTGATTACCATTGCAGGTTTTATCATTATTTATGAGGCACTCAATAATTTAATTCATCCTCACCTGGTTAAAAAATTAGATGCGGGGATATTACTATTGGCAATTACAGGAGTGATTAATTATGCTGCAGGATTTATTTGTATTTCAACCGGCAAGAAAAATAATTCATTGGCATTAGTAGCTAGTGGTAAGCATTTACAGACAGACACCTATTCTACTATTGGAATTATAATGGGTTTGGTATTATTGTATATTTTTAAATTATGGTGGATCGATAGTGCTGTAGCCATCTTGTTTGCATTTATCATTATGTTCACAGGATACAAAATTATTCGAAGTTCTGTATCAGGTATTATGGATGAAGCTGATGCAACGCTTATCAATAAGATGGTGGTGATGCTAAATGAAAATCGTAAAGAAAATTGGATCGATCTTCATAATCTTAGAATAATTAAATATGGTGGTACACTTCACATCGATTGCCATTTGACCATTCCCTGGTATTTAAATATAAATGAAGCTAATTTGGAGATTGATGCTTTGTCGGATATTGTCAAAAAAGAGTTGGGTAATTCCATGGAATTATTTGTTCATTCCGATGGTTGTTCCGACTTTAGTTGTAGACTCTGTAGCAAACAAAATTGCAACTTTCGGCAACATACCTTAGAAAAAAAGATTGAGTGGACTATTGAAAATATCTCAATGGATAATAATCATCGATTATAATAGACAGAACAGAAAATTCTATTAATAGCCATCAAAAAGCTTTGCTACTCCAAATGCAGCAGCAGCAGCCATTGCACCAATTAAAGTGACGCGTAAAGCACCTAGCCAGGGGTTGATACCAGTGATTTTACTTTTAATATATCCGAAAACAAATAGGCAGAGTAAAGTAGCTATTACAGATATCTGTAATGCTTCGGTTGAGCTTTTAATAAAAAAGTAGGGGCTAAGTGGAATGATTCCACCTACCACATAAGATAGTCCGATATTTAAAGCGCTTTTAGTAGCTCTTTTAGGGTCTGGTTTCTCAAGGCCTAATTCATATTTCATCATAAAATCTACCCATCTATCCTTGTCTTTCGATATTTCTTCTGTAGCTTCTTCTTGAAGTCTTTCACTTAATCCGATATTAGCAAAAAATTCTTTGGTCTCTTTTATTTCAACTTCTCTAAGATTTTCAACTTCGTCATATTCTCTTTGTATTTCACTTTTGTAATGATCCTCTTCCGTTTTTCCAGAAAGGTATCCGCCAAGTCCCATCGCAATGCTTCCCGCACAGATTTCTGCTATTCCTGCTATTACAATAATACCACTGTCGTCAACCGCACCGCTTAATCCAGCTGCTAGTGCAAATGGTACAGTTAGACCATCACTCATACCAATGACGATGTCTCTTAAGAAATCTGTACTTTCTAAATGCGCTTCTTCGTGAGGGTGATGTAAATGGGTATCCATATAAATAGTTATTATATCGAAGGTAATATTATCTTAAGTAAGTACCGGTCAATACTTAACTTAATTAGTATTTTGTTATAGGGTAGCTAAACTTTTTTCAATAATCCTTACTGCTTCTAAAATTTGTTCTTGATTAATTATTAATGGTGGGGCAAAGCGGATTTTATCTCCATGGGTTGGCTTTGCCAATAAACCATTTTCTTTTAAAGATAAACAAAGCGCCCAAGATGCTTCAGGATTATTTTGTTTAATTACAATGGCATTGAGTAATCCTTTACCTCTTATCAGTTCAATAAATGGAGAATTTAGCTTTTTAATTTCATCGCGAAAAAGTATTCCCATGGCTTCAGCATTATCTTCCATTTTTTCATCTTTAATGACTTGCAATGCGGTCATTGCAACCGCACAAGCAAGTGGATTGCCGCCATAAGTACTTCCATGTTCACCCGGCTGAATGGTAAGCATAATTTCGTCGTCTGCTAATACCGCACTAATTGGTAATATTCCACCACTTAAAGCCTTACCTAAAATGAGGATATCTGGCCGCACGTTTTCGTGATCACAAGCTAACATTTTTCCTGTCCTGGCTAATCCTGTCTGAATTTCGTCTGCAATCATCAGCACATTGTATTGTGTACATAAATTCCTGACACCTGTCAAATAACCTTCGTCGGGAACTACTACACCTGCTTCTCCTTGAATAGGTTCAAACATAAAGCCTGCTACATTTTTGTCTTGTAAGGCAGATTCTAGCGCATCTAGATCGTTGTAGGCGATGAGTTCAAAGCCTGGCATAAATGGACCGAAGTTTTCATAACTGCTTGGGTCGGTAGAAGACGATATGGCAGCTAAAGTTCTTCCCCAAAAGTTACCTGTAGCAAAAATAATCTTCGCTTGGTTGGCTTCAATACCTTTTACTTTATACCCCCATCTGCGCGCTAGTTTAATAGCTGTTTCACCTGCTTCAACTCCTGTGTTCATGGGCAACACTTTATTATACCCAAAATAGGTAGTGATCATTTGCTCATATTCTCCTAAAAGATTGTTGTGAAAAGCCCTGCTCGTTAACGTTAGTTTTTGTGCTTGTTCAGTTAATGCAGCTATAATGAGTGGATGGCAATGGCCTTGATTAACGGCAGAGTATCCACTTAAAAAATCATAATATTTTTTATCCTCTACATCCCAAACAAAAACTCCTTTTCCTCTATTTAGCACAACTGGAATTGGATGGTAATTGTGCGCTCCAAATTTTTGTTCAAGATCAATATAATATTGAGTTTGCTCAGTTAAGGAAATAGATGATTGCATAATGAGTAATAAGTTTAGAAGAAACTATTAAAAATTGATTATTCTAATTGGACCTAATCTAGGTTGATAAATGGAAAGCTTCCCATTGAAAGGAAGATTGCAGCAGGTATTGACTGCTTAATGATTCAGTAGATCTAGATTACTACTGAGAAAGGTTACTATGGTAGAATGTAAGTGGATATAAATAAATTATTAATTGCAAGTTAACATAAATAATGATGTAAAATCTTTGGTAGTCAATAATTAGGCAGGTAATTTTTTATAAAACTGTAGCGTATTACAAGGGAGCGCTATATTAAATAATCTATCCTTGAAAGTAATATACTTTTAATGGGAAGACTACTAATACTGTTCCATTTCGTTGGGAAAGTCCTTTGTTTTTACATCTTGAATATACTGCTTAACTGCAGTGGATACCTGCTCTTCTAAGTTTAAATATTTTCTTAAAAAGCGTGGAGTGAAATCAGTGTTGATCCCAAGCAAATCGTGCATGACTAACACTTGCCCATCACAATCTGCACCAGCACCAATACCGATGGTAGGGATTGATAAGCTTTCAGTAACTGCTTTGGCAAGGCTAGCGGGTATTTTTTCTAATACAATAGCAAAGCAACCTGCTTCTTGCAAAAGAAGGGCATCTTTTCTAAGTTTTTCGGCTTCAGCTTCTTCGGTGGCTCTTACTGTATAGGTGCCAAATTTATTGATAGACTGAGGGGTTAAACCTAAGTGTCCCATAACGGGTACGCCTGCTCGAACAATTTTTTTAACAGAATCAATTACCTCTTCACCTCCTTCTAGTTTTACAGTATGTCCACCACTTTCTTTCATTATTCTGATGGCAGATGCTAAGGCTATTTCAGAATTAGATTGATAATAGCCAAAAGGAATATCTACAACAATTAAGCTTCTTTGATGCGCACGGACTACGCTTTGTGCATGATAAATCATTTGGTCTAAAGTGATGGGTAGGGTAGTGACGTGCCCAGCCATGACATTACTTGCACTGTCACCCACTAGAATAATGTCCATTCCAGCTGCATCAAATATTTTTGCAAAAGAATAGTCATAGGCGGTAATCATGGAGATTTTTTCTCCAGCAATTTTCATTTTCTGGATGCTATGAGTCGTTACTTTCTTATAGGGTGATTCTGGAAGAGACATTTGAATGCATTTAATTTTGCTGAGAAAATACTTTCGAAAACTAAGCTTTTAATCTGTTTGCAAAGTAAATAATTATTACTGTAAAGCCTTTTATATTAATCAGTAGTATTCTTTATAGGAAATTGTCCAAAAAAAGAATGAATACGATACTGATTCACTTAATTTTATTTTACTTCTTCCCATAAATGTTTGATAAGCCCATCTGCTAGACCAATCTTAGGTACATAAATCTGGTCTGCCCCTGCCCATCGCATCACATTGATATAAATTAAAAGAGCAGGTACTATTACATCTGCTCTATCAGCTCTAAGGTTATAGTGTAAAGTTCTTTCTGATAAGCTAGCATTACTTAGTTCCTTGTGATAGTCCCTCAGCAGTTCGAGGGAAAGCGGTTTGCCATCCTTTCTTTTACTCATTGAAAAAACCTTGTTGATATTTCCTCCGCTACCAATTGCTACTACTTCTTTTTGCCCTTTTACTACATTCCTTAACACATCCTTCATTTCCTCCCAATCGTTTTCTTTTACCAAATCCTTTAATAAACGAATAGTACCTATGTTGAATGATTTTTTATAAATAAGAATTCCATTGCTAAAGAAAGAAATTTCAGTACTTCCACCGCCTACATCTATATAGAGGTAGCTATGATCGTTGTCTAAGTTTTCAGCTACATGATTTTCATAAATTAGTCCTGCCTCGAAATCGCCTGAAATAACCTCAATTTCAATTTCAGTTTCTAATTTCACCTTGCGAATAATGTCAGCTGAATTCTTTGCATCTCTCATAGCACTGGTAGCACAAGCCTTGATATGAGAAACATTGTAAGCATTACATAAATGTTTGTAAGCTTTCATGGTCTGAAGCACCATTCCAATTTTTGGCTTTGAAATATAGCCTAATTCAAATACATCAAAACCTAGCCTTAATGGAACCCTCACTAAATTTAATTTATTAAAAAAAGTGTCCCCTTTTTGATCTATAGTTATTTCTGTGATTAACAGTCTGGCTGCATTACTACCGATATCGATTGCTGCTAAAATCATTTTGTACTCTGCATTAGTGATCAAAATTCGAATGTATCGGTTGACTGATTGATTGTAATAAAAAATGAGTCTTTATCAACTCAATTATTTTGCAAAGATAAGCTTGAAATAGGCATTGTTAAAGTCGCTTTACTGCCAAATAAAATTATGTGGACAATTAGTTAAGTATGGCTTTTTTCTTTTTGAAAAGCAGCTGGATTATTGGAGCATTTTTCTGTTCAAAAAATTGTAAGTCTCAACCTGAGAGCGGATTTTCTTAGTATTTCTAGGATTTACATACTGGTTAGATAGCTGATTATCTAACTTTCTGGCCTTGATATTGTCTGATAGTTGAATGTGTAGAATTTCCTTTAATTCTTGTTGTATCGATTTATTAAATATTGGGCAAGTTATCTCTACTCGGTGATCAATATTTCTTACCATCCAATCTGCTGAAGAAATAAATACTTTTTCATTTCCATTGTTATGAAAAACCGTTATTCTAGCATGTTCTAGGTACTCATCTACAATACTGATTGCTTGAACTGGAATTCGATAATGTTTATTTTCAGTTAGCATACAAAATATACCTCTCACCACTATTTTAATTTCTACTCCAACTTTTGCTGCATCATACAATTTTTCAATTAATGCCTCATCACTTAGCGAATTTAATTTCAGTAAAATAGATGCAGGCTTTCCAGCTTTAGCGGATTTTATTTCGTTTAAAATTAGTTGAGTCAGTTGTTTTCGCAAGTTAGTAGGACTCGCAATTAAAGTTTTACAAGATTTTAAAAGTCCAATCCTTGATTTCGGTTGTTCTAAAAAGTGAAAAACTTTATTTACATCAGCCATGATATTTTTATCGGCTGTTAAAAGACAATGATCTCCATATATTTTTGCCGTACGTTCGTTTAAATTACCCGTACTTACAAATCCGTAGTGAAAGGTTTTATTATTAACTACTTTTTTTATTAAACAAATTTTGCAATGAACTTTCATATTGGGAACACCAATCAATACCTTTACTCCAGCCTCTTCTAGCTCATCCTTCCATTCTAGATTCGCTTCTTCATCAAATCTTGCTCTTAGTTCAATTACAGCGGTGACTTGTTTGCCGTTTCTTACAGCATTGGTCATTGCATTAATAATTTTTGATCTTGGCGCCAAACGATAGCAGGTGATTTTGATAGTAGTTACTTGAGGATCAATGGCTGCTTCTCTAAGTAAATCAATTACACTATCATAAGAGTGGTAAGGGAAGCTCAGTAAAACATCTTTTTTTAATACAATATCTGATACACGGGTTGCATTTAAAAATGTAGGGTGTACAAATGGTTTTTTTCGCGTGTTTTTTTGTTCAAATACTGATTCAGGAAAATCAATAAAGTCTTTGAAATTATGAATTCTTCCTCCAGGAATTAGGTTGTCTTTTTCAGAAAGTCCTAATCGTTTCACTAAATAGGTGAGCAGCGTTGGGTCTATATCTCTATCGAATATAAACCGAACAGGTTTTCCTTTTTTTCTATTTTTAATCCCCTTCTCTAATTTTTCCATTAAAGAAGTGGCTACATCATTATCAATATCTATTTCTGCATCACGGGTTACTTTTATTATATGAGATGAAAAAACATCATAGCCAAAAAACGAGAAAATATAAGGAAGGCAATAACGAATAATATCTTCTAGTAAAATAATATGTTTTTCATTTTGTTTGGAAGGTAGAATGACAAACCTTGGCAAACGCCTTGCTGGAACAGACACGAGTGCAAATCGCTGTGGAATACTCTTATCTTTTTTGGACAATTTGCAGGCTAAATAGATTGATTTGTCACTGAGCGTAGGAAACTCTTGAATACTTTCAATCATTAATGGCACAATATTACTCCTGATTTCATCATTGAAATAAATAGTAATAAATTTTTGTTGAACCTTGTTTAATTGCTTTTCATTTATCAGAAATATCTTTTGCTTTTTTAACTCCCGAATGATTTCATTCCAAATCCGATCAAATTCTTTTTGTTGTCCGATTACCCTCTCTTGAATTTGTTCTAAGATCATCTCTGGAGAAACTTCCAGGTGCATATTGGCTTTATTCCCAAAGGCAATCATCCGTTTAAGTGTAGCAACCCTTACGCGGAAAAACTCATCCAAATTGTTTGAAAAAATACCTAAAAAACGAATACGTTCTCTCAGCGGAACTGTTTCGTCAGCTGCCTCTTGTAATACTCTGCTATTGAAGGATAACCAACTGATATCTCTTACAATTACTTTCTGTTTTATCAATGGATCTTTTATTTAGGTCTCTCAAAATTAAGGAGATCAAATAATTAAATGAATGCCTCCTAGGTTAAGTTTTTGTTTTATTTAGGTTACCGTATGAGTGCTTTTTGCAGCTGAACGGTTATAATAGGGTAGTGCAAGTAGAGAAATAAAGCCTACTATTAGAATGATACAAAATTGAGCAATCCATTGCAGTAATCCATTGGCATATCCATGACCTTCATCAATACCATATAAAACCATTACACCCATTATAAACCATTGGTAACTTCCTATTCCACCTGGGGTAATAATCATTCCAATACTGGCAAATGCCAATACAGGAAAAACTGCAGCTATAGGCAGGTTGGAAGTTTCTGGAATAACAAAAAAACCAAGGTAGGTTCCAGCAGCATAGCATAACCAAATAAAAATACTGTGAAAAATAAAAGTAGATTTATCTTCTAAATGCTTAATAGAACTTAGACCTGCTCCGACACCTTTAAAAAGCATATTAATTTTTTTGATCATTCCAATTTCACTGTATTTATTAAAAATAAATTTCATTAAATAATAGGCTATCAATAGTACGGATACCAGTACTGTCAATTTTATAAGTATTCCGCTGTAATCATCTGTTAAGAAATTATTTTTAATGGTTGTTTTTGCATAAGATCCAATGATAGCTGCTTGGCTGCCAATTGCAATAATAAAGACTATCAGTAATGACACTACGTCGATTGCTCTTTCAATTAAAATGGTTCCTACTAGTTTGTCGGCGGGTACTTTTTCATATTTACCTAAGATGGTACATTTTAGTACTTCACCTAACCTTGGCACAGCTAAATTGGCTAGATACCCTATCATTACAGCAAAAAAAGTATTTATCAAGCTAGGGGAATATCCCATTGGCTTCATTAATATTTTCCATCGAATAGCCCTGCTGATATGGCTAGCTACTAAAATAAAAAAAACAGGAATAAAAAGTATGAATCTGGCAGATTGTAAGGCTGTTTTGCATTCCTGCCAATTTTTATCATCCATCTTATGAATACTCCACCACACCAAAAAAATACCAAGTCCCAAAAAGAACAAGTATTTAAAAATCGTTAGCAATTTATTTTTCATAATCCTTACCAAAGTACGAAGTTAAGTTGAGAAAAGCCTGATTAACCATTCGGATAGAATTTGGATTTTAATGTTCACTTATCATTAACATTCAATAAGCTATAGAAGATTATTTAGCAGCTTGGGGGACTATGAAGTGTTTTTTAATTTAAAATAAGGTTATCAATCAATCTTACTTGATTAATGTACGCAGCAATAAGGGCTACAGGAGTTGATGGTTTATCCCTAAATTGAATATTTTCAAGTGTTAGCTGATCAGCAATGGCAACATATTCAACCTTGAAACCCTGTTCTGTTAACTTATTTTGTACTATTTGTTCTAATTTTTCTAGATCTTCTGCCTTACTATTTTCATTGATATAATTGAGCATCTTGAATATATAGGTAGCTTTTTCCCTTTCTATTGAGGTTAATCTTACATTTCGGCTACTCATAGCTAGCCCATCTGGTTCGCGCTGGGTAGGGCAAATAATGACGGAGGTACCAATATGAAGTAAGGAAATCATTTTTTTTATCACTAAGCATTGCTGATAGTCCTTTTGACCAAGGTATAATTTGCCAGGTGATATGATTTGTAAAAGAAGGTGAACAATTTGGCAGACTCCCTGAAAATGGCCTGGACGATATTTTCCTTCTAAAATGGTATCTAAATGCCCTAAATTATACTGTTGGTTGGTAGTAATGCCATTGGGGTAAATATCAGCAACAGAAGGTAAAAAAAGTATATCACACCCCGAATGCTCTAATTTCAATATATCTGACTCGATGGTGGAGGGGTATTTTTCAAAATCTAATTGGTCAGTAAACTGGGTTGGGTTAACGAATATACTAGCTACCACTAGTGAATTTTCAACTCTAGCAGTTTGAATTAGGCTAATATGGCCCTTGTGAAGCGCCCCCATAGTGGGTACAAATCCAATTGAATTAGGGTCAATTGCCCCATTTTGTATATAGGATTGAAGGTCTTTTGGATGCTTAAAAATGATCATTCATTTAGGTTGATTTGCTTCAAATGTAGTTCTATATTGATTTTAAGAAATTTGTCGTAACTTCGCCGCCTTTAGGAAAACTACGATATCCTTTTTAATCTAGCACAAATGTCAACAAAAAAAAGAATTTTATTTATTGCTAATGAAATGTCTCCCTACGTAGAGCTCACAGAGTTTTCGGAGATCATTAATAAATTAGCTATAAAATCCAATGATAGTGGAATGGAAGTTCGTTGTATAATGCCCCGTTTTGGTATTATAAACGAAAGAAGGCATCGGTTGCACGAAGTGGTCCGATTATCTGGTATCAATGTATCTATTGGTGGTGATGATTATCCACTGGTGATAAAAGTAGCTTCTTTGCCTAATGCTAGATTACAAGTTTATTTTTTAGATAACGAAGACTTTTTTAAGAGAAAATCCATTTTTACTGATGAGAATGCAAAATGGTATGATGATAATGGCTTAAGAACTGCCTTATTTTGTAAGGGAGCACTTGAAACGGTAAAGAAATTCGGATGGCCTCCAGACATTATCCATTGTAGTGGATGGATGACGGGATTAATCCCCATGTTTATAAAAACTGCTTATAAAAAGGAACCTGTATTTAGTAATTGTAAGGTTATTTATACAATAGGTGAGAATACTTTTAAGGAAAAATTAGGAGCTGATTTTCTCAAATTGGCTACCATTAATGAACAGGTTACCAAGAAAGAGTTGGATTTTTTCAAGGATATCAATAATGTGGCAATGTTTAGAGGTGGTGCTGCTTATGCTGATGCTGTTTCCTTTGGTGCTGCTGTTGCAGATAAAAAGCTGGTGGAAGAATTTAGTAAGATAAAAGGTAAAAAGACTTTGCCTTTTAATGCTGATTCTGATTTAACAGACTATTTGCAATTATATGACGACCTTGCCAAGTAGTATTTAAAACCAACCCAAATTCCTTAAATTTCGATTTTGTGCAAAGAAAATTTCTCTTTTTATTAGCCGGACTGGCTTGTGTTGTTTTATTTAGCTGGAACTGTACCAAAATAGATACCACTCAATTGGGTGGAGATATTCTTCCTGCAGTTGATAATGTTTATACTTTTGCTGATACCCTATTAATTGATGCTTCTCGGGAGCCATTGGATAATGATACCCTAAGAACTGAAGGGTCTGACCCTCATTTATTAGGTAATATTAATAATGACCCCATTTTTGGAAAGACGAAAGCTGATATTTTCGTTCAGCTAAAACCTTCTTTTTTCCCTTTTTATTTTGGAAATCCATCAGACACAATCAATCCTTTTATTAATCCCAAAACTCATTTTGATTCTGCCTTTATTTGCCTTTCCTATTCAGCTTTTTTTGGTGACACTTCCAAGCCTCAGCATTTTAAGGTTTACCAGTTAGATGAAGGGACAACTAATTTCTCTGACACTATTTCCCATTCGCTGAGTTTTCAGCCTGATAGACCATTGACTAACCTGATTGGTGAGGCGACTATATATCAACCGGATCTTAAAAATTATGTATATCTAAAAACTAGTAAAAAGGATTCGATAACTAGGCAGATTCGTATCAAACTTAATTCGTCATTTTTGAATACTATTCAGTTGGGTGATACGGTTTCTAATAGTTTATTTAACTTTTTCAATAGCGATTCGATTTTCAAAAAGGCCTACAAAGGATTTGCAATTGTAGCCGATGGGACAAATTCGGCGAATGGGTTATTTTATATCAATTTGGCAGATTCTGCCACTAGACTTGAAGTGCATTATGTGGCAGGGTATGCAAATAAGCTAGATACGGCATTTTCTTCTTTTAGGCTGTCCAATGGCAATTTTTTCAATGTCACTGCTTCTGCAACTGCTAACTATGTGCGAAGAGATACTGCCACATCAGAATTTCCCCGTTCACCCGACCCTACCGCTTTGTACATTCAGTCAGCTCCAAGTGGGTCTGCCGTTCGGTTGAAAGTACCTGGATTATCAGGAATGACCAATAGGATTATTCATCGTGCTGAAATAATCGTAGAGCAGATAGCTGGAACTGCAGGTAATGATATTTTTTCTGCCCCACAATATCTTTATCTTGATTTGATTGATTCAGGAAATACTAGAAAATACAAACCAATTTATTACGATTTAAATAATACCCAGAGCTACGATCCTGACAATTTTATATCATTCTTCCCTGCTCAAGGGATTGATCAAAATTATTTTGGAGGATTTAAACGTGTGATGGAAGATGCGCAGGGTATTCGCTCTTATTATAATTTTAATGTAACTCGCTATGTTCAGAGTTTGGTAACCAAAGGGGGAACTAATTATGATTTCAGGCTTTTCGCACCTTATAATATATATTATTATGGTATGAAACTAACTTATAAGAATAACCTAGCTTATGGAAGGGTAAAAATAGGAAATGGAAAAAATGCTAAATACCGTCTTCGAATGCGTATTATTTATTCTAAAATTTAATTGATAAAATCTTTAAACAACAAATCCTCCTTTAGGGGGATTTGTTGTATTCAAATGTATCCATATCTTTGTAACATAAAATCTTAAAATCTATGCCTTATTTGTTTACCTCAGAGTCCGTAAGTGAAGGACATCCGGATAAAGTAGCCGATCAGATTAGTGACGCTTTAATTGATAATTTTTTGGCTTTTGATGCCAGTAGTAAAGTAGCTTGTGAAACCTTAGTAACCACTGGTCAAGTTGTGCTTGCAGGTGAAGTGAAAAGTAAGGCTTATTTAGATGTACAAGAAATAGCTCGTGGTGTAATCCGTAAAATTGGATACACTAAAAGTGAATATATGTTTGAAGCAAATTCTTGCGGTATACTATCTGCTATTCATGAGCAATCAGCGGATATTAATCAAGGGGTTGATAAAAAGAAAAAAGAAGAGCAAGGTGCAGGTGACCAAGGAATGATGTTTGGTTATGCAACCAATGAAACGGCTAATTATATGCCACTAGCATTGGATTTGGCTCATTATATATTAATTGAGTTGGCTGCTATTCGCAGGGAAAATAAAGAAATCAAGTACTTACGTCCAGATGCAAAAAGTCAAGTGACGCTTGAATATGATGACAATAATCATCCAGTTAGAATTGTAGCGATTGTTGTTTCTACTCAGCATGATGATTTTGGTAAAGAAGAAACCATGCTTGCTAAGATAAAAAAGGATATCATCAATATCTTGATTCCAAGAGTGGTTAAGAAGTATCCAAAATATGCTCATTTATTTAATAACAAGATTCAATACCACATTAACCCAACGGGTAAATTTGTTATTGGTGGACCTCATGGTGATACCGGATTAACTGGTCGTAAAATCATTGTGGATACTTATGGTGGTAAAGGTGCTCATGGTGGTGGTGCATTTAGTGGTAAGGATCCTAGTAAAGTAGATAGGAGTGCAGCTTATGCTACTCGTCATATTGCTAAAAATTTGGTTGCTGCTGGTTTGTGTGATGAAGTATTGGTTCAGGTTAGCTATGCAATTGGGGTTGCTCAGCCTACTAGTATCAATGTGGTTACTTACGGTACTGCTAAGGTGAAATTGACGGATGGCGAAATCGCTAAAAAAGTAATGGGAATGAAATGCTTTGATATGCGCCCTTACTTTATTGAACAACGTTTAAAATTACGTAATCCGATTTATAGTGAAACTGCAGCTTACGGCCATATGGGACGTAAAAATGAAGTTGTTGAAAAAACATTTACTTCTCCAACTGGTAAAGCAGTTAAGAGAAAAGTAGAACTTTTCAC
>JAURKC010000011.1 GCA_030831945.1 Ferruginibacter sp.
AACTCGCGGGTAGAGTAAATTACTTTAACGAGCGCGAGCGCTCAAACAGCCTTGATTTTTTAACGGCCGATATATAAAATTTCTAGCACTTTTTATTCGAGGGCGTCAAATACAATACCGACTATATATTAATAAGAAATTAAAACACTGCATTACTTTAAAGAGAATGTTTCCGCAGCTGCGAATTGATTTTTTAACGGCTGATATTTCAAATTTCTAGCACTTTTTATTCGAGGGCGTCAAATACAATACCGACTATATTTTAATAAGAAATTAAAACACTGCCTTACTTTAAAGGGAATGCTTCCGCAGCAGCGAATTGATTTTTTAACGGCTGATCTTTAAAATTTCTAGCACTTTTTATTCGAGGGCGTTTGAACAACTATTTAAACAAAATAATCACATAAAAAAAGCTCATTAAAATGAGCTTTTTTTATGTGATTATTTTTGATGTCTACTGATTAAGATATCTTGTATTTCACTTAAGGAATGTCCCTTTGCTTGCAATAAAATTAAATAATGAAATAATAAATCTGCTGCTTCATTTTTAAATAAATCAGCATCATTATCTTTTGCTTCAATGACTAACTCAACTGCCTCCTCTCCTACTTTTTGGGCAATTTTATTTATTCCTTTTTCGAAAAGTGAACTCGTGTAAGATTTTTCTGAAGGATTATTTTTTCTGTCAACAATTATTTTTTCTAACTCAAATAAAAAATTAGCAGTCGAATTTTTTTCACTCCAACAAGTATCCGCACCTGTATGACAAACCGGTCCAACTGGTTCTACCTTAATCAACAAACTATCCTCATCACAATCAGAAGAAATTGATTTTAATAAAAGAAAATTTCCACTCTCCTCACCTTTGGTCCACAAACGATTTTTACTTCTGCTAAAAAAAGTAACTTTATTTAATTCCTGTGTTTTGGCAAGTGCTGCTTCATTCATAAATCCAAGCATCAATACTTTCCCTGTAATATCATCTTGAATGATCGCTGGAACTAGTCCATCCGAATACTTACTAAAATCAACTTTCATCTCTTTTTTTATTTTCTTATTTAAAGAATATTATTTAAAAAAATTAAAACATTACTAATACAAACGCACTCTAACATGATTATCTGATAAATATTTTTTCAATGCTAGTATTTCAATTTCTTTATAATGAAAAATACTCGCTGCTAAAGCGGCATCTGCTTTTCCAGTATCAAAAACTTCTTTGAAATGTTCCATACTACCTGCACCTCCCGAAGCAATTACTGGCACTGGTAAACTACTTGAAAGTTGTGCAGTAATATCTAAAGCAAAACCGTTTTTTGTGCCATCATTATTCATAGAAGTGAGTAAAATTTCTCCTGCTCCCAAAGCCACCGCCTCTTTTGCCCATTCAATTGTTTTAGTGTCCGTCTTTGTTCTTCCCCCATTCAAATAAACATACCATTCACCATCAGCTTCTTTTTTGGTATCAATCGCTAATACCACACATTGACTTCCAAACTCATTACTCAATTGCTTTAACAAAGATGGATTTTTAAATGCAGCGGTATTAACCGAAACTTTATCTGCTCCATTTTGCAATAACAAAGCAACATCTTCTACTGAACTAATTCCTCCACCAACAGTAAAAGGAATATTGATATTAGCAGCAATCCTTTTAACCAATTCAACCAAGGTTTTTCTTTTTTCAATAGTAGCGGTAATATCTAAAAAAACTAATTCATCCGCTCCATTCTCGGAATACAAAATTGCCAGCTCCACAGGATCTCCCGCATCACGAATCGATTCAAAATTAATTCCCTTTACCGTTCTGCCATCTTTTATATCCAAACAAGGAATAATCCTTTTAGACAAACCACGTCCACTCCCATTTGAAGGATTTAAAAAAGATGGATGATTCGACTTATTTAAATTTTCTATACGCATAGACTAAGATACTTTTTAGTATCATTTAAAATAAATGTATGATTCCGTCGATTCCTTCAGTGGATTTAACGGAACTTTTCCTTCATAAATAGCTTTACCAACAATAGTACCAGCACAACCTAAAGCATCTAAAACAAGTAAATCATTTAATTCACTTACACCACCGCTTGCGATTAATTTAATCTCAGGATACTGCGCTATAATCGTTTTATATAAATCTACTGAAGGCCCTTCCATCACTCCATCCTTAGAAATATCGGTGCAGAAAATATTAGTTACTCCAAGACTTAACATATTACCAATAAAATCAAAAATAGTAATCCCGCCATCTTCCAACCAGCCGCTTATTTTTATATTCCCCTCCAGCACATCTGCTCCAATTAAAAATCGATTGGTTCCAAATTCTAATAACCATTCCTCTAATAAAGAAGGTTGCTTTACTGCAAGACTTCCAATGGTAACCATTGAAGCACCCGCATTAAAAATATTACTAACATCCTGAATTGTTTTCACCCCTCCACCAAAATCAATAATCAATTCAGTAGAGGAAGCTACTGCTTCAAGCACTTTTAGATTAACAATACTACCCGCTTTTGCGCCATCCAAATCTACCATGTGTACTCTTGTAATTCCAGCAGCCTCAAACTGTTTAGCGACTTCCACAGGATTATCATTGTACACAATTTTCTGATCATAGTCTCCTTTCGTAAGGCGAACACATTTACCTTGAATAATATCTATAGCTGGAATAATTATCATGAGATAATAATAAAGTTTTTCAAAATTTGCTCTCCCACTTTTCCTGATTTTTCAGGATGAAATTGCACTGCATAAAAATTATCTTTTTCAAGCGCCGCACTATACGGTATAATATAATCAGTGGTAGCAACGGTTGCAGCACCTAATGCAGCATAATAACTATGAACGGTGTATACAAATTCATTTTCATTTATTCCAGAAAATAAAGTGGAATGATAATCATAAATATTATTCCAACCGATCTGAGGAATTTTCTGATCAGCTGTCAACGAAGTTGGAAAAAGTTTAACTGGTTCATCAAATATTCCCAAACAATTCGTATCCCCTTCTTCCGAATGTTTACACATCAATTGAAGACCTAGACAAATTCCAAGTACAGGTTGTTTCAAAGAAACGATCAATTGATCTAATTGCCTTTCTCTCAAATATTGCATGGCAGCATTTGCATGCCCTACCCCAGGAAAAATTACTTTATCGGCGCCTTCAATTGAAGCCACATCATCGGTAACAATAGAATCTACTCCTATTCGTTGCAATGCATACTGAACACTTTGAACATTGCCCGCATTATATTTTATGATGGCTACCATTTTTTCTTTTCAATTTATTCTACCCAAAAATTTCTACAGTACTCCTTTTGTGCTTGGTAATGAATCATTATTGATGTCCTTCTTCACCGCCATTTTAATTGCCTTAGCAAAAGCCTTAAAAATAGATTCAATTTTATGATGCTCATTATCCCCCGAGGCCTTTATATTAAGGTTACACTTTGCAGCATCGCTGAAAGATTTAAAAAAATGAAAAAACATCTCAGTCGGCATATCACCAATTTTTTCTCGCTTAAATTCAGCTTCCCATACAATCCAATTTCGTCCGCCAAAATCAATAGCTACCTGTGCCAAGCAATCATCCATTGGTAACAAATAACCATACCGTTCAATGCCTCGCTTATCTCCTAATGCTTTAACCATTGCTTCTCCTAAGGCTAAACCTGTATCTTCAATCGTATGGTGTTCATCAATATGAAGATCTCCCTTACATTCAATCGCCAAATCAATATTTCCATGTCTAGCTAACTGATCCAACATATGATCAAAAAAAGGAAGACCAGTTGAAATAGAAGAATTGCCTTTTCCATCTAAATTAATATTTACCTTAATTTTTGTTTCATTGGTAATCCGATCATGTTGCACTTTTCTATCAGGAGATTTCAAAAATTCATAGATATCTTTCCAATCGAGTGATTCCAAAACAATCACCTCTTTCCGCAATGCTTCGATAGTAGTATTCACTTCAGCTGCCCCTTTACTTTCATCCGTATTTAACCAAATACCTTTTGCACCTAAATTTTTTGCTAACTGCATATCGGTAATTCGATCACCAATTACAAATGAATTAACCAAATCATAATCAGGGTTATTAAAATATTTTGAAAGCATGGCTACACCTGGTTTACGGGTAGGTGCGTTTTGCTCAGGAAGCGTTTTGTCTATATAAATATCCGAAAAATGAATACCCTCATTTTTTAAACTATTCACCAATAAATTTTGAATAGGCAAAAAAGTATTTTCAGGAAAACTAGCCGTCCCTAAACCATCTTGATTAGTAACCATAACTAATTCGAAATTAAATTCAGCTGCAATTTTCCCTAAATATTTAAAAACATTTGGATAAAATACTAATTGATCGAAGGAATCAAGTTGATAGGTAATAGGAGGCTCCTTTACTAACACTCCATCTCTATCAATGAATAAGATTTTACGTGCACCATTTATTTTATTGGAGGCAGTACTATCTTGACTATGTTGATTATTATTATTATTCATATTGTTGTAATAAAGTTAGTAATCGACTATTTTCTTCAGGAGTACCAATGGTTATTCGTAAACAATTATCGCACAAAATATCCTTACTTCTATTTCTTACTACTATTTCTTTTTCAGCAAGATAATGATATAAGTTATTGGCATCTTTTACTTTCACTAAAATAAAATTTGCATCACTCTGAAACACTTTATCTACAAAAGAAAAATTTAATAACTGACTAGTTAGTAATCCTTTTTCTTTCACCAATTCTTTAATCCAAGCATTAACTTGATCAGTATGTTGTAAGGCCTCTAAAGCAAGTCCCTGTGAGGCTTCATTGATATTATAAGGAGGTTTCACCTTATTAAATAAAGCAATGATATCAAGAGAGGTATAACATAAACCAAGCCTCAAAGCTGCAAGCCCCCAGGCCTTAGACAGTGTTTGCATTACAATCAAATTAGGATACTCTGTTAGTTCTTGTATAAATGATTTTTGATTTGAATAATTAATATAAGCTTCATCAATGACCACAATTCCTGGGAAATTATTTAAGAGAAATTCAATATCATTTCTATTAAGATTATTACCTGTAGGATTATTAGGGGAACAAACAAATAACAACTTAGTATTTTCATCAACAGCAGATAAAATACCTTCAACATCTAATTGAAAGGTTGGTAACAAATTTACCTTTTTAATTCCTACATTATTAATATTTGCACTCACCTCATACATGCCATAAGTTGGCGGACAAATAATTACATTATCTTTTACTGGATCACAAAATATACTGTAGGCCAAATCAATTACTTCATCACTTCCATTGCCAATAAAAATATGTTCCGCAGGCACTCCTTTAATAGATGCAATGGCTAATTTTAATTGCCATTGTAAAGGATCTGGATAACGATTAAAGGGTTCGGCCAAGGTAGATCCATATGGATTTTCATTAGCATCTAATAGAACAGAAGCCTTACCGGTAAATTCATGCCGAGCTGAAGAATAGGGCGTTAGTTTTTTAATATTGTCCCTTACCAATGAATTCAAATCAAAGGGAGCCCTCAGATCTGAAATTTTGGAAAATGTTTCTAAATTATTCTTGTCACTCATCGTTCAATATTTTATAAACTATTTAAAGGAAAATATTAATTTCACGCTTACTTCAATCTTATGGTTACTGCATTTTTGTGTGCATCTAACCCTTCAGCTGCCGCCATTATTTCAACTGAAGCACCGATATTGTTTAACCCTTTTTTATTTAAATATTGAAAGGTTATTTTTTTTACAAAGCTATCCAATGACACACCACTATATGCCTTTGCATAACCATTCGTAGGTAATGTATGATTGGTCCCTGAGGCATAATCTCCAACACTTTCAGGAGAGTAATGTCCTAAAAAAATACTGCCCGCATTAACCACTTTTTCAGAAAGTTCAATTGCATTATCAGATGCAATGATTAAATGCTCTGAAGCATATTCATTTAATAAATTAAATGCTGCAGTTGAATCATCCATTACAATAAAACGACTATTAGTTAATGCTACTTTTGCAATATCTTTTCGAGATAACAAAGGCAATTGTAGTTCCAATTCTTTTTGAACATCTTCCACCACTTTTACAGAACTTGCCACTAATACTACCTGACTATCCACACCATGTTCTGCCTGACTCAAAAGATCAGCAGCTACATATGCTACATGACTAGTTTGATCAGCATATACCGCTACTTCGCTAGGACCAGCAGGCATATCGATTGCTAATCCTTCTTTGTTAACGAGTTGTTTAGCGCAAGTAACATATTGATTTCCTGGACCAAATATTTTATATACTTGTGGGATAGAAGCAGTACCATAAGCCATCGCTGCAATCGCTTGTACACCGCCGATTTTATAAATATTTTTTAACCCAACTATATGAGCTACATATAAAATAACTGGATTAACTTTTCCATGTTTATCACAAGGCGTACAAACTGTGATATCTCTACAACCAGCCATCACTGCAGGTATTCCTAACATCAATAAGGTAGAAAATAAAGGTGCAGAACCACCAGGAATATATAAACCTACCTTTTGAATACCAACTGATTTTCTCCAACAAATAACTCCTGGAGTAGTTTCGATTTTCTCAACCTCTTGAACTTGAGAGAAGTGAAATTTTTCTATATTTTGTTTTGCAATAGCAATAGCCGCTTTCAAATCATCACTCACTAAAGATTCTGCTGCTTTAATTTCATCCTCACTTACCAGCAATTCATTTAGTTCAATGCCATCAAATTTTAATGCATACTTTTTTACAGCCTCGTCCCCATTCAATTTGATATCCAACAAAATTTTAGATACGGATTCCTCCAATTGACTACTATCAAAAGCAGGTCTTTTTAAGATTAAATCCCAATCAGTTGATGGTGGATTGTTAAATAAATTTTTCATAATCACATTTTTTCAAACCGTACAATAGACATTATACAATCATCTTTTCAATTGGTATCACAATGATTCCTTCAGCTTCGAATTGCTTCAGTTTTTCAATCACTTCCCAAAAATCATTCTCATTGACTACACTTTGAATACTACTCCATCCTTCTTCTACTAAAGGAACAACGGTTGGACTTTTCATTCCGGGCAACAAAGAAAAAATATTTTTCAGCTGATGATTGGGAGCGTTCAATAATATATACTTATTATTTTTAGCTGTTTTTACAGCATTGATTCTTAAGAGCAGTTTTTCTAAAATCAATTGCTTCTCAGCAGTGAGATTTTTGTTGACTGATAAAACTGCTTCTGACTGAAGAATAACTTCTACTTCCTTCAATCCATTGGTAAATAATGTACTGCCACTACTCACTAGATCACAAATTGCATCTGCCAATCCGATACTAGGTGCAATTTCAACTGACCCACTGATCTCATGAATTTCAGCTTTAATATTTTTGTCATTCAGATATTGCTGAAGGATCGTTGAATAAGTTGTAGCAATTTTTAACCCTTTTAAATCCTCAATAGAATTATATTGAACAGTCTTGGGAACAGCGATACTTAATCGACACCTTCCAAAACCCAATCGATAAGCAATATCGATATCTTTATTTTTTTCGAGTAAAACATTTTCCCCCACAATACCGATGTCTGCCACTCCATCATATACATATTGAGGAATATCATCATCCCTAAGAAAAAACACTTCAATTGGAAAGTTAAATGCAGCTGCCTTTAATTGTTTATTTCCATTGTTTAATTCTATTCCACACTCTTTTAATAACTTAATCGAGTCCTCATAAAGTCTACCTGATTTTTGTATGGCAATTTTAAGCATATAATTAATTTGTAATATTATATTAAATCTATATTGTTTAGTTCGTTGTTAAATTATAAAAAACAAAAAAGGCTTACGTTTTAGGTAAGCCTTTTAATTAAAATATGTTGATCTACATACAAATCTTATTAGCTTACCCTTCGGTAACGTAATGATGATGGTGTATGTGATTGATTGCTGTCATTTATAGTGCAAAGTAAAGACTGATAAATTATTTTACCAAATAAAATTTAAAATGAATCTATAACTACTCCTAAACCAGGTGTATCGGTATAAATAATCTTGCCAAAGTCAAAGCCAACACCTTTAGCAGTATCTTCTGCCAATAAAAGGGGCCCATCCATATCAATATAATCCACCATTGGAGCTAATTGCGCAATAGCAGCTGTCCCAACAGAGCTTTCATTCATACAACCAATCATTACTTTCATATCCAGCTCCCTGGCCCTTTTAATCATCCTTCGAGCAGGAGTAATACCACTACACTTGGTTAATTTAATATTAACACCGTGAAAATGTAAGTGACATTTGTCTACATCTGAGGCTGAAACACAGCTTTCATCAGCAAAAATTGGTAGGGAGGACTTTTCAAAGAGGGTTTTCATGTCTTCCCAGTTATCCTTAGATAAAGGCTGTTCCACAAGCTCAACACCCAATTGCGCTAAAATTGGTATTTTATGCAAGGCCTGTTCTAAAGTCCAGCCAGCATTAGCATCTACCCTAAATACAGCATTCGTATGTTTTCGTAAAGCTGCCACCATTTCTATATCATCAGGTACCCCCACCTTAATTTTATAAATTGGCCAGGGTTTTTCTTTCATTTTTGAAACCATTTGATCGATGGTGTCTATTCCAATTGTAAAATCAGTTTGCGGACTTTTAGAAGTGTCTAGCTGCCACAATTGATGCAGCTGTTTACCCTTCATTTTACCATAAATATCCCAACCTGCCATATCCAATGCACAAACTAAAAAAGAATTATTAGGGAATAAATGATGTAAATAATGCCAATACCGTTCAGGATCTGAAAAAGAAAATTTCTGTAAGAATAACTTTTTGCGATCTAAATCCTCTAACATTTTTTCAATAGGCAAGTCATAATAACTAATTGCAGGCGCCTCACCATAGCCTTTAATACCTAGATAATTTAACTCAACTATCAATGTAGGCTGATGCGTTTTGGTGCCTTTAGAAATCGTAAAGGGATGCTTGAACAATAAATTATACTCCTTTGCAATAAAGTCCATCATTTAACAAAGTTAAACACTAATTATTAGTTGCCTAAAGTCGTAGAATTATATTCATAAAGTAACGCTGTGTTTAAATTTATCCTACAAGATAGTCGATGTTCAAAAAGTAGAAAGCGCCCATTCTTAGACGCCCTCGAATAAAAAGTGCTAGAAA